>NZ_KB905855.1 GCF_000381065.1 Propionispira raffinosivorans DSM 20765 | reverse complement strand
TTCTCCATAAATTTCCATCCGACGATATTTAGGCGCAAAAACAATATGATATTGACATCTCCACTTAGTATGTTCTAAACTTTGTATATCTTTATCTTGCATGATAAAGACCTCCCTGTTATTTTTTATGCGGTTGGCTAGACCTGCATTTATTGTAACAGGGATTTTTTTTCGACTAAAGTCAAAACCGTCGATTCCGCCGGCTAAGCCGGTGGTTTATTTCGAACAGTTAATAAAATAAAAAATAATCGTCAACTCTTTTAAGTTGAACGATTATTTTTTTCTTTATCCGCTAAAATTTATATAATTTTTACTTTTCTCATGCACTTTTACTGGTTTATTCCCATATTCAATTAGTTGATTTCTAGTTGGTTTCGCTATTTCACTAGATAAAAGAGATGCATTACTATTTATTCAGTAAGCGACTTGCGAATCACTTGCAGCTCCTCACGACGTTTAGCATCTGTTTCTGGATAACTCATTTTCATTTTATTCAGCGTATCCAGGATAATCGTTGAAATGATTATTCTGCTATTTTCCTTATCATCCGCTGGCACAATATACCACGGCGACTCCTTAGTACTTGTCGCCCCCAAGCATTCTTCGTAAGCTTCCATATAGTCATCCCAATATTGGCGTTCTTCAATATCGTCACGAGTTAGTTTCCAATTTTTATCAGGATCATCGATTCGTTCCAGAAAACGTTTGCGCTGCTCATCTTTAGAAAGATGCAGAAAAAATTTGATGACCTTCGTACCATTACAATGCAAATGCTTTTCCAGATCAACAATAGAACGATAGCGATCCTTCCAAATATTTTTTTTATTCTGAGCTTCTTTAGGCAGGTTCTCACCGGCGAGGATATTGGGGTGGACACGGACAATAAGCACCTCTTCATAATAAGAACGATTAAAAATGCCAATTCGTCCTCTTTCCGGTAACTGACAGGTGGTGCGCCAAAGAAAATCATGTTCCAGTTCTACCGTACTAGGGCTTTTGAAACTATATACCTGACAGCCTTGTGGATTTACACCCGACATTACATGTCGAATTGCACCATCTTTACCAGCAGTATCCATTCCCTGAAAGATCAGTAGCAGGGAATAGTGATGGTCTGACTCCAACAAACGCTGCCAATCACTCAATTCATGGACATGATTTTCCAAAATATTCTGATACTCTTCTTTGGATTCAAAGCACGGTTTAACTTCAGTTGGCCATTTTTTCAATTTAATTTTCGCATTTTTGGGAACACGAAAATCTTTAGAATCAATTTTCATCTTTATCCCCCATTAACTTTCATCTTTATTGTCATTCTACTATTATATTGTTTCATTTACAACAAGAGTATTTTAACAAAAAGCCATTCTCTTCTATATCGACTTAAAAATTTGCATAATCTGTAGCAGATTCGCTAAAATCCACTTGAACCACAACTATTCTTTTATACTCAAAAAAGCTATAATCTATCTTATAGGAGCCAATAATCTTCCTTGTTTAAAACACGTTATAATGAAGGAGTCGAATATATGATCGTAGTAAGTGCTTGTTTAGCAGGTGTGGAATGTAGATATAATAACACTTCACATACAATACCCCAAATAGTTGAAATGGTTAAAACGGGTAAAGCCATCCCGCTTTGTCCCGAATTGCTTGCCGGGTTACCAACACCACGGCCCCCGGCAGAGCAACAAAAGGGAAGCATTCTTTCAGAAAATGGTGATGATCAAACTGCCGATTATTTATTGGGTTCAACAATTGCATTAAAAATCGCCTTGTTAGTTCACTGTAAGAAAGCGATTTTAAAATCCAATTCACCTACCTGTGGTTGTGGCACTATTTATGACGGTACATTTTCTGGTCGTTTAATTACTGGAGATGGTCTTTTTACAAAATTGCTTAAAGAAAATGGCATTGAAGTTTATACCGAAAAAACATTTAGTATACAGTAAGAATTCACAGTCATTGTGCTTATAAGTCTCCCCTGCAATATGCTCGCCCTTTCTTGATTTAAAGGCTCAATTGTTAACTACAGGAAATGGTTCTTCCATTGCAGATAAATGAACAGCTGTGCGAGCCATGACCTCCGTACCATAGGCTAAGGCATCTTCATCAATATCATACTTAGGGTGATGCTGCGGATAGATAATGCCTTTAGCATCATTGCCAACACCTACGAACATGAACGCGCCGGGAACTTTTTCTAGGTAATACGAAAAATCTTCCCCTCCCATACTTGGATTTACGGCAAAAACTTTATTCTCGCCAAGAGACTCTTTTATAGCTGACATCACGACATTCGTACAGCTTAGTTCATTGATAACCGGGGGAAATCCTAGAATTTTTTCAATTTTATAAGTTGCACCAGCTGCTTCGCAGATGCCTCTGGTAATAGTTTCAATACGTTCAAAAATCAGTTGTCGAATATTTTCTTCAAAAGAACGTACCGTTCCCTGCAAAATAGCTGTATCAGGAATAATATTAAATGTATCTCCACTATGCAAAGAACCAATAGACAAAACAGCTTGCTCTAAAGGATCGACACCACGACTAACGATTGTATTTAAAGCCAACACGATTTGTGAGGCTGTAAGCAAGGCATCCACTGTTTGATGAGGCATAGAAGCATGACCACCTCGTCCTTGAATCGCAATAGAAAATTCATCAGGGGAGGCCATGAATCGTCCAGACTTAATTCCGACGGTACCGATTGGAATAGGCTGCCACAAATGTGCACCAATAATGGCATCGACTCCATCTAAAGCACCTTCTTCAATCATACTAAGTGCACCACCAGGAAAACGTTCTTCTGTTGGTTGAAAAAGAAACCGGATTGTACCTGCTATATTCTCACGGTAGTCAGTTAGGACGTTTGCAACTCCGAGAAGCATCGAAATATGGCCATCATGTCCGCAAGCGTGGCAAGCACCACGATTAACCGATTGATATGATTTTCCACACTCATCTTGTAATTCTAAGGCATCAATATCGGCACGAATGGCAATGCGTCTTCCTCGTTTAGCACCAGTTAATTCAGCCATGACCCCTGTATTTGCAATGACTTTTGGTTTCAATCCTAAGGCAGTCAATTTTTCCATGATTTTTTTTTGCGTATTAAATTCTTTTTTACTTATTTCAGGATGAGTATGAAAATAACGCCGTAGATTAACGACTTCCTGCTGATGTTTTTTTACTAAATCGTGTAATAAATTCATAATAGTAACCTCCGTACTTGAATAACAATATTTAATCTGGCGAATATACATACTGCCCTATAACCGTCCAAGAAATTTTCAGGTGCTAACTAATGTTCTGCTGTTGCACTTAGATGACAAACACTTCTTATAAATCTTGTGCCTTATCACTGACAAGATGTTTATCCGAACTACTTAATAAAGATATAGCAATATAAATAATAAAATTGAAAAACAAAGCAACAAAACCAGCATTTAAATTCATCCCGCCTATAGCTAAAGGATCCATCTTGCCAAGAATTAGACCAAAAACAAGAATTTCACCTACAATAAGCCCTGCATAAGCGCCGAGGCGAGTCGCTTTCCCCCAAAAAAGTCCTAAAGCAATCATTGGGAAAAATTGTGTTACGCCAGAATAACCCGTTAAAAGTAAATTAACCAGCATATTAGGTAAAAAAATAGCTAAACTAAGTGCAATAGCGGTAAGCCCCAACACCACAAATCTTGCCATACGGGCTTGTCCATAAGGAGTAAGTTCTTTTCCAAAAGTCCGTCCGTATACATTTCGGGTAAATAACATTGATGTCGAAAGCAGTAGATCCCCTGCTGGAACCATACAGGCCAAAGCTCCAGCACCACCAACTAAACCTAATACCCATGCCGGAAAAAGTTGTTGAACAATTACCATGAACGCCATATCTGGTGTTTTAAGCGGTTCAGCCAATATTAATAGAGCTGTAAACCCAACTAGCATAGGGAATAACAAACATATTTGATAAAGAGGCAGATAAACGGCATTATGTCGTAAAACATCCGGATTTTTCGCACTAAAGCTATTCGTTGCAAAATGAGGCCACATATAAAAACCAAGGCTTGTTACCACAAGTGTCGACATGACCCATGATACATCGAGATTTTTTGTCCCTCCTGGTAAGGATAGAAAACCGGGCTTAGCCGTATCAAGGGCTTCAAACATTCCTCCAACACTGCCAAAATAATGCGTAGGAAGATAAATTCCAAAGAATAAAATGGCAATAATCATAATAACATCTTTTACGACAGCTGTTGTTGCCACCCCTTTTAACCCACTAAAATAGACAAAAGCAGCAACCATCATAAAAGCAATAAGCATAGCTGGAACACGAGTAATTTGTCCATACGAACAGGTTTCAATAATTAACCCCAATCCTGTAAGTTGAAGTTGGAGATATGGCAACAAAAAAGCAATACCAATGACCGCTGTCAAAATACCTAATGTTTTACTACCATATAAGTGTTCAATTAAATCGGGTTGTGTCATAAGATTATATTTACGCCCAATCGGCGACATACTTGGTAAAATATAATAACCAACTAAATAAGCCAATGCACCATAACCCAAAATATAAAAGGTTGGTCCACCTCGTGCATAAGCCCAACCACTGGCACCAAGAAAAGCAAACGCTGTATAAATTTCCCCAGCTAAAACAAACCAGTTGAGCCAACGTCCAAAATTCCTACCGCCAACAGCCCAATCCTCTAATTTCATACCACCTTTCGTATGATCTCTCATCCCTGGAATCATCCCCAGAACGGTTACGCCAATAACAAATAAAAAAATAATGAGCAATGCTGCTGTTTGATCTGACATAATAGTATCACCTCTTTAGTCCTTTTTATTGAGCTATCGCGCTCTATTTTTTTTATTATCAATATAGTACAAGCCATTAATACAGAGAAAACAAACAAAGATCCCCGCAATCATCCAAAAAGCAAAAAAAGGAATCCCTAGGACAAGTGGTTTTACTTGATTGACAAAAGGAACCATACCAATCGTCCATATAAAAGGAATAGCTGTTAGAATTATTTTCACTAGCATCATGATATCCCCTCCCTCATACAATAAGTTTCTCATTTCACGCAAAAAAAGCCGCCAAGAGATACAAAATCTCCACGGCAGCAGTGCCTTACTCTTTATAGTATAAAATACCTGACCATCTTTTTCGAAGTAGAAGTAATGGTTAAAAAAAGATCATAACTGTTGTTACAGCTATGATCTCCGTTGATAATGCTTATTTTTTAGTATACTACTATAAGATTTTTCCGTCAAGAAATACATTTAGCAGAAATAAAAGACGAATCTAAAAAAATCCGATCACAAAGGATCGGATTTTAAACTCTCACTATATCTACATATGAATGAGAATAATATTCAAATGGTGACACACCGGGGAATCGAACCCCGAACCTACTGATTAAGAGTCAGTTGCTCTGCCAGTTGAGCTAGTGAGTCATACAAGATTCGCAAGTCGGTTAACTTACTTATCTATATTAACTCTTTTCCTTTGCAAATGCAAGTGTTTTTTTAGAATGTCTCGTGCAAATTCATAGATCTTATGCGGTCTTTTTAGCAAGCATCCAACCGCTAAGTAAAACAATAACCGTAATAAATGCCGGTAATCCATAAAGGAGCATTGGTGATATAGCTGTAATATAAGCACCAATGATTTTATCATGTATAACCATTGTCCCGGCCGTCCAGCCCAAAATCCCCGAACCCAAATAGATTAACACTGGATATTTTTGCATAAGCGTACCAATCAGTTGACTGCCCCAAACCACAATTGGCACACTAATCAGCAATCCCATAAAGACTAATATAAAATTTCCATGGGCAGCACCAGCAATAGCTAAAACATTATCAATCCCCATAGCCGCATCCGCAACAATAATCGTCTTGATCGCACCCCAAAAGTCATGAGCCGACTCAACATTTGCACTTGAATCTTCATGTTTTAATAATTTTATCGCAATTGGAATCAAAACCAGACCACCCACTGCTTGTAAAAAAGGAATTGTTAAGATCCATACGGCTACGATTGTCATCAGCATACGAATACCAATGGCTCCCACTGTACCAATATAGATGGCTTTTTGCCGTAATTCATCTGGCAAAGACCTCGATGCTAGTGCAATAACAACAGCATTGTCACCTGCCAAAACCAAATCCAATATAATAATCGATCCTAATGCCATTAAAAATTGTACTGATAAAATCTCCATTTCAATCTCCCTTTAATTTTAATTTACTATACTATACTGATTCAAGCACAACTCTATAAGGTGCAGCAACAAAAAAAGACTCTTATTATAATGATTTTATGTACTAATCACTACATTAAAAGTCTCACTAATTAAATATTTACTATTTAACACTACTGCCAGCTGCATAAAACACAACATATTTGTTGACAGTAATTCTCTAGTTACTCCCTCTCAGGTCATACAACGATATTCAATTACCTATATAGTATACTACGTTATAAAAAGAGATGTCAAGTTAGTAAATAGCATGGCAACTTAATCTATTATGTATACAGTAATAGACTGCCGGCCAAAATCGATAGCCTCTTCGTGTGTATCAAAGGCGATATCAATGCGATTCCCCTGAATGGAGGACCCAACATCCGCTGCTATGGCTTCACCATAGCCTGGGATATATAAATGTGTTCCTAAAGGAATCACATTAGGATCTACTGCAACCAATCCTTTTTTGACCAATTTCCCGGTAGCTGTACGATTTGAATTTCCTGGATCGTGTGCACTGTAAGCTGATGCTGACATATAAAGTGTCCGCTGTCCTCCTCTGTCGCTGTCTGGTACAGACCGAGTCAAATAGGAATAGGTAAGATCACCTACAACACCATCAACGGTTAAACCTTGGGTTGATTGAAAATTCTTGATAGCAGCTACTGTTGCTGAACCACAGACCCCGTCAACAGTCCCTAGCGAATATCCCAATTCAACAAGTAAGTTCTGTACAATTTTAACATTTTCTCCCTGCATACCTGATTTCACAAGAAAAGCAGACGCAAAAACAACTGTATGCATCATAAAAACAAACATTCCGACTGTAATCAATACACAAAATCTTTTCTTCAATAGCATCACCTCAAAAAAATATTTATATATCATTATACTATGGACAAAACGTTGCGTCAAAAAAACAGCATTTTCAGACAATTCAATCTTTTTTTATTTTAAAAAAGCCGCTCTCCCAAAAAAGAGAGCGACTTTACTCCAAAAAATTAAATCATATTTTTCTTATAAGCAACATACAAAGCTTTTAGCTCTTGTACTTTATCATACATTTCAACTTGGAGTCCAGAAGCTGTGGCATAATCGCCTTCATTTAATGAATTAATCAGCAAAGTAAACAAGGATTTTTCATCAATGCTGTCTTTTGCTAAGTAACAGCGAATATTATTAATTTTATTCCAAGTATAAGAATCTTGATCCGTTACGTAAGTAGAGTGAATTTCTTTACTGCCTCTTACAATATCAAGGTTTTCAGGGATAATACGGCTGATGATTTCTGTTTTCCAACGAAGCAAAGCCCCTGCTGAAAACGCATTGATAATCGTATCCGATAAAGCTCCGCCCGAAGTAAGAACAGCACGTTTATCTGGATGATTTTCAATACTATTGATATTTTCCCATACAGTTGCAGGAGGCGCACCAAACAAACGATTACGTTCTTCTTCTGTATAATCTTCGAAAACATCTTCTTCACTACGATATGCTCTGTCTTTTTCAAGGTAGAAGCCTTCTTCACCGGCATTTTTGGAAAGTTCGGCTAAAAGTTCATCAGTAGTTTTTGTAATAGCAGCTCTAACACCATCAAGAATAACAGTATAAATAGCAGCTAAAACAATATACGTATTTGTATAAGGATTACAAGCTCTAAGTTCAAATCTTGTTGCATACGGATTATTCAAATCACGTACAAGACCTGCTAAGATTGTGCGGTTACGCGATGGAATTGCTGGTGTATGACCAAGAGATGTAACAATACATACAGGAGCTTCAAACCCAGGTTTTAAACGATTTAAAGAGTCATTCGTTGCCGAAACAAACGGATTAACTACTTCATAATTTTTAAGTAAACCCATGATTGCACCATAACCAACAGCACTCATGAAATCTTTATCCATTTTAGTTGGAGAGAACAAGTTTACAATTTTACCCGATTTCAATTTTGCTGCCATACCAATATGAGTATGTTCACCATTGCCGGCAAGACCAATCATTGGTTTGGCTTTGAAATTCACTTCTAAACCGTTTTCTCTAAAGATTTCTTTAACCAGAATACGAACTAAGAGTTCATTATCTGCTGCTTGCAAAGCATCAGCAAATCTCCAGTCAATTTCAATTTGTTCACAAACATGTGTCAAATTACCAGCTTCATCAATATGAGCTTTGATGCCGCCAACTTCTTTATGACCCATTTCTGTACCCAATCCATATTGATCCATTGTCAATACGCATTGTTCAAGTGCAGTACGAACAGCCCCACGAGTACGCTGCCAGTATTGTTCCTGCATAACCTGAGAAGCAGACATTTCAGCAATTTCAGCTTCAACAAGTGGAGTTTTTACCCAAAATTCAAGTTCTGTAGCTGATGTAAATAAGATATCTGCTATATCAGCACCATCAATATGTTCAAGACCAGAAACTTTTGGATGTTTTTTGAATAATTCTAAAAGTTCTTTTTTAACATGAACTAATGTTTCAGCAAGAACAGCACGTGAATCCACACGTTTGCCTTCATGAATCAAAAACGCTGGAATACGCAAAGTACCAACTGGTTTTTCTAATTCTTCATCATAATGTTCAACGTTATAATCAACAAACCAATTCACACTTGGGTCAATTGGCATATCTACTTTTGCATTGTTCAATACGGCAATACCTGTTAATACAACAGACGATCCATCTGTTTGAACAGCTGTGCCCGCATAAAAATCATCGATATCTTTTAAGAATAAACTCATTGGAATTTTTTCATCTGTATCATTTCCGGCAAGATCAATACCCACTAATGAAACAAATTTAATTTCCGGATGCGTTTTAAGCAGCTCAAGTACGTCTTCTTTCTTGGAATCTGCAGGAATCACATACAATAAATCACTCATCTTTTGTACCACCTTTAAATTTTTTTAATATTATATGTAGAATTTTAATGACAACAAAATTTCAACGATAAAAAAACCATATGACTGCACTTTACTATACAAGTACAAATGCACACGCATAATAGAATATGCCCTATCATATGGCTCCATTGCCAATATTCTGGTATTTCTTACAGCCATATAATAACACATTTCCGCAATATTTGTCTAGGTCTTTTTCATGTATACAAAAATTTAAAGGCTATATTTTGCAAATTTATTCAACATTTATTTTATTTTCGTCTACATCATCTTCTTCTGTGTCGTCTAATTGAAAAACAGCCGCTGTTTCATTTTGTGGCAGCTCTTGAACATTTTTTAATTTACGTTCAATAGTTCTTGTTTTTCGAGCTGCCGTGTCAATCGAATTACTTGCTTCTTGTAATTTTTTATGCGTCTTATCTAATAAATCACCAAATTTACCAAACTCTGTTTTTACCGCACTTAAAATCGACCAAACTTCCGAGCTGCGTTTTTCGATTGCTAAAGTTCGAAAGCCCATTTGCAAGCTATTGAGAAGTGCCGCCAGTGTTGTTGGTCCTGCCACAACGACATGATACGTTGTCATAATGTATTCGCAAAGACCTGGTCGACGTAAAACTTCCGCATATAGCCCTTCAATTGGTAAAAACAAGATGCCAAAATCGGTCGTATATGGAACACTAATATATTTCGTATGAATATCTTTCGCTTCCGCTTTAATGCGAACCTCAAGTGCCTTCGCCGATTCTTCTGCTTCAGCCGTTGCTGCATTTTCCTGGGCAATCAAGAGTCTTTGATAATCCTCTTGCGGGAATTTTGCATCAATCGGCATCCATACCGGCGTACCTTTTTCATCACGTCCAGGAAGCTTTAAAGCAAATTCTACCCGCTCATTGCTATTTGGCACAGTCGCAATATTCGTTGCATATTGCTCCGGCGTCAAAATCTGTTCCAGTAAATTTCCCAACTGGATTTCCCCCCAAATACCACGGGTTTTGACATTTGATAATACTTTTTTGAGATCACCAACACCAACCGCCAGTGTTTGCATTTCGCCTAGACCACGATGGACTTGTTCCAGTTTTTCACTCACCATACGAAAACTTTCGCCCAGTCGTTTTTCCAAGGTATCATTTAATTTTTCATCAACCGTTTTTCTCATCTCTTCCAATTTGGTCTGGTTATCAAGACGCAATTGATTCAAATGACGTTCGATTACCTCACGCAGTTTTTCAAATTTAGTCTCATTGAGTTGTGTCAATTGTGACAACTGCTGCGAAAAGCTGTCAAGTTGTTTTAATTGATTCGTACTATTTTCATAAATTCTCGTAATAACAGATTCATTAAACTGATTCATCGTCTGCCCAAGCTCTTCGCGAAAGGATCTGATTTCCGCCTTGTTTTCGACCCTTGTTTCTTTCATTTCATCACGCAGCAAATGATTCATCTGCAAAAAAGTATCTTGCAATAGTGTGAAATTCCGGTTCATATCTTTATTTTTATCTTGGTTTTTAAGCAAATACAGTAAAACACAAAAGATTAATATAAGCTGTAAAATAGCTAATATTATAAGAATAGTTTCCATTTTCCAATGACCTCCTCGTTCTAATAAACATTTGTTCGTATTCTATTTTATAAAAAAAGCTCTCAATTGAGAGCTTTTTTTATTTCTCGAAAGTTGCGATATGGTCAATAAGCAAATCAAGCCAAGCAGTTTCAAAACCTGCTTCAAGCATCAGTTGTTCAACGCTGAAGATTCTATTTTGTTTTAAAAACATTTCAATCCGTATTTTTTCAATAACGCGATTTATAAAGAAATCCTGTGGTATGGTATTTTTCTCGGGAAAAACAACCGTATATTCATGATATACTTCATCCGACATGGATTCGTAAATCGCCGTCGACTTAGCTGCATAAATCGACCATTTGGCCGGCATCGTACGCAGCAATTGTTCTGTGTCCGCAATCATTTTTTCTGTTTTATTTTTATAAGAAATTAGACAGTGTTCCACACCAGTTGTATCGTCCAAAATTGCCGCACAAACTAAATCTTTAAGGCCATTGTAACTAGATAGGTCATACTGTATAAGTTGTGAAGAATTCGTAATCGTCTTTAGCCATTTTTTAAGTTGTTCTTCCATACAAACTTTAGCCGCTACCAAAAGGAATTCATCTTCTTTATGTATTTCTTGGCATATATTATAAATTTTTTGTTTCACATCGCCTGTTAAAAGGAGCTCTGGCGCACACTGCTCACAATACCCTGTTTCTTGATAAATAAATTCTTTTTCCGCCTGTAAATCTTTTTCATCTAAAAAAGGCAGACCTTTTTTTTCATATACAGCCCGCTGCTTTTCAAAACGGTCTTTCGAAAAATACACCACACCAGCTTCATGGTATTTGACTTCAATTTGTCTTGTACAAGCTAAACAAGTGTATATTTTTTTCGTTACATGAACAGCAACGTATTTTTCTTTTTTTGGCACAAAAAAACTATATGGTGCTGACTCCACAAATGCATAATTAAACACGTTCAATAATTGATTTGTAATATTTTCTGGTTGTACTTGATTTTCCATTTCACACCCCTATTTACTTTCAGGTATTTTCCATAAAAAAAGCTCCTGATCGCTCATGAGCATTTTCCCAATAAACTTATTATAGACGAATCATTGGGCAAAATCAAATAAGACTCCGCCAAAAACGAAACAGGAGCAAACGTACAATCCCATAACTGTTATTTGACTTTTCTTTTTTACACGCGTAAGATAATGGCTAGATTGTATATTACCGAGTCTTAAAAATCATACATTCCAGTCTATATATCAAGGAGGTTATCACATGAGTACAGCCATTACGAGAGATGCCGCTTGGCAATTATTGAATGAATACAATCAAGATGCCTTTCATTTAAAACATGCTTTGATTGTCGAAGGAGTTATGCGTTATTTTGCGAAAGAATTAGGGTATGGCGATGAAGAAGATTTTTGGGGCATTGTAGGTTTACTTCACGATCTTGATTTTGAGCAATATCCAGACCAGCATTGTATAAAAGGGCAGGAATTGATGCGAAAAAACAATATCGATGAACGGATGATTCATGCAGCCGCCAGTCATGGCTATTCTATCACAGTGGATATTAAACCCGAACATATGATGGAAAAAATACTCTATGCCACGGATGAGTTAACCGGCTTAATCGGTGCCGCAGCTTTGATGCGACCATCAAAAAGTGTCAAAGACCTCGAATACAAATCTGTAAAAAAGAAGTATAAATCGACAGGTTTTGCGGCAGGCTGCTCACGTGAAGTAATTGAACGTGGTGCTGCAATGCTTGGCTGGAGTCTTGAAGAACTCATTACCAAAACAATTCTTGCCATGCGCTCTTGCGATGCCGTCGATTGATTGAAAATTAAAAGCAATGTATTTTTCGAATGAAAAAACATTGCTTTTTTGTTTCTATATATAAAATTATTGTATTATAAAACAAAAAGACACAACTGCTTGTGTCTTTAATTGGCAAATGGTGCCGAGGACCGGAATTGAACCGGTACGGTTGTTACCAACCGCGGGATTTTAAGTCCCGTGCGTCTGCCAGTTCCGCCACCCCGGCATATATTTTTTTATGGAGGCGACACCCAGAATCGAACTGGGGATAAAGGTTTTGCAGACCTCTGCCTTACCGCTTGGCTATGTCGCCATAAAAATTAAATTGGAGCGGAAAACGAGATTCGGACTCGCGACCCCCGCCTTGGCAAGGCGATGCTCTACCGCTGAGCTATTTCCGCATGCATATCAATATTCAATTAATCAAAAAAAGACAACTTACACTATATATGGTGCCGAGGACCGGAATTGAACCGGTACGGTTGTTACCAACCGCGGGATTTTAAGTCCCGTGCGTCTGCCAGTTCCGCCACCCCGGCAATATATTCTTTTATGGAGGCGACACCCAGAATCGAACTGGGGATAAAGGTTTTGCAGACCTCTGCCTTACCGCTTGGCTATGTCGCCATAAAAGTTAAATTGGAGCGGAAAACGAGATTCGGACTCGCGACCCCCGCCTTGGCAAGGCGATGCTCTACCGCTGAGCTATTTCCGCATGGCGACCCGAAGGGGACTCGAACCCCTGACCTCCGCCGTGACAGGGCGGCATTCTAACCAACTAAACTACCGGGCCGTATTTTTCTTTAATAAAATAATTTTTCATTGCCACTCATCTCAGCGACAAATACTATTATACCTACGCTTCCTAATCTTGTCAATACTTTTTTAAAGTATTCCAACTTTTTCATATAATGCAAAAAAATGGTTTGTAGGTCCAACCCCTTTTCCTAACGGAAACCCATGTTGTATTGCCATTGTAACATACTTCTTAGCTTCAGCAACAGCATTATATACATCCATTCCTTTCGCCAAACCAGCAGCAATTGCGGACGAAAACGTACATCCTGTTCCATGCGTATGAATGGTCTGAATTCGTTTATTAGGAAAAAACTCCATCGTTTTTCCATCATAAAGCAAATCACAGGCATCCCCTTCTAAATGTCCACCTTTGACTACAACATACTCTACCCCCATATCTTTTATCACTTTTGCCGCTTTTTGCATCGTCGGCTGATCGACAACTTCAAATCCAACTAGAGCAGTTGCTTCATGTAAATTTGGTGTAACAACAAAGGCCTTTGGTATAAGATCTGTAATCAATGTCTGTACAGCATTTTTCTGCAGTAAGTAACTCCCGCTTTTTGATATCATAACGGTATCTAATACAACCTTCGGAATGGTATAGGCTTCAATGCCAGCTGCTACTTCTTTAATAATTGCCGAGCTAGACAGCATCCCTATCTTTACCGCATTTACTTCAATATCATCATATACTGCATGGATTTGTGCCTTGATGATGTCTGTATCCATTTCTCGTATTGCTGTAACACCACATGTATTTTGCGCAGTAATTGCAGTAATGACACTCATTCCAAAGACTCCCAAAGCAGAAAATGTTTTTAAATCTGCTTGTATTCCTGCTCCGCCGCTTGAATCAGAACCTGCTATCGTCAATGCTGTTTTCATAATATATATCCCCTTATTGATCTATTCTCGAACGAATTTCTTTTAATCTTGCCAAAAGATGCTCATCTAATTTTTCTTCTAGTTCAATTAATTCATGCGAATCAAAAACATAATTCACTTCTGGTATTTTCCGTATCTTGGCTTCGCCAAAAAATTCATCCCGAAATACATTATAATAAATAATAAAATTGCTGTCAGTAGCAAAATCACAGTAATCAAATAAAATATAAGAACCATTGATTGTCTTTACCGGCTGATCCGGTTTAATAAAAAGCTTGAATCCTTCAATTGTCTCAGGAAGCTTAGCAACATAATCCCACTCTAATATTTTTTTTTCAAGTACAATACAACTGACTGTATCCGCATTAAATTTCGCCAGTGACTGCAATGTCGTTTCAAAACGCTCCAAGAGAATTTTCTCTAAACCCGCTCGTGTTGGTGATATATATTCTATATTACAAAATTCGGTCAATCCGATCAAAACACGCACTTTATACTCTTTTGTTTCTTCATGATAATACACAGTGATTTTTCGATGGATGGCTGCATTTTCATAACTATACAAATCATAGACATCACCATATACTTTCATTTCCAAGGTAAAGACAAAGCCAAACCACATTGGAGGCAAATCCTTCATATATTGCCAATCTTGAATTTCCGCCTCAATTTTTTCTTTTGTTTCTACTTTCACTTTTCTACCCCACTTCTACAACCCATATATGTAAATATTCTTTTTAATTTGACAAAAACCTGCAAAAAAGTATATACTTTTCTCATTAACGATACTTATCTGTCCCTTTGTATTTTTATCTATTTATTTTACTACGAAATGTATCCAAGTATCGTGAATAAATCTTATTTTCACAGATTTTATATATTTAAAATTTTTGTATCAAGGAGTGAACGGGCATGACCTTAAAAGAGATCCGTGTAAAAGCAAAATCACTGGGAGTCGTTTCGCGAAATCTAAGAAAAGCTGATTTAATCCATGAAATTCAAAAAGCAGAAAACAATATTCCTTGTTTTGGACTGTCAGACAATAACCATTGTGATCGCACCGATTGCCTATGGCTGCACGACTGCTTGAAAGTAAAATAACAAAAACACAACACAAGAAAAAGCCTCAATACTCGAAAATGTATTGAGGCTTTTTCTGTTACTATATAAGTTACATTAAGTATTTTGCATGGCAACCTAATAGTCTAGATGAAATTTATATGGATTATAGACTACTTATTTACCAGTACGACCACGTTTTGTCATCGGTACAGCCGCTGCACAAAGCGGACAGCTGGCGGCCGGATATGTTGTAACATCAAGATATAATAGAGCTTGGTATGGTACTTCAGCGAAGTTTGCCGCCCCACCGCTTCGATCCACAAGCATCCCCACAGCCACAGGGATTGCTCCCTGTGCTTTTACAACATCAATCACTTCTTTAACCGATCCGCCTGTGGTTACAATATCTTCTACAATGAGGACTCGTTCACCTTTTTCCAGCTTAAAGCCACGGCGAAATGCCATTTTCCCATTTTCTCGTTCCGTAAAAATAGCCCTTGTTCCCAAGGCTTTGCCCACTTCATGTGCAAGTAAAATGCCACCCGTTACCGGACCCACAACCGTTTGAATCTTTTGATCAGCAAATTTTTCAGCTAAAGCTGTACATAATTGTTCTGTATAAACAGGATGCTGCAAAACATTGAACTTTTCTACATACATAGGGCTGTGCAGCCCAGATGTTAATAAAAAATGTCCCTCCATAATTGCATTTGTTTTAATAAACAACTCTTTTACTTGTGCTTCTGTCATTTATCTCACCATCTCCATTTCTTTTATAATTGCCAAAGCTGCCGCATGCGGATCTTTCGCTGCAGTAATTGGTCTGCCAATAACCAAATGCGATGCACCATTTTTAAGAGCCTGCATCGGCACAGCAATGCGGCTCTGATCATTGGTTGCCACACCAGATGGACGAATGCCTGGTGTTACAATCATAAACTCCTCACCACAAGCTTGACGAATCGACTGTGCTTCCTGCGGCGAAGCGACTACACCATCGAGTCCAGCTTGTTTTGTCAGTTTCGCTAAACGAACCACCTGCTCTTGGATATTTGTCTTTTGTCCAATCGCCGTCCAATCCGCTTGGTCGATACTAGTCAAAACCGTTACTGCTATCAATTTTGGACAAGGTATACCCGTCCGAGCTGTTTCTTGCCTTAATTGATCTATGGCTGTCTTCATCATCGTATAACTGCCCGATGCATGGACATTCAAGATTGAAACACCAAGCCGTGCCAAAGAACATAAGCCCTGGGCTGCTGTATTTGGAATATCATGCAATTTCAGATCAAGAAAAACTTCTTTGTTTTGTTGTTTCAGATATGTAACAACTTCTGCACCAACACTATAAAACAATTCCATTCCAACTTTATAATAAGATACACTCTCACCTAAATTTTCAACTAAAGCTTGTACCTTATCCATTTCATGAAAGTCCAAGGCAACAATCAATCTTTCATCAGCCATATTCATCCTCCGCTCACGTTTAATTTCTATCATTCAAATAAACAGGTCAATTACATTTTAGCTGCCCCACCAATTGACTGATATGTTCTACATTTTTTTTCTCAAGATATTTAATAATCCCTTTCGCAACATCCTCGGCGGCAGATGGATTAACAAAGTTTGCTGTGCCGACAGCTACCGCACTAGCTCCTGCCAGAAAAAATTCAATAGCATCCTCTGCTTTCATAATCCCCCCCATACCTATAATAGGGATATGTACTGCCTGTGCTACCTGCCAAACCATCCGTAAGGCTATTGGTTTTACAGCCGGACCAGAAAGTCCACCCGTCATATTGCCAAGAACCGGTTTCCAGCTATTAATATTAATGGCCATTCCCAGTAATGTATTGATCATTGAAATCACATCGGCACCGGCTTCTTCCACTGCTTTTGCCATAACTACAATATCTGTTACATTTGGAGACAGCTTGGCAATAACCGGCTTTTTTGTATTCTTTTTTGCTTCTTTTACAACCGCAGCAGCACTAAGGGGATCTGTACCAAAAATAATCCCGCCTTCTTTGACGTTCGGACAGGAAATATTAAGTTCAATAGCCGCAATTTCTGGAATATCGAGCTTTTTAGCTAAAATACCATATTCTTCAACCGAGCTACCTGATATATTAACGATAATCGGTGCATCATAGTGCGAAATGCGTGGCAAAATATCCGTTAAAAAATATTCTATGCCAGGATTTTCCAACCCAATGCAATTGAGCATGCCACTTGGCGTTTCTGCGATTCTAACCCCAGTATTACCACTACGCGGTTTTAGTGTCGTACCTTTAACCACAATAGCTCCGATTTGATTGAGATCGACAAATTCACTAAACTCTTCGCCAAAACCAAAGGTTCCCGAAGCTGTCATTACGGGAGTCTTCATCTTGATTCCAGCAATTTCGGTAGCGAGCCTCGAATTTTGTTTCATTAAAAAACCTCCTGTGCCCAAAATACAGGACCATCTTTGCAGACTTTTTTGCGTTTACTGCCATCCTTGCTTTCGCGTGTACAAGATAAGCAGGCACCAAGACCGCAGGCCATGTGTTTTTCCAGCGAAACCTGGCAGGCAATACCCTGACTTTGTGCTATTTTGACAACCCCTGCCATCATGATTTCAGGACCGCAAACAAAAATACGATCATATTGTTTTGTTTTGAGTAATTCTGGCAGTAAAGTAACGGTAAATCCTTTAACCCCGAGCGAACCATCATCGGTTGTGATAAATATTTCATTAACGAGCCCTTCATAGCGTTTCTGCCAAAACAGTTCCGCTTTATTTCGTCCACCCATCAATATCGATGTTGTTGCAGGGCAAAGCCGCTGAGCCAAAAAGATCAGCGGCGCAATTCCCATACCTCCTCCAATAAGAAGGGGTCTTTTACAATTCAAATCAAACCCATGCCCTAAAGGGCCTAGACAATTGACCTGATTTTCTGCTTTAAGATCTGCTATAGCAGCAGTACCTTTCCCAACAATACGATAGATTAAGCTCAAAGTACCTTTTGCTTCATCAACCGATGCAATACTGATTGGACGCCGTAAAAGAGGTTCACTTTTTATTACTTTCAGATGAACAAACTGTCCCGGCATCGCTTGCTTTGCAATGTCAGGGGCATAAACAATAAGTTCCTTTACGTCATCGGAAAGATGTTTATTTTCAAGTACTACTACATCCATAGCAACCTTAGGCAAGCGTATCCCCTCCACCAACATAGTCTTGAATGGCCAGCGAGTAAATCAATCGGCGTTCCCGCATAAAGTTTAAGACGCGCAGCACTTCCCAGGCGGTATCCATCGAAGTCAAACAGGCAATTCCATGTTCTACTGTTGCACGACGAATCTGGAAGCCATCGCGTTCTGAACCTTTACCTTGCGTTAACGTGTTAATGACCATATTAATTTTACCTGTTTTAATCATTTGAATGATATCAATGCTTCTTTCATGTACTTTGCCGACAATATCGGCATCAATTCCGATGGACTGTATCGTCTGCGCAGTTCCTTGTGTTGCTACAAGATGAAAGCCAAGTTCTGCAAACGCTTTAGAAAGTTGTTTTACTTCTTCTTTATCTTTATCAGCGACTGTAAATAAGATCGTTCCCGCGACTGGAATATTCATACCAGCACCGATAATAGCTTTGTATAAAGCCCTGGCATAGTGATAATCAATTCCCATAACTTCGCCAGTTGATTTCATTTCAGGTCCGAGCGAAATATCTACATCCTGCATCTTAGCAAACGAAAACACTGGTGCTTTAACCGCAACATATGGTTTCGGCGGCACAAGGCCCGATTTATAACCAAGTTCTTTGAGTGTAGCTCCCAGAGCAATCTGCGTAGCAAGATTGACCATTTTAATATTGGTTACTTTACTTAAAAATGGTACCGTACGACTTGACCGTGGGTTTACTTCGATTACATAAACATCATCATTCATAACAACATATTGGATATTGAGCAAGCCCTTAACATGTAGGCCAAGTGCCAGCCGTTTTGTATAGTCAATAATTGTGTAAATTACCTTTGCAGATAAAGTCTGCGGTGGATAAACTGCGATGCTATCACCCGAATGGACACCCGCTCGTTCGATATGCTCCATAATGCCTGGTATAACAACATCTGTACCATCAGCGATACCGTCTACTTCAACTTCAGTTCCTTGCATATAACGATCAACCAAGACCGGATGTTCTGGTGTTACCTTCACGGCACGTCCCATATAATCGCGGAGTTCTTCTTCGTTATAAACAATTTCCATCGCGCGACCACCCAGTACATAGGACGGGCGGACCACTACCGGATAACCAATTTGATTGGCAGCTGTAATCGCAGCATCTGGAGTTGTTACACTGGCACCATTTGGACGTGGAATTCCCGTTTGTTCTAAAAGTTCATCAAATCGTTCCCGATCTTCGGCACGATCAATATCATCAACGGATGTACCAAAAACTTTGACACCTGCTTTTTGCAGAGAATCCGCCAGATTGATTGCCGTTTGCCCACCAAACTGAACAATGACACCTTCTGGTTTTTCTTTATCAATAATATTTAATACATCTTCGGTCGTAAGTGCTTCAAAATAAAGTCGATCCGAAATATCAAAATCCGTACTAACTGTTTCGGGATTATTATTTACTATAATAGCTTCAATGCCCAGCTCGCGAAGTGCCCATACGGAATGAACAGAACAATAATCGAATTCGACCCCTTGTCCAATACGAATTGGTCCAGACCCCAGCACCAGTACTTTTCTTTTATTAGAAGTTAAAACTTCATCCTCTTGTGCCGAAAAAGTAGAGTAATAATACGGCGTAGCCGCTTCAAACTCAGCCGCACAAGTATCAACCATCTTATAGCAAGGAAGAATATTCATTGTTTTGCGCGTAACCCGGATTTCATCCATTGTTTTTCCAGTAATTTCTGCAATCGAACGATCTGCCAATCCAAGTTTTTTCGCTGCAAGCATCAGTTTTGGTGTAAGTTCATTTTTAATAATACAATTTTCCATATCCGTGATATGTTTAATTTTTGATAAGAACCATTCATCGATCTTTGTCACCGCATGAATTTCGTCTACAGTCGCAATACCGCGGCGCAGGGCTTCCGCTACAACAAAAATACGTTCATCATTGATACGATTTAAACTTTTCAGGACTTTCGCATCGTCCCATTCATCCATTTTTTCCATATGCAGACGGTTAACGCCGATTTCCAGCGAACGAACTGCTTTTAAGATAGCACCTTCAAAATTTCGGTCAATCGACATAACTTCGCCGGTTGCCTTCATCTGTGTGCCTAAGGTATGATCGGCAAAGATAAATTTATCAAATGGCCAGCGAGGGAATTTTACGACACAATAATCAAGAGCTGGTTCAAAACAAGCTTTCGTTTTCTGGGTAACTGCATTCGTTATTTCATCGAGCGAATAACCGATAGCGATTTTTGCTGAAACCTTAGCAATTGGATAACCAGTTGCTTTAGAAGCTAGGGCGCTTGAGCGGCTTACCCGCGGATTTACTTCAATTACATAATATTGATCGCTGTCTGGATCCAGTGCGTATTGTGCATTACAACCACCAGCAATC
This sequence comes from Propionispira raffinosivorans DSM 20765, assembly GCF_000381065.1. GTDB lineage: Bacteria > Bacillota > Negativicutes > Selenomonadales > Selenomonadaceae > Propionispira > Propionispira raffinosivorans. Next base: position 78,200 of record NZ_KB905855.1, on the reverse strand, counting down.
CCAAGTTCACGAATAATACGCAAGGATGCACTGCGAAGCATTTGATATTCATGATCGCTTAACGTCTGTGAAGGAGCAACAACAATACTGTCACCGGTGTGGACGCCAACCGGGTCAAAGTTTTCCATATTACATACTGTAATACAGTTATCATTTGAATCCCGCATAACTTCATATTCAATTTCTTTCCAACCTGCAACACTGCGTTCGATCAAAACTTGACCGATCATACTATATTTGATGCCACGAATAACAATGGCAATCAGTTCTTCTTCCGTATCGGCAATACCGCCGCCACTGCCGCCCATCGTATAAGCCGGGCGCACAATAAGCGGATAACCAATTTCATTCGCAAATTGAACCGCAGCCGCAACATCTTCAACAATCGTGCTCGCCGGAATCGGTTCGCCAAGTTTCTGCATCGTTTCTTTGAATAATTCACGATCTTCCGCTTTTTTGATTGCTTCTAATGATGTTCCCAAAAGTTCAACATTATACTTTTTCAAAATCCCCTGCTCCGAAAGTTTTACGGCTAAATTCAGACCAGCTTGCCCGCCCAAAGTTGCCAATAAACCTTCTGGTCTTTCTTTGCTGATGATTTCTTCAAGAAATTCAACGGTGAGTGGTTCTATATATACACGATCTGCAATATGCGTGTCGGTCATAATTGTTGCCGGATTGCTGTTGACCAGTACAACCTCAAGTCCTTCTTCTTTCAAGGCGCGACAGGCTTGTGTCCCTGCATAATCAAACTCAGCGGCCTGTCCAATAATAATTGGACCAGATCCGATTACCATAACTTTTTTTAGATATTCTTTTTTCGGCACTAATTATTCCCCCTTTGTAAGCATTATCCAAAATTCGTCAAACAAATATAAATTATCATCCGGTCCTGGTGAAGCTTCTGGATGATATTGGATCGAAAAGATGGGCAGCTCTGTATGACGCATGCCTTCTACAGTATCATCATTTACGGCAGTATGTGTTACTTTAAGTGGTAAGCCTATCAGCGATTTTTCATCTACAGCATATCCATGATTCTGTGAGGAAATGTGCACTCTTCCTGTTGCCAGATTTTTAACTGGCTGGTTTGAACCACGATGACCAAATTTCAATTTATACGTATCCGCACCTAATGCTAATGCTAAAAGTTGATGTCCTAAGCAAATTCCAAATAAAGGTTTTTTACCAATCAAACCTTTGATGTTTTCAATGACCTGTGGCAAATCTTTCGGATCACCAGGACCATTGGATAAAAAGACACCCGCTGGATTGAGTTCCAAAATCGCTTGCGCCGTGGTATCAGCCGGAACAATAATCAAATTACAGCCTAATTTATGGAGTGAGTTCAAGATATTTTGTTTAATACCAAAGTCCATTACCACAACGGTCGGACCATCTGAATCCATCGTATAGGTTTCCGGTGTTGTTACTTCTTGTACAACATCGATTTTAATCGGCATTGCCAAAAGTTTATCAATTTCAGCTTGTGGTGCATCATCTGGAACAATGACACCACGAAGTGTACCTGCTGAACGAATTTTTCTTGTTACCGCACGTGTATCAACATCAAACAGACAAGGTATTTTCTGCTGGTTTAAAAAGTCCGCCAGACTCCCTTGCATTTTCCAGTTACTAGCTTCTTCACACAATTCGCCGATAATAAAACCATTAACAAAGGGTTTACGTGATTGGTTGAAAAGCTCCGCCACACCATAATTGCCAATCATTGGATACGTCAACGTAACAATTTGACTACAATACGATGGATCTGTCAAAATTTCCTGATAACCTGTCATACCTGTATTAAAAACAACCTCACCGGTTGCTTTTGCATCATTAAGAAGTCTGCCAGTAAAAACACTGCCATCTTCAAGTATTAATTTCCCTTTCAAAAAAGCACCTCCATACTCTATTTACATGAATTTTTAATCGATAATTTTGCCATCTTTCATAACAATCTTACCATCAACAATTGTCATAACTGCTTTTCCTTTTAATTTTCTACCAACAAAGGGAGAATGTGTGCCGCGTGTATAAAACTTTTCAGCATCAACTGTCCAGTTCAGATTTGGATCAATAATGGTAACATCCGCTGTAGCACCAGCTTCAAGTACCCCCGCCGTTAAATCAAAGGTCTTGGCTGGGCCATACGTCATTTTTTCAATAATTTCTGGTAAATCCAGTTTTCCTTCATGATACAAATCGGTCAGCAAAATCCCCACTGCTGTTTCAAGTCCAGGAAATCCACTTGGTGCATAATTGTATTCAACATCTTTTTCTTCATAGGCATGTGGCGAATGATCGGTTACAATCGCATCAATCGTTCCATCTTTAAGCCCTTCGATCATTGCTGTTAAATGTTCTTGTGAACGAAGGGGTGGGTTCACTTTTGTTGATGTATCGAAGGCATTTACCATATCATCTGTCATCGTAAGATGCTGCGGCGTTACTTCTGCTGTAACTTTTACACCACGTTTTTTCGCCTGGCGAACAATTTCCACTGCATTTTTCGAGCTAATATGTGCGATATGGATTTTAGCATCGGCATATTCGGCAAGTAAAATATCTCTTGCTACAGCAATATCTTCGGCTACGGTTGGACGCCCTTTCATTCCCAGCATCGCTGATCGATGGCCTTCATTCATAATACCATCTTCGACTAAAGTCGTTTCTTCCGCATGCGAAATAATTCGTTTATCAAACGTACGCAGATAATCCAGTCCGTTTAGCAGAACTTTGGAACTTTGTACGTAATGTCCATCATCGGAAAAAGCCACTGCCCCAGCTTGGGTCATATCACCAACCTCAGCAAGCTCTGTACCTTTTTGATTTTTGGTCAAAGCTCCAATGATATCAATATGAACCACAGCTGCCTGCCTAGCTCTCTCTTTTAGTCCATTCACTAAAATTGCGTTGTCGACAACTGGTTTTGTATTTGGCATACAAGCAATTCTTGTATAGCCACCGGCTGCTGCCGCTTTTGATCCCGAAGAAAAATCCTCTTTTGCTTCCTGACCAGGTTCACGCAAATGTACATGCATATCGATCAAGCCTGGTGTAACAACCAAACCTGCTGCTTCAATAATTGTGGCATCTCCTGCTGGTAAATCAACACCGATTTCTTTAATTTTCCCATTTTCTATTAAAACATCACCAATTTGATCAAAACTTTTACCTGGATTGATTATGCGTCCACCCTTAAGCATTAATTTCAAGATTTTTTCCTCCCATCAAAACTAAAGTCAACAAAGCCATACGGACTGCAACACCGTTTTGAACTTGTTCCTGAATTGCCGAATGATCTGAATAAGCGATATCCGGTGAAATTTCAAGACCTTTATTCATCGGTCCCGGATGCAATACTAGCACATCCTCTTTCGCTCTTGATAACCGTTCACGATTCAAGCCAAAAATTCTTGCATATTCACGAGGCGATGGGAACAACCCTGATTTTTGTCTTTCGAGCTGAATTCGAAGTACATTGATTACATCGGCAGCCTCAACGGCATCTTCAATACGCTCATGGACGAAAACCCCTTCTTCTGCGGTTAAGAATCGCGGCAATAATGTTTGCGGTCCGGCAAGATGAACTTCCATTCCCATCTTACGCATCCCCCATATATCAGAACGCGCTACCCGACTATGTAAAATATCACCAAGAATGGCGACTTTCAAGCCTTTTAATGTTTTTTTATGCTGAGCAATTGTAAATAAATCCAAAAGGCCTTGTGATGGATGCGCATGTGCTCCATCACCAGCGTTTATAATGGCTGGTTTGACGACTTGATGTGCATATTCTGCTGCACCTTCTGATTTATGGCGCATTACAATCGCATCAACCCCCATGGCTTCAACTGTAAGCAATGTATCACGAAGGCTTTCACCTTTTACGATACTGCTTGTTCCAGCAGTAATATTAATGACATCGGCACCCAAATATTTACCAGCTAATTCAAAGGAACTTCTAGTTCTTGTACTCGGTTCATAAAATAAATTCACAATTGACTTACCACGTAATGTAGGAACTTTTTTAATATCACGATTGATGATATTTTTCATTTCCTTTGCTGTTTCAAGCACCAACTGAATTTCATCTGCATTAAAATATTCTAAACCAAGAATACTTTTTCCACTTAAGGATACGTTGTTTTTACTCAAACCAATCACTCCTCTAATAAAAAATAAACTTCTTACCGGCGGCAAGAAGTTATATTGGTGCTGCAATTTCAGAAATTGCTTCCCCTACACACTCCTTAGCCAACCTCTCTGGATCACTTAAAGGATCGTATCTTTCAATCATAAAGCTATAACTACTTTTTATTCACCGTATTGGTCTTACTTTTACATGAACTATAAATAATTATACCTTATTTGTGCATAAACTTTCAACTAAAATCTATTTTTTTGTATGAATATACAAAAAAAGCTTTCCCATATGAAGACATGAGAAAGCTAGATAAGCTATACTATCATAAAAAAGCTTTCCTTCTCAGCCTCACAGGACCGATACTTAAAGGCACTTACAAATATTGTACTTTCAATATGATAACACGGTAAACAGCCCTTGTCAATTTATTATTGATATAAGCTGCGATATTTCGTTTTATTTTTCAAAACACGCGCTACATACTCACGTGTTTCCTGATAAGGAATCTGATTAATATCCTTAAAATTCATATCCCAGCCATACTTATCCATCCATTCATGAACATTTCCTCGCCCAGCATTGTAGGCAGCCAGCATCAGAACTTCATTCCCGCAAAATTCTTTTTGCAGAGAAGACAAGTACCATGTACCAAAACGAATATTTGTATCAGGATCATGTAATTTTTCAACCGAAAAAGACGGTTCATCAATTTGTTGTGCAATCCACTCTGCTGTTTCAGGCATTACCTGCATCAGACCAATCGCCCCTGTATCTGAATGCACTTCATCTTGAAATTTACTTTCACTCATAATAACACCAGCAACCAAATGTGTTTCTAAATTATGTGACTTTGCATATTGTGCAATCACATTTTGATAGGGATATGGATATACATATTTTTTTTGGAACCAATTCGATTGAACGCCAAGGTATATACAGATAAATAAAATCACACTGCTTATAAATAAAACACGGCGGCTTGAAATTTTAACCGCACGGCTTCTTGAACTACGACTCATCACATTATCCATTGCCTCCGTTCACCTCTTTCGAATCTGATTCCAGCGTTTTAATACCTGTTCTCTTGTCTTTGCCAAATCAAACATATTATCAATCACATAGTCTGCGCGCTTCACTTTTTCTGTAAGCGGCATTTGTGAATCAATCCTTTTTTGAGCCTGCATGAGAGAAAGTCGATCTCTGTGCACCAGCCGTTTCAGCTGAGTAGCTGTATCTACCGAGACCACCCAAGTTTCATCTGCTAAGGTATCCCAGCCAGCTTCATATAAAAGTGGAATGTCCAAAACAACAATTTCTTTTTTTTCTGCATTCCAGACTTGAATTTCTTTTTCAATAGCCGCCCGAACAAACGGGTGAATAAGTTCTTCCAGCCATTTGCGCTGAGCCGGATTCGAAAAAACCGTTGCTCCTAGAGCAGCCCGGTCTAACTGTCCATTCTCCAGAATTATCGACATACCAAAATGACTCACAATTTTTTGCCAAGCCAGCTGGTTTGGCATCACGACGTCATGAGCTATCTTGTCTGCATCAATAATATGGGCCCCTGCCTGCGCCAAAATTTTAGAAACCGTACTTTTCCCGCTAGCAATACCTCCGGTTAAACCAATAACAAACATATTTAAAACTACGCCTCCTATTTTTGACACTGTGGACAAAAATGCGTGCCCCTGCCGCCCACTTCAATCTTCTGTATCAATGCATTACAATTATGGCAAGGTTTTCCGGTTCTTCCATAAACCAATAAATGATCTTGATGATGTCCTTTTTCACCATTTCCATCCCGATAATCACGAAAAGTCGTGCCGCCATCGCGAATACCATCGGTGATTACTTGGTTAATAGCCCCATATAAGGCTGTGATTTCCGCGCCCGTGAGACTAGCACCGGTTCTTTCCGGATAAATCTTTGCCAGAGCCAAACATTCATCTGCATAAATGTTCCCCAGACCTCCAATATATTTCTGATTCAATAAAAACGATTTAATCTTACCACGGCTTTTCTCTAACAGACTTGTCAAGTAAACAATTGTAAATTCAGCCGACAAAGGTTCCGGCCCCATCGTCGAAAGACCGGATATACGCCATGCTTCCCCTGGTAAAAGCGCATAAACAGTTCCCAGTGTCCTAGTGTCTGCATACACCAGCATTGCCCCATTATCAAGTTGGAACACAATCCTGGTATACGGATCACCCGAGGTTCCACTATCAAGATACCGCAGCCGACCCGTCATGCGCAGATGGAACACGATTAAATTGCCATTATCAAGGGCAATAAGTAGATATTTACCCTGCCGCGTCATATCTACAATGGATCTTCCTATGACCATGGACTGAAATCCTGTTAGGTTTGGCCACTTGATAAGACGTGGTAAATCGATTTTCGTATTGATAATCTGCCTGTTTTTTAATTTATCCACCAAACTGCGTCTGATGATTTCGACCTCCGGTAACTCTGGCATGTTGCAGCCCCCTATGATTTCTTCATTTTGCTCTTGCCCAATTTACCCCAACTTTAATATCAATGGTAAGTGGAACAATCAACTTTACGGTATTTTGCATAGTATTCTTTAATATAGAAGAAACAATTTCAATCTCTTCTTCAATAACCTCTAAAACAAGTTCATCGTGTACTTGCAATAAGATACGACTCTTGAGATTTTTTTGTTTAAGCTCACGATATGCTTCAATCATCGCTTTTTTGATAATATCGGCTGCCGTTCCTTGAATTGGCGTATTCATTGCCATTCGTTCCGCCAGAGTACGCTGATTATAGTTTGAACTGTTAATCGCCGGCAAATTTCTGCGTCTGCCAAATAATGTCGTTACATAACCATTTGTATGAGCCTCTTCGACAACTCGATCAATAAAATGTTTAACACCACTGCATTTATCAAAATAGCTTTCGATATAAAGGGCTGCCTCTTTCCGAGATATATGCAAATCACGTGATAAACCATAATCACTAATCCCATATACAATACCAAAATTGACGGCCTTTGCTTTATTTCTAATTTCCGGCGTCATTTCATCCATAGGGATACCAAAGACCTCCGAAGCTGTCCGCGTATGAATATCCTGATTATGGGTAAAAGCCTCCACAAAATTTTTGTCTTCGGACATATGAGCCAAAACACGGAGTTCAATCTGTGAATAATCCGCTGACATAAGATACTGATAACCGATTCCAGGTTCAAATAATTCCCGGATCTTTTTACCAGCTTCCGTCCGAACCGGTATATTTTGCAGATTCGGATCTGAACTGCTAAGGCGCCCAGTAGCTGTAACCATTTGATTGAAACTCGTATGGATACGGTTTGTCTCTGGGTCAATCAAAACTACCAAACCATCTAAATAGGTTGATTTAAGCTTTGTCCAGGTACGATATTCGAGAACTTTTGCAACAATTGGATGCTGCGGCAAAAGTTCTTCAAGAACTTCCGCATTCGTTGAGTAACCTGTCTTTGTTTTTTTTACCGCTGGCAATTGCAACCGTTCAAATAACACCTCACCTAATTGTTTCGGTGAATTTACATTGAATTCCAGCCCTGCCAAAGCATGAATTTCTTTTAATAATTCATCAATCTGCACAGCAATTTCAGCAGACATCACTTCAAGATGGTTACGATTTACACAAACTCCATTATGCTCCATTTCTGCCAAAACTCGCAATAAGGGAGCTTCAATTTTTTGATAAAGATCCATTAATTGAGCTTTTTCAAGTCCGTCTTGTAATGGAATATATAAATCACGAATACACGAACCGGCCCAAACACCATGTTCAATAGCATCACATTGTTCAGGCTGGCTGAATTCATTAAGATATTTTTCCATCAAAGTAGAAATTTCATATTTCGTGTCGGCCGGTTCCAATAAATAAGCCGCCAGCATCGTATCAAAAACCATACCATCAATGACTTGTCCGGTATGGTATAAAGGTTTAAAATCATGCGTTATCTTTACAACATTTGGATCAGCCAGTAAGTCCATGATTAAATTCCAATTTCGCAGAGCCGCCTCCACATAAACCATACCTGCTTCAAGGCATAAAACCATACCCCGCAACTCGATTTTTGGCATTTTTCCTATAAGGATTGGATAAAAAATTATTTTTTTTGCAGATTCTACTTCGCTTGCAATGCCTACAAGTTTTTCCGGATCATCTATTTTTTCAAATGGTGGCAATACGTTTTCTACAACTGTACCAAAGCCCAAGCCATCCACTTCAGGAAATAATTTTTCTATTTTTGCCGCAACACTTCTAAATTCATACCGCAAACAAAAATTTTTAAGTTTGGCAACATCCGGCGTAATCTCGTACTCGTCTTCATCGAAAGGAATATCCATATCTCGAATAATAGTTGCCAGCTTTTTCGAAAGAATCGCCAACTCTTTATTTTCGGTTAAACGTTCCTTTAATTTTTTACCAGTAACATCTTCAATATGAGCCAAAACATTTTCTAAAGAACCATATTCCAAAAGCAATTTCAAGCCCGTCTTTTCGCCAACCCCTGGAACACCAGGAATGTTATCCGAAGAATCTCCCATCAAGCCCTTTAAGTCAATCAATGCCTTTGGTGATACGCCATATTTCTCCATAATAGCTGTCTCATCAAAACTCTCCAGTTCTGAAATACCTTTTTTCGTCAACATTACCGTAAGATTCGGTCCAACAAGCTGTAATGCATCACGATCTCCCGTCACGATAATGGATTCATGTCCAGCCGTCGCTGCCTTCGTAGCCAATGTTCCAATGATATCATCTGCTTCAAAGCCAGCTTTTTCCACTAACTTTATACCAAATACATCCGCCAAATCATGAATCAAAGGAATCTGTGACGAAAGTTCGGTAGGTGTTGGCTTTCGTGTACCTTTATAGTCAGCAAACATTTCATTTCGAAATGTTTTTTTCCCTTTATCAAAGGCAATCACCAATAAATCTGGTTTCAAATCATCAATCAGTTTCGTTACCATGGTCGCAAAGCCATATACGGCATTTGTGTATTCGCCATTCGCTGTTGTCAGCAACGGTAAAGCATAAAATGCTCTATACATAAGACTGCTTCCATCAATTATAATAAATCGTTTTTGCACACAATTCACTCCCCAAATTCAACCTTATACGCAGCACTCTAGTTTTTTATAAAATCAATTCCACTGTAACACAGCCGATTCATTCGTTTAAATATCGGTTAATTTTTTACTTGATCCATTTTCCCAAAATCAGGCATCATCGGTGTAGTGTGTGTAGATTCATTAGCATGTTTCATGACAACATCGTTTTTTGAAACCGGTCTTGAAGTAACTGGTGGTGTTGGCAAAGCTGTATCTACACTTATCTTTCGATTCAAAAACAAAGTATCACTATCATGCCAATCAAGTTCTAAATGAAACAAACGATCAACATCATTTGCATTCATATACAGAATATCTTTTTTCACATATCCTGGAACCGTTCCATAGGCAGTATTCAATGATTCACTCTCTTTATTCCAAGTCACAGCTAATTTCAATTGAGAAGCAATCGGTATCACCGGCAAATAAACCATACCATTCTGTACGACACCAGCCACATTAAGCTTCTGCTCATTTACCATAACAGAAAAAGACTTTCCTACAAATGTAGCTTCACCATTTGCTGCCAACAGTTTATCTGATATTTTTTCATCACTGACAAAACGATCTACACCAAATTCAGCCAATTTTTTATTAACAGCTTGAATATCCAAAGGCTGTGAATGATATTCATCTGGATAAATATAAAAAGTCACGACTTTATCTGGATTTTTTTCAATGACTAAACGTTTATAAAGAATACTTACTGACGTGCCAATCGGCACTAAATCATATAATTCTTCAACATCGGCTTCTCGCATCCGAATACAGCCACTCGAAACGTACCCGCCAATTGAATTGGGTTGATTCGTTCCATGAATCCCATAATTCCCCTCAATCTGCATCCACCGATAACCTAAAGGATTATCTGGGCCTGATTCAATTTTCACTACTTCTTCTCCCGGCTTAATCCAGGTCGGATTGATTTCCTTTGAAAGAATTTGATACTCCCCCACTGGTGTCGGTGCATCGAATCGTCCAATTCCAACCGCATACATACGAACTGCTTTCCCATCCGAAAACAAGGTCAGCAATCGACTTGGTATATTAATCATAATTTTCATTTTATGTGCTGACTGTAATCCCGTCAATTCAGCTGCTTCAACAGCCGGAATAATTGAGTTACAAAATAAAATGGAACATAAAATAAAAAACATATATTTTAACATAAAAACATCTCTTCCCCCTAGAATCTATATAAAAAAATAACCAGTGCTGCCGCAATATCCACATGACAGTAAGCACTAAAAAAAGCCTCCCGAGGAAACCCCTGGAAGGCTTGGATGTACTGGTGCCGAAGGCCGGACTCGAACCGGCACGTTTGGGAAAACGCTTGATTTTGAGTCAAGTGCGTCTGCCAATTCCGCCACTTCGGCATATTAAAGTTAAAACAGTATGAAACTATTGAATGGTGCCGAAGGCCGGACTCGAACCGGCACGATTGGGAAATCGCTTGATTTTGAGTCAAGTGCGTCTGCCAATTCCGCCACTTCGGCATATTCCTATTCATTATTCTGTAAAGCAATTAATGCCATACCGAACATGTAATATAATACCATTTTAATTTTAGGTTGTCAACACATTATAAAAATAATTTTAAATCCAGGTTTTACATAAAATTATTCTATTATTTTTGTATAGCAGGCTACCACTATATAGGCAGTCACAACGAATCTTCCTCAATTATTATAACACAGCCAGCACTTCTCCTGCAATTTACAGCCTATTTTCCCTATAGTACCTATGACTTATTTATTGCAGAAAAACGGTACTTCGAGAAACTACAGCTACAACATAGAACGAAATAACCGTCCTGCTCGGTCAAAACAAAAGCCGTACCCTTAAAGTACGACTTTTGCAAGATTTCTAAAACCCCGTGGACAGACATAACTCTGCATTTTTTAATTCACGATTATAAATTTTACTTTTTTCTACGTTTAATGAATTTATAAATACCATATGCTATAAAGCATAAAAGAATTGGCACAAAAAACATATTTACTAACTTTCCACCAGTATGCCATGCAATACCATGTAAAAATGTATTAAATAACGCATCCATATTCATCCTATCACCACCTTGCAGTATATCAACTGGCTTTATTTTCCAGTAAACACATGTTCTAATAATACTGCATCTCAAGCTTAGAATCAATACTTTTTAACTAAAAAGAACTACAAAGAAAAATCAGTCAAAAATATTTTTAGATAATCGATAAGAAAAATATAATAAAATACCACCAAAAAAACCATCTAGAACCTTATGGCCTCTTTGATACAATGATCGAAAAAATTTTGACGAAATCATTAAGGAAAGAAATATAAACCACCCCGTAACTGCCATCACAACTTCTAATCCATAAGCCCACTCAATCCATTTTGGTGTATCCACTGAAAAAAATTGTGAAAATACACTAAGGAAAAACAAAAATGCCTTTGGATTAAATACATTACATATAAATCCGTTTTTAAAGCCTTGCCAAAAGCTCTTTCCAGTTCCTGACTCCACTTGTGCTTCTAGTGTCAACTTCTCTTTTTTAAATAGAGAAAGTAACGCCTGTACACCTAAATACGCCAAATAAGCAGCTCCAATTATTTGTATTGTTTTGAAAACATATATATACGTCTGTATGATAACAGCTAAACCTAAAACCGTGTATGTTGCATGGATCATAAGTGCTGCACCTATACCCAGTGCCGATGCAATCCCTATTTTTTTCCCAAACCCTAAACTGTTTTTCATTACAATAAAAAAGTCAGGTCCCGGAGACATTCCCGCTAAAATACCAATTACAAAAATTTCTAAAAACATATATTTCAACTCCCTATAAAATTCAAGTACACGAACTAAAACCTAAATATGATTATCCCATACAAAAATTATTATGTAAACATTACACCAACTACAATAAAAAATACTCACCAAATCGGTGAGTATTTTTCGATGTATTAATAAGGGAGATGTGAATGAAGAGCTATACATATAGAATAACATACATGATAACGAAAATCAATATCATTTTATATAATACAAGAAATATTTACTATATAAGTTGCATTATATAAAGATTTCTATACCAAGCTATTTCTTAAGTTGAAACGGTACTGTAATAATTGCAATACGCGGATCGTGAATCAACTCTCCCCGCATAAAATAGCTGGTCTGATTATGCAAAATATTCATCCATTTTTTGTTCACAATTACTTCAGGTAAAACAATTGTAATGATATCATCTTTTTTAGCAGCGTATTCTTGTGATGCAATAAACGCCAACAGTGGTTTAACAGAATCTCTATACGGAGATGCATAAATAACCAAAGGGATTCCAAGCTGAAAATCTTCCCACATGGCACGCAATTCTTTCGCGAATTGTTCATTCATCGCTACGTGAAAAGCAATAATATTTTGATTTTTTGAAATTTCTTTCGCGTAAAGCAACGCTTTGAGTGAGGCCCTATTAATTGATGCCACGGGGACAATCACATGATTAATTTCTCGTTCACGCCAAGACATTGCATTGGCAACTTCTGGCAATGGCAGGCGCAGTTGTTCAGCCACAACATTATAGTGGGATTTAATTTGCAGCATCCCATAAATAAAGATAGGAACTAAAATACAGACAATCCACGCACCTGCCATAAATTTAGTTACACCCAATATAATCATCGTAATAAAAGTCACCATAGCGCCGAGCCCATTAATGAAGGCTTTGTATCGCCACCCCGGCGTTTTATTTTTGACCCAGCGCAGCCACATGCCAGACTGCGAAAGAGTAAACGAAGCAAACACCCCAACTGCATATAATGGTAATAGCAAATGCGTTTCACCATTGAAAACAACGACCAAAATACCCGCTGCCAAGGCAAGGAAATCAATACCATTTGAATAATTAAGCCGTCCGCCCCGTTGGGCAAATTGACGTGGTACATATGAATCTTTAGCCAGTAACGACAAGAGTAAGGGAAAATCATTGAAGGCTGTATTCGCCGCCATAATAAGAATCAGTGCCGTCGTAAACTGCATAAAATAATAAAATACGCCATTCCCAAAAACCTGCATAGCAATTTGTGCAATAACCGTCTGATCCGGATTTGGCACCGCATGATACAATGTTGCCAAATAAGAGGTTCCACTAAAAATAGCCAAAACAACCAATGCCAGTAAAACCAAAACGGATTTCGCATTTTTTTGGGAGGGCTCACGAAAATTAGGAATCCCGTTACTTACAGCTTCCACGCCAGTCAAAGCTGTACAGCCAGCGGCAAAAGCACGTAAAATTAAAAAAATGGTAAGATCTCCAGTAACTTCCGGCATTTGCACTAGATCAACTGGTACAAAGCCCAGTACTTTCACTTTGAAGACACCATAAACAATCATAATAAGTATAGATATTATAAATGTATAAGTCGGAACACCAAACATTTTCGATGAATCTTTAAGGCCCCGCAAATTACCAATCGTTAAAATGAAAATAAAAAACAACGTCATTAAAATTTTGTGCGGCAGCAAACTCGGCAGAGCCGAAGTAATCGCAGCCGTACCGGCACAAGCGCTAACGGCAACTGTCAAAACATAATCAATCGACAACGTAGCCGCAGCAGTCAAACCCGGAATAACGCCTAAGTTATCATGAGCTACAATATAAGAACCACCGCCACAAGGATATGCATCAATCGTTTGGCGATAGGAAAAAACTAAAATACATAATAGTGCCACAATTGCTAAAGATACATAAAACATTTGTGCATAAGCCGCTAGCGCGACGATAGGTACCAAAACATAAAGAATTTCTTCGCCCGCATAAGCAACCGAAGAAATTGCATCACTGGCAAGAATGGGCAGTCCCCAAAACACATTAAACTTTTGCTCTCCCAGCTGTTTACTGCGTAACGACTTTCCCAAAACAAATTTCTTTATTTTATTAAACATGCTTTCAGCTCCTTGCTTCATCCGTTATGAATACGAGCGCGGCCCGCCAGTTTCACAAATAGGAATTTTCACTTTCCATTACTCCATCATAACACAGATCAAGCAAAGGGTATCATCGCAAATAGAAAGTCAGCACTTTGCTTTTTACCAACAAACACCCGTTTTATGCTCTATCGTACTACCGAAACTTAATTCACAAAATAAATGAGCAAAAAAATATCGATGTCAACAAAATGTCAACATCGATATTCGCCGTAATTATTAACCCTTATTAAAGAAAAGAATTTACAGCTTATTTCGTTCTATTCATTTACTTCTGAAAAATAAATTACAGTTACAGTATCATCCATGGTAATTCTTTTTTTATAAATACGTTCAAAATCAGCAATGAGCTCTTCTCGTGAATTAATTTCCGGATTTTGATGGCCTAAATCATTCGATGTTAAATCAGCCATTGTTTTGACCTGCGTTTTATCAATAAAAGCTGTAAACAACTTATGTTTTGTTTCCAATTTTGCACCAGTTGTAATCCACACAATGGAACTTTCCGGATAATGTTTACGAACATCACCGAGTCGAACCGTACAATTTTTTTGACGGGCAATTAATAATTTTTCATGTTTTTTCGCTTGGAAATTCAATGACATCATAGCAAATCTCTCCCTTGTATCTATCTTTTTACCACATAAATATTTATGATTACTTACTTATAGTATCATATTTAACCAGCCTTATAAAGCAAAACTTGTGTAATCTTGTATAATCCGAGGCACACTATATCCTTTTTTATAAAATTCAAACTTTACAAATCAACCAAATACCGCTATGATACAAGTGAATCTGATTTTTGGGGCAGGTAAATATGGCATCTATTTCAATCAAACAGCATATCTATCAATATACACTACAACGACAAGTTCGCAAGACACTGCAATTGCAGCTTACAGCAATTGATACGCTGTCCATCAAAGCACCAAAAAGCATAAACTTGGATGTAATTCTTGCATTTATTCAACAAAAAGCAGATTGGATTCAACAAAAAAATAATATATTACAAAATCAACCACTTACAGAAGCCTCACCTCTTAACGATTTAAAAGATGGTTCTATCTTGTTATTTAAAGGAAATGAAACCATCTTACGTGTAAAATCGACCTATTGTAAACCTGCCATTACCTTAGCAGCGCAAGAATTATGTGTCAATTTATATGCACCACGACCACAAGATTTACGAACTTGTCTAAAAACTTGGTTTATCCTGCAAGCGAAAAAAATTCTATTGCAAAAAACCCAGTTTTGGTGCCAAAGACTCAATACAAATGTTGGGAAAATTACCATTAGAGAACAAAAAACCCGTTGGGGAAGTTGTTCTTCTTTAGGCAATATCAATTATAATTGGCGTATCATTATGGCTCCAGAGAAAACGATTGATTATTTAGTGATTCACGAAGTATCCCACCGTCACTATATGAACCATTCGAAAGAATTTTGGTATTTAGTCCAAAGTCATCAGCCAGATTACGCAAAGCACAAATTGTGGTTAAAACAGCACAGCCACGAAATATTTCAAATTATATAAAAGGAGATTTATTATGAAAAAAATTACATTTTTAATGTTTATATGCACATTGTTATGGCTGCCACTCAGTACTGTTCAGGCAGAAAGTGTTGAAAACACAGCCATCCACACCATTTCCGTACAGGGAAATTCCTCCCTTACCGCAACTCCAGATCAAGCTGACATTTCGATTGGTATAACGACTACAGCAGCAACAGCAAATATTGCCGCACAAGAAAATGCCGTAATTGCCAATGATATTCAAACAAATTTAGCTGCACTCGGCATCGCCAAAGATAAAATTCATACAAAAAATTATACATTTTATCCCACATATAACAATAATACAACTACCGATCATGCAAATGAGATCACCGGGTACACAGCGGATAATACAGTATCCGTAACCCTCGACGATATTGCTATGCTCAGTAACGTAATCGACTCTAGTATCAAAAGTGGTGCTAACAAGGTCAATTCTATCAATTTCACGATGAAAAATCCAAAAGATATGCAGCAAAAAGCTCTGCAAACCGCAATAAAAGATGCTCGTGAAAAAGCAGACAGTATTGCTAAAGCACTTGGCAAACATGTAACGAACGTTGTCAGTGTCAGTGAAAACAATTCTTATATAGAATCGCGTAATTTCGCCAGTTTCTCCCTACGAAAGAGTGATGGACTGTCTACACCAATTGAACCAGATGAAATCCATATTAATTCTACTGTACAAGTTCAATTTATAATGGATTAATTACCTAAATCAAAAACAGTCCAATATCAAGTACACTTGATATTGGACTGTTTTTATTCGAAACTATTTAAAACCAATTTCGCCCACGGCGACGTCCACCCCAAAGTCCATCTTTACCAAACAGAATCCAGGCGATGGCCAATAATATAATCAAATTGCCAAGATCTCCTCGTAAAACCCCCACTTCAACTAAAATTGAAATCAACGTGATTCCACTCAGAAAAAGCATAATCCTTTTTAAATCTACATATCCATAACGACGTAAAAGCTGATAAATATACCATAAAACCCCGATATCTACCAAAACCCCGAGAACAACAGCAATTGGGCCTCCTACGGTCATCTGAAGAATTAGTTTAATTATGCCGCTTACAACAAAAATGGCCAGCAATCGTATAATCATTGGCTGCATATAAAATCCCCCTTTATGTTTTGCATATTTTATTCTACCATTTTACCAGCTTGTTTGGCTATAGCCGCTCTAATTTGGCGCAATAAATTTCAAAATCATCATTTATTCAGATCTGTGCATTTACTTATTCATAGTCAGCTTTTATAATAGAGTTTATATGTTATATAGAGGAGCTTATATATTTATGAAAAAAAATCGTATTTTAGCCATCGAATATATTCGTGGCATTTCTATGCTTGGTGTCATCGGTATACATACCGGTTCACAATATCTCAGCAATCCCACGAGTAATATTCATCTGATTGCTATATTTGAAATTCTTACACGTTTCAGTGTGCCAATTTTCTTTTTCATTTCAGCTTTTGGCTTATTTTATAATATCGATCTAACTGAAAAATTCAGTTATAAAAACTTTATGACAAAACGTTTCAAAACGGTCCTGATTCCTTATGTCGTATGGTCTTTTCTCTACATTGCCCATTATACATTTTTATATCATGATACGTCCTTGCTATCAATTCCAATTTTGATAAAGTTTTTATTTTTTGGTTTTGCATCATACCAATTATATTTTCTAGTAATTTTACTTTGGTTTTATGCACTTATGCCCGTGTGGATCTATATGATTCGACACATGAGTGCTGGTCGATTGCTGATGCTGCTTCTATTTCAGCTTGCCTTTGACTATTATTCCAGTTTTATTATGAATCCATATAGCATTGAAAACCCTGTTATCAAAGCCCTTTTTGAATATCGCTTAAATTATTGGGTACTGCATTACATATTTATTTTTCTCTTTGGTGGATATCTGGCGATCCATTACAATAAATTTGAAATTTATATGAGTCGACACTATAATTCGATTTGTTCTTTTTTTATTGCAAGTTTATCTTCTTTAGTCATTTATTATTACTATTTAATTTACGAACGATCTTATTCGTTGGAAGCTGCAATCAATACAGCCCATCAGCTATGCCCAGCCGGTATTTTTTATACGATTGGTGCCTCACTTTTCTTTTTCACCCTATTTTCCAATACGAAATTCCCAGTTTTTGTTCATTCCATACTATCGATTCTAGGCAAGCATTCCTATTTTGCCTATTTATTTCATCCATTTGCCATTACCTATTTAGCTATGTTGCTTACTTGGCAAGGAAAAATCATGACTGCCCCTGTTGCCATTTTGTTTTATTTTCTAGTCACGATAGTTAGTATTGCAGCAGGCGCCTTATTTAGAAAAATCGGCACATTTTATCCAATAATTAATAGTCTATTAATTGGCATCTATCCTAAAAATAAATAAGCAAAAAAACGGTCTCCATTTTGGAGACCGTTTTTTATTGCTTAGATCAATGATTCGCTGAACCTTGACAAACAATAGCCTGTGCTTCATCGACTTCTGATTCCAAGACTTGTATCTCAAACATGCCTTCACCGGTTGTTGCAGCAATACCAACCGGACGAATATTGGTTAAAATTTCCTCATTACTCAACAAGGTTTTTAAATGATCTGCCTGCTTTCTGTTATTTGCAATATATATAGACGTCCACATGCACATTTCCTCCAAAAAACATTCTTTATCGACTTCGTAAGAAAACATTCTAGGTCCTCACAAAGTATCCAGATAACATTTTTAGATTTAGCATCCCTCCATTCAATAAAAGTTATATTTTTATATTTTTATATGTTTTTCTCCATAAAAAGATTCATTCCTGCCTGTATTACAGAATTTATCAAGCATTTTACATCATTTAATTGAACTTATGTAAAATGCACGGCACCTTTTCCCAGCAGATTTTCGATTTTCCCCAGAAATTGCTCCGATGGCATAACCCAAAAACCGGGTTCTGTTTTGATAACCTTGCGGCTGTCAATCAAATGTAAAAAAACAATATGATCGCCGTGGTATTCATGGAACACATTTTTCAATGCCTCAAAAACCTCGGCCTGTTCTTGATCCTTACGAAGTTTTATCCGTACTTCCGGCTGATAATCAGCAATTAAGCACAGGTTTTCCGCAATAATTTTCACACCATCATCCGTTACATTAACACGGCCGCTGACTACGACAGGAAAATCTGGTACTAACGTATTTACATTCTGGTAAAAAACTTTTGGGAAAACAATTACTTCAATCGCATGCGTAAAATCTTCAACTTCCATAAAACACATTGTATCACCTTTTTTAGTGGTAATCCGTTTTGCCGATAAAATGATCCCTGCCATTTTGATTACATTTCCCTCTTTAAACTTACCAGCTAAAAGGTCTTGAATTGATACAAAGCTTTGCATTTTATCACGATACTGATCAAGTGGATGCCCTGTAATATAAAACCCTGTGATTTCTTTTTCCAACGTCAATATTTCATTTTTAGGCAATTCTTCAATATCTGGCAGCGCAAGATCATCGACCTCTTCCATTGCCTCCATACCAAATAAGCCCATTTGTCCACTTGCCGCATCACGCTGCTTGGCGCCTGCCGCATCAACAGCTCTATCTAGCACTGCCAAAAACTGTGATCTTTTCCCGCCCATTGAATCAAAGGCTCCGCATTTAATTAAACTTTCCATGACGCGTTTATTAACAGTCCTCATATCAACTCGCGCACAAAAATCAACCAATGATTTAAACAGTCCATCTTTTTCCCTGACTTTGATTAAATTGACCAGAGCTGCCTCTCCGACATTTTTTACAGCGGCCAGACCAAACCGAATCGCATTTCCATCAACGGTGAAGGAAGATTTGCTGGCATTAATATCTGGTGGCAGCACATCAATTCCCATATGGCGCGATTGTTCGATATATGTACCGATCTTATCGTTCGTCCCCATAACACTCGACAACATCGCTGCCATAAATTCTTGTGGATAATTGGCTTTTAAATAAGCGGTCTGATACGCCACCAAAGCGTATGCCGCACTATGTGATTTATTGAAACCATAATCGGCAAAATGTGTCAGCAGATCAAAAATCGTATTCGCTGTTTTTTCTTCCAGACCTTTTGTTTTTGCTCCTTTTAAGAAGTTTTCTTTTTGTGCCATCAAAATAGAATGTTTCTTTTTCCCCATAGCACGCCTTAAAAGATCGGCCTGTCCTAACGTAAAACCTGCCAGAGTTTGAACAATTTGCATAACCTGTTCCTGGTATAAAACCACACCAAACGTTTCTTTCAAAATTGGTTCCAACAACGGATGCATATATGTTACTTCTTTTTTCCCGTGGCGTCCATTGATGAAGTCCGTAACCATTCCACTGCCAAGTGGTCCCGGGCGGTATAAAGCAACTAATGGGATCAAGTCTGCAAAACCGGTCGGTCTCAAATCTTTTACCAACGTTGTCATCCCTGATGATTCCATCTGAAACACTCCGCCAGTCGCACCTAAGCAAAGCATTTGTGACGTTTTTTCATCTTCAAGTGGAATGCTGTCTAAATCAAGGTCAATTCCTCTATTTGCTTTTATATGATCCAGGCAATCACTGATAACCGTCAAAGTTCGAAGTCCTAAAAAGTCCATTTTAAGCAAACCAAGCTCTTCGACACGATCTTTATCGTACTGTGTTACCAACGTACCATCTGAAACTTGTATCGGAACATATTCCGTAAGTGGATCACGAGCAATTACAATACCAGCAGCATGTGTTGAAGAGTGCCGTGCTAAACCTTCTACATCACGAGCAAAATCAATAAGACGTTTCACCGGCTCTTCTTCGGTATAAGCCGCCTTTAGTTCTGCATTCATTTTCAAAGCTTTATCAAGTGTAATTCCAAGCTCTGTCGGAATCATTTTCGCGATACGATCCACTTCACCATAGGTCATATTAAGAGCACGCCCAACATCGCGAATTGCCCCTTTGGCAGCCATTGTACCAAACGTTATGATCTGTGCCACATGATCGGCCCCGTACTGCCGTTTTACATACTCAATGACTTCTTCCCGTCTAATATAACAAAAATCAATATCAATATCCGGCATTGTTACACGTTCTGGATTTAAAAAACGTTCAAACAGCAAATCATATTTGAGCGGATCAATATCGGTAATGGCCAAAAGATATGCCACAATACTGCCGGCGGCGGAACCACGGCCTGGGCCCACTGCTATTTTATGTTCACGTGCATATTTAATGAAATCCCAAACAATTAAAAAGTAACTGTCATACCCCATCCGCTTAATAATCGATAATTCATATTCCAATCGTTCGCGTATTTGTGTTGTTTCTTCCTTATAACGCTGTAAAATATGATCTTCACATAATTGGCGCAAATACCGTTCATCCGTCATGCCCTCCGGCAATGGAAAATTTGGTAAATGCAAATGACCAAATTCAAAATCAACATTGCAGCGTTCTGCTATTTTTACCGTATTTGATAAAGCACCTTCATAAGAATCAAAAAGCAGACCCATTTCTTCTGGTGATTTTAAATAAAATTCATCACTGAAAAATTTCATGCGCATTTCATCATCGACCGTTTTATTCATTTGAATACAAAGCAAAACATCATGAAAAGCACTATCACTTTTATTCGTATAATGTAAATCATTCGTCGCCACAAGACCAAGATTAAATTTTTTCGCAAGTTCGGCCAATCCAACATTCGCTTTTTTTTCTTCGGGAATCCCATGGTCTTGTATCTCAATAAAAAAATTATCTTTACCGAAAATATCAATATATTCTTGCACCAACTCCTCAGCATGCTGCGGATTGTCTTTAATAAGCGCCTGTGGAATTTCACCGGCAATACAAGCACTCAGACAAATAATTCCTTTACTGTATTTACGCAGAATTTCCTTATCAACACGTGGCTTATAATACATCCCCTCCGTATTCGCCAACGATACCAATTTAATCAGATTGCGATAACCTTCATTGTTCTCTGCCAGCAATATCATATGAAAGTAACGCGTCCCATCCACTTCAAATGCATCAAAACGCGATGCGGGGGCCAAATACACTTCACAGCCAATAATAGGTTTGATACCTTCTTTTTGGGCAGCTTTATAAAAATCAATAACACCATACATAGAGCCATGATCTGTAATAGCAATTGCCGGCATGCCCAATTCTTTTGTCCTTTTGACAAGTTCGCCGATACGACTTGCACCATCGAGCAAACTAAATTCCGTATGTACATGAAGGTGTACAAACTCTTTTTTATTTTCCATCACACAATTACCTCATACTTTCAAACGAAAACGACTCTTTCGATCTTGAATTTTTAGAAACGTATCTAGGCAAATTTCGACATTATTTTCCGAAATCCTTTATTATCAGATTCGCAGCACATACTTTTTTCTATCTTTTCAAATAAAATTTGAAGGTATTATATATATTGATGTGGAAGATATATAAGTTAAATTTATCTAAAGAGGTGTATATTTTGTTTCATATTGGAATTTTACAATTAACACAAAATCTTGACGATGCCGTTCGTGGCTTCAAGCAAGGACTGCAAAACTTAGGTATTCAGGCCAAGTTTACATATCTTAATGCCGATGGTAAGGTTGAAATACTGCCCGGACTTGCACAAAAACTTGTCGATTCAAGCGTTGATTTAATTTTTGCTTGTTCTACACCATCTGCCAAAGCCGCGCAAATGATAACCGGTGAAATTCCGATACTCTTCACACCTGTATTTGATCCAATAAGTGTAAAACTGGTTGATAGTATGCAAGCACCTAGTGCTAATATCACCGGAATGAGCGGCATGGTACAATCACAAGACAAAATTGCGCTTATCCAAGAGCTATTACCGACAGCAAAAAAAATTGGTGTTTTATACCATACAGCCGATGGCAACACGCTCATCGAAACAAATAATTTTTGTGCGGCCGCTGCGAATCTATTAACCATTGAAAAAATCGCCATACAAACAGCCGATGAAATTTCTTTATTGGAAGAAATTTTACCATCTGATTTGGATGCTTTATTTTTACCAATTGGCCGCATTATTGAAGAAAACTTCTCCAGTATTGCCTATTATGCAGACATGCTGGAAATCCCAATCATTGCTTCACATGCACCCAATGTAGTAATGGGTGCACTAGGTGCACTTGTTGCCAACCACACAGCACTTGGTCTCGAATGCGCTCACCAGGCCAAATCCATCCTCATCGACAAGAAGTCAATCCAAGATATCCCCGTCGGTATTACCAAAACACCAGAGATTTTATTAAATTCGTTCGTTGCTGATAATCTTGGAATTGAACTTACTGCCGAACTACAGAAAAAAGCGAAAGAAATTTATGCATAAATTGCATAGTTGATATAATTCAAGGAGTTGAACCATTTTGTTATTAACACGTAAATCCGTAGAACTTCTAGCCCCTGTTGGCAATTGGGAAGTCTTAGAAGCCGCAGTCAAAGCTGGCGCTGACGCAGTTTACCTAGGTGGTAAACATTTTAATATGCGTATGCATCGTACCGATACAAACTTTGACAATGAAATGCTAAAAAAAGCGATAGCTTATGCACATCAACATGATGTACATCTCTACATTACAATCAATAACCTGTTGAGTGATCAGGAAATTGAACCAATGCGTGAGTATCTGCAATATTTAGAGACCATTAAACCAGATGCTTTACTCGTACAAGACCTTGCGGTCCTTGAATTAGTAAGAGAACTCGGTATCACAATTCCACTTCACACCTCCGTTATGATGAATACACACAATGAACACGCGATTAATAAACTCAAAGAATATGGTATTACCCGTATTGTTGTTGGACGTGAAATGACTTTATCTGAACTGAGCCTCTTTAAAGAACGAACTGGAATTGAAGTCGAATACTTTATGCATGGCGATATGTGTATATCCGAAAGCGGTCAATGCATCCACTCGGGAGTCGTATTTGGCCAAAGCGGCAATCGCGGCCGCTGCTTAAAACCATGCCGCTGGGCTTATAAATTAATTGATGAAAATACGGGCGAGATACTGGATACCGATTCACCGGGTCCATATAAACTCGCTTTAAATGATATGTGTATGTATCGAAACATTCCTGAATTGATTCAAGCTGGTGTATATTCTTTTAAAATTGAAGGTCGTATGCGCACAGCCGCTTTTGTGGAAGGAATTGTAAAAACTTATCGTCAGGCAATTGATAGCTATATCGCCGATCCTTGTGGCTATACAACAGATGAAGCAGCTTGGAAAGATTTGTATGAAAATCGATCCCGTGATTTTACAACAACGTTTGCCCTTGGGCAGCCGACGGCAAAAGATATAGGTTTTTCTGGCCGAAGAGAACCGCGATTTTTCAGCCAAGCTGTGAAAGAAGCCGGCCTCAGCGCACCAATCGTTGATAAAATAAAACCAATTCTTTTAAGTCAACCGAAAAAACAGCAACTAGCAGTTCGTGTCGCTGATCTAGCTTCCGTTAAAGCTGTCTGTCAAAATGGAGCCAATGTAGTCTATATTGGCGGAGAAAGTTTTAAACCAGTTAAAGTATGGACACTTGCCGAAATTAAAGAAGCCATTAATATGGCGAATTCTTACAACGCAAAAATTATTATAGATACCCCTCGTACAACGATGCGCCGAGAATGTGCTGAACTTGAACAATTTTTCATCGAGCTCAACAAAATAAAGCCAGCCGGAATCATGGTAAGCAACCTTGGTTCATTAAGCTTGGCAAAGCGCCTTACAAATCTTCCAGTGCAAGCTGATTTTTCCTTTAATACATTTAATCACCTAAGCGTAAAATTTCTCAAAGACAATGGTGCTGTTATGGCAGTCGCTTCCCTTGAAGCCTCCTACCCACAAGTTTGTGATATGCTGGCAGCATCCCAATTACCCATTGAAGTAATTGTCCACGGAGCAACTGAATCCATGATCTGCGATCATAATTTACCCGCGATGTCACTTGGCTTTAATCCATTAGAAAATCCGGAATTTTGTGATCGTCATTATGCTCTATTGGACACGGCTAAAGAAGTACATCCGATCCGCATTGATCAATATGGGCGCAACCATATATTATTTGCAAAGGATCTTTGCCTGCTGCCGTATTTGACAAAATTACAAGGTGTCACATCGTACCGTATCGAAGCACAGCATTATACAGCGGAACTGGCCGGACTTTTAACAAAAACCTACCGCAGTGAACTTGATAAAATCAAAACAGAAACGACAGCTTATCAATATGATCCAAAAGTGCTTGACGCGATAAAAAAAGTTAGTCCACGCGAACTCGGCAGCGGTGCCTATCGATATCGCATTTCACGTTAACAAAAGCACCATTTTAGATTTATCGATAAAGGAGTTCCTATTTTTATGACACAATATATCGGACCTGAAGGCATTCTCGAAAAAAAGAAAAAATATATAATGCCGTGCCTAGCTCATTTTTATAAAGAACCAAAACAATTTGTCCGTGGTTCTATGCAATATCTATATGATCACACCGGCAAGGAATACCTAGATTGTTTTGCTGGCATTTCCGTAATCAACTGTGGCCACTGCAATCCTGAAATCACCAATAAAATATGTGCGCAAGTACAGTCACTTCAACATGTTTGTAATGTATATCTTACAGAAAACTTTGTGAATCTGGCTGAGCAGCTTGCTGAAGTGACTCCAGGAAATCTACAAAAATCCTTTTTCTGCTCCACTGGAACAGAAGCCAACGAAGGTGCTGCACTGCTCGCTTCAATTTATACAAAAAACAGTGAATTTATCGCTTTACGCAACGGTTTACACGGCAGAACGAAACTCACGATGAGTATGACTGGTATCAGTATGTGGCGCACAGATCCAAATCCAGTCGGAGGTATTCATTTCGCCCCGAATGCCTATTGTTATCGCTGCCCTCTCGATAAAAAATATCCAAACTGTGATCTCGCCTGTGCCAACGCGGTCGAAGATGTAATTAAATATGCGACATCCGGCAATGTTGCCGCCTATATTGCTGAACCGATTCAAGGCAACGCCGGCATCGTGACTCCACCAAAAGGGTATTTTAAACGGGTAAAAGAAATACTTAATCAATATAATATTTTAATGATTACGGATGAAGTACAGACTGGATTTGGCAGAACCGGCAAAATGTTCGCCATTGAAAATTATGATGTCGTCCCAGATATTATGACCATGGCAAAAGCATTAGGCAATGGAACGCCGATCAGTGCCTTTATTGCTTCAACTAAAATTGCGGATACATATACCAAACCGGGAGCTTCCACACTAGGCGGCAATCCTGTTTCATCAACCGCTGCATTGGCTACAATTGAATATATACAAACCCATGATTTATGCAGCAAAGCCTTAGCGCGTGGCGCGCAACTACGAAGTGGGTTAGAACTTTTACAAAAGAAATATCCTTTGATAGGTGATATTCGTGGTATTGGTTTAATGCTAGGTGCCGAACTTGTTCACCCTGATAAATCACCAGCTTCTACTGAACTTGATTTCATTCTAGAAGAAATGAAAGATCGTGGTTTTATTATTGGGAAAAATGGTATTGAACGCAACGTCCTTGCTTTTCAGCCGCCACTGATCATTACTGAAGAAAATATCAATACGATGTTAAACAACCTTGAAGCTGTATTTTCGAAAATAAAATAATAAAAAATGAATCCCCGGCATGTCTTTAATAAGATATGCCGAGGATTCATTTTTTATTATACGTTTTTAAGACGCGTTAACGTTTCCATAATCAATTTAACCTGTGGTGCTACCGTAGCTAATTCGATTTTTTCTTCAGGACTATGAATCCCAATAGCAGTAACACCAATTGAAACCATATCCAGATCAGAATTTTTTTGAAAGAACCATCCACATTCCAGCCCAGCATGGATTATTTCAACTTTCATCGGTTGTTTATTTTGCTCTTCAAAAACCGAAGTCATTAGCGGCACCAATTTGCTTTCTAACTTTTCAGCCCAGCCTGGTGATTGTGAGCCAAATGTAAGATGAAATCCAGTCAATTCTGAAATCACTTGAGCCAATTGTTTAAATTCGCTGACCTTGCTGTCAATTGCACTGCGCGGAAAAAATTGTACATTAATTGCATTTTGTTTTGTTTCCACAATCCCCAGATTAGCCGAAGCTTCAACAAGGTTTGGAATTGATTGCGACATCGAATATACA
This sequence comes from Propionispira raffinosivorans DSM 20765, assembly GCF_000381065.1. GTDB lineage: Bacteria > Bacillota > Negativicutes > Selenomonadales > Selenomonadaceae > Propionispira > Propionispira raffinosivorans. The sequence continues at coordinate 51,171 of NZ_KB905855.1, read as the reverse complement.
CCCGTATGAAGCACACATAGTAAACGAATCAGATTGTCTTGGTCTTCTTTTGATAAGACATCTTTTGGTTGATCAATTATCGTAAGATCAATCTTCAACGTCTTTTCCACATTGCCGTAAATGTGCTGAAAATCAATTTTAAAATCCTGTAAAAGCTGATCCATTTTCTTAGTATTATCTGGCTTAATTAGAATCACAGCGCTGGCTTTGGCAGGAATCGCATTACGCGCCATACCACCAGTAAAGTCAGCTAGCTCAAAATCAATTCCCATACCCTGCATTTTCTGCAAAATCAACGCTAACGTTTGAATTGCATTTGCTCGTCCACAATTAATTGCTTCACCCGAATGTCCACCCAGCAAACCTTTTACCGTTATCTGATAGGCGGCTTTGTAGAGCGGGTCCCGCCATACCGGTCGGCGCAAAAAATCTATATTTACACTGCCAGCACTGCTGACGGTAACAACATCATAATTTTCCGAATCACAATTAATTAAATATTTAGCAGCAAGATATTTGGGATCAAGTGCAATAGAGCCACTCATCCCCTGCTCTTCATCCACAGTAATAATAGCTCGAAGCGGACCATGTGCAAACTCTGCTTTTAAGATATATAAGATTTCAGCAACACCAATACCGTCATCTGCTCCAAGGCTTGTACCTTCAGCATATAAATATTGAGCATTTCGTCTTACTTGAATAGAATCTTTTAAAGGATCAAAATTCACGCCTTCAGCAGCAACACAAACCATATCCATATGCCCTTGTAATATCGTGACTGGCATATTTTCAAAACCTTCGGTTGCAGGTTTTTCAGCAATAATATTAAATTTTTTATCCTGTTCTACCTTCAGACCCATTGCCTTGATAACGTCAAATAAATATTGACTGATTTTTTCTTCATGCCCTGACTTACGAGGAATTTTAGCAATTTCTTGAAACTCAGCCAAGACCGCTTCCAATATATCCTGATCTTTTTGCATATTAATCCTCCATTACTATTTTTTGCTCGCCAATATTATTTTACCACTTTTTAGTAAAAAGTATATAAATACAATATAAATTGTCTTGAATAAATTAAAATATGGCAGTTACGTATAACACACACATAACCACCATTTTACCTAAATTTAAAATAGAATATTATTTAGCAAAACCACGTACAGTTTTTGCACAAACTTCTTGAGCAATATCTACATTTTCTGGAACATATAAGACCATTTCTGCAGAAATACGTTTCACTGCACCATTTAAAACATAACATACACCATTAATAAAATCACAAAGTCGTCTTTGTTCATCACCATCGACTTTTTCATAATTTACAATAACAGCTTCATCTTTTTTCAAAGCATCCGCAATGACATTTGCCTTATCAAAAGACTCAGGAACATACACCAAAATATTGAGTTCTGGAACTTTATTGGTATGCACTGTCAATTGTGGACGGGTAAACGAACTTTTGTACTCATCATTGCCATATAGGTCATTACCATTCACAACTTTTTTTTCACGAATGGTGTTTTCTACTGCAGCTGTTTCTGCGGCTTCTTCCACTTCTTCAATTTCTTCAATCGGCATCAAGATATTTGCTAATTTATTAACAAAACCAGACATAAATTTTCGCCTCCAGTTTTAAATTTATTGAAAATATGATATCTTGCTTACAATTCGACACAAATAAATAAAATCCTGCAAGAAATCAATAAATGATTAAAATTTGCAGGATTTTATTTTTCAAAGAATTATTTTACACTTTTACGATCGCGACCGCGCTGTGCTTTATTTAAAACAGTTTTACGCAAACGAACTGCTTCTGGTGTTACTTCTACTAATTCATCTTTATTAATATATTCCAAAGCCTGTTCCAAGCTTAAAAGACGAGGCGGTACTAAACGAATCGCTTCATCCGAAGAGCTTGTACGCATGTTCGAAACATTCTTTTTCTTGCATGGATTTACATCCATATCAACGTCACGTGTATTTTCACCGATAATCATGCCTTCATATACCGGCTGATTCGGAGAAATAAACATAACACCACGATCCTGCAATGTAAATATACCATAACTTGTTGTTTCACCATGTTCAAAAGCAACAAGTGATCCACGAGCACGACCTGGGATTTCACCCTTGAATGGAACATAACCATGGAATACATGGTTCATGATACCATTTCCTTTGGTATTCGTTAAGAATTCTGAACGGAACCCAATAAGACCACGAGCCGGAATAACAAATTCCATACGGAGATATCCAGCCACTTCAGACATATTAGCCAATTCAGCTTTTCTTGTTCCTAACGATTCCATAACCGTCCCCATGAACTGCTGAGGAACTTCAATTGTAAGATTTTCCAATGGTTCACAAAGTTGTCCGTTGATTTGACGATATACAACTTCTGGTTTACCAACTTGTAATTCAAAGCCTTCACGACGCATTGTTTCAATCAAAATAGATAAATGTAATTCTCCACGTCCAGAAACTTTAAATGTATCTGCACTATCTGTTTCTTCAACACGTAAACTTACATTTGTTTCTACTTCTTTAAAGAGACGATCACGTACATGACGCGACGTTACAAACTGTCCTTCTTTACCAGCAAATGGGCTTGTATTTACCGCAAATGTCATGGAAAGAGTTGGCTCATCGATATTAATTGTTGGTAATGCTTCTGGATTTTCAGCATCAGCAATTGTATGCCCAATGCTGATATCACCTAAACCAGTAACAGCAACAATATCACCAAGACCAGCATCTTTTACTTCAACACGATTCAATCCCTGATATACAAATAATTTACCAATTTTTGCTTTTGTTTCCACATCGCCATTAATTAAGATGACATTTTGATTCGCAAAAGCTTTACCACGAATAATACGACCAATCGCAACACGACCAACATATTCATCCGCATCCAGTGTTGTAACCATAATCTGTAATGGACCATCCAATTCGCCCTTTGGAGCTGGAATTTCTTTAACCAGCAAATCCATTAATGGACTGAGATTATCGCTTTCATCTTCCATGTTCATTTTTGCAATACCAGCGCGGGCTGCTGCATAAACAACTGGGAAATCAAGCTGATCATCATCAGCGCCAAGTTCCATAAATAATTCAAGAACTTCATCATATACATCTTCAACACGTTGATCTGGACGATCAATTTTATTAATGACAACAATTGGTTTCAAGCCTTGTTCCAATGCTTTACGAAGTACATACTTTGTCTGCGGCATTGGACCTTCAAACGCATCAACTAAAAGTAAAACACCATCAACCATATTTAGTACACGTTCTACTTCTCCGCCAAAATCAGCATGCCCCGGGGTATCAACAATATTAATTTTAATATCTTTATACATAACTGCTGTGTTTTTGGACAAAATTGTGATTCCACGTTCACGTTCTAAATCATTCGAGTCCATGACACGATCGGTAACCTGTTCATTTGCACGAAAAATATGGCTCTGTCTTAGCATTGCATCCACCAGTGTCGTCTTACCATGATCGACATGGGCTATGATTGCTACGTTTCTTAAATCTGCTCTAATACTCATTATATATTTCTGGCCTCCTAATAAAAATCAAAAAGAAAAAAGAATGCTGTCTTTCATGCATTCTTTTTGTGTTTGCATACATTTAATCTTATTATACAAACGACCTGCTGTCAATTCTTTTTACAACAAATTCAGAAAAAACCTTTTTTTCAGAAAAACATAAGAGAAAGTTTAACTTCACAAATTAAACTTTCTCTTTGCTTTACAGCTTACTAAAATGCCTCAATTAATATCATTAAAGAGCTTTTTGAAATAATTCCAGCCTTTGTTTATGTTTTTTGTAATACCTTGGAGTTTTTCTGGTTCTTTAAATACAGTGCGCAATAGTTTTTGCCTCAATTGGCGATAATCCGCATCAATCAAAGTTAAGAATTCTTCCAGATCTTTTACTGCTACTTCTTCAATAATCTTCGTCGGTTCAATCTCGTAATCGCGTCCATTGATAATTGCTATATCGCCATAATGTGGTATATAACTATTTTCATCAAACCGTTCTTGGATTGCTTCTTTCAATGCCCCCGCTGCCAGCGATTCACCATGTACGATAAAAATATTAACCGGCTTCGGTTCCGTGAAATTTGCCAGCCAATCCAAAATCTGGTTGCGATCTGCATGAGCAGAAAAGCCTTCCATGTTATAGATCTTAGCCTTTACTGTGACTTCTTCTCCCATAATTTTAACACGACGAATTCCATCTAACAGTCTGCGACCCATACTGCCCTCTGCTTGATAGCCCACAAATAAGACACTTGATTCGTCCCGCCATAAATTATGTTTTAGATGATGCAGTACCCTTCCCGCATCCGCCATGCCGCTGGCGGAGATAATAATAGCAGAGCCTTCTTGGCTGTTGATTGCTTTTGATTCTTCAGCACTTTCACAAATTCGCAGCTGCGGCATTTGCGGAATTTTTCCGTTTTCTTTTAATAATTCTACCATTTCTTCGTCAAAATCCTGGGTGTTATGAGCAAAAATCCGCGTTGCAGCTGCTGCTAATGGACTATCAACAATCACTGGAATATCCTTGATTTTATGGTCTTTCCATAGTTTATACAAATAATATAACATGGTCTGCGTGCGGCCCACAGCAAAAGATGGGATGATTACATTACCACCCCTGGCAATGGTATCATTAATTATTTCTGCTAATGCCTGTTCTTTGTCATAAACCTGATGGACTCTATCACCATACGTCGACTCCATAACCAGGTAATCCGTTCCCTTAATAATGGTTGGATTTTTTATAATTGGCTGATTGGGCTGCCCCAAATCACCGGAAAATAAAATTTTAGTTGTTTTATTATTTTCTGTCACATAAATTTCAATAAACGATGAGCCAATAATATGACCTGCATCCTTATAAACGACCTTGATATCTGCTGAAATTTGCAAACATTCTCCATAATTCACAGCAGAAAAATACTTTAAAGAGGCCATCGCATCATTGACGGTATAAATCGGTTCTATAGGAGCCCTGCCCGCCCGTTTTCCTTTGCGATTCATGACTTCCACATCAAATTCCTGAATATGAGCACTATCTGGCAGCATGATCTGCGCTAACTCACAACTTACTTTCGTTGCATAAATTGGTCCTTTAAAACCTTTTTTACATAATTTAGGGATCAGCCCACAATGATCTACATGTGCATGGGTCAATAATACACAATCAATCTCAGATGGTGTAAAATGAAAATTCTGATAATTAAGGGCACGTATTGTTTTCGAACCTTGAAATAAACCACAATCAATTAATATTTTTTTGCCAGCTGCCTCTAACAAAAAACAAGATCCTGTCACTGTACGAGCGGCGCCTAAAAATTGTAATCTCATAAAAACCCCATCCCCTCAATATGTATTTCGTCTAATTTATTATAGCATATTTATCAAATAATTCCCATGTATTGTCATACGAACCAGACAATACATGGGAAATTTTATGACAGATAAATCTATAGTTTATCCACATCAACCTCATACTCCATAAAGCTCGCCACTTCTTTTGCCAGTTGCTCATCAAACAATATTTTTAACAAATAAAAACCCAGTTCCAACCCTGAAGTAACTCCCGCTGCGGTGATAATCCGACCAGCATCAACTACTTTTTTCGTTTCTATGCTAATTTCAGGATAAACATCCAATTCTTTTAAAGCATGATGAAACGTTGTGGCCTTTTTCCCATTTAACAAGCCTGCCTCTGCCAAAATAAAAGCACCGGTACAGACGGAAGTGATATATTTTGCACATTTTTCCTGCCGAAGAATAAATTCGCGCATAAGAGGATTATGCATTTCTGTCATTCGCCCTTTCCCACCAGGAACCACCAATACATCTAAATCAGGAACCGATGAAAAATCATATGCAGGTAAAATCATCATGCCATTAAAGGCTTTGATAATATCTTTTGACTGTGCTATAAGATATACTTCTGTGCTATTTACTTGTATTTTATTCACATCACTGAGCACTTCAAATGGACCAACAAAATCCATTTCAGCAACATTTTGATAAATGAGAATACCTATTTTCAACATATGTTCAGATCCCTTCTCCTTTGGTATACAAAAATAAAATCATACGTAAGATTTTATTTTTGTATACCAAATAACCTATATAAATTTTTCAACTTATATAGGTTGTCTTGATGGTTTTCTACAGATTCAACTCTCTTTTTGCACTTTATTGTTCACCAATCATGCGAACTTCAGGATATAATTTTACGCCGTGTTTTTCAAAAACACGATCCTGGACTTCTTTAATCAAATCCAGAACATCTTTGGCCGTCGCCCCCCCTGCATTCACGACAAAGCCCGCATGTTTCAATGAAATCTGAGCTCCACCGACTTTAAACCCTTTAAGACCGCTCTGCTCAATCAAGGTTCCCGCAAAATATCCCTGTGGTCGCTTAAATGTGCTGCCAGCACTTGGCATTTCAAGTGGCTGCTTGCTTTCGCGGCGTTTCGTCAACTCCCCCATCTTATCATTGATTTCATTTAGCCGCCCTTCAGCCAGAGCAAACTCTACCTCACAAATCATTTGCTGATTATCCTGAAAAATACTATGCCGATAGCCAAATTGCAATTCAGCTTTCGAATAATGGATCATATCACCAGCCAAACTCACAGCTGTAATAGCATGTACAATACTTTTGATTTCACCATCATAAGCACCGGCATTCATAAATACTGCGCCACCAATGCTTCCAGGAATTCCTACTGCAAATTCCATACCAGTTAAGCCATGTTCTGCCGCGTAAAAAGAAACATCTTTCAATAACGCACCCGCACCGGCAAAAATATGATTTTTTCCCTGCCTGATATAAGAAAGATTCGAATTGAACTTCACGACTACACCACGGACACCCTTATCAAGGACCAAAACATTAGATCCGTTTCCAATCACAGTAACAGGCATTTCAAAGGTTCGGATAAGTTTGAACACCATCATAACTTCTTCTAAGGATGATGGAAAAATAAGACAATCTGCCGGGCCGCCAATTTTAAAGGTCGTATGATTTTTCATCGGTTCATCAAGCATAACTTGTGGCTCCGATAATATCTTTTTTAGCTCTGCTATAAATGCATTCTTATTTTGCAAAATAAAGTCATTCCTTATCTAAAATTAGTCTAAATGATCGAAACCCATTTGTTTTAAATGATCAAAATTCTGCTGACGCAGCGCTTCATAGGCCACAATCGCCACAGAATTTGATAAATTGAGCGAACGTGCATCTTTAACCATCGGAATTCGAATACACTGTTCCCAGTTTTCTTTTAATATTGTTTCCGGAATCCCCGCTGTTTCCTTACCAAAAACCAGCATATCTTTTGGCCCAAATTTAGCTTCAGTATAGGAATGCGGTGCTTTTGTTGTATTATAATAAAATGTATGATCTTTATACAAATCAAGAACTTCCGCAAAATTCTCATGATAATGAATCGTGACTAGATTCCAATAATCCAACCCGGCTCTTTTCAAATATTTATCATCCGTTGAAAAGCCAAGTGGTTTTACTAAATGCAACTCAAGATTCGTTGCTGCACAAAGGCGAGCAATATTTCCTGTATTCCCAGGAATTTCTGGTTCAATTAAAACAATATGCACTTACAAGACACCTCTAAATTTTTATTTATCAAACAAAGTTTATATTCATATATAATAACTTATATATTATAACCTAATTGTCAATTGAAAAACAATAAAAAACTGCCACGAAATAGATTTTGCATTTCGTGGCAGTTTTCCTTGATTTTTATATTATTTAAGAACAGCTCCCATACTCGCCGATGTTGTAAGACGTGCATAGCGAGATAAATAACCTGTTTTAATTTTCGCTTCTGGTTTAACCCAATTTTGTTTACGCTTTTCCATTTCAGCATCACTGATAACCAGATCAAGTTTACGGTTTGGAATGTCGATATCAATTGTATCACCATCTTGAATGAGTGCAATCGGACCACCAGCCATAGCTTCCGGCGAAACATGGCCTATACAGGCGCCCCGCGTTGCCCCACTGAAACGGCCATCGGTAAGGAGAGCTACTTTAAGCCCCATTCCGGTTATAATCGCTGTTGGATTAAGCATTTCGCGCATTCCTGGGCCGCCCTCCGGACCTTCATAACGAATTACTACAACATGACCATCCTTGATTTCACCGCCCACAATTGCTTCAATTGCGGCTTCTTCAGAATTATAAACTTTCGCACTACCTTTAAAAACAAGCATATCCTCGGTTACAGCACTTGCCTTTACCACTGCATAATCCGGTGCTAAGTTTCCTTTTAAAATTGCAATACCGCCAGTTTTACGATAAGGCGCATCCACTGATTTAATAACATCAGGGCGTTCAATTTCAGCATGATCAATGCGATCGCCTAAGGTTCCCGTAACGGTAAGTGCATCGAGATGTAATAAATTTTTCTTTGCTAATTCATGCATAACCGCTGATAAACCGCCCGCTTCATTCAAGTCTTGCATATGATGACTGCCGCTAGGACTGAGTTTTGTTATATAAGGTGTTCTAGCACTAATTTCATCAAAAACCGGTGGAAGTAAAGTAATCCCAGCTTCATAAGCTATCGCAATCAAATGCAGCACTGTATTTGATGAACCACCAATCCCCATATCTACGGTAATGGCATTTTCAAACGCTTTTTTTGTTAAAATATCACGCGGTTTAATATCTTTTTTTACAAGATCCAATATAACCTGCCCGGCCCGTTTTGCTAGCAGTCTTCGTTCACCAAAATAAGCTGCTGGAATCGTCCCATTACCAGGAAGTCCCATACCTAAAACTTCCGTCAAAGAATTCATTGTATTCGCCGTAAATAAACCAGCACAAGAACCACAACTCGGACAGGCATGCTTTTCTAAGTCTTCCATTTCATCCGCTGTCATTTTGCCGGCTGTAAACTTACCAGCAGCTTCAAATGTGCTGCTTACACTCACATCTTTGCCATGATGTCTTCCTGCGAGCATAGGCCCCCCGCTAACTACCACAGCAGGAATATTAAGTCTCGCCGCTGCCATAAGCATTCCCGGTACGACTTTATCACAGTTTGGAATCATAACTAAGCCATCAAAGCCATGAGCCGTAGCAACAGCTTCAATTGAATCAGCAATCAGTTCCCGGCTCGCCAGCGAAAACTTCATACCTTCATGCCCCATCGCAATACCATCACAAACAGCAATGGAAGGAAACTCCAATGCCGTACCGCCAGCTGCTGCCACACCAAGCTTTACAGCTTCGGCTATCGTGCGCAAATGGATGTGTCCTGGAATGATTTCATTAAATGAATTCACAACCCCAATCAGCGGTTTATCTAAATCTTCTGGACCATACCCCATGGCATAGAACAAAGATCTATGCGCTGAGCGCGTTGGACCTTTTTTTACAATATCACTTTTCATAGTTAAAAATCCCACCTGTTCTTAAAATCCGATTTGTCTTCTCGGAGTATACATATTGATATAATCTATACATATAAAGTTACAATTATACCTTAAATATATTCTATTCAATAAAAAGAAAAAGAATCCTGCAAGAAATTGTGAAGTTTTACATAATATTATATTATCAAAACTCAATACCAGCTTGTGCTTTTATACCTTGTTGATAAGGATGTTTTATTTCTTTCATCTCTGTCACTAAATCCGCTCGATCCATAATTTCTTGTCTCGCATCGCGTCCGGTAAGGACAAGATGCAATGACTCTGGTTTACAGTCAAGCAAAGCAAGTACATCATCAATACCAATCAGTTCAAACTTCACAGCATAATTGATTTCATCAAGAATAACCATGTTCCATTCACCTGATTGGATGGCAGTTTTTGCTTCAGCTAAAGTAGCTTGAGCTGCAGCACGATGCTGTTCTTTTTCCTCGTTATCCGCTTTTTGTGTAAAGCCTTGACCCATTGGACGAATTTCAAGCTCCGGCGAAAATTTTTCCAACGCTTTTAATTCACCATACTTCCAGCCCCCTTTTATAAACTGTAAAATCAAGATCTTCAAGCCTTGTCCCCAGGCTCGCACAGCCAGCCCTAAAGCTGCCGTAGTCTTACCTTTTCCATTTCCTGTATGGACAATCAATAAACCTGTTTGTGTTTTCATAAATATCACCTATCTCCTTGCTATTTATAGAATGAAACGATTTAAATTTATAGTTTTCATTTCTACTATAGAAAAACGTGTTATACTAATGTTTATCATTCTTACATTATAGTAACATATTTAGAGGAGTCCTTATGAATAAATTTATTGCTTTTTCGTGTACAATTTTATATATGACCTTGCTTTGCATCTTTTTTACCGAATCAACCGACGTACTTTCACTCAAAGAATTACAACCTGAAGTTTTAATAAATGAAGATGGTGAAAGCGGCACATTAGCTTGGCAGCGCCTTCCTTATCCTTGTTATTATGAGGTCGAAATATTAACAAAAAATCCAGATCCATCCATCGACCACGAACAATATCATCTATTAAAAAAAGAATATACCTTTAAAAACAGCTTTAAAACACCTTCGACTGGTGTACCAACCTACTATCGCATATCAGGTCATGGGATGTTCAAAACCGTAGGAAAACCCTCCAAAATAATTACTACACAATCTTTTGATGATGCCCCTTTTGTGCCAGCTTTGATTTCTCATTATGATATAACAAACCCGGCAAATACAATGCCATTTTTAATTTGGCATACGGTACCTGGTGGTGTTTATTATGAACTAGAACTATTATCTCACCCACCCGAAAACCCAAACGGTATCGTTTTATCCAGCCAGTACAGCCTGTTTAGCACACGATCGGTCTTCACTAACGGCTGGCAAGCCGACCTGAAAGAATTCGCGTACAAAAAACTTTTTTGGCGAGTCCGTGCTTTAGATTTTGTCGGGAATCCTGTCGGCGTTTTTTCGAATGCAGAGGAAATCCATATGGACATTCATGTACCGCTCGTTCAAAAACCTATCATTAATAACTTTGACCGTATGCCTGACTTCGCGCAACCACTTTATCCTGTCTATAATTGGATTCCACTCCATAATATATCAAAATATGAAGTCGAACTTTTAAATACACCGCCAGAGGAAGAAAATAACACCGAACCTTCTTCGCACCGAATCTGGAGTAAAATAGCGGAAGATGCTTCTGACTGTTATGATGAGTACCCTCGTATGGCTCCAGGACTTTATTATTGGCGCGTAAGAGCACTTGACTCAAACGGGAATACCATTGGTGTTTATTCAGACTCAGAACAGTTTACCGTAGCAAAATCTCCACTGCGTGTTGATTATGCTACCTTTGGTGACAGTATCACCCACGGCGGCGGAGCACTCTCTTATTCACCGGCAAATCTAGAATACAGTTATCAGTCTTATCTTGATTTCCCTGCGCTAAACCTCGGGCGCAGCGGTGACACATCAACCACGACTGCTGAACGTTTTGATACAGATGTGCTGCCGTATCGCCCCAGGAATTTAATCATCTTATGTGGGTCCAACAGCATTCGTGCCGGAACCCCTGCCAGCACCATAATTCACGATATCATAACGATCCGTATGAAATGTGAAGCCAACGATATTCGCCCTATTTTTCTGACACTAATGCCTATTAACCCAACGAATATAATGCAGGCATTTAATACAGAAACAGCGGATGACTGGCGTGAAGACATGGCCCAAGTCAATGCATTTATTCGCAAACAACCTTATTATATTGACCTCGAACCTTATTTTTATGATAATCAAGGCTTTATGGCAACACAATATGCTACAGATGGACTGCATCCCGATATCAAAGGGAAACAGCTCATGGCACAGATCGTCAATGCCCATAAAGATCTTTTCCGCCATTAAAAAAGGCATAAAAAAATGTCGACACCATATGGTGTCGACATTTTTTTATATTTGTCAGTCATCCTTTCCCAAAGACATGACCATTTGAATGATACGCAGGATTTCAAGATAGAGCCATACTAAGGTAAGCAGCAAACTAAACGCATTGAAATATTCCATGTATTTCGGCATGCCCTGCTTTACGGACTGCTCAATGTTATCAAAATCTAACAGAAAATTAAAGGCTGCCACAGCTGCAATAACAACAGCAATACCAATGCCAACCACACCGCTGCGCGGTAAGAAGGATGTCCAAAACATCGAAGCAATCATATTGATGATATAAAGTGCTGCCACTCCCATTGTTAAACTGATAATAATTGATCTGACTTTTTCAGTCACAACAATAATTTTCTGCTGCCATAAAAATAACATTACGCCCATAACAGCAAACGTAGTTGCAACAGCAATCGCAACAATACCAGCATACATATGTTCAAAAGCAAGTGATATCACCCCGAGTGTTACACCTTCAAAAACAGCATACCCCGGAGTTGTATACTCTGCAATATTCGGCTTAAAACAAGTCACGACAGCAAGAATTGCTGCTACGATCATTGCCATAATCATAACTGGATACAACGATGAAACCACACTTGGCAAAAACATTCCAGTCGCTATTGCAGAAACAATTGTCACTCCAAATAGACCAATTGTTTTCTTGATTGTCCCGTTTAATGTTGCTGTTTCTTCATAAGAAACACTACTTTCTCTTTCCATCACACGAAATGCTGGATTTGACAAACTAAAACCACCTTTTGTTTTATAACTTAAGTTACTTTATCGTATGTAATAAAGTAATCTTCTTATATTTTAACAAAATTTTAAAATAATTACAATCTCCGCCCCAACAATCAAAAAAAAACCTTCTAAAACGAATATATTTAAGTTGAATTAAGTATTTTATATGGCATATATTTATTCTTCCGTTTTTATTTTATATTGATATGGAATCTGGTTTTCTTCGCACCAAATTTCCGCAATCTGCCGCAAAGCATGATTACGATAGTTTTGCCATTCTTCGCTTAACCCAAAATCCCGCACGGTATTTTTAAATCGCTGTAAAGCACCATTTCCCGACAGTGCCCCCAAAAGATCCATTCGACTATCTTGATCATCTAGCTGCTCAGTAAAGCTTTTCATAATCGTATGTTCATCCATATCATACGGTGATGGCAGTGGCACATATTCTTCCCAATTGTCCTCAATTGCAAATACATTTTCCAGAGCAGCTTCGTCTATATGTGTATCATCCGCAAAAATATCCTCTGCCCCATTATAATCATCTTGAAACTCAACGAAGGAACCAGTCTTTATATTCAAATAGATTTTCCACATATCTATTTTTTCTAACTTACCTACAATATCTTCTACATATACTTTGACCACGAACATAACCCCTTTCGACTCTTTTCAAAATCAATTATAATGCATTCTTCCTTGAGATACAATGAATTACCACGTATTATAATAGGCATCTCTTTACTTTTTTTAACCGAATTTTTTTAATTTGTATTCATGCAATAAAAAAAGATGATTTCCGCTTTATGAAATCATCTTTTTTTATATCATATTTCAAATAAATCCTGTGTTTGATCCAAAATTGTATCACGGCGGTTTTTAGCAGCAGCAAAATAATCATAAACTTTCTGCCGATCACGTGTATCAATATCAACAATCACTTCGTCAATAATTCTCTTCAATTCCTGTAAGTTTGCAATAATCGGTTCGGGGTTAGACATACAAATATCGGCCCACATATCAGAATTCGATGAAGCAATCCTCGTCGTATCTTTAAAACCGCCTCCGGCGAGCTTGATACACGATTCCATGTCTCCCTGACTGCGGTTTAGTAAAGTAACTAAAGCAGCAGCCGTTACATGAGGTACATGGCTGATCACCGATGCGCAGCGATCGTGCATAGCTATATCAACGGTCGTGATATTCGCTCCCGTAAGCGCTAATAAATCACAAATCTTCGTAATAGCCGCTTGTGGTGCTCCTGTATCTTTTACAATCACATAACATTTTTTAAGGAAAAGCTGTGAATCTGCAGCTTCTACACCACTACGCTCTTTTCCCGTCATCGGATGACCTGCCACATAATAAATCTCATTTGGAAGAATATTTTTCAAATGATTCCAGATATATTGTTTTGTACTTCCCGCATCTGTAATAATCGTTCCTGGTTTTAAAAAAGGTAAAATTTTTTCGATCATAGGTACAATTTGCAATACAGGTGTACTCATAAATACAATATCTGCATCTTTTACCACTGCTTCAATATTATCGGACACCATATCAACCGCCCCGCATTGAAGGGCGAGTTTCATCGAATGTTCAGTCCGTGATAAACCTCTAATATAAATCTGATCCTGCAACTTCTCTTTTAATGCCAAACCCAAAGATCCACCAATTAAACCTACACCGATAATTGCGAGATTCAATTTATTCATTTCATTTTTTCCCCATCATCGCAGCAATTTGAGAAACTTCCTTCATTACGACATCAAAATTCTCTGGTGTCAACGACTGATCACCATCACTCAGAGCAACTTCTGGATGTGGGTGTACTTCAATCATAAGACCATCTGCCCCTGCTGCAATGGCCGCTCTCGCCATCGGGCGAACCATCTGCCAGCGACCAGTACCATGGCTTGGATCTACAATGATCGGCAAGTGAGACAATTCTTTTACAGCAGCAACTGCACTTAAATCAAGCGTATTGCGTGTAAAAGTTTCATAAGTCCGAATACCGCGTTCACACAAAATAACATTGTAATTGCCTTCACTGAGAATATATTCTGCCGCATTAAGCCATTCACTGATGGTTGCTGACATTCCACGTTTTAAAAGCACAGGTTTTTTGGATTTTCCCACTACTTTCAAAAGTTCAAAGTTTTGCATATTACGAGCTCCAACCTGTAATACATCAGCATAAGCACAATGCATATCAATCGCATTGACATCGACAATTTCAGTAACAATCTTCAGCCCTGTTTTTTCGCCAACAGTTTTAAGCATTTGCAGTCCCTTTTCAGCAAAACCTTGGAAATCATATGGTGATGTCCGCGGTTTAAAGGCACCCCCCCGCAAGAATTGTGCGCCTGCCGCCTTAACAGCTTGTGCGGATTCTTGAAGCTGTTCCATACTTTCTACTGCACAAGGTCCGGCCATAATCCCTAAATGATCACCGCCAACAAGTACGCCATCAATATTTACAATCGTATCTTCGTGTTTAAATTCGCGACTTACCAATTTATATTTTTCTGTGATTGCCACCGTTTTTTCTACCCCGTCAAACGCTTTCATCTGTAATCCTGAAATAATTTTTTTATCACCAATAACGCCAATAATCATTCTCGATGCTCCTTGTGAAAGATGACACTTTAGACCTACACTGACAATTTTATCCTGTACCTTCTTAATATTCACTTCAGTAGCCTCTGGACTCATCACAATAATCATAAAATCAACCTCCTGCAAATATAATACTCTTAAAAATAAAGACAAAAAAAGCCCGCCCCCGCAACAGGGACGAGCATATAACCCGTGGTACCACCCTGCTTGCTATAAAAAAAGCAAGCCACTCAGTTCGAGTACTAACATACTCTAGCCTATGATAACGGTGGCATTCCGGCTCAGCCTACTAGAAAATCGTTCAGCTTGCTGCTTCCAAGTGTATTTCTAACAGTCTGTTTACTAGGTTACACCGCCCCCCAGCTCTCTGAAAAACATCACTGTTATACTTGTCTTGATCGTCACATTTATTCTTAATGTACTGTTACTATAACAATTTAAAATATATTTGTCAACAGTAAAACAAAATAATGAGACACATCGTAATATAAACCAAATCTAGTCCACTACACAAAAACAAAAGTTTTACCGAATCCCTATAACACCCGCATCATTGCAATCTCGTCACAATTTGGAAATTTGGGACAATCTATACATTCTTTCCAAACCTTATGTGGTAATTCTTCTTTTGTGATTTCCTTAAAATCAATCTTGGCAAAAAAACCAGGTTTATAAGTAAGCGTAAATAATGTCTTAACACCCAGTATTTTCGCCTCTTCCATCAACATTTCCACAATTTTTTTACCGATTCCCTGCCGGGTAACTTTATCCATAACGGCCATTGTCCGAATCTCAGCCAATTCATTCCAAATAATATGAAGTCCTCCAACTCCAACAATTTCACTATTTTCTTCTGCCACAATCATATCCCGCAGCGTTTCATATAACGTATTCCTGGACCGTGCCAACATAACGCCATCATTTGCATATGTATTCACTAAATCATATATAGACTCTACATCGTTGAATGTAGGTTTGCGATAAAGCATTATAACCAACCCCTTCAAGTATAATTATACTCTTTATTCATGTATTTATGCAATAGTGCTGCTTGGACAAATTTCATGCAAAGGGCATTGTCCACACAAAGGAGCTCTTGATTTGCACAGTTTACGCCCATGCCAAATCAGCCAATGATGGGCTGCTGACCATTTTTCTTTGGGAATAATCTTCATTAGGGCTTGTTCTACCGCAAAAGGAGTCTCACCAACCCCTAGTTTCAAGCGGTTTGCTACCCGAAAAACATGTGTATCAACTGCAATTGCCGGACGCTGAAATGCAATACTGGTCACAACATTTGCTGTCTTTCGCCCCACACCAGGCAATTTTAAAAGTTCATCAAAAGATTCGGGAACTACTCCGCCGTAACCCTCACAAAGTTTTTGACAAGTTCCCAGGATATTTTTTGCTTTATTATGATAAAGCC
Source organism: Propionispira raffinosivorans DSM 20765 (assembly GCF_000381065.1). Lineage (GTDB taxonomy): Bacteria > Bacillota > Negativicutes > Selenomonadales > Selenomonadaceae > Propionispira > Propionispira raffinosivorans. Next base: position 34,434 of record NZ_KB905855.1, on the reverse strand, counting down.
CACAATCGCGAATTTCATCTTCCAGCGTACTAAGACCCATTTCCAAAATAGAAGCAGGTGTATTTGCTTTAGCAAAAAGCCGTTTAGTCGTAATGTTCACTCTCACATCCGTACACTGGGCTGATAAAATAACTGCAATCAACAGTTCGAAAGGATTGCTAAAAACAAGTGCCGGTTTTACATCAATATAAGTGGTTTCTAAAATTTGAATCATCTGTTCTTTAATTTTTTTTGTTATACGCATAAATGCACCTCATCAAAAAAGGAGCTGTTCTTTGTGAGACAGCTCCTACAAAATTTACTATAAAATAATTAGTTCGTTAAGCTGCGTATAGGTGCTGGAATGCGTCCACCACGAGCAATAAACGCTTCTGAACTAAACTGGCTTTTAACCGGAATAATTGGACTATGACCCAAAAGGCCGCCGAACTCTACACTATCGCCGACTTTTTTGCCAGGAACCGGAATCACCCGAACAGCAGTTGTTTTATTATTAATCATGCCAATGGCTGCTTCATCAGCAATAATTCCTGAAATAGTTGCCGCCGATGTATCACCTGCAATAGCAATCATATCAAGACCGACTGAGCATACGCATGTCATGGCTTCCAATTTTTCAAGCGACAGACTACCGCAAGTAATCGCGTCAATCATACCAGCATCTTCACTGACTGGAATGAAGGCACCGCTAAGACCGCCAACATGAGAAGAAGCCATGAGTCCGCCTTTTTTGACAGCATCATTCAAAAGAGCCAGGGCTGCCGTCGTACCAGGTGCACCACAACTTTCGATTCCCATTTCCTCTAGAATATGAGCAACGCTATCACCAACTGCCGGAGTAGGTGCTAGTGATAAATCGATAATACCAAATGGTACCCCTAAACGTTTCGAAGCTTCACGCGCCACTAATTGTCCAACTCGTGTAATTTTAAAGGCTGTCTTCTTGATTGTTTCGGCGACTTCACTGAAATCTCCACCTTTAATATCTTCCAACGCCCGTTTTACTACGCCCGGACCACTAACACCAACGCTAATGACTTTTTCAGCTTCACTGACACCATGGAAAGCACCCGCCATAAATGGATTGTCCCCTGGTGCATTCGAAAAGATAACCAGTTTCGCACAACCAATAGCTGCCCGATCACGTGTGAGTTCAGCTGTGCGTTTAACAATTTCACCCATTTCGCGTACACAATCCATATTGATCCCAGCTTTTGTCGAGCCCAAATTGACCGAAGCACAAACAAGATCCGTTGTAGCCAATGCCTGTGGTATCGAATTGATTAAAATATGATCGCCTTTTGTATACCCTTTTTCAACGAGAGCTGAAAATCCGCCGATAAAATTAATACCGATTGCCTTAGCTGCACGATCCATTGCTTCGGCAACAGGAACATATGTATCTGTCTTACAAGCTTCTGCTACAATAGCAATTGGTGTGACAGACACACGTTTGTTAATGATTGGAATACCATATTCCGCTTCAATCTCTTCACCGGTTTTTACCAAAAATTCAGCGGATGTCGTAATTTTATCATAAATATTTTGGCAAAACTGCTGTATATTGGGATGTGCGCAATCACGAAGACTGATTCCCATTGTAATCGTGCGAACATCCAATTTATTTTCTGTGATCATTCGATTTGTTTCTAATATATCATGTATAGTTATCACTTAACTGCCTCCAAATAAATTCTTTTCAACTTAGATTTTATGCATAACATCAAAAATATCTTGATGCTGTGCTTTAATTTCAAGATTGATTTCATTACCTTTTTCATTTAGAATTTTTTGCAATTCCTGCAATTTTATTTTACTATCTGTCATCTCAACAACCATAACCATATTAAAAAATCCATCCATAATATTTTGGTTGATATTTAAAATGTTCACATTATTTTCAGCTAAGATATTGCTTACCATAGCAATAATCCCAACACGATCTCTTCCCACAATCGTTACTACAAGTTTCATTTACAAACTCTCCTTATTTCTATTTATTTTTATCTATTTTGTAAAACAAGACCCAATACAGGTACACAAAATAGCATATTATCAATTATATACGGACTCGTGTAAAAAGCCAAGATTTTTCCATAAAATATGCACGTATGCTATATAAAAGATATGATTTCAATCTAAAAAACCAGTATTTTTTTAATTTCAGTTATTTTTCTGTATTGTATCTACAAATAAACTGTTTTATAGTCTATAATTAAACTTATACGTTTATCATAAATTTAAAGGAGCTATTAATTTGATGAAAGAACTAGGTTTTTTTGATGGAGAATTTATTGATCTCAATGAAAAGAAAATATCACTAGAAGATCGTGGCTATCAATTTGGTGATGGAATATACGAAGCCACTAAAGTATATAATGGAAAATGTTTCGCGCTTGATCGCCATCTTGATCGCTGCATACGTTCACTGCGTGAACTTAAAATTCCGGTTACCTACACAAATGCAGAACTTACCGCTATCCACGAAGATATTATTAAAAAAAGCGGCATTACAGACGGCTGTATTTACTTCCAAATAACCAGAACAACTGCACCGCGCACTCATTACTTTCCCGATAAGATTGTACCCCATCTCAGCATGAGCATTCGTGAAGGATCTGTTCATACGGACTGGCAAAAATCCGGCGTGCATGCCATTTTCACCGAAGATATCCGTTGGCTTCGCTGTGATATTAAAACAATCAACTTACTTGGCAACGTTTTAGCAAAACAAGAAGCCCATGAAAAAAATTGTCAGGAAGCGGTGCAGGTACGCAAGGGCAGCAATCTGGTCACGGAAGGCTCTAGTAGTAATTTCTTCGTGGTCAAAGATGATATTGTTTGGACACACCCCCTCAGTAATTTAATTTTAAAAGGAGTTACACGTTCTATTTTATTTGAAGAATGTGCAAAAAAGCTTGGAATTACCATGATTGAAAAAGCTTTTTCACCTGACTTTGCTCTAACTGCCCATGAAGCATTCATAACCAGTACCAGCCTGGAAGTGACCCCTGTTATTGCAATTGATAATAAACATATCGGTAATGGTCTGCCTGGAAAAATCACTTTAAAACTATTAAATGCCTACCATGAACTCGTAAAAAAAGAATGCTATTAATTTTATAAACAAAGCACTATAAGGAGAATATATTTTGATTACGGCTCAATTAATTCAAAGAATCAACATCCTGGCAAAAAAGAAAAAAGACAGCGGTTTGAGTCCTGAAGAAACGATGGAACAATCACAATTACGCCGCATTTATTTAGATACAATTCGCGGTCGGTTAAAGCAAAGTCTTGAACAGATTGAAATCGTCGATGATCCCAAACATGCCTTTACCATTATCAAAGAGAAAGACGATCCCAAAATCCTGACCAATGACACAAAAACACAATATCAACATTAACAATCCAGCTATATATCTGGCATTAAACATTTCATATGGCAATCGTCAGGAATGAGATATAGGGTTGAGTGGCGTTACGTAGGAAGCAAACGATGCCCTATATCCCATTCCTGGCAGACTAATAGACTGGATGTACTTTCTTTAATAGGTTTATATAGAATAAAAAATCTACTGCACTTATAATGAAAGAACCAGACATGAAATAATGATCTTTTCAGCATGCTTGGTTCTTTTTTATGTTTAAGTGAAGATTCTAACTATTTATCTTAATTATATTATAAACTTCAACTATAATCGCTTAAAAAATTATGTTAAAAAAATCACGTTTTATCATTGACAAGGTTTATTTTAGTACCTATACTGTACTTGTGATGTAAATTTGAATATACTTTGAACTTTACTGTGTTCAGCAATAACTGCCACATGATGTAAGCTAAATTCCATATTCAAACTTACTTTTTAAGGCTATATTGTAATACTTATGTTACTATAATCTAAGAGGAGTGTATTTTATTATGGCTAAAAGACCTGTAAAAATTACTGAAACTGTCTTACGTGACGGTCAACAATCTTTAACTGCAACTCGCATGCGGATTGAAGATATGATTCCACAGTTAGAAGCTCTTGACAAAGCCGGCTACAATGCAATTGAAGCATGGGGCGGTGCTACATTTGATACCTGTCTTCGTTTTTTAGGTGAAGATCCATGGGAACGTTTAGATACGTTAAAAAAACATTTAAATACGCCAATTCAAATGTTATTAAGAGGTCAAAACTTACTTGGTTACAATCCATATGCTGACGATGTTGTTAAAGCTTTCGTAAAAAAAGCTGTTGAACATGGTGTTAAAGTGCTTCGTATTTTTGATGCTTTAAATGATACACGTAACTTGAAAGTTGCTATTGAAGCTGGGATTGAAGCCGGTGCACATGTACAGGGTACTCTTGTATATACAATCAGCCAATATCACAGCAATGATTTATTCGTTGAACTTGCCAAAGAATTAGAAGCTATGCATGTTCATTCTATCTGTATCAAAGATATGTCTGGTTTATTGAAACCATTCGTAGCCGAAGATCTTGTAAAAAAACTAAAAGCTGCTGTAAAAGTTCCTATTGAATTACATACGCATTATACAAGTGGTTTTGGCAGTATGACATATTTAAAAGCCATTGAAGCTGGCGTAGATATCATTGACTGTGCATTATCACCTTTTGCTCTCGGGACTTCACAGCCATGTACAGAAACAATGATTGCTACATTAGAAGGAACGGAATACGATACAGGCATCGATCGTAAAGCACTCAGTGAAATTGCAAAACATTTTTCCGTTGTAAAACAAAAAGTTCTGAATGAATTTAAGCTCAAAAATCATTTCGACGTAGATCCTAATGTACTTGACTTCCAGATTCCTGGTGGTATGCTTTCAAATCTTGCAAATCAGTTAAAAGAACAAGGTATGGAAGATAAATATCAGGAACTGCTTGATGAAATGCCACGTGTTCGTGCTGATCTTGGTTATCCGCCACTCGTTACACCATCGAGTCAAATCGTTGGTACTATGGCAACATTTAACGTCATGATGGGTAAACGTTATGCAATGGTTCCTCGTGAATTCAAGGATCTTGCTCGTGGTAAATATGGTCGTACACCAGCACCTATTTCAGATATGCTTCGTGAAGAAGTATTAAAAGGCGAAACGATTATCACGGGTCGTCCTGCTGATGATATTGCACCACAAATGGAACTTCTCAAAAAAGAATTAGCTGAAAAAGGATATCCAAATGCTTCGCAGGAAGATGTCCTCTCTTATGCTCTATTCCCTGAAGTTGCTTTAGAATTCTTTAAAGCACATCGTTAAGCTTCCCTGAAATACAAAAGAGATTGTGCCTTCGAGCACAATCTCTTTTGTTGTTTCGTATAAAAAAAGACAGAATCAACTGCAAAATCTGCATTGTTGATTCTGTCTTTTCTATCTACATAAAATTCAGCCAACTGAAAAACATGATTTTCCAATAAACTCACGCAAAATGGAATTATTTGGAATATCTTCTTCGGCATAAATATCATTAAAGTATTCGAGAAAATCCAGCAAACGGATAGCTTCACTATATTCTGGCACATCATGGCTTACTTTTTCCAATAATGGTGTCGCATATTTTTTAAGTATACTCAGCTCATAGATTAATGCCGAATTAAACATGACATCAGCTTCCTCCTGATACGGGAAGATGTTTTTCTCCTCACCGGCACGTACATCAGGCCACTGTTTTATAGTTTTTAAGGCATAAGCTCCCCGTGACTGATGATCCCTCACCATTCGTCTGATAAGTCTTGCATCGGTGGTCGGAATACGATTATGTCCATCAATTGCCATCTGTGTGAGAGCACTTATGTAAATCTTGAACTTCGCGGCACGCTCAATTGATTTTGTTAACTCTTCATTTAACCCATGGATACCTTCAAGAATAATTGGCTGTGTTTCCCCTACCTGTAAAAGATGGTTATGCCATTCCCGTTTACCCGTAACAAAATTATAATGGGGTATTTCAACCGTATCACCTGCTAAAAGTTTTAATAAATGCTGATTGAAAAGCTCCACATCTAAAGCTCCCAAGGCCTCAAAATCATATTCGCCTTTTTCGTTACGTGGCGTAAAATTCCGATCAAGAAAATAATCATCCAAGGATATAGAAATAGGCTCAATTCCATTCACACGCAATTGTATGCGCAATCGCTGCGCAAAGGTCGTTTTACCCGATGATGAGGGTCCTGCAATTAAAATCAGACGAATTTTTTGTATATTTCCTGTAATAAAATCCGCTATTTGCCCAATTTTCTTTTCGTGCAGTGCTTCCGAAATGCGAATAATATCACCCATCATTTTATTTTTGTTATATCGATTTAAATCGGAAACGTAATCGCAATGTAAAATTTTAGCCCAATTTTGTGCTTCCGAAAAAACAGCGGCCAGTTTCGACTGTTCAAGCAGCTCTGATACCTGCGTTGGATCATCCCGCTCTGGTGTTCGAACAATCAATCCCGGCTTATAGTAATCTATCGCAAACAAATCTAACGATGCAGTAGACGGCAGCATCGGTCCATACAAATAATCATAAAATTCTCCACAGCAATAAATACTTACAGTTTCTTGTTGCAGCGAGGCAATTAAATTCGCTTTCTCAATCTGTCCTGTTTGTTTAAATAAACGAACAGCGTCTGCTTTGGAAAGTGTTTTTTTATTGATTTCTCGTTTTTCAGCAACGATCTTTCGCATACGTTGTTCAATTGTTTCAATATCACGCTCGTTTAAAAATTTATTCCCATGCACTTCGCAATATAAACCTTTATTAATTGAATGTTCTACAATCAGATCAGCATCTTCAAATAATTCATGAATTGCTATAATCAACAAAAACATAACCGAACGCCGATATACCTTTATCCCATCTTCCGATGTCATATCGACAAAAACAAGCGATTGATATTGTCCAATTGGTGATTGTAACGCTTTTAAGATATTATCAATTTTCGCAGCCACAATGGGGGCCTGATGAAACTGTTGAAAATATCTACTAATTTCTTCCAATTTCATGGTTTCCGAATATATTTTATCAGTTCTCTTTATTTCATCAATAATTTCTTGCATGATTGCTCTCCTCTCTAAAAAAAAGTCTAAAAAAGCTACTTTTTATTGTACACTTTTTTAGACTTATGAAAAACTATTTTATTCAAATATAAGGCGGGCAATTTGATAGGCGACTGCACTCATCAAAGCTGTACAAGGAATTGTCAATATCCAGGCAGTCAGCATTTGCCTTGCCACACCCCAGCGAACTGCTCGAATGCGCTTTGCCGTACCAACACCCATAATTGATCCAGATACTACGTGAGTTGTACTTACAGGCAAATGTAATAATGTTGCACCAAAAATAACAATTGCCGAATTCAAATCAGCTGCAAAACCAGTAATTGGTTCTAATTTAAAAATCTTACCACCAATGGTTTTGATGATTTTCCAACCGCCCACAGCTGTACCACAAGCCATCGAGGTAGCCGCTAAAATCTTTATGTAGAAAGGCACTTCGAATTCTTGAATATAGCCCCCGCTTAAAAGTGCCAAAGTAATAATCCCCATTGCCTTCTGTGCATCATTTGATCCATGTGAAAATGACATCATCGCTGCCGACAAAATTTGCATTTTTTTAAATCTATTGTTAAGCATTGATGGAGAAAATCCACCAAAAATCATATATAATAACGACATGACGCCACAGCCTGTAATAATTGCAATAAGCGGTGATGCAACCAAGGAGATTACAATCTTACCAATACCGTAAAAATTAAGTCCATCCGCTCCAGTAGAAACAAGAACCGCTCCAATAATCCCCCCTACTAAGGCATGAGAAGAACTACTTGGTATAGCAAACCACCAAGTTACAAGATTCCAAACAATTGCCCCGCAAAGTGCAGCAATAATAATTTTCTCATCAACATGTGCTGCAGATTTAACGATATCCCCACCGATAGTCTTTGCAACACCAGTACTATATAAAGCACCCACAAAGTTCAAAACTGCTGCCATGATAATAGCTACACGCGGCGGAATGGCCCGTGTAGAAACAGACGTTGCTATAGCATTTGCTGTATCATGAAATCCGTTGATGAAATCAAAAACCAATGCTAAAATAATGACTGTAAAAATCAGGTATTGTAACTCATGCATATTTCATTACCACGCCTCGTATCATATCTGACACATCTTCACAATGATCTAATGTATTTTCCAGGTATTCTAAGATTTCTTTCCATTTTATAATTTCAATTGGATCTTTAATACATTCAAACAAATACGCCACTTCTTTACGATATAAACGATCGCCTTCACTTTCCAGCTTACCGATTTTGCGTGTACATTCAAGAATGCGATGCTGGTTTGATCTAATATTTTTCAATAAAGTAAATGCCTTAATCAATTCTTCTGTGCACTCAATTAAAAGTCTTGATAACGCAATTGCGCCCTCTTTAGATTGACCAGTTCTGTACATTACCATACGCTGCAACGTTCCTTGCAGAAAATCCACACCATCATCCAGTCCATTTGCCAAAGCAAAAATATCTTCCCGATCAATTGGTGTTATGAACGTCTGATTTAATTTATCAATGATTTTATCATTGATTTCGTCAGCTTCATGTTCAAGATTAATAATTTCGTCCATTTTCGCCTCAGCTTTACTATAATCCAACATTACTTCATTCATCAGTAATGCCCCTTTATAGAAGTACTCCGCACTATCAACAAATAAGTCAAAAAAATCCGTATCCTTGTGCTTGAAATTAAACATATATGCCTCCCGAACTCCAAAAAATTTTGTCTGACCACACTGTCTAACTATATCATCATTTATAAATTTTCACAATAAGTAAAATACATGCAAATTGACAAATAAAGTTTGTTAAAACTATGTAAATTTTCTGTAAAATAAGTATTAGGACGAAATTAAAAGAAAACGAAAATCTGCTTTATTGCACCTGAAAAAATACAGAAAATAAAATTATCTATTCCTCAACAAAAAGACCTAAGTATATGAATGAACATACTTAGGTCTTTATGATAATACGTTTATTTATTTTTAACAAAATCCATAGCTTTTAAAGTTTTTTCGGCTATTCCGGTCATTTTAGCCAAAGGAATTGCACAAACCGCAATTCTAACGCCCATTTTCAAAGGTACAGCAAAAATCAAATCATCATGCAGCTTATCACATACAGCCACTGGATCAGCAGCTGGAATCGACAAGAAGAACCCGGCCTTATATGGAAGTGCTTTGAGTCCGCACTGCGCTGACTCTTTCATAAATACATCAGCTCTCGCACGAATCATTTGATAATAAGCTTCCCGTTCTGCTTCAAACTGTTTTAAAAGTACTTGGTCCTGATTGATTGTTGTGAGCAATGTCATTGCACCACGATTGATATTAGACCAAGTTGCCCGACTTGTATACTGATTGATACTAGCAAATTCCGTAACAATTTCTTTACTGGAGGAAAGACCAATCATTGCCCCCGTACGCTGTCCATACATCGTATAACCCTTTGACATACTAAAAGCAAAAACACTCAACATATTGACTGGTAAATGGCTAAACTGCTTCATGAATTGCCGCGTTTCATTTTTTTCACCAGCATAATCTATATAAGCAATATCAACTAATAACGTAATTTTTTTATTAATATTTTTCGCTTGTTTTTTACAAACATCCAGAACATTCGTCCAATCCGCCTCAGACAAACTATAACCAGTTGGATTATGAGCTGGCGTATTAATAATGATCAATATCGAATCTTGTTTAGCTAGTATAGCATCAACTTTTGTTTCAAACGATGTAATATTAAAATTATGTTTTTCATCAAATAAAGTATATGTATCTAATTTACGTTTTGCTTCATTACAAAGCATATTATAAGGGCCCCAGTACCAATCAGAAGTCAAAACCGTATCGCCAATTTCAGAATAATTCCAGATGGTATGATGAATCGCACCTGTTCCGCCGGCTGTAGCCACTGCGGCAAAATAGCCTTCTGGTTTCGAGTCCGCAAACGTCAAATCAATCGCAGCATCTAAATACGCTGGCAGACCAGATATTGGTGCATAGGCGATGATATCTTTCATTGGCAGTGCCCTCAGCACTTTCTCTACTGTAGGTATACAAGCGAGTATCTCTTTATCATCCATAATTGCACCAATGGTTGCATTGGTTATTTTTTCACTGCCATACTGCTGGCTGGCTTTATTTGCTGCACCACTGGCGCCAAAAATTGCGTCTTTCGCAATTTTCCCTACTGAATGTGATGCTGCCATACTTGTAATCATGATTTATATTTCCCCCTTAAATGTGACGCAGCCTGATTATCAAGCCACAAACTATTTATATTCTTCATCGTTTATTATTTACCTTCAAAAATATTCCTGTATACAAAAATACATCGTATTTAGAATGATTCTTGAGAAAGAGAAATGCTAGCATACTCTATATGCTAGCATAAACTTCAAAAATTATTTTTGCGGGAAAAATTCAGCATGAATTGCATTCACTGCTTCTTTTAATTGTGCACCCTTAATCAGACAAGATATACTGATTTCCGATGTACTAATGACTTCAATGTTAACAGCTGCCTTAGAAAGTGCACCAAACATCCGTGCAGCAATTCCAGGGTTGCCAAGCATACCAGCACCCACAATCGACACTTTCGCTACATCTTCTTCAACCAAAACAGCAATTGCCTGTAATTGATCAGCAACACGATCGACAATCTTCTTCGCCTGTGACAAATCAGAACTAGCCACCGTAAAAACCATATCGGTTACATTTTTTTCAATGTTACGAATGCTTTGGACAATCATATCAACGTCTACGCTTGCTTCTGCAAGGGCCGAAAAAATTGAGTAAGCGATTCCAGGGTTATTAGGAACACCTAAAACTGCAATCTTCGCCACTTTTTCATCATGAGCCACGCCTCTAATTACAAAATCTTTTTCTTCCATTGTATATTCCTCCCTGATCATCGTTCCCGTTTTCGTTGTAAAAGTAGAACGAACATGAATTGGTATATTAAAATATTTTCCCATCTCAACGGAACGCGGCTGCATAACCCCCGCTCCCAAACGAGCCATCTCTAACATTTCATAATATGTGATTTCTTTCATTTTGCGTGCGTCTTTCACAATTCGCGGATCGGCCGAATATACACCATCAACATCTGTGAAAATCTCACAGCTATCTGCCTTGAGCGCTCCCGCCAAAGCCACTGCGGAAGTGTCAGAACCGCCTCGGCCTAATGTGACAGGATCGCCTAGTTCATCGCACCCCTGAAAACCGGCTACGACAACGATATTCCCCTTATCCAGTTCTTCATGTACCCGTGTTGGTTTGATGTCCACGAGTTTTCCTTTGGTATGTACCGAATTTGTTTTCATCCCAGCAAGCGGGCCAGTCAGCGAAACCGCTTTATGCCCTAGCGTTTTAAACGCCATGGTCAAAAGTGAAATAGATACTTGCTCACCTGTTGTCAAAAGCATATCCATTTCACGCGAATATTGATAAGGATCTTTGTTGATTCCTTTTGCCAAAGCAATCAAATCATCCGTTGTATCGCCCATCGCAGACACAACCATGACAACCTTATCCCCCGCTTTTTTCTCATCTATGATACGTTTGGCCACTGCCATTATTTTTTCTACGCTGCCCACTGAGCTTCCACCAAATTTTTTAACAATTAAAGCCATTGTTATCCCCCTAAACTTAATTAAACAGTGCATTTTCTTTATCACTCGTAAAAAATACAAATTCTTTTGCTACGAGGACATTTTATTACAAAAATATTTTAAATATGCTCAAGTAGATTATATTATAACTGATAAACAACACTTATGTACAGTTTAAATTTAATATTTTTTCATATAATATTGTATACAAATAAATGCGGCTGGACTTTTTCTTTAATTTATGATACATTAGATAAAAATTGGCCTTTAAATTAGCCCAGAGAGGTTAAAAAGGTATATATTGCACGATATTCATGTGATATACCGCCTTTCTAATCTCTTCGTAAATTTTACGTAAGAGATTTTTTTTTGCCAAAATAAAAATATCAAAGGAGATATTTCAAATGAAAACTCGTATGATTAAAGTCGACCAAAAATTACCTCTATTAGAAACCATTCCATTAAGTTTACAACATTTATTTGCTATGTTTGGATCAACCGTTCTTGTCCCAATCTTATTCAAGGTAAATCCGGCTACGATTCTTTTATTCAACGGTATCGGCACTTTATTTTATTTATTCATCTGTAAAGGGAAAGTACCTGCTTATCTTGGGTCTAGTTTTGCATTTATTTCACCCGTATTTTTAGTACTATCACAATATGGGTATGAATCAGCCTTAGGTGGTTTCATAGCCGTCGGCATTGTATTTTGCATCGTTGGTCTAAGTATCAAGGTCATTGGCACGAGCTGGATTGATATTGTCTTTCCTCCTGCTGCCATGGGTGCCATCGTTGCTGTCATCGGACTTGAACTCATGCCAACTGCCGCTGCAATGGCTGGTCTGACCACAGAAATTCCCGACACAACTGCTATTACTGTTTCGATTTTCACTCTTTTAGTTACCATCTTTGGCTCTGTAGCCTTTCGCGGTTTTTTGGCAATCATTCCAATCCTTATTGGTGTAATCAGCGGTTACGTCTTAGCTTTTTGTATGGGACTAGTGGACTGGAAACTTGTCAATGATGCCGCTTGGTTTGCATTACCTACATTTTATACACCAATCTTTAACATCAATGCCATGGCCATCATCTTACCTGCCTCATTGGTCGTAATTGCTGAACATATTGGTCATCTCATTGTAACCGGAAATATTATCGGCAAAGATCTCACAAGAGATCCCGGTCTAGACCGTTCTTTACTAGGAAATGGTATCTCAACGATTTTTTCTGGCTTATTTGGTTCCACACCAAATACAACGTATGGCGAAAACATCGGCGTCCTTGCTATCACCAAGGTTTACAGCACTTGGGTCATCGGTGGTGCAGCAGTTTTCGCAATTTTGTTGTCTTGCTTCGGCAAACTTGCCGCAGCGATTCAAAGTATCCCCGTACCAGTCATGGGTGGTGTCTCATTACTGCTGTTTGGTGTAATTGCAGCATCTGGTATCCGTATCCTTGTTGAATCAAAAGTTGACTACAATAAACCAAGCAATTTAATTTTAACATCCGTTGTTCTCGGCTTAGGTGTAAGTACGGCCAGTGTAACCATCGGTACTGTTACCTTAAAAGGAATGGCACTTGCTACGGTCGTAGCCATTATTTTAAGTCTTTCATTTAAAGCTGTAGAGTTGACTCTTAACAAAAACCAGCAGTAAATACATTGTTATAAAATAAAAAGCAGCACAATTTGCCAAACTTAAGTTCAGCAAATCATGCTGCTTTTTTCTCGTAAAATCAGTATTTTTTTCGTCAAAAACTTAAGTTTCACAGAGAAAATAACGATATAATAAGTAAGGATTTATTGTTTTACAAGGAGGTAAGTTTCATGAATGTAAATTCAGCAACTGCAATGGGTCAATTTGCATATTTAAATTATACAACTGCGGCAAAAAATAAGACATTCAGCTCCATGACCAGTTCAAATGATGGTACCAGCGATCTCTTGAATACATCAACTAGTTCAGCTTCGGCAAGTGACAAACTCTGGAGCAATGTTTTCGCTGATAGCTCATCCAGCCAATCACAAATCTTAGCAACAATGAAAAAATATACCGCAACATCCGAAAAGTTTTATTCTTCCTTTGCCTCAACCAGTACAAATCTTAAAAACTCTTCAACGAATTTGACATCGGTATTGGAAAATCCTGCGTCATCCGCCTCTGATATTACGGACAGTATCAAGACTTTTGCTAACGATTATAATAAGACAACCACTTTATTTAAAGATAATGCCCGTGCCTCCTCTACCATGTCCAGTTTTGCTGATTCTTTTGCCAGCAGCACTAAAAGCGCAAAAAGCTCATTAGCAGCTATTGGTATTTCAGTTGATACGAATGGTAAAATGACAGTCGATGAAACAGCCTTAACCACGGCAGCACAAAATAACCCTTCCGCAATTAAAGCTGTTTTCAGTGGTAACCAAGGTTTAGGAAATCAAGCTTATTTCAAAACGGCTCTCGCAGTAAGCAATGTTGAGAATTTTGTTCCATTTCCTGATATTACAAGCTTCACCAGTGCGCCAACATCACTCGGTCTATTAGCCGATATGTTTGCTTAAATTTATGATATATAGTAAAAAATAAAGGAGTTATCACTACTTTTGTGATAACTCCTCTAATTTTATGTATTCTTACCTAAAATTAATGAACTGTAGATCAATTTCAAGTTCTAACTGTCTAAGTTTGGCAATGACCTGTTGTAAATCATCACGATTTTTACCCGATACTCGAATCTGATCATCTTGAATTTGCGTTTGTACTTTTAATTTAGATTCTTTGATCAATGTAATGATTTTTTTCGAATTATCTTTATCAATTCCGCTTTTAAGCGTTACATTTTGACGAACCGTACCTTGCGCGGCTGCTTCCACTTTTCCATATTCAAAACTCTTCGGTGAAATATTACGTTTAACGGCCTTTCCCTTCAAAATATCAATTACATTTTCCAGTTTAAAATCATCATCACTCGTAATTTTGAGTACCGATTCTTCACGTATAATATTGGACTTAGTACCTCGAAAATCAAAACGTTGTTTGATTTCTTTCATTGCCTGATTTACTGCATTATCTACTTCTTGTAAATCTGTTTGTGATACAATATCAAAGGAACAATCTTTTGCCATGTATACTCACACTCCAACTCATATTCTTATTTTAATTTTTATCAAATTTGATTGTAATTTGAAACATACGAACAACTACAACTACAAAAAACGCCAAAGCACCACCAATCGTAAAGAAAAACGCAATCGGCTTTGATACAATAACTTCGGCTGTACCGACTAAACAACACATCAACGTCACCATATACGCTAAAAAAAGTTCACCGCATTTGGGATTGTTTAATTTAGGTGCCATAAACAACCATACGATAAATCCAATCGCCATGGTTCCCATGTACTGTGTGAATTCCATAATACTAAAAACATCTCCTATTACAAAGCTTATCTATCACAATATCATTACTGGATATGTAATCCAACTCATTGTACATAATAGTAACTCTAAGTATAATAGAAATACCAAAAAAAGAAAAGTGTTAATACCTGAATTATAAGGAGAACTTATGACAACATTTATTGTACCACATACCACAGCGCCACAATCTGCTAAAGAATTTTTACGTCAAAAAGAAGGTATATCGCTAAATTTATGGCGAAAAATTAAACAAAATGATGAATTCTACATCAACCATAAAAAAGAGAACCCTGGTTTGGCGACTGTCTCGCCAGATGACGAAATCTGCTATACCTTAGCCCAGCATTCAACCATTGAGCCAACCCCGCTGCCCTTAGAAATTTGTTATGAAGACGACTATCTCCTCATTGTAAATAAACCAGCCGGTCAGCTTGTTCACCCAACAACAAAAGAACGTCAAACCACACTTGCTAATGCTATTTTATACTATTATAAACAAAACAACCTACAGCTAATGTACCATCCGGTGCATCGACTTGATAAAAATACTTCCGGCCTTGTTTTGATTGCCAAAATGCCGCAAATTCAGCATTTACTTTCCACTGGCAGTACCAAACTATTTAAACGGACATATCAAACCATTGTTGCAGGCAGACCAGCCAACGATTCGGGTCTGATTAATGCACCAATCGGTAGAAAACCAACCAGCATCATTGAACGCATGGTCACAGCCTCCGGTCAGATTGCTCGAACCCATTATAAAATTCTCCAAACAAATGGTACCTATTCTTTGCTAAAAGTAGAACTTGAAACTGGACGAACCCATCAAATCCGCGTACATCTTGCATACATCGGTCATTCAATTATCGGGGATGATCTTTATGGCGGTTCACTTGACTTAATTAATCATCAGGCTTTACATGCCAGTAAATTAACTTTTATTCATCCTGTTACACACAAAAACATCACTGTCGTTTGTGATATTCCACTTGATATGCAGCGTATTATATCTACATTATAGCTTATTTTCTATTATTTGTAATTTTTTCAAGAACTTATTTGATTTTCTATTGAAAATAATTTGATTTTACGGTATCTTAAGTTAAGTATGCACTACAAATTCCCAAGAATGTGGTATAATGAATTTGTTAGTAATATATATATATTTTACTTAGGGGGTAATAAAATGCCATTAGTTTCAACAAAAGAAATGTTCGAAAAAGCATACAAAGGCGGTTATGCGATTGGTGCTTTCAATGTTAACAACATGGAAATTGTCCAAGCAATCACAGAAGCAGCTAAAGAAGAAAACGCTCCTATCATTTTACAGGTCTCCGCTGGAGCAAGAAAATATGCAAAACATATTTATCTGGTAAAATTGGTTGAAGCCGCTTTAGAAGATACCAATCTTCCTATCGCTCTTCATTTAGACCATGGTGCAGATTTTGAAACTTGCAAATCTTGTATCGATGGCGGATTTAGTTCCGTTATGATTGATGGTTCCCATCACAGCTTCAAAGACAACATTGAATTAACAAAACGTGTTGTTGAATATGCTCATAAACACAATGTAACAGTCGAAGGTGAACTTGGTCAATTAGCAGGTATCGAAGATGATGTCAATGTATCTGCTGAAAATGCTTCGTACACACAACCTGAACAAGTTGAAGAATTTGTTAAAAGCACTGGTGTAGATTCCTTAGCAATTGCTATTGGTACAAGCCATGGCGCTTTTAAGTTCAAACCTGGTCAGAAACCAAAATTACGTTTTGATATATTAGAAGAAGTTGAAAAACGTCTTCCTAATTTCCCAATCGTTTTACATGGTGCTTCTTCTGTTATTCCTAAATATGTCGATATCATCAATAAAAATGGTGGTAAAATGGCTGATGCAATTGGTATTCCAGAAGATATGTTGCGTCAGGCTGCTAAAATGGCTGTCTGCAAAATCAATATTGATTCCGACTTACGTCTTGCATTAACTGCTGGTATTCGTGAACATTTATTTGCTCACCCAGACCATTTCGACCCAAGACAATATTTATCTCCTGCTAGAGCCTACGTTAAAGAATTAGTAAAAGCTAAAATCGTAAACGTACTTGGTTCTAACGGCAAAGCTTAATTCATAAATTTCAATAAAGGACCGGGACTTTTCCTGGTCTTTTATTTTACACAAAAACGGCGGAATACATCGTATAGCTACAATGTATTCCGCCGTTTTTCCATTCTTATATAAATTTTCGCACAGCTGCCCCATTTAAATAAGTACAGCACTGCCCTTGTGAAATGCCGCGATCTTCCATGGTCTTGATAATCGTATCACGGATTTTCCACCAGCCAGTATGCCAATTACTAAAAAGTGTATTCGCCTCTGGGGCTCGGCCAATGATCCGCTGAATAACAATATTCTTATCCAGATATTCCAAAAAAGTAATTACGCGTTCTTGATATTCTTCACAGGAAATTAAATTCAATAGCCCTGCTTGATATTGCTCCGCCATTTTAGTGCCTTTAACAATATATAAAGCATGCAGTTTAACCTGATCGATTTTAAGGGCCGAAAGTATTTTGGCCGCTTCAATCACATCCAGTTTATCATCCCACGGCAGATTTAAAATCAAGTGTGCACAAGTGTCCAGTCCATAGTTTTTGATCCGAAGGCTTGCATCAATAAATTCAGCCACCGTATGCCCACGATTGATTTTTTGCAGCGAATGATAATTAACGCTCTGCAGCCCAAGTTCCAGACAAATATCAACATGTCTTTCTTCTTTTATTTTTTGTAGCATCGCCAAATACGTATCATGGATACAATCTGGACGTGTCGCAATATAAATCGCCACTACATCATCCTGACAAGCTTCTTCTACATAGTTTTTCAGCTCTTCTACCGGCAAATACGTATTACTGAAATTCTGAAAATAAGGGATGAATTTTTTCGCTTTATATTTTGGAATAATATGGGCTTTATTAATATCAATTTGCTGCGTTACCGTCATGTCAGCCGGTAAATTTTCATAACCTGCACCGATTTCCCCACAAAATGTACAGCCATCGATACCACAAGCACCATCCCGATTGGGACAAGTTACAGGAAGACCAATCGGCAGCTTATAAACTTTTTCACCATAACGATCTTTTAAATAATCGGAATAAACATTATATACCATGTGCTACAATCAATCTCCTCAATTTACAATACAATTTTTTGATAAGAAGTCTCGCCTTCAGCAAAACGAAATAACACTGCAGTTGGCTCTTGAATTACTTTTCCTGAATTGATCAACATTATTATATCAATCGCAAACACTTCAATATGGTATTTTTTCTTCAAATCACGCCAATTTGTAAAAGCATATTCTAAAATATAGTTTTGGGCCTCATCGCCACGCCAAAAAGCAGAAGTTTCTTCTTGATACGTATCCTGATTCCAGGGCAAAAACAAAGGTCTTATCGATCCATGATCTGCTAGCAATGCATCAAACAATAAAAGCTGCTCTATAGGTTGAATCGACAAAAAATCCAGAGTCTGACAAAAATCATACAGATATTGATACAGTGACTTTGTTGTATGAGCAATCAGATGGAATTGTCTCTTTTCCCAATAGCAGGTCAATTTTTCATAAAAAGCAAAAGCGTCTCCGCCTAGCATTGAAATAACATACTGGATCGTATTTCGAAACCGACCCGCATTATAATACCGTTCAAAAACATCTTCAAATGTATGCAGCATACGGATTTCTCCATAGGACATATACGTATTGGACAAGACCTGATATGGTGCCATATTCATAAATACATAACCATGTTCTTTTGCCATGGCAGTAATACCTGCACCTTTAAGCATTTTCAAGAATCCAATTTGCAGCATATCCGGTTTTAATGCATAGACTTCGTTAAAAGAACGAGCAAAAGACACCAGGTCTTCATTTGGTAAACCAATAATCAAATCAACATGCAAATGCATATTGTGAAAACCAAGTATTGTTGTAATATTATGCACAATATCATCCCAATGGTTCACACGACAAACTTGTTTTAGGGTAATTTCATTTGTCGACTGAATACCAATTTCAAGCTGCACTCGCCTGACAGGCATTTGTTTGAGCACCGCTAAAACATCCGCGTCCATATAATCTACAGCAATTTCAAAATGAAAATTCGTCTGACAGTCCGCTTGTGCCAAAAATTCTAAAATAGGCATAAAGTGTGACTTTTTTGCATTAAAAGTACGATCAACAAACTTAACCTGCCGTACATTATGTCGAATAAAAAATTGTAACTCCCCCAACACCCGCTCTATATCTAAAAAACGAACCCCTTTTGTCGCACAAGACAAACAATATTGACAAGAAAAAGGACAACCGCGCGAACTTTCATAGTAAATAATTTTATCGGCTAAAGCTTTCATATCTTGATCATGATACGGAAAAGGCAATGTATTCAAATCATCCACAACAATAGCATGTCCTTCCAAAACATCACCATTTCTATCACGCCGCGTAACGGCCGTTATAGCCTCTGAGACTTCGCCATGTTTTAATTGATCCAATAATGTATGCAGTGTAACTTCGCCTTCTCCTTGGATAACATAATCCACTTCAGGCATACCCAGCATAAATTCACGCGGCTCATATGAGACCTCTGGACCGCCGCAGATAATTTTACAATTTGGTAATGTTTTATGCACCAATTGAATCAGTTTTTGCGTAAGATCAATATTCCATATATAACAAGCAAAGCCAATACAATCTGGTTTTGTCTCATAAATCTGTCCCAGCATATCTAAAAGCTGATTATTAATACTAAATTCCAACAATTCCAGTTCACAAACATCTTGACAATAGTCTTTCAAATACCTCAGTGCTAACGAAGAATGTGTATATTTTGCATTCAACGTCGTTAAAAGAACTTTCAATTTTTCACCTCATTAATTTTACGATTGCAAATGTCACTTCTACAATTATACTGAGAAAAAAATAATATTACCAGCTATTTGGTGATATAATTAATGACAGTTGAAATTTTGATTTCTATAATAAAAGGAGAAGCCTATGAATCTACTATATAAACTCAGCGACCGAATGAACTTGTCTGCGACCGATACGACATCTGCTGCACCTGTAGCAACACGCGATAAAATCGAAGCAAAATTCAAATGGAGCTTACATGATATTTATCCAAATGATCAAGCTTTTCAAGCTGATTATGAAAAACTAAAGGAACAAATCCTACACTTTGAGGCTTTTAAAGGTAAACTCAACAATGCTAACGATTTACTACAATGCTTTAGGCTGCGCGATGAAGTCGATATCAAACTCAGCTCTTTATTTGCTTATGCTCGTATGAATCGCGATACGGATGCCACCAATGCCGCTTATCAAGCAATGACGGCTCAAGTAACGACACTACTCAGTGATGACGCCAGCGCACAGGCATTTATTGAACCAGAACTTTTAGCGCTACCAGCCGAAACCTTACTTACTCTAATTGGAAGCAGACCCGAACTTTCAGCATATTCTTTCTATATAAAGAATATGCTGCGACAAAAAAGTCATATATTATCTCCAATAGAAGAAGAATTATTCGCGAAAACCAGTGAGCTGCGCCAATCTGCCATGAATATTTTTACTATTTTCACAAATGCGGATCTTAAATTTCCTGAAACAATAACCGAATCCGGTCAAAAAGCACCCCTGACGGAAGGTCGCTACAATCAATTGATTCGTTCAACCAATCGTGAAGTCCGTCATGATGCTTTCAAAAATCTATTCAATACGTATTCATCTTTCCGTAATACGCTCGCCACGACATATAGTGCCAATATAAACAGTACTATGTTTCAAGCAAAAACGCGAAAATACCAGTCTACACTGGAAGCGGCCCTTGATAACAACAACATTCCAGCTAGTGTCTATACAAACGTAATTGATACCATTCACAAAAACTTTGCCCAAATGCATCGTTATGTTGCATTAAAGAAAAAAGTCTTGCAACTGGATCAAATTCATATGTATGACTTGTATACACCGATTGTTCCTGAACTAAAAACTGTATTTCCGTATGAAGACGGTCTAAGTCTCGTCATTGACAGTTTACAGCCACTAGGACAAACCTATATCAAAGATTTATTAAATGGCGTAAATAACGGCTGGATCGATATTTACGAAAATCAAGGGAAACGCAATGGTGCTTATTCTTGGGGAGTGTACGGTCTGCATCCATTTGTTCTCCTAAATTACGATGACAGTTATAATGCTGTTTCTACACTGGCACACGAGCTCGGACATGCCATGCACAGTTTTTACAGCAGCCAAAAGCAAGACTATATCAACTCAGAATACACTATTTTTTGTGCGGAAGTCGCTTCTACTACCAATGAAAATCTACTTTTGGATCATATGCTCCATATCGTCAAAGAACCAGAAAAACGGATTTATTTTATTAACCAATATTTAGAACAAGTCCGCACAACGGTATATCGTCAGGCACTTTTTGCCGAATTCGAAAAAATCGCACATGCAAAAGCAGAAATTGGTGAAGCCCTTACAGCAGATGCTCTTGAGACGATCTGGACAGCACTCAATACTGCTTATTATGGTAATGATATCATAATCGACCCTGAACTTAAAATCGAATGGGCGCGTATCCCACATTTTTACCGTCCATTTTATGTCTACCAATATGCTACAGGTTATGCTGCGGCAACAACCTTAGCAGAGCAATTACAAACAGAAGGACCTATTGCACAAAAACGTTATTTACAATACCTACAAAGTGGTGGCTCTGATTACTCCATTAATTTATTACGTCAGGCCGGTGTTAACATGACGACACCAAAACCGCTTGAAATCACACTAGAAAAATTTTCAAAACGACTCGATGAACTCGAAACATTTTTACTAAAATGATACTAAATAATAAGCAGTCAATTTTATTTAAAAGAATTCCTTGACATTTTATACCTGTTACGTTATACTAAATTATAGTAACTCAATGAATTGCTTTTAGATGGCTTGTGTAGCTCAATTACCCAACCAACTTACCAGCACATTTATGGTGACTAATAAAAAATAGGAGGTTGGTTATATAATGGCCTACCAAGACGAACAACTTACATGTAAAGATTGCGGAACAGAATTCGCATTCACAGTTTCAGAACAAGAATTTTATGCTGAAAAAGGTTTTGAAAATAAACCTGCTCGCTGCCCACAGTGTCGTGCAGCAAGAAAAGCATCAAATGGTAATGCACGTCCACAACGTGAAATGTTCACTGCTATCTGCAGCGAATGTGGCACAGAAACTAAAGTTCCTTTCAGACCTACTGAAGGAAAACCTGTTTACTGTCGCGATTGCTTCCAGGGCAGACGTTAATTTTTGAAATTTAAAAGACCTTCGGGTCTTTTTTTTCGCCCAAATATAAGAGTAAGATATAAAAAGACGATGCTGAATTGACGGCATCGTCTTTTTATATCTTACTCTTCCTCTATTCTACTTTAGGTCCAGCATTTAATATATCATCCGGCATTGCACCTTTAAATTTTTCAACATTTTCGGCAAAGCGTTTTGCTAGTTTTTTTGCCTGGATCTTATAATCTTTCTTATTATTCCAAGTATTCGATGGTTTCAATATTTCTGTTGGCACATCCGGACAAGATGCCGGGATAGCCACTTGGAAGATCGGATCTATTTCCCAGTCCACATCATCCAGCTTACCATCGAGTGCAGCCGTAACCATAGCTCTTGTATATTTCAAGTCCATCCTGCGACCTACACCATAGGGACCACCAGACCAACCAGTATTTAGTAGATATACATGGGTGTTGAATTTATCGATTTTTTCACCTAATAATCTTGCATATTTAAGTGGTGACAATGGTAAAAACGGTTCACCAAAACCAATAGAGAAAGTTGCCTGAGGTTCCGTAATACCGCGTTCTGTACCAGCTACTTTACTCGTATATCCTGATAAGAAATGATACATAGCCTGCTCTTTCGTAAGTTTTGAAATTGGTGGCAGCACGCCAAAAGCATCTGCTGTAAGGAAAATAATGGCTGTCGGATGCTCTGCAATACTTGGATGGACAGCATTCGGAATAAAATCGAGTGGATATGCCGTTCTTGTATTTTCCGTATAGCGTGTATCAAAATAATCTGCATGTCTTGTTTTATCCTGAATATGAACATTTTCCAAAACTGTACCATACTTTATCGCACGGAAAATTTCTGGTTCGGAGTCTTCCGTTAATTTAATACATTTTGCATAACAGCCACCTTCAATATTGAAGATCCCCTCATCACTCCAACCATGTTCATCATCACCAATAAGATTACGATTTGGATCTGCTGATAAAGTAGTCTTTCCTGTACCACTCAAACCAAAGAAAAGGGCTGAATTTCCATCTTTGCCTACATTTGCCGAACAATGCATCGATAAAATCCCTTTTTGTGGTAATATGTAATTCATTACCGAGAAAATTGATTTTTTCATTTCACCAGCATAACGACCACCACCAATAAGCACCATTTTTTTATCAAAATTTAAAATGATAAAAGTTTCCGAATGGGTTTTATCTTCAACAGGATCTGCCATAACACCCGGCATACAAACAACCGTAAAGCCTTCTTTTTCACTCGGTTTCTTTTCCGGTTTGATAAACAGCTGTTTAATGAATAAATGCTGCCAGGCTAATTCATTAATAAATTTAACCTGTAAACGATTTTCCAAATCAGCACCAGCATAAACATCGGTTACATAAAGCTGATGATCTTCCCCATACTTTTTCATCTTCGCATATAAACGATTAAATGTATCTTCACTGCAAGGCGTATTGTTCGTCCAGCTAATCAATTCATGAACAGCTGGCGTATCGACAATAAATTTATCTTTTGGCGAACGTCCAGTATGCTTCCCTGTCGTAACACAAAGCGCGCCTGTGTCGGAAAGTACCCCTTCCTGATTTTTAACGGCTTCTTCGATTAACTCGACTACGCTTAAATCATGCGAAACTCTACGCGCCCCAGCTAAAAGATCGTGGCTTGATTTTTGTCTTGATAAACTAATTCCCATGTCAGTCAACCCCTCATATCTAATAATATAGTCATAATACGATTACTCACATGTATTATATAGTTAAGTTTTCTCCATTAAGAAGTAAATCCCTGCTAAATTTTTCAAGTTTTCAATATATTCTCTATTTTCTTGCAGATAAAAATAGAGCCCGTCACAAGACGGTCTCTATTTCTAGAATGATACAATTTACTTATAAAATTGTTTTTACAATATTTATCATATCTTCCTTTGTACAGATTTGTTGATGCAAAACTTTTGCCGTTCGCAAATTCGCTAAACCGATTGGAATCGGAGCCGAATTATATTTTGCCAATGTATCAAGCAAGTCAAATTCATCGGCATTTTTTTTATCAATTGCTAAAGCATCGAGAACACTATCATTGAATTTATATGGACTTGCCGTCGATACAATTACCGTAGGAGTCGTATCCTCTGTTATTTGTTTGTATGCATCAGATACTTGCCAAGCGACGGCCGTATGCGTATCTACGATATAATTATGCTGCTGATAAACAGCCTTTATTTTTGCTGCGGTTTGTTTATCATCTGCCCAGCCGGCCCAAAAAGTAGATTGAATCTTTGCCAGATAATCAGCTCCAACATTATAGCTTCCTACTTCAGCAAGCTGACTCATCCATCTGCAAATCTGTTTTGAATCGCCTCCGCCAATATGATATAAAAGACGTTCTAGATTGCTAGAAATAAGAATATCCATCGAGGGTGTAATGGTCTTAAAAAAATCTCGCTGTCGATTGTAAATACCAGTACGCAAAAAATCTGTCAAAACATTATTCGCATTCGATGCACAAACGAGTTTATTGATTGGCAGTCCCATACACTTTGCATAAAACCCCGCCAAAATATTTCCGAAGTTCCCCGTCGGTACAACAAAATTAATTGAATCACCGAATTTTATTTTATTGTGAGACACCATTTGCGCATAGGAATTGAAATAATAGACAATCTGCGGTACAAGTCTGCCCCAATTGATCGAATTTGCTGAAGATAACTGAAAGCCCTGATTTTTGAGCATTTTATTAAAGTCTACATCATTGAAGATTCGTTTAACGCCTGTCTGCGCATCATCAAAATTCCCCGTCACGGCTGCCACAGCAACATTTTCACCTGTCTGCGTAACCATTTGCTGCCTCTGTATTTTACTAACGCCTGCCTTTGGATAAAAAACCATAATCCGAATTTGATCTACATCTTTAAAGCCTTCCAAAGCCGCCTTGCCAGTATCACCGGATGTTGCTACCAAAATCACAATTTCAGACTTTTCGCCAGTTTTCACCAATGCGGTTGACATGAGTTGCGGCAATAACTGCAAAGCCATATCCTTAAAAGCACTCGTTGGACCATGCCAAAGTTCTAATATATTTTCATGATCGACAAAGCTTTGCAAAGGCGCTATCAAATCTGTATCGAATTTTGAATTTCCATATGCTTTTTCAACACATTGTTTGAGCTCCGCTGGTGTATAATCTGTCAAAAATTGACCCAATATTTTCTCTGCACACTCCTGGTACGTTGCAGAAAGTAAACTTTTTAAAAAATCAGGACTTATTTTAGGCAGCTCCGTTGGTATGAATAACCCACCATCCTCGGCAATACCAGCAATAATTGCCTCTGCGGACTTTAAGATCTGCTCATTTCCTCTTGTACTTCTATATTTCATGTAAACCTCCATCTTCTACTTTACAAAATTAAATTTCAAAATCCATCCATACTATGCTAAAATAAATACTGTTAACGCGAAATCGGATGCACATTCGCCTGAACAGCGCGAATAAGATCCGCCGGAGTTAAAAGAAATTGTGCACCGCGCACACCGGCACTAATAGCAATGATATCCCATTTTTTTGCACTTTCATCTAAAAATACCGGATATTCTTTTTTTGCACCAATGGGAGAACAGCCGCCACGAATATAACCTGTTAATCCTTGTACTTCCTTAAGATGTACCATTTCAACTTTTTTATTGCCGCTGACAACCGCCAGCGTTTTCAGGTCAAGTTCACCACCACCGGGGATACAGGCCATTAAAACGCCGTTTTTATCACCACGAACGACCAATGTTTTAAAAATTTTTTCAACGGGCATACCAACCTGGCTGGCAACGTGAACTGCACTTAAATCATTGATATCGACGGCATATTCTTTAATTTCATATTTAATTTTCAAAGTATCTAAAATTCTTGCTGCATTCGTTTTTTTCATTTTTACTGCCTCACACTAAGTCTAGAATTAAATTTATTAGCGGCGATACCGCAAACTAGTAATTATTATACCATATATTGAAAGCTAAAAATATAGATTTTAACTATTTTGTCGTCCTCAAAAACACCATTCTTTACACTATTCTTTATTTTTATATAGAATTGCATAATACTTTATTGTTAGTGTAAATTAAAATACATAAAAGCAAACGAAATGAGGGTTCACCATGTTAAACATAGCCTTGGGACAGTTTGAAGTAAAACCTGGCCGTCCTGACTTAAATACACAAAAAATGCTGTCTATGATTCATGAGGCAAAAGAAAAAAATATAGATCTCATCATTTTCCCTGAAATGTCCATTCCTGGTTATCTACTTGGTGACACGTGGGAACAATCATCCTTTCTAAAAGACTGTGAATATCATGGTCAACAAATTATTCAAGCATCGGATACGATCTATATTATGTTTGGAAATATTGCCGTGGATTGGGCAAAGTTTAACAACGACGGGCGTGTACGAAAATACAATGCTTTTTTTACCGCATATCAGGGTAAGCTTCTTCCCCATCCGAAACTTCCTTATGATTTTGGTATAAAAGCACTTATGCCAAACTATCGTGAATTCGACGATACCAGACATTTTTTCAGCCTGCAAAAACTAGCAGCTGAATTAAACTGTCCTGCCGAAGATCTGCTGGCCCCTATTGAGCTTCACATAAATGGGAAAATACAAAAGGTCGGCACACTGATTTGTGAAGATGGCTGGAGCGATGACTACCAGCTGGCACCACTTGAAATTCTTCATAAAAAATATGATATTGATTTTTTTGTCAACATTTCATCATCCCCTTATACCCTTGGTAAAAACAACAAGCGTAATCGTGTATTTGCCAAACAAGCTAAAGAAAACAAAATACCTCTTCTATACGTTAACAATACAGGCATTCAAAACAATGGCAAAACAATTTACACCTTCGATGGATCCAGTACCGTGTATGCAGCAGACGGCAATATAATTGCCTATGGAAAACCTTATGAAGAAAGCCTTATCTGTATTAACTTAGCTAAAAATAGCCAGCCTCTGCCAATTTCCATTCAAGAGGAACAAGAAACGGCCGCTATTTTTGAAGCTCTAACATATGGAATTCGTAAATTTTTACAAAACATTCATATGGAAAAAGTCGTATTGGGCATCTCCGGCGGCATTGATTCAGCCGTCGCTGCCGCTTTATATGTAAATATCCTCGGTCCGAAAAACGTGTTATTGATTAATATGCCGAGTATCTACAATTCAAACACCACCAAAGATTTATCCTCTAAACTTGCCAAAAATCTTGGCTGTAATTATGCAATTTTACCGATTCAAGAAGTCGTTGATTACAGCATTAAACAATTTGAAACAACGCCTGTTATCAATTTAGCAGATTCATCGGCATCCAATCTTCATGTATCATCGTTTGTTGCCGAAAATATTCAGGCTCGTGACCGTTCTGCCCGCATTTTAGCCGGCATGGCAGCTAGTTTTGGCGGCGGTTTCACCTGTAATGCCAATAAAGCCGAAACGACGGTTGGATATTCGACTTTATATGGTGATCAATCTGGTTTTCTGGCAGCTTTAGCTGACTTATGGAAAAACCAAGTGTACGCTTTGGCTTATTATCTAAATCAAGAAGTTTTTCATAAAGAAGTAATTCCGCAAGCTACAATCGATATCGTACCAAGTGCCGAACTTTCCCATAACCAAGCAGTCGATGAAGGAAAAGGCGACCCTATCAAATACCCTTATCACGACTATCTGTTCCGCTCTTTTGTCGAACGTTGGAAAAAAGCAACGCCAGAGGATATTTTACAGTGGTATAAAGAAAACCGACTGGAAAAAGAAATCGGGTGTAAAGCCGGTTTAGTTAAAAAATATTTCCCGACCCCTCAGGAATTCATTGAGGATTTGGAGCGCTGGTGGAATCTATATTCCGGTATTGCTGTCGCCAAGCGAATCCAGGCTCCACCAATTTTGGCCATCAGCCGACGTGCCTATGGCTTTGACCATCGCGAATCACAAAACGGTCCTTACTATACCGTAAAGTATAAAAAACTCAAGCAGGAACTCCTGAACTAATTTCGCAAAAAATAGCAGGCGGCTTTATTAGATAAAGCTGCCTGCTATTTTTCATTCCAAAAACATATAGAAGAACTAAGCAAATCGAAGAATACTACTGCACAGACCGATAAAAACTAGAATTGCTATATAATCAATGAGCTGCAATTTCGTTTCAGCCATAAAAGTACGTTGTTTGCTTTCCGAGAAACCCCGCATTTCTAAACTAACCGCCATGTTCTCACTGCGCATAATCGCCCGAAAAACCATGGGCTTGATAATTGCCATATAGCCAATAATACGCTTTAGCGGACTGCCTGTATTTTTATAGCCGCGGCAAGCCTGTGCTTCACGCACAGCTTTACTTTCCTCCAGTAAATCCGGCACAAAACGGAAAACGGCCGTAACCATAAAAGCATACTGATAAGGAAGACAGCACTGCTTTACTAGTGCGGCTGTGATTTGCTGCGTTTTCGTTGTTATAAGCATCAACAAAATGGAAACAGCCATATTTAACATCCGCAACGCTGACACCAACGCAACCGTATAAGAACTGCCCGCGATCATTTGAACTGCAAATAAAAAAACTGCAAATAAAACAAGCAATAAGACGGCTTTACCAATTTGATTAAATTTCCCGCTCACTACCGCAGCCAGTAATTCAAGACCGAAAAAAAGCAGCAATGCATGTATATTATTTGTTATTAAAGCCACAAGAGAAATACAAACTGCAAAAACAATTTTCGTAAACGCTGCAAAGCTAAACATGCAAATCCCTCCGCCCTTGCATTTTTTGATAAATATCTGCCGGAGTCATACAAATATCGAGCCCCAAATCGCGGCTGATTCGAACCGCTTCCGGCAATTCAAGGCCTAACTCCACGGTCTTTTTTTCATTTGCAAACAATTCTTTTGGCGCACCATTGAATTTTATTTTACCATTTTCTAAAACAATCATTGTTTTTGCGTGTTCCGCGATGATATCCATATCATGACTCACAATCAAAACCGTCAGCCCTTCAAGGTTCAGCTTTCGCATCAGACGCAGCAGCTTGGTCCGTTCTCGGCAATCCTGTCCCGTTGTCGGTTCATCCAAAATTAGCAATTGCGGCTGTGCAGCGAGTGCTGATGCGATCGACAAACGCTGTTTGATACCACGTGGCAGAGTCTGCGGCGCCCATTCAGCAAAAGCAGCTAAATCTGTTGCCTGCAAGACTACCTCAAGCTGCAGTTCAATTTCTTTTTTAGTAAAACCAAGTTGCATAGGTCCATATATAATTTCTTCCCGAACCGTACTCGCAAAAAGCTGCCGATCTGGATTTTGAAATACATAGCCAATATGTTTCGCCATATCTGCCGCCTGGCATTTCGTTACATCCTGTCCATTCATTTCAATACTACCCGCCTCGGCATTGAGAAGTCCCATAATCAGACGCGTCAGCGTCGTCTTCCCGCTGCCATTACGACCGGCAAGGGCAATAATTTCCCCCTGTCGTATTGTAAGTGAAATATCCGTCAATATCTTATGTTTTCTATCATAAGAAAACGCAATATCCTTTAATTTTAGCATGTGGTATCACCCATTTCCAAATAAATCTTCCACCGCAACGGGATTGCTTCCGGGTATATTTTCTCTTGATGCATATAATTTAAACAATCATTAACAGACCCGGCAAATTTCATTTCTCCAGCATCCATAACAATTAACTGATCTGCTAAATCCGCAACATATTTCAAATCATGTTCCGCCACTAAAATAGTCGTATGATATGTCTTATTAATTTTCTTCAATAAGCGATAGATTTCAATGGCGCCTTCAGGATCAATCGCAGCAATCGGCTCATCTAAAATCAGAATTTCCGCATGCATCGCTAACATAACAGCAATAGCCAAGCGTTGTTTCTGCCCACCAGAAAGAGAAGAAATATTTCTTTTTTCCAGCCCGTTAAGTCCTACCATCTGCAGTACTTCCGCACGCCGTTTCATAATCTTTTCTGGAGGCATCCCTGCATTTTCAAGAGAAAAATCAATTTCATCGCCAATGGTCTCGGTAACAAGCTGACCCTCGTAATCGTCCATCACCATCCCCACTTTGCGATTGAGTTCACGCCGTCTCGTGTTCAATACACTAATATTATTTATACTAATTTCACTATCATATATATCATCAAAATAATCCATCCGCGCTCCGGCAATCGTGAGCAATAAAGAAGTTTTACCAGCCCCATTGACACCAGTTAATACAGAAAAAGACCCTTTTGGAACAAAAAGATGGATGTTCCGTAAACTATATTTATCTTTTTGCTGGGCATTGACATTCGAATTGAAAATTGTATTAGCCGGCTGATATAAAATCTGGCCCACGGCCAAGCCGAACAAAGCAACAATAAGGACCGTTGGCAGCATGACAAATAAAAAAACAGGAATGGGTAGATCCAAAACAACTTTGGTAATAAAAACGAATGTACCACCACTAATAAAAGTTGTGACAAAAACTAAAAGTGCCGGTTCTATATTAACTTTACGAAATTTAAAATCAAAAAAATGATTTTTTGCAATATAGGCGCAAATAAACGCCGCAAGCGGATCACTGATGAGATTTGCATAGGGTAA
Source organism: Propionispira raffinosivorans DSM 20765 (assembly GCF_000381065.1). Taxonomy (GTDB): domain Bacteria; phylum Bacillota; class Negativicutes; order Selenomonadales; family Selenomonadaceae; genus Propionispira; species Propionispira raffinosivorans. The sequence continues at coordinate 3,343 of NZ_KB905855.1, read as the reverse complement.
AGCCGCTTTTGATGACATCGTTGCGACAAGTCCTGAAACAATCCCTATTCCCAACCCTTGTCCAACCGTTGGCCGACACAGCATAATCGCCATTGTATACATCAATATATTCCAGTTTAAGGATATTCCACCTATATTGGGCGAAACCATCCGCAAAATCACCCCAATTGCCAACAATAATATGGTTATTGTCAGCCACCGTAAATTACCATCTACTTTTTCTCTAAACCGTATTGATTTTTCCTGCATTGCCTTCAGCCCCTTAAAATTCTTAAATACACTAAAAAACCTCTCGCCCCCTATAAAAGGGACGAGAGGTTACTATACTCACGATGCCACCCTTGTTGACTAAAAATCAGTCCAACTCAGTCAAAGTACGAGACCTATAGATCAACGAAACGTCTGATACCCGATTCTTAAAATAACGGCAGAATATTTCCGGCAGCCCTTACCCCGTAAAACGGATCAAAGCTGCATTTCTTAGGTCCATTCTTCATATCGACTTGTATCGAACTCCCACCGCCTCCGACTCGCTGAACTTATCTTCCTATGAGTACTATTCCTAATCATCAAAATTATTTTATGAAGTTTTGTTTAGTATAACAAAATCATATATTTTTGTCAACAATAGCATAGATATATACTACATATATCCACGAATAAACGTCAATATCAGCCAAACTACAATACCGATACCTATACCGATTAAAGCTACCGGTAAAGCTACCAACAAAACAAAAGCAGCAATTGCCATTACAACCAGCGCTATAACCAATTTTGTTACCCAATTTGAATGTCCCATATTGACATTTTTTACATAAACCTTTTGATAGGGATTATGAATATGCATATATGGCTGCTCCGCCTGTTCATTGACCTTATCATTAATCGTAACACCATGATATGTTGCTTGTTCTTCTTGGGACATTACCCTTACAGGATCATCTCCCGCTAAGTCACAATAGGAACATTTACCGGTCTCATCCATTTCTCGATTACATTTCGAACAACGCATGAAAATCCCCCCTTACCTAAAATGCATATAAAGAAAGCACAAAGCCTTCTTCCGTTAAATATCTTGGATCAAAAACACGCAGCTGCAATGCTTCTGCAATCTTCTTACAAGAATTAGAAAATTCTTTATCTGATACAGCTAGTTTTTTCAAAAAATTCTTTTTATTAATAAAATTTACGCCATTGATCGTCGCAAACGAAAGAAAAATCCCAGCTGCTATAAACTCCGCTCGATCTGTTGATTTAAAACTATTAAAAAAGCTGCCCCACATCTTGAGTAATAAATCAGTAGCATGCAAACTAAATTTATAACGTTTTGCCAATGACTGTAGAAGCAATGTGACCGATTCATCGGGCTTTTCAATTGCTTGCTTTATTGTCGGAAATTGATGCAGCAGGAGCTCTGGTGCAACAACATTTACTTTAGCCAAATGAACTAGAATATCAATCGTGTGGCGAACCATAATCGCATGACGTTCAAAAAACTGTTCAATATTTACTTCTGGATCTTGATATTTATACAAGCATTGCTGCCGCATAATCTCTTCTTTAATCCGTTTTCGTAAAATAGTACTAGCTGGTATACTCGTAATATAATTTAGCATAACAACACCATCGAGATAAATATGACCATAAAGGATTACTTTTTTATAATCATGTAATCCATAATCTGGTGTCGGTAATTGAATTTTTTCGTCCGTCAACAAGTTTGTGCATTCAACAACAGATTCATTCACCAAACGATTAATATAAAAAACTGTAAACTTAGCTCTTAATAAATCATTAAGAATATGCTTTTCATCAGCCGTCAACACATCTTTTTTGCTTTCATAAAAATACCGCAGCGGTGTACTGTCATTCTTGACTAAATGATAATCAAATAAATAATAATCCCAAAATCCAAGCCAAAATTCTTCCCCATCTTCGTCGGGAACTACGTTAAACGGCCCGGAATAAAGTGATAAAGCACGGTTAAAATCAAAAGAAAATTCTTCATTTTTGTAATAAAGTCCAATTTTATTTAAAAGTTTTTCGAGTAAAACATTTAATTTATTTGCATCTTTCATGGACAGTTCTTTTGTTGTATGAAGATTTTCATAAAACTCTTCATCCGTTGATTTGATTTCGGGAAGCGTGAATTGCTCTTCGACAAAAAAATATTTTTTTCCATTACGCAAACTTTCAAGTTGTGAAATCTGTTTTTCTTTTAACAAATAACGGTAAAAGTCTTCTAATATCGCAAAAAAATCTTTTACGCTATCTTCATTAAGAACCATTGTATCATTGTTTTCCGCAATCCAAAACAATGATTTTGCATAATCCAAATCCGAAAGTTCATTTAAATCATACAGATCAATATAATCCAAATAATAAATAAACCATTGTAAATTTTTCCATATACACTTTAAATCCGCATCTGAATTTCCCCGCCAAGCTTTTTTGCGCAAATATTTTTCAATGGATGCCTGTTCGATAATGCCATCAAAATCTATACATTCATCATAAAATAATTGAATTTCGTCATATACATTTTTCATTAATTTGAAATTCTCCTTAGTAAGTACCAACACTTATATGAATTCATTATAACACATCATATAGTACCTTTCTACTGCATCAAACGGATTCAAGCAAAGCAATATAAAGCCTAATAAAGGAACCTGTATAAACTCTTCAGTTTATACAGGTTCCTTTATACTCAATTATCGATATATTTCATTGAATTCGGCTAATCTGAATGGTGGGCCTAAATAGACTTGAACTATTGACCTCACGCTTATCAGGCGTGCGCTCTAACCAGCTGAGCTATAGGCCCATTCATCTACCGCGATATCTCGACTCACACTCGCTTTGTTGCTAAGCGACACTCATCATACGCGATTTTTACGGGAATTTTTATACACCCACAAGTTTTTTAAATATCTTTTATTATTAGGAATCTGCAACAATTCTTAATAGCAGATACTTAAACAAACGAAGGCATTCCCTCAAAACTAGACAATGTAGAAAGGCCAAATGTGTACGACCTAGAATGACATCCGACTACCGAAGTAGTCTTTGAAACTGTATTTCAAGTCTCGTGTCTCCTTAGAAAGGAGGTGATCCAGCCGCACCTTCCGATACGGCTACCTTGTTACGACTTCACCCCAATCATCGCCCCCACCTTAGACGGCTGGCTCCTTGCGGTTACCCCACCGGCTTCGGGTGTGAATGACTTTCGTGGTGTGACGGGCGGTGTGTACAAGACCCGGGAACGTATTCACCGCAGTATGCTGACCTGCGATTACTAGCGATTCCGACTTCATGCAGGCGAGTTGCAGCCTGCAAT
>NZ_KB905854.1 GCF_000381065.1 Propionispira raffinosivorans DSM 20765 | reverse complement strand
GCACGATTGATATCAATATTGATTGGCAGTTCAGCCGCCGATGCTAAGATCGTAATCTTATCTGGCTGCACTTCCATAAAACCGCCGCTCACAGCAATAAGCTGCTCACCAGCATCTGTCTTAGCCCTCATAGCATGAGGAATCAATCCAGTAATAAGCGGAGCATGATGCGGTAAAATGCCAAGTTCACCACCCGTACTACGGACAATAAGCATATTAACATCGGTTGTATAAACAACTTTTGTTGGAGAAACAATTTCCAGCTTTATTGTAGCCATGAATTATTCCCCCTTTTTCATTTTGCGATCTGCTTCTATAACCTCATCAATAGTACCAGCCATATAGAAAGCGGCTTCTGGAATATCGTCATGTTTACCTTCTAAAATTTCTTTAAACCCGCGAATCGTTTCTTTCAGTGGAACATATTTCCCTGGTGAACCAGTAAATACTTCCGCTACGAAAAACGGCTGGCTTAAAAATCTTTGAATTTTACGCGCTCTGGCAACAACGAGTTTATCATCATCTGATAATTCTTCCATACCCAAAATCGCAATAATATCCTGCAATTCTTTGTATTTCTGAAGGACTGCCTGTACACCACGAGCTACTTCATAATGATCTTCACCAATAACATGAGGGTCAAGAATACGAGAAGTAGAATCCAGTGGATCCACTGCTGGATAAATACCTAATTCGGCAATTTGACGAGAAAGTACTGTCGTTGCATCCAAATGGGCAAATGTTGCAGCTGGAGCGGGATCTGTCAAATCATCAGCCGGTACATATACGGCCTGTACCGAAGTAATAGACCCTTTTTTCGTTGATGTAATACGTTCTTCAAGCGCACCAACATCGGTTGCCAGTGTAGGCTGATACCCAACTGCAGACGGCATACGACCGAGCAATGCAGATACTTCAGACCCAGCTTGAATAAAACGGAAAATATTATCAATAAACAAAAGTACATCCTGACCTTGTACGTCACGGAAATATTCTGCCATCGTAAGACCTGTTAATGCTACACGCATACGAGCACCTGGTGGTTCATTCATCTGTCCATAAACAAGTGCTGTCTTATCAATAACGCCGGATTCTGTCATTTCTGACCACAAATCATTACCTTCACGCGTACGTTCACCTACACCAGCAAATACGGAGTATCCACCATGCTGTGTTGCAATGTTATGAATCAATTCCATAATCAGAACTGTTTTACCAACACCAGCACCACCGAACAAACCGATTTTACCACCACGGGAATACGGTGCAATAAGATCGACAACCTTAATCCCCGTTTCGAGAATCTGTGTTGAAGTTTCCTGTTCGTCGAATTTTGGTGCAGAACGATGAATTGACCAAAATTCTTTATTGCCAACCGGCGCTGGATTATGATCAACCGTTTTACCAAGTACATTAAATACTCGACCAAGGGTTTCATTCCCAACAGGTACTTTAATTGGAGATTTCGTATCGACTGCTTCCATTCCACGAGTCAAACCATCGGTAGAACTCATTGCGATACAACGAGTGACACAATCACCCAAATGCTGCATAACTTCAACTGTCAAATCAATCTTCACTTCACCTGCGACCCCCTGAATGGTGATCGCATTTAAAATTGCTGGTAGTGAATCCGCTGGAAATTCAATATCTACGACAGGTCCAATGACCTGTACTACTTTACCATTAGCCACTATAAGAAAACCTCCTTACTTCAAGGCTTCCGCACCACCCACGATTTCTGTGATCTCGCGGGTAATGTTTGCCTGACGCACTTTATTATAATGCAAGTCTAATTTGTCAATGAGTTCTTCGGCGTTGTCCGTTGCATTGCTCATCGCAGTCATACGGGAACTTAGCTCACTTGCGGAAGCTTGGAGTAACGCCGCATATATTGTTGTTACCAAGTATTGTGGTAATAAGAATCCTAGCACTTCACCAGCGGATGGTTCATAAATATATTCTCCACTTGATGCATCCTTTTCACCATCTCCAAGATCGTCAAACGGCAATAATTTAATCGTTGTCGGAATGGAGGTGATTGCCGAGATGAATTTTGTATATACCATATAGATTTCATCACATTCACCTGCTGTGAATTTTTTGATGAGATCCGAAGCGATTTCGCGCGCATTATCATACGTAGGGCGTTCGCTGATACCGGTATATTGACTCACGATACTGTAATGGCGGTTGACGAAATGATCTCTCGTTTTTCTGCCGACCGTGACTAAATCCACTTCGGATTTGTTTGAAATATGCGCTGCTGCTTCTTTAAAAACATTACTGGCATAAGCACCAGCAAGACCTTTATCCGAGGCAAGCACGAGATAGAGTTTTTTTCCATCTTGACGCACTTCGAGCAGCGGATGGCTGAATTCGCCGCCTGCATTTGCCGCTACATCGGCAATAACCTGACGCATTTTATCAGCGTATGGCTTATTGGCCACTGCCGATTCCTGTGCCCGGCGCAAGCGAGCTGCAGCTACCATTTTCATGGCTTTTGTGATTTGCTGGATACTTTTTACGCTTTTTATACGACGGCGTATGTCTTGTAAACTAGCCAATTAAAAATCACCTCGCTGCATTATGCTTTCTTATAAGAAAATGTTTCCTTAAATTCACCAATTGCCTTGTTGATCTGTTCTTCAAGGGCATCGTCGAGTTTTTTCTGTTCAATAATTTTTGCACCAATTTCAGCATGCGTGCTATTCATGAATTTGAGGAAGCCCTGATGGAAGCGCACTACCTGATCTACTGGAATATCCGCTAAAAACCCTCTTACTGCGGTATAAATAATCAGTACCTGATCTTGTACTAAAAGTGGTGAATACTGTGCCTGTTTCAACGTTTCTACCATACGTGCACCACGATCGAGCTGATCTTTGGTAGCTTTATCAAGATCCGAACCAAACTGCGAAAAAGCAGCAAGTTCACGATATTGAGCAAGGTCAAGACGCATACGCCCGGAAACTTGTTTCATCGCTTTAATCTGAGCACTACCACCAACACGTGATACCGAAAGACCTACATTGATAGCCGGTCTAATCCCAGAATAAAACATTTCTGTTTCAAGCATGATCTGACCATCTGTAATTGAAATAACATTTGTCGGAATATATCCGGAAAGATCGCCTGCCAAAGTTTCGATAATTGGCAGTGCCGTAATGGAACCTGCACCAAGTTCATCTGATAACTTTGCCGCACGTTCCAAAAGACGAGAATGTAAATAAAATACGTCCCCAGGGTATGCTTCACGACCTGGTGGTCTACGAAGCAATAAGCTCATGGCACGATAAGCTGCCGCATGTTTCGAAAGGTCATCATATACGCATAGACCATGCTGGCCTTTGTACATGAAATATTCCGCAATTGCCACACCGGCATAAGGAGCCAAATACTGAAGTGGTGCACTATCTGCAGCCGTTGCAACAACAACAACTGAATATGCCATAGCGCCCTGATCTTCTAATGTTTTTACCACACGAGCAATTGTCGATGCTTTCTGACCAATTGCTACATAAACGCAGAAGCAATCCTGTCCTTTTTGATTTAAAATTGTGTCAATCGCAATTGCTGTTTTACCAGTACCACGGTCACCAATGATAAGTTCACGTTGTCCACGACCAATTGGCACCAAAGCATCAATTGCTTTAATCCCTGTTTGCAATGGTTCATGTACTGATTTTCTATCAGCGATACCAGGAGCCGGATATTCAATCGGACGATTTTCTGTCGATTCAATAGGCCCTTTGCCGTCAATTGGACGACCCAAAGCATCCACCACACGTCCGATCATTGCTTCACCAACAGGTACCTGCATGATACGGCCAGTTCTTTTAACCGTGTCGCCTTCTTTAATAAGTACATCGCCACCGAGAATAACGGCGCCGACGTTATCTTGTTCAAGGTTTAATACTAAACCATAAATATCGTTACCAAAGTCAAGTAATTCTCCCGCCATAGCTTTTTCTAAACCATGGATGTGAGCAATACCATCACCAATTTCGATAACAGTTCCTACATCATCAACATTCAGATCCACATCATAGTTTTTGATCTGTTCCTTGATAATGGCTGTTATTTCTTCTGGATTCATTTTCATACTACTCTGTCACCCCAATCTACAAGTTAATTTGCCATTAATTGTTTTTGTAATGATTGCATCTGGCGTATTATGCTGCCATCGATAAGTCTATCACCGATTTTTACAACTACACCGCCGATAATGCTCTGATCTATTTTTGTCCGAACCACAACTTTTTTCCCTGTAGATTCTTCCAATTTTTCAATCAGTTTTGCTTGCTGCTTTTCATTTAAAGCAGATGCTACCGTAACTTCTGCATGAATGATATTTTGAGCAGCATTTGACAGAGTTTGATATTCTCTGACAATTTCTTGTAATAAAACTTCACGACGTTTGTCGATGAGCAGCATCAAAAAATTATAAACTGATACAGACAGTTCTTCCTTAAACAGTTTAGCGCAAAGATCTTTTTTTGCATTTGGCTGAATTTGAGGGTTCACTAAAAATGAGGCTAATTCTTTATGTGCATCAATTTCGCTGGCAACTGTTTTTAGATCAGTGCCATATTCATCGATTTTACCATCATCTTGTGCTACTTCAAAAATTGCCTTCGCATATTTATTTGCCAACTGCATGTTTAACATGGCAAACCACCCATTTTGTCTTTGTCTAGTTTATCGATGAATTCACCAATCAAGCGATCATTAGCTTCTGTATCAATATTGCTGCCAATAATTTTTGTTGCTGCAGCCATTGATAAAGCGACAACTTCGCCTTTTAACTGGGCTACGGCCCGCTCACGTTCGTGAACGATTTCTGCCTGAGCGGCTTTGCGCATTTGATCGATCTCACGTTTTGTTTCATTGATATGTGCTTCGCGCTCTTCTTGCGCTCTTTTAATCGCCTTATCTACGATTTCTTGTGCTTGTATTCTAGCGGTTGCAAGCTGATCATGGTATTCCTTCAGAAGTTCCTGTGCTTTAAGCTCATCTGCTTCTGCGGATTCAATGCTTTTCGCAATTTGATCTTCACGCTCTTTTAAAACTTTCATCAAAGGTTTATAAGCAAATTTTGTTAAAATTGCTGCCAAAATTAAAAAGTTAAAAATCTGTGCAACCAAAGTCATATTAATGTCAACCATTCTGCTGCCTCCTTATCTCACGTATAAAGTGGGCGACGGCATTCTTATGCTGTCGCCCTCACATAAAAAGTCTATGACAATTCATTATTTGATTAATGGATTTGCATATAACAGAACGATGGCGATAACGGCTGCGATAATTGGCACAGCTTCAATCAAACCTACTGAAATTAATGTGTTAATGAATAAAACATTTTTTGCTTCTGGCTGACGAGTTAAGCCCTCAATAAATTTAGACGTAACTAAACCATTACCAATACTTGCCCCTACTGCTGCTAAACCAATAGCTAACCCTGCTCCGATTAAAGCAGCTACTACCATAATTGAATGTTCCATAGAATAAAATCCCCCTTAAAATAATTAAAAATATTGTTTTTTAAACGCATCTTAGTGGTTGTCTTGTTTTACTGCACTGGCTAAATAAGCCATAGACAACATTGTAAAAATAAACGCCTGAACCCCGCCTACAAAGAGGCTGAATGCGAGCCAAATCACACTTGGAATCGGCATCCAAATTGGTACTAACATCAGCAGGATAATAATGAGTATTTCTCCTGCCAGTATATTACCAAATAGACGAAATGCCAGTGTAATAGGTTTTGCCAGTTCTTCAATAAGATTGATGATGACAAACGGTGCAAACGGCTGAAAAAAGTGTTTGATATAGCTGAAGCCTTTAAAATAAAGCCCCAACACATGTACCATACAAACAATCATCAGTGCAAGACCAAGTGTTGTATTCAAGTCACTCGTTGGCGATGAAAGCGTCGGTATCATACCAAGCCAGTTTGACGTCAGAATGAACATGAACAAAGAGATTAGCAGCGGTGCTACTAGTTTGCCTCTTTCCCCCATCGTAGCATTGATCTGACTCTGCAGCCCTGTAATAATGATTTCCAGGACATTTTGCCATCCTTTTGGAATGACATGCAGGCTGCGTGTTGCCAATATGGCAATAAGAATCACAATTGCCATCGCAAGCCAGGTCATGTACAATGTATCCATGTTGAAACTAAATCCGGCAATCTGTGCTACGTGACGAACACCGATTTCATGCATACATATCACTCTCCCTATTTTTTTCTATTGACATCGCTATTGTAGGCATAAACAATAGCATTGATCATCATGATCATAGACATTAAAAAGAAGCCAATTACAACAAGCCAAAAGGTTTCTGTTGAAATACGAACGGCCGCAATAAAAGTACCCAGAATCATTACCAACCGAATCAGCCAGCCGATCTGCATACTTTTTTTTGCCGCATCCATATTTGATGCATCACTTTTCAAAATTCTATAACTAATCACTATCCAGCAAGATATTCCTAAGATACATCCAGTAATAAGCGGCACAACAAGATATAATTTCTGCAGCATCCCTAACGGAATACTTAAAATCGCTACGCTCAAAATTGTTTGAACTAGAATTTTCCTGCCTAATGTCAATAACTTTTCCATATTCCACCACCAACAGTGTTCTAAACCGCTAGCGGCACAGAATATCTGCCTAATCTATTCATCATGAAGTTAAAAATTCATTTTGTCTCATAACTGTTATTAATAAAACTTTTATTCGTAACGTATTCGACAAACCGCAAAACTTTTCCTGTGAAAAAGTTTTTATTTTATTAATTTATAACCTTCAAGATAAGCAAAGCTTTATTTTGATGAATAGCTTTCGCCCCCACCAGTCATAACTAAAAAGTATAACAAGATAAATGTATATAATATTTATTTATCGCATTTCATCTTATTATAACACATTCTCATGATTTTCCAAGTAATTTTTTACCTGTTACCCATAAAGCCATTATAAAGCCTAAAAAGATACCAGCAAGCGTTCCTTTCGGGGCGATATTAAAGTATTCATCTGCCAATTTCCCCATATAAATAAACAGACCTACCGTGATAGCAAAATTGATTCCAATGCCGCTTACAAAGGTCAAAGCTTGTAATGTTGTGTGTTTCGAGCTGGGATTTTCATTTTTTTTCTCCTTTTTGTCCATTATTTCCGAGCCTCCACCATTTACATTACTTATTATAGTATAACAGCCGACTATCAAGAAAAATGACAGCCGGCTCTATGCTTATTTTTTCTCTGCTTTAAATATATCTGGTTTGTGACTGACAAATCCATATTTCCAAAGAATCGCTTCAATGATACGTTTGGCTGCTTTACCATCACCGTAAGGATTGCAAGCTCCTGACATTCGAGCATATTCGATCGGATTGAGTAAAAGAGCTCTTGTTTCATCATATATTCGTTTTTTATCAGTACCAATCAATTTTACGGTCCCGGCAGCTACTGCTTCAGGCCGTTCTGTAGTATCACGCAAAACCAAAACAGGTTTGCCAAGTGCTGGTGCCTCTTCCTGCACACCGCCAGAATCGGTGAGGATAAGATAAGATCGATACATCAAATTGGCAAAAGGTTCATAGTCCAAAGGATCTATCAAATGTACATTTGGCATATCGCCCAATTCCGTTTGAACAACTTCGCGTACTTTTGGATTTTTATGTACAGGAAAAACAATTTCTACATCGGCAAATTCTTCAACAATTTGTCGAAGGGCCTTATAAACGTGACGCATCGGTTCTCCCAAATTTTCACGGCGATGTGTCGTGACTAAAATAATTTTTTTATTTTTGTAGTCGATATTTTGCAGCATTTCATTGTCAAATTGGTATTCTTCGCAAACCGTCTTGTGTAAGGCATCAATAACGGTATTACCCGTAACAAAAACATTTTCACCTGTAATATTTTCTTTGGCTAAGTTCGCCGCCGCTGTATCGGTCGGTGCGAAATGAAGATCCGTCAAAGCTCCTGTGAGTTTCCGATTCATTTCCTCAGGAAATGGTGAATATTTATTATGGGTTCGAAGACCCGCTTCCACATGTCCAACTGTTGTCTGATGATAAAATGCTGCCAAAGCTCCAGCAAAAGTTGTTGTTGTATCACCATGGACCAAAACAATATCCGGTTTTTCTTCACTTAATACTTTATCAAGCCCCATCATAGCTTTTGTTGTAATATCAAATAAAGTTTGTCCCGCTGCCATAATATCAAGGTCGTGATCCGGTTTGATTTGGAATAATCCTAAAACTTGATCCAGCATATCTCTATGTTGTGCCGTAACCGTAACGATTGGCGTGATCAAATCAGGATATTTGGTCAATTCCAAAACGATCGGGGCCATTTTAATTGCTTCTGGTCGTGTCCCAAATACCGTCATCACCTTAATTTTTTTCTTCATAAAATAATTTGCTCCTTCCACACAAGCTTCAAGCCAAATGTCATACATAATTTTTTGTACTTATAAAATAGGCAGGTTTTCGCCTGCCTATCATCAATGCATTCTTATTGATTTTTTCGAATCAAAAATACCCAGTTTTTTCGCCCCAAAAAGCACCGCAAAAATCACTGCAATAATAATTAAAATTGCAATACCGCTGCTCACTTCGGTCAAGGCAATTGCACTAAGCCCTAAAACTCCACTAATGACATACATCAAAAGTACTGCCTGCCTTTGTGTAAATCCTAAATCCAATAGTCTATGATGCAAATGTCCACGATCCGGTTTAAAAATCGGCACACCGCCGCGATAACGACGAACAATCGCAAAAGCCGTGTCCAATATTGGCAGGCCCAGTGCAAAAATCGGCACAATCAAGGCAATGGTCGCAGCACTTTTCACAGCACCAATAATCGAAATACCAGCCAGCATATACCCTAAAAACATACTGCCCGTATCACCCATAAAAATTTTAGCTGGATTGAAATTATACTGTAAAAACCCAAAAGCCCCACCGGCTAAAGCTGCAGTAAGCACTGCGATCAGCAAATAGTCCTGCTGCAATGCCACCAGTAAAATAGTAATGGCTGCAATTGTTGATACGCCTGCAGCCAGCCCGTCAAGACCATCTATAAGGTTTACCGTATTTGTCAGACCGACAACCCAAAAAATCGTTATTGGAATAGCTAAATATTCAAAATAAATCATATCACCGAATGGATCGCTGATAAAATCAATACGCACATCAAATGAAACCAATACAACTGCGGCCAAAATCTGCCCCAGCAGCTTAACTTTCGCTGGCAAATTTTTCAAATCATCAATAATCCCGACAATGGCAATAATCGTCCCGCCTAAAAGCAGTCCAATTACTTCCTGTGTAAGCTCAACTGTACATAATACAGCTACCATAAACGCAATATAAATACCAATTCCGCCTAGCCGTGGAATTGGCGATTTATGCACTTTTCGTGCATCCGGAGCATCCATAGCTCCCATTTTAACAGCCAAAGAAATAATGCCCGGCGTCAAAATATACGCAACAACCACCGCAATCAAAAACGCCAAAATATAATCCGGCATAAATTTCGCACCCCTTTTCTATGCAACAGAATAATTGTACATCACCAATTCACCACTGTCAACGATATTATCCTGCCAGAACTTGAATAAAAACCCGCTATTCATCATAAACCAGACACTCATTTCCAGCAAACTTCGAAGCTTATTTTAAACGAAATAACCGCGTACTTTTAATTTAGCAATATGTACCTGAATAAGGTTTTCAATATCCACATCATATTTTTCTGCTAAAATATACATCATCGTAAAGCAACATTGGGCAACATCCAGCAATTCTCCAGCACTGCCAACCAAAACTTCTTTATTGTCGATAACATTTTTTTCGCCTGATGCACCTGCCCTTTTCCCCAAATATTGCGTGAGTTCACCCACTTCTTCCTGTATTTTACAAACCGTTCGCAAAAGTGTCACTTCTGGCAGTAAAAGTTTGGGCAGTGACATGTATTTGTAGTTATCTTCCGTATAAAGTTTATAGACCTGATCTTGTCTAAACGCATACTTTTTTACTTTTAATTTATTTAAATGCCGCTCAATCAAATCATCAATTACAATCGCATAGTTTTCTTCCATGACAAACAGCATTGTAACACAAGTCTGCGCAACATCGAGCAGCTCACCATTGACCTCCGCTAAAGATTCACGGGCCGCAGCAAGTTCAGAAATTTCATCTGGGCGCAATCTTTCATAAGGCAAAAAAGTCAACGTAGCCCTTGCCAGTTCACCAGATTCCTCGACTATTTTTAATAGAGTTGAATATAAAGTTGGCGATAATTTATTAAGTTTTGGCAATCCAATTATATTGAACATACTGTTGCTCCATTTCTCCTATAAACTATATAAGTTATGAATCTTATTATACTTGATTTCGCAAGGAACTTATATGTATTTTTAGCTGCGCCATTATAAAAAAGTACACTTTAACTTGCGATTTTTATAAGATATATATGGCATTAAACATTTTATATGGCACTCGTCAGGAATGGGGTATAGGGCTCTGTGGCGTTACGTTAGGAAGCAAACGATGCCCTCTTCCTGGCAGACTGATAGATTGGATGTAATTTCTTGAATGCGTTCTATATAGCATACCTTTAAAAGAGTACGAACGAAAATAAAACGCTGCTGAGCCCTTAGCGTCAGCAGCGTTTTTATTTTGCTTAATTTTTTATATCCTTCGGTGCCACTTCAATGATAGAACCATCCGTATCAAGATAGATGGCTTTTTCAACCATTGCGTTGCACAGCATGCGGCGACACAGCAGGCAAGGCTGACCGGAGGCAAGTGTTCCATCTGAATTATAGCCAACAATATAGATTGTTGCGCCCTTCATCTTAACCGGATCCGCATTGATGATTGCATTTTGCTCGGCATGAACCGCAACACAAAGTTCATAACGTTCACCTTTCGGTACATTGCAGCGTTCGCGTTCACAAATACCAGTATCAATACAATTACTCTCACCACGTGGTGCACCATTATATCCGGTACTGATAATAATATGATCTTTCACAATAATCGCTCCATACTGCCTCCGTAGGCAAGTAGACCGCCGGCCTACCGCTTTGGCAATATCAAGAAAATAATCTGTCCATTCTGGACGTGGTGATATATCCATAAACTTAACTCCTTAATAAGAAACAATATCGTAACATAAACTACGCAAAAGGAAGCTAAGCTTCTTTTTTACAAAGTACCAAAGATACGATCGCCAGCATCACCAAGACCTGGCACAATATAACCATGTTCATTGAGACATTCATCTACACTTGCTGTGTAAATAGGTACATCCGGATGTTCTTCATTGACCACTCTAACACCTTCAGGTGCTACAACAAGGCACATAAGAATAATCGATTTCGCACCTTTTTCTTTTAAGAGTGAAAGCGCTGCCGCTGACGATCCGCCCGTTGCGAGCATTGGATCGACAACAATAAGTGTACGTTCACTTACATCGCTTGGCAGCTTGCAGTAATATTCAACTGGTTTCAAGGTTTCCGGATCACGATACATGCCAACATGACCAACACGAGCCGCCGGAATCATATTAACAACTCCATTCAGCATACCAAGTCCCGCCCGTAAAATTGGCACAACACCCACTTTTTTACCGGTTAAAACTTTCGATTTGCAAGTTGTTACTGGTGTTTTTATTTCAATTTCTTTCAATGGAAAATCGCGTGTAATTTCATAAGCCATCAGCATAGAAATTTCTTCTAATAATTCACGAAAATCTTTTGTACCAGTTGTTTCTTTCCGCATAAGCGTAAGCTTGTGCTGAATTAAGGGATGATTGATTACATTGATTTTTAAATCTGACATTAATTTCTTCCACCTCTTATTAATATATAGGATATTTTACGCAAAGTTCATGAACCATATTCTTTGCTGTTTCATGCACCGCAGTATTTTCCGGATCATTTAAAACAAGTGCCATGATTTTTGCGACTTGCTTCATGTCTGCTTCTTTGAAGCCCCGTGTCGTAAGTGCTGGAGAACCAAGTCGAATACCACTGGTTACAAAGGGACTTAGTGGTTCAAATGGAATTGTATTTTTATTAGCAGTAATTCCCACATCGTCCAATAATTTTTCTGCAACTTTACCAGTTAAATTTTTGTTGCGAAGATCCACAAGCATCAGATGATTATCGGTTCCTCCCGACACAATTCTAAAACCATTTGCTGTAAGTTCATCAGCCAGCACAGCCGCATTTTTGACAACTTGCTGTTGATATATTTTAAATTCAGCAGTCAAAGCCTCTTTAAATGCTACGGCTTTAGCGGCAATAACATGCATCAGTGGTCCACCCTGTATTCCAGGAAATATCGCCTTATTAAACTGTTTGCCAAATTCAGCATTTTTACATAAAATAAGTCCTCCACGTGGTCCACGCAGTGTTTTGTGGGTTGTGGATGTAACGACATCTGCATAAGGCAGCGGATTTGGATGAAGTCCGGCTGCAACTAAACCAGCAATATGTGCCATATCAACCATAAATAATGCATCAACCGACTTAGCGATTTCACTAAGCCTTGCAAAATCAATTGTTCTGGCATAAGCACTAGCTCCTGCAACAATCAATTTTGGCTTGCATTCTTGAGCAATTTTTTGCAGCTCATCATAGTCAATACGTTCGGTTGCTTTATCAACACCGTAAGGAACAATGTTGAAATATTTACCGGACATATTGACTGGGCTGCCATGGGTTAAGTGACCACCATCTGTTAAATTCATGCCCATTACGGTATCACCAGGCGTCAGCAAGGCAAAAAACACTGCCATATTCGCCTGTGCTCCGGAATGCGGCTGTACATTTGCATATTCCGCACAAAACAATTGTTTAGCCCGATCAATTGCCAGTTGTTCAACAACATCGACAAATTCGCAGCCACCATAATAACGTTTGCCAGGATATCCTTCAGCATATTTATTCGTGAGTACGGAGCCCTGCGCTTCCATAACTGCTTGACTTACAATATTTTCCGAGGCAATCAATTCCAGTTTATTGCGCTGTCTATTTAGTTCATGATCAATCTGCACCGCAATTTCCGGATCTACAGCAGCTAAGTTGTCTAATAAACTCATCTAAACAAATCCCCCTATAATCAAAAAATATATCAAGCTTGATAGCAGTAAGTCTGCAATCAGCTAGCTTGTAATGTAAGGTACCAATTTCTATTCTTTTTCCAAAGCAGAGATTTTATCAACGCGGCGAGCATGGCGTCCACCAGCAAACTCTGTGGTAACCCAAACTTTCACGATTTCCCCCGCAGGGCCAAAGCCAGTTACCCGGCCGCCCATTGCCAGCACATTTGCATTATTATGTTCGCGAGACATTTTAGCTGAATACACATCTGTACACAAAGCAGCTCGAATACCCTTTATTTTATTCGCAGCAATTGAAATGCCAATACCAGTTCCACAAAGCAAAATACCACGGTCAGCCTCACCAGCCACAACGGTTTGGCACACTTTTTCAGCAATATCAGGATAATCCACGGCAGTATCGCCAAAAGTACCCAAATCTTTCACTTCAATATCAGGAAAATCTGCTAACACTGTTTTAATTTCTTCTTTTAACTCCACTGCACCATGATCACTACCAATTGTAATTTTCATCACTATACCTCCATAGCTAAACAGCTTTTTATTTTGTAACGATTACTCTATTTTTATACCAAAGCTCGAATCATTGGCCAAGCTTTATCAATATTTTTTTTAAGCAGCAATAAACAATTGTGATAACTGCTCAAATCACCGCCATATGGATCTGTGATTTCTTCTTCTGTTGCTTCCACATATTCTGTCAAAGTAAAAACTTTGCGACCGGCCGTTGGCAGTGCACGCAAAATTGCATCACGGTGCTGACGCGTCATGGTAAATACCAAATCAGCTGCCTCAATCATATTCATAGACAAAGCCGTCGCTTTATGAGAACCAAGTGATAAACCAAGACTCGCTACAGCTGCGCAAGCATTATCAGCTGCCGGAGAACCAGGTACAGCTGCCAGCCCGGCTGAACTAACATAAATCTCATTTGTTAAGCATTCAGCTTTGACTTTATCTTGCAGCACAACGGCAGCCATTGGACTACGACAGGTATTTCCCGTGCAAACGAATAAAACTTTTCTCATCATTTTACCTCCAGGGAATCAAATCTTATCCTCTATTTTACCATAAGACACGAAAATTAAAAATTGAAAGTTGAAAAATAAAAAGCACTGCCCTTTTCTGATTAATACTATACAACTTCCTTGACACTACAGTTATGCGGTTATCGTATTAAAACCACTTGCTTTATTTAGACGATTCATAATCGCAAGCCCCAGTCCAATTTCCGATGTAGCTTCAGCAAAAAGTACATCCACCTTTTTATCATCAAAACTGCGCAAACCTTCATAAAGGCTGGCAGCAATAGCAGATAAATCTGTCTGTGACCCATATATAAACGTTTCACAATCTGTCGGCAGTTTTTTTGCCAATTCTGCACTAACAATCAAGCCAATCTGTTTCTTTTGTAAAGCTGCATCCTTGATTTCAGCTAAAAATCGATCAACCAGTTTTGTACAATTCCCTTTAATGACAACCAAAGGTGCTTTTGGTGCATAATGTCTATATTTCATGCCTGGTGCTTTCGGTACCACATCAGCACCAACTAGCGCAGGGTCCAGAGCAACCTCACCCAAAACTTCTGTTAACATTTCCATGGTAATTGCTCCAGGACGCAGGACAGTTGGCAATAAACCTGTACAATCAACAATGGTTGATTCTACACCAAAGGTAGAAGCCCCTCCATCAATCAGCATATCAATTTTCCCATTCAAATCAGCCAATACTGCTGCAGCTGTAGTCGGACTCGGGCGTCCGGATGTATTGGCACTGGGGGCCGCAATTGGTACCCCAGCAAGGCGAATTAACGCTCGCGCGATATCGTCATCTGGCATTCGTATACCTACGGTGTCGAGACCGCCAGTAATCGCTGATGGCACAACTGCTTTATGTTTTAGAATCATAGTAATCGGCCCCGGACAAAAAGCAGTTATGATTTTTTTTGCAGTTTCAGGAATTTCAACAACTAAATCTGCCAGCATGGCAAAATCACAGACATGTAAAATTAATGGATTATCAGAAGGACGTCCCTTCGCCGCATAAATACCCGCCGCCGCTTTCGCATCAAGACCATTCGCCCCAAGTCCGTAAACGGTCTCAGTCGGAAATGCAACTAAGCCGCCAGATCGAATAATTTTTGCAGCTTGAATTATATTTGCATCCACGGCTTCAAGTTTGTTTATTTTCACAATATTTGTTTTCATGACTATTACCTCTCACCACTCACCTCTTTGACCTTCTAAAAAGGGAGGACAAAAATAGTTTAGCTCTATTTATTTTTTATACAAAATAACGACACGCTCAATTCCCGCGTAATCTTTAAGAATTTCTGCCTTGCCTAATTCTGGGATGGACTCAGCTAAAGCGGCTACCGTTCCTGCTTGGTTTATCCCGACTTCAAAGGCCATAAAGCCACCGTCCTTCAATCGCTCGCTGCCACCGACTATTAACCGGCGATAAAAGTCCAACCCATCCATACCGCCGGCTAAAGCCCCATATGGTTCAAAATCTCTAACTTCCGGTTCTAGTTCGGCAATATCTTCATTTGGAATATAAGGCGGATTTGAAATAATTGCATCAAACTTTTCCGCCGTTAATGGTGCATATACATCCCCCAAATAAAAATCGACACGATCCTTCACTAAAAGTGTTTCGGCATTTTCTGCCGCAACAGTAAGAGCATCTTGCGATATGTCAACCGCCGCAGCACAAGCCAGGGGCAAATAATGCAGCAGGGACAGTACGATAGCGCCACTGCCAGTTCCAATATCAACAAATTTTATTTGTGCTTTATCCTTAAAGCGCTCAATAACGGCTTCTACAAGAATTTCGGTATCAGGACGTGGAATCAGTACCATAGGCGAAACAGCAAATGTAAGTCCCATAAACTCGCGCGCGCCAACAATATAGGCCACCGGTATTCTCTGTACACGTTTTTTTACCATATCCCGAAATGACGCTAGCTCCGCAGCCTCTAAGGGCTCATCAAAATGAATATATAAATAAATACGCTCTTTCTTTAGGACATGGGAAAGCAGTACTTCCGCATCAAGGCGCGGGGAATCCACGCCTTTATCCCGAAAGTACTGCTCCGTCCATTTTATAATACTGCCGATTGTCCAAACTTCATTTTTCATCGCCATATCAATTGACCCGCTTCATTTTTTCAGTCTGATCAGCGGTAATCAAAGCATTGATGAGCTCATCTATTTCACCATTTAAGACAAAATCTAGTTTATGCAGCGTAAGCCCTACCCGATGATCCGTCACACGGCCTTGAGGAAAATTATACGTACGAATCCGACCGCTGCGATCGCCCGATCCCACCTGAGATTTTCGATCGGCTGAAATTTCATCATGCTGTGCTTGTGATGCTTTTTCCTGAACTCGAGCACGAAGTACGCGCATCGCTTTTTCTTTGTTTTTAAGTTGTGATTTTTCATCTTGGCACTGCACAACGACGCCCGTTGGCAAATGCGTAATACGAACTGCCGTTTCAGTCCGATTGACATACTGACCACCAGCACCACTCGCGCAATAGGTATCAATACGAAGTTCATTCGCTTTAATATCCACTTCGACTTCCTCGACTTCTGGCAATACGGCTACTGTAACCGCAGATGTATGAATCCGTCCACTCGATTCGGTTGCTGGCACACGCTGAACTCGATGCGTCCCACTTTCATATTTCAGTTTGCTGTATGCTCCATAACCCAAAATAGAAAATGATATTTCTTTAAATCCCCCAAGTTCCGTCGCATTGGAATTGAGGATTTCTATTTTCCAGCCCTGCACTTCAGCATAACGTGAATACATTCGAAAGAGATCTCCGGCAAAAAGTGCAGCTTCATCACCGCCCACACCTCCGCGAATTTCGACGATAACACTTTTATCATCGTTCGGGTCTTTTGGTAAAAGAAGAAGTGGCAGCTCCGCTTCCAGTTTTTCTTTGATCAGTCTATATTCCACAATTTCAGCTTCAACCATCTTGCGAAAATCATCATCTAACTGTTCAGCGAACATCGCTTTATCATCATCAATTCCCTGGCAAACTTTTTTGTATTCGCGGAACTTCTCCACAATCACCATAAGAGCGGCATGCTCCCGATTATATTTCTGCCATTTAGTCATATCTGAAATGACATCCGGATCACTAATCAATGACTCCAGCTCTAAATATTTATCTTCAACTGCCTGTAATTTTTGCAGCATGTGTACTTCACCCCTAAAACTAAAAACTTAAATACCAATCAACTTTCTGTTGGCAGTGGAGCGACTATTGAAACCGTTTCTGGAAGCGGATCTTCAACAAGTACTGCTTCCAATGCTTGAATAGCGACTTCAACCATATCATCATCTGGTTGGCTTGTCGTAATTTTTTGCAGCCAAAGCCCCGGCAAGATTGCAATATGCACCAATGGATTTTGGCTTTTACCCGAAAAACGGATAATTTCATAAGAAATACCGGCCACTACTGGAAGCAGTATCACCCTTGATAAAATACGCAGCCATAAATCAGGCCAGCCTAAAAAAGCAAACATAATAATACTAACTACCATGACGATAAGCAAAAATGCCGTACCACAGCGTGGATGAAGCGTACTATATTTTTGCACATTTTCGACCGTAAGTTCTACACCGGCTTCATAGGCATGGATTGTCTTATGCTCCGCACCATGATATTTAAACACACGTTGAATATCTTTCATCCGTGAAATACCATAGATATAAACCAAAAAAATTCCTAACCGAAGCCCACCTTCCAATAAATTTAAAAGAATCGGATTCGTAAAAGAGGCATCAATATACTTGGCTGCCGCTGTAGGTATAATGACAAATAGCAAAATTGCCAACCCCAAAGAAAACAGAATTGTCATAACCAATTCTTTATCAGAAAGCTGTTCATCTTCATCACCAGCTTTTTGCGCTGAATACGATAGTGATTTCAAACCCAATACCAGCGATTCACCTAATGCAACTACTCCGCGAAGCATTGGTTTTTTTAAAATTGAATAGCGATCACTAAGCGATGATACAGGATCTACTTTAACACTGATTTGACCAGATGGCTCGCGCACCGCTGTGGATACCATTTTAGGTCCGCGCATCATAACGCCCTCTATAACGGCTTGCCCGCCTACAGTTAATTTATTACTACTCATTTGTAATTCCTCCCATTACACAGAATTACTCCCAACATAAAATACATTCAGATATAAATGAAGCAGAGCATTTCTGCTCTGCTGCCCATTTACATAAATTATTTGCTTCCGTAACGCTTGTTGAATTTTTCAATTCTACCACCAGCAGCAACATCACGTTGACGACCAGTAAAGAAAGGATGACAGTTTGAACATACATCAACACGTAATTCGTCTTTTACAGAACCTGTTGTAAAAGTACTGCCACAACCACAAATAACTTTTGCTTGTTTGAATTCAGGATGAATTCCTTTTTTCATATCTTATTGCACCTCACTTTTCCCCAAATTGGGAATAATTACAAGCTCTCTCTGCGAAAACTTGGTTAGACATAGCTCCCCATTTTGAGGTAAAGCTAGTCGCTTTATAACCTGTTTGAATAATAAACACACTTCCGTTTATTACCCAATAATTATACCATAATGCAATAATAGGTGCAATACACACAAAAAATAATTTGTTTATACTGTATTTACTATTTTCTGAAATCATGCTTATTTTTAAGGTCAACCGACTATAATTTCCTATATTTATGTTATAATATGAATAAGTTTTTAAAAATACTTAAAAATCTTCTTTTGGGAGTGTGCTGCTTTATGTTTGCCGAAAAATTCTCTTATTTTTTTATTGCATTTGCCGTCTTCATTCTTCTCAAAGCTTTGGTTTTTTATCGCTCAGTCCCAATGGTTAATATCTTATTTTATATTTCAATGGCAATATCACTGCTTTGCAGTAATGTCCCAAGAGTAGTTGATATCCCGCTGCATTATGCTTATCCAATAAAAATGGTGGAATATTTCACTTTTTTTGTTTCACTTATCTGTTTTATCGTATTATGTTTTAGACACGTCCTTTAGCTGCTATTCTTTTATTCACAAAAAGAAGGCGGAACGGTTCTTTCTATAGGAACCGTTCCGCCTTCTCTTTTTTCAAGACTGAATAACTCGGGCTTTCTTTTCCAGTAAAGCAACAATATCTTTAATCATATGTTTATCAAGTTTACGCTGAGGACTATAGCGCAAAATATAGTCATTCACATATTTACTGCCCTTTAAGACAACTATCTCGCTTGATGCAATTTCGAGCTGCACCGCGGTATTGGTAAATACTAAAAGCGGCACAACCGAAATGCAAAAACCAGCATTTCGGAGCATACCTTCAATATTATGACGATGCCACTTCGTCTGTTTAATCGGGTTCATCATATTTTTCGTATACAGCTTACCTTTTTGCCCAAATTTATATTGTTTCCACTCGATATCGTCTTCTGTACCGACAATTTTCCCTAAATGATTTTTGCCCTCTACTACAAAAACGCCATTTTCACCAACAACAATAAAATCGGCTTCATCACGAATTCGTTTTTCTTGAATAACAAAATTTGAAAACACATGGTACTGATTGGGTAATTTCCTTACATAAGTCAAAATTTCATTTTCCCCGCGAGCCCCCGCTTGGAGTATTCTATACCGACGACAATAGTAAAAAATCCCCATTAACCAAATCACTGGCAATAAATGAAAGAATGGATTGATGGAAAGTTCTTCCCCCAGCCGAAAAATCATAACTACATAAGTTCCGATCAAACCTGCGCAAACAAATGCACTAAACAAATACTGCCTTGATTGTCTATTTAATGTTTTTTTCCCTTTGTGAACATTAGCCACACTTACACCTCAATTATAAAATAACACAAACAACTCAACGATCTTTTAATAAGTCTGCATTAAGTATCGGGCCATATTTTGCCCGCCACCAGGAAATGCTCCTAATCGCATCAATATAATCCTGTAAAGCCGCTGTGTCGAGTTCTGGTGAATCCCCCCGAATTGATTCCGGCTGAAATTCTGCAAGATCTGCTTTACCAATATAGTCATGCGTCATCCAAAAGCCATAATTTACTGCTTCTTTATTGCCGCGCGTTAAACTAGTCCCCACAGAATGATACGAAAAACCGTGTGGGGCTATCATCTCAATCAAAGTCGGAATGATATCAATTTGGCTGCCTGCAGCATCTTTAGGTAAGATTCCTTTCGTGACCCCCTGCCCTGTAACAATAAATGGAATACCATACCGTTCATACATGGACGGTGTTTTCTCAATATTATAACGATCCGCATGATCGCCAACAATAATAAAAAGACTATCTGGATATTTTTGTTTTGTCTTTTGAATGAAATCTGCCATCATTTTGTCTGCATACCAAAAATGACCTAATTGATTGACCAGCGCCATATCCGCTTGCGCTTCTGGCGGTAAGGCGGCAATCACCTTTTCTTTATCAAACCCTTCTTTGACAACATCCACTGTGAAGGGGGAATGATTTGATACATTCAATATTACGTTGAAGCTTGGTTGATCCGAATCGATACCATCTAACACAGCCTCATAAAGGTATTTATCATCACACCCCCACACACTACCTTCTGCTGCCTTGGCAAAATCACCACGACTATAAAAATGCTGATATCCCTGTGCCAGTGTAAAAGCCTGTATACGTTCCCAAGTCGTTGGCCCCGCATACCAAAAATTTGTATCATAGCCTAATTTTTGAAGCTGTGGTGCACTGGCTGTAGAATAAGGCTCAGCAAAAGCTTCCGGCATCGTGGTAAGATAAAGATTTGCATCGGCAAATCCAGTAACCACACCAGTGACTGCGGAAACTGTACTTGCACCATTTGGCAAAAAAGTCCCTATATAATCACTGTCATTTTTGGCAATAATTTGCTTCATACCATCCGCAATATGAAGGTCTTTATATTTTTCCAGCAGCGGCCAATTCGCATAACTTTCAGAGATAATCACAAAAATGTGCTTAGGTTTTTCAACCAACGGCCCCTGCGCTTCTTTTCGTAAATATTCATCTAAATCATTGGATTGCAGCTGTGTTTTATTCGTGAGCTTTGCTGTGAAAAAACGTATTTGATCCACGTCAAAATTCAGACCATTGCAGGCTTCCAAACGGTTATTCATCGTATAGGCACGATAAATTGCCTGCATATCATCTAAGATCACTTCATTTAAAAAAGGATCTTTGGTCACACCAGCGTTTTCCCAGTCCACCTCTGTAGCCCAGCTAAAGCTGCCGCCAAACATCACAAAAACAATACCCCAGTATAAAAATAGGACAACGACTGCACGACTTACCCACTTAAAACAAGGAAACGAAAAAGACGGCATTTTAAAAACAGCTCTATTAAGCCAATCTGAAAATAGTTTATAAAGAAAAAATGCCAAAACAAAAGCACCAGCCAAACGCAGCGGCAGATAAAATTCCTGTACCAGCGAAAGGCTCAATGCGTACACATCATCGTTGAATGTATTAAAAATCAATTGATTAAATCCCGAATGAAATTGTCTATAATACGGGAAACGCGCACAAAACAGAACGGATAAAATTACAATATAAAAACTACCCACCACTTTACGAACTGTCATTTCGTAAGACGGTGCCAGTACAGTAGCCACGCCGCTGATCAGCAGGGAAATCACGGTAAGAACCCCCGCACTTTTAAGACTAATTTTCGTCCCCACCAGCATAACTGTCAGCACATCATGCATCGTCGCGGTTTTACTCATGTATTCAGACATCCAGCCCAAAAAAATCAGGCGAAATAAACAAAGTAATATGAGAAAAAACAAAAATACCTTGATTTCTTGTTGAACAAATCGACAAAAATTTCGCCAATCAAAAATGCGAGATAAACTCTCTTTCATAAATAAAAAACCTCCTAAAATCCTTGCAAAAAAACAACAACTTAGAAGGTTTCGCTTTGTTATTCAAAAAATCCTCTATTTTTTATATAGAGTGTCTAGTCTTGCAAATATGGCATGATAATTTCGACACCATAACCTGCAGCAATTTCATGTAATTCATCTGTCAATACTGAATCCGTTATAATGCCCGTCAAAGCATCCAACGTTACATAATTATAATTTCCATCATTGCTCATTTTTTTCATGGCTGCAACAAGATAAGCTTTTTTGCTTACTTGAATAATCGCTGCTTTATTGATTCCATCTTCAATATCATACGTAGAAACACTATTTTCTCTTATATCGACGCCTACAGCCCCAACAAAAGCAATATCCGGTTTAAGCCGCGAAATAAAATCTAGTGTCATTCCGCCCCAGAAACCATCTCGACTCTTATTTATGGTACCACCAGCAAATAATACTTTTATTTTAGGATTTTGCGCCAAAATTACTAAAATCTCAATCATATTCGTCACAACTGTAACGTCTTTAGGCTGTTTCGCCAAAAGTGCCGCAATCTCCAGGTTACTGGTAGAAATATCCAAAAAAACCATATCTTTTTCGTGAATCAAATTAACCGCTGCCTGTGCTATTTTTCGTTTGGCGTCTACATCCGTATTGCGGCGTTTGCTGACTTCCATATTGTGCAGATTTTGTCTAAGAACAACGGCGCCGCCATAGGTACGTTTCAAATTACCTTGTTTTTCAAGTGACCCCAAATCTTTCCGTATGCAATCTTCCGTCACATCAAACAATTCGCTGAGTTCTTTTACTTTAACTTTTCCATCATGTTCTAACATTGCTAAAATAGCTTCTTGTCTTTCTTCTAAAAACATATTTCCACCTCAATCTATATTTTTCCTTAAATTCCACGAAAACTTCATTCTACCATTTCTATCAGCTCTAGACAATTAAATTCTTTATACCGGCTTGATATGCCATAGCATAAAAACCATTCATTTCAGACGCACTGTACAGCGGATGATTGTCCTCAAAACAATAGGAAGCTTCCACATGCTCATATTTAGCTTTTGCTAAAGGATTATAATTCAATAATTCATATTTTACATCAGGGAAAATATCCGTAATATATCGACAAATCTGACGAATATTTTCTGAAAACGCTGTATACTCTGGAATCAGTGGAGTGCGAATTACGACTTTATTTCGATGTGGTGACTGTAACACATACTTAATATTATCCTGAATCAATTGTGGATTCACCGACGTTATTTTTTGATGCCGCGCCGCATCAAACACTTTTAAATCGGCAAACAATGTGTCTATATATGGCAAAACCTGCAGCAGATAGTCTTGATCAACAAATAAAGATGTTTCTACTGCCGTGTGAATGTGATTTTTCTGCAAATTTTTCAGCAACTCAAGTGTAAATTGTTTTTGAAAAAACGGTTCACCTCCAGACAATGTAACACCGCCGCCATGAACAAAAAAAGCCTGATCCGACATGACAATTTCCAAAACTTCTTCAATGCTATATTCACG
Organism: Propionispira raffinosivorans DSM 20765; assembly: GCF_000381065.1. Taxonomy (GTDB): domain Bacteria; phylum Bacillota; class Negativicutes; order Selenomonadales; family Selenomonadaceae; genus Propionispira; species Propionispira raffinosivorans. Next base: position 75,481 of record NZ_KB905854.1, on the reverse strand, counting down.
ACTATCCATTTTCAATGCGCCGGTAGGACAAATTTCTTCATATCGTTCACCATTTTTAACTTTGGCTTGCGACAAAATCAATTTATTACCGCTGATTTCTATCGCTTTATCCGCTATCTGCAAACAGGAAGCACAAAAAATACATTTATTAGGAAAATACACTAATTTTTTTTCTGGTGAAATACCTTCTGGATTTTGGCACCACACACAGTGCAGCGGGCAGCCTTTCAAAAACACGGTAGTTCGAATACCATCACCATCATGTGTAGAAAACCGCTGTATATCAAAAACAAGCCCTTTTATCATTTTCATCCAAGCCCTCCACCGCATTATTTTATTGTTGTAAATTGTTTATTATCATTTTGTATAATTTTAACCTTATTTGGCCGAAAATACAAGGCTCCTATGAATGCAGCGAAACAAAAACGGCTTTAATAAAAGATTTTTCTTTTATTAAAGCCAATCTGGCAGAAAACTAATATTGATATTTGAGTGGCACATCTTTTATATACTTGCTGTCAAGACCAACGGCACGTTTATAATCCAGCTTCGCTTGCTCCGTTTGTCCTATTTTTTCATATAAATCGGCCCGATTCATATAACAACCAGCATTATCCGGTGATAACTCAATCGCACGATTAAAATCAATAAGGGCCTCTTCATAGTTTCCAATTTCAGCATATAGATTCCCACGATTATTATAGGCATTTGTGTACTTTGGATCTATTTGCAGTGCTTGGCCATACCATTTCAATGCTTTTTGATATTTTTTCATGAATGCATAGGTTATTCCCATATTGTTATAGGCATCTACATAATGCGGCTCTACCTTGACTGCCTTTCTATAAAATTTAAGGGCCTGCTCATTTTCACCAAGTTTTGCGTAAATATTCCCTTCATTATAATATGCATGAATATATTTTTCATCTAACTGAATTGCTTTTTCATAATCTTTTAAGGCTTCCTGATATTTTTCCATAAGTTCATAAATATTGCCACGATTATTATAAGCATCCGTAAACAAAGGATTTAGCTCAATCGCCTTGCTATAATCCGCAACCGCTTTCTCATATTGAACCAAATTTCCATAAACAATTCCACGGTTATAATAGGCCTTGGCATGCTTAGGATTGCCAGCAATAACTTGTGTATAATCTTTTAATGCCTTTTCATATTCACCAAATTCATTATATATATTACCCCGATTATTATAGGCATCAAGATAAGAATGGTCAAGAGCAATCGCCGTATTATAATCACGCATTGCTTCATTATACTTTCCCAGACGGTAATAAACGTTCCCACGATTTTTATACAATACAACCTGTCCCGGATCCAATGCAATTGCTTTACTATAAGAACGTACACTTTCCCAATAATCACCCTGTGCCTGCGAAATTTCGGCCTGTTTTATATCTTGCTGCGCTTCATTTGTGCCTATCGTTTGAGCAAAAACCATCGGATTCAAAATCAAAATACAAACCATAATAAAAAAGATAAACATTTTTTTATTTACCATGATGAATCCCCTTCTTGTTATTAAAGTCAAAATCCATAGCTCTTATTTTACTATAAGCTATTTAGCTTTTGATTTCAAGGATTTTCCTTTTATTGCTGGTAAATCAGCATTGGCAAACAGTTTTATAAATATAGAACTTCATAAACCGAAAGAGCAGTCGCACCAATGCAACTGCTCTTTTAGTTTAGCGAATATGATTTAATTTATCTGCAAGTGCATCAGCATCTGCTTCATTGCTATTCGATGCCAAAATAGCTTGAGCACCCATTTTCACAAGCCCATTTTCCACATAAGCCTCCGGTGCCGAATTATTATTATGATAAACTGCTGCCAAATTTCCGGCAATCAGGTAGGCACGTTCTGCACTACTCATTGAATCCGTTGCACCAGCTGTCATAAATTCTTTACCATTTACTTTAATTACACCATTATCGACCGTTACATGTTGATTGCTGTATTCCGTAAGTTTCTTCGAATAATTTTCCCGGCGTTCCTCGTTTTTAGGATGATCCGATGGTGAAAAAATCTCACCAACAAAATTACTGGATGAACTCCCCATCTTTTCAATGACACGCTGCCAAACAGCCGCTCCAGCACCCGGATTATAGCCAGCATGGCTCGCATAACCAAACGCTAAATTATCTGCTTCCCACTCTTGTGGTTTTGTAATATTAACAGCGGTTGCATAGTTTGCCAATACATTAACACCAGTTGCTTCGATACCACTCGTTTGCGACCCCCACACACTAGCAATTATGCTAACTGGCACCGCTTTTTTAAACCCTTGAACCGGATGATCTTTTTGACCATGCCCCATTTCATGCCCTACTACAAAAGCTACTTCATTTTCATTATAATTTAGCAAATCAAATAAGCCTGCATTTACGCTCATATTATGACCTAGTGTACAATATGCATTAAATGTTGTTTGATTATTCACAAAATAATTGTAGGGTTTACTTGTAATAGAAGAATCGCTTTGCGCAATCGATGCGGAAAGCCTAGTCATAATATTCGTCAAAAGTTCATTTTTATAAGGGTCTTCATTCACGCCATCTTTCTTTTTTATTTCTTCAAAATATTCATTTCGTCCATCATTATTATAATAATTCAATTCTTTATTAAATTTAGTATATTGAATAGCACTGCCTACAATAGCTCCCGCAGCACCACCAATATTAAAAGCCTCCGCTTTGATTGGCTGCAGCACCGAAAACCCTATTGTAAAGGCAATTGCTGCCATGCTAATCGATGCAATTGCTTTTTTACCACATTTTTTCGTTATCATTTATTGAAATACACTCCTTTGTTTTTATCATCAATCCATAAAACTATATTTATTATAACATTTCCACCCGTCCTATAGTGCGCATTTACTGAAAAATAAGAAAATTATCCTATAAAAAAATGTCTTTGGACTCATAAAATCCAAAGACATTTAAACTCTAATCTTATATATTGCTAAGATCTTCACCATTGCTCGAAATAACTTTTTGATACCAGTAAAATGATTTTTTCTTCGTGCGGTCTAAGCTTCCATGGCCTTCATTATCTTTGTCTACATAAATAAAACCATACCTTTTTTCCATTTCCCCCGTGCCAGCTGAAACTAAATCAATCGGTCCCCATGGACAATATCCTAAAAGTTTAACACCATCCAGATCAATTGCTTGTTTCATCTGTTCAATATGGGCAGCAAAATATTCTATACGGGCATCATCTTGAATCATCATATTGCCGACTTTAGATTCATGCAATCCAATACCATTTTCAACAACCATAAGCGGAAGCTCATAACGTTCTGTAAGTACTGCCAATGCATACCGCAGGCCAACCGGATCAATTTGCCAGCCCCATTCTGATTGCTTAAGATATGGATTATCTACGGCGATAGTGGCACCGCCACTCACTGACTTCATCTTCGCCGCATCAGAAGATACCACAAAACTCATATAATAACTAAAAGCCAAATAATCCACGGTACCTGCCGCAATAATTTCTAAATCTCCCGGCTCCATGGCAATTTTATATCCCTTATTTTCCCATTCTTTAAGAGCATATGCTGGATAATGACCACGACAATGCACATCACCAAAAAAATTACGCATATGCATTTTCTCGAGCTGCTTAATCTGATCTTCCGGATTGCAGCTCTCTGGATAAACTGGCTGATAGGATAACATACAGCCTATTTTAAACTCTGGATTTATTTCATGTCCTTTTTTCACAGCCAAAGCCGCTGCCACAAATTGATAATGTGCTACTTGATACATCACTTCTTTTTTATCTTCACCATCTTTATAGAGAACACCAGAATTCGTAAATGCTGTAAATGGAACTTCTAATTCGCTTTGATTATTGATTTCATTAAAAGTCATCCAATAATGCACTTTATCCTTATATCGTCTAAAAACAGTTTCAGCAAAACGAACAAAGAACTCTATCATTTTTCGATTTCGCCAAGCACCATATTGTGATACAAGATGATAGGGCAGCTCAAAATGCGATAAAGTAATCACCGGCTCAATGCCATATTTATGTAATTCATCAAAAAGGTCATCATAAAATTGCAGTCCAGCTTCATTCGGCTCCAATTCATCGCCATTTGGGAAAATACGGGTCCAGGCAATACTAGTTCGGAAACATTTAAATCCCATTTCACCAAATAAACTAACATCTTCCTTATACCGATGGTAAAAATCAATTGCATCATGATTCGGATAATTCAAATTTTCTTTAACGCCATCGGTGATTTGGCGAGGCTGCCCATGCCGCCCAGCAGTCATTACATCCGCAACGCTTACCCCTTTGTCACCTGCTTGCCATGCACCTTCTAACTGGTGCGCTGCAACAGCGCCACCCCATAAAAAATCTTTTGGAAATCCCATATATTCAACTCCCACCGTTCTACACTTTATATTTTTTAATGTTTATCAGCAAATTTCTTATATACATCAATAAATTCTAAAGCAATAATCTTGAATCCCTCAGCGCTCATTAACTGATCTTCCGCATGCAAAAGTAAAAGGTTAATTCCCTCGCTTGTACCTTCTGCTTCTTTTTGCAAGAGACCAGCATGCGCATCATGACCTTCATTGAATACTTCATCACCATCTTTGATCAATGTTTCTGCTTTAGAAAATTCACCCAATTTTGCCTGTTGAATTGCCTCTATATAGCAACTACGAGCGGTGCCAACGGCAGATATAATTTGAAATGCTGCTAATTCTAAACCATTCATCCTGTATTTCCCCCTACATTTTCCTTGATCTACTAAACTAATTAACCGATTTTGCTCTTGGCAAATTCAACAACACCCTTGCCATCCATCCGTCCATACATACGCATATCAATTGCCTCAACCAGAACACCTGGACATTGTGCCTTGATTTTATTTAAAGCAAAACGGACTTGTGGTCCAAGTAAAATAAGATCCGCATCGCTCGCCTGTTTGATAGCTTCTGAGGTTGGGTATGCTGAAATCTGACATTCATACTGCATCTGCGCTGCTGCTTCTTCCATCGTTTTAACCAGCATACTAGTGGACATGCCCGATGCACATAATAAGACAATTTTCTTCATAATAAATTCTCCTCGCATAATGTATTTATCTATTGATTAAGAATGTTCTGTATTTGTTGTCTCAATTCCTTTTTCTTCTACTGCGTCCAATTCTTCTTTAAAATAAATATTATATTGTATTTTTATATAAACTTACAATAAATAGCGGTGATACACCGTTCGCGCATCACAGCCTTCTGCCTGACAGTATTTATAGCAAATTCCTCGTACACATAAAATTGCTAAAATTCCAAATGTAGAACCCGCTACTTGATTCAATGCTACCGCTCATCATAAATGTTTTCCATTCGAAGAAATCACCTTTTTATACCAGTAAAAGCTATCTTTTTTATAACGATTCATACTTGAACCTTCTGGTTCTTCTCGATCGACGTACACAAGACCATACCGTTTTTGATACCCATTTAACCAACTGAGCAAATCGGTAAAAGACCAGACACAATAAGAAATAATATCACAACCATCCTGCACTGCTTCCTCCAACGCCAAAACATGTTCGCGCAAATAATCGATTCGATAGCCATCATGAATTTTACCATCTTCCAGTATATCAAATGCCCCTAAGCCATTTTCCGAAATAACAATTGGCAAATGATAACGGCTGGTGACTTCACGGCAGGCATATCGCAAACCACTAGCATCAATCGTCCAGTCCCAATCCGTTGTCATAAGATACGGATTCGGTGGATTTTTATATAACCCTGGTACACCTTTAATTTCCGTTGTCCCCTTTTTACCGGCCGTATTCATCGTCCCATAGGGATCAACACCCCCGTGCAGCGGATTATATTCACAAACAATAGATTGATAATAATTGATTCCCATAAAATCAAGTTTTGCCGCTGCTGCCAAAAGTATAGTTTTATCATCCGCTTCCATTTCTGGAACCAGCCCTTTTTTATCTAAATAATTCCAAGTAAATGCTGGATAACGGCCATAAGCATAAATATCCATCCACCAAAAACTATTCATTTCATCAAAATTAATCTTAGCTATTACATTTTTCGGATCGCAGTCAAAAGCATAACTCGGCGAAAAAGCAAAACTAGCACCGATCTTACCATCGGGCACAATTTGTTTAAAGGCTAAGACTGCTTTCGCATGGGCCATATTAACATGATGATTCACTTGATAAAACATTTTTTGTGCATCGAATTTACCTGGCGGATGTGCGGCTAACAACCAGCCAAAAGTTGTAAAAATATTTTGTTCATTAAATGTAATCCAATATTTAACCTTTCGGCCAAGACGCTTAAACAAACATTTTGCATAGGCTGCATAATCATCAACAATCTGGCGATCTTCCCAACCACCATAGGCTGTGTCAAGCGCTGCCGGAATATCCCAATGGTATAAGGTTACCATTGGTTCAATACCATATTTTAAACATTCGTCAACTAAATTTTCATAAAATTGCAACCCCTTTTCATTGACAGCTCCCCTTCCTTCCGGGAAAATTCGTGCCCAAGATACGGAAAAACGATATGTTTTCAGACCTAACTCTGCCATTAAAGCAATATCTTCTTTGTAACGGTGATAATGATCTACTGCTACATCTCCCGTTGTATCTTTAAAAGTCTTATCTTTAATACGAACAAATTGATCCCAATTTGTTAATCCTTTACCATCTTCCTGGTAAGCTCCTTCAACCTGATAAGCTGCCGAAGCACAACCCCAAAGAAAGTTTTTTGGCATCTCTATCATTTCCATAATCATATCACTTCAGCGCGCATTAATTTATTTCTTAAGATATTTAAACTATAACATAACAAAAAAAGGCGTTCAATAGATTGAACACCTTTTGGAATACCGTTTCATGATTTAGCAAAAAAGAGCAGGTAGCCTGAAACAATATTACACACCACTGTGTTTTTATGGAAAAAACCACTTTTACCATAATCGTCAATTATATCCAACTCAACCAACCATATTTTAAATTTCCTCAACATTCAAAAATCAGCTTTCCACTAACTTATGTTTTGGTAAGACAGAAGAATAAAGTTTGGTATAGACTAATTTCCCCGCAATTTGTTCTGACTTTATTAGACTGACTTGATCAACCATCATTTGCATTTTTGGAATATGAGTAGCAAACTTTGCAATGTCAAAACTATCGAGCATCGTCACATTACGTCCCAAGGTTAAGTGTGGTTTCAATTTACGTTTTTCAATGCTGCATCCAGCTTCATCCAAAAATTCACAAAGCTGGTTATACAATTCTGGTAAAACCCGCACGTCCTGTAGTTCACGCATACCAATCCAATAAATATCACCTCCATGTTTTTTCAAATGATCTAATCGCTGAAAAGAAATAGTAAAGGGATTTACCGAAACTTGATCCATGGCTTTTTTAATTCTAACTATTTTCCCTGGATTAACCTCCCCAATAAAAACTAACGTAAAATGTAAATTATCAAAATACGTAAAATTTCCCTGTCTCGCCTTCACTTTAAGTTTTTTCGCCGTTGTATATAATTTTTTTTTCAAATCTTCAGGAAAATCAATTGCAATAAATAATCTCATGCCACACCTTACCTTTATATTTCTTTCATTAAAAATAATTTCACCTAAAAATTAAAAGCAAAACAGAACCAACAAATAAAGTAAGCCCAAAAGCACGCAAAAATTTGCTCAAAGCGGCTACTCTTTTATTTTGCAGTTCAGCGAGCATCGCTGCTGCCTCGATTAGCAAAAAAGAAACAGACAAAAAAACAACTGGTATATCGTTCTTCCACAGTGCATAAAATAAAGATCCTATCGCAATAATATAACAAGTTCGCCGCATGCGTATTGATTGCCGATCCGCCATTGATGTATCTGTTTTAACAAAATCATCATCCCACTCTTTTTTTCGCATGTTGCGCCTCCTTTTTCAATCCAGTGCCCATATCTTATTGTAAAAGATTCACCTTGAATAAATCAACCTTTTTAATAAAGAAAAGTTATGCTTCTTAAAAATTATTTAACCTCATTCAACCAGTTTATAACGTAGTACATTATTCACAATTCAGTTTATTCTAAAAATTATGCATAATAGAGAAAAATATATTGACAAAAGCTTTGTTAAATGGTATTTTAATATCAATAAGTAATCAAAAATAGATCATAATATAACCATAATATAATCATTCAAAAAGTTTAATAAGGAGGAATTTTTATGAAAATCGCATTTGATGTCGATGTTTTATCAAAACAAATGAGCATAACCGATATGGTACATAAAGTCTCTGAATGGGGATATAAATTCATTGAGCAATCGCCCCATCCGCGTATTAATCCTTTTTACAAGCATCCTAAATTTAGTCGCGAATGCCAAAGCGAATATCAAAAAGCTTTAAAGGAAACTGGAGTGGAAATCTCTTCATTTATTGTTGTATATCGATGGTCTGGGCCTACTGAAGAACAAAGACAGTTTGCTGTTAAAAATTGGAAGCGTATGATTGAAATTGCCGTCGATATGAATGTACCCGTAATCAACACTGAACTTTCTGGGGACCCTCACCAGCCAGAGATTTGTGAAGGCATGTGGTATCGTTCCATGGAAGAACTACTTCCTATTATTGAACGTGAAGGCATTCGCATCGAAATCCAGTCACATCCTTATGATTTTTGTGAAAACAATAATGAAACTGCTGATTTAGTAAAATCATTTCGCAGTGAAAATTTAAAGTATTTATACTGTGCAGCTCATACGTTTTTCTACGATCAGGGAAAAGGTAATATAAATGGAATGCTTGATTATGCCGGCAACGATCTGTCACATGTACTCTTTGCCGATACCATGAATCACACACTGGATTGCCGTTATATTCTTAATCCACCTGGAGTCGATGCAACCATCCATCAACATTTAGGTCTTGGTGAAGGAGAAGTGGACTTCAATTGCCTGTTTGAAAAGTTACGTGAAATGAAATTTTCCCAACGAAAATTCAAAGTTGGGGGAGAATCAATTGCCTGTGTTTCATTATTTGGTTATCCTGAAAAAATAGCCAGACAAGCCATTGACACACGTGAAAGAATCGAACAGGAACTTCTCAGTAACTAACTTACTGTCTATTGAAAAAAGCATTGCTAGCTTTTATTCAGTACAGCACTGCTTTTTCATAAATAAAAGAAATAAAGGAGAAATCATTATGTCTACTACAGAAGAAACAGCTTTTTCTATTATATCACTTGCCGGTGATGGCAGAGCCGCGCTGACAAAAGCTTTAAAACTCGCTCGAAAAGGAGACTTTGGTGAAGCAGAAGAAGTGGTTAAAGAAGCCGATGAACATCTTATGAAGGCACATCGCCTTCAAACCGAAGAACTTCTAAAAAAAGAAGCCGATGGCACATTAAAAGACCCTTTCAATGTTTTAATCGCGCATGCCCAGGATTATGTGATGACTGGCATGGTTATGAAAGAAATGACATCTGAAATCATTAACCTCTATACACAAATCAGAGCAAAATAATAAAAATAAAAATACACCAGATATAATTTAGACATAACTAATAGCCTCGCATATTTGAGGTTCTATAATAAATGTTGGGGTAAGCAAAAAACAAATTGCTTATTCCAACATATTTTTTTGCATAAAAAGAGAACATAAAGTGAATAACTCATTTACAATTAAAATTATCACAACACTAACCGAAAGGGGTTATCATTTATGCTCGATACTAAGTTGACTACACTTTTCTTAGACTTAGAAGAACTTTCTATTATAAATGTTACGCAAAATTCACTGACGGTCGTCTCATAAACTCCACATATGCCCGTCCTGCGGGCAGCAGACGCAAACAGTCAATGATTATCGCCTTCAAAAAATAAAACATCTTCCTTTATTACTCAAACTTCGCAGATAAATAATCGCCTATGAGCCTTGAAAATTCAATATTTATGACAATAAAAATAGCATGAACCACAACCATTTTGTATAATAAAATTGCGAAATAAAACCATACAAATGGAGGCTCATGCTATGAAAAGTATAACACAAGACAACCATCAGACGAAATGCCTTTCGGCAAAATCAATGCGATTTTTTCAGCAGTATCGTATTGCCAAAATCTTGCACACCGCCAATGCCAACAAAATCATGGGAATTCCAGCTATGCAGATTTTCCTGCTGGCCGTCAGCATCGTATTCCAGCACAAGTCTCTCTATATGCAGATGAATCTCTATCCGGACACGCTGCCATTCGGCAAGGATACGTTCTACCGTTTCATGAATTCCTGCCATACGAATGCGCAAGTTCACTACACTGCTGAATTCCAGTATCATCCGACACTCTATTGAGCCATTGACTGACGAGAAGAGACGCAATGTACTTATCATCGATGACTCTATTTTTAGCCGGTCTCGTTCGAAAAAGGTCGAGCTGTTGGCGAAGGTATTCGACCATGCACATGGTCTTTACACCTTCGGCTTCCGTATGCTCACTCTCGGATGGTCAGATGGCAATACCTTCCTGCCGGTCAGCCATTGCCTTTTGTCTACGGCGAATCAGAAAAATCGGATCAATGAAGCTTCGACTAAAGTGGATCCACGTACCAACGGAGGTAGGCAACGCAAGCTGGCACAGCTGAAAGCAACGGATGTTGTCCTAAAGCTGCTCAAAGAAACAAAGGCTGCTGGCATTTCTGCGCAGCATGTCTTATTTGACAAATGTTTCTGCGCTCCAGCTTCATTAACAGCCATAAAGGATATTGGTTTTGACGTCATCGCTATGGCAAAGAAAACCAGCAAGATGCAGGATGTTAAAGCAATTTACCAGCAAAATACGAAACGCCGCGGCCGTGCTAAATATCTGCTTTCCGTAGAAGCGGGAGCCGTTAAGGACGGCAAGGCATTCCTGTCCGCTTCGTCTATGTGCATAACCGCAATCGGCGTAAAGACTATCTGGTACTGGTTACGACCGACATGTCCCTTGGCGAAGAAGAAGTCATCAGCCTATATGGGCGACGCTGGGGCATTGAGGTTTTCTTCAAGATCTGCAAATCTTATCTGCATCTCAGTAAGGACTGCCGTTCGATTTTCTACGACGCCATGACCGCACATGTAGCTGTGGTGTTTACCCGATATATGTTGCTGGCTGTAGAACAGCGGGAGAACCAAGATTTGCGCAGTATTGGCGAACTCTTCTATCTGACTATTGATGAATTACCAGATTTACAGTTTCTGGAGGCACTCCATCTTGTACTACTACAATTTGCCGAATTGATTCAGAAAAATTGCTTGCTAAGTGAGCAAGCCGTCCAACTGATGCTGGATTCATTTCTACAGGAACTACCATCCTTATGGGCTGAAAGTCTGCCAAAATCTTCATGATATTGGAATCTACTGGCCGATTTATATTGATTTTTCAAGGCTCACAGTATATTTTTCATGTGCGAAGTTTAAATTCATTAGTAATATGTCAATAAGCAATATCCGGTGCAAACATCGCTGTATTGACATATAGCTACACCCTTTTTTTAGTCATAAATTATCTGATCTTGCAATTTCGTCAGGGATACTATATAGAACGCATTAAACATTTTATGGCAATCGTCAAAATGGGGCATAGGGCTGAGTGGCGTTACATAGGAAGCAAACGATGCCCTATACCCCATTCCTGGCAGACTGATAGACTTGATGGAATTTCTTTAATGCGTTCTATATATATATGCTTTTTCTGACGAAATGTTTTTATAGACGTAGTGATACTGATGGTATCGGATAAGGCAAGGGCAATACTATTATGAATAAGAAAAAAATCATTGTTATTGGTGGTCTGGGAATGCTCATTTTAGCGATCGTTTTTGGCCATTTTGCGGCGAATAGCAGTCAGGGGCATAATTTAGCGGTTCAGTTTGGAATTGTAGAAGAGACTGCTAAGCCAGCCACGGTGAAGGCGGTTAAACAGCTGACGATTGATGAGCAGGTCGAAGGCGTTCTCAGTAAAATGTCAGACGGTCAGAAAATTGGGCAGATGCTTATGATTGGCATACAGGGACAGAATGTCGATGATAATTTACGCTATAGTTTGAATAAGTACAATATAGGTGGTATCATTTTATTCGATTGGAACATGGACACACCCCAGCAAGTGCAGAAACTTACTGCTGATTTGCAGAAAGAAGCCAAACAGGCGGAAGATTTGCCGCTTTTTATTGCTGTTGACGAAGAAGGCGGTCAGGTTGTCCGTATGTTACAGTATTTGACCGTGGCACCGGAAGCTGAAAAGTTGGGACAATCTGGAGATGAACAAGCCGTGGCTGATTATGCTCACAAGACAGCAGCTGAAATCAAGGCATTAGGTATCAATGTGAATTTTGCACCGGATGCCGATCTAGGATTGTCACATGGCCGTTCGTACAGTAAAGATCCGCAGCAGGCTGCAAAATTTGTCGCGGCGGCTGGAGCTTATCAGGCCGATCAGCTGTTGTTTAGTCTGAAACATTTTCCGGGTATCGGCAAATCGAAAGTGGATTCGCATTTGATGTCTTCAGAGATTATGGTGACACGTGATAAGTTGGAAAAAGAAGATATCACACCATTTAGGTTCATTATCAATTCTATAGATAATAGTGATTTTTTTATCATGGTTTCACATTTAAAATATCCGGCTCTCGATGCCGAAAATCCAACGAGTCTCTCGCATGCTATTATGCAGGATATTTTGCGTCAACAGCTGCGTTTCAATGGTTTGATTATCACGGATGATATGGAAATGGGCGCTGTAGCAAAACTTTATTCTTTTGATGAACTTGGTGTGCGGGCAGCCATGCCGGAGCGGATATCGTGCTGGTCTGCCATGAATACGATCATGAAATCGCTGCTTATAATGGCATGCTGCAAGCACTGCGTGACGATCGGTTAAGCCGAGACCGAGTTGATGATGCGGTCGGAGGATACTTCAAGTAAAGCTGACCCATATTAATAAATCCTAACAGCCATAACAATACTTTTAGGATTATTAAAGAAAAGTCGTAATTCACCTGCAAAACGCAAAAAAGCCTTATAGAAATTGAGTTATTGCAATTTCTATAAGGCTTTTTTGTCATGATCATTTTTTAAGCTTTAGCATAGTCTTTAAGGATTTTCGCTAAAATCACCCCATGACGTTCTTCATCTTTTGCGCCGGCATCAATTTCAGCAGCGGCTGCATCTAAGCCAAGTGTACGCGCTGTTGCAGCAATTTTGGCAATTTGGACAGCGCCAGCTTCTTCGGCTTTTTGAACCTGCGCCAGCATAGCAAAAATATCCTGTGGAACTTCTCCATTTAATACTGCATATAAACCAGCATGACGGGCTTCATCGTTGGCAATCGTTATAAGCGTTTCGGCTAGATCGTTGAGGCCTTGTTCTTTAGCTAAACGACTGAGTGCATAATAGAGCATCACGCCATGTGCTTCCGCTTTCATGTAAGAATCTACTTGTTTTTCCAGAGCCGTTCCTTTAGTGATTTTATATAAACTCATGGTTCATTTCTCCTTCAAAGATCGTTTTTTCCATTCTAATGTGGGTTTATGCAGTTGGGATGTTGTTTTAGGCTTGTTTCATTGCTGCATCATAATCAATGGTAATACCAACACCAAAATGCACAAATAATTCAGGATAACCATTAAGTGGCAGCCAATAAGAAACCATCTTGCGGCCGGCATACTCTCCTTTAACATAAGTCGCTTTGCCGGATTTTAAGGCCTGATTTGCCAGGCAGCCACGATGTGCTTCTGGAGTTCCCTGCTTTGCACAATTCATACCCACTTCACGCATGCCGCGGCAGGCTTCATTTATTGCAACTACGGTGCGGCTTTTATGTACCAGGGTAACTGGTTCGGGGAAACTGCCCCACATTAATTCAAAAGCTTTTATTACACTAGGATCTATTTCTATCATTTTCAACTCTCCATTTCTATTTATAATACATTTCTCTCAGAAAGACGCAGCTGTGTCGATTTTATTGCATGCTTTTGTATTTGATTGCAAAAAATAATGTTTGTTTTTGTTGATCATTTTTCCCGGACTCTCCTTTAATTTTCAAAAACAAGGTATATTATTGATTATAATAGATAAAATATTAGTCCATAAAATTTTAAGGGGATGTCTTACCTGCTGAAAAATTTGATGTCGGTAAAATGGGGTATTACATTAGCTGTGTTAACAAATTTATTGGGATTTGTTCTTGGCGCTGCTATGGGTGGTGCCGAAGCACAGATCAAAGATGCTTGGACGGCAGCAGCTCAGCCAGGTTTGACGACTATTTACCAGAATGATCCACAAAAGATATCGGCGATTGTTGAGAGTTCTTGGAAAATGTTACAGCGGGCCCACATGCATGCAGCAGCAGTTGGAACAGCAGCATTAGTTTTGATAGCAATTTTGGCGCAGCTCAATATTTCGGACTTATCTAAAAAAGTTTTTTCTTTATGTTTGGTCTTGGTGGATTAGGGTATTCTTTTTCATGGTTGTATGTGGCATTTATGGCATCTTCCGTCGGCAGTATACCTCAGACGAAAGATGCCATTCATATTGTAGCAGCATTATCGATCGCTATGCTGCTTTTTTGGTACAGCGTCAGTTTTGGCACTCAGTATGAAAGCTTTATTTACTGCAGCAAAAGAGGACTCTTTGTGATAAACGTGATGGGAAGGTTGAAGTCAAATAAAGAATTTTTGGCAAAAACGGTCATTCATGCGTTGCGAGCCGAAGGATAAGTCTTCAATCAGATTATAGCTTGAACACTGGAATAAATAAGATTGTCTGAGAAACATAGAAATTTTCTTAGACAGTCTATTTTGCGTTGAAAAATTAAAAAAAACTATAAAAAACATTAAATTAGTACTAAAATAATAGAATAATAGTTAAAATCTCAAACTTCGCAGATAAATAATCGCCTATGAGCCTTAAAAATTCTATCTTTGTGACCGTTCTATTAGCATGAACCACAACCATTTTGTATAATAAAATTGCGAAATAAAACCATACAAATGGAGGCTCATGCTATGAAAAGTATAACACAAGACAACACATCAGACGAATGCCTTTCGGCAAAATCAAGGGAATTCCAGCTATGCAGATTTTCCTGCTGGCCGTCAGCATCGTATTCCAGCACAAGTCTCTCTATATGCAGATGAATCTATATCCGGACACGCTGCATTCGGCAAGGATACGTTCTACCGTTTCATGAATTCCTGCCATACGAATTGGCGCAAGTTCACTACACTGCTGAGTTTCAGTATCATCCGGCACTCTATTGAGCCATTGACTGACGAGAAGAGACGCAATGTACTTATCATCGCTGACTCTATCTTTAGCCGGTCTCGTTCGAAAAAAGTCGAGCTGTTGGCGAAGGTATTCGCCCATGCTCATGGTCTTTACACCTTCGGCTTCCGTATGCTCACTCCCGGATGGTCAGATGGCAATACCTTCCTGCCGGTCAGCCATTGCCTTTTGTCTACGGCGAATCAGAAAAATCGGATCAATGAAGCTTCGACTAAAGTAGATCCACGTACCAACGGAGGTAGGCAACGCAAGCTGGCACAGCTGAAAGCAACGGATGTTGTCCTAAAGCTGCTCAAAGAAACAAAGGCTGCTGGCATTTCTGCACAGCATGTCTTGTTTGACACATGGTTCTGCGCTCCAGCTTCATTAACAGCCATAAAGGATATTGGTTTTGACGTCATCGCTATGGCCAAGAAAACCAGCAAGATGCATTACCGTTACCAGGGCAAGATGCAGGATGTTAAAGCAATTTACCAGCAAAATACGAAATGCCGTGGCCGTGCTAAATATCTGCTTTCCGTAGAAGCGGAAGCTGTGAAGGACGGCAAGACACTTCCTGTCCGCTACGTCTATGTGCATTGCTCAAGTTGAATCCCTTTCTTTGACGTAATGCGTTCCAAATCTTCTGCCCGTTTCTGCTAGAAAGTCTTTGAGATTTCAAATGCTTGGTTTGTGCTTCTAAAGGCATCTTGCTGTGATTCCCATGAATGCACTGTGCTTTTAAGGATTTCCAGCCTCTGCCGTGGCGTCGCCTGATTTTTTTCGATATGAGAATATGTATGGTAAAGCTCTGATAAATCCATCCCTTCAACAAAGTAGCGCAGTAGGCGGACTGGGTCATCCTTTGGAATTCTAAATTTGATATTTAATGGAAGATGCAATTGATAAGAACTCCCAAAAGGTGTATACCTTTTGGTGTAATATTTGGTTTTTGCATACTTAAATTTTACACGTACTCTCAGACTATTAAAAGCCTGAGAGTTCTTTTTTTTGCAAAAAAACTGCCGCACGCTTTTATAACGTGCGACAGACACTTTTATCCTTCCTTGTATACAAGCCATAAAATGTGCGTCTTCGCTCGGACCTGCAATATAAATTAAACTGCGGAACCTTAGAAAAATCTTGTATATATTATAATTAATTCATGATCGCATTGTCGATTTTGGCGCTGAATTTGAGCAAGATTCAATGCAAAAATTCATATGTGCTACTTTATTTATAAAAGCCTGGTTTTTCTATAGCTGGTTTGATTTTTTCGATAGCACCGCTCGTCTGTGCTCTTACTAAAGCATCTGCTGTAATCGCTGCAAGATAGCCATCCCATGTTGTCGGTCCACCAATGATATTTTTTTCCGCATCATTGACCCAGCTCTGGACTTCAGCATCATAGGCATCGTGGAATCTCACGAAACAGTCCGTATCGATAGTTGTCGCAGCTGCTGCATTCTTACGGATGCTCGGGTAAGCCGGGTTCGGCATCTTGATGGCACCATCTTCACAAACCACTTCGCAATTGATATCGTAACCGAATTTGCAATTAACAAATACTTCATTATCAACACAGATGCCATTTTTCGTGCGCAACAGCATAATTTGCGGGTCCTGAAGTTTTGAATGGGAATATTTTGTTACACGCGGCATTAGAACCTGTGCCGACACAAAGTCATCACCTACGAGCCAATGAATAACATCAATTTCATGAATAGCGGTGTCATGTACTGCCATCGGCGTGTCATAGTTCGTGCCAACTTCCGGATTGCGATGCGTGCAATGTACCATTAGTGGTTCACCATAATGACCGGATTTAATGGCTTCCTTTACTTGTAGATAGCCCTTATCATAGCGGCGCATGAATCCTAGTTGGATGAGATGTTTACCGGATTTAACCTCAGCATCAATAACCTCCAAACAATCCTCAGCTGTCGTACACAATGGTTTCTCGCAGAAAATCCGCTTACCTGCTTTAATTGCTAGCAGCAATGCTGCTTTATGTGCAAAGCCAGGGGTAATGATAAATACCGCATTGACCTCAGGATCATTGATTAGATCGATCGCATCTTTATAAATTTTGCAGTCTACACCAGCAACTGCAGCACCTTTCTTAGCCAGCTCATCCACCATATCAGCCACAGCGACAACCTTTGCCCCCTGAGTTCTTTCCGTCAGACGTTTAATATGATCTCTGCCCATTCCGCCGCAACCAATAACACCTACATTTAACATAATAATTTCCTCCTCTAGACTTATCGTATTTTTTATTTCTGTGTATTTTAGGGATCGCTGATAAATTCACCATTCCTTAAAAATTTCTTTTAATAACAGTCTCTGATTTTTCTTTACCAATGCGATAGACTTCATCTGGATTCATCTTGTAATATTCTGGGCGGAAAAGCTCGAGCGATACAATATCCGCATTCCAGCCAATCTTCTTAAGATTCTGGAAAATTTCATCAAGATTTATACAGCCCGTTCCTGGCCATACACGGTCTTCATCCAACAGAGAGCCAATTGGAAAATCCTCTGTATCATTGAGATGAACGATAAAGATTTTTTTGCCATCGGCCTTTGCCAGATCTTCAACGTTGGAATTCATTCCATGAAAATGGAAACAATCAAGAGTAATGCCGACATTATCCATAGCAACTTCCTCGATGACCGAATATGCTTCACCAAACGTATTAATAGATGCTGCAGGATGACCGATGAATTCTACCGATATACGCATTTCATAGCTCGCAGCAATCTTCCCCATTTCCTTCAGGCATTTCACAGCGGATTCATGGATTTCCGTACGCGTAACTTTTTTAAGATCAACAGTCGGTACTGTAATAACAGTTTTGCAGCCAATCTTCTTCCCCCACGCACACATCTGGTGAAGTTCTGCCAGAACTTTCTGATAATCTTCTGGTGTACGGTTGTTAAAAAAGCAAAGCGTATTAAAAGCCAATGGCTTTACATGGTGCGTTTTGAAATACTCTCCCAGATCATCAATCGTATGCGTTTTCAAATAATCGGGTAAGCAATCCATCGTGCGCAGTTCGATCATGTCATAGCCATATTTCTCACAAAGCGCCAAATCTTTTTCCAAATTGGATTTTTCCAAAACTGTAGCTTCATTCATACTCAATCTCATTGTTTTTCAATCTCCTTTTTGTTCTTTTCTGTGCACAATTTATAAATTAATGCTTACTACACAAAAACTGTTTTTTTAATATCTCCCAGTTTAAGCCTCTAAAAACCATATTCAATGTAGAAACCAACAGCGCTATCATTGTTACTTTAGATAAGTACAAGGATAAACATCATTCTTTTTCCTTGCAGTATAACCAGATTATCACTGTTTCTATAGATTTTATCTGCCGCGTTCGCTTTGGGTAACAATCATCTTTGGTCATGATAATGTTCAACTTCAATTTTGAACAATTCGCCCCACCTTGTGGTGATATAACTCAATTTCTCCTCACCATCTCAATCAGTTCAACAAGCGTTTTGCAATACTCACGCATTTACTATAACTTCAGTTACTCTAGAAGACTTATGGTTTGTGCAATACACATTAAGTTAATTATAATGTAATATTCAGAAAAATACTTTGTTTTTTCTGTTCGTTTTTAAGCAAAAAAAAGAGTGCAAACCCCAAGTTTTGCACTTTTCTGCAAAAAACATATCCAACCCACTCATTTTTTCTGCCACAATTCGTAAATTTGATTGAGTTGTTTATATTGATTAGCGCCCACTCTATATTTTCGATAGCTTTGCGGTGACATTCCCACAATTTTTTTGAACTGGTTATTGAAATAGCTAATACTATCATAGCCTGCGCTTTCACTAACCTCGGTAATCGAAAGGTCGGTACTGATGAGCAAACTTTGTGCCCGACCAATACGCCGCCGAATAATGTATTGAATGGGCGAAAACCCCGAACGCTTCTTAAACTGATGAGCAAAACTCGATGTACTCATATGTGCCCGAACGCTGAGTTCCTCCACCGTAACCTCCTCCAAATAATGCTGATCGATATAACCTTTAAGCTCGAAGAACAAACTATCTTTATTGTTCTTCTGTTCTTCTGGTTCGTGCGGCACCTGATGCAACAGCATGACCAAGAGTGCATACATTAAATAATGACAAACGGCTCCGCCCTGCATCCGCCCTTCCAGAATCTGATCATATAAAGCATCGAACAACGCCAATATACGTCCGCTCATCATTCCAGTATGCAATATCGGCGAAGCTGCTTCCTCTAGCAGATGGTTTTCTGGTAAACCAGCCAGCTGTAAACCCATGAGGCCGCAGTTATAGAACCAGAGACCTTCTTTTGGGTCTGCACATTCATCATGTAACATACCGCTGTTATAAACAACCATATCACCAGCCCGCACGTCATACACCCGATTTCCAATGCGAATATTGCCGCCTCCTTTGCTAATATACTGTAACTCAAGATGATGTTCATGTGAATGAAATGCTGCTGGCATACTCGTCTGCTCCTGGTCCGCATAACAAACATAGAGCAGTTGCAGCTCCTTTTCGGAAAACTCCGGCTGGAACACATTTTTATTATAGTAAACTACAGTCATACTTTGATACCTCTTTACTGCCAAATAATTAACTTTCCTACCTACATTTTAACAAAAAACGCACCGTAACGACAGTAGTAACAGATGTAAAAACTGCAGAGTGGATTGTATATTTATTAAAGCATGATCTTGTGAAAACAAACTATTATTCCCATCGAAAAGAAAGGAAATATAAAACTGGCAAACGTAATTACAAATATTAATGATGAAATCGCATTACGTATTTTAACTCAATTATGATCTTCCGTCTATTCTTGAAAAGTATGTGTAGAAATCTCTTTCAATACGCTTTCAGTCCCAGCTTTCGATTCACTGATTTTGACAAGAATATTATCCGATTTATTAACTATATCCAAAATTCCCCCAGCAATCAAGGAATACCATTCCTAATAAATACACTGTCATAACATTTCATCTCCTATTCTATAAATTTAAATTCAAAATACACAAAGTTACTCAATGAGTATATTTTGAATAAAAATGGATTTTAAATTCAAAAATAGCTAATAAATTATTAATATATTGATTATATTATGATATTAATTTAATTGCATTATAATGTAATTGCACCAATATAGTCAATAATTAATTTTTATAAAACAAACATAAAAACCTGCTAACAAAAGTCAATCAAAATCAGATGAAATTTCTTTAGATATTTTATTGCATACGAATAGTCCGACACTATTTTAAATTTTTGCCCCGGTTCTGCGTATGTCATTTTTATGCCAGATGAATACGAAAGTTGGAAATAGTCGCATGATTCGGAGGTGCTTATCCTCAAGGAGAAACATGAAATTGAGGTCTCGTCTGTAGGCCTGCTCTATTTTGCGGGAGTTACGAATACAGTTCATGTGAGCATATATAATGATTTCCAGAATCTTCCACAGTACCGCCTGATTTTTCTTGATTTGCTTTTTTGCATACTTAAATTTTACACGTACTCTCAGACGATTAAAATCCTGTAAGTTCTTTTTTTGCAAAAAAAAGTTGCCGCACGTTTTTGTAACGTGCGACAGCCCCGTTTTTATTTTTATTTATATATTTCCTAATATGAAAGCACCATCACCCGTAAGATGCAGCTTTGTTTGATGATGCTGTTTGAGCGTATCACGATGACCAATACTTATCATCACCATCTGTGGCAAATTTTCAGCCAGCAGTTGATACATGATTTTTTCAGTTGCTTCATCCAATGCCGATGAAGCTTCATCTAAAAATGTCCAATCTGGACGAATCAGTAATACGCGCGCAAAGGCAATGCGCTGCTGTTCTCCCAAAGATAAAATTCTCGACCAATCCTCCACAACATCCAGCCTATTGATCAATTGTCCCAACTGGCAAAGCTGCAAAACATTCTGGATTTCATGATCACTCACCGCAATGTTTTTCTCGGGATAAAACAAGACAGTTCTAAGATTTCCCAATGGCAAATATGGCCGCTGTGGTAAGAACAACCGGCTCGTTCCTAAAGGAATGGTAATATTGCCTTTACCAAATGGCCAAATACCCGCAATCGTCCGCATCAAAGTACTCTTCCCACATCCAGAAGCTCCCGTAATCAAAAGCTTATCACCTTGCTTTAAGACAAAGCTGCAATTTTTCAAAAGTGCCTGCCCGTTGGGAAGGTCCACCGTTAAATCCTCAATCGCAATCACTTGACCATTTTTCTTAAATTGCAAGTCTGATTGCACATTTTCCACCAATTGCATATGTTCCGTAAAACCGACCAGACGTTTTACAACGGCAAGCCATTGCGCTACGGATGTATAGGCATCAACAAAAAATGATAAAGCATCCTGTACTCTACCAAAAGCACTGGTCGTCTGCATAAGCCCACCCAAAGCCATTTCTTTGGCAAAATAACGCGGTGCAGCAAATAAGAGCGGGAAAATTATCGCCAATTGTCCATACCCGGCTGTAAACCAGGTCAAGGCTTTTTCTCGACGCATCAAACTCCAATAATTTTTTATGACCTTAGCAAACCGTTCCGAAAACCCAGTTTTTTCGGGCTCTTCGCCACGATAAAAGGCTATACTTTCACCATTTTCTCGAACTCGCACCATATTGAAACGAAAATCAGCTTCATAACGCTGCTGATCATAATTTAAATGAATCAATTCGCGACCTACCCGGTGCGTTAAATAGGTACCCATAATTGCATAAATCAAAGATAACCATACCATATATCCATATATGATAAATTCGTAACCACCAAACGGCACCCGAATGATTCCTGATAAATTCCAAAGGATCATGACAAAAGCACCTAATGTAGCGGTTTGTTTCAAAAAACCCAATGCCAACTGTAATGTCAAGCTCACAAACTGATTGATATCTTCCGAAATACGTTGATCGGGATTATCTGTATCATAGTCTAAGATTTGTAATTTATAATAAGTCTGCTTATCCATCCAATGCTCTAAATAACGAGTTGTCATCCAGGTCCGCCACTTTATCTCGACCATTTGCCGAAGATAAATTGCATAAACAGCAATGGCGATATGACCAACAGCCAGCAACGTGAACCGCCCAATCAGCGGCCAGAATGCTTCATAATTATAATCCTGCAAGGCAGTATAGAAAGTGTTATACCATTGATTGAGCAACACTAAAATATAAACTGCGGCAAAATTAAGTACAATAACGGCCCCCAATAAACCTCGCGCCTTCCACTTTTCATCTGAACTCCAATATCCTTTAAACAGCCGCCAAAAATCAGCCAAGAACTTCTTATTCATTACTCCACACCAAGCTTTCCCTCTATCTATAAATCAAATCCACTGTAAATATCTCCTAGTATAAACTTTATTGAACATTATCGCAAGAAATATCCCTTCAACTATATATAAATAAGCTAAATATGATAAAATAAACGAAGACACTTTATGATATAGGAGATATTATTATGGAAATTTTATCCTACACCTCAGCCAAAACTGCAATTTTCATTACCCTAATCTTGATTGGGTATGCTATTTACATTGAATTCCGCAGCAAAAAAATGATTGCGCTCTTTCTTATTAGCATTTTGGGTGCATCTATTTTTGTCTTGATGACGCACGTTACAACACCAGAAACAGCACTGACAATTGAACAAAAAAATCAAATTCTCCAACAGCAGCACACTTTTATTGATTGGTATACCAATTATAAAAAAGACATCGACCTTCTGGATAGTAACTGGCAGCAATATGATAAAATACTACAGTCTTTTAAAAATGATGACATCAGCATTCAAACCGTCTATCTACGATTGACGCAATTACAAGAACAATCGCTTACACTTAAAAATAAATTTTTCCAGCAAAAACCTCCCGAAAGTTTAGAAGATACAAATTATACTCTAACCGCAAAAATAATTGAGAAAACGAGTAATTATATTACAATGCAAACAGATGTTATAACAAAGTCAAAAGCTGCTGTTGA
Organism: Propionispira raffinosivorans DSM 20765; assembly: GCF_000381065.1. Classification (GTDB taxonomy): domain Bacteria; phylum Bacillota; class Negativicutes; order Selenomonadales; family Selenomonadaceae; genus Propionispira; species Propionispira raffinosivorans. Next base: position 52,118 of record NZ_KB905854.1, on the reverse strand, counting down.
TCCAGCTAACCTCAAGACCAAAAGCCATGATGAACAAGTACAAATACTCGAACGAATCATGACGATCGGCGCCCCTGCCCCTCTCACCATTGCCGACGAAGTTTCCGTACTTAAGGAAAATTTAACACTCCCTGATGAAAAATAAATAAAGCAGCCATTTTGAACTATTTACTGGTTACTTAACAGACTGTTCAAATGGCTGCTTTATTTTGTTTTGTATCCATGTTTATTGATTACAAATCCATTGTTCGTTAAAAAAAGTGCCGCTATAAAATTTTTACAGCGGCTATATAATCATCACAAAATGATGAAGAGGGCCTCAACCGTGTATAACATCCGTATACTCTGGAAAATCAGATAATCTGTCAATTGGTTCAAACCCAACTGCCCCGGTAAACTTGCCCCGTTGCCAATCTTCTTGTGTTGACCAAAACATTTCGGTAAAATCCGTTTCATTGAAAGCACTGATTTGATATTCCTGTAATTCAGGAATAAATGTACCTTCTGACCCTACTTCAGCTGAAAATTCAGTGACAATACGAATGTACTGAGCTGGTGGCAAACCTTCTAAAACAATATAGTTTGTTCCATTTTTAAGAATAATTTGTTGACGTGCTTTAATGGAAGCACCATCATCTGATACCTCAACACTCGCTTTCATTCCTGCTTGCAACGGGAGTTTTGCTTTTGTTTTCAACTGTTTAAAGTTCCAATATTTTTTTTCAGTCTTATATGCTGGATCAAATACAGCTGGATGACACCATTCCGTTGTATGTGTCCCCACTGTTAAAATATCATGAAAATCAAGCCACACTGCCATTTTCTCAGCCTTTATGCCAGCTTTTTGCGGCTGTTCATAAATCTGTCGATTTTCTTGTTCTGATAAATGATCTTTATAAAAGCGGACTTGACTTATTTTTGCCGGAAGATGCGTAAAATATTTAGGTCTATCAATTTCTGTTATCACATGACCTATATAGGAGTATCCAATAAAAATTGGTTCATTTTCCCAATTTCGCAGTTTGGTATCAACAGCAATTCCTGAAACATGGGCCACACGTTTTCCATTACAATATGAATTCCCCCCTATTTGCTTATCAAAAGTCAATGTATATTGTGTCCATTGGTTCAAGTTGACCATACCGCCCTGCCATGAATATTCTGTAATATCATGGCAAGTCCCCCATTTGAGTCCACCCGCACGTTCAACAACCATCCTCATTAAATAAGTTGCTCCCCAGCCAACCGATTTACCCTTTACCATTAAAGGATTATGCCCCATTTCGTTCTGCTTGGCCAAACGATCTACATTTGCCCAAACCATTCCACTAAAAGCATTCTTTACTCGCAAATTGGGTCGCGCCGGTATCTCAATATAATCACCATATTGCTCCAGACAAATCTCAACTTTGTCGGGTCTTGTGATCACTTTTGGATTGCCATGCAAAAGTGCATAGTTTCCCTGCCCTGATTTATCCTGAATTCTTGGTATGATCCGAATCGGTCCAGGAATTTTAATATCACGCGGCAATTGATCCGCAATACTAACCTGATAACTTCCACCCTGATAAAATTTATAACAAAAATCAACCTGTTTTTTTTCGTGCCCCCGAAAAAATATATTTTTAGTTTCAGCAATTCTTTGATCAATATATAAATGGACGGGAACAAAAATCTCCCGATCCAAATTATTCGTTGCTTCAATGCTTGCCATAAGCAGACTTGCATGTTTAACATGATCTAACGTAAGTTTCATATACTGAAATGTCAACTGTTCTGGCTCAAAAACCGTGATATTTTCACTGACATTTTGGACTTTAATTTCATGCTGACCTTGATTAACTGCTCTATACAGCATTGTAAAGCTGCGCTTTTCTTTTTCATTTAAAACAATGACTCTTTCTTTGTCCACAGGTCCAAATAAATTCATGATATTTTCCACATTATTGTCAAAAAGCTGTAATGTCACCTCGGCCAAACCCCGACCAATATTTTCAGCAATTCCTTTAATTTCAACCTTTCCATTATTATCAATACGGCGAATTTCAACTTTGGAAATTGAAATTTTAGGTTCATCATGAACTAAAAGCACACGATCCACAAGTGCTTCATTTCCTGATTGCTGTGAAAATCCATATGTTTCACATTGCAAATGTTCTTCTTCAATAGTAAGTAATGTGTAATTACTTTTTCCCATCGCTACAACTTCCGGAAACTCTTCTAATAGGCGATGTTCTCCTCCGCCCGTATCCAGCTCACATTCCGGTTCCTGCGTACTGCCTTGACTAATATAAACTGTTTTAGCACCAACTTTAGGATCAATTGATACTGTTTTTACATAATAATGCAGGTGCCCCCCGATCACCAAATTTACATTATAAGCTTCAGCAACCGGCACAATATAACGATTATTAAATTCATCTGTATACGGGTGATGAAGAACCAGTACACGCCAAGCTGCGTTTGCCGCAGCTTCACTCGCCAAATCCTGCTTAATCCAATTCAATGTCTGCTGGATGGTCCGCTTTGTTTTGGCATCTGCCTCCACCCCAGAATTAATTGCATTCATTTCAAACAGACCCCAAGAGTTGCTATCTACTAGCGTAAAATGTGTTTTGCCGCAATCAAACGAATATGTGCGACCGGTTTCATCACATCGACATGTTTTCGCCTGTGGTTTTGTAAAAAACTCATCATAAAATGGTCCATCATCATGATTACCCGGAATATAAAAAACGGGTATATGCTTTAACAACTCTGGTATTTTCTTAAACCAATTATTTACATATTGTTCATGTTGGTAGCCTGTTCCAAAAGAAATATCTCCACTATGGATGATAAATTCCGGCTTTATCCGTTCCACCATATCTGAAAACTGTTTTTCTGTATGAAAAAGATGTGAATCACTTAGCATTACAATTTTTAGTTCATTTGGTTGTTTTTCTAACGTTTTAAAAGTTCCTGATTCCATCGCACCAGAATGCAATTTAATTTGATACATATATTTTGTATCCGGCTTTAAATCACGTAAAACTGCTGTATAAAGACAATTTCCCTTATTATTATCTTCATATGGAATTCCACGTTCAAAATTCGGTGTCATCGTCTGATTTAAAAATTCTTGTTCACCATAAATCACTTGAATATCCACCGGAGAGTTTGTTTCCCAGGCAATCGTCATATGTGATGCTGCCGGGTCCAATAAATACGGTCCATTTAGTATAAAAAAATTGCTATTCATATTGCTGCCTCCCCGTTACTGCATCGTCTAATTTGTGTAAAGCCCTGATGTACAGCCTTGTTAAAATTTTAATCTTTATGCCTGCGTTTCCTTTTGCAGTTTCTCATCTAAATTCTTATTGTTGGAACTTTCATTGTGCTTTACTTTTTTAGCCCATAGCGTCGGAACAATAAGAATTGTCATAAGCGCAACTGCACCAATCCAAAAAAGCATGATATTTTCAAAATGATAAATCACCTGACCATCTACAACCGTCTTAGCGGCATCCATAAGTAACCCATTAATCAAATCTTGTGCCGCTGCACCACCATAAGATAATAACCCAATTGTTCCCATGGCGGCACCTGTCGCTTTACGTGAGCAAAGATCCACCGCAAGCATGCCGCCAACAAAACACAAAATAACCCCTAACCCAAATCCAAAAACCGAAATCCATAGCATATCAATCCAAGGACTGCCTGCTGGTGTATAACAAAAACCTATAATTCCAACCAGCATCATACAACCAAAAACAATCGTCGTCAAAGCATGATTTGCTTTGAATATCTTATCCGAAATAATGCCAGAAAAGAATGAACCAACACCTCCCATTAAAGGTGATAAAGCCATTATACTACCAGCTGTCACGAGAGAATACGCTTTATATTCTTGTAAGAATATAACCCCCCAGCTGCTCATTGAGTATCTTGCTATCCCAAGACAAGTTGCCGAAAGAGCAATCAACCAGACATATGGGTTTTTTATAACTTCTAATTGTGCATCCCGTGTTGTTTTTTCTTTTTCTTTTTTTTCCTGAAGAACTTCACCTTCAAATTCATTTGCTGAAGGCAGTCCATAAGCTTCGGGACGATCATACATATAACGATACATGATAAAGGCTAAAACAATACAAGCAATTCCCGGAACAAAAAAGGCTGCATGCCAGCCAAAAGCAACCACAAGCATCGCCGTTCCAAAATATGTTGCACCTTCTCCGATATAATGAGCAATACTGAATACACCATAATACGTGGCTAGCTGGCTTTTTGAATACCATTGCGCCAAAGAAACAATACATGGTGCTGACCCCATCGATTGAAACCAGCCATTTACAAACCATAAAGCTAAAAAAATCCAATATTGGCTAGAAAATCCCAAAATGAAATTTACAATTGCCGCCCCCAATAACCCAATTGGCACAATTTTTTTTATATTGCAGCGATCCGCAATAAACCCATTCAAACATTTCCCGACAGCGATAGCAATAAGCATGGCTGCACCGATTTGTCCAAGTTCTGTCGGTGTAAAACCAGCTTCAATCATTGGTTTTTTTACAACCCCCAAGGTCATTCGCATAACATAATACATGCCATACCCAAGAATCATCGCTGTGACACCTTGTATTCTGGCACTACGAAACATTTTTCTCACCATCGTTGGATCTGTGATTTTGGATTGCTGCTTACCTGTTAAAAACCATTTTAACATAAAAATAGACCTCCTCTTAAAATTTCAATAATCATACAGTAAGTAAATGATACATAAGATCTTTGTCAGTTATGCGCAAGATATTAATTTTCAATAGAAAATTAAGTGGCTTTTCTCTGGCATTTTTGTTAGTATAATATAAATAGTTTCATCATGATCATATTTTGAAACATTTAATATTATATTATGTGTACTTCTTGTCCTCTGATTCTCATTATAGAGACAGTTTGAATACTGTATCTTTGAATTCTTGCTATTTTATAAGCAAAAAAGACAAAATACTTTAAATTTTTGCTCTTTTTGTAAAATCTTAAAAACTGCAGCATTCAATAGTACAAACCGTGTCTATATAATTAATCAGAAGGGAGATATTTTTATGTCACAATATTTTGCCCAGGAGACATTCACCACAATTTTTGAGCTGAACAGCGTACCGGCTTTAGCCTACATCGGCAAAACAAGTCAAACGACCACGCCCCTGCCTCGAACATTCCATGTTCATCACGATTTAGCAGAAATTATTTTTATTCGTCACGGGCAGGGAACCTATACCATTAATAATCACTCCTATGAAATAAAAAAAGGAGATCTTATTTTTATCAACAGCGGTATTCTTCACAATGAAAACAATGAACAGAATTCTATAAGTACCTATTGTATTGGCATCAAAAAACTTCGTTTAAAAAGTTTAGCTGAAAATCAATTGTTGCCCAATACTATGTGTCCAGTTCTCCAAAGCGGCATGCTTTTTTCACGCATACATCAGTTTTTTTCAATTTTGGCTTATTTCGTTGAACATAATTTAGAACCTGGGGCCGCCGAAATTGGGAACTGCACAATGCGGTCTTTATTAGTCCTATGCCGGATCTTAATCGATAATAATAAAGTCGTGTTAGAAGGTGAAGATTATAACCTCGGCTTACGAATCAAGGAATATATTGATGAACATTATCTCGAAGATATTAATCTCTCAACCATCTCAACCGCCATTCGTGTTAATACATATTATCTATCTCATGTATTTAAAAAAATAGTGGGATACTCACCCATGCAATATGTTATTCATCGCCGTATTGGTGAAGCCCAAAACCTCCTCATCAATACCGATTACAGTATCACACAGATTGCCTTAATGAGCGGATACAACAATTCAAATTATTTTCAAGTAGTCTTCAATACCATGGTTGGTATGCCTCCCGGAAAGTACCGTAAATCATGGTTAAATAATTCTTCTAAATAGTAGACTGCTTTTATCGATTAACATACAAAAAAGTTCTTTGCCGTTAAACAAATTGTACTTACTTTAACGACAAAGAACTTTTTATTTTCCTGTTTTATCAAAAAATTCTGGGGTGTCCGTTTCTTTCACCCACGATTTACGATAACGTCCCGGTGACATTCCAACAATTGTACTAAAAACCAGTTGAAAATAATTAGAGTTATTATAACCCACCCACATGGCGATTTTTGTAATACTATCCTCCGTATTGAGTAACAAGTTTTGTGCTTCGCCCACACGACGGCGCATTACATATTGCATGGGAGAATAACCTACCATTTCTTTAAAAACATGTGATAAATAATATGTATTTATATGTAAAGCCTCCGAAATTTTACTTAAATTCAAATCTTCTAGATAATGCGCATCAATATACTGTTTAATCTGAATACCTAAATTATACGGAATTGGTGCCATCGGCACTTCATATTTTTCGATACAATCATGAACTTTCACAACGAAAGCCCGCATCAGGTAATGGCTCATTTCCGTCTTGCAGTTCGTTTCTTCTTTCACTGTATCGCAAAGCAGCAAAAATATTTGTTTTACTTTTTCAAAATCTTGGTCCAAGTGAATAACCGGACACATCAAATTCGATAAAATTTCATTTTTTTCCAAACCCGTAATTTGAAGATTTTTAATAGCAGCACAGTATGTTAAAATATTCTGATCTTCACAAACTGCCTCATCATGAATAACACCACTATTAAAAAATAATAAATCGCCTTTTTGTACATGATATTTATTATTATGAATCGTATAGTCACCAAAACCTTCTACAATCAAAACAATTTCCACCCGATCTTCATGTACATGCATTGTCCGCGGCATTTTAGCATGCACAGGATCGACTTCACATACGTATAAAAGTTCCGGATTTTGATCTCCCAGAAAAATCGATGACAATTTTTCTTTGACAAAATACTGCAGCAAACGAATCACCCACTCTATAGTTAATCGAAAATTCTAATATTTATTTACAAACAAAGCAATAATTTGGAGTATATTTAGCAAACTCATTAAAAGAGCTGAAAAATCAATGTTTTTCTTTGCAAAAAAAGCAAAATACTAGAGGTAATCTTTGTTATTTCACCGTATACTTAAACATAAAGATAATCAAAACAAACATATAATATAACAATAAAGTTATCATCTTTTGAATCACTCTATTCTTATATTACCAAAAATCAAAGATAATAGCCAGTAAAATGAATACTGGCAAACAAAATCAAGGAGCTTCGCAAAAACGGAACTTATTTTGAAAGGCGGAATAAAAATTATGATTAACATTGGTATTATTGGCGTAGGCCGCATCGGCCGCGTTCATGGAGAAAGTATTTCCAATCATGTAAAAAATGCTCAAGTAAAGGCGGTAGCAGACCCATTCTTGAATGAAAACTCAATAGCTTGGGCAAACTCCCTCGGCATAAAAGAAACCTATACGGATTATAAAAAAATATTGGCGGATCCAACAATTGATGCTGTATTAATCTGTGCATCAACCGATCAGCATTCACCTCTTTCTATTGAAGCACTCCAAGCTGGTAAACACGTTTTTTGTGAAAAACCAATCGATCACAGTATTAAAAAAATCAAGGAAGTTCTTAAAGTAGTTGAAACTTCCGGCAAAAAATATCAAGTAGGTTTTAATCGTCGTTTTGACCATAACTTTAAAGCAATTCAGGAAGCGGTAGCCGCTGGTCAAATCGGCAAGCAACAAATTATAAAAATCACCTCACGCGACCCGGAACCACCATCCATTGACTATGTAAAAATTTCTGGCGGTATGTTCCTCGATATGACCATTCATGATTTTGACATGGTCCGCTACCTATCCGGCTCGGAAGTAGAAGAAGTTTATGCTGCAGGCTCGGTTACAGTCGACCCTGCTATCGGTCAAGCCGGTGATGTCGATACTGCCATCATAACTTTAAAACTTGCCAATGGTGCAACAGCTGTCATTGATAACTGCCGTCAAGCTTGTTATGGTTATGACCAACGAGCCGAAGTATTTGGAACAAACGGGGCAATTTCCATTCAAAATGATTCAAGTTCCAATGCAGTATTCAGTGGCAAAAATGGTGTAGTAGCTGAAAAACCACTCTTTTTCTTTTTGGAACGTTACATGAATGCCTATGCTGATGAAATTGCAGCCTTTGTTAATGCAATTGTCAAAGATACGCCAACTCTGGTAACTGCCCAAGATGGGCTAGAACCCGTACTTATTGGTTTAGCAGCACAAAAATCCGTAGCGGAAAATCGTCCCGTTTCACTTAAAGAAATCCGCGCTGTTTATGGTTTATAAAAATAAAATAACCACATCTTTATAAAGTAAAAACCGCTGAAACTATCTCAGCGGTTTTTACTTATTTCTTTAAGCGAATTGAACGAGATCACCAATACGTATGATTGTAACTTCAGACTTCATCGTCTGATTCCTCACTTATCCTCATTAAATAATTTTTGATAACATGACTGTCATGCTAATTGCAACCAGAGATGCAATACAAGTCGCTAATGTATAAGATTTTAATGCATCGGCAACCGTTAAGCCAAAATATTCTTTAACAATCCAAAATCCAGAATCTGTTACATGTGAAAAACAGATTGCGCCCGAGCCTACAGCTAAAGCAACAAAAGCCGGATCAAGATTCGGATATTGCACCAGCATTGGCATTACTATACCAGCTGACGTCATCATTGCAACGGTAGCCGAACCAACGGAAAAGCGCATAACTGCCGCTACGATCCAAGCTAGAATCAATGGACTTAGGTCTAGCCCCGTAAGAACTTTGCCAAGTTCCACGCCTAGGCCACTATCAATCAATACTCGGTTAAACGCCCCGCCAGCACCAATAACAAGCAATATACCCGCAACCGGAGCAAAGGATTGATCGGTAAATTTTAAAAGTTCCGGCATTTTAAAGCCACGTGCCAAGCCTAAAGACCAATAAGCAAAAAAAGCTGAAATCATTAAGGCGGTAATCGGATTACCGATAAAATTCACAATCGGAGCAAATTCTGATGTTTTTAATGAACTTAAATCAAAAATTGTTTTTGAAACCATAATAAGCATTGGTAATAAAATCGTAAATAAAGTAATGCCAAAAGCAGGCAGATCTTTATCCGCTATTTCTTTTATTGGTGTCGTTAAGGATGGAAGATCTACTTTAATACCATTTTTAATGAATTTCGTCCAAATTGGTCCGGCAATTGTAGCGGATACAACACAGACCAAAAGCCCCAGCATAATCACTTTACCAATATCAGCATTGAGTGTCGCAGCAATGGCCATAGCAGCCGGATGCGGCGGCAGCATGCAATGAACAATCTGCAGAGATACGCCCATTGGAATACCGATTGCTACAATTGACATCCCTGTAGCCCTAGCTACACTAATAACCAATGGTATCAATAATACAAATCCTACTTGAAAAAACACAGGAATCCCTGTAATCAGACCAACGACCATCATAGCCCAATTTGCCCGCTGCTTCCCGAGCTTATCAATCAACGTCCGTGCCAAACGTTCAGCCCCGCCTGAAGTTTCCAGCATTTTACCTAAAATACTGCCAAGCCCCAGAACCGTCGCCAAAAAGCCAAGCGTACTGCCCATTCCCGCTTCAATGGATGCACAAATCTTAACCAAAGGCATCCCTGTCATAAACCCTACATACATACAAGCAACAATCAAACTAACAAATGCATGCAAATGCATTTTCATTATCAAAAATACAACTAACAAGATTGCTGTAAACAAAGTAAAAACTAAAAATGTGGTTTCCATCACAAAATCCTCCTATATCGCCGAACGCCTACGCATTTGTAAAAACATAATTTTAACATATGGTGCATTGTCGATCTCATTTATTTAAACAAATTGATATAGTCTGCTACGGTTTGAGACATGGCGCCTTCAACGGCTTTTGCCAATATCTCGAAACGAGTATTTTTATCGAGATGGTCTGCTAAAAATGATCGTGCCGTTTGAATTCCTTTTGTTGATACTTCCGTATTAATATTGATTTTCCGCACACCTAAGGAAATTGCCTTACGCAGAGAATCCAATGGAATACCAGAGCTGCCATGCAAAACAATCGGCACCTTGATAGTTCGCTTAATCTCTTCCAGTCTTAGAAAATCAAGGGTGGGAATACCTTTATAGATACCATGCGCATTACCAATTGCGATAGCTAATGCATCTACTCCAGATTGCTCCGTATATTCTTTAGCCGCTGCAACGGTTGTGTAACCCTCCGCCAAACATAAGCCATCCGGTGATGTTCCATCTTCATTATTCATATACCCTAATTCACCTTCAACACTCACACCCACCAAATGCGACAATTCCACAACTTGGCGACTTCTTCGTATATTTTCATTAAGGGGTAAAGCCGATCCATCATACATGATCGAGGTAAAGCCAGCACGAATTGCTTTCATTATCGTTGCTAATTCTTTGCTATGATCTAAGTGCAAACAAAATGGCACATCTGATTTAATACAGTATATTTTGACAATTTCGGCAATAACTTCGATTGGTGCATGTGAAGTATACGATTCGCCAAACGATATAATAACAGGTTGTTTTGCAGCCAAGGCTGCCTGTACGACAGCCTGAATAGATTCTAAATTATAAACATTGAAGGAACCAATCGCCGATTGATTGACCTTGGCATACTCTAATATATCTTTTAAATTCAGTAACATAAAAACTCCTTCATTAAAATAAAATTAAAAGTTTAACGATCATTCAGCATGTCTACTACTTCACGCAGTGTTTCAACCGCTCCAACATTGCCGGGGAAAATAATATAAGACATATTAGGGAATTTACTTTCACTGCCTGTTTTCCAAACGGGAATACCTGGTTTCACCTGTCCTAAAACTTGCGCTTTTTTCACGCCAAGACCTTTTGTTCCAACATCACTAGATGTAATACCGCCTTTTGCTATTAAAAACCCAGGTTTGATTGACAAACGCTGAACGATACTGGTAATTGCTTCGGAAATCTTAACAGATACTTTGAGTGATTCTTCCTCCGAACCAACATCCAATCTTTTTCTGCCAGTAAAGACAACAACCGCTTGTCCGTTTTTAATATCGCTTTCGGCTTCACTAATAATGCGTTTTAATTCAAGTTCTAAATTTTCTGGCTGCAAAACTAATAAATGGTTAAATTCAATAAATTTAATATAATCACATTTTTGTAGTTCAGCTAACTGCTGGGTTGTTTTTTGTACATGTGAACCAACAATTACCAGACCACCATTTGTGTTCCCCGTTTCAACCAATTCTTTTTTCGTTAAAAGCGGTTGATCTGTAACGCCACCAATGACTTTAGTAAATGCAGCAGCAGTTCTAAACATAAATGTTTTTCCCTTACGCATCGCTTGAATCAAAGCAATTGCAAACACTTTCACATCAACATAATCGACAGCATTAACAATAACTTTATTGAAATTTTCTACTTTTAAGAGTTGATTGGTAATTTCTTGAATTTTAAATTTTCTGATATCTGTAAGCGATATATACGTTGTATCCGCCGCTTTGTATGCTCCTTTTGTTTTCTCTTCTATATACTCACCTAGATTAGAAGCTGTATAAGCAAAAGTTTTATCCTTCGCAAATTCCGTTTCACCTGCTGGAACTAAATATTCATCTTCCTGTACATAATGAATATTATTGATTGTAAAACGTCCGCCTTCTTTAAAAAATGGCATGATAACTTCACCATCCGTCTGTACACCGGAATTTTTTGCAACTGTGCTTTCAAGTATCTGTGTTTCTAATGGATAATGTCCCCGCAGCGTAGAATCACTACGGCTGATAATCATAAATTCCTGCTGCGTTTTTTTAGCTTCGCTTGCTATACGATTCGCAATATCACGATGAACAAGTTCGGTTTCGGCTGTTGAAAAAGCGCGTGAATTCGTTAAGATAAAGAACATCGAATTTTTTTCGGCAAAACCGGCAGCAATACTTTCTGCAGACCAATCTGTATAGACCGAAATATCATGTACCGTTTGAACCCCTGTTGGATCATCATCTAAAACCACAATTTTTTTACCAAATGCTTTTAATACATCTTTTAATGTGTCATCGACCATTGTTTCGTCGATTACTGGAATATCTTTAAATAATTCACTTTTGAGTATTTTTGCCATGATAAAGCTCCTCTGTCTTTCATTTAATTTTCAGCCTAAGACTAGTGAGACGATTCTGCCAGCTCAGGCTGAAATAATTTATAAGCTATATATAAATTGCAGCTTATTAGGCTGCTAGGAAAGAGGTATAGGGCATCGTTTGCTTCCTCCGTAACGCCACTCAACCCTACACCCCTTTCCTGACGATTGCCATACAAAATATTTAATGCAACTTATCTAGAATTGACTCACAATTTATTTTTGTGGAGTTTTTACTTCCACGCCAGAAATTTTTTCATAAAATTGAACAATACCACTATGGTCATCCATAATATGTCCATCGGATTTTAGGCTCAGCATAATTTGCTGTAACTGGCTTGTAAGAATCAACGGTACTTCAAGACTTTTGGCGGTATCCATAACATTGGTAATATCTTTTAAATTGATTGCAAGCGTTCCGCCTGGTTTAAAATTACGATTGAACATCATCGGTGCTTTTGCATCGAGTACGGTACTGCCCGCAAGTCCGCCGCGAACTGCTTCATATACTTTCTTCGGATCTGCGCCGGCTTTTTGGGCTAAAATCAAAGCTTCGGAAACCGCGGCAATATTAAGATTTACCATGATCTGGTTCGCAAGCTTTGCTACCGAACCACTACCATTTGGTCCAACTACTGTAATTGAAGTTCCCATTGCTTCATAAACATCTCTGATTTGTTCCACAACAGCTTCATCACCACCGACCATAAATGCTAACGTTGCATTTATGGCACCGGGCTCCCCACCACTTACTGGAGAATCAAGGAAAGGACATTGTTTGCTCTTTGCCAGTTCCGCAAAATATTTTGAATCCACAGGTGAAACCGAACTCATATCGACAATGACAGTGCCTGGTTTTACACCAGCTAAAATTCCATCAGGACCTTCTAGTAAAATGCCAACAATCTTAGCATTTGGAACCATTGTGATAACAACATCATTTCCGCCTGCTAATTCTTTCGGCGAAACTGCACCTTTTGCCCCAGCTTCTTTTAATGCATCAACCGCTGCCGGATTAATATCATATACCGTTGTTTCAATTCCTGCTTTTAATAAATTCAATACCATTGGTTTTCCCATAATTCCTAATCCAACAAAACCTACTTTTGACATAAAAAGACCTCCTTGATATTTTCTATTTATAAATGATAGGCTGTACACTACTTTTTTATATGAACCTGTATGTAGCATACCACTAGATATAAAAACAAAACATTGCTATGAAAGGCTATATTTTCATTTTCTTGAAATTAGTCTAACTGGCAATGTTTCATAATTTCTTCCGTTATTTTCATATGTTTTTCAAATGATTGATACGCTGCGTCAACATTACCGCTCTGTATCTTTGTCAGTAAATCCCGATGTTCAATTAAAGCGGCATTGGTTCTATTATATGCTTTAAGTGAACTGACCGTTGCTTTTTCCAGTCGGGATCTGAGCATATCGATCGTCTTAACAAAATATTCATTATCTGTAAAGGCTATAATAAGTCCATGGAACTGTACATCGGCTTTCATAAAATCATAAATTCCTAAGTCTTGCACTTCAACGGCTCGTTCTTGATCAAGACACGACTGCATTTTTTTTAAAGTTTCGCGCGCAACATCCGTTTCTACACGCTGCGTTAAATAACGTACACTATAGCCTTCAATGGCTACACGTGTTTGGATGATTTTCTGCGCGTCAAGAAAAGACAACGGTTTTACCATAATACCGCGATTATTATAAACTTCAAGCATATTTTCATTTTTAAGCTGTAAAACAGCTTCCCGCACAGGAGTCCTTGAAACTTGCAGTTGATCAGCAAACATCTGTTCAGAGTAAATTTCACCGGTACTCAGTTCACCATTTACAATGGCTTTTTTTAAATATTCATAAACCTGATCTTTAAAAGAAATTCTCTGTAAAATAGTATCACCGCCTTTCTGCAATAAAAGAGTAACTACGCATTATGTATTGTTTTATATTCTTTCGTTTTGATTACCTGTATGTAGCATACTATTAGTTATTGTTAAAGTCAATATATTTTATTAAGATATTACAATTTATTTTTTTATCATACGTCAAAAACATCGAGTCCCACAACTTTGTCTGTGAACTCGATATTTATCCCTAGATTAAATACTTTTTTTCAACCAACATCGTGCTAGATATTCTTGTACTTTATTACTGTGCATCGTTAGATATACACCAGCAAAAATTCCTATAGCACCAACAATATCAGCCCGTCCGATTATTTCATTAAAAAATATGGTTCCCCCTATTACACCAACAACTGGTGTAATATTTTGGAAAATTGCTGTCAAGCTCGGACCAGCATCTTTTACGCCCATGTTCCAAAATAACATTGCTAAGACACCACCACAAATTACCGTATACATAAATGCCGCAACTGCTGGTACGAATAATGGCAAAAAATGTACCTCCTCAACGATTAAACCATAAAGAGCTGTAAACGTTGCTCCAAAAAAGCCCGCCCAGGCAGTTGCAGCAAGTGCCGATATTTGATGCATAACTTTAAGACCGATTATCGAATAAAGGGTCCAACTAAGCTGACAGATAAAAAACAAAATATCGCCCCGATTAAACTCACTATATAATATAAATGTTAGGGAACCATGGCTTATTATACATAATACTCCCGCAAAAGAAATTCCAATTCCCATCCATTGTATGCCATTAAGACGTTCTTTAATACAGATAGCTGATAAAAAAGCTGTAATAGCCGGTGAGGTAGCGGAAATAAGCGTGCAATTAATAATAGTAGAATACTGCAGCCCCGTAAACTGGGCAATATTGTTTATCGCAATCCCCATAATCCCCATGAGAATCAAAGGGAAAAGACATTTTTGCGGTGGGAACAAACCTTTATCCTTCCGCAGGTATAAAATAAAGAAAAGTATCCCACTGATTACAAAGTAGCGGGCGCAGGTGATTGTCACTGGTGTCCACTTTGTAACAAGCAGTTTGATACAAAGTGGCTGAATTCCCCAAAAAGCTGTCGCAATTACCAACAAAAAATAGGTCTTGTTTTTATTTTCCATATGAATTCCTTCTTAATGATCTTATCCCTATCCCTCGATATCACTCAGACCAGTCCAGTTAATGTATAAATTGCTAAGCAGATAAATACTACCGCGGTCTTTAGCCCTGTTAAAATTATAACATCATAATAAGATTCTTTGTGCGTAAGCCCACAAACTGCCATAAGGGTCACCAATGCCCCAGCTTGAGGTACTGTATCTATACACTCCGAAGCCATACAGATTATACGGTGTAAAACTTCTGGTGACATGCCAATTTGCTGTGCCCAATCAAGCCATTGCTGTCCCAGCATTCCAAGAGCAATCGTCATCCCTCCTGAAGAAGATCCAGTCACTGCCGTCATAATATTGGTCGTAAAAATCACTGACAAAAGCGGTCCGCCGCCAAAAGTTATACCTAACAGCATTTCTCGAATGACCTGAAATGCCGGTAAGGCCGCAATAACACAACCAAAAGCATACCCAGAAGCAACATTTAAAATTGCACTGGTTGACCCAATCGCACCACTATTAATGGGATGTACCACACCACCTTTTCCTTGTAAGCGTTTTTTGCCAATCACAGCAGCTGCTATACTGCTGATTACAAGTGCTGCATTAATCGACCAGATTGCCTGTACTTTATCAACACTGGATGCCAATAAAGACAAATTTAATGGTAAAAAGGAATCCAAACTGCTGCTATCCCAATGATAGGCCCACGCCCAATGGAATGGATTACTTATCAATAAATTTAAAACAATAACTAACAGAAGCGGCAATGCTGACAATCGCCAATCTGGTAAAGCTTCTTTTGCTACCTCTGGCTCATTTAATACATGTTTACCATAGCCTTCACCACGGGCTTTTAATTTTATATGGCGATGACGAATCCAGCCCCAGGCAATCAAAAAATAAAGAACTGCACCAATAAGCCCCAACCCTATACCGGCCCAAGTCGTCGTTCCAAAAAAAGAAGTTGGAATAATATTTTGAATTTGCGGTGTTCCTGGGATGGCTACCATGCTATATGTAAAAATCCCCATCCAAAGCAATGCCGGCAACAAACGTTTCGGAATATCTGCTTCTTTAAATAAAATTGCTGAAAACGGATACATTACAAAAGCAACAACAAATACACTTAATCCACCGTATGTTAGAACACCACACCCCAAAAGTATAGCCAGAATCGCTTTTTCTTTTCCCAATGTGGATACAATTTTTTCGGCTACAGCTGCGGCCAACCCACCTTCTTCCATGATTTTAGCAAAAACTGCTCCCAATAAAAAAACCGGATAATACGTTTTAATATATTCTGCGGCCTTAGTCATATAAATCTCACTATAAATCGGCATAGCTGCATGCCCGCTGCCGATCGCAGCTACAATAGCAAACAATGGGGCAATAAAAATAATAGAATAACCTCGATACGCAAAAAACATAAGCAACAGTAAACTGATTACAATCATTGTAAGTCCCACGAAAATCACCCCATCTATAAAAAATGAGCTGCTGCGAAATAAATATGGCCAATAAGCCAACCTCAATTTTAGAAATTCATCTAAAATAGGTATATTTATTTTCACAGCACCCCTACCAGCCTAACCTATAAATTTAACATAAAAAATTGTATTGCTGAATATTACAATTTTGCCTGTTCTCTGATATATTTTCTTGCTATTTGTGCATATTCCAGAGGATTTGCCTTAGCTGGATCTTGTTCTGCTTCGACAATATACCAACCCTGATACTGACTTTTATTAACAAGGTCAAATACTGGCGCAAAATCAACATCTCCATCGCCAGGAACCGTAAACATACCAGCTCGAACGCCATCAAGGAAACTCATATTTTTTTCCTTAACCTGTTTAACTATATTCTTACGAATATCCTTTAAATGGATATGCTGGATACGCGGTAAGTATTTTTGGAGAATGCCCAGATAATCTTCACCTGAACAGACTAAATGACCCGTATCAAATAAAAGATATACCAATGCTGGATCTGTCATTTCCATCAGTTTATCAATTTCACTTTCAGTTTGGACACCAGTCCCCATATGATGATGATACACGACTTTCATGCCCTTTTCTTTTGCCAGTTCACCTAGTTTATTAAGTCCTTGGACAAGTTTGTCCCATTCCATATCTGTAAAATATGGTTTCCCCGCAAATACGGGTGTATTGAGCATTCCCTGAACACTATGCCCTTGTTCAGCAACAACAATAACCTTTGCGCCCATGGCAAAGAGAAAATCCCGATGTTCAATAAAAGCCGTTACTGTTTCTTGTAATGGTTTCGTTGTTAAAAATGAACTAAACCAAGCGCTGGCAATTGACATATTGCGAAGTTTTAGTGCTTTTTGTAAAACCTCTGTATCTCGTGGATATTTACCACCAACTTCGCACCCTGTAAAGCCAGCCAGGGCCATTTCGCTGACACATTGTTCAAATGTATTTTCTTTTCCAAGATCGGGCATATCATCGTTTGTCCAAGCAATCGGTGCAATACCCAATGTTATATCTGCCATTTCATTTTCCTCCAATTCATTCTACTAATCTGTATATTTATAATTTTTTTGTCATTTGATCATCCTATTCCCCGAAAAATTTCGCTTAGCTTAATTGTAATTTAATTTTAACAGCAGTCTATCATTAATTAGATAACCTGCTGTTAAACAACACAGAGAAACTCGATCAGACATTGACAAGTTAAAAAAATAACTCTAGTATTAGGATGTAACACTTAGGACGTTATTCGCAATTTATGCGAGGCCTGCTTTGCAGTGCTGGTTCTCAGGTCTTAGCGGGACTGAACCATAGCGTTCTTTTTTATATGTAATTATCATCCTGCACCTCTTATCATTCTGCAGAAGTACTCGCTTTAGTCAGTGTTTCTGCTTTTTTTTTGCCATGATTTCTAAAATCTTGTTCGATCTGTTCTAAGGAGCGGCCTCTCGTTTCTGGAACAAATTTATACGCAAATAGTAACCCAAAAAGACCAATTCCTACAAACGCAAAAAATGTATGCGATAGTCCAAATGCATCCATTAATACAGGAAAACTTAAACCAACGAAGAAATTTGTGATCCATAAACATAAAACCGTTAAGCCCATGCCCATCCCACGAAGTCTCATCGGAAAAACTTCGGAAAGCATCAACCAGGTAATTGGTGACAAAAAACCTTGTTGAAAAAATAAGAAAGTTACAGTCAATGAAAGTACAACATATGGCAATATGGTAGTTCCTTCTAATACATTGGAAAATGTTCCAATTAAAAACAGTGCACAAATCGTACCAATCTGACCTGTCATTAAGAGTGGTCGGCGCCCATGACGGCCCATCATCCAAATGCCAAAAAATGTAGCCGACACCGAAATTACACCATTCGCAATGTTACCAATCAGTGCTGCTTCTGTACTAAATCCCGCTTTTTGCAAAATCTGCGTTCCGTAATACATAATTGAATTTACGCCCGATATCTGCTGGCAAATTGCAATCCCCATAGCGATAAAGACAATTCGCCTCACCCAAGGCGTTGTAAGATCTTTTAGTGTTGCTTTTTCAATACTTGTTTCTTGTGCCAGATTATCCTGAATTTCATTTAACTCAGCAATCGCGCGACCTTCATCTCTGGCCTGTTTCAAAACTTTAAGAGCTTCACCAATTTTACCATTCATCACAAGCCATCTTGGGCTTTCTGGCATCGCCAGCATTCCAAACCAGAGCACAACCGCTGGAAGCGAGGCAATTACTAACATGTAACGCCAAACATGTGCGCTTTCACCAAAACTTACACCAATGATTGCATTAAAAACAAAAGCACATAACTGACCACTTACAATCATCAGTTCATTTTGCGTGACCATTCGTCCACGATTTTCCGCTGGTGACATTTCAGCTAAATATGCTGGCACCGTTACAGATGCACCCCCAACTGCTAACCCCAGCAAAAATCTAAAGCATACCATAACTTCAACGGTTGGTGATAATGTGCAGCCAATTGTTGCAAAAAAGAAAATAACGGCAAGCATTAAAAGCATTTTTCTGCGACCCTTTGCATCGGAAATGCGTCCACCCAAAAATGAACCAATTGCCGCTCCAAATAGAAGCCCACTCGCGACAAGTCCTTCTGTAAATGGTGTAAGATTTAATTGATCGGGAAGTGCCATGTACGGCAATGCACCATTGACCACACCCGTATCATACCCAAAAAGCAAACCTCCAAATGTAGATATAATTGTGACTGTTCTTAAAAATTGCTTAGGTGTTTTCTGTTGTCCCATACTATTTCCCCCTCATCATTTAGTCTTTAATAGACTTTATAAAATAGTAATTTGCGAGAATATCCTGAAGCAGTATTATATTTTAAGAAATTAAAAGATTAAGAAATTTTCATTACGGTTCTTACAAATTCATAACTCAAAATTAAAACTATTCAGTCTATTCTACTGGATAATCCTGGGTCACCTATCTAAAGATAAAACGAAACCCGCAATGCCATTTTTATAATATATGTCAGTAATAAATATTTTATGCGGATTTCGTATATCAAAAGAACCTTTTAGTATTTCCTAGCTTCAGCCAAATGAGGTAAAATTACATTTTCATAAACATCGTGTACTTTTTGACTTTTTGAAACTTCCGCAACGCCGACACGCCACCAAGATCCATATTTATGCACCATGGTTTTCGGTAATACTTTAATATCAATTAAAGTAGATACAGTTTGCTTTTTCGAGTCAATAAGTGCAGTTTTCAGTTCTTCTACCGTTTTAACAGTATATGTCTTGCAGCCATAAGATGCTGCATTCATCGCAAAATCAATCGGCACAAACCCGCCATCAAGCTTACCTGTTGCTTGATTTCTAAATCTAAATTCTGTACCAAAGCTGCCTTGTCCATGTTCAATCTGTAAATTATTGATACAGCCAAACGTCATATTATCAAATAATATAACATTGATTTTTTTGCGTTCTTGAATAGAGGTTGGTAATTCTGAATGAAGCATCATATATGAACCATCGCCTAGAAAAGAATACACTTCTTTATCTGGTTCAGCCAGCTTTACACCAAGTGCCGCATTAACTTCATAACCCATACAGGAAAATCCATATTCCACATGATATGTATTGGATCCTTTTACGCGCCACGCCCTCTGCAAATCTCCCGGCAGACTGCCTGAAGAACCTACAATAATATCTGTATCATTCAAACATTCATTTAATACACCTAAAGCACGCGATTGTGTGAGACAAGACCCCGTAATTGCTTGATATTCAGCAAACACTTTTTCGCGATCTAAGCTGTCATCAATTTCAGGAATGAAGCCTACACCTGTGTATTCTACGTTATAAACACGATCTATCTCAGTATCATATTTCCTTTTTGCTATCTTTATTTCATCTGTATACGCTGTTTTCCAATCTGTTGTACTAAGAATTTCCTCAATTGCCGCCAAACCCGCTTTTGCATCGGCTATAATCTGTACTCCATCCATTTTAGCAGCATGGAATTCAGATACATTGATA
Organism: Propionispira raffinosivorans DSM 20765; assembly: GCF_000381065.1. Lineage (GTDB taxonomy): Bacteria > Bacillota > Negativicutes > Selenomonadales > Selenomonadaceae > Propionispira > Propionispira raffinosivorans. Next base: position 31,392 of record NZ_KB905854.1, on the reverse strand, counting down.
TTAAGGAATTCCACATCTGGATTTTGAAACAACCATTTCGAAGATGTTGTAAAATCCGTATAACGTGTGCCTACACCAATAACTAAATCTGCTTCTTTAGCAATCATATTTGCAGCCAAACCACCTGTTTCACCAATGCCGCCAAGATTTAATGGATGATTCCACACAATTGCACCACGACCAGCTTGTGTTTCAGCGATGGGAATATTATAGGTTTCGGCAAATTCTTTGTACATTTCAACAGCTTCTGAATATTTTACCCCTCCGCCGAAAATAATAATCGGCTTTTTCTTGCGCGTAATAATATCCACCGCATCAGCAACCATTGCTTTTGTCGCCGGACGACGGTCAATACGATGAACACGCTTTTGGAAGAAATATTCCGGATAATCATAGGCTTCACCTTCTACATCCTGCGGCAGCGCAATTGTAACCGCCCCCGTATCGGCTGGGTCCGTAAGCACACGCATTGCATTGATACAAGCCGACATGAGAATTTCCGGGCGAGTAATTCTGTCCCAATACTTGCTGACAGCCTTAAACGCGTCATTTGTGCTAATAGACAAATTACTCGGTTGCTCCATCTGCTGCAATACTGGATCCGGTTGACGCGTCGCATAGACATCGCCTGGTAAAAATAGCACTGGAATACAATTGGCAGTTGCTGTTGCTGCTGCTGTCACCATATTGGCCGCACCAGGTCCAACCGATGAAGTACAAGCATAAATCTGTTTACGCATTTTTTGCTTGGCAAACCCCATCGCCGCATGAGCCATGCCTTGTTCATTGCGTCCCTGATGTACAACCAGTTCTCCTGGATCTTCCTCCAATGCCTGTCCTAACCCAATTACATTACCATGCCCAAAAATAGTAAAAATACCTTTGAACATTCTATTTTGTTTACCATCAAATTCAATATACTGATTATTTAAAAATTTAACAAGAGCCTGCGCTACTGTGAGTTTAATCGTATTTGCCATTTCATTCCACCCTTTCGTGATCTGTCATACCTTAAAATTACAAAATTTTAACAACTTACTCCAATAACCATACATGATCCGGATCATCTGTTCTTGTTTTATTCCATGGATCTCCTGGTAAATGGCGAATCATCCAGCTATACCACATTGCATAACCAGGTGCCGTAACCTGAGGATGACTATCTCCCCCCGGAATCGCCGACCAACTATTATGTGAAATTTTAAATGCTTCCTCACCGATAAGAGAACAACCAAATCCCTGCGGTTTATCAAATTTATATGTATATACTTCAGGCTGCGGATGCGTATGCGGAATATAGCCGGACCAGCGTCCTGGGCGGTTGATAACTTCGCCGTTGACCATATTTGAATAGGGTGCATTGGTATAATCAAAAATTGTTCGAACGGTTCGTTCAGCCGTACCATTCCACATTCCTGCACCAAATTGATCGCACTGCACGTCTGCAGGACGATAAAATTTAGCTGGAAACAATTTTTCATTTTCTGTTTTTTGAATCAATATTTCTGCTGCTGATACTGCTTTTATTTGTACTTGTGTATTGACTGGTACATGCAAACAATATGGATTTTCATCAAACAAAGATCTGCGTTCCATAGTCTCAGTTTTTTCATCCCAAGTTATGCTGATCTGTCCAGTTAAAATAACAAAAGCTGTTTCTTTCGTTGTATCAATAAAGCTCAAAATTTCTTTTGGTTCCATTACCTGATAGCCAATATCCATTAACATTTTGCTATCACAAGTTGTCATTGCATTATAACCATGCTGAAGTTTGTCTAACCGCCCAAATTTCATATTTTTTCACTCCAATCTAATTTTGTAACGACTTGTTCCTCTTTATGTTTTTCAATAAAATCTCGAATCTGCTCTGCCGTCTGCATTGCATTAGAGCAACTATGACTGGCAACAACCATTGCAGCATGTGCCGTCGCATATTTCAATGCTTCGGGCAGCGACCAGCCTTCAAGTAAGCCATAGACAAAAGCAGAACCGTATGCGTCGCCACCACCAAAAGATTTCAACAATTTGATATTATAAGAATCAATTTTATAAGCTGTTTTATCCGCACTATAGGCAATTGATCCTTTTTTTCCGTGTTTGATGATAACAATTTGATTGCCATGCGCAATATAAGCATCCGCCAATTCGTGATCAGCAATTCCATTTTCTTCCGGTATATTTTCCATTAAATTAAATTCCTCGCGGGACCCAATTATAATATCACTCATCTTCCCCAGCAAAGAATAATAAATTGCCAACTCTTCTTTTGATTTCCAAGTATAGTCGCGATAGTCAATGTCAAAAATGACTTTAACACCATGTTTTTTTGCATATTGTACAGCTAAAAGACAAGCTTCGCGAGATGGACTTGCCGCCAAAGCTGTGCCTGAAACCAGTAAAATCTTACTATCGGCAATATATTTTTCTGAGACATCCTGCGGTGAAATCTGCAGATCTGCCACATCATTTCGATACATCAATATTTGGCTATCCGTTGGACTCGATATTTCCGTGAATGTCAGCCCTAAATTTTCACCATGCTGTGCTCTGACCATTTGTGATATATCAATCTTGCGTTCCTTAAAATAATTAAGGATAAACGTGCCAAATTGATCATTGGATACGCAACCGATAAATCCAACATTTTTACCTAATTTATTAACACCAACGGCCATATTCCCCGGTGACCCGCCAAGATACATCGAAAACGTTTCAACTCTATCAAGCGTACGATTTAATTCATTCGGATTGAAGTCAATCGTTACGCGGCCAATTAAAACCAAATCCCTGCTTTTCGTCTGATCAAACTCTATCACTGCCATTTTTAATCTGCCTCCTTCAAGCTTTGTCTTTTAATCCAAAAATCAACATATGATGCTCAATGTTTTCACAAGCAGCCGCCACTGTTTCATGACTTAAATCAAAATAATTCGCTTCGGGTTTCGTTTTCAGTAAAAGTTTTACCCGTTTTGCAATATGATCATAGGATGCCGTAGCAATATTAATTTTTTTAATACCGTTTGCTAAACAATTTTTGAAATCAGCATCCGTAAGTCCAGTCCCACCATGCAGTACGAGCGGGCACTTGACGACTGCGGCAATTTCTTTCAATCTTTCAATGTTAAGCTTTGGCTGTTCTTTATAATTGCCATGTGCTGTCCCAATGGCAATGGCCAAAGCATCAACACCAGTCTCTTCCGCAAACTGAACCGCTTCCGCTACACTTGTCAAAAGTATATCCACACTTTTATAATCACCTTCGGCTCCGCCAACACGACCAATTTCACCTTCAACATCAGCACCATAGCGACTTGCCAATGCTTTTACAGCTTTTGTTTTTTCTATGTTTTCCTTGAGGGAATATTTCGAACCATCAAACATTACAGAAGTAAAACCAACATCCAGTGCTAATTGGATTGTTTCCAGTGTAAAGCCATGATCAAGATGCACCGCTGTTGGTACTTTTGCCTGTCTGGCTGCCGCCACCATCATCGGTCCCAGAATTTCCAGTGGTGAATATTTAAGCCGACCTTCCGCAATTTGCAAAATCAGTGGTGCATTTAGTTCTTCTGCTGCCTGCACCGCTCCCATTGCCATTTCCATATTCGAAACATTAAAGGAGCCAACTGCATAGGTATTGTCTGTTACATCATTTAAAAGTTCGCTTAATTTTACGAGTGGCATTTTTTGTCCTCCTTTAAAGTAATATATTCTTAAAATTAAAACAATTTTTTGTATATTTCAATAATTTGTTCTTTTGTTGGACTCCGAAACGTATTTTGTGGGCTGCCGCTGTCTAAGGCATCTTCTGCCATTTTATCAAGCTTTGACATAAAGTCTTCTTTCCGCACACCCAATTCCGCCATTGTTGGAATTTCTATTTCTTTACAAAAGCGGCTGACTTCTTTTACCATGGCCTTGGCCGCAGTTTTATCATCGGTTTTTTGATCAGCAACTTCCATGAGCCTGCCAATCTCCGCGAATCGTTTCGTATTGTCTTCAATCGCAAACTCGAGACAAGCTGGCAATAACACCGCATTTGATACACCATGTGCAATATGAAAAAGTGCTCCAATTGGCCGACTCATGCCGTGAACCAATGTGACGGAAGCATTATTAAAAGCAATTCCAGCTTCATTCGCACCTAATGACAGCTGCAATCTTGAAGCTTCATTTTTCGCATCATGAAAGCAAATCGGTAGATTTTTATGAATTTTTTTAATTGCTGACAGCGCGAATATATCGGAAAGCGGCTGTGCTTTGCGAGAGGTATAGGCTTCTATCGCATGTGTTAAAGCATCAACCCCGGTTGCCGATGTTACTTTTGGTGGAGCAGTCATCGTAAAAACAGGATCAATAACGGCAAGAGCCGGCAAAATTGAAGGACCTGCTAAAAGCATTTTAACATTGTTTTTTGTATCGGCAATAATTGTAAATTTAGTCGCTTCTGAACCAGTTCCCGCCGTAGTTGGTATTGCAACAAGATAAGGAACTTTTTCATCAATTGTTTTATGGAGATATTCTCGGATATGCCCCGATGAATTCGCCATAAAGCCAATGGCTTTTGCCGTATCAATGGGACTGCCTCCGCCTAAGGCAATCAAAAAATCACATTGCTCTTTTTTATAAAGCGCAACACCATCTGCAACAATGGTATCGGTTGGTTCACTATTCGCTCCATCATAAATAACATAATCAATATGTTCCCTATCTAAAACTGCTGTAACTTTTGCAGCATTGCCAAATTGAACCATAAATTTATCCGTAACAATCAGTGCTTTTGTGCCTTTTCCTGCAATATGTATACCAAGTTCATTTATAACATCTACACCGGATATTATTTTTGCTGGCACTAAAAATACATTCCCCACTATGAACACCCCTTATATAACTGAGTATATTTTATTATTATCTTGATAATCTTTTGATTACCTTATGGTTATAAGTTAATACATTTACTTCTTTTTGTCAATAGTTTTTCATGCTTTATTAATTTTTATTATTCGTCCATAACTATTAATAATTTCATATTAGATTTAAATTATTAATAGTTATATAGAGTGAAAATAAACATCCATACCGGTCTTTGTGAAAATAACTTGTATATTCAAGGAAAGACATTTATAATAAAGCATAAGTAACATACTCAAAATATGCTTATTTTTATGAATACATTATGAGCATGTGTGAAGATCTACGAAAATCAAAAGAGAACAGGGGAAAATTTATGAAAATTAACCGCTTAAACAAGATTGAAGAAATCCTCGAAGATTCCGATAGTATTTCCATCAATAAACTTTGTGAAATTTTTGATGTATCCAAAAATACGATTCGCCGCGATATTGCTGAACTTGAAAAGCACGGTATTATAACGAAAGTATATGGTGGAATCATGCTGAAACATAGTACAGAATCCCCTGAGCCATTTGCTACCCGCGAAATAAAAAACCCATCTTTAAAGAAGCAAATTGCTCGCTTGGCAGCTGATCTTGTCTGTGACGGTGATGTTATCTATATTGATTCAGGAACAACTACAATGCATATGATCCCATATCTTGCCGAAAAGAAAAATCTAACAATTGTAACGGCCAGCGTCCATGTCATCAACCTGGCAGCAGCATACAGCCAACTCAATATCATCGCGACTGGCGGCTCTCTATACCTGCCATCTAATGCATTCGTTGGTCCTAGTGTTGTAAACTGTTTAAACAACTATAATATATCAAAAACATTTCTTGCTTCAACTGGGATCTCACTAGAAAACGGTGTAACGAATGCTTCTCCTCTCGAATGCGAAATCAAACGCTATCTTGCCCAGAAAAATAATATGAAAGTGTTACTCATTGATTCTTCAAAAATTAATGTTTCCTCTCTAATGACCTACTGTGAAATCAGCGATCTCAATTACCTCATTGTCGATAAAGAACCACCTGTGGAGTATTTAACCTACCTCAGCAAACATAAAGTGAAGCTCCTCACAAATCAAACAAATTTTTCGCAAGAAGAAAATTTTTACAAATTATGAAAAAAGAAACCTTCGCCTGACAAATATTCTATACTTGTCATACGAAGGTTTCTTTTTAAAATTTATACATACTGCATTCGCCGATTTTTAAAATACACCATTTTCAAATTGCACCATTCACTTAATTCCTTTGCCGCCGTAAAATGACTGCCAATATCGACCATTTTATGTGCATCGGAACCAAGCGTTACATAACGTCCACCCAAATCATAGTATCGCTTATAAATAGGTGCCAGGGATTTAATGACAGAACGGTCACCTAATCGCCGCGTGTTCAGTTCTATGACGGTATCATGTGCTATCAAGGCTTGTAATACTTCATCAATCTGCTCGGCAAATTCATGATAATAAATTTCTGGTTCCGCATAAGGAGCATATCGTGCAATATAATCAATATGTCCCAAGGCATCAATAAAAGAATACTGCTTCACAGAATCTGCCATCGTCTTAAAATAAATCGAATACACTTCCTGTTTCAGTCGATTTCCGTAAAAAGCTGGATAATATATATCTCCGGTATGCTCCAATAAATGAATTGAGCCAATAACGTAATCAAATTGGTTTTCCTCTGCCAAAGCACGACTTTTTTCATAGCAGGATTCCTGCATACCAATTTCCACACCAAGCAATAAAGACTCACTCCTATAGCTGGCATATTCAGTAAAATAAGCTTGCGGATCAAAGATAAAACTTGGATCTGGATAATCAAAATCCATATGTTCTGTTACGATTAAACCAAGCTTCAGTTCACGGGCTCTGGTCAAAGCCTCTGTTATCTGCATTTCGGAATCGGCCGACACTTTCGTGTGAAGATGGGTATCAAATATCATGCGAACCAGCCTTCTTTCTATTGATCTCGATCTTATGCGTTTTCGGCTGCATAGGCTTCTTGCAAAGCTTTCGCTAATTGATCTGGACAAGATGTCGACCTTGGGCCACAAGTATTACCAGCAAATTTTGCAATAACAAAATCCATATCCATGCCTTCTACAATTTGTGATATACCACTTAAATTACCGGCGCAACCACCTTCAAATTCTACTTTTTTAATGGTTGTTCCTTCTAAATCAATGCTAATTTGACGGGAACATGTTCCCTTGGTTTTATATACATAAGTACTCATTACTAAACACTCCTAACAAATAGTATAGTTCTTATTATAACGAAATCAACAGATTTGTAAATAGTTCGCAGCGAAGCATCACATCAAAAAAACTGTATTCATCTCGAGAAAGATGAATACAGTTCAAAAACCTTATGCTTTTTTAATAATATCCACGCCCATATATTTACGCAATGCCTCAGGAACAATAACCGAGCCATCTGCTTGTTGATAATTTTCCAAAATAGCTGCCACGGTTCGTCCTACAGCTAAACCGGAACCATTTAAAGTATGAACAAACTCCGGTTTTGATTTTGCATCCCGACGGAATTTAATATCAGCACGACGTGCCTGATATGATTCCGTATTTGAACAGGATGAAATTTCGCGATACATATCAGCACTTGGCAGCCACACTTCAATATCATACGTTTTTGCCGCCGTGAAGCCCATATCTCCCGTGCAAAGCAGTACCACATGATAAGGCAGTCCCAATATTTGCAAAACATGTTCGGCATCATTCGTTAATTTTTCCAATTCATCATAAGATGTTTCAGGTTTTACGAACTTGATCAATTCAACTTTATTGAATTGATGCTGACGAATCAGGCCGCGTGTATCACGCCCCGCGGATCCTGCTTCAGCACGAAAGCAAGCCGTATATGCACTATATTTTTCCGGCAATTGATCGCCGTCGAGGATTTCGCCACGATGATAATTGGTGGTTGGAACTTCAGCCGTTGGTACTAAATAATAATCAAGACCTTCTAACTTAAACATATCATCCGCAAATTTGGGCAGCTGTCCAGTCCCAATCATGCTTTCTTTGTTAGCAATAAAAGGTGCTAACATTTCCGTATAACCATGCTGATCGGTATGCAGATCCATCATAAAATTAATGAGAGAACGTTCCAAACGCGCTCCCAGTCCTTTATAAAAAGTAAACCTGGCTCCGGTCACTTTAGCGGCACGTTCAGCATCTAAAATTCCTAAATCCTCACCAATTTCCCAGTGTGGCTTCGGTGTAAAATCAAATTGCTTTGGCTGACCCCATTTTCTAACTTCAGGATTATCATTTTCGTCTTTGCCTACCGGTACAGATTCATTTGGTATGTTGGGAATACTGAGCATGATATCTCGCAGTTCTGCTTCGACTTCTTTAAGACGGCTATCCAAGCCACCGATTTTTTCACCAACCTGACGCATTTCAAGAACAATTGCATCTGTATTTTCATTGTTTTTTTTCATCACGCTAACCTGTTTAGAAACGGAATTGCGCTGACTTTTCAGTATTTCAACTTCGCCTAAAATAGCCCGGCGTTCTTTTTCTAGTTCCATAAACCCAGCCAGAGTCATTGAACTACGACGGTTTTTTAAAGCCGCTTCTACTTTTTCCGGATTATCGCGGACAAATTTAATATCTAACATCTCTTCGACCTCCATATAATTAAAAACAAGGGAAACGTCCTGTTATGTCTTATAATTTACAAATATATCTCTCTATTATAGTATATAGTTCAAATTTCTGTCAAACCAGATCCCCTTACTGGATTCATTTTACTCCATGAATTCGTCTTCAACGATATATTCTCGGTACACGACTGCTAACCATACAAGCCAGCTCATAATTGATAGTACCCAGCCATGCTGCTGCTTCATCCATTGGCAGCGTTGCACTGCCAAACAAAACAACCTCATCGCCATTATGTACAGTTTCAAGATCCGTCACATCAATCATACATTGATCCATACAAATACGTCCCACCAAAAAAGCACGTTTTCCGGCGATCTCAATTTGTGCTTTACCGGAAAAGAGCCGCGTATAACCATCCGCATAGCCAATCGGCAGTGTCGCAATCAAACTATCACGATTGGTTATAAATGTGCGACCATAACCAATCGACTGCCCTTTTTTCAGTTCTTTCAAATAAGCAATTTTCGCCTTAAGAACCATAGCTGGATGAAGATCCACGCAGCGTTCTACTTCATCAGACGGCCATAATCCATAAAGAATAATCCCCGCTCTAACCATATCAAAATGAGCTTGCGGCATTTCTAATGTTGCTGCACTATTGGCAATATGTTTCAGCGGAATATCGATACCTTGTTTTTCGATCAGATCAATGGCTGTTTGAAACCGCTGCAGCTGTTCGTTCGCAAACGATTTATCACGGCTGTCAGCTAAGGCAAAATGAGAAAACAATCCTTCTAATTCAATATGAGGTAATTGTTGAATTTTTTTGGCAAGTTCACCTGCATCTTCCGGTAAAATACCGATACGACTCATCCCCGTATCAATTTTCAGATGAATTTTTGCCGTTTTTTTCTGTAAAACAGCTTCTTTTGACAAAGCTTCCGCTGCTTCATAAGAAAATACAGTCTGTGTAATACCACGATCAACGAGAATAGCCGACTGTTCAAGTGGTGTAAAGCCCAAGATCAAGACAGGCTCTGTAAAGCCTGCATCGCGCAGCTCAACTGCTTCATTCAAAATTGCTACTGCCAGATAATCAGCCCCAGCAGCAATCGCCGTTCTAGCTACAGGTATAACCCCGTGGCCATACGCATTCGCTTTGATGACTGCACAGAATTTTGCGCCGCCATGCACTTTTTTCTTAATTTCTCTGATATTGTGTTCAATGGCTGCTAAATCAACTTCAGCCCAGACTGCACGATTTGGCATACGGTTCACTCCCTCATTAAATAATTGCAAAATAAAATTCAGATAGCAGGTATTGCCTCTCTGAATTTTATTTATAGCTATAACCTAAAGATTTTCTCTGCTGAATTCTTTTTTTATTTTACACCGTTCAGTTCTAAATTGAAAGGTTAATTCAGCCGTTTTTCTCCAGCATCAACTCGTTTCAAAATAAACCGCCAGCTCTGTGTGCTGATCGACAATCGTATTTGGTTCGATGCTTTGCCGTACGGCAATCCCTGTACCGCTTGGTTTCATAACGAGCCCCAGACCATCCAATTCATCAGAAACCTGACGCAGGCTTTTGCCCGTCATATCTGGCACAAGAATTTTGCCCTGAGGCACCATTGGAATGGCTGTTGCCGGAAAGGTTCCCTCTACTTGAGCATTTTTAGGCTGCCCTGCCAAGGGATCACTTGATGGAGCAATATTCAAATAACGAAACAGTTGTGAAAAAATCTCCTTGGCAATTGGTGCAGCAATCTGACCGCCATAATAGATCCCTGATGGGTCATCAATCATCACGAGAACTGTTATCTGTGGATTTTCAACAGGAGCAAACCCGCAAAAAGAAGCAATATAATGGCCTTCCATATAGCCTCTGCTATCATCGCGGATTTTTTGTGCCGTGCCGGTCTTACCGGCAATACGATATCCTTTTACCGCTGCCTTGCCGCCACCACCAGAAGCTACAACCTGTTCCAGCATGCCAACCAACGTCGTATCGGTATCTTGGTCGATAACACGACGTACGGTATCCGTCTGTGTTTGCGCATACGTCGAACCATCGGCGTTATTAACAGCTTTTAAAATATGTGGTTTTAGTAATACGCCATTATTCGCAATTGCGGACATTGCTGTTACTAACTGTAGTGGTGTAACAGCAATGCTTTGCCCAATCGACATCGTTGCCACATCTGAGTCACGCATATCTTTCGGATCAAATAAAATTCCTTGTTCTTCACCCGGTAATTCAACACCAGTAGGCTGACCAAAGCCAAAAAGCTTAGCATAATGTGTCAGTTTTTCAGCACCTACACGAAGACCAACCTGAACAAAACCTGTATTGATGGACTGTTTGACTACATCCAAAAACGTAACGGTACCAAAACTGTCTGCGCTCCAGTTTTGGATTCGACGCCCCGATACCATGACATATCCGGGATCAACGAAAACTTGCTGTGGCGTAACGAGATTTTCCTGCAGTGCGGCAGCTGCCACAACGGCTTTAAATGTTGATCCAGGTTCATAGACAAATGAAACTGCTTTATTTTTCCAATCAGCCGCTTTATAATCATAAAATTTATTTGGATTATAAGACGGACGACTTGCCATAGCTAAAATTTCGCCAGTTTGTGGATTCATTACAATCGCTGTAACTGCACGAGGATTATTTTCGATCACTGCTTTATCAAGCGTTTGTTCAACGATAAACTGCATCGTAGAGTCGAGAGTCAAATAAACATCCTTGCAGCGGTCTCCCTTAAAGGATCTATTGGAAAAAATAGAATCAAAAATAGGACGAGCCTGCATGTCCGTAAACAACAACTGCTTTTTTGATTCACCTTTCATAACAGAATTAAACTCCTGTTCAATTCCATCAAGACCTAAATCATCTGTACCGACAAAACCAATTACATTCGCCGCTAACATATCATTCGGATAATAACGCTTGCTTTCTTCTTTAAAACCCAGACAATTTAATCCTTGTTCATCGATAAGTTTTTGTACCTTCTCAGATTCATCATGTTCAAGCCGGCGTTTAATCCATACAAAACCACCGCCTTGAGCTATGTCTGCTTTGATTTCAGCTTCACTTATCATCAGTATCGGTGCTAAGTCAGCCGCCAGCTGATCGCCATCTTTTACATTACTTGGATCGACAAAAAGTGATTTGGTCAGCATACTCACGGCAAGTTCCCGACCATTGCGATCATAAATAGTACCACGAGGTGACTGCAAAACTTTTTGTTCACCGCTTTGTGCCTTGACTCGTTCAGCCAGCTGCCCCCCTTGAACCAGTTGCAGCCAAGCATAGCGTCCACACAAAATGATAAGAAAACACAAGATCAATCCTATAAAAATAGCAATACGTTTCTGAACGTTTACTTGCAATCGAATCAAACTACTTCACTCCTAAAAATATTTCAATGTGATATATATTCGTTTGCTGTCATTAAAGTTCCTTTGTTTTTAGAAAATACCTATATTATTTTCTAAAATACCTATGATCTATATAAGTTGCATTAAATATTTTATATGGCAATCGTCAGGAGTTGGGTATAGGGCTCCGTGGCATTACATAGGAAGCAAACGATTCCCTACTAATTTTGGGAAACCTAATAGACTAGATGCAATTTCTTTAATCAACTTATATATAATGTATTGATCACAAATTTTACATTATATAGTAGAAAAAAGCTTACAGATTCGCTTGAGCCTGTTATAATATAATATGCATATAAAATAAAAAGATGCTTAAAATTATATAGAACGGCGGTGTTTCATAATGGATGATATTGATAAAAAAATTCTGAAAAATCTACAGCAAAATGCTCGCATGACAATTTCTGATTTGAGTTCGCAAGTTTCTTTGTCCATGCCGGCAATCAGTGAAAGACTAAAAAAGCTGGAAGCATCCGGCGTCATTAAGCAATATACAGTCATATTAGATCCAGCCATGCTCAATAAACACCTTATGGCGTTAATGTTTCTTCGTTTTGACAATCCAACCCATAGTGACAGCTTTGCCGAATTTGTAAAAAATGAAGCTGAAATCAAAGAGTGTTTTTATATTACGGGAGATTTTGATTATTCGTTGAAAATCATTACCGAAAACACCCGAACTTTGGAACTATTATTGACCCGAATCAAAAATCATCCTGGAATCGTAAAAACACAAACTATTGTTATTTTATCAACGATTACTGATAGTCCTTCTATTATCCCTGATTAAAATCACTGGATCAGAAAATCTATTTTACTTAAATACATAACGGTGACTCCTATCGATTTTCTTGTTACGATAAGGGTCTTTTTTTTTATAAACAAAACCGATCTCCGTCAAAAATATCCACTATATTATTCGTCCCTAATTATTTTAAAAATAATAATTAGAATATTGCCATAACATATTTTCTATGTTATAATAAAAACATAAAGAAGAGCAACAGAAAATAATTTACCACCTCAATTTTACTCTTCTTTTACCAAATGTGAAGGGATGTGGTGTTATAAAAAAACACAGCAAGTCGTTCTCAAGTGGGTTTGGATTCACGTGCATTTCTGGAAAGATTATTTTCAAACGGCACAGTTAGACGCAATGATGGCTCTTAGCATTATGCGTACTCAAAAGCCTAGAGGAAAATTAAAGCCGCACAGTAATAACACAATTGAGAGCATAACGATTTGACAACCAGCCTTCCAATGTATTGCAATACAAAATTCCAAGCTCGATATTATTTATAAGGCACTTCGATATATGTTGCGTATCCTGGTTCTTGTCCCTGTAAGTAGTATCGAAAAATTCGTAAATGAATGCGTAAGCATGACATGCATCATTTATAGCTAGATCTAACTGTTTGATAAAGCATTACTTCTACTTAAGAGAAGTCTTGCAGACAAATGAATAAAGAAGGTAAACAATGATAACTCGTAACTCGTAAAAGCGACTCGCATGTAATATGCAGTCGCTTTTTTATTGGTCAATTCCCCATTCATCAACATTTACGATTTCACGAGTCCGCTAATTACCTAAAAAAATAGCACAAGTCGACTAACTGACCAGTGCTATTTTTTATCCATTTTTTTATCTGCTGTACGCAGATCAAGACAGTTTCTCTTATCTGTCATCAATCCATCGGAATTACGGTTCCATTATGAAATAGATAAAGATATTTTTCTTTTATGTCTTTTTTTAATATTTTCTCAGCGGCTTCACTGTAAAGATTAATCTGCAGTTTATATTTATTGATTAAAGCTTCAGTTTGTGTATTTTTATCGGTTTTATAATCAATTAAAACCATGCCATCCGGTTCATCAAATAAAACATCAATAATTCCCTGCACAAAAATATTTTCCTGCTCATCCAATATATCCGGATAAAACTTTTTCGCTTGCAGCATTATACTAAAAGGAAGTTCGCGCCTTACCTTAGCTGAGCCTATCATTCTTTGCCCGAGTGGAGAAGTGAAAAATTTATGCACCCCTGCTAAATCAATGAGGCTGATCTGTTTTGGCAAAATCATCTCTTTGTTGACAAGGGATTCCAGTTGCAATTTTAGTCCATTTTCACTCAAGTCTTTACAAAAATCAATATGCTGCATAACACCATGCATAAGCGTCCCATATTCCGCACCGGTAAGCTGTGTTTGTTCTTGAATAAAGCGTGGTCTTGTGACAATCAATTTTGGTTTAAAAAGCGGCAAGGCTTGTGTATCCATTACCTCAAAACGCCGTTTCATCTCCGTCACAGAAAGTTTTGCCGGAACTTCCTGCATAGTCTTATCAGGATATTGCCAATTCAAAACTTGTTCAACCCATTTTTGCTGTGGCGATCCCGGTAAAATCTGCTGTGCTTTAACCGCAGCCAGCAATACCTCCGTTTCGCTGGATATAACGTCTTGGTTTTGAATGTTACTGGCTGGTATAATATTAATTTCCCACCGTGAGTGATTCTCATAAACTATATTAAGACGTTTTTTCGTTGTCTGCGCAAAATCCCGCAGCACTTTACCATCCTCATGGCGGGCAAGCGCGGCACCAATCCAATCTAAATAAGTCTTCGCACCCGCAATTGTATACGTTGGCAGCACTGGACAGGTCAAATCAATATTACGGCACCAGTTTAAAGCCCGATCAGCCAGTTTTGTACTTGATCCAACTAAAATTAATTTTTCGCGTGCCCGCGTTAGCGCAACATATAAAACCCTCAGTTCTTCAGCTTTACTTTCCCGATTCATTAGACAAGCAATTGCCTGTCTGGCAATGGTTGGATAGCGCAAGGAAATATCCGGCTTACTTACGAACGGACCCAGCCCATATTTCCGATGAACCAAAAGTGTATCACTACTATCTTGCAGATTAAATTTTTTGCCAAGATCAGCCACGATAACGACCGGAAATTCCAATCCTTTGCTTTTATGAATGCTCATGACACGTACTACATTTTCACTTTCCCCCAGCGTTCTGGCCACAGCCAGATCCGTACCAGTATCTTGCATCTTATCGACAAAGCGCAGGAAGCGAAATAGTCCACGAAAATTTGTGGTCTCATATTCTCTAGCTCTGTCATAAAGCACCCTGAGATTCGCCTGCCGCAAAAGGCCGCCCGGCATCCCCCCTACATAATCATAATAGCCCGTATCACGAAATAATTGCCAAATAAGATCCGGTACACTGCTGCACCTCGCCAAATTGCGCCAACTACTTAATTGAAGCACAAATTTCATCACTTTTTCTTTAACTTCACTATCTATCTCAGTCGAAGGCTCATTGACCAGTAGGAGCGCTGCAAACAAATCATCATTGGGCTGTAAAAGTTTAATTTTTGCCAGCATGACTGGTGATAAACCAATAATTGGCGAATACAAGATACTGGCCAGCGGTATGTCCTGACGTGGATTATCAATAATATTCAATAAGGCTAGCATGATTCGTACTTCCGTTTCCTCAAAATAACCCGAGTCCACTGCCGCATAAGCTGGAATATTATTCGCATGCAATATTTCTAGTAAAATATTTGCTTTTCCCTTGACGGAACGCAATAAAATTACAATATCACGCCATTCTAAAGGGCGATATGTTTTGGTCGCTTTATCAAAAACCTGTTTTTTTTCGTCCATCAATGTTTGAATTCTATTGGTAATAAATCTGGCTTCTAAAGGGAATCCTTTTAACTCTTCCGTTTCTTCCTTTTCAGCCGCTTGTGTCTCACCCACAGCAAATTCGGTTTCACTAAAAGTTCCCGTTTCATCGCGGTCAATCAAATCAACCTCGATCGAGTCATCCAAAGTCCCTTCGCCTTCAGGATATGGCGGTCCAGGGTTTAGTTGTTCGGCTGCACCATAAGGAAGTTCCATGGCCTTTTCTGACATTACCTGAGCAAAAATATAATTGATTGCCTCTAAAATTCCCGCCCGGCTGCGAAAGTTTTGCGCTAAATCAATACGGGCAAAATCGCTGCCTGCCGTTGGATATTCACGATATTTTTTCAAAAAAAGTTCTGGATCGGCCAAACGGAAACGATAGATACTTTGCTTTACATCACCAACAACAAAAAGATTTGGCACCGATGATTTTCGTACCAATGACAAAATTGCTTCCTGTACCCCATTTGTGTCTTGATATTCATCAACCATGACTTCGACATATTTCTGCTGCAAATTCAATGCTGTGACAGATGGCTTCAGCTGCTCTGCCGTGGCTGTTTCATCGAGTAAAATCTGTAAAGCAAAATGTTCCAAATCACTAAAATCCACAACCATCTTAGTACGTTTTGCCGCCGCAAAGCCATTCGCAAAAGCCACTGTCATATCACAAATAGCTCGTATCAATGGAGCTGTTTGACGTAAATCATCCATCAATTCCATACTATCGGACATAAAATAGACTTCTTTTATGGTTTTTATTTGTTCTTTGACTTGCTGTCGTGGTTTTTGAAATAATGTTTTCAGCTCGACATCTGTACCACGCGGTGCCGTAAGTGTTGCAAACTTCACTGCATATATGCCATTGCGTAATGTTTCCCAATCCGTTTTTAACAAATCCTGCAAATGGAGAATGATTTCTAGATCTGAGTGCAAAACAGGCAGATAAAATGTACAGTCCAGCTCTTGTGCCATTTGCACAAGTTCATCGCACTGCACGCGACATTCTTCAAAAACAAGAGTTAACTGTTCTTTAATGATGCGCGGCCACGGTGTATCATCCACCGTCATAGCTTCTGACAAAACAAAGTTTTCTGGCAGAGTTCCAATCCAATGCTCTGGATAAGGCTGACTACGCGAAAATTCATACAGCTTTAATAAAATTCCATACATTTCTTCATCACTACGTTCGTCGGCATAAGCATCAACAAAGCTCAAAAATTCAGCATTATTGCTTTCATACCCCTCTTCAAAGATCGCTTCCAAAACATCCCGCTTTAATAAGTTCATTTCCTGTTGATTCGCCAGACGAAATTTCGGGTCCAAATCCAAAAGGTGAAAGTTTTGCCGAATGATCGTTTGGCAAAAAGAATGCAGTGTTGAAATTGAGGCTGTATTGAGTAAAACCAGCTGCCGCTCTAAATGAGACGACTGCGGATTTTTTTTAAGTTCGGCATCAATTGCCAGAGCAATCCGTTCCCGCATTTCTGCCGCTGCCGCATTGGTAAATGTTACCACCAAAATTTCATCAATATTGCAGTTTCCACTCAACAGCCGCTGAATGATTCGTTCTACCAAAACAGATGTTTTACCTGATCCAGCAGCAGCAGCTACCAGTAAATTTTTATTATAGGTAGTAATTGCTTTTAATTGTGCTTTAGACCATGC
Organism: Propionispira raffinosivorans DSM 20765; assembly: GCF_000381065.1. Classification (GTDB taxonomy): domain Bacteria; phylum Bacillota; class Negativicutes; order Selenomonadales; family Selenomonadaceae; genus Propionispira; species Propionispira raffinosivorans. The sequence continues at coordinate 14,032 of NZ_KB905854.1, read as the reverse complement.
CATGTTGCTGCCTCCTCTGTAATGGATTCCATAACCGCTTCATTTTCTAGTTTTTTTAGTTGGCGATATTCATGTCCTGGTATCATACGGTCGAATTGACAAAAAGAACGATACGGACAAAACGTACAAGCCTCTTTATTATCTAAAGCAAACGGACTGACGGAAACATCACCGCTAAGAATCTGCCGCCCAGTATCCGATAAAATATAATCAACAAAACCCAGCAAAGCCATAAATTCCTCTTCACTTTTTACATTGTTTTTTCCGGTTTGCTTTATTTCGCCATCCGTTTTTAATGAAACTTTAATAAAATTAAACGACGAATCAATCTGACGAATAATCTCCGAATCCGCCAGTATCCACCCCGGCATTTTAAGCATTTTCGTTAATTCCGCTTCGGTTTCTTTCTCACTCAGTCGATATTTTGCACTCACCACGGGATTTTTTAAGAAATAATATAAAATACCGGCCGGTATCGTTTTACCACCAACTAGTTTTTGTGCCGCATTTTGGGCGACAAGCAGATAGGTCAGCAACTGTAATCTAAGTCCATAGTAGACATCAATCAAATTCAAATAAGCATTACCGGATTTATAATCAATCACCAAAAAATACTTACGATCCTCCGCCTCCATGCAGTCAATGCGATCAATCTGTCCAGTGATTTCTATCTGGTAACCATCTTCCAAACTATACGTAAGGGGTGGCAGAGCATCAAAATCATGGCCAAACGCTTTTTCAAAACCAATTGGCTTAAAGCAACTCACATAATCAAAGGCAATCAGACGCTTCACCGCTCGCTCGACCGTACGACGAATTCGACCTAACAAATGCTGATATTTAGCTGAACTAAGCAAAATTTCATTTTGCAATCTAGGTGCCAAATCCGCAACAATTTCACCGCATATATTTTGATATTCTCCCTCTTTAACGTCACTCCAATTACGCTCTTCCGCCTTCATCCGTTCACCAAAGGCTTTTAGTGATGCATGTAAAAAATTCCCTAAATCTGGGGCAGCAAAAGAAAACTCAGCCCGTTCTTTAAGTTTTAGTCCATACTGCGCAAAATGCTGAAACGGACAGGCACGAAATCTTTCAAAACGAGTCACACTACCGCGTAAGCGTTTATTGTTTGTAAAGAGCATTTTTGCGATATCCGTTGGCAGCGCTTCGGCTTGGCGCAAATCAAACAAACCCGCTGTAACCATTTTCAAGACAGGATTCATTTTTTCGTCGGTCAAAGCCCAATTATACACATCCTGCCAAACAGGACTAAAAAAACCGTTTTTCCGATAAGCACGTAAGGCTCCCGCCAATTTCGCTACAGCCTGTCGCGGCTGAGCAATTGACCAGTATTCAGATCCCGGTAAAGGTTCCAGCGGCAAAGACTGTAGTTTTATAGCCGGCAAAAGTTCACGCAGCCGCTGTACCAATGAAGATGGATTCAGCCCCGCCCCTTCCTGATCCGCCAAAGGATAAGACACCCAAAGATATTCTGTGCCACGTGTAAAAGCGCTATACAAGAAATATTTTTCCGCAAAATTATCGGCACCAACCCCTTGAGAAAGTTCTAGTCCCAGCGAAGCCAGCTCTGCTCTTTCACCATCCGTCAGCAAGCCCTCTGCCCGACCGCGCCTTGGCATTACACCTTCATTTGCCCCAATAATATAAATAGCTTTTGTATTGTCCAGGCTATTTTGATCAAATGGCGCAATCGTCACATAATCAAGTCCCGGGGGAATCAAACTAATCATCAGCCCATCGAGCCCATCATTGATTGTTTGCTCATAAACATCCGCGGTCATTACATCCGCTCCGCAAGTTTCCACCAGTTGGTCAAACAACTGAATAACATTATCCCAAAGCTGCTGATGCTGGCGGGCTTCGGCAAGATTCCCCTGCTTTTCGGCTGCCTTGGCCCATTTTTCGAGTGTATCCGGCACTGCCAAATCCGTAAACAACTGATATAAAGCCGTCGTGCGTTCACAAACAGTGGCTGCTTTTTTTATCTGCTGCGCAAATTTTGTCAAGGGAAGCATAACCTGTCGCCGAATCTGATTGATTTGTGCTAACCGTTCGGCATTTTCATCACTTATTTCACTGTCTTCGTCCAAAGATAAACGTTTATGATAACGCCAATCTTCTTCCATCAGCCAGCGATTGCCGCGGATACCAAATTCCAATACATAATTTTCGAGCAAATCAATTTGTGAGCGTGTGACGGGGAAAAAATCCGTTTTAAAACACCGAAATAAAGGCTCATATTTCCAGCCATGCAAGGCTTCAAGAACCGAACGCAAAAGTTCTGCCAATGGATGATGAATTGTTTGACGTTTGCTGTCACTAAAAAATGGAATTTGATAATCTTGTAATACCGCTTGCAATACATCTTCATAGGCACTGCTATCACGTACTAATATACCAATATCACGCCACTTGTAGTGTTCTTCGCGGCATAATCGTAAAATATCTACCGCAACACCTTCAACTTCAATACGACGATTCGCAGCTTCCACAATCGCGACCCCATCAACTTCGGCAAACTGCTGGATGGGATACTTAAATAAATTTGACTCGATATGCCCTAAATTTGCCCTTATAAAACGTATTGGCGCAGTAAGCTCCAATACCTCTGCCTTCATATCCAATTCTTCTGCCAAACGTTTTACTTGTTGCAGCGTCTTCCACTGCCGATGAAAAAGCGATGTATCAATCGTATGCTCCACCGAATCAATAGCCTCTAAAGAAAGTGTTATTTTCACACTTTTCGCGGTCAATAAAATCTCCCGCAAAATATTCATTTCCTGTGGATTAAAAAAAATGAATCCATCAATCCAAACTTCGGCATCACGCAAAATAGACGAATCTGCAATTTTCTGCTCCATCACCTCAAGTACATCTTCCGCATCCGTATAATGTCCTTCCATCCCAAGGTTAAAGCCCTGATAAATCAAAGCTAAATCCGTCAACTTATCTTTTAATGCACTGGCTGTCATAGATTCTGCCGCTTGCTGCAAAGTCTTTGCATCAACACCATAGCTTTTGAATTCCTCAATCATGCGTGAGAGCGAATCGGTAAAATTACGCTGGCGAGCTGCCCGGCCCAATGTATGCAGCGTATCAAGATTATCACTCAACACCCTTGAAAGAAGTAATCGTTTTCCAATTTCTGTAATTGATGGATAAATTGCGCCACCAGTCTCTAATAGTACGCGCTGGGCCAAGCGCCGAAAGCCAAAAACATAGGCTCTTGTAAAACCATGTAAATCAGGCGTATTCGCTAGTTCTTTTTCTACTTTAAATGTCATATGTTCTGGTAAAATCAAAACTAAAGGCGCCCCTTCCGGCTCGGCAAAAAGTTTGGAACGCATGGACTCTAAACAGTATGATGTTTTACCAGACCCGCCGCGTCCGATAATAAATTGCAATGACATATTTCCACCTGACTCCCTTTTTATAATATATAGACGCATTAAACATTTTATATGGCAATCGTCAGGAATGGGTATAGGGCTCCGTGGCGTTACGAGAGGAAGCAAACGATACCCTCCTACTCTTGGCAGACTGATAGACTGTATGGCATTTCTTTAAGTATATCTTATCCCACATGAAAAGCAGCCTGACTGCCTTGTTTGCCTTTGGTAACTTCAAGTCTCGCATCAATTCGTTCTTTAAGTTCTGGCACATGCGAAATAATCCCCACCAATCGACCGCCTTTTTGCAAATCAATCAGAGCTTTAATTGCCATATCCAGTGCCTCCGGATCTAAAGTTCCAAAACCTTCATCAACTAAAATCGTATCCAAATGTATTCCACCAGCATAGCTTTGCACCACATCAGCCAAGCCCAAAGCCAGTGATAAAGATGCTAAAAATGTTTCGCCACCCGATAAGGTTGCCACGGATCTCGCATAGCCCGTATATTGATCAAAAATCTCTATTTCAAGACCACCTGCTGCATTTTTACGCGTTCGTTCCGGCGTGCTTTGCAAAGTATACTGGCCACGGCTCATAATTTTCAATCGCATATTGGAAGCATCAATCACATCCTCCAATAGTGATTTCAAAACAAAACGCTGAAATGTCATGCCATGTATATTATTGCCGCCAGCAACAGCTGCCAAAGTTCCAATCACGCCGTATTCTTCCTGAATAGAAGCTGATCTCGCCTCAAGGGTCTGCAACCGTTTCGCTTTATTTTGACTTTGCTTGATCTGCTCTTTTTCTCGCTGCCACAGGGCATAGGCTTCATTATAATCCTGCGCCGTCTTTTGCAGTTCTTGTTCTAATGCGGTCAGATCAGGCCGCGTTAACATCACAATCGCCGCCTGTGCTTTTTGGTCAGCATCTTCTACCGCGGCCAACTTATCATCAAATATCCGGATCTTTTCCTTAACTTCCTGCCTTTTTTTCTCCGTCCATTTCGCAGTCAGATATTCTTCCTGACTACTAAATCCCGCATTTTGACGCCGCATAGTAAATTTTTGTTCAGTCTGCGCTAACCGGTCCTGCTCTTGCAGTAAATTTTTCTGTACCATTTCAAGAGTTGCCGTTGCTACAGCATATTCACTACGAAAACGCTGAACTTCCTGATCTGCTTTTTCAAAGGCATATTTAAGATCTTTTTGTTTACGGATTGCATCACGTTGCGCTTCTAATAAAACAGTTGAATCTCGATAGATTTCTGGCAAGGACTCTTCCCGTTCCTTGGTAACAGCTACCGCTGCCTGATATTCATTATCAGTTTGTTTGTAGTGAAGGCTGTACTCCGCTTGCTGCTCACCGATTGAAATTTCTTCAAACTGCAATTTTTCTAATAAGTTTTCTACTTCCGTTAGTTCAGTACCTGCCTGCTTAGCGCTTTGCAGATAACTCTCATACAATTTGATCTGCTTTATCACTTCACCAATGGCTGGTGGGTTTTCTCCCAATACAAATTTACTGTCATTTTTCCGATTCATAGCTGTAGCATATTGGGTTTCAATCTTACTCAAATCAATGTGCTGCTGCTGTCTTTTTTTATCGAGTTCTGCCAATTGATGTTGTGCTTCCTTCACTTCGTTTTCAGTTGGCAATATTTCTGTACTGCTCGCTACATTCGGGTGTGACAAAGATCCACAAACCGGACAAGGCTGTTTTTCTTTTAAACCTCGGGCTAAGATAGCAGCCTGTCCAATCGCAAACAGATGTTGAAGACGCATTACCTGAAGCTGCTGTTTTTCATAAAGTTCACTTACCTGCTGCATTTTCAGGTCTTCCTGTTGCTGTTTTGCAAGCATTACAATTAATTCACTATCAATTTTTTCTCCTTCGTTCAATTTGATCTGTAAATTTTTGAGACGCACTAGTTCGCCTTGATATCCCTCAATTTTCGCTTTTTCCTGCGTTAATGGCAAAACCAAAGCTTGTGCTTTTTGACGTTTTTCAGCTAGAAGCAAAATCTTTTTTTCACCATCGGTCTGCAAAGCTAAAGCTTGTGTGAGCGAAGCTTCTTTTTGTTTGGCAGCCTGTCGGGCATTTGCCAAACCAGTCAATTGTTCGGCAAATGCAGTCAATTTCAGAACTTGTGCATCCATAACCAGCCGTTTTGGTTCGTCTTCTTGCCCTTTGCGAAAATTCTCTTCCGCCACTTGTAACTGTTTTTTTAAATAGTCTACACGCTCACTCGTTTGCCTAAGTTTACCTTCATCCGTTTTGACATTCACTAGCAAAGATTGAACCTGCACTTCAAGATCCTCCAGGCTTACCGCTTGCTGTGCCGCCTGGTATTTTTTACGATAGTCTTCCACCACTGGAATTTTCGTTTTCTGTTCTGCTTTTTCCAAGGCAGCTTTTGCTGCTGCTTGAAATTTACTCTCAGTAAGACGACCATCCACATCTTCACCTTGCGCTTTTTGCTGCAAAGCTTTCAAAGCCTCTACTTTTACACCTGTCTGTTCAAGGGTTATTTTTTTACTTGCAATACTCGCCTCTAAACAAACCAAAGAATCAACTTCAAGTTCACGCAAAATAAAATTCTGTTCATCATCCAATACTTTTTTAGCCGCTGCGATATCTTTCGCTTTTTCTTTAAGATGTTCCTCAATTTGACGATATAATTCTGTTTTAAACAAAGTTTGCATGATTTCCTGTCGCTCGGCCGAATTCGCTAAAAGCAGCCGGCGAAATTCTCCCTGTGGCAGCAGCACAACCTGTCGAAACTGATTGCTCTTGAACCCCAGTAGTTTTTCAATTTGCAGCGTAACATTTGTATAGCCCTGCACCAATAATTTTTCTTCGCTGCCATTTATTTTATAAAGCAATGCATCGGCCGTGCTTAAGGTCGTCCCCTCGCCGCGTTTTTTTGGACGCTGCTGTTCAGGAGCACGCCATACCTTATATAAATCCTGACCTAATGAAAAAGTAAATTCTACCTCCGTCATTTGTTCGATATCAGCATTATCACTGCGCAGCATTTTCGCTTCACGATTTTCGCCGCTGGCATCACCATAAAGCGCAAAACAAATCGTATCCAGTATGGTTGTTTTACCTGCTCCAGTCGGTCCATGGATCAGAAAAAAGGATCTTCCCTGTAAATCAGCAAAATTCAGAGTTTCTTTGCCTAAATAAGGTCCAAATGCACTAAAAACAAGTTTCAACAGTTTCATGATTTGACCTCCCGTGCTTTAAGCAAAAGTTCATCCAAATTTGTGGCAAAAGTTTGTTTTTGCTCTTGATTCAACTCCCGATCTGTCATCTGCTGAAAAAAATCGCCAAATAGCTGCAGCTCCGTCTTTGTACGATAATCCAAACGCTCCGTAGCTAGTTTCCCCCCTATATTTAAATAAGGTCGTTCAATCTGCATGAGGTTCGGATAAATTTTCTCCAATTGCCCATGCACATCAAGAATTGCCTGCGTATCTTTCAGTGAAACCATCATATAATCATCCTGAGAAGGATATTTTTCACGGTTTTGCAAGATATCAGCAAAATAACCTGACACTTTACAAACATCATATTTGGGCTTGAGCGAAACCAGCTCGATCTCTACTTGCCCATTCTTATCCATATCCACGATATTGATTCCTTTAGTTTGATTTGCCTCATCAAAAGAATATTTCATCAAAGAACCCGAATAACAAATCTGTTTTCCACCTGCTTTTTGCGAATTATGTAAATGCCCTAGTGCTGTATAATCAAAGGCGGCAAAACTTCCTGCACTAACATTGCTGCTGCCACCTACCGATAACGGGCGCTCCGATTCTGACTCTTGCCCACCAGCAATAAAGGCATGTGCTAAGGCAACTTTACGTACCCCTTGTGGGATTCTTTGCAGACTTTGCTGCACTAAAAATTTCATTGCCCCATCAAAGTCCAGCGATTCATTATGTTGATATACGGATCGTACCAAAGATGGTTCGGCATAGGTAAACGGCATAAAATACACATCGCCAAATGAATCCGTCAGTACCACGGGCGTAAGAGGATTTGTGAGCTGTCCCGTTACATACAGACCCTGCCCGGCAAGTAATTTACTGCCAAATCCAATCCGCTGAGCACTGTCGTGATTACCAGCTATCATAATAACGGGTATCTTTTGGTCCAGCAAAAGACGTGCCAGCGTATCATCCAAAAGTTCCACCGCCTCGATCGGTGGTACCGCACGATCATAAATATCACCTGCAATCAATATTGCATCTGGTTTTGTGTCCTTTACCACTTGATAAAATTGTTCAAGAACATGCGACTGGTCCTGTGTTAAATGTTTACCATGAAACAACCGTCCTAAATGCCAATCTGACGTATGAATAAAACGCACTGACGTTCCCTCCTCTATCTATAAATCTTAAATTCTTTTCAGCTCGCTCAAAACCCTGCAAGAATAAAAAAAGCACCAGATTTTTATCCGGTGCAGCAAACGTACAATCTTTAAATTTTCTTGCATTAAGGTGTCGTCAGCCGAATCAATGTACGACCACACTTACAGGTATCCTGATCGAGCATCACCATCTGTCCTGTTCTAAAACGAATCAAAGGCATTGCTTCTAAAGCTAAAGATGTGATAACGAGTTCACCCATATGATTTTCATCAATAGCTTGATTATCACCCAATCGAATAACTTCCGGATAAAAATAGTCTTCCTGTATATGAAAACCACATTTATATTCACATTCAAACAACATCCCCGCACAGCCAAACTCAACGGGTGAATACATATTATAAATTTTCGCTCCAATTCTGGACTTCAAATGCGTGTCCATATTGTTGCGAAGCAAATCATTCATACAAAAGATGGCCGTAAGCGGCATCCCCTTAATATCATTTTCAAATGCCTGTGCATTGATGATGAGCTGTAAAAGTTGTTTCGGGTTGCTAACGATTGCATCCACGCCAAATTGGTTCATCATCGTAATCGCACGTTCCAAGTTTGTCAAAGGCGACGGAATCACCGTCGCACCAAGTACTTCGGCTGCATATTGAACACTCAAAGCATTTTCATCTGAATATTCATCAATCACTTCCATGATCGTTCCCTTGGTTACACCCCCAGCCATCAGGCAGCGTGTCATCATTTCAACATTGCGTCCGACATCAGCATTTGTATATGCACGAGCAATGTTAAAATTTCTTCCAACAATCCGCATACGGATCGTACCGCTGATTGGTACCGTTAAAAAACCAAACGGGGAATTTACGATCAGATCATTTTGTGTTGTAAATGGCATTTTTTTTAAATCATCTAACGTCTGTATAGACTGGTCTGTCAGCCCCATCGAGTTCATTTTTTCATGATAAAACGGGCTTTTTTCATAAGCCCATTTCATTGTCTTGCGCAATCGTTCCGTCTGCAGCTGCGTCATGAGTTCGCGAGGCATCGTTTCGATTTTCTGATTCGAGTACATAAAATCTCCTCCGCAATTGATTCCGCTCTAGAGTATGTTTTCATTGTAACACATTTCTCACGATTAATTCTGACGAAATCAATTTATAGCAAAATCATCCCCATAATCTAGATGATCTATTACATTGGTCTGCGATAAAAAAATGGTAAATAAGATTCATAGCCCATATTGCGGAAATTTAAGATAGCCTCGGTGGCACCAACAAATAAAACGCCGCCTGGTTTCAGTGCCGCAAAAAAGTCTCTATATAATTGATCCTTAGCTTCTTCTGTAAAATAAATTACTACGTTACGGCATAAAATAAGATCAAAGCCCGTTTCAAAACGATCCTTTAATAAATTATGCTGTTTAAATTCAATACAGGACTTGATCTCAGGCAAAACTGCAAATTTATCCGCCTCTGCAGTAAAATATTTTCTTTTGCGATCCGCTGAAATACTTTTTAATTCATTATCAGAATAAACACCTTTTTTGGCTTTCGTAATAATTTCAATATCAAGATCACTCGCTAAAATACGATGTTTTGACATCGGCGTCATTTCTTTTAAAATCATTGCCATGGAGTAAGGTTCCGCTCCAATTGAACAACCAGCACTCCAAATATTAAGTTTTGAACTTTTTTTCAATAAATCTGGAATTACCGTTGTTTCCAGCTGAGAAAATTTATCCGGTGTCCGAAAAAATTCCGATACATTTATCGTCAGATATTCAATAAAATTAGCAAAAGCTTGTTTATCATTTTCAATGCTGCTAAAAAAAGCCACATACGATGTACTACCATGCCGCGTCATTAGATTCCCGATCCGGCGCTGCATTTGATTTGCTTTATACAAATTTAAATCAATACCCGTCTTCATTTTCAGCTTTTGTTTAAATAATTCCCAATCTTTTTCATCGAGCATATATTTACCTCCTCATTATAATTAACACTAATAATCCTTATGGTCAAAAGGTTAACCTTTGTTATATACAATAATGGGCATACTTCTAACAGCGAGTCTTCAACGCCTACAAAAAACAATTATAACCCAATAAAGATAATATTCGTTCTTTAGATAGAAAAGTCCTACATAAATGCACGGAAATTCACAAAAACTTAATAAATTCTCTTTTTTTCCAATTAGCCTTGATTTTTATTTTTATTTTAAAACAAAAATAATAGAACCAGTGACTTTATACACCGATTCTATTCGACAGTTTTTTATTTATTTAAATCAATATCAAGACTGATATCAAGGGATCGAACCGAATGTGTCAGGGCCCCCACCGATATTATGTCTACACCCGTTGCAGCAATAGCAGCCACCGTTTTTGCCGTAATACCACCAGAAGCCTCTACTGGTACACGTCCATCAATTAGCTTTACAGCTTGTATCATTTGCTCACAATCCATATTATCCAACATGATAACATCTGCGCCTCCGCGAAGAGCTGCTTCGACCCCCGCAATATTTTCCACTTCAATTTCAATTTTTGTCATATGTGAAATTTCTTGTTTGACCAATTCCAACGCTGCCTTAATGCCTCCAGCCACTTTGATATGGTTGTCTTTAATTAGCACCGCATCATAAAGCCCCAGGCGATGGTTGAAGCCCCCGCCTACTCTTACAGCGTATTTTTCGAGTAATCTAAGCCCTGGTGTAGTCTTGCGAGTATCTACCAGACGTGCACCATATGGCGCTGCCAGCGCTGTGAAATGTGCTGTTTGGGTCGCAATGCCGCTCAAATGCTGAAGCAAATTGAGTGCCAGTCGTTCACCCGCCAAGATACTGCGTGCATCACCTTCGACGGTTGCAATCACAGTTTGTTTATCAAGCTGCGCCCCATCTCGCGCACACACCGTAAATTGGATGTCGGGATTGAGTAAAGTAAAAACACGTCCAGCAACATCAACACCAGCCAAAAGTCCTATATCTTTAGAATGAATACACGCCTTTGCCACAGCTGCTTCCGGCACAATCAAATCGGTTGTCAGATCACCACTGCCAATATCTTCGGCTAACCAGTTTTCAAGCCAACGATCTAGATTAAAGTTTTTAAATTTCATAGTTTTACCTGCTTTTCTCTAAAATATGCTGCTGCCAAGCCGCCGAAGGTCTGGAATAGTCACTGCGATAATGTCCACCGCGGCTTTCTTGGCGCATTGCAGCCGTCTGGGCAATAAGCTTCGCAGTTAGCAGCATATTACGATATTCGAGCTCCTGCTGACTAAAAGCATTTGTTCCATCGAGATCATTATGTATACCAGCAAAAAATTCATTGGCAACCGTCAAACCCGAAAAATCACGAATTAGACCCAAGTGACGGCTCATTGTTTTTTGCATGGCCGTTATAGCACAGCGATAGGCTTTCTTTTGCAAGGATGTACATTTCCAATCAATGCTTTCCTTGATTGCCACATGTCGCCGTGCGATAAGCTCAGCAATTCTCCGCCCAAAAACGAGTCCTTCTAGCAGGGAATTGCTCGCTAGACGATTGGCACCATGCAGCCCTGTACAAGCAGCTTCACCACAAACAAATAGTTGCTGGATGCTGCTCTCGCCATTTCGATCAACTTGGATGCCTCCCATCATATAATGTGCTGCTGGAGCAACGGGAATAAGATCCGATTGGATGTTGATCCCATACGTTTCACAAGTTGCTGTAATCATGGGAAACTTTGTCGTCAACTGATCAATCGCCCTGGCGTCCAGATAGATATGATCCGCACCATCTTGTTTCATTTCTTGGAAAATAGCGCGTGCTACGATGTCGCGCGGTGCCAATTCCGCCAGTTCATGATACTTTGGCATAAAACGTTCTCCTCGTGCATTGCGTAAAATACCGCCCGCCCCACGTACCGCCTCAGAAATCAAAAAATTATCTCCACCACTAAAAGCAAGTGCTGTTGGATGAAATTGAACAAATTCCATATCCATAAGAACTGCACCGGCGCGATAGGCAATGCTAATTCCACTTCCCGTTGCACCATCCGGATTCGTTGTATGAACAAACAATTGTCCGGCACCGCCAGTAGCCAAAACAATCGAGCCTGCACGAACCGTCAATAATTCTTTATTTTGCTCGCACCATAAAAGTCCCCCATAACAAGTTCCCTGTTGAATCAATAAATCTACTAAATAATGATGTTCCATAATAACTATATTCGGATGTGATTCAACCGCCGCCAGCAAACAGCGCACAACTTCAGCCCCGGTCGCATCGCCTTTGGCATGTAACACCCTTGAACGTGAATGACAACCCTCACGCCCCAAAGCAATATTCCCCTGTTTATCACGATCGAAAACCGCCCCTAATTTCATCAGATTCTCTACCGCATCATGTCCTTCTTCAACAACCAGTCTCACAATTTCTTCATCGCAAAGTCCAGCTCCGGCTTTGATTGTATCGGCCACATGCAAAGCAAAGGTATCATCTTCACCAAAAACGGAAGCAATGCCGCCCTGCGCCTGATTGGTATTGCTGTCATGTAATGTATCTTTTACCATCAATAAGACCTTCTGACCTTTTTCAGCCGCATACCAGGCAGTAATCAGCCCAGCAACCCCACTGCCGACCACAAGACAATCCGTTTTTTGTACGGGAAGATCCTTGGTCGAAAAATTCATTAAATAACGCTGCATTCTAATTCTCCTAACCGCAAATTGCCAGCATTTTTTTCAAGCTTCCGACTGCCCGCAAGCGAGTTTCTTCCGGAACGATGATTCGTGGTTCCAACTGAACCAATGAACTTTTAACTTTTTCGAGTGTCGTTTTTTTCATATTGCTGCAGACCATTTTATCCGATGCCAAATAAAAACTTTTCTCTGGGCACTCCTTTTCTAGCTGATATAAAACGCCCTGCTCCGTTGCAATAATAAATTCACGGTTTGGGCTGCGTTTTGCTTCTTTTACAATATTAGTCGTGCTGCCAATAAAATCAGCAATTCCCCTCACTTCCGGCTCACATTCAGGATGCATTAGAACGAGTGCCTTGGGGTGCTTTTCTTTCATTGCCTGAAGTTCCTCTTTTGACAGACGTGCATGCGTTGGGCAACAGCTGGGCCAAGAAAAAATATTAGCATTCGTTTGCTCTTGTACATACGAAGCGAGATTTCGATCCGGCACAAAAATAATTTCTTTGTCACACGCTATCGATTCAACCACGGCGACTGCATTGGCGGATGTGCAGCAAATATCACTTATCGCTTTAACCGCTGCTGGTGTATTGACATATGACACAACGACCGCATCCGGTTTTTCCTGTATTTTTTTCTTTAATGCCTGCTCAATCATATCATCAAACATCAAGCATCCAGCATCGATTGCTGGGAGCAAAACTATTTTTTCTGGTGATAAAATAGCGGCAGTTTCCGCCATAAAATGAACACCGCAAAATACAATTACTTCTGCATCGGTTGCTGCTGCTTGCTGCGATAGACCAAATGAATCGCCTGTGTAATCCGCAATCGCTTGAATTTCTGGCGGCTGGTATACATGCGCTAAAATAACAGCCCGTCGCTCTTTTTTTAATTTTTCGATTTCCTGTACCAAATTTTTCATTTATAATTTCTCCATCATCTTTCTTACTGTCTTGACAGTTGACAATACTATAATTATAAATCCTTTTCCAAAATACCGCAACGGTAAGCAAAAAAATATTTAATGCAACTTATATATCCTAAATATTTTGGAATACAAAAAAACCAAGAGGAGCAGAAAAAATCATAATGATTTTTTCTGCTCCTCTTGAGTTAACTCTAAATATGATATGTTTATTTATTGCGTTGGCAAAGTTCAACTAAAATACCGCCGGTAGATTTTGGATGAACAAACGCAATACTTGATCCGCCCGCACCATAACGTGGTTTTTCATCAATCATACGAACGCCTTTTGCCAATAAATCTGCAATCGTTTGTTCAATATTATCAACGCGAAGTGCAATATGCTGAATCCCGTTTCTGCCATTGTTTTTTTCAATGAATTTTGCAATCGGACCATCTGGAGACGTCGATTCCAAAAGTTCTAATTCGCTGTCACCGGATGGTATAAAGCAAACTTTTACTTTTTGTTCTTCAACTACTTCTTCGCCTGTTGCTTTAAGACCAAGAATATCTGTATAGAATTTTTTTGCTTCTGCTAAGTCAGCAACAGCAATACCAATATGATC
>NZ_KB905853.1 GCF_000381065.1 Propionispira raffinosivorans DSM 20765 | reverse complement strand
CTAATAGGTCGAGGGCTTGACTTAAAGCCAGAACGAAAACTAAAATGCGAACATTTCTTTCTTCTGTATAGTTTTGAGAGAACAAACTCTTAAGATAAAGCGATCTGAGGCGAAAGCTAAGGGCAGCACTATCTAAAAAAAAGAATATCTGGTAGTGATAGCCAAGTGGACCCACCTGTTCCCATACCGAACACAGTAGTTAAGCACTTGAACGTCGAAAGTACTTGGGTGGAAACGCCCTGGGAGGATAGAAAACTGCCAGTTTTATTCCTTGATAGCTCAGTTGGTAGAGCAATCGGCTGTTAACCGATCGGTCGTAGGTTCGAGTCCTACTCAAGGAGCCAGTTTCTTAAGCACTTAATGAATTCTTAATAGCGTTTATTAGGTGCTTTTTCTATGTCATAAAAGAACTTGATTCTCTATAGTAAATTTGTTATAATAAGCGTCATATATTAAAATGTGATGATGAGGAAGAGTAAATGTATTTAGTTTAGCAGAGAGCTATGGTGTGGTGTGACATAGCAAGCTAAAACATTGAAATACACCTTTGAACTGTAAGCTGAAATTTAGTAGGCAGATCCGGCTGGTCGCGTTATAGGCTGCAAAGTTATATTTGCTTTGGCAAATTAAATTTGGGTGGTACCACGAGTGAATATTACTCGTCCCTTTTCGGAGGGACGAGTTTTTTTATTTTAAAATAATACATAATGGAGGAAGAAATATGAGTGTTTTTGATACGCTAAAAGAACGTGGCTTTATTGCTCAGGTAACGCATGAAAATGAAATTCGTGAATTATTTGATAAAGAGAAAGTGAGTTTTTATATTGGCTTTGATCCGACGGCGGATAGTCTTCATGTCGGCCATTTTTTAGGCATGATGGTCATGGCTCATATGCAGCAAGCTGGACATCGTCCTATTTGTTTGATTGGCGGGGGCACAGCAACAGTAGGCGACCCTTCTGGTAAAACGGATATGCGCAAAATGATGACGGATGAGGTTATTGCACATAATTGTGAATGCTTTAAAAAACAAATGCAGCGTTTTATTGATTTTAGTGATGGAAAAGCACTTATGGTTAATAATGGTGACTGGCTTAAAAAATTAAATTATATTGAGATGCTTCGCGACATCGGACCACATTTTTCCGTCAATCGCATGCTTACAGCTGAGTGCTATAAACAAAGAATGGAAAAAGGGTTAACTTTTTTAGAGTTTAATTATATGATCATGCAAGCATATGACTTTATGGAACTCAATCATCGTTATGATTGTAAATTAGAAATGGGTGGCGATGATCAGTGGTCTAATATTATCGCTGGCGTAGAGTTGATTCGTCGTAAAGAAGCTAAAGCAGCATTTGGTTTAACATTTACTTTACTTACAACCAGTGAAGGTAAAAAAATGGGTAAAACAGAAAAAGGCGCTTTATGGCTTGATCCAGCAAAAACATCGCCTTATGAGTTTTATCAGTATTGGAGAAATGTTACGGATGCAGATGTTGAAAAATGTTTAGCACTTTTGACATTTTTACCGATGGAAGAAGTGAAACGTTTGGGATCACTTCAAGATCAAGCCATTAATGATGCAAAAAAGGTTTTGGCATTTGAAGTTACAAAACTCATTCATGGCGAAGCCGAAGCATTGTCGGCACAGCAGGCCACAGAAGCACTTTTTAATGGAACTGGAAATTTAGATAATGTACCAACCATTGAACTTTCAAAAGCAGATTTTGGCTTGAAGTTATTGGATATTTTGGCACGTGAAGGTGTTTTTGCTTCAAAAAGTGAAGGACGACGTTTAATTCAACAAAATGGTTTATCACTGCAAGACGAAAAAATAACAGATGTTGATTTTGCTTTAAGCAAAGAATTATTCATAGAAGAATCTTTACTTGTCAAAAAGGGAAAGAAAAAATATTATCGTTTGGTTATCGCTTAAATTTTGCGAAAATAAAACATATATGATAGAATAACTAAGTTAGTTTAATAAAAAGGAGCGGTTACTTTTATGTCAGGACATTCTAAATGGGCAAACATTAAACGTAAAAAAGGGGCAAATGATGCGATTCGTGGTAAAGTTACAACGAAGATCGGCCGTGAAATTACTGTTGCAGTAAGAATGGGTGGTAGTGATGTTACTGGTAATATGCGATTGAAATTAGCTTTGTCAAAAGCGAAAGCGAATAATATTCCCAAAGAAAATATTCAAAGAGCGATTCAAAAGGGTATGGGTGCCGCTGATGGCAGCAGCTATGAAGAATTATTTTATGAGGGCTACGGACCTGCTGGTTCGGCTGTTATGATAGATATATTGACGGATAATCGTAATCGTACCGCAGCTGATATCAGACATTTGTTTTCTAAAAATGGTGGTAATCTTGGTGAAACAGGCTGTGTGGGCTGGATGTTTAAGAAAAAAGCTGTGTTCATTGTGGATAGAGAAAGCTATGATAAAGAAGAGGAACTTATGCTGTTGGTCTTAGATGCTGGTGCCGACGATTTCAAAGCAGAAGATGATTCGTTCGAAATCATAGCTGCTCCAGAGGATTTTGAAGCAATTGCGAAAGTTCTTGAAGACAATAAAATTGAAACGGTAGAAGCGGAAGTTACAATGGTTCCAGATACTACTGTGAAAATTGAAGGAAAAGATGCAATAAAAATGATGAATCTTATTGAAGCACTCGAAGAACATGATGATGTGCAAAATGTTTATTCGAATTATGACATTGATGAAGAAGAATAAATAACAATAAACCCTCACTTTGATTTATTCGAAAATTAAAGTGAGGGTTTATTGTTTTCTGTTGTTTGAATTCGTTGCATATGATATGATAGAACATATGGTCTTAAACTTTTGCGTGATGTTAGATTGAGGTAAAAGAATTTAGTTTGAGGAATAGGAATTTAAATATGTTGGTTTTAGGTATTGATCCAGGAACGGCGATTTGCGGCTATGGCTTAGTAGAAATGCAGGGTAATCATTTACGGGCAATTGATTATGGTGCCGTGCTTACAAGTCCTAAAAGTAAACCGGAAGAACGCTTATTGAAGATCTATAATGAAATAGATGCTCTTATCTTAAAATATAAACCGGATGTCATGGGCGTTGAAGAACTGTTTTTCAATCGAAATGTAACCACGGCGATTCCCGTTGGACAGGCACGTGGTGTCGTACTTTTGACGGCAGCAAAACATGAAATTGAATTGGTTGAACGAACACCGCTCCAGGTAAAACAGGCCGTTGTTGGCTATGGACGGGCAACGAAAGATCAGGTTATTTTTATGGTACAAAAACTTTTGAATCTGCCCAAAGCACCCCATCCCGATGATGTTGCCGATGCCTTGGCAGTCGCTATTTGTACAACCCATTGCATGAACAGTATTGTGTGGAGAAATAAACTTTAATTATTTAAAGTTTCTATATATGATGCAACTTATATAACAGAAAATGCAAGGGTAGGACAAATGATATTTGTTTTATCGTTGCTATTTTTTTAGAAGAGCTAAAGTGCAGAATTCGCAAAAAAACACATTATGATATATAATAATACACAGTGCTTTGTCGGATTGATGCAGCTAAGTAAGGAGGCGGTATGTTATATGATAGGATATTTAAACGGAAAAATCAGCCATTTATTGATTGATTATTGTTTAATAAACGTGAATGGAGTCGGGTATCGCGTTTTTATAGCCGGCTCAACAAGAGCCAAACTGTCCGTGGGCAGTACGGTTACTTTATTTACATATTTGAATGTACGTGAAGATGCAATGCTTTTATATGGATTTTATACGCAGGCAGAATATGATTTGTTTCTTAAACTTTTATCGGTTTCTGGTATAGGTCCAAAAGTAGCATTGGGGATGATGTCGGCGATTACAGTAGAAAACCTCTCGAAAGCAATCCAACAGAAACAAATTGGTGTATTAACGAAACTTCCTGGAATTGGGAAAAAATCAGCTGAACGTTTAATTTTAGAACTTAAAGATAAAGTGCAAACTGCAGATGATGTTGTTATGTTCGATGTGATTGATACTGGGGATGGTGGAACAGATGTCATTTCTGAGGCAAGTCAGGCTTTATTTGCACTAGGGTATACGCAGGCAGAAATAGCGCCATTGCTGCGTAAGGCAATGGATTTTAAAACAGTAGAAGATGTCATTAAATTTGCATTAAAGGAATTTGCTAGGAGGTAGCAATGGAAGATAAAGACGAACGGATTGTTGTGGGCGATGAGCAGAATGTTGATCAATGGCAATATAGTTTAAGACCAAAAAAGTTTATGGAATATATCGGGCAGGATAAAGTAAAAGAAAATCTGTCTATTTTTGTCCAGGCTGCCTTATCTAGAGGCGAACCTTTGGATCATGTGCTTTTATATGGTCCACCAGGCCTTGGTAAAACTACCTTAGCCGCTATTATTGCGAATGAATTAGGCGTCAATTTTCGTGTAACCTCAGGGCCGGCTATTGAAAGAGCGGGAGATTTAGCCGCATTATTGACAAATCTGGGTGAAAAAGATGTTTTGTTTATTGATGAAATTCATCGTTTGTCACGAAATGTTGAAGAAGTATTATATTCGGCCATGGAAGATTTTGCGCTCGATATTATTATTGGTAAAGGCCCAAGTGCAAGGTCTATACGACTTGATATAGCACCGTTTACTTTAATTGGTGCAACGACAAAAGCGGGTGCCTTGGCAGCGCCGTTGCGCGATCGTTTTGGGGTTATTTCTCGTCTTGAATATTATGAACCCGATGCCCTTGTACATATTATTAAACGGGCAGCAGAAATTTTAGAGATTGCAATTGAAGATCGTGGTGCCATTGAAATAGCAAGGCGTTCACGTGGGACACCACGTATTGCAAATCGACTATTGAAACGGGTGCGGGATTTTGCTCAAATTACCGCAGATGGAATTATTACGGATGATATAGCCGATAAGGCTTTGGTGATGTTGGAAGTTGATAAAATGGGACTGGATCATACGGACCGTATGCTGCTTAATGCGATGATCCACAAATTTGCTGGCGGACCCGTTGGTTTGGATACAATCGCGGCAGCCATCAGTGAAGAAACCGATACAATTGAAGATGTGTATGAACCATATCTCTTGCAATTAGGGTTCATAAATCGGACACCACGTGGTCGTGTTGCTACTATAGCAGCTTATGAACACTTGAATATTCCTTATCCGAAAGATTAATTATGGCGTAAAAGAGGTTTGATTAAAATGAAAATATTACTGCATATGTGTTGTGGTCCATGTTCGTGTTTTCCAGTACAGAGGTTGCGTGAATTGGGACATGAATTAACGGGCTATTTTTTTAATCCGAATATACATCCTTATAAAGAATTCAGGCATCGCTTGGAAACGGCAAAAGAATTTGCTGAAAAAGTTAACCTGGACATTATTGTGGATGATACCTATCAATTGCGGGAATTTTTAACGAAAGCTTTGACTGCAGAAATAGTGCCGAATGGTCGTTGTCAAATGTGTTATACCTGGAGGCTTCGTCAAGCCGCCAAATTTGCCAAAGCGAATGGCTATGATGCATTCACGGCGTCGTTGTTTGTAAGCCCCTATCAACAGCATGATGTGATGAAAAAAACAGCAGAGACCATTGCCATAGAAGAAGAAATCTCTTTTTTTTATGAAGATTTTCGTCCTGGCTGGCAAACGGGTGTTGATCTAAGTTTGCAAATGGAACTTTATCGTCAACCTTATTGTGGCTGTATTTTTAGCGAGGAAGAACGTTATAGCAAGGCTTGGCGGAAAAAGAAAAAACAAGAACAAAAACAATTAGAAAGTTTAACATCGTAAAAGTGGGGGATTCTATCATGAAAATAGGGAAACTTATTATATGTTTGCTTTTTATATTGGTATGGATGCCTTTAACCTCAGAAGCTAGTGTTCAGGGTGCGAGGCAAAGTCCAGACGTGAAAATTGGTTTATGGGAGAAACAATCGAGCATATTTGTATCAGCGGATGCACCCTTTGTTCTTTTAGATTCGGATACTCACAAAATTATCAAAAAATATGATGCGAATGTAAAACTGTTCATTGTATTTAAAAATAAACAACTCTTTTTAAATGATCAGCCCTTAAAAAGTCAAAATATAGGAATTGAATTAGAAACTCCGGATGAAGATAAAGGGATCGAAATAAATAAGAAGAGCTATCGTGGAACAATGGAAATCAATGCTGTGATAGGTGGTATGACGGTAATTAATAAAATTTTACTGGATCAATACCTATATAGTGTAGTTCTTGGTGAAATGCCCGATTCATGGTCTGCTGAAGCATTGAAAGCACAGGCTGTAGCAGCACGGACGTTTGCTTTATATAGTTTACATAAACATGAAGAGGATGGTTTTGATCTGTGTGCCACGACACACTGCCAAGTATATACTGGTAAAAAAGCTGAAAAAGCAAATACGATCAAAGCAGTTGATGACACGACCGGTATAGTTATGTTATATAATAATAAGCCGATTTATGCACCATTTCATACGACTTCAGGTGGTTATACCGAAAATAGTGAGGATGTTTGGGGTACTTACCTGCCATATTTACGTTCCGTTTTAGATGATGACGCCCAGGCACCAAATCATCATTGGCAACTGGATATAACACCATTGGAGATTCAGAGAAAACTGACTGCCGTTGGACATCCTATTGGCAATTTGCAGGCAATTGAGCTTTCACCATTGCAAAAATCAGGACAAAATGCAGCGGATCGAACCGCAACTGGTCGTATCAAAACAATACGTTTTATAGGTGATAAGGATATTGTAAGGCTTACCGGAAATCAAGTACGAAATATATTCTCTTTAAAAAGCACATTATTTGATATCAGTATGATTGTACCAGCTGATAAAAAAATTGATGTTCCTTTGGGGGATTATTATAAAAAAGAAATAAAAGTAGAACTGCCGCCTTATCAAGAAAAAAACTTCATTACGGATACGGAAAATATCCGCCGTGTCCATGGTCGGACCGGTGAATTTATTTCATTTTCGGGCTTTGGCTGGGGTCATGGACTTGGTTTGTCACAATGGGGCGCAAAAGCCATGGCTGAAAAATTTGCTGTTAACAAAAATGGTGATTTTAAAGATATACTAAATCATTATTATAAAAATATAGAAATAAAAAAAATCTATTAAAAGTTCATTAAGGGAGTAAATACTACTATGTTATTGTCAGATTTTGATTACAATTTACCAGAAGAATTAATTGCTCAAACACCATGTGAACCGCGAAATCATTCTCGGTTAATGGTACTTGATAAAACCGCTAAAACGATTGAACATCATCACTTTTATGATTTAAAAGATCAACTCGTTCCTGGCGATACTTTGATCTTTAATGATACCAGAGTAATGCCAGCACGGCTCATTGGTCATCGTGAAAGTACTGGCGGGAAGGTTGAAGTTTTCCTACTGCGGCGTATCAATGGCGACGAATGGGAGACTTTGGTTAAACCGGGAAAAAAGGCATTGGCTGGCAATATTATTTCCTTTGGGACAGAGCTTTCTTGTGAAATCATGAGTCATACTGATTTTGGTGGACGAATTGTAAAGTTTCACTATAAAGGTATTTTTGAAGAAATTTTGGATCGATTGGGTGAAACACCACTGCCGCCTTATATCCATGAGGAATTAGCCGATAAAGAGCGGTATCAAACCGTTTATTCTAAAGAAAAAGGTTCCGCGGCGGCACCGACAGCTGGACTGCATTTTACGACAGAAATGCTAGAAGAATTAAAAGCTATGGGCGTGAACCTTGGTTTTGTTACCTTGCATGTTGGTCTTGGCACGTTTCGTCCAGTAAATGTTGAAAAAATAGAAGACCATGTTATGCATAAAGAATATTATTGTGTACCAGAGGAAACCGCAAAATTAATATGCGATACGAAGGCGCGAGGGGACCGAGTCATTGCCGTCGGGACTACTTCGATACGTACCTTGGAATCTGCGAGTGAGAGCAAAGGCTTCATCGAAGCAAAAAGCGGCTGGACCGAAATCTTTATTTATCCAGGTTATGAATTTAAAATTGTCGATGCTATTATTACAAATTTCCATTTACCAAAATCAACCTTATTGATGTTGATTAGTGCCTTTTCTGATAAGGAATTTATCTTACAAGCCTATGAAGAAGCCATTAAAGAAAAATATAGATTTTTCAGTTTTGGTGATGCGATGATAATACTAAACCAAAAAATTAAAAAATAGTTGAACCCCCTGTTCTTATTGAGATTCAGGGGGTTTTATTTTTTAGCGATTAAATAATAAAAATATTCTTGACATAGACTGAACTCTAAGTGGTAGGATAGAGATATAAAAAATATACGACATCTTTTGTTTCGCGATTCTTATGCACACATTTTTATAAAAATTCATTATAAATTACTACGACGTAGTTTGGAAGTGAAATTAAGGTGGAATAGTAAGCTATGAATATAGAAAACAACAAATTATCCCGGCGTAAATTTGTTAAGCTTATGAGTGGAATTCTTGTAGGTGCTGCTGGGGTGTATACCTTTATACCAGGAGTTCGATCCTGGTCAGAGCAGGCGGTTCAATCAGCAAAAACGATTGCGGGGCATTATCTGCCAATGGGGGACATGGATGCGGTCGCGGTTCGACAGATTATTACAAAAGATAGTGCGGTTTCACGAACAATTATGTGGCAGTCTGACTTTCCTGAAAAGGCGGCTGTTGTAGAATATCGCACAAAAGGAGAAGAAGCTCTAAAATCAAGTACGGCAACGGATGAGGAATTTTCTGATGACAAAACAACGACTTATATACACGTGGCAGAATTAGATAATTTAAACCCAGGTGAAGAGTACGAATATCGCGTTGGTGATGACAACAAGCGTAGTGATTGGCATGGTTTAAAAACGGATGCTGGGCTCGCCTTTAAAGCTTTGATTTTTCCAGATTCACAGTCGAGTGATTATAGTGATTGGAAAAATCTTGCGAAATTTGCCCAAAAAGCGAATCCTGATGCGGCATTTTTTGTTAATATGGGCGATTTGGTCGATAATGGTGAAGACCATACCCAGTGGCGGGCTTGGTTTGACGGCGTTGCTGGTATGATAGATACGATTCCACTCGTACCGCTTTTAGGAAATCATGAAACATATAATCTGGATTGGAAGGTCCGGATGCCGGAGGCGTATCTCCATCTTTTTTCTTTGCCGCCAAATGGCTTTCCTGAAAGACAGAACCAGTTTTATTCTTTTGACTATGGATTGGTACATTTTATTGTTTTAAATACGCAGTTTGATGAAATGGAGCAGTTTCAGCCGGGACTATTTGAAATTCAAAAAGAATGGTTTGTGAACGATCTTACGCAGACCACGAAAAAATGGAAGGTCGTTTTAATGCATAAAGATGTATTGATTTATAAATTTAAAACCCGGCAAAGCGATAGACAATCCGGTATATCAGACATTGGGAAATATTGGATGCCGTTATTTGATGAATATAACATTGATGTGGTACTTACGGGACATCTTCATACGTATCGTCGTCGTGAGCGCTTATATAATTTCCAGCCGAATGAGCGTGGACCACTTTATATTCTTACTGGGGTTGCGGGGAATGTCCGTTATCCGAATCTATGGGGGGATCATCCTTTTGACAAGGTAGTTGCTCCACAGCCAGAAACGGATAATTATATGACATTAGAGGTTGATGAAAAAGTTTTGCGATTACAGTCATTTTTACCATCGGGTGAAGAAATCGATCATGTGGAGATAACAAAAAATGTGTAATGCACTCCGCTAAAATAACAGAATTTTGAAGGGAATGTTTGTATGCAAACAAAAAAGCTAGGCTTTGGCTTTATGCGCCTGCCAGTACAAAGTAAGGAAGATCCGACTCACGTTGATCTGGATGCATTAAATAAAATGGTCGATACTTTTTTGAGCAGAGGATTCACCTATTTTGATACAGCTTATATGTATCATGGTGGAAAAAGTGAGATCGCTATTCGGGATGCTTTGGTTAAACGTCATCCAAGAGACAGCTTTACCTTAGCTGATAAGCTGCCAACTATGTTTTTGAAAAAGCAGGAGGATCAAGAACGGATTTTTGCTGAACAGTTAGAAAAATGTGGTGTAGAATATTTTGATTACTATCTGCTGCATAACTTAGGTGTGACAAATTATGCAACAGCGCAAAAATTTAATAGTTTTGCTTTCATTTTAGCGAAGAAGGATGAAGGGAAAATTAGACAGATTGGCTTCTCTTTTCATGATAATTCCGATTTATTAGATGAAATATTGACGACACATCCTGAAGTGGATTTTGTCCAATTGCAGATTAATTATCTTGATTGGGAGAATGAAAGCATTCAGTCAAGACGATGCTATGAAGTCGCCAGAAAACATAATAAACCGATTGTTGTTATGGAACCAGTAAAGGGCGGGATGCTGGCAAATGTACCGGCAAAGGCAGCAAAATTATTTAAAGACTATCAGCCAGATCTTTCAATACCTTCATGGGCTATTCGCTATGTGGCCAGTCATGAGGGAATTATGATGGTGTTAAGCGGCATGTCTGATCAGGATCAAATGTTAGACAACACGGGTTATATGCAAGAATTTAAACCGTTTACACAAACTGAATATGATATTTTAAATAGGGCTGTTGCAATTATTAATGAATCAATTGTTATTCCCTGTACAGCTTGTCAGTATTGTGTAGATGGTTGTCCAAAACATATAGCTATTCCAAAATATTTTGCCTTATACAATACGGAAAAACAGTCTGCGAGCAATGCTTTTTCTATACAAAGAGTATATTATGATAATTATACAAAAGTAAACGGAAAGGCCTCAGATTGTATTGGCTGCAAAAAGTGCGAAAAAAGTTGTCCGCAGCATATTGAGATTATAAAATATTTAAAGGATGTGGCGGCTACATTTGAAGTGGAAATTCCTTCGCGTAGTTGAAAAATAAAAGGCAAGAAAGTTAAGCACATTGATCGGATTGCTTCCGTTATGCGCAGAAAAAAATAGTTTGTGCAGGTTTTGAAATCTGTGCAAACTATTTTTTTGTTTATGGAAAAATAACTGAATTATAGCTTGCTTTCGCGGAAAGATTGAAAAAAACGCAACTTACTGTTATACTTTTCTATTATGTATAGAAAAAGTTTTTCGTTTTAGTAAAGAGCGGAATGGTTTACACTATATTTTAGTAAATGCAGAGAATTGCGTTTAAATATAACATTGTGGGTGCACGTTTTTATGATCGAGTAAACCGCAAAATTGAGTTGGGGGGCTTATTTTGACAGCAATAAAATATGAATTGATTAAAGAGTGTTCAAAAACAGGAGCGCGGGCGGGGAAAATTCATACACCGCATGGTTCATTTGATACACCAATGTTTATGCCGGTTGGTACACAGGCATCGGTTAAGAGCGTATCGCCGGAAGAGTTAAAGGATATGGGCGCAGGGGTTATTTTAAGCAATACGTATCATTTATTTTTACGCCCCGGTGAAGATCTTGTCAAGGAAGCGGGCGGATTGCACAAATTTATGAACTGGGATCAAGCTATTTTAACAGATAGTGGTGGATTTCAAGTTTTTAGTTTGGGCGATCTTCGCAAGATTACCGAAGATGGCGTTACCTTTCGTTCCCATATTGATGGTTCTAAAAAATTTTTATCGCCGGAAGTAGCGACTAAAATACAGATGGATCTTGGCGCAGATATTATCATGGCTTTTGATGAATGCGTTCCGTATCCAGCTGATCACGACTATACAAAACAATCGACGCAGCGGACGACAAGATGGGCGAAACGTTGTAAGGATACGCTGACTCGTACCGATCAAGGACTATTTGGAATTGTTCAAGGCGGCATGTATAAAGATCTTCGTACGATGAGTGTGAATGATTTAAAAGAGATGGACTTTCCCGGCTATGCAATTGGTGGGTTAAGCGTTGGGGAACCAAAAGAGCTTATGTATGAGATACTAGAACATACGGTTTGCCAGCTGCCAAAAGATAAACCACGCTATCTTATGGGGGTTGGTACACCGGACTGCTTAGTTGAAGGTGTTGAGCGGGGGATTGATATGTTTGACTGCGTATTCCCAACTCGTGTAGCCAGAAATGGTACAGCAATGACCTGGACGGGTCGACTTGTTATAAAGAATGCGGAATATACTCGCGATTTTAGACCAATTGATGAGCAGTGTGGCTGTTATGCCTGCCGTAATTATTCGCGAGCCTATATTCGTCACCTAGTTCGTGTCAATGAGATTTTTGGCCTTCGGTTGATGACAATCCATAATTTGTATTTTTTATTAGAGTTTATGCGAAAGATGCGTGAAGCAATTCTGGAAGACCGTTTTGTTGAGTTTCAAAATAAATTTTTAGCGAATTATATTCATTAAACAGGAACTATATGAAATTTGTCGAATTTAACCTTTATAGCTGAATATAATTAAACCAATTTGGAAGGAGTTTTGTAGATATGGATCCTGAAATGATGGGAATGCTTGCATCCTATGGTCCGATTGTGATCATGGTCATTATTTTTTACTTTCTTTTATACAAACCACAAAAGAAAGAACAAAAACGTCGTAAAGAGATGCTCGACAATATCAATAAAGGTAATCGCATCATGACCGTTGGTGGTATTTATGGTGAGATTACGAGCATTAAAGATAATATTGTCACTGTGAAAATTGCTGATAAAGTCGAAATTGAAGTTGCAAGATCATCAATTAATGCCAATGTTTCACAAGAAAAGAAATAAAAAATATACCATAGAAGACTGTGATTTTATGAACATGGCTTTAGAAAAGAAAGCTTTGCGGAAGTGCGTTTTACAAAAACGCCGCAAGTTAAGTCAAACAATTGTACATAGACAAAGTGATATTGTGTTTGAACAATTAATAGGTTTATCTGTTTATAAAAAAGCACGGTGCATTATGTTTTATGCAGCAATGCCGGATGAAGTACAAACCGATAAAATGATGCGTTATGCTTTGCAAGATGGTAAACAAATATGCATTCCTTATATTCATGATAAAAATGGTTTGATGGATGCAGTATTTGTTTTTGATGTCGATCAATTGAGTAAAGGTGATTTTGATATCTTAACGATAAATTCACATGATATGGAGTTTGCCAATCCAGAGGATATCGATTTGATGATTATACCAGGTGTTGCCTTCGATACAGCTGGTTATAGACTTGGTATGGGGGCAGCCTTTTATGACCGTTTTATCATGCGGGCAAATCAAGCTTTTTGTTTGGGCATTGCACTTGATTGTCAAATCGTTAACAAAGTCCCAATTGAAGAACATGATTGTTCAATGGATGCGATATTGACAGCAAGTGGTTTGATAAATTCTAAAGAAGGCAAAATGTAAAATTTACATTTTGCCTTCTTTCTGATAGGCGGAGATTGATATGGAAATAAAAATGGCAATCGCAAAAACTTCAAAATATGCCGTTGATTATTCTGGTGATGGCTGTGAATTTGCCGAACGACCGCATGGGGGCATATCTGCTATTTTGGCTGATGGACAAGGAAGCGGCCTTTCAGCGCATCATACGAGCAGCTGGGTAATTCATAAAGCTGTATCTTTGATTGCCGACGGGGCACGTGATGGAGCCGTGGCCAGAGCTGTTCATGATTATTTGTATGCAATGAAAGATAAAAAAGTTTCGTGTACTTTGACGGTGCTTAGCGCCGATCTGGAAACGGAAACAATAGTGATCAGCCGCAATTCGAACTGTCCTGTTATTGTGAAGACAGATGATTATCAAACGGTATATGACGATGATGTCAACCCGATCGGGGTACATCGGCATATGAAACCTTTAATTTATGAACTGCCACTGGCAGCAGGAATGTTAATTGTTTCTTATACGGATGGTATACAGGCCGCAGGTCGAAAAAGAGGCGGACCACAGGCAGAATTATCTTATATTTTGAAAATAATCGAAGACAATGCTGTGGAAGATGTTGATTTTATCGCTAAAAGCATTCTAGAGTATGCTTTGCGAATGGACCACGATAAACCAGGTGATGATATGACCGTAGTAGTTATGGGGATATGCGATCAACAAGAGAGCAACAAGATCGGACACGTAAGTATTACTTATCCAGTGTAGGTTAGGAGATGCTTTATTATGTCACTTATAGCTGTGGTTGGAGTATGTGCTTCAGGTAAAACCACATTGGTTACAAATTTGAAAGAGGCTGGTTTTAATGCGTACAATGTGGCGCAAGAACATTCCTGTATTAAAAAATTCTGGAATAAACACCATCCGGATATTTTGATTATGATCGATGCCAGTCTTGCCGCCATCAAAAAACGCCGCATCGTTTACTGGGATGAAAGTCGTCTCACGGCCCAGCATGAACGCTTAAGTGATGCCAAGGCACATGCAGATTTATATATACAAACCGATTCTTTAAGTAAAGAGGATGTGCTTAAAGAAGTTATTGCTTTTATAAAAAAAGCAGAAGCTGCTGTATAAATAGCTGCATTTGGTGAATTGACATACGTATAATGTGACGTCTATAATAGAAACGTATGGTTGAGATTGGAAAAATATTGGAGGGATAAACAGTTGAGGAAAGATAATTTCATTAAGCTTTTGGTTGTCGTTCTTGCGATTATCGGCATATTTAGTTTTTACATATCGCCGTTGGCGTATTCGATCAGACAAGGTCTTGACTTACAGGGCGGAACACATGTTGTTCTCGAAGCTGTAGATACACCAGAAGCAAAGGTAAATGAAGATGCTATGCAGCGTGTAGTCAAAATCATTGAAAAGCGTGTAAATGAACTGGGACTTACGGAGCCAGTAATACAGCGTGAAGGCGAAAAACGTATTATTGTTGAATTGCCAGGGATTAAAGATCCAGATAAAGCAATTCAGGTTCTGGGAAAAACAGCTATGCTGGAATTTCAGGATGAAGCTGGTAATACAGTCATGAACGGTACGGATTTAAAAGATGCGCAGGCGCAAATTGATCAATCAAATCAAAATTTGGTTTCACTGGAATTTAGTGCTGAAGGCAGTGAGAAGTTTGCGGATCTGACAAGCAAGAATATTGGTAAGAAAATTGCAATCCTCCTCGATAAAGAAGTGCTCACAGCACCGAATGTTAAGGAAGCAATTACTGGTGGTAAAGCCGTAATCACTGGCTCTAGAACATTGGAAGAAGCACAGAATTTAGCAATATTGCTTCGTTCAGGCTCATTGCCAGTTAAAGTAAATATCATTGAAACAAGAACTGTAGGCCCGACACTCGGACAAGATTCGAAAGATAAGAGCGAATTTGCTTTTGCGATCGGGATTGGTGCAGTTATTTTATTTATGGTTTTATTTTATCGGTTACCGGGACTTGTTGCCGATATTAGCTTAATGGCCTATGTAATTATGCTGCTCTTTTTATTAAAGATGCTGGATGCAACGCTGACACTTCCAGGGGTTGCCGGGATTATCCTGTCAATCGGGATGGCGGTTGATGCCAATGTTCTGATTTTTGAACATTTTAAAGAAGAGTATCGTTTTGGTAAGACATTGCGTATGTCGATGGATGCTGGCTTTAAGCGTGCGTTCACGACGATACTGGATTCTCATATGACGACCATTCTTGCTTCAGGTGTTTTATTCTTTTTTGGAACAGGAACGGTTAAAGGGTTTGCTATTACATTGGGTCTTGGGACTGTATTGAGTTTATTTACAGCAACGACTTTTACCCAATACATGTTAAAACTTTTATTTGGAGCGAATTTATTTACGCATCCAACGATTTATGGTGCATCCAACCCAACTAAGGTGGTGAATAATAATGCAAAAAATTGATATTATCGGCAAACGAAAATGGTGGTACATCATTTCTCTTGTGATTATTATTCCGGGGATCATCTGTATGTTTACGCGAGGTTTTAATTTGGGGATCGATTTTACAGGTGGTACAATCATCGATTTAAGATTTGATAAACCTGTATCTATTATGGATGTTCGTGATGTTCTTAAAACGTATAAATTAGACAATAGTACAATTCAGCTGGCTGGTGAAGACAGTAGTGCGGCTGTTTCACAAAATGTTATGATACGAACGGTGGATTTGGAAGAAAATGATCGGAAAGCGGTTATGGCTTCGTTAAAAGATTCGCTGGGCAATTATAATGTGCTGCGTGAGGAAAAAGTAGGCTCAACAATGGGGTCGGAACTTATGATACAGGCTTTATGGGCAACGCTGCTTTCATGGCTGCTCATTGTGTTATATATTTCCTATCGGTTTGAGTTTAGATTTGGGATCGCCGCGGTACTCGCTTTAGTGCATGATATTTTGATTGTATTGAGTGTTTTTTCACTTATGCAAAAACAAGTTGATTCTTCTTTTGTAGCGGCACTTATGACAATCGTTGGTTATTCAGTTAATGATACAATTGTTATTTTCGACCGAATTCGTGAAAATTTGAAGCTGCACTTTAGAAAAGGTGGCAATATTGATGAACTTGCTAATACAAGCATTTATCAAACGTTGACGCGTTCTATTTATACCGTATGTACAGTACTGTTTACGACATTAGCATTGTATTATTTCGGTGGAGATACAACAAAAGATTTTGCCTTTGCACTTTTAATTGGTTTTACCTGCGGGGCATATTCATCCATCTTTATTGCAAGTCCACTGTGGGTCACATTTAGGGGCTGGGCTGAAGCGAAACGGGCAAAACAAAAAGCAGCTACGGCAAAATAAAGAAAATAAGATGATTTTTATAAAACACAGGTGCTATCATCGCCTGTGTTTTATTTTTATTCATGGTGAAAAGGATTTTTAGGAAAATATCACGAATGTTTATAAGTTAACGATAGTTTATACGTTGAATTTATATTTTAGATAAAGTGAAAGGGACTGCCTGCATGCAAAAAAAATGGAATTTTATGGATAGTAATACAAAAATCAGAGGAGAACTGGCGGCGAGTTTACAGATATCAGAAATAATTGCAGGCGTATTATTGCATCGTGGTATCACAGACCCCGTGGTGGCCGATGAATTTTTACATAGTGAAAAGCAATCTTTTGAAAACGCTTTTTTATTAAAAGGTATGACAATCGCGGTAAAGCGGATTCAAAGCGCGATTGTTCAGCAGGAGCACATAACGGTGTACGGTGATTATGATGTGGACGGAATTACGGCGACTGCATTATTGGTTCGAACCCTTAAAAGGCTAGGAGCCAGTGTCGATTATTATATACCGGATCGTCAGGCAGAAGGCTATGGATTTAATACCGAAGCTTTAAAACAGCTTTGTGACGAGGGCACAAAACTTTTAATATCAGTGGATTGTGGCATTAGTGCATTGGAAGAAGTTGCAACAGTTGAAGGAAAGATAGATATCGTCATTACGGATCATCATCTTCCTGGTACAGAGTTACCAAAGGTTTTGGCGATTATCAACCCCAAACAATTGGATTGCAAGTATCCAGACAAAAATATTGCTGGTGTGGGAGTTGCTTTTAAAGTATGTCAAGCCCTCTGGAAAACGATAAAAAATATTTCATTTGTCGAAGATCTTGATATTGTGACACTGGGAACCGTAGCGGATATTGTACCGCTATTAGGTGAAAACAGGCTGATTGTAAAACGTGGCCTAGAAGAGCTAAATCATTCAAAAAATATAGGGATTAAGGCTTTAGTTCAAATTTGCAATTTATCTGATAAAAAAATTGACACCGGTCATGTTGGATTTATGCTGGCACCTAGGTTAAATGCAGCGGGGCGTCTTGATAGTGCGTTGATTGGAGTCGAATTGCTGCTGTCAGAAGATGAAAATCAGGTCAACAATATTGCCAAACAATTGGATGATGAAAATGTAAAAAGGCAAGTCGTGGAAAAAGAAATTTTGGCAAAAGTCGAACACCTTTTAACACAGATTGATATTACACAAGAAAAGGTATTATTGCTTTCGGGGGAGAATTGGCATACCGGTGTAATCGGTATTGTAGCATCACGGATTGTTGAAAAATATTATAAACCGGTTTTGATTATCGGAGTCCATGACGGGGTTGGTAAAGGTTCGTGTCGGAGTATTCGTGGCTTTCATATGTATGAGGCACTTTTTGCCTGTAAGGATTTACTGGAAGCTTTTGGTGGGCATGCGCAAGCGGCTGGTCTTACTGTAAAACCTGCGAACATTCCGGAATTACGCAAGCGCCTGAATCAGCTAGCCGCGGAAAGATTAACAGAGCAAGATTATATACCTGTTTTGGATATTGAAGAAAATTTAAATGTACGTGATGTTAACCGTGTGTTTTTAGATGAACTTTCATGTTTGGAGCCTTATGGAATGGGGAATCCACGGCCTACTTTTGCTTGTGACAATGTAGAACTTTTTGATATCAGGCAAATTGGCAAAGAGGGAACACATCTCCGGTTCAAACTAAAACAAGACAAAGTTCAGGCAACGGCTCTTGCCTGGAATATGGGAGAAGAAGCTGAAAGATTAAAACAAGTCAATACAGCCGATATTGCCTTTCAACCAGAATTGAATGAATGGCAGGGTCATGTATCCATTCAGCTAAAAACACAGGCGATACGGACGTATGAAAAGAAAAGTACGGACTTGGACCTCTTTTATGAAGAAAATTCCCAATTGCCTTCAAACTGCAAAGAAAGTCTTCCTGTCCAGCAGTTTTTTACAAAAATAGAAGGCAGTGTTTGTGTTACGTGTCAGACAGCCATTCGTGGACTGGCGATTGGAGATGTTGCCAATGTCATCGTGGAGCAAAACCAAGTTTTTATTTGTACACAGGAAAAACAAAAAATTGGTTTTTTGCGAGCAGAAATTGCCCAAGCACTTATAAATCCAATCAAGCAAGGACTTTTGTATAAGGCGCAAATTATGGCAATTCATGCGGCGCAAGACACAATGCTTGTAGTTCATGTTTTAGTCTTTCAGTATAAACTAAAAAATTATGATGCGGCAAAATATAAAAACATAACAATGGACGAAGTTCGTAATGTATTGACCTGGGCAGCGGATGGTCCTGCTTTGATTAGTGATACATTACATAACTTGCAAAACAATAAAAACACTTTGTTGATAGCGGAACATACTCTCCAGCAAGAGAGTATTCAAGTTTATGCAGCTTTGCAAGCCATCAATCAGCACAAGCTGACAATCGTTGTTTATCCACTACGATCTTTCGTAAATGATTCGTATCATCGACTTAAAATGCAAATGGCGAAACTGGATCTGACTGTATATATAGGAACGGGACTGTTGCCGATTCATGAACGGGCCTGTTTGCTGGAAGCGTTGTATAATCAAACAATTGACCTTTTATTGGTGACACCAGAGTTTTTAGAAACTCATTTACCATTTTTGCAGGCAGGCAAGGCAATCGGCTTTTTTGTGGCTGCTGAATGTCAGTATCTTTTGCAAAATGACGGACAAGCTTTTTATAAAAACATGGAGCTGTTTATTAGTGGCTTGAATAAGCCTGTAGTTTTAGCTGTTACGAAACAGTTAAATACAGCTGAAGAAGAGCAGATCAAAAAATGCTTATCCATTGAAACGGTTTTATGTGGTGAGCATAGTGCTGGAAATCTGCAATTTATTGATAATAGAAATGAAAAGTTTAAAATTAATTATTTAAAATCAATTTTAGAAAAAAAAGAACAAATGCTTATTTTCGTAAATAGCCGCCAAAAAGCTTGGGAAGTTGCGCGCAAACTGCGAAGTCAATACTCGAACCTTGCATTTTATCATGCCGGACTGACCGCTCTTTGGTGTGATAAAATAGAACAATGGTTTCAAATAGGAAAAATTCAAGCGATTATCACGACAAATTCTTGTAGTGATCGGTTTACTTTCCCCAATATTCGGCATGTGGTGCAATATGAGCTGCCATTTCATAAAGTGTGCTTTCAGCAGCACTTTGAAAAAGCTGGACGTGATGGTGAAGTGGCGGCGGTTCACGTTTTATTTGGTGAAAAAGATGTAGCTGTTAATCAACTTGTTTTAGCGGGGCGGGCACCGGGACGAACGACTGTTGGTAAAGTTTATTTAATTTTAAAGGAAAACAAAACAGCGCAAGGCCGTGTGGCAATGACCTATCAACAAATTGCAGTAACATTTAATCAACGCTATCATGAAATGATCGCTGAATTTTGTGTCGAATTATGTTTGTTAATCTTAGAGGAGTTGAATTTAATTTGGCGTGAAACGCTGCCAGCGGGCGATGCGATATCTTTTCAAGTTCAGCCAGAGATGAAATTGGATTTGATGCAGGCACCTTCGTATGCTGAAGGGATAAATGAAAAAGCAGATTTTAACGACTTCAAACATGAAATAATGAATATGTCAGAGAATAATGTATTGACATCAATAAATAAGCCGTTGTATCCTGATAATTAATGTTATAATAGATTGAAACAATTTTACTGTGTGATAATGGGGTTGAATAAAATGAAAGAAAAAGAGACTATACCGATTACAATTGATGCAATCATTCAAGATGTACTTCATTATCAGCCGGATGCGCAGGTTGATTTAATTCGTAAGGCTTATGATTTAGCGCATGCAGCGCATGCCGGACAGACACGTGTTTCTGGTGAAGAATATATTTATCATCCACTGAGTGTTGCAGCTATTTTGACAGAACTTCAGATCGATGCACTGACAATCAGTGCAGCATTATTGCATGATGTTGTTGAAGATACAACGTATACAATCGAAGAGATGAAAGATTTATTCGGAGAAGAAGTTGCTATGCTCATCGATGGTGTAACAAAACTGAGTCGAATTGAATATAAATCTAAAGAAGAACAACAGCTGGAAAACTATCGTAAAATGTTTTTGGCAATGGCCAAAGATATTCGGGTGATTTTAATTAAATTGGCCGATCGTCTTCATAATATGCGTACACTAAAATTCATGCGGGAAGATAAGCAAAAAAGAATTGCGAAAGAAACTATAGAAATTTATGCACCACTGGCAAATCGTTTGGGGATTTCTAATATTAAATGGGAACTGGAGGACTTGTGCCTTCGGTATTTAGAACCGGAAACGTATTATAATCTTGTGGAAAAGGTAAAACAAAAAAGAAAAGAACGGCAGGAATTTATTGATAAGTCCATTCAAAAATTGCGTATTTATTTGGAAAAAGCAGATATTGAAACCGAAATCCA
Organism: Propionispira raffinosivorans DSM 20765; assembly: GCF_000381065.1. Lineage (GTDB taxonomy): Bacteria > Bacillota > Negativicutes > Selenomonadales > Selenomonadaceae > Propionispira > Propionispira raffinosivorans. The sequence goes on along the minus strand of NZ_KB905853.1, from coordinate 78,264 downwards.
AGGCCGGGCCAAACATTTCTATAGTATTTATAAAAAAATGAAGCGTGATAATAAAGATATTAGTGAAATTTATGATTTGTCCGCTGTTCGGGTTTTAGTCAGCAGTGTAAAAGACTGTTATGGAGTATTAGGTATCATTCATACCCTTTGGAAACCATTGCCGGGGCGTTTTAAGGATTATATAGCTATGCCAAAATCAAATGGGTATCAATCACTTCATACAACGGTTATTGGGACTGAAGGTTATCCACTTGAAATTCAAATCCGAACCTTTTTGATGCATAAAGTTTCTGAATATGGTGTTGCAGCACATTGGAAATATAAAGAAAGCGGTAAAAGTGTTGGTGCTGGCAAAGAGTATGACCAAAAAATGTCATGGCTTAGGCAGCTTGTTAATTTGCAGCAAGAACTTAGTGATCCACGTGAATATGTGGAAGCACTTAAAGTGGATGTGTTTTCGGATGAGGTCTTTGTTTTCACACCCAAAGGTGATGTCATTGACTTACCGAAGGGGTCGATTCCACTTGATTTTGCGTATCGAATCCATACGGATGTTGGGCATCATTGTGTGGGAGCGAAAGTAAACGGAAAAATTGTACCACTTGAATATAAGCTTAAAAATGGTGATATTTTATCGATCATCACGAATAAACAAAACAATGGACCAAGTCGTGACTGGCTCAATATTGTGGCGTCAACGGAAACCCGTAATAAAATCAGGCAGTGGTTTAAAAAAGCAAAACGTGAAGAAAATATTGAGCGCGGATCGGATCTGATTGATAAAGAGGCAAAGCGTCTGGGTTATGAACCAAAAGAACTCTTGAAAAACGACAGATTAAAAGATGTCGCCAAAAAGCTCAACATTCTAACGGAAGACGATTTGCTGGCGACCTTGGGGTATGGCGGAATCACAATTAATGGTATTTTAGGGAAATTGATTGAGCTTTATAAAAAAGAACTGCAACAAGCCACCCCTCCAGATATTTCGCAAATGCTGGAGAAACTCAAACCGCATGGCGAAAAGAAGAAATCAAGCCATGGTATTTTAGTGGAAGGCGAAGGCGGGGTTCTTGTTCGTATAGCAAGGTGCTGCAATCCAATCCCAGGTGATCCGATCACAGGTTATATTACAAGAGGGCGCGGTGTATCTGTGCATAGATCCGACTGTCCAAATGTGATCAATGAAAACAACGATTTTGCCCGTGTGATTGAAGTCAATTGGGATATTGGCTTAGATAAAGTCTATACGGTAACGATTGATATAACCTGCAATGACAAAGCCGGTGTTTTGACAAATCTTATGTCGGTTCCATCCGAATCTAAAATAAATATTAGTTCAATCAATGCCCGGACATACAAAAACAATAAGACATCTACCGTAACAATGGGACTTGAAGTTAAAAGTTCATTACAGGTAGAGCAGATTATGACCAAATTTAGACGGTTAAAAGATGTATATAGTGTATCCCGTACATTAGTGTCGAATAAAGAGGAGTGATGCAGATGAAAGTACATTCTCTGATAGTAGGAGAGTTAGGTGTTAATTGTTATATTGTTGCTTGTGAAAAAACAAAAGAAGCGATTGTTATTGATCCAGGTGATGAGCCAGATCGTATTTTACAATATATTGAAGCCGAACATTTAAATATTAAATATGTCGTGAATACGCATGGTCATGCGGATCATATCGGTGCAAATGATGCAGTTGTCGAGGCGACACAAGCTGTACTTAAAATTCATGAAGGGGATTTGGCAATGCTGGGTGATGCGAAACAAAACCTATCTGCTTTTCATGGTCTGCCAGTTTTATCAAATACAAAGGCACAGCTTTTACATGAAGGGGATCAAATATCTTTTGGCGAAGAAAAACTTTTAGTTTTACACACACCAGGACATTCACCGGGAGGTATTTGTTTGGCGGGGCGTCAAATTCTCTTTAGCGGTGATTCATTGTTTGCTGAATCGGTTGGACGTTGTGATTTTCCGGGAGGATCTATGACGGATTTGATATATAATATAAAGACAAAATTGATGATACTCGATGATGATACAGTCGTCTATCCGGGTCATGGACCACGAACAAAAATTGGCTGGGAAAGAAAAGATAACCCATACCTTTCTGAAGATAGCAGGCAATAAAATCTTTTTCTTTGTGTTTTTTGCATATTTTTGGTAAAATAGACTTATTTGGACAATGAATCTAGTGATTTGTGTTGAAGAGTGATCTTAAATTAATAGAGGGGAATTATATAATGGCTAAGAAAATTACAATGGATGACTTGAAAAAGAGGCTGCAAGAACGTCAATATAAGCTAACACCGCAAAGACAGACAGTTTTGCAGATTTTTCTGGGGCGTGCTGGTGAACATTTAAGTGCAGAAGATGTACATGGAATCCTAAGACAAAATCAGTCCGAAATTGGATTAGCTACCGTATATCGTAGTTTAGAGTTATTGAGTGATATCAATATATTACAAAAAATGGACTTTGGTGATGGACGCAGCCGTTATGAATTAAATGAAACAGATGCGAAAGAACATCAGCATCATCATTTAATCTGTCTTAAGTGTGGAACGGTCAAAGAGTTTGCGGATGATTTATTAGAACCTTTAGAACTGGATATTTCGGAAAAAAGCCAATTCCAGATTATTGATCATCAGGTAAAATTCTATGGCTATTGTCAGGAGTGCCAGAAAAAACGTGAAGATTAAACATTTTTATCTAAATAGCCAAGAGGAAGTTGTTGTGAAAATCGTCAAGGAAATCTTAACGTTATTTAAGATTGATCTTGATGAGGCCACCAATGAGCCGCTTGCCTATGAGTCTTTAGCAATTGATAACCAGGTTATGCTGGATGATATTGTAAGAGTTAACACGAAAATACGGCTTGTTGACTCATCCAAGATTGAACATGATTTTTGTATAGAAGCTGAGGGGCAGCATGATGAGCGTAAACTTGCATCTTCTCGGCGCTTGATTAAGCTCAATTTATATCATCTATTTCGCAAGCATTTTCAATTTGAGGCTGCACCATGGGGGATCTTACATGGTGTCAGACCAACTAAAATTGTTCATCATTATATTGACCAGGGGTTAACGAAAACTGCTATTATGAGTCGTTTGCAAAACGATTATGAAGTAAGCACAGCAAAAGCCGAACTTATAACAAAACTTGCGTTTAAACAGCGCTCTTTTCTTGCTACATCAAACCCTAAATTAGTCAGTGTATATATAGGAATCCCATTTTGTTTGTCGAGATGTTTATATTGTTCGTTTCCATCCTATGTTTTACCGAAGAAAGAAATTTTAGATCAATTTATGGTAAAACTAAAACAGGATATTGTCGCAGCACAGTCTTTGATTATACAACAGGGCTTGTCTGTACAAAGTATCTATATCGGTGGTGGAACACCAACGAGTCTGCCCGATGAGGACTTCACGGTGCTATTGAATTTAGTGAAAGATTCTTTTTATGGTGTGGAAACAGTCGAATTTACGGTGGAAGCTGGTCGACCGGATACGATTACAGATCATAAAATTGCTGCGATGATGAATCATTCTGTCAATCGAGTTAGTGTGAATCCGCAGACTATGCAGCTAAAAACTTTAAAACGAATTGGACGAAACCACACTCCAGAGGCTATAATAGAAATGTTTTATAAATTCCGTAAGGCTAAAATGCAGCATATCAATATGGATTTGATTATTGGCCTTCCAGGTGAAACCTGTGAAGATATGAAAGATACGATGCAAAAAATCGTTGCACTGAATCCGGATGACATTACATTGCATGCTTTGGCCTTAAAAAAAGGTTCTCAGCTAAAGATGAATGGCGGATGTAAAGATCTACCCGATGATGAAACAGCGCAAGCTATGTTCGCCATTGCTATGGATGCGGTTGAAAAACTAAAAATGGAGCCATATTATTTATATCGACAAGGTTATATGAGTGGGAATTTGGAAAATGTCGGTTGCAGCAAGAGTGGGTCAGAAGGTTTTTATAATATTCAAATTATGGAAGAACATCAAACAATTATTGGTATCGGTCCGGCCGCGACTACAAAAGTTATCGATCCAATAACCGAAAGGATGCAGACATCCTTCAACGCCAAGGATTTAACTACATATCTTAATCATGTAGATAAATATATAGAAAAACGCACAATTTTATTGAATACTGCGTTTAGTAACTAGGGAGGAATTCTTTTTATGTTGACTACCGGTCCACGCGGAACAAAGGATATTTTACCTGACACCATTGGACAGTGGCTATATGTTGAAAAGACAGTGCGCGATATTTGTGATTTATATGGATATAAGGAAATTCGCACACCAATTTTTGAGCATACAGAACTGTTTTTACGCGGTATCGGTGAAACTACCGATGTTGTAGAAAAAGAAATGTACACTTTTATAGATCGTGGTAAGCGCAGTCTTACGTTGCGCCCAGAAAATACAGCAGCTACGGTTCGTGCTTATTTGGAACATAAATTATATGCTGATATAGCTGTAAATAAGTTGTTTTATATTGGTTCGATGTTTCGTTATGATCGTCCACAAGCGGGGCGGTATCGTGAATTTCATCAATTTGGGGTAGAGGCTCTTGGAACACTGAATCCTGCTATTGATGCTGAAATAATTATGCTTGCTGTACAGTTTTTAAAAACTTTGGGGTTAAATGACTTGAAATTGGCACTGAATTCAGTAGGTTGTCCAAACTGTCGACCTGTATATAGAGAACGTTTACAGGAATTTTTCCGTGATAAATTGGAAGAATTATGCTCAGATTGCCGGTCTCGTTATGATCGTAATCCAATGCGCATCTTAGATTGTAAAAATGAACATTGTAAAGAACTATCCATGGGGGCTCCGAATATTACGGACTGTCTTTGTGATGAGTGTACAGATCATTTTGAACAAGTTAAATCACTCTTGACAGAAGCTGGTATTGAGTTTGAATTAGATCCAAGACTAGTGCGCGGGCTTGATTATTATACGAAAACAGCATTTGAAATTCAATATGCTCCACTCGGTGCACAAAGTGCAGTAGCTGGCGGTGGTCGTTATGATGGTCTTATTGAAGAATGTGGTGGGAGTCCAACACCAGCGATTGGTTTTGCCGTTGGTCTAGAACGTGTTTTACTGGCACTGGAAAAACAGGCTTTATTGCCTGAAGTGTCACAAGCAATGGATGTTTTTGTTGTTGCGCTTGGTGCGACCGCTCAAAAACCAGCTTTTAAACTTTTGTGTGACTTACGAGCAAAGTCCATTAAAGCAAGTATGGATTTTGCTGGCAGAAGCCTAAAAGCTCAAATGAAGCAAGCTAATAAAGCTATGGCTCGTTATGTAGTAATGCTGGGTGAAAATGAAGTAAATGACTCATGTGTTATCTTAAAAGATATGATAACAAGTGATCAGGAAAAAATTGCAATAAAAGAAGTTGTAAATAAGCTATATGCTGAGGTGAAGGATTAAATATGGATACATTAGAAGGATTAAAAAGATCACATCATTGTGGAGATTTACGTAAAGAGCAAGTAACGCAAGAAATAGTTTTATGCGGTTGGGTAGCAAGACGTCGTGATCATGGCGGATTGATTTTTGTTGATTTACGAGATCGTTCAGGTTTTGTACAAGTTGTATTTTCTGAAAAGGAAATGGGTTTGGATTCATTTAAGAAAGCAGAAGCTTTGCGTTCTGAATTTGTTGTTGCTGTGCGTGGACAAGTTCGTGCCAGATCCGCTGAAACAACCAATCCACATATGGAAACAGGCGAAGTTGAAGTATATTGCGTAGAACTTCGTATTTTAAATAAAGCTAAAACACCACCGTTTTACATTCAAGATGGGATTGAAGTAGATGAAACTCTTCGTTTAAAATATCGTTATCTTGATTTACGTAGACCAGAAATGCAAAAAAATATTATACTTCGTCATCGTGTAACAAAAATTATGCGTGATTATTTTGATCGCAATGACTTCCTTGAAATTGAAACACCAATGCTAACCAAAAGTTCACCAGAAGGTGCACGTGATTATTTGGTACCAAGTCGTGTAAATCCGGGTAAGTTTTTTGCTCTGCCACAATCTCCACAGCTGTTTAAACAAATTTTAATGGTTGCTGGTTATGAAAAATATTTCCAGATTGTTCGTTGTTTCCGTGATGAAGATTTACGGGCGGATCGTCAACCAGAATTTACACAGCTTGATATTGAAATGTCCTTTATTGATCAAGAGTCTATTTTGACTATGATGGAAGGTATGGTTATTGAATTATTTGATCGTGCCATCGGGGCAAAAGTACCACCATCTTTTAAACGTTTAACGTGGGAAGATGCAATGGATCGTTATGGTTCTGATAAACCGGATCTTCGTTTCGATATGCAATTGGTTAATATATCAGATGTTGTAAAAGGCTCTGATTTTAAAGTATTTGAATCTGTACTGCAAAATGGCGGTCAGGTAAAAGCAATCAATGTTAAAGGGCATGCTGGTATCGCACGTCGCGAACTGGATGGTCTTGTTGATTATGTAAGCAATTATGGTGCAAAAGGATTAGCTTGGATTTGTTATACAGAAGATGGCTTAAAATCACCAATAAAAAAATTCTTCTCAGATGAAATATTGGCTAATATTCAAACAGCTGCAAAAGCTGAAACAGGTGATTTACTTTTAATTATTGCAGATAAACCAGCAACGGTTGCTCAAGCCCTAGGTGAGTTAAGACTTGAAATGGGCCGCAGAATGAATCTGATTGATCCAGATGCTTTATCATTCTTATGGGTTGTTGACTTCCCTATGTTTGAATATAATGAAGATGAAAATCGTTGGACGGCGATGCATCATCCGTTTACGGCTCCACGTGATGAAGATGTACAATATTTGCTCACGGACCCAGGAAAAGTAAAAGCAAAAGCATATGATATGGTTCTTAATGGTACTGAAATCGGTGGCGGCAGCCTTCGTATCTATAATGCTGAATTACAAGAAATTGTATTCAAAGCAATTGGGCTTTCTGAAGAAGAAGCCAAATCAAAATTTGGTTATCTCTTAGATGCTTTTGAATACGGAACACCACCACATGGTGGTCTAGCTTTTGGACTTGATCGTTTACTTATGATTATGGCAAAATGCAGTTCTATTCGTGATGTCATTGCGTTCCCTAAAACACAAAGTGCATCTTGTGTCATGACACAGGCGCCATCAGAAGTTGACCAAAAACAATTAAAAGAACTTTCCATTCGTACGGCGATTGTTGCGAAAAAAAAGTAAATTGATATAATTATTGAATAAAACACAAGATATGATTTTATAAAAATATCTTGTGTTTTATTTCTTGATATGGTAACAATGCAGCGAATTGCTCAGTTTGCCATGTTGTGGTACAATGTAGGGTAGATAAAGAATTTGTTGATTAACTTATGTAGAGGAGTATCATCGTGTCACAAAAGAAAGTTGCTATATTAGATATAAATGTAGATTCTGTAAAAATGACCGAAGCTATTGATATTGTGGAAAATTTGATGGCTGCGCAGAAACCTGCATTCATTGCTACAGCGAATGCGGAAATGATTATGATGGCTGATCAAGACGAATCATTGAAGTATATTTTAAATCATGCGGATTTGGTTGTCCCGGATGGTGCCGGTACGGTTTGGGCAGCTCGTCAGTTGGGTGTTGCGATGCCAGAACGAGTAGCTGGGTATGATTTAACTCAGCATTTATTAGCACGTGCACCCCAAACAAATAGAAGGGTTTTTTTCTTTGGGTCAGCTCCCGGTGTAGCAGATAAGGCTAAAATTAAAGCCGAAGCCGAATATCCGGGTATACAGATCGTCGGTGTACGAGATGGATATTTTAAAAAAGAACAGGAACAGGAAATTATTGATCAAATCAAAAATGCACACCCGGATTTACTTTTAGCTGCACTAGGAGTACCTAAACAAGAAAAATGGCTGTATGAACACTTGCAGGAACTAAATATTCCAGTATCCATTGGTGTTGGCGGAACCTTAGATGTTATGGCAGGCGTCATGAAAAGAGCCCCGCTTTGGATGCAAAAGGCAAAATTAGAATGGCTGTTTCGCGGCCTTTTACAGCCGAAACGAATGGGACGGCTTATGGCTTTGCCACGTTTTGTAATCAAAGTTTATGCACAGAAAAAGTAGTAGACAAAGCATAAGGCGTGGATTATAATTACTTGAGAAATAATTGGATTATATAATTCATATAATTATTTGTAATTTTAAAATTAGTAATCAGTATATAAAATACATGGTACTAAAATGGAGGTGACTGTTATGGTAAAAGTTCCTGTAATAAAAGAAGGCTATGGGTTTATTGGAATAGCATTTCTTATTGCACTCATTATTGGTTTTACCATTAGTCCGTATTGGGCAATAGTTCCAGGTGTATTTGCGGCTTTTTTTGTGTTTTTCTTTAGAAATCCCAAAAGATCCATACCTTTAGATACATCTTTAGTTGTTTCACCTGCCGATGGTAAGGTAATGGATATTCTGGAAATGGAAAATGATGATTTTGTAAATGAACCTTGTAATAAGGTTGTTATTTTTTTGTCAGTATTTAATGTTCATATTAATCGTAGTCCAATTGCAGGGGAAATCAAATGTCAACAATATACTTGCGGACGGTTTAGACCAGCCTATAAAGATACTGTTGGCTTTGAAAATGAACGGCATATGATTGGTTTGGAAAACGAAAATTTACGCGTAACCGTTACACAAATTGCTGGTATTTTAGCAAGACGTATTGTGTCTTGGGTTACATTGGATGATGTTCTAAAAAAAGGGGAACGTTATGGGTTGATTAAGTTTGGTTCTTGTACGGAACTTGTCATGCCAAAAAATGTAGAAATAGTAGTTAAAAAAGGTGATAAGGTCGTGGGCGGAGAAACGATTATCGGGAGGATTAGAAAATAATGTATAAAACTTTAATCCCTAATATGTTGACATCATCGAATTTGGTATTAGGTATGTGTTCGATTATTTCCACTTTTCAGGGAAATCTTTTTGCAGGGTCAATTTTTATTGTTTTAGCACTGATAGCCGATGGACTAGATGGACGGGCTGCAAGATTTTTTGGTGTAAGTGGTGATTTTGGCAGGGAATTAGATTCTTTATGTGATTTAGTATCCTTTGGTGTAGCACCAGCATTTCTGTCCTATGTATTTTATCTTCATCAATTTAGTTATTTCGGCTGGGCCGCTGCTATTATGTTTACAACCTGTGGGGCTCTGCGTTTGGCTAGGTTTAATGTTAATACGAATAATGTTCATGGCTATTTCATGGGGCTGGCTATTCCAGCTGGCGGTTGTCTGGTTGCAACATTTATTATGCTATGTCTTGTTTTAGGTATACAACCTGCACCTTTTGGCATTGCTTTTCCTATAACTATTATGATTGTTGGTTATTTAATGGTTAGCAAAGTCCATTATCCTGATTTTAAAGGTCATGGGGAAAAAATGCATAGTATTCCAATTGCTTTATCCGTTATTTTGGCAATCGTTGTGCTTTTTGTTTCGAGAGATGCGATTTTGAATGCAGTTTTATTTGACATATTTTTAAGTTATGCTGTATTTGGTATTTTAAATACAACCTTTGCATTGATGACAGGCGAAAAAGAAACTAGCAAGGTTTAATTCGTATGCTTATTAAACAGAGTGGACTAAATTAGTTTTTCTGATTTATCAGGATTTTAAAGGAGAAAAAAATCCATGAATTATGTTTTCGATTATATAATGGTTCCAATACAGATCATTATATTTCTCTTTACGATGTATTATTTTATGATTGGTTTTTGTGGAATGTGGCGAAAAAAAGAAATTAAGATCCTTACACCACAAAAAACGTTTGCAGTTATTGTAGCGGCACACAATGAAGAACAAGTTATTGGGCAGCTTATTGATAATTTGCAAACATTGGATTATCCGAAAGAATTATATGATATTTATGTCATTGCCGATAATTGTGAAGACCATACTGCTTCGATTGCAAAAGAATATGGCGCTATTGTTTGTGAACGTTCAAGTGAGGGAAACCGTGGTAAAGGTTTTGCTCTGGAGTGGATGTTTAATAAATTATTCACGTTAGAACGTCAGTATGATGCAGTAGCGATTTTTGATGCAGATAATCTTGTACACCCTAAATTTTTGTTTGAGATGAATAATCGTTTATGTAAAGGTGATAAATTAGTACAAGGCTATTTAGATGCAAAAAATCCATATGATACATGGGTATCAGGAACATTTGCTATTTCATTTTGGGTTATCGACCATATTTGGCATTTAGCAAAAACGAATATAGGCTTATCATCGGTTCTTGGTGGAACAGGTATGTGTATAACGACAGAAGTTTTGAAAAAGCATGGCTGGGGTGCCACTTGTCTTACTGAAGATATGGAATTTACAATGAAGGCACTAGCTGAAGGAATTAAGACAACTTGGGCGCATGATGCCATTGTTTATGATGAAAAACCATTGACCTTTATGCAGTCTTGGAATCAGAGAAAACGTTGGGCACAGGGTCAATTTGATGTGGCACATAGATTTATTCCTAAGATGATTAAAGCCGGAATACAAAAACGGGATATTCGTATTTTAGATGGTTGTCTTCATTTGTTACAACCACATTTTCTAATTTTGTCGACCTTTTTTATCATTATTAGTTATGTGCAATTATTGTTCCCACCGTTTTATACGAATGTTTATAATTTTATGCCATCGGAATTGATGACATTTATTATGTTGGGACAATATATCTTGCCAATTATTATTTTACTCAAAATTCATGTGAAAATGAAAGCGTGGTTTTATTTACTTTTGTATCCATTATTTATTTATAGTTGGATACCAATTGTATTTATTGGTTTCTTTCATCGAAATGACCATGAATGGAGTCACACGAAACATACGCGTGCTTTAAGCTATGATGAACTCATGGGGACAACCAAAGAGGCTTCTTTGGCAAACCGCGAGACAAGCAAATAAATCGCATAAAAATGCTGACAAAAAAAGGTGAGTGTATGCGCTCATCTTTTTTTGTTACTAAATTAAATTTTAAGGGGGATATGATCGTATGTTTGAATTAACCGTCATTGTTGAATTTGAAGCTGCACATCGTATTGTTGGCTATCCGGGAAAATGCAATCGACTTCATGGACATAATTGGAGTATTGAAGTGTCGGTTGTAGGAAATAAATTGAATGAACTTGGGATGTTAGTTGATTTTAAAGAATTAAAGCAAGAAGTTAATAAAATAATGGATCGCTTAGATCATCAATATCTAAATGAGTTGCCGATATTTCAAGAAAATAATAATCCTACAGCAGAAAACATTGCAATTTATATTTATAATGAATTGGAAAATAGTCCGTTGTTTGAAGCAAATTCTAAAGTAAAAACTGTAAAAGTTTGGGAATCACAAAAATCTGCAGTTTCATATAGTAAGGGTGAATGATAGTGCAAGCAAATATAGTAGAAGTTTTTTCATCAATTCAAGGCGAAGGCAAATATGTCGGTTATCGACAAGTCTTTGTTCGTTTTTCAGGATGCAATTTGAAATGTAAATATTGCGATACATTGGTTTCGCACGCACCTTATAAATATTGTATGACCGAAAAAGATGCGGGGCTGCGACAATTTATTCAACTTAAAAATCCGGTGCCAGTGGCTTTGTTAGCGGAACATATTAACCATTTATTGCTTACTCCGCATCACTCGATAAGCTTTACTGGTGGGGAACCGTTATATAGGGCCGATTTTATTCATGCATTAGCAGCACACTTAGACTGTAAACTTTTTTTGGAAACAAATGGGACATTAGTGGAAGAGCTTGCTAAGGTAATTGATGATATTGCTATAATTAGTATGGATATCAAACTGCCTAGTATTACCGGTAAAGAACTATGGAATGAGCATCGTGATTTTTTAATGCTTGCCAAACAGAAAGAACTTTATATTAAATTAGTTGTTTCAGCCGAGACCACTTGGGAAGAATTTCATAAAGCAATTGATTTGATAAAAGATATAGATTCTTCAATACCTTTTATTATACAACCAGTTACGCCTGTTAATGGCTGTAATGCCTGTTCGGCAGATGATGTGTTGCAGTATCAAAAATGTGCATTAGAGGTTTTGCAAGATGTTCGGGTCATTCCTCAGACACATAAAATGATTGGTCAAATGTAATTTTCTCAAAACCCCTGATTTATAAGGGCTAATGACACTATAAAATTGAATTTGTTGACATTTTGTTGTCGCCTCTTTAATGGGAGGCGGCTTTTTTATTCTGGAAATACATTTAACAATCCGGATTAGCGAATACTTGTTTAATTTGTTCAATTACAGGAAGAATATCTTCTTTATTTATAAACGTTGGTTGTATTTTGTATTTTTTTCGACAAAAGCTTAGTAGTTTTGCTCCATCTAACATATTATCTGTACGTATCTCCTCGGCAGAATGATTTAACATCCATTTATATCGAGGAAAAATATGAAAATGAAAATGCGTCGTTTCTTCTCCAAAACTTGCCAGATACACTTTTTCGATACCATCTATACGTTTTAAAACTGCTACTACTGCCTTTGTAACAATTCCAATATGTAACATCTCATTTTGACTTAAATCACTGTAAGACTCGATATGCCGTAACGGTGAAAGAATCAAATATCCCGGAATTTGCAAGTCAATACAATGGTGTAAAAGAACATAATTATCTTTATAAATTATTCCACCAACTGGGAAAAATTCTCCATTAACGATACTGCAGGTTAAACACATTTGCTTTCCTCCTAAAAAAGATTCTAAAGTAGTGCTAAAAAATAAAATGAGTGGATTACTATATAAATCATAGAATTACTTTTTAAGTGGATAAAAGATAATAAATAAATTTTACAGGAATGCTGTTATCTAGAAACAACAAATTATCACTACTCTTCGCAGAAGATAAGTAATTTAATAAATATTCATAAAATGTGTGTTGATTTAAAGCAGCCAATACAGGTACAGAAATGTACTCGTATTGGCTGCTTTTTTATTGTGTTTATTATTAATGAAGGAAAAAGACACGCTCATCGTTATAATTAAAGTGTTCTTTCTCATCGGTGATTTTCTAATTCGCCATTGTGTTTAGCGGCGTAACGTACAATATGATGATAGATTTGGTCATTAAACGTATCTAGCATAACTTCCTGAAATTGAACATCAGCTGGTTTGAATTTATATGAAAATAAAAGAACATGATTCTTGTCAAAACATTGAACCGAGTTGTTTGTTATGGTTTTATTGGCTACATTAATATTTTGTTGTGTAATCATATACGCAACAGTTTCCCAAGGGATAGTAGGACTTTTCTCATCTTTATTCATATATTTCGCAAGATTAAAACGGCTTTGTTCATTTAAGGCTGTTTTAAGTGAATAAGAAATTATGTTTTTATCTTGAACGGTTTTATTATTCTCTAAATAAGAATAATGGATTGTAGCTGTATCGAAATAAAACGTGTTACCAACATTATATCCAATCCAGTGCCAGTGAATTGCCGCCAACACAGGAGACGATAATAAAAACAGTAATACCAAGGTTAAGATAGAAATCCTTTTCATATATTAACACTCCTTGTTATCAGGTATTTACATTGTAAAATGGGACAGCTTTTATATATTTGTCAATTTTTCCATATAAGCGACAACTTCTAATTCCGGGTGTTGATCCACATACCCTGAAAAAGAAATTTTACTATGTTCTCGTTTCCCAGTAATAATAACTGTACATTCTTTTAACTGACCAAAAACTGATATACCTGGTGAAAATTGTGTTATTGTTACAGTGGCTGACAATTCATCATTTTTTTCAGAATAGGTACCAACGTAATAAAAGGATAAATCTCCGCCAACAACCGTGTTTTCTATAAAAGTTACAATACCTGAGCCAAACGATAGATCGTGCGAATGAAAATCAACAGACCATAATGATTTTTCCATAAATCATTACCTCCTTCCAAATACTATTTATACAGATTTCGTGATTTACATCTTAAAAACCTTTAATTCATGTAAATTTAATGAATTAAAGGATATTTTTCTGCTTGGAATCTACGGACGTATATAGATCATTTATTTAATAGGCAATTTCGTGCTAGATGATTTTATTAGATATCCATAAGGAATGCTTCAGTTTTTGTAATTTTGTTGATACAATATTGACTGATTTTAAATTATCATCTAATATTAGATGAACATGTTTATGTAAAACACTTTATTGATTTATACTTTATAAAAGAATGGAATGAATCTTTAAAGATTTTTATTTAGATAGAAACTGATTTGATACATATAAAATAAAACAATTAGGCAGGTGCTTTTATGCGGATTTTACTCGTGAACGATGATGGAATTTTTGCTCCAGGAATTCGAGCTTTATATGAAGTTTTACAAGGAGTCTGCGATGTGATCGTTGCAGCACCGGCAATGGAACAAAGTGGTATGGCTCAAGCTATTACAGTACATGATACAATTCGAGTAGATGATTACAAAATGAGCCCAGAAGGGCTAAGTGGATGGAAAATTTATGGAACACCGGCAGATTGTGTAAAATTGGCTGTGGAGGCCCTGCTCGATGAAAAACCGGATTTAATTGTTTCTGGAATCAACAAAGGCTCTAATTTAGGTACGGATATCTTGTATTCAGGAACAGTTGGTGCTGCCATGGAGGCGTATATACATGATATACCAGCAATTGCTGTTTCACTGGATGCGAAGTCTACCATTCACTTTTCACAAGCGGCAGCTTTAATAAGAGATCAAATTTTTACATGGTTTCAGGAAGAGACGCATCCGTTTTTATATAATGTGAACTTTCCTCAGGTTTTGAAGGGAAATATGAGTACATTTGTGTTTACGAAACTTGGTGTACGGAAGTATATTAATGCTTTTAACTGTGAACTTGATGTTGAACAACATCGAGTCTACCAAATGGGCGGTGAGATTTCAGATGGCGAAAATGATGATGTGACGGATATTTTTGCTGTAAAACAAGGTTATATTTCAGTTACGCCGCTTCAACTGGATTTAACCAGTTATAAAACATTAGAAGATAAACTAGAGGCTGATTAAAAAAGCGAAAAGAAGTATCCTTATATAGGGCATGCTGCTGTGCCTGCAACACTATAGTACTTTATACCTAATTTTATGGAAATACATCGTCAATTGGAAAATGTATATCTAGTTATGCTATAATTGGCATATAGAAAAAAAGGTGGTATGTAAATGATAGAGATTGCTATTATTGGTGGAACGGGTGTATATGACCCGAAAATTTTGAATAATGTGAGTGAAGAAAGCCTGATTACGCCTTATGGTGATGTAACATATAAGGTTGGTAACTATGCAGGAAAGAAAATTGCTTTTATTCCGAGACATGGAAACCATCATTCAATACCACCACACAAAATAAATTATCGGGCAAATATTTGGGCTATTAAAAAAATTGGCGTACGGAAAATCATTGCTACAACAGCAGTTGGCTCGTTGAATCCGTTGATGAAACCGGGGGATTTTGTTCTGATTGATCAATTTCTTGATTTCACGAAAAATAGAATCAGTTCGTTCTATGAAGGTGGCAAGCGTGGAGTTGTTCATTTAGATGTTACCGAGGCATATTGTCCTGATTTACGTAAGACGATTCACACGGCAGCGGATACTTTAGGAATCAGCATCCATAACCAAGGTGTTTATGTTTGCACAGAAGGGCCACGCTTTGAGTCACCAGCTGAAATTAAAATGTTTGCTATCTTAGGTGGTGATTTAGTTGGGATGACGAATGTTCCAGAAGTGGTTTTAGCGCATGAAGCGGAAATGTGTTATTCGACTATTTCAATGGTAACAAATTATGCGGCGGGTATTTCGAAAAATAGTTTGACACATGGTGAAGTTTTAGAGACAATGGCAGCAAATGTTGATACTATAAAAAATCTAATTATGAAAAGTATTGAACTTGTTAATTTAGAAGAATCAAACTGCACTTGTGCGGAAACTTTAAGCGAATTTGGCGGTTTTACATTATAATCAAAAGCAAATAAACGAGGTGATTTAGTAGTGCAAAGCATGTTATGGGATGGACAGTCTTTATCCTTATTGAATCAAACAAAATTGCCAGCTGTAGTTGAATATCTAAAATGTACGGATTATGAACGGATTGGTGAAGCAATCAAGAAACTGGAAGTACGCGGTGCACCAGCGATTGGTGCAGCTGCCGCTTTTGCTTTTGTTTTGGGAGCGAGACAAGCTACAAAATCAGATCGTTTGCTGTTTTTACAAGATATGGAATCAGTTGATGGTTTTTTACGTTCAACCAGGCCAACGGCTGTTAATCTGTTTTGGGCTTTGGATCAAATGATGAACGTTATAAAAGAACAGTTTGATCTGATTGAGCTTCCCAACTTACTGAATTTATTAGAACAGAAGGCCCTTTTTATTGCTGCGGAGGATAAACGTGTCAATCATACAATGGCTGAATTTGGTGCGGCTTTATTTAAAGAGCCTGTTTCAATTTTGACACATTGCAATGCCGGTGCATTAGCTACTGTGGAATGGGGAACGGCATTAGGCGTAATTCGTCAAGCTTTTTCAGAAGGCAATATTAAACGTGTTTTTGCGGATGAAACCAGACCGCTTTTACAGGGAGCGCGACTTACGGCGTTTGAATTACAGCAAGATCATATTCCAGTTACGCTAATTACCGATAATATGGCCGGATGGGTTATGAAAAACAAAATGGTAGATGCTGTTATTGTTGGTGCGGATCGTATTGCAGCCAATGGGGATACTGCTAATAAAATTGGTACCTATAGTGTTGCATTATTGGCACGTATGCATCAGATTCCTTTTTATGTAGCTGCTCCGGCTTCAACATTTGATTTTTCAATGGCGACAGGGGAACAGATTCCCATTGAAGAACGTGGTGAATTTGAAGTAACGCATTTTCAGGGCATACAATCAGCACCCTATGGCATTGCTGTATTTAACCCAGCTTTTGACGTAACACCGAATCAATATATTACGGGGATTATTACCGAATATGGTGTATTAAAACCGAATTATCAAGAAGAAATTAAACAATTAAAAGACAAAATGGAGGAAAATAGATAATGAAATCAATGATAAGAGATATCTCTTTAGCACCACAAGGTCACGATAAAATCAACTGGGTGAAAAATTTCATGCCAGTTTTAGGTACGATCAACGAAGAATTTTCTAAATCAAAACCATTCGCTGGGAAAAAGATGGTCATTACGATGCATTTGGAAGCGAAAACGGCTTATTTAGGGCTGGTATTTAAAAATGCCGGAGCGGAAGTTGTGGTAACGGGAAGTAATCCATTATCAACACAAGATGATGTTGCGGCAGCACTAGTTGAGGACGGAGTTACTGTGTTCGCCTGGTATGATTGCACAAACGAAGAATATGATGTCTTTTTAAATAAAGCTTTAGATACAAAACCTGATATGATTGTTGATGATGGCGGTGATTTGGTTTCCCTTTTACATAGTAAACGAGCTGAACTTGCTGCGAATATTATCGGTGGTTCTGAAGAAACGACTACGGGTGTAATCCGCTTAAAAGCATTAGAAGCCGAAGGTAAATTAAAATTCCCGATGATTGCTGCCAATGATGCGTATTGCAAGTATTTATTTGATAATCGTTATGGTACGGGACAGTCGACTTGGGATGGTATTATGCGCACCACAAATCTGGTAATTGCAGGGAAAAATGTAGTAATTGCAGGGTATGGATGGTGTGGTAAAGGTGCTGCTATGCGTGCTAAGGGCCTCGGTGCTAGTGTTATTATTACGGAAATTGATCCGATTAAGGCGATTGAAGCTGTTTTTGATGGTTTTCGTGTGATGCCAATGCAAGAAGCTGCTAAGGTTGGTGATATTTTTCTGACTTTGACTGGCTGCAACGATATTATTCGCAAGGAACATTTTGCTGTAATGAAAAATGGTGCTATGATGGCTAATGCTGGTCATTTTGATGTTGAAATCAATAAAGTGGAATTAAATGAAGTATCCATATCAACTCGTTCGGTAAGAAAAAACATAGAAGAATTTGTTCAAAGTGATAATCGTAAACTATATTTATTGGCAGAAGGTCGTCTGGTTAATCTTGCTGCGGGTGATGGTCATCCAGCTGAAATTATGGATTTATCGTTTGCTGTCCAATTTTTCTCAGCACTTCATATTTTAAATAATCATAAAAATATGGGGGCTCATGTTTGCTTGATGCCAAATGAAATTAACCAAAAAATTGCTGCAATCAAATTGGCATCCTTAGGGCTTTCCATTGATGAATTATCTGTGGCACAATCGTCTTACTTATCAGAGTCCTAAAAAGTATGAATTGTTTCAGATTTTTTTATCAATAACGAAAGTGAGGTAAACTCCGTTGAATATTTTAATAAAACAAGCAACCATTTTATTACCAGATGGTACCGTCAAAGAAACGGATATAGCTATTGAAGATGATCTTATTGCTAAAGTCGGTACGATTGCTCCAGATTGGCATATTGACCGCGAAATTAATGGGACAAATAAATTGGTGACACCAGGCTTGGTGAATACCCATACTCATGCTTCTATGACACTGCTGCGCAGTTATGCGGATGATATGCAGCTTATGGATTGGCTGCAAAATAAAATTTGGCCAATTGAGGCTAAAATGCGTAAAAATGATATTTATTGGGGCGCTATGCTGGCGATTGCCGAAATGATCAAAACAGGTACAACAACTTTTGCCGACATGTATGCCGACATGGAAAAAGTTGGTGAAGCTGTAGCAGAAACTGGAATTCGAGCTGTTTTATCACGTGGCTTAATTGGGTCTGCCCCGAATGGAAATAAGGCTTTAGAAGAAAATAAAGAACTTTTCCAGACGTATCATAATCGTGCCGATGGGCGTATTACCGTTATGTTTGGTCCGCATGCACCTTATACTTGTCCTCCGGATTATATCAAAAAAGTAGTAAAAGAAGCCCAATCACTGGGGGCCGAGATTCATATGCATTTATCGGAAACCATTGGTGAAGTTGAAAATTGCATAAAAGAATATCAAAAATCACCGATTGCTTTAATGGAAGAATTAGGACTTTTTGATTGCGGAGTACTAGCAGCGCATTGCGTACATGTATCCGATGAGGATATTCTTATTATGAAAAAGCATGATGTTCGTGTTGCTCATAATCCTGGCAGCAATATGAAATTAGCCAGTGGTGTTGCACCGATAACCAAAATGCTCGATGCAGGGATTTGCGTTGGTCTTGGTACAGATGGAGCATCGAGTAATAATAATCTCGATTTGCTTGAAGAAGTGCGGTTGACTACCTTATTGCATAAGGTGAATCAGTACGATCCTTTGGCAATACCAGCCGCAAAAGGCATTCAATTGGCAACTGAATATGGTGCCAAAGCAGTTGGTTTGTCAAAGGTAGGCAAAATTGAAAAAGGTTATAAAGCTGATTTGACATTATTTGATATGTCAGGTACAAAATGGTGTCCGCGTCATGACATTGTATCTTTATTAGCATATTCGGCTAATTCAAGTTCGGTCGATACGGTATTGGTTAATGGGAACATTGTACTTGATAAAGGCATATTAGTAACGATGGATGAAGAACGTGTAATGTATGAGGCCAATCGTTGTGCTATGAATTTGTTAAAATAATAGCTTTAAAATAAAGAAGCTCTGCTAAAAAGCGGGGCTTCATCTCATTCGATAAATGTAGTGCATCTAGTTTTTCGGAACATTTTCCGGTTAGGAGTGTATACTATGCCAGAAAAGAAAAAATATTATGCTGTTAAAAATGGTCGCCAAACTGGGATTTTTTCATCTTGGCTAGAATGTAAAGAGCAAATCCATAGTTATTCTGGTGCGTTGTATAAAGGTTTTGCTACAATGGATGAAGCGCAAAATTATATGGGTACTAAATTAACCATTGTTCCGCCGTCTAAAGTCACTGTGAATGAACTTGAAGAAAAACATCATATCTATGTCGATGGGTCTTATCGTAATAACCGTTATAGTTGGGGATTTGCCGTTTTTTTTCAGGGGCAGTTGATTCATACAGCAAACGGGCTGGGAACTTCTATCTCAGCTGCAAAACTTCATAACGTTGCTGGTGAAGTTGAAGCGAGTATACAAGCTGTTTTATGGGCAGAAAAAGAAAAATTAGAATCAATTGTCATCTATCATGATTATATTGGTATCTCGGAGTGGGCTGAAAGACGCTGGAAAACGAATAATGATGTTACAAAACAGTATGCAGCTTTTATGGCAGATTATCTTGGCTGGGTAACATTTCGGAAAATCAGTGGTCATACTGGAGTTGAAGGCAATGAATTGGCAGACAAATTAGCCAAAGCCGCTTTGGAGATTTCATGATCTAAATTTTAGTTAATGGTTTTAGAAAAGTGGTGACAAAATTGAAAAAAGTTTCAACAAAAAAAAATACGACAGCGCCTAAAGCAAATTCAAATAAAAAATATGAATTGTTTGGAATTGCATTTTTTACAATTGGATTGTTTTCTTTGATCGGTTTATTAGGATTTAATGTTGGTTTTATCGGCAGCTTTTTTGCCAAGATTTTATTATATATGTTTGGTATTGGAGCGTATATTATTCCGGCAGTTGTTATGTTGATTGGTCTGCAATATATATATAAACATCACCCGATTGTTTATTCAACACGGTTTTTCGGGATTATGGCATTATTTTTTTCGCTTTTAGCAATGTATCATCATTTTGTGATTTTACCAGGTAGTGAAATTCTGCCGGAAAGCCTGCCAGTGGGCGGTGGTTTGATTGGTGGCGGCATTTTATTAGTATTGCGCAAGTTTTTCGGAATTGATGGCGGCATTATTATTTTATTTGCTTTGGTAATGGGGGCAATTTTGCTTTCGACAACGTGGTCTTTAGCGGTGGGGCTGCTTAAAACAAAACAGCAGGCTTCGCAGGGCATTAAAACAGCTAAAAAAACAGTTTCGTCTACCTATGATAAATTTGTTGAAGTAGAAGAAAAATTTAAAAATTCGTTTTATAATCAAGAAGCTGATAAAAACTTTGAGAAACCATTGATTGAAACACCAGTACAAGTGAATCCGACAGAAGATGTAGATACATTTCTACCAGAACCAATTGAAAAGCCTGTAGAATTTTCGATTCAATACATGGAAGATAAAAAATTGGATTTAGAAAAAGAAACTGTTTTAGAAGGGGCATCACCAATAAAAAATCCCGTTGAGCTATTATCTGAAAACGAAACCACACTAGCTGGTGAACCAAATTCAACTGCAGTTACTGGTGCCATTCGCGAATATCAGCTGCCGAATGTTCGGTTTATTTTAAGTAAAGCAGTCAAGCAGAAAAATTCTAAACTAGAAAAAGAAATTGCTGTTAACGCAAAAATCCTTGAAGAGACATTGCAAAGTTTTAATGTCAAAGCAACTATTGTAAATGCTTGTCACGGTCCAGCCGTTACGCGTTATGAATTAGAACCGGCTGCAGGTGTTAAAGTAAGTAAAATTGTAAATTTGGCAGATGATATTTCTTTGAAATTGGCAGCGCCTTCCGTACGAATCGAAGCGCCAATTCCAGGCAAAGCCGCAATTGGTATTGAGGTGCCAAATAAAGAATTGTCGGGTGTGCAGCTGCGAGAAGTCTTGGAGAGTGAACTGTTTTTAACTGCAAAATCAAAACTTACCGTAGGACTCGGTATGGATATTGGTGGACAGGCTATTTTTGCCGATTTAGCGAAAATGCCACATTTGCTCGTTGCGGGGGCTACCGGATCGGGGAAAAGTGTTTGCATCAATACGATTATTACCAGTGTACTTTTTAAGGCGAAACCGGATGAAGTTAAATTTATTTTAATCGATCCGAAAATGGTTGAGCTTTCGAATTATAATGGAATTCCCCATCTAATGGTTCCGGTGGTGACCGATGCAAAAAAAGCGGCTTCGGTTTTAAATTGGGCTGTACAGGAAATGGAAAAACGGTATGCGAAATTTGCCAGCCATGGTGTTCGAGATATGGAACGCTACAATCGTAGTGTCGAAATCGATAAAATGCCAGCTGTCGTCATCATTATTGATGAATTAGCAGATTTGATGATGGTAGCTCCCAGCGATGTGGAAAATGCAATCTGCCGTTTAGCGCAAAAAGCCAGAGCCGCGGGAATTCATTTGATTTTAGCGACACAAAGGCCATCCGTGGATGTTATTACTGGAATCATCAAGGCTAATATTCCATCGCGAATTTCTTTTTCAGTTTCTTCACAAATTGATTCACGAACAATACTCGATATGGGTGGAGCTGAAAAATTATTAGGTAAAGGGGATATGCTTTATTATCCGATTGGTGCTTCAAAACCAGTTCGTGTCCAGGGTGCTTTTGTAAGTGATACGGAAGTAGAATCTTTGTTGGATTTTATTCGGCAGCAAGGAGCCGAAATTGAAGAAAATGAGGAAATTATCAGTTTTACGGAAAGTGCTGTTTTAGATGAAACTGAAAAAAAACAAGAAGTTCAGCAAGATGAATTACTGGAAAAAGCGATTCATATTGTTTTAGAGACAGGTCAGGCCTCGTCTTCTAGTCTGCAAAGACGGTTTCGTATTGGTTATACTCGAGCTGCCAGATTAATTGACACGATGGAAGAAATGCATATCGTGGGTGCCAGTTCGGGCAGTAAAGGCAGAGACATTCTCATGACGAGTGATCAAGTCACAGCGGCTTATTTTAATAAATAAGCTGTAAATTTTGGCACCATCATGTATAATGTAGTATAAAGGTAAATTGTATAGTGGGTACTTTAACTATGAATCAAATTAGGGGAGGAACTATTGTATATGTTAGGTGAGATTTTACAAAAGGAAAGAGAAAAACAGAATCTAACGATTAAAGATATCGAGCGTGATACGAGCATTCGTGCTTTATATATAGAATCGATTGAAAAAGCAGATTATGATGTTTTACCGGGAGAAGTTTACTTAAAGGGCTTTATCAAAACATATGCTAATTATTTAAATCTTGATGGAACGGAAATGTTAAAAAAATATTATGAAGAAAAAAATGCCGCATTGCCACAAGAAGCAATTCCTGTGACAGAAACAGTAAAACCGCAGATTCTAAAACCACCTGCATCAACAAAAGTAGAGGCTGCCTCAAATAAAAATGATTTTAAAGAACGTGTGGAAAAATCTCGCAAAACACAACAAGCATTAATCGGTGTCGTGCTCGCAGGATTGGTCGTAGGTGGACTTTATTGGGGATTCAGCAGTGATGATTCTTCGGAAAAAACCGTAACAAAGGCACCGGCAGCTACTGTAGCAGTGCCTAAAGTTAAAGAAAAAGCGGTAACATCAGAAAAAAAATATGAAGGTGTTGAGCTAACCGCAAAATTTAACGGAAAATGCTGGACAAAAGTGATTGCTGATGATAAAACCATTTATGAAGGAACACCAAAAGATGGTGAATCCTTGTCGTGGAAAGCAGATAAAGAAATGGTTATGACAGTTGGTAACGCCGGAGCAGTCCAAGTCACCTATAATGGTAAAAGTTTGGGTGAAATAGGGAAAACAGGGGATGTCCTCACAAAAAAATTCACGAATCAAAAAGAGGAAACGGTTGAATAACAGGAGACGAACATGAAAGATTTTTTACCGATTAGTAAAGCGGATATGCAAGACCGAAATTGGGATATGCTGGATTTTATTTTTATTTCAGGTGATGCATATGTTGATCATCCAAGTTTTGGACCAGCAATTATTTGTCGTATATTAGAAAAACATGGTTATAAAGTTGGTATTATTGCGCAGCCTGATTGGAAAAGTACGGATGATTTTAAAAAATTAGGTAAACCAAGATTAGGATTTCTTGTCTCGAGCGGAAATCTTGATTCTATGTTAAATAAATTTACAGCATCAAAAAAATTTCGCCATACGGATTCTTATTCACCGGGCGGACACTCAGGTCATAGACCAGATCGCGCTGTGGTGGTTTATTGTAATCGATTGCGTGAGATTTTTGGGAAAGTGCCAATTATTATTGGTGGCATTGAAGCTAGCTTAAGGCGTTTTGCCCATTACGATTATTGGTCGGATACGATTCGTCGGTCTATTTTATTTGATAGTCGAGCCGATTTATTAATTTATGGAATGGGCGAAAAACAAATTTTAGAAATCGCCGCGGAATTACATCAGGGCATTGAAATTGCAGCAATTACTACCGTAAAGGGAACTTGTTATGTTACATCCAATCTTGATTATGTTTGGGATGCGATTGAAGTGCCATCTTGCGAATTGGTTAGTAAAAACAAGCAATCTTTTAGTGAAGCTTTTAAAGTCGAATATTTTGAGCAAGATGCGATTCGTGGAAAAACCATTGTCCAAGCATCGGGTAATCAATATCTGGTTCAAAATGCTCCAGCACTTCCCTTAACTATGGAAGAGATGGATGAAATTTATGCCTTGCCATATCAGCGAACGTATCATCCAATTTATGAAGCAATGGGCGGTGTTCCGGCAATACAAGAAGTGCAGTTTAGTTTAGTCAGCCACCGCGGTTGTTTTGGTGGCTGTCATTTTTGTGCGATTGTTTCCCACCAAGGTCGAATCATTCAATCAAGAAGCCAAGAATCGATTGTAGCGGAAGCTGAGATTTTAACAAAGCTGCCAGAGTTTAAAGGTTATATACATGATGTTGGGGGGCCAACTGCTAATTTTCATGTACCATCGTGTAAGTCCCAGCTCGAGCGCGGCACTTGCCGTGAAAAGCAATGTTTAGCGCCAACCCCTTGTAAAAATCTTACTAAAAGTCATACCGACTATATAGAACTTTTACGAGCTTTACGAGCTCTGCCAAAGGTTAAAAAAGTATTTATCCGTTCAGGTATTCGTTTTGATTATCTTATGGCTGTTAAAGATGATTTTTTAGAGGAATTATGCCGATATCATATTAGTGGACAATTAAAAGTCGCACCAGAGCATATTTCCGAAAAAGTGACAAACCTGATGGGAAAATCTGGTAAAACGGTCTATGTACGTTTTGCCGATGCTTTTAAAAAAATGAATCAAAAAATCAATAAAAAACAATATTTAGTACCATATTTTATGTCGAGTCATCCAGGAGCATCCTTAAAAGATGCTGTGGAACTAGCGGAATTTATTCGTGATCTCAACTATCGTCCGGAACAGGTACAGGATTTCATTCCAACACCAGGCACGTTGTCAACCTGTATGTATTACACGGGAATGAATCCACTAACTGGCGAAACGGTGTATGTTGCGAAAGATCCGGTAGAAAAACAAATGCAGCGAGCCTTGATGCAATATCGCGATCCTAAAAATCGTTTCATTGTGTATAACGCTTTGCTTAAAGCAAAACGGGAAGACCTAATAGGCTATGGTCCAAAATGTTTGATTCGCCCCCAGGAACATTCAGTTGAGAAAAGCCTGAAAAAGTCGGATGTTTCAAAAAAAACAAATCGGAAAATCGTTAGAAAACATGATTAAATGGTCCTGCTATTTCTAGGAATAAAGTATGTTATAATAGAAAAAGTGTTTATCTTAAGGAGAGAAGGTGCCTTAAATGCGTTGCCCGTTTTGTAAAACGGCAGATAGCCGTGTAATTGATTCTCGCGCCGCAGATGATGGAAATACGATTCGACGCCGCCGTGAATGTACGAGTTGTGGCAAACGATTTACAACTTATGAAGTTATTGAAAAAATTCCTTTAATGGTTATAAAAAATGATGGTCGCCGAGTGCTGTTTGATCGAAATAAATTATTGAATGGATTGATTCGTTCTTGTGATAAACGAACTGTTTCTATGGAGAAAATCATTAATTTGACAGATGAGATTGAAAAAGAATTACGTAATCCTATGGATCGTGAAGTTTCGACTGAGGCAATTGGACAACTTGTCATGGAAAAGCTTAAGGCCTTTGATGATGTTGCCTATATTCGATTTGCCTCTGTTTATCGAAAATTTACAGATATCAGTAATTTTAAAGAGGAATTAGAAGAATTGATCGAATCAAAAAAGAATGATTCGACAAAATCAAAAAATTAGAATAGTAAGATATAAAAATTCGGCTCACACTATGTGGGCTGTTTTTCTTAACATATTTAATTTGGTTTGGAGTGAGAAAATTTGTCTTGGGAATTAAAAGCAAATTTACAAAAAATATTAAATAATGAGGATGGCGTGAGTGTGTTCCCCGCTGGAATACGCAGCAAATTTGCTTTAGTGTATCCGAATTCTTACTTTGTAGGGATGTCGAACTTAGGTATACATATTTTGTATCAACAAATGAACAATCGGAAAGACACGGCTTGTGAACGGTTTTTTTTGCCGGAAAAACTGATTGAAAAAGAATATATTCGGACGAATACACCACTTATGAGTATCGAAAATCAAGAACCTTTATATGAATTTCCCCTAATTGGTTTTGCGGTATCTTTTGAAATGGATTATTTTAATGTATTGAAGATTTTGGAATTGGGTAAAGTG
This sequence comes from Propionispira raffinosivorans DSM 20765, assembly GCF_000381065.1. Lineage (GTDB taxonomy): Bacteria > Bacillota > Negativicutes > Selenomonadales > Selenomonadaceae > Propionispira > Propionispira raffinosivorans. The sequence goes on along the minus strand of NZ_KB905853.1, from coordinate 51,687 downwards.
GAACTTTTAGCTGCAAAACGTACGAATGATGATCCGATTGTTATTGCTGGCGGGGCTTGTGCAACTTTTAATCCTGAGCCGCTGAACCTTTTCATTGATGCTTTTATTATTGGTGAAGGTGAAGAAACGATCCATTTGTTTTTAGATGCATATTATGAAGCAAAAGCAGATAATCTCACACGTGAAGCTATTCTTTTGCGATTGGCGAATGTTCCTGGCGTATACGTGCCTAGATATTATACGCACGAGTATCTAGACGATGGTATAGTTGCGAAGATTACACACGATGACAAAGTGCCAAGTCAAATTCATCGGCAATGGGTTCAAGACTTAGATGCGTATGATGCCCACACGGTTATTCGTACCAATGATACGGAATTTAATCTTTATTTAATTGAAATTGCTCGTGGCTGTGGCAGGCATTGTCGTTTTTGTATGGCTGGTTATGCATTTCGTAAACCTCGCAACAGGTCTTTAGAAAGTATTGAAAAAATGCTTATCGAAGCGCAAACATATGGTAAAAAAGTCGGACTTATGGGTGCGGCCATATCCGATTATCCTGAAATAAATACATTGTGCCATAAAATATTAGACTTAGGTATGCCCATGTCCGTAGCTTCTTTTCGCGCGGATTCTGTCACGAAAGACCTTGTAGATTCTTTGGTACACAGTGGTTTAAAAACATTAACATTAGCACCAGAAGCAGGCAGTGATAAAATGCGTGAGATCATTAACAAGGGAATCAAAAAAGAACATTTATTTAAAGCCATTGAACTTGGCGCAAATGCGGGTGTTGCCAATTTTAGGCTTTATATTATGATTGGATTGCCATTTGAAACGAGCGAAGATATTGAGGCTATTCTCACCATGACAACGGAAGTGAAAGCCTACATGAACAGTTTAGGTTGTCATGGAAAATTGACATTAAGTATCAATCCTTTTATTCCTAAGCCAGTCACACCTTTTCAATGGCTGCCAATGGGGGATATCAAACAAAGTGATCATGATTTGAAATATATAAAAAATTCTTTTAAAAATACAAAACAGATTGATGTGATCATTGAATCGCCAAAAGAAGCTTATATACAGGGGATTTTAGCTCGTGGTGATCGCAGACTATCACACGTCCTTTATCGAGCACATCAATTGGGTGGCAGTAAAAGTTTTAAACAGGCAATGAAAGAAGCAAACCTTGACAGTGCTTTTTATTTATATCGTGAACGTAGTGAACATGAAGTTTTCCCTTGGGACACATTGGATTTGGGGATTAATAAGTCATATTTATATCGTGAAATAGAGAATGCAAAACAGAGAAAACATACAGTGCAGTGTTTTGATGGCTGTAAACGCTGTGGTGTTTGTCATTAAAATCTGGAGGTGAAATATGAGCTTTTCATTACTGGAGAAAGAAGATACTATACAAGTTGGTCAATTTTCGATTTTTCCGCAAGAGGGTATGGAACATGCCATATCAACTCGTTTTGGTGGAGTGAGTAAAGCACCTTTTGATAAAATGAATTTAGCAATGCATAATGGGGATGATAAAAAATCCGTATTGGAAAACAGGCACCGGTTTTGTAATGCTTTTTTTCTATCAAGTGCTAATTTATGTACATGTGAACAGGTACATAGCAGCAATATTATGCAAGTTACGGCAGCAGATGCTGGTCGTGGTGCAACATCCTATGAGGATGCAATTAAAGAAACAGATGCTTTAATTACAAATATAAAAAACTTACCATTGATGTTGTTTTTTGCGGATTGTACGCCAGTTCTGTTTTTTGACCCTGAACACCATGCGATTGGCATTAGTCATGCTGGCTGGAAGGGCACGGTTCATAAAATAGCACAAAAGACAGTGCAGGCAATGCAAGCAGCCTTTCAAACAGATCCCAAAAAGTGTTTAGTTGGCATTGGCCCATCGATCGGACCGTGTTGTTATGAAGTAGGTCTCGATGTACAGCTTCAGTTTTGCAAGGCTTTTCCAAAGAATGCAAACACGATTCTTATACCATTTCAGAAGAAATGGAAACTTGATCTTTGGGCAGCAAATAGAATACAATTAGAAGAAGTTGGCATACTAGCGGAACATATTGATATGGCTGATACTTGCACAGCCTGTAATTCGAATGTATTTTTTTCTTATCGGGCTGATCAGGGGAAGACAGGTCGAATTGCCGCGATGCTTTGTTTAAAATAAAATCGCTATATTTTGCATATTTAGAGGATATTTAGACTTATTCTCGAATATTTGTTAAAGTATGGAGGCGTTTTTGTGATAAGAGAAAATTTAAATGAAATACAAAATAAAATAGAAGATTCTTTATTGAAAAGAACGGTGACTGCCGATTCGAATTCTGTAAAACTTATTGCTGTAACTAAAAATCATGAAGTTGCTGACATGCAAGAAGCAATTGAGGCAGGCGTTTTATCCATTGGTGAAAATCGCATTCAAGAAGCAATCAGCAAAGCGGCAACACTGGATCGTGAAGTTGAATGGCATTTGCTTGGACATCTACAGACGAATAAAGTGAAACAGGCTGTTCATTTATTTGATATGATTCATTCGGTTGATAGTAAAAAAATTGCCGTAGAAATTAATAAAGAAGCAAAGAAAATTAATAAAATTCAGGATGTTTTGCTGCAAGTCAACATTGCAAAAGAAGAAAGCAAGTTTGGTATTTATGCAGAAGACCTGCCGGATCTGCTGCGTGATGTTGACCAAATGGAATCTCTTCACGTATGTGGACTGATGACCATTGCACCAATTTGTGATAATTTAGAAGAAGTCAGACCTATTTTTAAAAATATGTTTCATTTATATACAGATATGAAACAGCATAAGTTTGAAAAGACGGATCTAAAATGGTTGTCTATGGGGATGAGTCATGATTATACGGCTGCCATTGAAGAAGGTGCTAATATGGTTCGAATTGGAACAGCAATCTTCGGACCGCGTCAATATTAATAGGAGGAAATAGAGCATGTCGTTTATAGATAAATTTTGTGGTAAACTAGGGTTAATTGATTCTGTCGATAAGGAAGTGGAGACTCAAGAACAAAAAGGGGAATCGACCGAAGAACAAACAGCAGCCAATGAATTCAAATCAAAAAAAACATCCTCCTATGCGCAGAATAATGTAGTGAATTTCCATGCGACGAGTAGTACAAATAATACGAATGTGGTGGCAAGACAAATGAATGTTATAGTCATTGAACCTTTATCTTTTGATGATGCACAACAGGTAGCCGATTATTTGAAAAATAAAAAACCAGTTGTGGTTAATTTTGAAAATACAGATAGTGAAGTTGCAAAACGGATTATTGATTTTATTAGTGGTACGACGTATGCACTTTCTGGTGATATAAAAAAAGTGGGGAATAATGTGTTTTTATGTGCACCAAGTAACGTGGATGTAACGTATACACAGCAAGATAACAAAGCCTCAGACACAGACATGCCTTGGCTGAAAAAATAGGAGTGATATCATGAATATAGGATTTATTGGTGGCGGAGCTATGGCTGAAGCGATGCTTGGCGGAATTCTGGCAAATAAATTATTTGCGCCCAGCGAAGTATATGTTTCGGATCATAAAATCAAAAGATGTGAACAGTTACATACGTTATATGGTGCTCAAGCAGCGGTTAATGCCAGTACGTTTTTAGAAAAACTGGACATTGTTGTACTGGCAATTAAACCGCAGGCAGCTCAAGCAGCAATTGAGTCGATTGTAAAGCTAGTGAATGCGGATACGATCGTTATTTCCGTGATTGCTGGTCTCACTTTGAAATCATTGGAGACGTATTTCGTGCAGCAGCCAGTTGTGCGTGTAATGCCAAATACACCAGTTGCCGTAGGCGCGGGCATGTCCGCTATTGCTTTGGGGAAAAATGCGTCAGAGCAAAATGGCAAAACAGTAGAATCTATATTTAATGCAGTTGGTAAAGCTGTGATTTTACAAGAAAGCGCTATTGACGCAGTGACGGGACTGTCCGGTAGTGGTCCGGGATATGTCTTTGTTATGATTGATGCTTTAGCAGATGCAGGCGTCAATGCAGGTTTGCCTCGTCAAATATCCATTACGCTGGCAGCACAGACACTTTTGGGTGCAGCCAAAATGGTGCTAGAAACAGGTGAACATCCGGCTGTTCTTCGAGACAAAGTGACTTCACCGGGCGGGACAACAATTGCTGGTATCCATGTCTTAGAGAAAAAAGGAGTTCGAGCAGCATTGATTGATGCTGTTGAAGCGGCAACAAATAAATCGAAAGCAATGGGGAAATCGTAATATGGCAGCAGATCGTGAAAAAATTATCCGGTATTATAAAGGAACAGAGGGTGCTGAAACGGCTGTTAAATTGGTCGATCTTGCCGAAGCTGTGAACAAAAGCCGAAAATTTAAAACATCGTTTTTTTTAGACCCTTATGGTTGCGAAATTGCTGAAACAATCGCTGCCAATTATCCAGCGTTGAAACTTGTTTTTGACGGTGGTTACCCGGGTGCTGAACGCCAAAAGGCGGCTTTTGTTCATGAGGACTTTCTTGGCACACCATCTTTTGACTTGACGGTTGTTAAAGCATCATGGAATGCACAATTTTATCATATTGCCCACAGGGATGTTTTAGGTTCGCTCATTGGATTGGGAATTGACCGTGGTCAAATTGGGGACTTGCTTATTAAAGCCGATCATGTGAAGATCATAGCGGATGTGAAAATGGGCGAGTTTATTTTGCAAAATTATACGCAAATTGGTTCGTCAGCTATCACGACGGAAGTTGGGAGATTTTCTGATATTGAAGCGCGTGAAGAGCGTTGTAAAGAAATTAAAGCCACGGTTGCTTCGCTTCGAGTGGATTCGATTGCAGCAGCAGGTTTTGGTTCATCACGCAGTAAAATTGTGAGTGATATTGAAGCCGATAAATTAAAATTGAACTGGCAATCTGTAAAAAGTTCGTCTCATATGGTAAAAGAAGGCGATATCATATCAATGCGCGGTAGAGGCCGTATTGAGGTTGCAGAAGTCCGTGGTCAGACAAAAAAAGGCCGGACTGGAATTTTACTTAGACGCTATATATAAAATAAATGGTAGAGGAAGCGGAGCTTATGCTTACACCTTTAGATATTCATAATCAAGAATTTAAACGGAGTTTTCGTGGTTATAATGAAGATGAAATTGATACATTTCTCGATCGAGTTATCAAAGACTATGAACAGTTATATAGAGACAATGTACAGCTTAAAGAAAAAGCCAATCAGATGCAAGATGATATAGGACGTTTTAAGCAAATGGAAGCAACACTACATGAAACGTTGCTTATTGCCCAAAAAACAGCTGAAGAAGTAAAAACGAATGCACAAAAAGAAGCGGCTAACATTGTTCAGGAAGCGCAGCTTAACGCCAAAAAAATGATGATAGAAGCGGCTGAAAAAGTTCATCAACAAACCCTTTCATATCAAGACATGCAAAGACAATATGATTCCTTTCAGACGAAAATGAAAACATTGCTTGTGACACAGCTTAATTTATTGGATTTAACGGATCAAAGCAGTACTGCTGAGAATGTGCCGTTACAAGAAGTTGGTTTACATAACAATGAAATTCCTCTAGATTAAAAATAACAACGGGCTTTTTAGCTCGTTGTTATTTTAATGATATGGAACAAATATGAAGTTTCATCTGGCAAATTCATATTTTAGTGAAGCTATGCTATAATATATTATAAAAAGAATCGAGGGTTGTTGCGTGCCAATATTAATCTTATGCCTGGTTATTATACTAGTCGATCAATTTTCAAAATTTTATATTCAGTCCATGATGAATCTGGGGATGTCAATACCGGTAATCCCTCATATCTTTCATATTACATACATTTTAAATCCGGGAGCAGCTTTTGGAATATTGGAAAACCAACGCATCTTTTTTATTTTGATTGGTGTGTTTATTCTTTTAGCGGCAATGTTCTTTTATCCAAGACTACGGCAGGAGAAATTTCCATTAAAAGCAGGGTCAGCACTTTTATTAGGCGGGGCTGTCGGGAATTTAATTGATCGGATTCAAACCGGATATGTGGTTGATTTTTTTGATTTTAGAATATGGCCAATTTTCAATATAGCCGACATTGCTATTGTTTGTGGAGTTGGACTGATTATATATACAATACTTTTTAAAGGAAGAATGCAATGACCGTATTAATGAATGAATATGAATTTACTGCAACAACGCCAGAGCGCCTAGATGTTTTTTTAGCTAAACAAATAACAGATCACTCCAGATCTTTTGTCCAAAAATTAGTTTTGGATGGTCATGTTACCGTCAATCAGAAAATGCAAAAATCAAATTATAAATTATGTAATGGAGACCATGTCGAAGTGGTCGTTCCTGAGCCGCAAGCAATTTCAATTCAAGCGGAGGATCTGCCACTTGATATTTTGTATGAGGACCAACATATTATTGTTATCAACAAAGCACGAGGTATGGTTGTACATCCAGCATCCGGTATTTATAGTGGAACATTAGTAAATGCACTTTTGGCTCATTGTAAGGATTTATCTGGTATTAACGGGGAAATTCGTCCTGGAATTGTGCATCGCCTGGATAAGGATACGTCTGGCGTCATGATTGCGGCGAAAGATGATCTTTCCCATACGAGTTTAGCGGAACAAATAAAAAGCAAAACGGCCCATCGACAATATCTAGCCATTGTAAAAGGAAATATAAAGGAAGAATCGGGTATTATTCATGGAGATATTGGTCGTGATCCTAAAGATCGAAAAAAAATGGCCATTGTTGCTGAAAATGGGAAACCGGCTTCCACTCAATTTAAAGTTTTAGAAAGATATGGCGATTACACTTTAGTAGAATGTACTTTAATGACTGGCCGGACACATCAAATTCGTGTTCATATGACACATATTGGACATCCGTTGATTGGAGATCCGAAATATGGTACAACGAAATCACCATTTAAGATTAACGGACAAGCTTTGCATTCAGAAAACTTGTCTTTAATTCACCCAATTACCAAGGAAAAACTATTTTTTTCTGCACCCATACCAGACGATATGGCTAAAATATTAATAAAACTACGTACTAGAACAAAAAATAAATAATCGAGTGTTTTCTGAAGGGATGATGTTTTATGTCAAATTTAATTGATAAAACCGTTTTAATGGATGCCAAGGCTATTACGCGTGCTTTAACACGTATAGCACATGAAATTATCGAAAAAAACAAGGGCGTTGAACAGATATTACTAGTAGGTATAAGAACGCGTGGTGTACCGTTGGCAGAACGGATTGCTACCGAAATTGAGCAAATAGAAGGGACCAAAGTTCCGGTAGGTGTTCTTGATATTACTTTATATCGTGATGATCTTTCGACATTATCCTATCAACCGATTGTACATCCAACACAGATGCCGGTTGATATAACGAATAAAACAATTATCCTGGTTGATGATGTATTATATACTGGTCGGACGATTCGAGCTGCATTGGATGCCATCATCGACATGGGACGCCCACGGGTGATTCAATTGGCGGTTTTGGTTGATCGGGGACATCGTGAATTGCCGATTCGAGCCGATTATGTTGGAAAAAACGTACCGACTGCTAGTAAAGAAGTGGTTAGCGTTCAAATTGGTACGGTTGATCAAAAAGAACAGGTTGTTATTAAAGAATTTAAAGACTGAAGTTGCAGTTGATAAACAAAAACCCTCCAAACTAGCCGTAAAAACTAGTGAGGAGGGTTTTTGTTTATTTTTTATTTAAGTCTTGTAAAATTAACAGTGCCATTTCCTGTTCATTTGGTGTAACATAGAGCGTTTTTTGGTTTGTGAAAATAACAAACCCTGGTTTTGCGCCAGTCGGTTTTTTTACATAACGGCAGGGTGTATAGTCAACGGGGACTTTAGAAGAATGATTGGCTTTACTGAAATAGGCTGCCAAAGTGGCGGCTAAAAGCAATGTATCGGGTGCGGGAGCATCGTTTTCGCAGCGAATCACGACATGCGAGCCAGGAAAATCCTTTGTGTGAAGCCAAATATCTTTACGATGTGCCGTTTTGAAAGTAAGCTTATCATTTTGATAGTTATTTTTCCCCACCAAAATGATGGTTCCGTCACTGGCTTTGAACTTAAATGGCTGGGATGGTTTTTCACTGGCTTTTTTCTTAATGTGTTCATGCAAATAACCACTGGCGATCAGTTCCGTTTTGATTTCACCAATTTCAATTAAAGTTGATGACGATTCGAGAGAACTTTCAACACTGCTCAAATATTTAAGATCCTGCTGACATTGCTCAATTTGAATTTGCAGGAGATTTTGAGCACGTTTTAATTTATCGTATTTATGATAATAAGCTTGCATATTTTGAATAATGGAGTATCGTTTATCCAATGGTATTTTTAGGAGATGTTTTTCGGGGTCTTCTTCATAAATATTGGGTAATTCTACGATTTCTCCCAAATGATCCGATAACTGATACTGATAGGTCATCAGTATATCGCCTTTTATTTTGTAGTCCTCAGCATTTTGTGCCTGAATCAATTCTTTTGCTAAAACAGTTGCTTTATTTGCTGATTTAGTGAGTTCGCCATGAACAAGCTTTTGGAAACGGTCTTTGTCCGGTAGTGTATAATTTCCTGTGAGTTTTGTTGAAAAATCAATTAGTTCACTCATTGTAGTAAAGGTTTTTGGCAGTACATTTTCTAAATAATGTAAAGGAAATCCGGCAGATGCGACGATTTTATTAGTTGCGTCTAAAAACAACATCGGTGTAATTTGATTTTCGCGAAATAAGGTAAGAACTTCTGTTATAGCGGTTTTTAAAGAAGTAAAATCTGCTTCATCTAGTTCACTAACCAATATATTTGCTGAAAATCCCGCCGAAAAAACAAATTCACGGGCGCTTACCGGACCCAGTCCAATTGCAGTCTGGACAATTGCCTTTACTAGTTTTAATTCAGGGTATTTTTTCAAATCTTCAATTAAAAGATCGATGGAATCCGTCATGATATTTAATTTGTCCTGATTCGGGGGAAGGGCATATTCATAACCAGGTAAAACAAGACGAACGCGACTGCTGGTCGTGCCAACTTTACGAAGGCAGTCAATGATTTTTGTTTCATGAAGAAGAATCATATTGCTGTATTTCCCCATTAATTCAATCACGAGTGTTTTCGTCAAAATAATACCGCCAGCACCTAACGTATCGATATCAATTAGAACAATTCGATCAAGGACATGCTGTTTGATTTCAGCGATTCGTCCACCTTCTATCTGTTTGCGCAATACCATACAGAAAACGGGTGGTTCTGCTGGATTTTCAACTGAGCGGGTAATGAGATTGATTACGGGATTTTGTGGATTGATGGAAATGTGCAAAGAGAAATTTTGACCTGGCTGCCGTACTGCGAGTAAAACTGTATGTTTATTCGGCTGAGAGATCCGATCAATTCGTCCCCCGGCTAATTGTTTATTTAATTCTGTAACCAAAGGATACATCGAAAAACCATCTAAACTCATAATATTAACTCCATTCTAACTAGTGTCAAATCAGTATAGCATCTCAATTTTGAATGGTCAAATCCAAGCATTTATAATTTATTGTAGCTGCTATATATCAATTTAAGGGCAATATTTCGGGGAAGACATTGCATCTTTGAGTCTGAACAAGTAAAATAGATACCATATGGTTAAAATGTAGCTAGGAATTTAGTAGATACCATTGGAGGCAATGAAAATGAATTTTAAATTTAGCAAATGGCAAGGCTGCGGCAATGATTTTGTTATTGTAGATTGTTTTAAAGAACAGATCGATGATTTTTCGAATTTGGCAATTACAGTTTGTGATCGTCATTATGGAATTGGTGCGGATGGGTTGATTTTAGTGATGCCTTCGGATCATGCAGATTTTAAAATGCGTATTTTTAATACGGATGGCAGTGAGGCTGAAATGTGCGGCAACGGAATTCGTTGTTTTGCTCGTTATATTTATGAAGCAAAACTTACGACAAAAACTTTATTTACCGTTGAAACGGGCGCTGGTATTATAAAACCGGAAATTATTTTGACTGCAGAAAATACCGTTGATTTAATTCGTGTTGACATGGGAGAGCCGATTTTAGCAGCTGATAAGATTCCCGTTGCTGGTTTTGGCAGTGAACAGGTTATTGCACAACCGATTACAATATTAGATAAGGAATATAAAATGACCTGTGTTTCTATGGGCAATCCACATTGTGTGGTTTTTGTCGACGATATTGCACAAATTAATTTGGAAAAAGTAGGTCCTTTATTTGAAATCAATGAACATTTTCCTAAAAAAATCAATACCGAATTTGCTGAAGTAAAAGATCGCGGACATATTCGAATGCGTGTTTGGGAACGTGGGGCAGCGATTACATTAGCGTGTGGAACGGGATCTTGTGCTACGATCGTGGCAGCCGTGCTCAATCACAAAACGGATAGAAATGTAGAAATTGAACTCGATGGTGGGCTCCTTTTTGTAGAATGGACTCAAGCGGGTACCGTGTATATGTCAGGTCCTGCTGAAAAAGTCTTCTCTGGCATATATTCCGTATAATGTATTGCCTATCCCCCCTTATTGACGAGTACCACATAGAATATTTAATGCAACTTATATATAAAGACTAAAATGGGCTGTTTTTCCTTTAAATCAGATAAATTTGTCTAAATTAAAGGGATTTCATCTCTATATGATGAATATAGTTCTTTATATGCTTGTTTACATTATAGAAAGGGTGTTTTCTTTTTTGTTAAAAAGTATGACGGGATTTGGTTCGAGTGAATATTATAATGAAACATATAAACTGCATGTAGAAATTAAATCCGTGAATTATCGATATAATGATATAATGATTCATTTGCCAAAAGCTTTGAATCCTTTAGAAGATAAAATCAAAAAATTGATTACGGCCTCGCTTACGCGTGGAAAAATTGATATATTTATTTCTTTTGAGCAAGCTATGGGACATCATAAGCAAATAAAAGTTGACAAAGATTTGGCAATCGCTTACTATAATGCCTTAAGCGAAATCAGTAGTCTGCTGAAAATACCAGCACCGGATAATGTGTATGAGATAGCAAATTATCAAGATGTGTTACGCCCTGATGAAGATTCATTTGATCTGGATGTAGCAGAGTCCGTTATTTTAGAAACTGTCCAAAAGGCATTGGACCAGTTAGTTTCGATGCGTATAATGGAAGGACAGCATTTATTAGATGATTTAACCATGCGACTAAATGACTTAGAAGCGAATGTAGCTAAAATAGAACAGCAGGTACCGATGATCCTTACTTGCTATCGTGAGAAACTTCTTAAAAAGCTGCAGGATGTCTTAAGTGAAACCCAAATTGATGAAGCTCGCTTGATTCAAGAATGCGCATTGTTTTCGGAGAAAATTAATTTTACCGAAGAACTTGTACGGCTGAAGAGTCATTTTAAACAATTTAGAGCTACAATTTTGGATAGCAAGGCAGCGGTTGGCCGCAAACTGGATTTTATTGTTCAAGAAATGAATCGTGAAACGAATACGATTGCTTCAAAAGCGAATGATATGGAGACTGCAAAACTTGTAGTCGAAATGAAAAGTGAGATCGAAAAAATCCGGGAACAGATTCAAAATGTAGAATAAATTATAAAAACGGTAGGGACCGAGAGGAGTTTGACTATGGATATTAAACTTATTAATATCGGATTTGGTAATATTGTATCAGCGAATCGTATTATTTCAATTGTTAGTCCTGAATCTGCACCAATTAAACGCATTATTCAAGAAGCGCGTGATCGGGGCATGCTGATTGATGCAACATATGGAAGACGGACTCGAGCTGTTATTATCGCGGATAGCGATCATGTGATTTTATCGGCTGTACAACCGGAAACTGTAGCACATCGTTTGATTACAAAAGACAGCGATGATACGGAATTGAAATTAAAGGAAGACTAAAACGATGGATTTTACAGGCAATTTAATTGTAATTTCTGGACCGTCCGGTACGGGTAAAGGAACAATTTGCAAAAAATTATTGGATGAACATAAAGCTCTTACGTATTCTGTTTCAGCGACAACCAGGCAGCCTCGTACGGGTGAAACACATGGTATCAATTACTGGTTTACGGATAAAATTGAATTCGAGCGTATGATTGAACAAGAAGAACTGCTCGAATGGGCTCAAGTGTATGGAAACTATTATGGTACACCATTAGCCAGAGTTCAGGAAGTATTGAAAAATGGGCAGGATGTCATTTTGGAAATAGATCCACAGGGCGCTATGAATGTTAAAAAAAAATTTCCGCAAGGCGTTTTTATTTATATTATCCCACCTTCAATGACTGAATTGGAAAAAAGAATTCGTGGACGAGGCACAGATTCTGATGAAAGCATTGCCCGTCGCTTAAAAGCAGCGTGCGATGAGATTCGAATGGGTGTATACTATAATTATGTTGTGGTCAATGATGAAATCACAGTAGCTGCTAACAAAATTGCCGCTATTGTTGAGGCTGAAAAATGCAATGTGCTGCGTAATACAGATTTGCTTCGTCAAATCTGTGAAGATAAAGGAGAATGAAAATATGGATATGGTAAACCCAACAATGGATGAGTTGTTAAAAAAAGTCGATAGTAAATATACATTAGTTGTTTTGGCAGCAAAACGGGCCCGTGAACTTTTAGATGGTGCGGAACTTAAAGTAAGTATGAAATCAACAAAAAATGTCACAAATGCTTTAGAAGAAATTATTGAAGACCGTATTACCTATGAACGGACAAAAGAAGTCGTTAAATAATAAATAAATGGTGGTTTATTTATGTTAAAGGATAAAAATATTATTTTAGGTGTCAGCGGCGGCATTGCCGTCTATAAAGCAGTGGAAATAGTCAGTCGACTAAAAAAATCTGGTGCGATCGTTCATGTTATCATGACAGAAGCTGCCGCAAAGTTTGTTACGCCGCTTACATTTCGTGAGATGAGCGGAAATCCTGTTGTGGTTAGTATGTGGAATGAAACAACCAATTGGAATGTTGAACATATTGCGTTGGCAATGTTAGCTGATGTCATGCTGATTGCTCCTGCCACCGCTAATATTATTGGTAAAGCTGCGAATGGTATTGCTGACGATATGCTTTTGACGACACTTATGGCAACGAAGGCACCGGTGTTTTTTTCACCAGCAATGAATACAAACATGTATCTGAATCCAATTGTGCAAGCCAATCTGAAAAAGCTGCAAGATGCCCACTATCATTTAATTCAACCGGACAGTGGTCAATTGGCATGCGGCACCTCTGGTGTCGGACGTTTGCCCGCGCCAGAGTCCATTGTAGGTGTATTAGCAGAATATTTTAGTGAAACAGTATCTTTGCGTGGCAAAAAAGTACTGGTAACGGCTGCTGGGACAAGAGAGCCGATTGACCCAGTTCGTTATATTGGGAATCGTTCCAGTGGTAAGATGGGATATGCTCTTGCCGAAGAAGCTGCAAGACGTGGGGCAAATGTCGTTCTTATTTCCGGACCGTCCGCCTTACAAACCAGTGCTGCAATACGTCTAATCAAAATAGAAACAGCACTGCAAATGCGTGATGCAGTAAAAAAAGAATTTATCGATAGTGATATCATTATAAAAGCGGCAGCTGTTGCTGATTATAGGGCATCGTCTATCGCTGAAAATAAAATAAAAAAAGACAGTTCTACTTTGACTTTGACTTTAGAAAAAAATCCAGATATTTTATTTGAGCTCGGACAAATAAAGCAAAAAAATCAGATTTTAGTTGGCTTCGCTGCGGAAACGCAGAATTTGCTCGAATTTGCTAAAATAAAACTCCATAAAAAAAATCTTGATTATATAATTGCCAATGATGTGACCGCACCGAATGCTGGTTTTAATACGGACACAAATATCGTAAAAATCATTGACCGTAATGGAGTCTGCGAAGATTTCCCACTTCTTCACAAGGATTTATTGGCAAAAATTATCTTAGATAAGATTACAACATTACCCAAAATTTAAGTTGACTTTTCTAGTCAGTTCTTTTATTATAAAAACATAGCTGAATATGGAACTCATCAAGAGCAGTCGAGGGAATGGCCCGATGAAACTGCGGCAACCATTTGATTTTATCAAAACGGTGCCAAATCCTGTAGGCGAAGCCTATAAGATGAGAGTGTCAGAACTCTCTTTTATAGAGAGTTCTTTTATTTTATTCAATCACAAGGAGGTATAATATGACTAAAAAACGTGTATTATTTACATCAGAATCTGTAACAGAAGGTCATCCAGATAAAATCGCGGATCAAATTTCCGATAACATTTTAGATGGAATTTTGGCAAAAGATCCAACGGGGCGGGTTGCCTGCGAAACATTGATTACAACGGGGCAGGTTCATGTTGCCGGAGAAATTTCGACAAATTGTTATGTGGATATTCCGAAAATTGTCAGAAATACAATTCGTAATATCGGCTACACTAGAGCAAAATATGGCTTTGATGCAGATACATGCGGGGTGTTGATTTCAATTGATGAGCAGTCAGCAGATATCGCTCTCGGCGTTGATAAAGCTTTAGAAGCAAAAGAAGGCACTATGATGGATGAAATTGAAGCGATCGGTGCTGGTGACCAAGGTATGATGTTTGGTTATGCTACGAATGAAACGCCAGAATATATGCCGCTTACGATTGCGCTTGCACATAAATTGGCTCGTCGTTTATCAGAAGTTCGTAAAAATGGCGAATTGCCGTATCTGCGTCCCGATGGTAAAACACAAGTGACTGTGGCATATGAAGATGGAAAACCAGTTTCGATTGATACCATTGTTATTTCAACGCAGCATAGTCCGGATGTTACATTAGCTCAAATCGAAAAAGATATTTTTGAAAAAGTAATTAAACCGATTGTCCCTGCTGAATTACTGACGGATGAAACTAAATATTTCATCAATCCGACTGGTAACTTTGTTATCGGCGGACCACAAGGAGACTGCGGACTTACTGGACGTAAAATCATCGTTGATACATATGGCGGCATGGCACGTCATGGCGGCGGAGCTTTTTCTGGTAAAGATCCAACAAAAGTTGATCGTTCCGCAGCTTATGCCGCACGGTATGTAGCAAAGAATGTTGTAGCAGCCGGTCTTGCCGATAAATGTGAGATACAGCTTGCTTATGCGATTGGTGTAGCACGCCCGGTATCAATCATGGTTGAAACATTCGGCACGGCAAAAGTAGAAGAGTCTTTAATTGTTGAATTAATCCAGAAAAATTTTGATTTGCGACCAGCAGGTATCATTAAGACATTGGATTTACGTCGTCCTATCTATGCACAAACGGCTGCGTATGGACATTTTGGTCGTACAGATGTTGACTTACCTTGGGAACATATTGATAAAGCAGCGACGTTAAAAGAACAAGCTGGCTTATAATTTAAGAAATAATTTTCTAAATAAAAGGGACTCGTCAGAGCCCCTTTTATTTATGATTGTTTGGTGATGAATTATGATTAAAGTTGCAAATATATTTGTAAATATTCCTGTAAAAAGTATCGCAAAAGCTTATTCTTATGCCATACCAGACAAATTTTCTTTTCTACAGACTGGTTGGCGTGTTTTTGTGCCTTTTGGCAACCGTAAAGTTGAGGGTTTTATTGTAAACATCAGTGCGGCGGATGCGACGACTGACTTGTTAAAGTTAAAAGAAATTATTGATATTGTCGATGAGGAACCATGGTTTACTGACAAAATGTTGAAAATTGCTAAATGGATGGCTGATTTTTATCTTTGTTCTTTTGCGGAAGCTATGCGCCTGTTTATGCCTGGTAAAACAGGTCTTCAAATAAAACCTGTTTATTTAATTGGCGATCAAAAACCGGACGCAACGATTTTGCAGGTTAATTTCTATGTGGAAGTTTATAATTTCATTATGCTGCACCAACCGGTGAGCCTTTATGATTTGCGTAAAAATTTTCCTGAATTTGATATAGATGCTATAATTGTTCTATTTTTACAGCATAAATTCATTTTAAAAGATTATTCTGTAAAAAAGAATACCGTAAATCGTTATGAAAAAATTGTTGAACTGATCCAGAGTACTTTTTGTGAAACGGATTTTTCTCGCAAACCTGCGCAGAAAAATCTTTTGCAATTGCTTCAAAATCGAAAATCAATTCCAATTTCTGAATTAAAAGCAGAAAAAATAACAATGACAACAATTCAGGCATTAGTACAAGCAAACCTGATTCGAATAAATGAACGACGGATATATCGTGACAGTTATGAGCATACTGCCTCTCAAGGGAAAAAAAATGTCATACTCACAGGGGAACAGGAAACAGCTGTAAACGAATTGATAAAATCGATCGAACAAAAGGAAAATAAAACCTTTTTACTATATGGAATTACTGGCAGCGGCAAAACACAAGTTTATATTGAAGCTGCTAATAAAGTTCGCCAAGCCGGACAGCATGTTATTGTACTTGTGCCGGAAATTGCTTTAACAGGGCAGCTAGTCAGCTCATTTAAGTATTATTTTAAACAAGATATCATTGTTTTACACAGCCGTTTATCAATTAGTGAACGAAATGATGCCATTCGAAGGATTAAACAAAATGAAATCGGTATTGTTATTGGAGCTCGCTCCGCTTTGTTTACGCCCATTGATCATATAGGCTTGATTATACTAGATGAAGAGCAAGATGCCTCTTATAAACAAGATGAATCGCCACGCTACCATACACGTGATGTAGCACAGGCTCTGGCAAGAATACATAAAGCCATTTTAGTATTAGGCAGTGCTACGCCATCGGTTGAAACCTTTGCCCGTGCACAAAATAAAGAGTATACGATGCTGACTCTGTCGAAACGAATTGGTAATATTCCCATGCCGCAAGTAACTACCGTTGATATGCGCGCTGAATTAAAACAGGGCAATCGAAATATTATTTCACGTGCTTTGAAAAAACTAATTGAAGAGACGATTGCAAAAAAAGAACAAGTAATTATCATGCTGAATCGGCGTGGCTTTTCAACCTTTGTAATGTGCCGCTCTTGCGGGCATGTAATTGTCTGTAAAGATTGTACACTGCCGCTCGTTTATCATCAAAATGGCAAGCTGCAATGTCATCATTGCGACAGTAGTGATGTGGTTCCAGATGTTTGCCCGAAATGTGGAAGCCGCTATATTAAATATTTTGGAACAGGTACAGAAAGACTCGAACATGAATTGAGAACGCTTGTCCCCGAAGCTCGGATTATTCGAATGGATCGTGATACAACAACGAAGAAATTTGCCCATGCTGAGATTTTAACTCAATTTAAACAAGGCTTATATGATATTTTATTGGGGACGCAGATGGTAGCAAAAGGGCATGATATACCCAATGTAACAGCCGTTGGGATTATCAGTGCTGATTCAAGCCTCAACGTTCCAGATTTTCGTTCAGCAGAGCGCTGTTTTGCTTTGATTACACAAACAGCTGGTCGTGCTGGCCGAGGTGATATACCCGGTAAAGTAATCATTCAAACGTATAACCCTGAGCATTATGCGGTACATTGTGGAATGCAGCAAGATTATCTTGCTTTTTATAAAAATGAAATTGTGTTTCGTAAACAATTGTTTTATCCGCCTTATAGCAATTTAATTAAAATGACTATACAAAATGCCGATGAACAAAAAGCTTTGGCAGAGGCAACTGAATTTGTAAAGTTATTTCGCAGTTCTTTTAAAGATATAAATAGCAGCCAAATTATTGGTCCGGCACCAGCTATGATAAGCAATCTGCGTGGTTTATACCGAATCAATCTTTTAATAAAAACAAATCAACCGGCTGTTGTCAAAAAATTTATGGTGGAGCAAAAATTGCATATAAAAAATAATATCATGCTTGATATCAATCCCCTAAATACAATGTAATATGTTTCATTGGATTTTTATTTGTTTGTATGATAGAATTTTAAGGATATATAGTTGTTTTGATTTTAGGAGGAAGATAGGCTATGGCTTTATTAGAAATAAAAAAAGCAGGCGATACTGTTTTAAAAGAAATTTGTCAACCGGTGGCGAAGATTGACAATAAAATAAGAAGATTACTTGATGATATGGCAGAAACAATGTATGAGGCAAATGGTGTAGGGCTTGCAGCGCCGCAAGTCGGTACAGCGATTCGTGTTGTTGTCATTGATGTTGGCAATGGACTATTAGAGCTTATCAATCCAGTCATTGTCGAAAGAGAAGGAACAGCCATCGATACAGAAGGCTGTTTAAGTATTCCTGATATTTTCGGAGAAGTGGAACGATCCAGTAAGGTGACCGTAGAATTTACAAATCGTCGCAACAAAAAACAGCAAATTACTGGTGAAGGTTTATTGGCGCGTTGTTTTCAACATGAACTTGACCATTTGGATGGCGTTTTGTTTATTGATCGTGCGCTCAGTATTCAACGAGGTGAGTCCAAATGATAAGAAGTAAAGCGATTTTTATGGGAACACCCGCTTTTGCTGTACCCTGCCTCGAAAAACTGAATGAACACTGTGATATCATTGCTGTAATAACCCAGCCGGACCGGCCAAAAGGCCGTGGTCAAAAATTAACGGCATCGCCAGTAAAAGAGTGTGCTGTATCGATTGGATTACCAGTGCTGCAGCCAGAAAAAATAAAGACCCCGGAATTTGAAAAAATCCTGGCAGAATTAAAACCGGATTTAATTGTTGTTGTTGCTTTTGGACAAATTTTGTCGCAGAAGATCCTCGATATTCCAGTACTTGGCTGTATTAATGTTCATGCATCCCTCTTACCGCGTTATCGTGGTGCAGCTCCGATTCATTGGGCAATTGTGAATGGTGAGACTGTCAGCGGTGTGACAACGATGTTTATGGATGCGGGACTTGATACAGGCGATATGATATTAAAAACAAAAA
Organism: Propionispira raffinosivorans DSM 20765; assembly: GCF_000381065.1. Classification (GTDB taxonomy): domain Bacteria; phylum Bacillota; class Negativicutes; order Selenomonadales; family Selenomonadaceae; genus Propionispira; species Propionispira raffinosivorans. The sequence goes on along the minus strand of NZ_KB905853.1, from coordinate 32,754 downwards.
CACCTATTTCAGCTAATATGAATACGGAAGAACTTCATGATATATTAATGAATGCAGGGGCGAATTTACTGATTGAAACGGTAAAACAACTTGAAGCAGGTACTGCGAAGCGAATTCGCCAAGATGATGCTAACTCAAATTATGCACCACTTTTAAAGAAAACTACGGGAGCTATTGATTGGTCAGACTCGGCACAGCAAATCCATAATTTGGTACGGGGGCTTAATTCTTGGCCGGGGGCCTATTGCAATTTTCAGATGAAGCCTTTTAAAATTTGGCAAACAGCAGTCAGTGATCAAGATTTTTCGAATGCTGATTATGGAGTGGTTGTTGGTTTTACTAAAAATGGTTTTTGTGTGGCAACTGGCTCTGGATTTTTAGAAATTCTTGAATTACAGGCACCAAATAAAAAAAAGATGGCTGCAAAAGATTATATACGTGGACACGGTCTGCAGCTGGGCGATCAATTTGAATAAGAGGGTGTTTATCTATGGTATATACGATACAGCGGCCTCATAAGCGTTTATTTCTCGCTTTATTATGTTTGAGTCTGTTATGTATGGCACTGATTAGCTATACGATATGGAAAATTAGCTTTTTGGGCTTAATGCAGATACATCAATATCTTCCTTTGCTTTTGGGTTTCTTTTTTGCTTCGATTTTTTTGTTTTCTGGTTTAGGGATTTTGGGGATGGTGGCATCTATTATAGGGTTGCCGCCGCTTAATATTTTTCAAAAACAAACCTATAAAACAATTAATTTTTTATTTCCAGCGGCTTTGATGCTGGGTAAAATCTTTGGTATCAATCGACGTAAGATAGAACGTTCCTTTATTGAGGTTAGTAATCAGATTATTCATCAACGTCAAATTAAAGTTCCCGCTGATCGGTTGCTCGTGGTTACACCACATTGTCTGCAACTGGCGACTTGTCCACATAAAATTACGAGAGACCCTAATAATTGTCAGTGCTGTGGGGGCTGTTCGGTGGGTGACTTAGTGACATTATCAAAAAAAATTGGGTTTCATTTTTTTGTTGTAACTGGCGGAACTTTAGCCAGGCAAACCGTGAAACAAATTCGTCCATTAGCCGTCTTGGCGATTGCCTGCGAACGCGATTTAACAAGTGGGATACAAGATGTATACCCTTTACCTGCAGTCGGTGTATTAAACATTCGCCCGAATGGACCTTGTTATAATACAAAAGTAGATATTATAGAAGTAGAAAAAGAGATACGTCGTTTTTTGCTTGAAAAGGATGATTAAATGAATGCTCGTGAGATTGCATTGAAAATAATAAATGATGTTCATACAAATGATGCATATGCGAATGTATCGTTGACCCGTGAACTGCGTAAACATGAGGTATCGGATCAAGACCGCCGTTTTGTGACGGAACTGGTGTATGGATGTGTTAAAGCTGGCGATAGCTTAGATTGGATTTTGAGCCAATATATTAATCGTCCCATAAAAAAAATAGCTCCCATTATTCAAGATGTATTGCGTTTGGGAATTTATCAGATTTTTTTCATGGATAAAGTGCCTGAATCAGCAGCTTGTAATCAATCCGTTGAACTGGCAAAAAAATATGGACATATTGGAACCGTGAAATTTGTTAATGCCGTGCTGCGAAATGCAGTACGACAGCCTGAAAAAGCAGTATATCCAAATGGAAAAGGACAGGCGACCAAATATGCGGCGCTAGCCTATAATCACCCAGAATGGCTTGTTAAACGCTGGATTAAAGAATTTGGGTATGACATGGCTGTTAAGCTATGTGAATTTAATAATACGAATGCAGCCTTATCGATTCGTACGAATACCCTAAAAACAAACCGTTCTGATTTAATGAATATTTTGTCAGCAGAGCAAGTGGAGTGTTACGAATCCGAATGGACCCCGGAAGGTCTTGTCTGTCAAAGTCATCCCGCAATGGATCAGATCAAATCATTAACAGAAGGTCTGTTTCAAGTTCAGGATGAAAGTTCCATGCTGGTAGCACATGTTTTGGACCCTCAGCCAGGCGAATTCATTATTGATACGTGTAGTGCTCCTGGCGGCAAAACAACGCATATTGCTGCTTTGATGCAAAACAAAGGACGTGTGCTCGCCACTGATATTTATGAACATAAGCTGAAACGAGTCAATGAAAATGCTGAACGATTGGGTATTCAAATCATTCAAACAGAATTATTGGATGCAACGCAAATTGGTGATGCCTATGAACAACAAGCGGATCGTGTACTTGTAGATGCACCTTGTTCAGGACTTGGTGTACTACGCCGCAAACCAGATGCTCGTTGGAAAAAATCGCCGGCTTTGTTAGTTGAACTGCCAAAATTGCAGATTGAAATATTAAAGAGTGCTGCGAAAGCAGTGAAACCTGGTGGGGTTTTGGTCTATAGTACGTGTACGATTGCCAAAGAAGAAAATCAGACCGTCGTGAACTTATTTCTAGCCGACCATCCGGAATTTGAACTTGAAAAAACGGGTCAATTTTTACCATATGCCAAACAAGAAATCACAATGGTGCAGCTTCTGCCGCATATTGCTGGTACCGATGGCTTTTTTATTGCCCGAATGAAACGAAAGTAAAGGTGTTTACATTTTGAAACAAAATATTTTTGGTATGTCTTTACCCCAATTACAAGGTTGCTTGAAAGAGTTTAAGCTTCCGGCATATCGTGCTAAGCAAATCGTTGAGTGGATGTATCAAAAACATGTCTTGGATTTTCAGCAAATGACGAATTTACCGGTTGCATTGCGAACATCCTTAACTGATAATCTTGATATTTTTCGCGTAAAACTTTTGGAACAACAGGATTCTCGCGATGGAAAAACCAGTAAGTTTTTACTGGAACTTGTCGATGGAGTTGCTGTCGAATCCGTTTTAATGCGGCAATCTTATGGCAATAGTGTTTGTTTGTCTACGCAGGCTGGCTGTAATATGGGCTGTACGTTTTGCGCTTCTACGCTGCAGGGTATGGTGCGAAATTTAACACAAGGTGAGATTTTAGCACAGGCGCTTTTTATCAATGAAGTATTAAATAAAGAAGAACAATCGATCAATACCATTGTGATTATGGGGTCTGGTGAGCCACTGGCAAATTACGATAATGTTCTAAACTTTATCCGTTTATGCCATGAACCGTATACGATGAATTTAGGTTATCGTCATATTGCTGTATCAACAGCTGGTATTGTACCGATGATTCAGGAACTCGCAAAGGAAGATTTACCGATTACCTTATCGATTTCTTTGCATGCACCGAATAATGTAATACGTTCAAAATTGATGCCAATCAATGATAAATTTGACATCCACGCGGTTGTAGCAGCGGGTAAACATTATGCAAACATCACAAAACGACGTGTAACGTATGAATATATTTTGATCGCTGGTGAAAATGATCAAGCGGAACATGCTGAAGAACTAAGTCGTTTATTAAGAGGGCAGATGGCCAATGTGAATTTGATTCCGATTAATCCAGTTGTTGAACGCGGTTTAAAACGTCCTTCCTTAAATCAAATCAAAGTTTTTGAGGAAATTTTAAACAACAATCATATTGCTGTGACGGTTCGCCGTGAAATGGGCAATGACATTCAAGCAGCTTGTGGACAATTAAGAAACAAACACGCGGCGGAAAATCAGCTTTGACTTGATGAATGTTTGGGAATATAATGAGTTATGTTATTTAGAGGTGTATAGTATATGTCAATTCTAAAATGGGAATCTTTTTTAGAAACAAAAATCGAAGGCTTTTTTAATAAAAAATTTGCAAGCGATCTTCAAGTGGTAGAAATTGAGAAAGCATTACGACGTGAAATTTTGCTCAAAAAGAAAAGACTGCAGGGTGATATTTATGCACCGAATGTATATTCCATTTATACCAGTGAGGTGGATTACCAAAGGATTTGTTCACAAAAAACACAAAATCAGTTATATGAAGCAGCTGTTATTGCTGTGATTGAACAAAACTTTATGATAGATGGTAAGCTATCTATGATGCTAAAAAAAGATACTACCTTAAAAAAAGGCAGTTGCCATATACAATCTTGTTATACGAGTGAGTGTGTTAATGTAGAGTCTAAAACAAGCGAAGAACCACACACCCTTGTTTTAGAACGATCGAATTTTAAAGATTCTATGGATTTGCCGATAGAGCATAAATTTGCTGCTTTAACAGTTGAACAGGGTCCGGATATCAATTCTTATTTGGAGATAGGTGAAAAACGAATTCATATTGGACGACGTGAAGAAAATGAATTTTTACTTATGGATGTTAATTCATCAAGACTTCATGCTTACATTTCTTTTGAAAAGTATCGTCATATTCTTTACGATGCTGGCAGTTTAAATGGAACTTATGTAAATGCTCAGAAAGTCACTTGTCAACGATTATGTTTTGGGGATGAAATAAAAATTGGAAACACAGTGCTTCTGTATGAGGTGATTTAACTTGCCCGATATAGCTTTTTTTATGAATCTATTTTCAGTGATTCTGCAATATGGATTGATTTTCTTTATTTATTATTTTATATATTTACTGCTAAAACTAATCTATCATGATTTGCATCCAGCTTTAGAAAAAAAACAGTCCGAATCCACAACAGCAAACTTATTTGTTGTGGATTCAAACAGCAGCCTTGCGCAAAATAAGTTTGCGATTGATGCTGAACTTTCGATTGGCCGAGGCAAAGAAAATGATATTGTTATTGATGATACCTACATATCCCATCATCATGCAATTATTAACCGAATAAATAATTTGTATGTCATTGAAGATTTAAATAGTGTAAATCATACATATCTGAACGGTAAGCTGCTGGCGAAAAAAACGTACCTGCAATCCGGTGATATAATTAAAATTGGCTTGGTTACTTTTAAATTTGAGAGGTGACAATAATGCTTAAAATAACAGCGTCAACGAATATTGGTTTAATTCGACAAACAAATGAAGATAGTTATGTATGCATAAATCCAAAAACCTATGCGGTAGCAGACGGTATGGGGGGGCATGCAGCTGGAGAAATTGCCAGTAATTTGTTGATAAATACGATTGAAGACTTTTTTTCTGAGAAATTTCTTATAACAATTGATCAAGATGTATTAGAAAAAATAATTTTAAAAGCGAATGAGCGTATTTTAGAAAAAGCGAAAAACCATACTGAATATGCTGGGATGGGAACAACGGCCAGTTTATTACATATTGAAGCCGATACTTGTTTTTGGGCACATATAGGTGATAGTCGTATTTATTTATTACGGAACAATCAGCTGGCTCAAATTACACAAGATCATTCACTGGTCTGGGATCTTGTGCTAAATGGTACACTTACACATGAAGAAGCCTTAGTTCATCCACAACGTAATATGCTCACGAGGGCTGTTGGTATTGATGCCGATGTCAAAGTCGATAAAGGATCTTTTTCTTTAGAAAAAAAGGATAAATTTTTACTTTGTACCGATGGTCTTACAAATATGGTGAATGAGACAGAAGTGAAAAAGATTATGGAATCGGAAACGATTGACGATAAAGCCGCTGCATTAATAGATCAGGCACTTCGTGCAGGTGGTGTGGATAATATCACAGCCATTATTCTTGAAAATAATGATGATTAGCATGCGGCAAAAACTTATTGTGATTCCAAATTTAATACTTTTATTTGGAACTATTATTCTGGAGTTAAAAAAATATCCGGTGTTTGATTTTACACCGTTGCCATGGATTGGTGCTGTTATTTTTTTATCTTTTGTTATTGATAATTTACTCAGAAAATATAGGAGCTCGGCAGACTTGTATTTATTTCCGCTTGTCATGTTTTTTTTAAGTATCGGGCTTATCATGATCGATCGTTTAAAACCGAGTTTGTTTATTCCCCAATTAAGATGGGCATTATGCGGGATGGTTACATTTATGGCTGTTCTTTATTTGGCAAAACAAATTGCTCTTCTAAAAAATTATCAGTATATAATTGGTCTATGCAGTTTGCTCTTTTTGTGTTCAACATTGTTCTTCGGTACAGATATAGGCGGAAACCGCAATTGGATTTTGCTGGGACCCTTTAGTGTACAGCCCTCCGAGTTTGCCAAAATAATGATTATCATTTTTTTGGCGGCTTATTTAACAGATCATAAAAATGTTTTGGCTTTGCCAAGTAATAAGTTTTTATTGCTGCGGCTTCCGCCGCTGCGCTTTATTGCACCACTCGTTGTGATTTGGGGCATGGCTGTTTTGATGTTTGTTATTCAACATGATTTGGGCTCAGCATTGCTTTTTTTTGGAATTGCTATTTTAATGACATATATGGCAACTGGCAATAAATCCTACGTATTTCTAGCGTTGATTTTTTTTGGACTTTCTTCAACCATTAGTTATTTTTTATTTGCTCATGTCCGTGTAAGAATTGCTATTTGGCTTCATCCATGGACAGATCCAACAGGGCAGGCTTATCAGATTGTCCAGTCTTTGTTTGCTTTTGGCTCAGGCGGTATACTTGGCAGTGGATTTTCGAGTGGCTATCCTTTCTTGATTCCTGAAGTGCATACGGATTTTATTTTTTCTGCTATTGCTGAGGAATTTGGCTTAGTTGGCTCAATTTTTCTTATATTAGGTTATTTAACGTTATTTTATCGAGGTATTAATATAGCTTTGCATTGCAAAAATGAAATGAATATGCTGTTAGCATCAGGTTTGGCAGCGAGTTTAGCATTGCAGGTTTTTATTATCTTAGCAGGTGTAACAAAGCTTTTGCCATTAACGGGAATTACGCTGCCATTTATTAGTTATGGTGGCAGTTCTATGGTATCAAGTTTTATTATAATCGGCTTGTTATTTGCTTTATCAATAAAGGAGAATAACAATGCATGATCGAAAAATGAAAAAATATATCTATAATGTAACTGTGTTATTGTTTTCTTTGTTTCTTATTTTAATTGGTTATATAACGTATTTACAATCTTTTGAAAGTCCTAATTTGGCGAATAATCCATTAAATAGGCGGGCTATGGAAATGGAAAAACATATACAGCGTGGTATGATTTTAGACTGCAATGGTGAAAAAATTGCTTATAGTAAAAAAAATGAACAAGGTACTTTTTCTCGTATCTATCCGTTAAGGGATATAACGGCTTCAATAAGCGGTTATGTAGGAGAAAAAATTGGCAACGCCGGTATTGAAGGCTACGCGAATACTGATCTTGTCGGAATGAACAGCCCGCTGGCAAGATTTGGTCCTCTTAAACAATTATTTAACAAAGATAGGGGGAATAATGTAAAGCTGACCATAGATACAAACATTCAAAAAGCGGCTTATGATGCACTTGGTAATCAAAAAGGTGCTATTGTAATCTTAAATGCTAAAACAGGAGCTGTTTTAGCGATGGTTAGTAAACCATCGTTTGATCCAAATACAATCGATCAACATTGGGATCAGCTTCGCAGTGATTCAAGCAGTCCGTTGCTCAATCGTGCTTCACAAGGTTTATATCCCCCCGGTTCTATTTTAAAAACAATGATTGCCGATGCTGCCTTAAAAGAAAATGTGACGACAACAAAAGAAATGTTTTATTGTCCGGGGTTTTTAAAGATTGATGATACCTATACTTTATATGAAAGTGATAATGAAGTACATGGAAAAATTAATTTACAAGAGGCTTTAAATGAGTCTTGTAATGTGACGTTTGCTACATTAGCCTTGCGGCTTGGCGAGGCCAAATTGGCGGATACATTTGATCGATTTGGGTTCAGAAAGAAATTTGATAATGAAATTGATGAACCCAAAATACCATTGCCCGAATTCAAAAAATTAAGTGATGGTGAAATTGCCCAAGTTGGAATCGGTCAAAGTACAGTGCTGGTTACACCATTGCGGATGGCCTTACTCGCGAGTGCTTTTATAAATCATGGAACCATCATGAAACCGTATCTTATTGATGAAATATTATCACCAGATGGATTTGTCTTGAAAAAAACTGGAACTGAAAAATGGCTGGAAGCAACAACTGCACAAAGTGCAGATACAATAGAATCTTTTATGAAATCCGTTGTAAAACAAGGTACAGCTACTAGAGCAGCCGTATCAGGAATTGATGTCGCAGGAAAAACAGGGACTGCTGAAAATTCCAGCGGAGATTCACATGCCTGGTTTATTGGATCGGCAGTTTTGCCATCACAAGACATTGCTTTTGCCATTATCGTAGAAAATGGGGATTTTGGTGGTCTTGCTGCTGCCCCCATTGCGAAACGTATTATTGCAAATATTGTACATACTGAGGAGGTGACTCAATGATTAATCATATATTAGATCATCGCTATGAACTTTTAGAGCATATTGGCGGTGGTGGAATGGCTGATGTATATCGAGCCCATGATCAATTGTTGGATCGTTATGTAGCGGTCAAAATCTTACACTCACAATTTTCCAATGATGAAGAATTCATTGAGAAGTTTCGTGGAGAAGCGCAAGGTGCAGCTAAACTTTCGCATCCCAATATTGTAAATATATATGATGTTGGTAAAGAAAATAATAACCATTATATTATTATGGAGTATGTTGCTGGTCAAACATTGAAAGATTTGATTCAAAGTGCTGGTAAACTATCCGTAAGCGAATCACTGCGAATTGCCCTTGAAATAGCGGAAGCATTGGAACATGCCCATGCAAATAATTTAGTGCATTGTGATATTAAACCACACAATATTCTTGTTACACCAACTGGACGAGTTAAGGTAACTGATTTCGGGATTGCTCGTGCCGTGACATCTTCCACGATGACCTATAGTGGTACAATTGTTGGTTCTGTTCATTATTTTTCGCCTGAGCAGGCTAAGGGCGGTGCCATCAGTGCAAAATCGGATATTTATTCACTAGGCGTTGTTTTATATGAAATGTTGACGGGACAGTTACCATTTACAGGAGAAACACCAATCAGTATTGCTTTAAAGCATTTACAAGAAGAACCTGTTTCTGTGCGGAAACTCAATCCGACCATACCGCTTATTGTGGAAGCGATCGTATTGAAAGCTATGGAAAAAGACCCTAATAATCGTTTTGCTAATAGTACTGAAATGATTCGTGATATCAAACGTGCCGAATCCGGACTTTTACATGGCGATAGGCAAAATAATGCCATTTCTAATCAAGACCCTTTTGCAACTCAGATTTTGCCGCGTGTTTCCGATTCACTACCATCGCGTCGGAGCAATCTAGCACCTGCGGAAAAATTGCCGCAGAGTAATTTGCTTAAATCCAAAAAGTTTTTATGGGGTTTGATTTGTATTTTAGTTCTGGGCTTTTTTGCTGGGGCATTTCTCTCATATGGGAAGTTTTGGAGCAATGCAGAAGTTATTGTACCGGATGTTGTGGGTAAACAGATGACGGTTGCCAAGCAAATGCTCGAGACTAAGAATTTGCGGGTTAATATTGCGGAAACGTATGATGCGGATGTTCCAGCCGGGGAAGTTGTATCGCAATATCCAGCTGCTGGCACAACCGTTAAAGAACAGCGTCTGGTGACGGTTTATATCAGCAAAGGCGGTGAAGTACTCGAAATGCCTGATGTGCATGGATTAACGAAAGTGGCTGCCGAGACCAAACTGAAAAATATGGGATTAAAGCTGGGAAAAGTTGACGAAGAATATTCGAATGAGGCTGCCGGAACGGTTTTAAATCAAACACCACGATCTGGAACAAAAATAACAAAAGGATCTGCTGTAGATCTGGTTATCAGTAAAGGGCCGAAATCGCGTAAGGTGACACTGCCTAATTTTTCGGGAAGTACCTTAAATTCAATTGAAACACAACTAAAAAGTTTGAATTTGAAAACTGGTACCGTTACCGAGGTAACGAGCAGTAAACCTGCCGGAACAATTTTAGATCAGACACCGGCTGCTGGTACTGATATTGCGGAAGGCAGCAGCGTTGATTTTTCGATAGCAAAAACTGAAAAAGCAACCGATAAAAACACGAATAAAAATTCTGGCAAAGATGCCAGTAAAGATACGAATAAAGATACCGCTAAAAATAGCAAACCAGCTGATGCCCCTAAAGATACAAAATAGACCAGTAGAATGGATTATAGATCAGGAGGAATTTATGAATGCTGACTGGAGTTGTACTCAAAGCATTTAACAGCTTTTACTATATAAAACATGAACAGGGTGTAACCGTTTGTAAGTTGAGAGGGCGTTTTAAACAAGAACGTTATTCTTTAGCCGTTGGAGATCGTGTTGAATACGATCTTTTAGATGATGAAACGGGTATTATCGAAAAAATTCTGCCAAGGCAATCTGTGTTAAAGCGGCCATTGGTCGCAAATGTCGATCAAGTTATTTTAACCTTTGCTGCAGCCAGTCCTAATTTACATCCGTTGCTTTTAGATCGTTTTTTAGTGTTAGCTGAATACTCAAAGTTAAAAAATATCCTGATTTGCATTAATAAAATTGAATTAGCTGATTTGGTGTTATTAGAAAAGATCTTGCAGCCTTATTATGAAATAGGCTATAAAATCGTAAAAGTATCCGCCAGGGAAAATATTGGCATGCTGGATTTAAAAAATCATCTTAAGGATAAGATTTCTGTATTTGCTGGTCCATCCGGGGTCGGTAAATCTACCCTCTTAAATGCAATTGAACCGGGATTAAATTTAGCAACGGGTGTAATTAGCACGAAAATAAAACGTGGCAAGCACACCACACGCGTTGCGGAATTATTGCCGCTTGCACAAGGCGGTTTTGTGGTTGATACACCAGGATTTAGTTCAACGGAATTTGATTACATTCAAAAAACAGATTTAGAAGATTATTTTGTTGAATTTCGGCCCTACATGGATACTTGCAAATATAATACCTGTATCCACGATGTTGAACCAGCATGTTCGGTTAAACAGGCTGTCCTTGACAAAAAAATATCTCAAGTACGTTATGATGCTTATCTCAATATATTGCATGAAATACAAAGCAAAAAGAAAGGGTTTTAAATATGATAAAAATTGCACCTTCGATTCTTTCCGCTGATTTTTCCAAATTGGGGGAGGAAATCAATACCGTAGTTACTGCAGGAGCCGATCTTGTTCATATAGATGTTATGGATGGTCAATTTGTACCTAATATTACGTTAGGTTCGCCAGTGGTCGCAGCTTTGCGTAAAACCACAAAAGCACCATTTGATGTACATCTTATGGTCGAAAATCCAGAAAATCAAATTGATGCATTTGCTAAGGCGGGGGCTGATATCATTACATTTCACGTGGAAGCAGCAAAACATATGCATCGAATTGTTCAAAGAATTAAAGAACACAATATCAAAGCTGCTATTGCTTTGAATCCTGGCACATCACTCGCTTTCATTGAAGAAGTTTTACCAGATTTAGATATGGTTTTATTGATGACTGTAAATCCAGGCTTTGGTGGACAGAAATTCATTCCGTCCATTTTAGATAAAATTGAACGCCTGCGTGACATTATCGATACGAATGAATTTAATATTGATATCGAAGTAGATGGTGGTATCAATCTGATCACGGCAAAACAAGTTATTGAAGCTGGTGCTAATATTTTAGTTGCTGGTTCAGCAATTTACAATGCTGACGATATGAAACAAATGATTTCAGACTTAAAACAAAAATAAACATGATAGGATAATCACTAGGGGGAATAAGATCAATGAAAGCTGTTGTTTTACTTTCAGGCGGATTAGATTCAACAGTCTGTATGGCTGTTGCAAAAAATAAAGGGTTGGATGTATATCCAATTAGTTTTGATTATCACCAGAGGCATCGTATTGAATTGGAAAGTGCAAAAAAAGTTTCTGCATTTTTTGATGTCAAAAAACATTTGATTATCGATACGAATATGAATCAAATCGGGGGCAGTGCTTTAACAGATACAACGATTGATGTTCCAAGCGGTGATGTGACGCGCAAGGATATTCCAGTAACCTATGTACCAGCTAGAAACTTAATTTTTCTAAGTTATGCGCTGGGCTATGCTGAGGTACTTGATGCACCTTATATTTATATTGGTGTTAATGCAGTCGATTATTCTGGTTATCCAGATTGCCGTCCCGAATTCATTCAAAAATTTCAAGATTTATCGGATTATGCTACAAAAGCTACTGCCGCCGATCATAAAAAAATAAAAATAGAGACACCTTTACTGGATTTATCCAAAAAAGATATTGTTTTATTGGGTAATAAACTACAGGCGCCTTTACATTTGACACGCAGCTGTTATAATGAGGGGGAAAATGCGTGTGGGATTTGTGATAGCTGTAAGCTCCGTTTGAGAGGCTTTGAAGAGGCTGGAATCAAAGATCCTGTGACCTATCTCTAATTAGGAGTGAAGATTTTGAAGGATGTACAAAGCCGTTTCGATGAACGAGGCATAGCAATTCAAAAAGTTGGTATCAATGATGTTCATTTGCCTTTTTTTATAAAAACAAAAGATTCGTCATTTCAATCGGTATTGGCTAAAATAAAATTTACGGTTGATTTACCGATGGAATATAAAGGCACTCATATGAGTCGTTTCTTAGAAATTCTCAGTGAATGGAGTAAGAAACCGATTGGCAGTCAAGAGATGAATCAAATACTAGATGAAGCATTAGCAAAATTAGATGCACAGTCCGCTTATTTGAAAATTAACTTCAAATATTTTATTGATAAAATAGCTCCTGTCAGCAAACGTCAATCTGTTTTGGATTTAGATTGTTCGTTTATTGCTAATAAAATTCAAGGTGATCATATTGAGTTTACGATGGCTGTAAATGTTCCCTTTACGTCATTATGTCCCTGCAGTAAAGAAATTTCAAAGTATGGAGCGCATAACCAACGGGGGTTAATGCGTGTGAAAGTAAAATTTGGCAACGATCAGCAGTCAATATCCATTGAAGATTTAGCAGCGATTATGGAACAACAGGCTTCTTGCCCAATTTATCCATTGCTTAAAAGAGAAGATGAAAAATACGTGACAGAAACTGCCTATGAAAATCCAAAATTTGTCGAAGATATTTTGCGAGACTTAGTCATTGCATTAAGGCAGATTAAAGGTGTATCTTGGTTTTCAATTGAATGTGAAAATTATGAGTCGATCCATAATCACAGTGCCTATGCAAGTCATGTCGAATTTGTTGAACAATAAGGCTGGGAAATTTTATGAGAAATTTAATTATCAATGCAGATGATTTTGGCTTGCATACGAATATCAATCAAGCCATTGTCCAAGCGCATCAGAAAGGATGCTTAACGAGTACTTCTTTGATGCCAACAGGAAATGCATTTACGGAAGCCGTCGATTTAAGTCTGAAAAATCCATCGCTTGGTATCGGGGTGCATTTGACTTTAGTTGCAGAAAAACCCCTGCTTAATCCAGCGAAGGTTAAATCACTGGTGGATAAAGATGGTTTTTTCTTTAAAGATTATACGGTTTTCATAAAAAAATATGTCATGGGAGCTATTGATTTAGATGAAGTAGCTGCAGAATTCACAGCTCAAATTGAGCATATCCGTTCGACTGGAATTGCGATTACCCATTTAGATAGTCATCAGCATTTACATGTTTTACCTAAAATAACGAATATTTGTCTAGCGCTTGCCAAACAATATCATATAAAAAAAATGCGTATTCCTGAAGAATCTTACTTTTTTTCTGGTGGTTACCAAACGGATTATAAAAGAATCCTTGGTAAATGCGGGTTAACTTTTTTAGCTTCTTTGGCACGGCAGAAAATACGTAAAAATGATCTGAATGGTCCGGATCATTTTTTTGGCATGCTGGCAGGTGGGCATATGTCTGAAGCATATGTGCTGCGTATCCTAAAAGCACTGCCCGAAGGAACATCCGAAATCATGATGCATCCAGGTCTTAATTCTAAGCTTTTAGATCTGCAATATGGGTGGCAGTATCATTGGACTGATGAATATCAAGCACTTGTATCGCCGGTAGTCTTACAATCTATTAAAGACAATCATGTAAATTTGATTTCATTTAAGGAGTTATTACATGAGTAATGTTCGTCAACATAAATTTTACAAAAAACTACTTATCATGCTTGTCACCGTATTGCTCATATCTGGCAGCGTTATTTATTTTACAGTTGATATTCATACCTTACGTAATTTGGATTCCTTTCAACCGTGGTCCGTGATGCTTGCTATTTGTGCCGTTAGTGTGGGACTTTTATTAGATGGTACTCGTTTAATGCATCTAGTTAGAATTTCCAATGAGAATATCACCTTGTCGCAGGCAGTACAGGTTGTATTTGGAAATTATTTTTTGGCACTTTTAACTCCGGCCGGCAGCGGTGGCTCTATCGCACAGTTCATATTTTTGCGGCACGCGGGAGTTCCTAGTGGCAAAGCCACAATTTTAGTGGTTGTAAGATTACTGGTTTCCATTTTATTTTTGTTTCTTAGTATGCCTGTGATCTTTTGGTATGATCCAAATATTTTGCCATGGATATCAGATAGTGGATTGATCGTCTTGTCAATTTGCATTATAAGCGGTATTGTTTTTATCGTTTGGGCAATCAAAACAAATTTCTTGGATTTTATTGTTTTAAAAACAGCAAAAAGGATCAACCGGTGTCGTCGGAAAAAACTATTTGCTTTTTATCATGATATAAAGGCAGCTGTTTTATTGTTGTTATCGGCACCACTGAGTATGTGTAGGATTTTTTTAGAATCTGGACTTAGTCTTCTGGCAATTTATAGCGTAGTTCCTTTTTTGCTTATGGGACTTGGCGTAGAAGCTAATTGGTATATTATAATGGGCCGCATGGTTTTTCTTAATCTTCTCTTATATTTTTCTCCTACTCCGGGAGGATCTGGTATTGCAGAAGGTGGTTTTATATTGCTCTTTGGCGATCTTGTTCCCTCGGGAACGGTTGGTATCGTTGCTGTTTCCTGGCGGATCATTGCGGAATATATTCCTTTTGTGATCGGGTTCTATTATATGATTAAAGTTTTCGGTCGTGATTTTCTGAGCAGTAAACTTACACGATAGGAAAGCGAAGTATTTAAACATTTTACGTGTTTTGGGAGGAAAAAATGACTAAAAATGGATATTGTGACTTTTTTATTTTGCTTGTAATTTCCAGTATCATTATTTTTTTTAATTTGGGGGGCATTCCTTTATTAGATCCAGATGAACCTGTTTATGCAGAAACTGCGAAAGAAATGTTTTTGAATCATGACTTTATTTCACCTCGTATTTATGGTGAATTTTGGTATGATAAACCACCAATGTATTATTGGCTGGTGGCTGCGGCTTCACATATATTTGGCAGTGGTGAATTTGCCGCACGCTTGCCGTCCGCCTTGCTGTCAATTGTATGTTTAAGTTCCGTTTATCTTTTTGTTCGAAAATTATTCAATAATCGTACCGCTATGCTGAGTGCGCTTATTTTAGCTACAAGTATCGAATATTTTTATTTGAGTAAAGCGGCTGTAACGGATATTACATTGACACTTTGTATGACTGTATCGCTGCTTAGTTTTATGACAAGGCGATATTATATCTTTTACCTTTTCATGGGACTCGCTATTTTAACAAAAGGTCCTATTGGCTTTATGCCAGCGGTCATTGCCGCGATCTATCTTGTTATTACCCGTAATTTATCGGTTTTACGTAACATGAAAGTGTTTTCTGGTTTATTACTAATTTTTCTTGTTTGTTTACCGTGGTATGGTATGATGTACCACTTGCATGGAAATGATTTTATCGACACATTTTTCGGTTTCCATAATCTTACGCGCTTTGCCTCGCCGGAACATCCAACCCAAACTTGGTGGTGGTATTATATTCCTGTACTGCTTATTGGATTTTTCCCTTGGAGTGCTTTGCTTGTACAATCGGTATATCATTCTATAGTGAATGGGCATAAACAGTCTCAAGAAATTATTTTTTTGAATATATGGGCTGGTTTTGTGTTTCTGTTTTTTTCGGTTGCTCAAACAAAACTAGTTTCTTATATTTTACCAATGTATCCGGCCATTGCTATATTAGTTGCCTGGCATATTGATCAGATTTGGGATGGGTATTATTATGCAAAACGCCAATATATTTGGGGTAGTATTATTTTTATCTTAACAGCTGGTGCCATATATGGTGCATTCCAGGGGTTGGAAACCTTACCAGAATTGTCGATGGGAGTGTTTCTACTTAGTTTTGTGCTTGGTTTTATGGGGATCTTTACGGCATATTTCTTATGGAATCATCAAATTAAAAATGCTTTTTGCATTCATATTTTAGGTATGATTGGTATTTCAGCTGTCATTTTTGGTTATGTTTTTCCGGCGGTTGCACCGAAATTTTCATCCGCAGAAACCGTGAAAGAATTTATGCCGGTTTATGACTCTTACAGTCCCATATATATATCAAAATTTTTGAGACCTGGTTTTGCTTTTTATGGCAATGTATATGGAAATGAATTATATTTTTCACCGACATCTATTCCAGATTTCAATATGATTTTGCAAAAAGATCCTCAGGCATATTTTGTGCTTCGTGATATTGATTATAAAAAAATCCCAGAATCCATAAAAACTCAATTTATTCTGTTAAAAACAATAAACAATCAAATCATTTTGAAAAGTAAAGAAGAAACAACGATAAACCCTGAATAAAAAGCAGGATTTATGTCCTTTACAGGGAATAAATAAGTATTGGGTTCGTAATTTAAAAATATTGAATAATAATGGAACAGGTGTATTTTTACTTAATAGGGAAATCCAGTGTGATACTGGTGCGGTCCCGCCACTGTATTAAGGAGTGCTTTGATAAATGCCACTGAGGAACTTTCCTTGGGAAGGATTTAAAGCATAATGATTTTAGCCAGGAGACCTGCCTGTTCAGCAACACCGTTATGAAGAATACAGTAATGTATTCTATATGACCTACGGACGATGGGCAGGTGGTAATAATACTAATTAAATATAGTTTGTTACCCTCTGCCTTTTGACAGGGGGTTTTTATTTTGGAAAAAAGAATGAAAAATGGTTTTACTACAGGAGCTTGTGCAGCCGCTGGTACAAAAGCGGCCTTGCTGGCCTTGCAGGGTGAAACTGTATCAAACGTTACCATTATGGCATTGAGTGGTGAAACAATCCATGTTCCGATTGCCACTGTTGAATTTACGGTTGGCGGCGCGAAAGCAGAAGTCATCAAAGATGCTGGTGATGATCCGGATATCACGCATGGGGCTTCTGTTTTTACACAAGTTCAGATAAACCGAGAATCCTCAACGATACGGTTTTTTGCCGGATTGGGTATTGGCACCGTGACCAAACCAGGTTTATCAATACCAGTAGGGGAACCATCGATTAATCTTGGGCCACGGGAAATGATTCAAATGGTGGTCCGTGAGATTTTAGGGGAGCAGACAGGCTGTGATATTACAATTTCTATACCAGATGGTATAGAGCTGGCAAAGCGAACATTGAATCCCGTTCTAGGTATTGAAGGTGGTTTATCCATTATTGGAACAACCGGTATTGTTCGGCCAATGTCAGAAGATGGCTTCAAAAACTCTTTATCACCTCAGATCAGTGTCGCGAAAGCATTAGGTTATGACAGTCTTGTGTTTGTTCCAGGAAAAATAGGCGAAAAGATCGCTCTGGAAAATTGTCATCTGCCCGCTGAAGCACTGATTCAAACCAGTAATTTTATTGGTCATATGCTGGAAGTGGCTGCACAACAAAAAATAAAACACGTTTTACTATTTGGTCATTTAGGTAAATTAATCAAAGTTGCCGCTGGTATTTTTTACACCCATAATCGCATTGCCGATGCCAGACTGGAAACACTTGCTGCCTATGCCGGTGCTTTAGGACTGCCGGCGGTTGGTATTGCCGAAGTTTTGGCCAGTACGACCACCGAAGCTGCGATTTCGATCATTGAAAATTACAATGTAAAAGGGCTCTACGATATTTTAGCACAGCGAGCTAGTTTGAGAGCCCAACGGTATCTTTTTAATGAGGTGGCGGTTGGTACGGTTCTGATTACATTAAATGGTGAACTTCTTGGTATGGATGCTATGGCTAAGGAGATTGGAAAGGATTTAGGATGGACTATAAAATAATTATTGTTGGTATCGGTCCTGGTGCACCTGAATATATTGTGCCGATAGCCAAACAACACATTGATAACGCTAAGGTTCTAGTTGGCAGTAAACGTGCTTTAGAAACATTAGCTGCTCCTGACATTACCAGCAAAATTATTACAGGGGATATTCCCTCCGTAATTTCTTTTATACAGGCCCAGCTTTATAAACAGGATGTGGTGGTAATGGTATCCGGTGATCCTGGTTATTATTCACTGTTGGCAGCACTCAGACGATCTTTCCCCTTAAAAAAGCTGCAAGTGATCCCGGGAATCAGTTCCATGCAGCTAGCTTTTGCCCGGTTGGCTCTGCCATGGCAAGCCGCTCGGCTTTTAAGTTTACATGGGAGGAAGCCCGATGAACACTCGCTGTACTTTACGGAAGGTGCTATTTTAGGCATTTTAACTGATACAATCTATACCTCAAAAACGATTGCTGAACTTTTATTACGACATAATTGGCCGCGGACAACAAAAGCCTATTTATGTGCCAGATTATCCTATGAAAATGAAGAAATCATTGAAACAACATTAGAAAACGCAGTGCAAACAAAAGAATTTTCACACTGCATTATGGTGGTGACAGCATGACACATATGATTGGTATAGCGGATGATGAATTTATTCGCGGGAATATTCCCATGACAAAACAAGAAATACGAATATTAACCTTAACGAAAGCTAAGATTAAAAGAACCGATACGATTTTGGACATTGGTGCCGGTACGGGGTCACTTTCGATAGAAGCGGCTTTATTGGCAGAGCAAGGTAAAGTTTTTGCGGTTGAACAAAAGGCCGAAGGAATCGAACTCATTCATAAAAACGCGACTAAATTTGCGGTAGAAAATCTCACCGCAATTGAAGGAGCTGCACCACAAGCATTGAGTGAAATTCCCCCTTGTGATGTCATCTTTATTGGTGGAAGCGGCAAGTATTTAGTTGAAATTTTAAATCGTTGTGACAGCCTTTTGAAACCAGACGGACGGTTGATTTTAAATTGTATTACAATCCAAACACTTTATGAAAGCATCGCATATATGAAGCAACGCAGTTCCTATACCTATGATGCAATTCAAGTTCAGGTAACAAGACTGAACAAAGTCGGCCCATATGATATGGCGCAGGCCTTGAATCCGATACATATTATTACATGTCAAAAAAACAGCAAATTTTAGGAGGATTATAGCATGCAAGTATTTATTGTTGGCGCAGGTCCAGGAGACCCTGAGCTCATTACGGTAAAAGGTCAGAAATTATTACAGACGGCAGATGTGATCATCTATGCTGGCTCTTTAGTCAATCCTGCCTTATTGGCTTTAGCAAAACAAGGGGCAAAAATATATAATAGTGCTTCGATGACCTTGCCGGAAGTTATTGAAACCATTGAACAAGCGGTTAAAATCGGTGCAATGGTGGTACGACTACATACAGGTGACCCGAGTATTTATGGTGCAATCCAAGAACAAATGGATGAGTTAAAGCGCCGCCAAATTGAATATACCGTGATTCCTGGTGTCAGTTCTTTTTTGGCTACCGCAGCCGCACTTAAACAAGAATACACGCTGCCGGGGATTTCACAGACCGTTATCATTACCCGTAATGAAGGACGAACGCCTGTACCGGAAAAGGAGAAATTGGCAAGTCTCGCAGCGCATGGGGCAACAATGTGTATTTTTTTAAGCGTTCACATGTTAGATGATGTCGTGAAGGAACTGATTGCCGGTGGGTATGACTCAACAACACCAATTGCTATAGTACAAAAAGCTTCCTGGCCGGAAGAGAAAATCATTCGTGCCACCTTAGCGACCATTGTGGAAGAATTAAAAGATCAAGATATAACACGCACAGCAATGATCGTAGTCAGCCGCTGTCTGGATACGGATTATGAATTGTCCAGATTATATGCGCCGGAATTTAGCCATATGTATCGTGATGCAAAATGAAAACCGCCGTCTTCGCTGTTACACAAAGTGGTGCCAAACTTGCGGATCAAATTGCCTGCCAATTTGACTATGACCTTTTTGTGAAAAAAGGACGCTATGACACACTGTCTAGGTTGAATTTTCATGACTATGACTCTTTATCAAACTGTTTAAAGGATACATTTCATTCTTATGATGCTTTGATTTTTATTATGGCTACAGGAATTGTCGTACGAACACTTGCACCATTTATCATCGATAAACGTTCCGATCCAGCAGTGCTTGTACTCGATGAAAAGGCACAGCATGTAATTAGTTTATTATCGGGTCATATTGGTGGGGCAAATGCTTTAACGAAAAATTTAGCTTTGTTTTTAGGTGCAGATCCAGTTATTACGACAGCAACCGACGTCAATGAAAAAATAGCGGTTGATTTGTTGGCAGAAAGCTTAAATTTGAGCATGGAACCATTTGATCATTTAAAATATATCAATGCGGAAATCGTTCAAGGGAATCCCGTGGACTTTTTTATCGACCAGGCCCTGACGAATGCACCCTATTATATAAAAAAACTCCAAGCCTGCCAAATAGATGCAAAATTAATGGAACTAAAAGCAGCTACTTGCTTTAGCAGATCAAGTGTTATCCTAACCGAACAAGTTAATATTCCGAGTGGTGCGGGGCTGTTGTTTTTGAAACCACGGAAACTAGTGATTGGTATTGGCTGCAGACGTGATACAACCCAAACGGAAATTTTGCAAGCTATACAGAGTGCTTGTGAGAAAATAGGAAAATCTATGCATGATATTGCTTGTATTGCCAGTACGGTAGTTAAAAAAGATGAACAAGGTCTTATCGCTGCCAGTAAAACATTATCGGTACCTTTATATTTTTATGAAAACGTGCCGATGCAGCATATGATCGATCTATATAACTTAGATATTTCTCCATTTGTAACAAAACAAATTGGCATTGGTAATGTATGTGAAGCAGCCGTACTCATTGCCAGTCAATCAAAAAAAATTCTGCTTCATAAAACAAAATTAACGAAAGTGACGGTGGCAATTGCATGGGAAAAATAAGTGTAGTCGGTATTGGACCAGGAAGTTTAGAGGATATGACGCCAAAAGCCTTGGAAACAATTCAAAAAGCTGATATTGTGGTGGGGTATAATACATATATTAAGTTAATTGAAGATCTTATCAAAGACAAACAGGTTATTGGAACAGCTATGATGCAAGAAATCGATCGCTGCCAAATCGCTGTTGATCATGCGGCAGCGGGGAAAACTGTAGCCGTTGTATCCAGTGGTGATGCGGGAATTTATGGCATGGCTGGACTTGTTTTGGAACTTTTGCTAAAACTGCCGAAAGAGCAAAGACCGGAAGTTAAAATCATTCCAGGGATTAGTGCCGTCAATGCCTCTGCCGCTATTTTAGGTGCGCCGCTGATGCATGATTTTGTTGTCATTAGTTTGAGTGATTTGCTCACACCTTGGGATTTAATTAAAAAACGCGCCGACCTTGCGGCCCAGGGAGATTTTGTAATTGCCCTGTATAATCCCAAAAGTAAAAAACGCGTGCAAAACATTGAAGAAATTCGTGAAATCATGCTGAAATATAAATCACCACAAACACCAGTCGGAATTGTCAACAGTGCTTCTCGTCTAGAAGAAAATGCTGTTATTTCTACTTTGGAAAATTTCACAAAAGAAGAAATTAATATGTTTTCCTTAGTCGTCATTGGCAATAGTAATACCTATGTGGCGGATAACTTTATGATTACACCAAGAGGCTATCACCTATGATTTTCGTTTTAGCTGGCACGCAAGATGGCAGAGAACTGGTACAGGAACTAATCCAAGCAAAGTATCCTGTGATTGCTTCCGTCGTAAGCGAATACGGAAAACAGCTTCTCGCTGAAACACAACTACAAATCAATGATAAACCACTTGATTTGCTAGAGCTGGAGCAATTCATCATCGACAAGAAAATTAATCTTCTTGTCGACGCCAGTCATCCTTATGCTGTGAATGTTACCAAAAATGCAATTCTTGGTTGCCAAAAAATGAACATACCCTATATCCGTTATGAGCGACCAGCTTTATCAATGCCCGTTTATGATAAGTTACATTTAGTCGATGATTATCAAGCAGCCGCCAAACAGTCGGCTTTGCTAGGTGCAACTATTTTTCTGACAACAGGCAGCCGTAATTTGAAGACATTCAAACAAAGTCCTTACTTAGAAAAACATCATTTAATTGCTCGTGTATTGCCAGATGCACAAGTCTTAACGGAGTGCATGGAACTTGGCTTTTTGGCAAAAGATATTATCGCAATGCAGGGGCCCTTTTCCCATGAACTAAATATCGAACTATATAAAAAATATCGAGCTGAAGTCATTGTAACAAAAAATAGTGGAAAAATCGGTGGCACAGATACAAAAATAACAGCAGCTATCAAAATGGATCTGCCAATTGTCATGATTGACCGCCCCGCGATTGACTATAAGACTTCGGCTGCAACCTATGATGAAGTCTTAAACTTAATAAAAAAGATGATATAGAATGAGGGATGATGAAATGGAATTTATGACAGACCCAATGGGGATTGAAACACGTAGTATGGAAATCATTGCTCCCTATTTAAAAAACTTGAATTTAAATGAAGAGGCAATCAAAGTCTATTCTCGGATGATTCATGCAGCCGGAGATGTAGAGTATTCCTCGGTTATTCGAATTCATCCACAAGCAATTGAAATGGCAAAAAACGCCTTAAAAAAAGGCTGCAATATTTATACCGATGTCGAAATGGTTCGGACTGGTATTAATAAAAAAAAGCTGGCTTCCTTTGGCGGTATGGTAGAATGCTTGATTGCGAGTCCCGAAGTTGCTAAAACTGCCAAAACAGAAGGTATTACGCGGTCCATGGCAGCAATGCGTCAGTTTGGTGAAAAACTCGATGGTGCCATTGTCGCAATTGGCAATGCACCAACAGCACTTTATGAAGTACTGCATCTAATGGAAACAACTTCCATTCGTCCAGCTGTTATTATCGGTATTCCCGTTGGTTTTGTCGGGGCAGCAGAATCCAAAGAACAGCTAATGAAACGTTCTCTGGTACCTTATATTACCGTTGCTGGCACAAAGGGCGGCAGTCCAATTGCTGTATCTGTCGTGAATGCAATTATGTATATATTAGATAACAAACGATAAAGAAGGCGTTTTTATGGCAGAGAAAAAAATTCCGCGTATTGTCATTGCTGCTACACAAAGCGGCTCTGGCAAAACAACCATTGTTACCGGTGTTTTATTTGCTTTAGCGAAACTTGGCTATGATGTCCAATCTTATAAAATCGGTCCTGACTATATTGATCCTGGCTATCATGAACTAGCCAGCGGTAAGTCAGGTCATAATCTTGATACATGGCTTGTACCAACCGGGAAAATAAATTCTATTTTTTATAAAACGGCCCAAAAGTCGGACATTGCTATTATTGAAGGTGTTATGGGGCTTTATGACGGTGGGCGCAAAGGAATCAGTTCAACCGCAGCACTCGCCAAACAGCTGCAGGCACCAGTGGTTTTAGTTATTGATGTGAAGTCCATGGGCGATAGTGCAGCAGCAATTGCCCTGGGATTTAAATTGTACGATCCTGATGTTGATTTTGCTGGTGTTATTTTAAATCGACTCGGTTCCGAAAACCATAAAAGAATGATTACAGATGCATTACAGCGACTCGATATTCCCGTACTCGGTGCCATTTATCGCAAGGAAGAAATGAAAATGCCGGAACGTCATTTAGGTTTAACGCCGATTGGTGAAACAAATGCCGTGGCCACGGTGAAAATAATTGGCGAGACCATTGCCGAACAAGTTGATGTAAAACGTTTGTATGAAATTGCCCAAAAAGCACCCAGTTTAAAGAAAATTGAAGACACGGTTCGTAGTGCACCATATTCTTTACGGATTGCCGTAGCCAAAGATGAGGCTTTTTCATTTTATTATCCAGAGAGTTTGGCGGTACTGGAAAGTATGGGAGCACAAATTATCTTTTTTAGCCCACTGCAAGATAAAGAAATACCCCCAGCGGATGGTTTAATCATCGGTGGGGGCTTTCCTGAAATGTTTGTGGATCAATTGATAGCAAATTCGTCCATGCAGCAGTCACTGATTCACGCAGCAAAGCAGGGGCTGCCAATTTATGCTGAATGCGGTGGTTTTATGTATTTGACAAAAGAGATCATCGATTTTACAGGTAAATCGTTTGCCATGCTGGGTCTTATTCCAGCAAGCTGCAAAATGAACGATAAATTACAGACGGTTGGTTATATCGAGGCAAAAGCACTGCAAGATACCATGATTTGTGAGAAAAACAGTATCTTACAAGGTCATGAATTTCATTTTTCTTCGATGGTATTGCCAGAAAACAAGGTCGTGGATTTTCCGTGGGCATTTGAATTTACGAAAACACGCAATAATATGACCTACAAATCAGGTTATGCAAAAGATAATATCACAGGGTCATATTTGCATATTCATTTTGCCGGCAATACAAAAGCCGCGGCGTGTTTTATAAAAAAATGTCTCGACTTTAAAATTTCTAGAACGCATCGGGAGGTTTTGTAGGTGGGGAAGATTATTTTAGTAACGGGTGGTGCCAGAAGCGGGAAAAGTTCTTTCGCTGAAAAATATGCTATGACCTATGGCAAAAAAATATCATATATCGCCACCGCCCAAATTTATGATTCAGAAATGAAATATCGGATAAAACTGCATCGCGAGCGTCGTCCAGCAAATTGGGTAACCTATGAAGCACCTTATGATGCCGAACAAGCCATCGAACAAGCCTCCCTGCAGTCTGATCTGATTTTGTTTGATTGCCTAACCTTATATCTGAGCAATCTTTTATGCGCGAAAGATTGCCCGCAAAAGATGGAGGATCAATTTACTTATGTAAAAGAATACATAGAAAAACTCATTCACTATAGCAAAAAAAGTGCAGCGCAAGTGATTTTTGTTACAAATGAAGTGGGGATGGGAATTGTACCGGAAAATGTTCTAGCCAGAGCTTATCGCGATCTTGCGGGTCTAAGTAATCAAATGATGGCAAAAGCTGCGGACTGTGTATATCTTGTAGTTAGCGGAATTCCCGTTGATATAAAAAAACTCGCAGTAAAGTTGGAGGAACGAATATGACAAATCACATTATGCTGCAAGGAACCAGCTCTCACGTTGGGAAAAGTATTTTAACGACAGCTTTGTGCCGAATTTTTTATCAAGATGGCATTAAAGTGGTTCCTTTTAAAGCACAAAATATGGCTTTAAATTCTTATGTAACAAAAACGGGTGAAGAAATGGGGCGCGCTCAAGTTGCGCAAGCCGAAGCTGCTGGTCTCGAACCAATCGTCAATATGAATCCAGTGCTTTTAAAGCCCACGGGGAACTCTTGTTCGCAGGTTGTTCTCATGGGCAAACCGATTGGGAATATGTCCGCCAAAGAATATCATACCGGTTATTCTTTAAAAGCATTTTCAGTAGTTAAAGAAGCTTTAAAAGAACTTAGCAAGGAATATGAAACGATTGTCATTGAAGGGGCAGGAAGTCCGGCTGAAGTCAATCTAAAAGCCAATGACATTGTCAACATGCGGGTAGCTAAACTTTTAAATGCACCGGTCTTACTTATTGCTGATATTGATCGTGGCGGCGCGCTGGCATCACTTGTTGGCACATTAGAATTACTTGATGAAGAAGAACGGGCCCTTGTGAAAGGACTTATCATTAATAAATTTCGCGGTGATATTACACTGCTAGAGCCAGCGATTGATTTTCTCGAACAGAAAACGGGTAAACCAGTATTAGGTGTCATACCATATCTCGATCATTTAGGAATTGATGATGAAGACTCTGTATCACTCGAAGAGAAAATACATACGGCTTCAAATGGTGAACTTAAGATTGCTGTTATCCGCACGCCAAAAATTTCAAACTTCACCGATTTTGACTGTCTGGAAAAAGAAGCGGATGTCTCACTTTATTATGTGCAAGCCGGGGATTCTTTAGGAAATCCAGATTTGATCTTGTTACCGGGCAGCAAAAATACAACAGAAGATTTATTATATCTGCGTCAAAGTGGTATTGAAGCAAACATAAAAATGTTGATTGCCCAGGGTACACCACTCATTGGTATTTGTGGTGGTTATCAAATGCTCGGAAAGGCAATTTATGATCCACATCATACCGAATCTACTTTGGATTCTATTGTCGGACTTGATTTATTGCCTATTGAAACGACATTTATTCCGGAAAAACTGACTACACAGGTCGTAGCTGAGTGTCCTGGGTTTCAATTTCTCGATACGACCATTGTCGCAAGCGATCTCCATGGCTATGAAATCCATATGGGACGTACCGAATTTTTGCAGGAGGGTTTTACGAATCCTTTTATCATTACAGA
Source organism: Propionispira raffinosivorans DSM 20765 (assembly GCF_000381065.1). GTDB lineage: Bacteria > Bacillota > Negativicutes > Selenomonadales > Selenomonadaceae > Propionispira > Propionispira raffinosivorans. Next base: position 6,277 of record NZ_KB905853.1, on the reverse strand, counting down.
ACGTTCTGAGACAAAAGCACATGATTTAGATGGATATGTTCGCTCTGATGGTCTGGTCATGGGCAGTTATATTCACGGAATTTTTGATAATGATTTATACCGCCGTTCTATTTTAAATGCCATCCGTGTCCGCAAAGGTCTTACTCCTATAGAAAATACAGTCAATACCGCCCGTGCCAAGCAAGATAGCTATGATCGCTTAGCCGATACCGTACGCAAGAATTTAAACATGGATTTACTGAAAGAAATTATGGCGACAAAACAATGAATACCTTATTAATAGCTTGGTCAGCTTTTTTTATCGATAGTATTTTTGGCGATCCACGCTCCAAGTTTCATCCAGTCGTTCTAATTGGCAGCTTAATTTCGTTTTTAGAAAAGTTTTTACTGAAGCACAACCATTGCGCAAAAAAACAATTCTATAATGGTATCGTAATGGTTGTGTGTAGTTTAGGAATTGTTTATATGGTAAGTGATCTTTTACTTACCGCTGCTGGTTTTCTATTTGGTCCATATAGCTTAGTTCTCATGGGAATAAATGCTCTTTTACTCAGTTTTACGATTTCACCGCGTAGTTTGGCGGAAGCTGGCCTTGAAATTCGAAATTATTTGTTGGCGGAAGATTTAAAAAATGCCCGATTCAAAGTTGGCTGGATCGTAGGTCGTGATACACAAAATTTAAATGTACCTGATATTACGCGTGCGACGGTGGAAACAGTGGCAGAAAATATTGTTGATGGTATTATTTCTCCCTTTTTTTATTTTTTATTAGGTGGTCTACCATTCGCAATTTTATATCGGACCGTAAATACTATGGACTCTATGCTTGGGTATAAAAATGAAAAATATTTACATTTTGGCTGTGCGGCAGCACGTCTGGATGATGTATTGAATTTTATTCCCGCGCGAATCACCGCGATTTTATTGATTATAGTTGCATATATTTTGCAGATGAATTGGAAAAATGCATTTCAGATGATGCGCCGTGATGCGAAAAAACATCCGAGCCCGAATGGAGGCTACAGTGAAGCAACGGTAGCTGGTGCCCTGAACATTCGTTTGGGTGGTTTGAATTATTATTTTGGCAGTGCATCTTTTCGTGCCTATATGGGAAATAAGCAAGAGGAATTACAACCAAAACACATAACAAAAACAATTCAAATGATGTATGGAGTTAGTATATTATTTCTTCTTTTAGCATTTGTTGTATGGATGATTGGAGGACAGATTTTATGAATGCATTTTTTATTGGCTTGCAATTTTTAACACGAATAAAGCTTCGACAGCAAAGTGAATGGAGTGCCGAATATTTTGGCAAAAGTGTTAAATTTTTCCCGTTGATTGGTGCTGTTTTAGGTTTGATTTTAGCTGCCGCCGCCTATGTTTTCTTGGTTTTATTACCCGTTTTTAATATCTATCTGCCAGCGCACCTGACAGCTTCACTGTTATTGATTTTATCTGTTATATTAACAGGCGGTCTGCATTGTGATGGGTTCATGGATACAATGGATGGTATTTTTTCGGGACGAGAACGTGAGCGGATGCTGGAAATCATGAAAGATAGTTGTGTCGGCTCAAATGCAGTGATGGCTTTTGTGTTATTTATGCTTACGAAATGGTCTCTGCTTTTGGATATGTCTGGTGGTCAGTTAATTGTTGCATTATTTGTAATGCCGATTATCGCTCGTATGGCAATGGTAATCGGCATTACATTGTTTCCCTATGCTCGTCCGGAAGGAATGGGTAAAGCCTTTGCTGTCTATGCAAATAAGAAATCCCTGTTTTATGCCGCTATTTTTACATTTGTTTTTATTCTTCCATGTGGTTTTTCTGCTATAATTAGTATGGTAGGTGTTTTTATCTTTGCCCTTTTATTTGGTCGGTATTGTACCAAAATTCTTGGTGGTCTAACGGGCGATGTTTACGGGGCACTTACGGAACTTAGTGAATTATTAGTTTTATGTATTTTTGTACTTGTGGTACAGATTTTATAGTAGGAGATATGTATGGTAATACGTGTAAAAGTCCCCGGATCCTGTGGGGAACTGCTTCAAGGAACAAAAAGCGGCAAACCTTTTTTAATTACATGTCCAATCAATCAATATTCGACGGTTCTTATCGAAGAGCAGAATGGGCCGCTTATAGGGCTCGGGGAAAAATCGCAGCTCGCTTTAGTGAAAGTATTGCAAAAATTTCATGTAAAGTCATATCCGTATCAAATGACCTTGCATTCAGATTTAATTCCTAGTAAAGGGATGGCCTCAAGCAGTGCGGATATTGCTGCTGTATGTCAAGGGGCGGCTGTGTCTTTAGGAAAGAAACTTACGGAACGTGAAATTGCAAGCATTGCCGTATCCATTGAGCCAACAGATGGCATTTTTTTTAAGGGTCTTGTCCAAATGAATCAAGTCACTGGTTTTTGTCATGAACAATTTAAGTGGATACCACCTATTTCGATTCTTATGTTCGATACGGGCGGTTTAGTCGATACGTTATTTTTCCATCAGCGGAAAGATTTATTAAAACTAAATGCCCACAATGAACCACAAATAAAGGAAGCCTTAGCCTTATTATTAGAAGGTCTGCATAATCGCAAAGTTGACTTAATTGGTCAGGCTGCCACAATCAGCGCGTTGGCAAATCAGATGATTTTATGTAAAAGTCAGTTGTCGGAAATTATTCGAATTTCTCTACAATTTGGGGCGATTGGTGTTAATACCGCCCATAGCGGAACTGTAATCGGTCTTTTATTTAAAACAGAAACAATCGTGCCGCTGCAAGCCATTCTTGAAGAAATTCAAAAAGCGGTACCAAATGCATGTTATTTAAAAACGGTCCACTTGATCTCAGGTGGCTGTCTGATTGAGGAGGAGCAGAATGGATTCTTTAAAGAAATTTGAACATGGTGGCAATATTCATGATTTTGCGGCTGATGGAGAAACGAAGCAAATTATTGATTTTAGTGCAAACATCAATCCTTTAGGTATGTCTGAAGCAACAATTAGGACAATCCAATCACAGATTAAACAGCTGATCCATTACCCAGATCCCAATGGGCGGGAATTAAAAACAGCGATTGCGAAAGAATATCAAATTGCGATTGATACCATCACGCTAGGAAATGGTGCCGTAGAACTGCTCTATGTTTTAAGCCACATTCTTAAGCCCCAAAAAGTACTGCTGCCAGTGCCATCTTTTAGCGAATATGAACGTGCAGCCGTTGCTAGTGGCGCGGCTATTTCTTATTTTTATTTAAGTCCAGCGCTGAACTTTACGTTAGATTGGAACTTGCTTTTAGCAAAACTAAAAGATGTCGATCTTCTGTTTTTAGGTAATCCCAATAATCCAACGGGGAATCTTTTATTGGTTGATGAACTTGAACGATGTATTGCTGCGGCAAAAAAAGAACATTGTTTTGTGGTTATCGATGAATCCTTTATTGATTTTCGTAGTGATGTCGAACTTTATACCTGTCGGCATCTTGTCCAAAAATATGATAATTTGTTGGTTTTGCAGTCTTTGACAAAGTTTTATGCGATTCCGGGGCTACGGCTTGGTTTTGCGATAACAAACCCTCAGCTTGTCGCGCAAATTGATTTGGGGAAAGACCCATGGAATGTTAATCATCTAGCCCAAAAAGCGGGAGTAGCGGGACTAGCAAATCTTTCGTATAAAAAAGATACACAAGAATTTTTAGATAAAGAAATTTGTTTTCTGTATGAAGAACTTTGTAAAATTAAATTTTTACAAGTTTATCGACCAAGCGTGAATTTTATTTTGCTCAATTTGGCAAGCACAAATTTTACAGCAGCGACCTTACGGGCAAAATTGTTAGAAAATCATATTTTAATTCGCGATTGCAGCAATTATCCAGGGCTTACGAATCAGTATATTCGTATTGCGGTAAAAACACATCAGGATAATTGTATTTTACTGAATGCGCTGCAACAAATAATAAGAAAAGGTGATGTATTTTGACAAAACTTATTTTAATCCGCCATGGACAAACGATATGGAATGCATTAGGCAAATACCAGGGGCAGTCTGATATAGAATTATCTGAAACGGGGATTGAGCAGGCGGAGCGTCTCGCCCAAAATTTTCCTTTAGCTAAAATTGATGCCATTTATTCAAGTGATTTAAAACGTGCCCATAAAACAGCTACGTGCATTGCTGCACAATTTAAGCTACCCGTTCAAAGCAAAACGGCATTGCGTGAGATGAATTTTGGTGATTGGGAAGGTTTGAACTATGATCAAATCAACGCCAAATGGGGCGGCATGATGCAGCACTTTTTTGCAAATCCCGATACAGCTCAAATACCAGGAGGAGAATCTTTTGCTCAGCTTCAGCAACGCGCGACCAAGGCAGTCCTTTCTATTTGTGAGGATCACCCCGATCAAACGATTGTGATTGCTGCACATGGGGCAGTAAACCGTACAATTCTCGCTGAAGCGTTACATATGCCTCTGCGTTACATATGGTCAATTCGGCAAGATAATACAGCGGTTAATATCCTTACTTACAATGGTTTAGAGCGAAGCATTGAACTCATGAATAGTACTGAGCATTTAAAAAAATAAAAAGAGCGATAGGATTTGATAAATCTTGTCGCTCTTTTTGCTGCTTAATGGTAGAATATATCATACTATTTTTTTCTATAATTTTTTAAACAATAAGAATATTTTTTGCAAACAGGCAGGTTTTTCTTTACAAAAAGGATAATAATTCATTATAAAACAGTAAGATAAGAGAGGTGCTTAATTTTGAAAGAAGTTCGTGTTTTAATTGTTGATGATTCAAAAGTTAGTTATATGATGTTAACAAAAATGCTAGAAAAAACCAATTTTAAGGTTTGCGGCTATGCAAAAGATAGTAAAGAAGCTGTTGAAAAATACCAGATACACAAACCCGACATCATTACAATGGATATGAATTTACCAGATAGAGATGGTATCGAAACGAGTCGTCATATTTTAAAACTCGACCCCAACGCTAAAATACTCATGATTAGTGCGATGAAAGATGTTTCTCTTATGATAAAAGGGCGTGCTGCTGGTATCCGTTCTTTTTTGCAAAAGCCAGTCGATCCTAATGAGTTCATTGATACATTATTATTGCTCTATCAAAATGAAATGAACCTACATACTATTTTAGAAGAATCTTATATCAAACCGCTGGTGAAGATTTTCCAACGCGAACTTTTTAAATTATCTGGTTTGCAGGGTAAAATGATGTTTGAAGAAACTCGAGATGTCGACTTTGACGTTACTGGAACTGGAATTATCATTGGTTTAACGGGGAATCCTTCCGGTCGTATGATTATCTATGCCACGGATATAACAATGATTGAATTTGCTCGTTTGGTATTAAATCTTAGTGATGAGGAAGACTTATCTGATGAGGAGGCTCAAGATGCCTTCGAGGAAGCCGCTAACATTCTTATGGGAAATTATATTTCAAAATTGAATGATTTATTAAAAGATAACGAAATTCGAATTGCTCCCCCAGGGATGATAAGCGGCAATAAAATCCGTATTTTAAATACAAAGCTGAAATCGTTTAAAATCACCGCCAAAACACGGATTGGTGATCTGGAAATGAGTATTGGATTTGCAGGGAGGCAAGACGAATGGATGTGAAATTCGTAAACCCTTTTATCAATGCCATTACAACAGTATTGCCGCAGCTTGGTTTCCTAACAATCACACGCGGTAAATTATCTACTAGAGAAAAAGCAATGCCGAGCCTGGGTGTTACCGTGTTAGTTGGTTTTACCAAAAGTGTTCGTGGTAATGTTGCTTATAATATGACGACAGAAGCTGCCTGCAAAATAGCATCGACCATGATGATGGGGCTGCCTGTTGCAACATTTGATGAAATGGCTCAAAGTGCTATTTCTGAATTGTCCAACATGGTTACAGCCAATGCAGCAACCAATTTGGCGTCAATGGATTTTGAAGTTGATATTTCTACACCAAGCTTAACATTAGGTGACAATTTCTCGGTGAAAATAAGTGATATACAATACCTTGTCATAGAAATGGATATTGATGGAAATCTCATTGAAATCAATATGGATTTACATTGAAATCAAGTAAGAAATGTGTCTGTATATAAATTGCACAGGCACATTTCTTTTTCTTTTAACTGTTCGAAATAAACCACCGGCTTAGCCGGCGGAATCGACGGTTTTGACTTTAGTCGAAAAAAAATCCCTGTTACAATAAATGCAGGTCTAGCCAACCGCATAAAAAATAACAGGGAGGTCTTTATC
>NZ_KB905852.1 GCF_000381065.1 Propionispira raffinosivorans DSM 20765 | reverse complement strand
TTCTCCATAAATTTCCATCCGACGATATTTAGGCGCAAAAACAATATGATATTGACATCTCCACTTAGTATGTTCTAAACTTTGTATATCTTTATCTTGCATGATAAAGACCTCCCTGTTATTTTTTATGCGGTTGGCTAGACCTGCATTTATTGTAACAGGGATTTTTTTTCGACTAAAGTCAAAACCGTCGATTCCGCCGGCTAAGCCGGTGGTTTATTTCGAACAGTTAATAAAAAAATGAACAATTGCTTGTCATCAAAAAGCAATTGTTCATTTTTTATTTACATATATTCTTTTGTCAGTTGCAAAAAAGCATCCGCGGCTTTTGACAAACGTACTTTTTTAGGATAAGCTGCCACCATATGGCGCGGCTCTATTGGCTCGATCAACGAAAAATAGCACGGATTACTGGCCAGTTTGTTATACAGAGCCAACGTATCTGTGACCAACGTGGCTCCAACGCCGACGGCCACTAATGACTGTGCTGAAACTAAACTATTAGACTGCAATATCACCTTAGGATGCGTTTTGGTTTTTTCGCATAAGGTCAAAAATGCTTCTCGCATTTTACGCTTATTTTTCATAACAATAAAGGGTTCATTTGCAAAAGCAGCAAAGGAAACTTTTGGGAAAGGTATCGTTTGCTCCTGCGACGAAAATTTTTGGCTAATTGGATGATTCGCGGGTAGTGCCAGCAAAATCTCTTCATCGACAATATGCTCATAAATAAGCTCTTCATTTTTAAGTGGCAGATAAACAAAGGAAAGATCCGTCATCCCACTCGCTGCATATTCCTGCAGCTCGATTGTTGTTCCTTCAACCAGACTGATGTCAATCCCTGGAAAACGCATACGAAACTCCGGTAAGATCCGCGTCAACAAATAAGCCGTCCTTGAATACGAAGTCCCAATCTTAAGATGTCCCCGTTTTAAATCCGAAAGATCTTCAATTTGACTAAGCAAGTCTTGCTGAATTGTTTGAATCTGCTTTGCTTTTTTTATATAAAGACCACCAGCAAACGTAAGCGTCAGTGGACTGGTTCGCCGATCAAATAACTCTACTCCGATTTCAATTTCAACTTTTTTAATGCATTGGCTCAAGGATGGCTGACTAACATAAAGTTTTTTTGCGGCTTGCGAAAAGCTTAATTCCTCCGCAACTTGTAAAATATATTTCATTTCCCGTTCATCGATCATTCAATTTCTTCCTTTTGCAATAATAACGTATTATATAATATTCCGTAAATTCCAACAAACTCCTGCAAAAGAAAAGAACACCGATGTTTTAAGCTTGAATCATTCGTTGGTGGTGATACCAAATATAATCTATAATCATCACGCCTATACATAAAAGGAGTACATAGATGCACTTAATCCCCAATGATATAAATAAACAAGAACATAAAATAGTCGACAAACAAGCCATCCCACGTTTAAGCCCCGATAATAAAACTACCCCGGCTAAAGAAGCCAGCAAATAGACAGCCATAAAAATAACATTGGCATATAAAATAAGTTCTTCAAGCTGAAAACCAATTAATTGCCTCACCAACAAGGTAAGAAAAACAATACTATAACATAGCAGCATTGCCGGTATGGGAACACTCATTTTATTCAATTTCTGGAAACATTCTGGTAACGCGCCAGTCATACTCATAGCATAAAGCATTTTTGAAAAACTCACCAAATATAAATTAACCGCAGCTAAACAAGTGCAAAAAGCCATCACAGCAACAAATATTTTACCGGCTGAGCCAAATAATATATTAAATAAAAAGACCATATAGTTAGCATTTAATACAGGATTTCCGTAGGCATGATATTTCAGGACAATGAGTCCCAACAAAATACACAGCCCCCCTACAATGCCAATACTGATCAAAATCGTCAAAGGAAAATCCCGCTTAACATTTTTGAAACTCCCCGCCAAATGAACGACTGCTTCGATACCGACAAAACACCAAAAAATCAAACTGACTGCCGGGATGACTATTCCTAAATCAGACCAGTACATTGAAAGATCTATGGGACGTGCAAAAGCACCAGCAAGCCCCGCCTTGCCAATTAAGCAAGCTAAAACAGCTAGTGTCACCAGCGTGATAAAAGTGTTTAATTTACTCATAAAATTAATTCCATACCGATTGATTATAAACAATGCCAACAAAGAAAAACTCTCTGCTAAAAAAAGCTGGAATTCATTTAAATTCCATAATGCCCCTAAATAAGAAATACCGGTAATTAAAATGATGGGAGGTGCAATCGGCATCGCTGCCAAAAAAAGCCACGACGTAAAACGCTCAAACTGACCATTAAATGCCTGACGAATAAAAAACGCTGTTCCACCTTCACTTGGATAAAGTGCTGCTAAATTACTAAAAGTAAAAGCTACTGGCAAAATACAAAGCAACGTTAAAAGCCATGCTATAATTGATTTCTCACCTGCTAAGGAAGCCGCCATCGCTGGCACGATAAAAATACTAGACCCCAGCAGTGTCGAAACTAAAATCCCCACACCCTGATATACATTTAAACTTTTCGTTAAACTTGACATAATAACCTCCACCATTCATAATGCCTAAATTTATACTGTAATTCAGTAAATTACTATTTAAATCATTAGCATGAATAGTATACTACATCGTTTTATAAAGTTCAACGTTTTATAAGGTTAAACTGCCTACAATAAATAAAAGATTAGGTATTTTAACCATAATCTTTTATTTATTCCTATTTGTATATCATATTCTTTGTTTATTAAAGTCATTGATTTTATTTATTGTATTCTGCCGCTAATTTTTTAAATAAAGGCAAAGAACGACGAATTGTATCTGTATTTATACAATAAGAAGCCCTAAAATGCCCCGGACAACCAAAATCACGGCCTGGTACCAATAACAGATCATATTTTTTTGCTCGTTCACAAAAAGCAACATCATCTGCTTCAAGTGATTGTGGAAAAAGATAAAAAGCTCCCTGCGGTTTTACACAATGAAAACCCGCTTCAAGTAACCCGTTATAAAGCAATGTACCATTTGTCACATACGTGCTGATATCAGAAGGTTTGCCCGCACAGCGTGCTACCACTTTTTGAAACAATGACGGTGCATTGACATGAGTCAAAACACGGCCAGCCCCAGCGATAGCCGCATACATTCTGTTGAAATCAACAAGTTCGTCTGGAACGACTACATAACCAATTCTTTCGCCCGGCAAGGAAAAAGATTTGCTGTAGGAATAACAAACCAATGTATTTTTATAATATTTCGTTAGATAAGGAACTTCTATGTTATCATACGCAATTTCACGGTATGGTTCATCCGAAATCAAGAAAATTGGCTGTCCATACTGTGCCGATTTTTCTTCTAAAATTGCCACCAGTTTTTGTATTGTAGCTTCGGAATATACAGCACCACTTGGATTATTCGGAGAATTGACAATAACCGCTTTCGTATGACTGTTGATTCTTTTTTCAAATTCAGCAAAATTAATTTGAAAATCTTCAATCTGTGCAGGAACCACAACTAATTTAGCTCCGGTAGATTCCACAAAGCATTCATATTCAGGAAAGAATGGCGCAAATGCAATAAATTCATCTGCCTTTTCGCTAAGAGCTTTAAATACAACCGTAATGGCGGCTGCCGCGCCAGCTGTCATAAAAAGATTTTTTCCCGTAAAGGTCGTAGAAAATCTTGCATTGATACTCTGCGCTAAAATTTCTCGAACTTGTGGATTCCCTGGTGCTATCGTATAACCATGAATTGCACAAGGTTCTTCTTCATTTAAAATGTCCAAGATTGCCTCTTTAATAAAATCAGGAGCTGGTACATTCGGATTACCCAAACTAAAGTCAAAAATATTTTCGGCCCCTACAGCGGCGGCTCTTTCTTGACCATATTCAAAAATCGTACGAATCGTCGATTTTTTACTGCCTAATTCATACATTTTTTCTGCTATCATTTCCATCATCCTTCACTCTTTTTTAATGTTATGTATCGTATACCTTTACATAGTAACATTTATAAACACTTACAGGCAAGCATCAACCATATCCTCCAGCGTATAAAAAAAGAGATCACGCATGATCTCTTTTTTTATACCGTAAACGGCTGTATAAATAATTTTATATTTCAGCTTCAGAAAAATAACGCATACTTGTTTTTTTCCATTCTTTCACACTAAACAGCATCACACGATCCACTATATGCGTTTTTTCAGCCAGCTCCTGAGCAATCGCATTGCATTCCTCACGGCTGTGTCCATGGATCATTGTATAAACACTATAGGGCCAATCGGGCATCGTATTGCGATCATAACAATGAGAAACAGCCGTACTTTCCGACATCTGCTGCGCTACAATTTCAATCTGCTGTTCTGGAACCGCCCACGCACACAGTACATTCGATGAAAAACCGACTTCACGATGGCGAAGCACAGCTCCCATTTTGCGAATTTGTCCATCTCGTTTAAACACCTGTAAACGAGCTAAGAGTTCAGCTTCAGTAATACCAATCCGCCCAGCAATTTCTTCGTAAGGTTTTTCAACAACGGGAAACTCATCTTGCATGGCTTGAATAATTTTTTTATCTAATGCATCCATGTTTTCACCTACTTCAAATTAAACTGAACGTTAATTTTATATTTTTTTCTCGCAATTAAGCTAATGAGTTTTTCTACACCTGGCAAGTTTCGCACCTCTTCCAATATCTGCTCACGCAGCTTGGTATCGGGAGTCAACAGCGTAAACCACAGGTTGTATAAACCATCCCGTTCATAATTATGGGTAGCTCCCGGATAACAGTTAATCGCCGTTGCAACAGATTCCATATATGCTGGATCGACTTTTACGGCAATTAACGTTCCCTGGTAACCTAGTTTATCCGAATCAAAAAAAGGTCCTATACGCCGTACATATCCGGCTTCTTTTAAATCTTTAATACGATTGATCACAATCGATTCCTCTGTATTTAGCATAGCTGCTAAATCAGCAAATGGCCGTTTACTGATTGGCAACTGGGTCTGTAAGACATTCAATAACTCTTTATCAAACACTGTCAAACGAACCGGTTCCTTTTTTATCATTTTCGCTCCCCTTATATAACAAAAATTTACGCATAAACTTTTTACCATAAATCCCTCTTATATATGTTTTCTTTTATTGTACCAAAACATCACCTATGACGTCAAGTAATTCTGAACGCCCTTCACTTTTAACTGCAGAATAAGGCAGCACCGCCAAATCTGGTACACCTAATGATTTTCTGATAACGGCCAAATTTTTTTGTAGAGCATTTTTTCCCAATTTATCTGCTTTCGTAGCAATAACCAAGACTGGAAGATTATGTTTAACCAACCAATTAAACATGTCCACATCCGATGGCATTGGTGCATGACGGCTGTCAATTAACTGGCAAACAAATTGCAATTGTTGAGATTTCAGCAAATACTCATCAATAAATTTTGCCCAGCGTTTACGATTTTCCTGTCCGGTTTTTGCATATCCATACCCCGGCAAATCGACCAGATAAAAATCAATTCGATCTTCTCTGTCTTCTAACTTAGCACCTAATTCATAAAAGTTAATCGTCTGTGTCTTACCCGGATTCCCGCTCACTCTGGCCAACCCTTTAACTCTCGTAAGCGAATTGATCAACGACGACTTACCTACATTGGAGCGGCCCATAAAAACAATTTCTTTCATCTTGTCTTCTGGATACTGCTCCACTTGTACCGCTGAAGCAATATATTTGCCTTGCGTTATAATTACTTTATCTTTTTCACTCATGTTCTTTCACCATTGCACACGCTAAAACTTGATCCATATGTTCAACTGGAACAAATTCTAATTCGTGCCTTATATTTTTTGGAATATCCTCAATATCTCGTTCATTTTCTTTTGGTAAAATAATCGTTTTGATACCTTCACGATATGCCGCTATTACTTTTTCTTTTAGTCCACCGATCGGCAAAACTCTGCCACGTAAGGTAATTTCCCCAGTCATTGCCACATCCGAACGAACTTTTTGATCCGTTAAAGCAGATACCATAGCCGTAGCCATTGTAATACCAGCCGATGGACCATCTTTAGGAATCGCCCCTTCCGGCAGATGGATATGAATATCCTGCTTTTCATAAAATTCAGCATCAATATTCAATTCTTGGGTACGGCTGCGAATATAACTAAGTCCAGCCTGCGCTGATTCTTGCATCACATCACCTAATTGACCTGTCAGAATCAATTTCCCCTTGCCTTTGATGACAGTAACTTCAGTAGGTAAAATATCACCACCGACCTCAGTCCAGGCCATACCGGTACATACACCAACTTCGGCCTCTTTTTCCGCTTTGCTGTGTATAAATTTAGTTCTCCCTAAAAAAGCATGCAAATTTTGAGCTGTTACTTTTACCGTTTTTTTGTCCTTTTGGACAATTTGCAAAGCAACCTTACGGCAGACTTTTGCAACAATACGTTCTAGTTCGCGCACACCCGATTCTCGTGTAAAGCCTGCAATCATTTTCTGCAGTGTTCCTTCTGAAAATTGAATTTGTGCCGATTTTAAGCCATTTTCTTTTATTTGTTTTTTCACTAAATAACGCTGAGCAATCTGCAATTTTTCTTCTTCCGTATAACTTGGCAAATGAATGATTTCCATGCGGTCACGAAGCGGTCGCGGAATCGTATGTATTGCATTTGCTGTAACCACCCAGAGCACCTTTGAAAGATCAAATGGCAGTTCAATGTAGTGATCACTAAACGTATTGTTCTGTTCGGGATCAAGAACCTCTAGCAGAGCGGCCGATGGATCACCCTTAAAATCTGAATTCATTTTATCAATCTCATCCAACAAAAATACTGGATTGTATGATCCTGCTGTTTTTAGGCCTTGAATGATTCGCCCGGGAAGTGCTCCAACATACGTACGACGATGCCCGCGAATTTCCGCTTCATCCCGTACGCCACCCAAAGATGCTCTGACAAAAGTACGACCTAGTGAGCGGGCAATCGAACGTGCCAAAGATGTTTTACCAACCCCGGGAGGGCCAACTAAACACAGAATCGGTCCCTTAAGTGAATCGGATAATTTGCGAATTGCCAAATATTCTAAAATCCGTTCTTTTACCTTTTCTAACCCATAATGATCTTTATTTAATATTTTTTCAGCTTCTTTTATATCCAGCTGTTCCTTCGTTGCATTGTCCCATGGCAAAGACAGCAGCCAATCTAAATACGTACGAATCACACCAGTTTCAGAAGATAGCGACGACATTTTTTCTAAACGACTAAGTTCTTTATTGATACGTTCAACAACATCGTCCGGATACTTTGTTTCTGCGAGTTTTTTCTGATACTCCTCAATTTCAGCTGATTTATCATCTTTGTCACCCAGCTCTTTTTGAATAGCTTTCATTTGTTCTCGTAGATAATAATCTTTTTGGATCTTTTCCATTTGCTTTCTAACACGACCACTTATCTTTCGTTCAATTTCAAGAACTTCCATTTCTCGCGCCAATATCTCATATAATTTTTCCAGCCGAACTTTAACATCCGTTGCCGTAAGCAAGGCTTGTTTATCATCCAATTTAAGATTCAAATGACTGGCAATTAAATCACAAAGCCTGCCAGCATCTTCCACAATCACGACAGAGACTAAAGTTTCCGGCGGAATTTTCTTGCTTAACTTCACCCACTGTTCAAATTCGTGCACAACAGCTCGAGTCAAAGCTTCTAATTCCAGTGACGGCTCCACTGTTTCATTAAACTCTTCTATTTCAACTTCATAATATTTTTCCAATTCATTATGTTTCACAATCTTAGCTCTATGTAATCCCTCAACCAAAACACGAATTGTGCCACCTGGTAACTTTAAGAGCTGCTTTACTTCAGCAATCGTGCCAATTTCAAATATATCATCTTGTCCTGGTTTTTCAATGGCTGCATCTTTTTGGGCACTCAACATGATAATTCGATCATGCAGCATAGCCTCTTCCAAGGCTGCAATCGACTTTTCTCTGCCAACATCTAAATGGATGATCATATACGGAAAAACCATGATTCCTCGTAACGGTAATAAAGGCATTTTGCGATTCGTATCCATATAAAAACCTCCTCATTATATTTTTTTATGTAATGCGCACTTTATTGTAAATCATCTTTTTATCGTGCATAAACTAGAATCTTTATTGATACCTAAATAATTGGTATTCTAAACCAAAACAGAAAAATCCTCTATAATATTGATTCATAGAAAATAAACCAAAAAGAGACGCTGTAAAAATACAACGTCCCTTTTAAAAACCTTTTGACTAAGCCGATTCTTCATTGGTTAAAGGCTTTTTTGCCTTTTTCTCGTCTAATGTCAATATAGGATCTTTCTTATCTGTAACAACTTCCTTCGTCACAGTGCATTTCGCTACATCATCACGTGATGGAACTTCATACATCACATTGCGCATAACCGACTCAATGATGGAACGTAATCCACGAGCACCAGTATTGCGTTTTAAAGCTTCTTTTGCAATGACTCTAAGCGCATCTTCTTCAAATTCCAATTTAACATTATCCATATCAAGGAACTTTTGATACTGTTTCACCAAGGCGTTTTTCGGTTTTGTCAATATGCTGACAAGGACATCTTCATCAAGTGCTTCCAATGTAACAACCACTGGTAAACGCCCAACAAATTCAGGAATCAAGCCTATCTTAAGTAAATCTTCTGGAAGAACAAATTTCAAAATCTCACCGACTTTACGTTCTTCTTTACTCTTAATTTCGGCACCAAAACCTAAGTTCTTTTTACCTGTACGAGAATCAATGATTTTTTCAATACCATCAAATGCACCGCCGCAGATAAATAAGATATTCGTCGTATCAATCTGTATAAGTTCCTGATGTGGATGTTTGCGTCCGCCTTGCGGTGGAACACTTGCAACCGTACCTTCAAGAATCTTTAATAAAGCTTGTTGCACTCCTTCGCCTGAAACATCGCGTGTAATCGAAGGATTTTCTGATTTCCGGGCAATTTTATCGATTTCATCAATATAAATAATCCCTTTTTCTGCTTTTTCAACATCGTAATCAGCTGCTTGAATCAGTTTCAATAAGATATTTTCAACATCTTCACCAACATACCCAGCTTCTGTTAAAGAAGTAGCATCTGCTATGGCAAACGGTACATTCAAAATTTTCGCTAAGGTCTGTGCCAGTAAAGTCTTACCGCTGCCGGTCGGACCAAGCATCAGAATATTTGATTTTTGCAAATCAACATCATCAATTTTAGGTCCCATGTTGATTCTCTTATAATGATTGTATACAGCTACCGCTAAAGATTTCTTTGCTTCATCTTGACCAATTACATACTGATCTAAAATGCCCCTGATTTCTTTCGGTTTTGGAACATCCTTCAGTTCGACTTCAACATCATCACTGAATTCTTCCTCGATTATCTCATTGCAAAGTTCAATACATTCATCACAAATGTATACACCAGGACCTGCAACCAACTTTCTTACCTGTTCCTGTGATTTACCACAAAACGAGCATTTCAGTTGACCTTTTTCATCCCCAAACTTTAACATGTTATCACCTCTCTATTCAGGGCTTTCGGTTTTTTTTACCGGACGAGTAATGACTTCATCAATCAGACCATAAGTTTGTGCTTCCGCAGCTGACATAAAGCTGTCACGCTCCGTATCTAATACGACTTTATCACGAGTCTGACCTGTATGACGAACTAAAATATCATTACCAACTTCTCTTAAGCGAAGAATTTCTCTTGCTTGAATCTGAATATCCGTAGACTGACCCTGCGCTCCGCCTGACGGTTGGTGAATCATAATACGCGCGTATGGAAGCGCATATCGTTTGCCTTTGGCACCTGCTGTTAAAAGTAATGAGCCCATACTTGCGGCCTGACCTAAACAAATCGTAGAAACATCAGGTTTGATATACTGCATCGTGTCATAAATTGCAAGACCCGCCGTTACAACACCACCTGGACTATTAATATATAAATGGATATCTTTATCCGGATCTTCTGACTCTAAAAACAGCAATTGTGCAATAACAACATTTGCTACATTATCATCTATTGGTCCACCAATAAAAACGATACGATCTTTAAGTAAACGAGAATAAATATCATATGCTCGTTCGCCTCGGCTTGATTGTTCTACTACCATCGGTACATAATTCATAAGATCACCCCAGTTATCTCTTAGCGGCAAAACTTATTCTGCGATTTGATCAACAATAAACTGTGCAGCTTTCTTGCGCATAATCGTTGCCATTAAATCACCAATACGCCCTTGTTCGCTAATAATTTTTTGTACTTGTGCAGCTGTTGCACCATAAGCTTTCGCCATCGCTTCCACTTCTACCTGCATATCAGCTGCTTCAATTTTAATTTCTTCTGCTTTTGCTACTGCTTCAAGCATCAAATCTGTTTTCACATTGACGACTGCCGTTTCACGATATGTTTCACGTAATTTTGCAATATCCGTGTTTGCATATTGTAAATACTGGTCTAATTTCATTCCGCGATTTTCAAGGCTGATTGAAAGTTCTTCCAGCATATGGCTAATACGGTTATCAATCATTTCATCTGGAATATCCACTGTCATATTTTCAGTTGCAATTTTAAGAGCTTCTGCTTTTCTATCATTTTCAGCTTTTACGACTGCATTTTTTTCCAGTTTATCTTTCATATCGGCTTTAAGCTCAGCCACCGTTTCAAATGAACTTGCTTTTTTAGCAAATGCATCATCAAGTTCCGGCAATTCTTTACGTTTAATATTATTTACTGTGCATTTGAACACAGCTGGTTTACCAGCTAAATTTGCTGCGTGATATTCTGCAGGGAATGTTACATGTACATCAAGTTCCTGACCTACTGTAGCACCAATCAACTGTTCTTCAAAACCAGGAATGAAGCTTCCCGAACCAATTTGGAGTGGATAATCTTTACCTTCCCCACCATCAAAAGCAGCGTCATCAACAAAGCCCTTGAAATCAATCGTTGTAAAATCATCTTTTGCAACAATCGTATCTTCAACTGTAACCATTTTCGAATGATGATCCAGCATTTGTTTGATTTGTTCTTCTACTTGTTCGTCTTTAACTTCTACAGTTGTTTTTGCTACAGTTAAACCTTTATATTCACCAAGTGTAACTTCTGGTTTTGCAGTAATCGTTGCTTTAAACACAACATCTTTACCTTCTTCCAAAGTCACAACGTCAATTTTAGGACGGCTTACCGGTTCAATATTTTCCTGCGTAAGGGCATCATTAAATGCTTTAGGAGCAAGCAATTCAAAAGCTTCATCCAAAATTGCTTCTTTGCCGATGCGTTGTTCCAAAATTTTACGTGGTGCTTTACCTTTACGGAACCCTGGGACATTCACTCTATTTGCAAGCTTAGTATAAGCTTTTTCAATTGCTTTGCTCAATTCCGCTTGTGGTACTTCCATCTCTAAAACAACTTGATGATTGTCTATTTTTTCTGCAGTAACTTTCATTATATACAATGACCTCCTGTTTTTCCTACAACTCATTATTTTTCTCTGGCTTACGTAAACTTTGCCGAACTACCAATTTATAGTCTAAAGCACAATACGCCATATAGTGCATCATATCATAATTATTAGCCAAAAACAAGTAAATTGCATGCATATAGTAAATGACAGACGCCACTCGGTCCTATACCCCATTCCTTACGATTGCCATATAGAATATTTAAAGCAGCTTAACTATTAGTTTCATTTCAAATAATATCTAAACTATATCTTAAAAATATGGTATAATAATACTTAATATCAAAAATTAAAAATTTTTTCTGATGTAAGTATATAATTTTTAAATAAAAAAAGGATGTGGCTTTTTCTTGGACAGTCCCGAGACGAGTATTAAACTCGCATTAACTTTATGTTGTATTATTGCAAATGGCTTTTTTGTTCTGACCGAAACCGCGATACTAGAAACCCATAAAAGCAAGCTTGAAAAACTATCGAACAATGATGATCGAAAACTACAGCTGGCTAGCAAAATCATGGATGATCCAGAACGATTTCTTTCGGCCATGCAAATTGGCATAACCTTAATGAGTATTTTAATTGGTACTTTAGCCGGCGCTGAACTTGCGCCAATTTTATCAGGATTGTTATCAACTCTCTCGATTGATAATTTCTATGCTGATTTAATTGCCTTTATCTGCAGCGTTGTATTTATCACCTATTTAAATCTGATCATCGGCGAACTCGTACCGAAAAAAATTGCTGGCAACAGCCCTGAAATCATTCTGCTTCATTTTGCTAAATTATTGAATAAAATGGAATTGTCTACTAGACCGTTTGTCCATTTTCTTTCCACCTCCACGACTATGGTACTTGCTATTTGTGGCATTAATCCACGCGTTGAGGATGCTGTAACCGAAGATGAAGTGAAAAACCTAATTGAACAAGGCACCGAAGATGGCACCTTTGAAAAAACAGAACAGGATATGGTGGATCGAATTTTCCATATGAGCGACCAGACGGCTTATGCTTTAATGAGACCACGCACGCAGATGTTTTGGCTGGATCTTGCCGATTCACTCGAGCATAATTTAGAACTGATTAAAGAAAATCCTGATACGATCTTTCCTGTCGGCAAAGACAATCTCGATGACTTTGCTGGTGTACTCTATGCAAAAGATTTATTAAATGCTGCCATTAATAAACAGGATTTAAATTTGGCAAAATATCTTCGCAAACCGATGTTTATTCCTCGGTCTATGGAGTCTTTTCGTGTTTTAGAAAAATTTAAAGAAACGGGTACACATGAAGCGATTGTACTTGATGAATACGGCGGTGTCGTCGGTTTTATCACGATAAAAGATATCATTTCTGGAATTGTTGGTGATATCTCATTAAATAATGAACCAGAACCAATTCAGATCATTCGTCGTGATGATCAATCCTGGCTGGTAGACGGTCTATATTCGATTGACGATTTCAAGGAACAGTTTGAACTAGATGAATTACCCGATGAGGACCCTGATCATTATCAAACCATGGGAGGCTTCATTACTTCCTATTTAGGTTATATTCCAAAAGAAGCAGAGAAATTCACGTGGAATAATTTTACGTTTGAAATTCTTGATATGGATAGAGCTCGTATAGATAAAATCATGGTTATAAAAGAAGACACTGATAAAGAACCATCTGGTGAAAAAACAGAATCAGAGCTTTCCGTTTAAAAAAAGCATCGTTCAAAATAAAATTTTGAGCGATGCTTTTTTATTTATGAATGATGTGGATTAACACTAACAATCTCAACAGCTTTAGCAATTTCACGAATCATGTCCACTTCATTTTCCGGTTGATATAGATTCAAGCGAGTTAGGGTATCTCCCTTGTCACTGCAAACATAATGCGGTGGTAAATGATTTAAAGCAAGCAAAGCAATATCAGTCCTGCATTTCTCACATTTACAAACATCACCATACTCCGCCAGTATTGCGTTTATTTTGGAAAAAACAAAATCTTCCATACTGTTTTTTATTTTCACAGCCCATATCTCCTCTACTATTTTATACAAACTTATTTTACTGCCAACAAGAATTTATTTTTATCGAGTAAGATATAATTCAATTTAAGCGTATACTATCTGGCAAAGAAAATCAATTAAAAAATAATCTGTTTTTTGCCTCATGTCTCAACGAATAAAATACGGTTTTAACGCTAACGTAATAAAAAAGAGTCCTGCTGAAATAACTACAATCGTAGCACCGGTTGCCGTATTGGTATAATAGGAGGAAATGAGCCCTGCCAAACCGGCAGTCAAAGCAAAAAGCACCGACACTAGATGATATTGTTTTACGTTATTTGTAATATTTCGAGCTGCTGCTGCTGGTAAAACCAACATCGAATTGATAATCAAAAGACCAACCCATTGAATGCTTATCGCCACAACAACTGCCAAAACAGCAGCAAATCCCATTTCAATCCACATCGTTTTTATACCGCGGCTTGCCGCAAATGATATATTGATGCTGATCATCAAAAATCGATTAAAGATGAGGACCCAAACAAACACCACCAACACAAAGACAAACAGCAGTGCTAAAAGTTCTTCTGTTTTTATGCTTAATAAATCACCAATCAAATACGATGAAAATTTATTAAATCCACCACCATACGACATCATCATTAAACCCATAGCAATCGCTGTCGAAGAAAAAACACCAATAATCGTATCGGTTGAGGCACTGCTTTTACTTTTGATATACGTAATGAGCAGGGAAAATAAAATGGAGAAAATAACCAATGACACCAATGGTTCCACGCCTCCCAGCAGCACGCCAATAGCAATCCCTGTAAATGCACCATGCCCCAGTGAATCCGAAAAAAAAGCCATGCGATTACTAACCACCATCGTACTTAAAAGACCAAACAGCGGCGTAATCATAACCACTGCTAAAAAGGCATTTTTCATAAAGGTATGATCCATCCATTGAAAAGGAAATAACGAATTTAGCAGCATATAAATTGTATCTAACATTATGCCTCCACTCCTTTTTCTTCAGCTGGAGCAATCAGCATTCCAAAAATTTTTTTGGCTCGTTCATCTTTAAAAACCTCATGTGGTGTGCCTTGGCAAACCACTTTTTTATTGAGCAAAACCACTTGGTCAGCATGTTTTGCTACCAAATTCAAATCATGTGAAATCAAAATAATTGCCATATCTTCCTTTTCGCGTAAATCCGCAACAATTTCATAAAAAAGTTCTAATCCGTTTTGGTCAACACCAGAAACAGGTTCATCTAAAAGCAATAAATCAGGAATCGGGTCCAGTGATAACGCCAAAAGGACACGCTGTAGTTCTCCCCCTGATAAAGCCCCTAAGCGCCGATCGATTAGATGCTCTGCTTTCACCCGTTTAAGACCAGCAAGGACACGTGGTCGCAACTTTTTAGAACTGCATAACCACACAGGTCGACTCGTTAAACAAGCCATAAAAATATCCATAACACTCGTCGGTGAACTCACATCAAAATTCAAATACTGTGGCACATAGCCAATAACTGGATGGCCTGTATGCTGCCCTTTGGCATCCACATAATGAAGATCCCCTGTATGCCCAACCTCACCCAAAATCGCCTTGAGCAATGTACTTTTCCCCGCACCATTTGGGCCTATCAATGCCGTCAGCTGGCCACAATGAATATGAATATTGACCTGACTAAAAATATCGGTTTTACCGATTTTTACACCAAAATTTTTTATTTTAGTACAACATAATTTCGTACAATCTTCACCAGACGGCGCATTATGATGTATCATTTTATTGAACACAAACAACAACCTTCCTACTATTGGTTACTTTTTATTTCCAGTATTACAGTCGTGGCAAATCCCATAAAATTCAAAAGTATGCCCGGTAATCTGAAAACCTTTTTTTTCTGCCTCACGTACATAAGCATCATTTACTGGACAAATATCAAGACATTCCGTTCTGCCGCACTCGGTACAAACTAAATGATGGTGATGATGTCCTGGGTTTACTATTTCGTAAATATTGCCAGTATGACGATGGATTTCATGCACGATCCCCACTTCTGCCAGCAGCGTTAAATTTCGATAAATCGTGTCCAGTGACACATCCGGTTGTGTTTTTTTGACAGATTCCAGAATGTTCTGGGCTGTGGGAAACTTTCCGAACTCTTCTAACGCCGTAATAACAGCTCGACGCTGTGGAGTAATTTTATAGCCTTTTTCGCGCAGGATAGAAAGCTTTTTTTCCATTTCCACACTTCCTAAATCGTAATTTTTGTATATAGTATTGTAACATATATAATGATCTCTGTTAAGATAATTCTTAGTGAACCTTTGCACAAAATTGGTAAGGACATATTAATCATTGCATATTTTGCTAATATTCTTTATACTTTAAAAGAATATTAGCGAAACAGTAAGAACTATTTTATCTCGATCAACTAAAAAAGGAGTTGCTTTATTCATGTCAGAAAGTTTCAAAAAAAATTATTTAACATTTAACGGACGGTTAAACCGAAAAAAATATTTCATGCAAATTTTCACAATCGGTGTAGTATTTGGTTTGGCTACGGCAATTTCATCTTTTATTGTTGGTGCGTATTTATCCGCTCATGGTGATAACAGTAGTCTGAGCTCCGTGACCGAAGCTTGCATTCTATTTTTGGCTATACTCAGCTCGCCATTTATTGCATCTCTTTATATTAGACGTTTACATGATTTCAATTTTAAAGGCTGGTGGATGATCATCGGATTTATCCTTATTTTCCCGATTCCGATTATTTTTTCTCTGTGCTTATTGTCAATTAAAGGAACAAAAGGACAAAATCGATTCGGCAACGATCCATTGGTCAAACCGCAGCCAGTTATGACAAGCAATTCATAAAAACGACTGGGTAAAGATGAAAATCTTTACCCAGTCGTTTTTTTATTCCTTAATTTTACGCATAGCCCAAATGCAAACCAATAAACCTACGCACATATATAGAGCTAACACAAAAGCAGATAACAAAGAAAAATCATGTCCTGCACCAATATTGCGTAATAAATAACTGGTATGTGTAAGCGGCAGCAGTTCCACAAAATATTTAGCTGCAAGCGGCAGTTTATCGGTCGCAAAGAATGTTCCACATAAAAAAGACATTGGGAGCAGAATATATGTATTAAAGCGTCCCATATCTTCATAAGAATGAATCGTCATCGCAGCACCAAAGCCAATTTCAGCAAAAATAATACAATTAAATATTAATACTAAAACAAAAAGCGGTGTAATCATAAAATTTGCCCCAAACAGATAGGCCAGCACAACAATAATAACGGAAGAAATAAGTCCACGCAAGACCGCCGCCAAAATTTTGCCGATAATAAACGCCAGCGGACGAATTGGTGCTACCAAATATTCCTCTAAACTTTTATGATAAATGCGTTCTGAATGTACAGGTGTAATACTATTGAAACTGATATTCATCGAATTCAGAGCCAAAATACCCGGTACCAGAAAATCAATATACGACCCACCACCAATCGGCGGCATACTACGGCCAAGTCCCCACCCAAACGCAACAAGGTAAAGCATAGGTGCTACCATACGACTTAAGATGAATTTAATCATGCGATGTTTCAAGACAACCCAATCCCGCCAAAACACCGTCCAAACATCATACAGCATCAAACATTCACCTTCCTGCCGGTGAGCTCAACAAACACATCCTCTAAATTCGAACGTCGAATTGTTGTAGCTGCATCCACTGTTGCAGCAAATTCAGCAGCAGCTTCTCTTGTCATAAAAAATCGAAAATCCCGTTCATCCAGTGCATCCCATTCCACGACATAACGGCCTACCCGTTCACACAAAGCCTTCGGTGAATCCAATGCAATTAATTTTCCTTTATTCAAAATCGCCACACGATTGCAAAGATGTTCCGCCTCTTCGATATAATGGGTTGTTAATAAAACCGTAACATCTTCACGATGCATCCGGCGAATTAAGTCCCAAATACGGCGCCGCACCTGAGGATCAAGTGCAACGGTTGGTTCATCTAGAAATAGAATCTTCGGATTATGAATCAGTGCCCTGGCAATCAACAGCCGGCGTTTCATTCCCCCCGACAATAAGCGCACATTATCATTTACCCGGTCAGAAAGTTCAACATACTCTAAAAGCTCAGCAATCCGCTGTTTTCTACTTTCTTTTCCCATATGATGCAGCCGAGCATGTAGTTCCATATTTTCACCCACCGTCAGATCTTGATCAAAATTAATCTGCTGCGGCACAACTCCAATCAGGGCTTTCATTGCTTCCTGATCGTGTTTTACATTGAGACCATTGTACACGATTTCGCCTGCTGTCGCCTGCGTGAGCATCGTAAGCATACGAATTGTCGTTGTTTTCCCAGCACCATTGGGTCCCAAAAGACCAAATATTTCGCCCGGCTCGATATGTAAATTCAAATCATTTACAACTGTTTTCCATTCATCTTTGTTTTTGGCATTTTTATGCTTATATTTTTTTACCAGACCTTCTATTTTGATCAAACACTTCACCTTACTTTTTCTATAAATTGCTTTACCCTTGACTTATGACGCGCACTTTACTCACATGAAAACAGTCTTTTAATACAGGAATGAATTTTTGTTCAATAATTGAATAATACATTGTTTTTCCGGTAATAAGCAATACCAGATCACCGCTCTTTTTTAGGCTGATCAATGAATTGATATATTTATCAAAATCCGCTTCACCAATTCGTTCCCGCATCTGATCTAACCCTGCTAATAACTCTGGATGATCCATTGCAATCCGCTCACGAAGCGGCGTAAACGGTACGCTTGTAAAATTTGACATATAAATCCCTCCATTTTTTATTTTACCATGTTGAAGCATATTATTTTATCATTTTTCATAGACTGCTTCAAAAATATTTTTTACTGCATAAACCACATACTGTGATGTCGAATAGGTATATTTATCATCAATTTGAATAAACTTCTGATTCATAATTGCCGGAACTTGCTGAAGTGCCGGGTCTGTCAATATATTATTTTTAAATTCTCTAATATCTTTTCCTTCATAATCCCAGGTTGGAATCATCAAAATATCCGGTTTCATTGCCACGATCTGTTCTTTCGCTAACACATCATTTTTCTCAAGTCCGGCTAAAGCCGCTCCATTGATGACACCCGCCTTTTTATAGATATCATCCAGCATGGTGCCTTTCCCTCCATAACAGCCCATAAAAGACATGGCCATGACCATCTTTTTTTGATTTTCAGGAATCAATTGAACTTTATTCGTTATTTGAGTTAATACAGCATCCATATCTGCAACAATTTTTTTACTTTTTTCAGTTTCACCAACAATGCTTCCCATATCTAAAACTAAAGTTCTGACCTCAGCAATGGTTTGCGGCGTTTTATATACATACACCGGCACATTTAATTCACGCAGACTCACAATAAAATCGTCTGGCAGCCAGTCACCCACAATAATCAAATCTGGATTTTTAGCCAAAATCGCTTCAATACTTTTATTTTCAAGCATAGCCAAGCCTTCTGCCTGCACAGCGACATTTGAAATAGACGGGTTTGCCGCGAGTGACGACACCGACGCTAAACAGTCTTTATCAACTAAGGAAAGTAAAATTTCATCACTGCATAAAGTCAAAGAAACAATATGCTGCGGCTTATGCAGCATCTCCAAAACCTGCCCATGTGAGTCGACTACCTTATAGCCAGTATTTTGTTCAAGTTTAACAGCATTGCCACAACCACTAAAAATCAAGCATACAATGCTAAATAACAGTACAATTATAATATTGCGCTTCATTATTATACACCTGCCATTGTAGATTTTTGTATTCTTATTTTTTGCTGCCAATCCAGTCTGGAACGTTGAACAAATTCATGAATTAAATAATCAGGACAAATCCGGTGAACAATTTTTTTTGCCGCTGAATCTGTAAACGGCAGATGCTGATCAATCTGCAAAATATGATTCATCAACTGAACTGGATCCGTAGGATCATCCGTACAAAATTGTTTTTTCTGTTTCACATACCTTCCTGATAAAGAATAATGCAAATGAATACCATGAATTTTTGTTTTGTATTCCCCTAAGTCCTCTATTGTTTTTAAAACGTAATCAACGGCCTCCGCCTGCGTGTTTAAATCTAAATTGGTATTCATTAAATGCCCTGTGTCGAGCATGATTCCACTATTTTTATGTTCGATATTACGAAAAAGATATTCTACCAAATCCTTATCTAAAAGCGTTAAACCAGGCCACCATAAATTTTCAAATAACAATAGTCGATCCGAAGGCAGCTCCCTAGTGATTTCATTAACCACCTCTACTGCTGCCATCACAACTTCACGGCTTGTGGCTGAAAAGCGATAATTAAAAACTTCGCTTGAACGAGCCTGTGCTATATGAAAGACCATATATTCTGCAGGTGTAGCAGCAGAATATATAATATTTTGCCGATATACATTCAGCCAGTCTTGGCGTGTTAAACCACCATAACACTTAGAAATAAAATCTTCATTTCCTATTTCTTTATATAAACTCGCATAATCCTGCCGCCAAAAATCAAGCCAATTAAACCAAAAGCGCAGATGTATCCCCTTAATCCACTCCGGCCTGTGCAATTCTGCATCCCACGGCTCACAAAGCATCATCTCGATACCGTCTAGATCATATGTATTTAAGAAATCCTCCAGCGATTCAGCGTGATTCATTATCAGATCTTTCGTATCGCTGGGATAATTAGATAAATTTACTAATTCTAAAATAAGACTCCCTCCCTTATACGTTTCAAGTTCCATAATTGAAAAGCACCCTTTTATTGTCTCACCGATTCTATATTACATTACTTAAAAAGTATATTTAACCCCAACTTCCATAAAGCGACCGGCCATCGGATAAGCACCAACATCTTTATTTCCAGTCATTTCATACGCTTTATTCGTAAGATTATCGACCTTGATATACGCTGTCATAGCATCCGTAATTTTATAGTTTGCGTTAGCATTCCAAATCCAGTAGTTGCTGGCAGTAAAATATTGTAAGCTCCGACCGCTGCCGCCACTCACATTTACAGCATTATCCCATTTTGCATCATGATAATGCACCCCAAAATTATAACCATTGGGATCGCTATTATTTTGATCCCAATTATAGTTATCTGAAGATCTTGTTTCGGTTTTTATATAAGAGTAACCCGCATCCACACTCCAGTTATCGTTCCATTTATGATTGATCGTAAATTCAATGCCATGTTTCTTTTGTTCATCAGCATTTAAGGCTTTATAAATATAATTGGCCGGATCGATCTCTACCCATCCAATCGCATTATGAATTTTGCTTTCAAAAGCACTTAACGAAACTGCTGTTTTTTCATCAAACTGCCTGTTTATACCAAGTGTGGTTTTATAACCAGTTTCCGGCTGCAAATCAGGATTACCAAGCATATATCCATACGGATCATGCCAAAACAAATCATCCGCATTTGGTGCATTAAAGATTCTACCCCAAGATGCATACATATTCGTTTTAGGATCAATTTTATAATTAAGTGCCGCTTTTGGCGTAGTCTGACCGCCAAACATACTATGATCATCATAGCGAACCCCTGGTACAAACGTTAAACGATCTGTCAAATGTACACGATCTTCTAAGTAAACCGCTTTATTTGTTATTTTTTTATCGAGATAATCCCCGCCGGATAATGCACCATTATTAATTTTTGTCTGATGCCATTCTGTGCCAGCAACCAAATGGTTTTGTCCAAGCAACCAATTGTCCTGCCAATCAAATCCTGTCATTTTATTACTATAACGGGAATAGCCAGCACCACCATCTATATCATTAAAGCCTTGGGTTGTATAATTTTGATAATAGCGAAGATAACTTGGAGCATCTGTATTTTCTTTATAATGATATGTAATAGCAGCATTATTGACTAATTTATCCATACGATCATGTAAGTAATTTGCTGACATGCCATATTTACTATATCCGGCGGCTTCATTCCATTGACCAGAATCATCTGTCATATGCTCATAATTAAATGTCAAAGAAGAAGCATCATTTATTTTTTTATCGAGACGCACCGTTCCATTTTTTTTCGCATAATCGCTGTTTCCCATTCGAGTAGTAGTATCATTTTTCCAATTTTTGTATTTCATATAGTCTTGATTTTGCAGTCCAGCTGTAACAAACCAGTTCCAATCACCTTGGCTGCCCTGATTGGTCAGATCATAATTTTGCGTTTTCCAAGATCCGATACTCATATCCAGCGTCGATTCTGATTTAACATTTTTCCCTTTTTTCGTTATGATGTTAATCACACCACCGACTGCATCGGAACCATATAAGGTTGATCCAGCCCCTTTTACGATTTCAATTCGCTCGATGTTTTGCATACTGGCAATTGTCTTTAAATCAATACTGGCACGATTACTTGATGCACCTTTATCCATATTCATGCGGCGACCATCGAGCATTACCAATACACGGTCATCCCCGTCAATTCTCACTAAATCTTGCCTTGTCATCGAAGCTTCTGTCACTACAATACCATTTACCTGCCGTAAAACCTCTGCAAGAGATGCATAATGATTCACTTCAATTTGGGCAGCGGTGATTACCGTGACATTGGCCGCGGTATCAGAACGTTTGGTTGGAATCCGATTGGCAGTCACTACAACTGGATCAAGAACTATATCTTGAATGGGTTCCGTCATATCCTCTGCATGTACCGTAGTAAAAGATGTCCCTAAAAGCAGTGTTATTCCCATTATTAGCATATGATATTGTTGTCTATTTCTTTTTGTTTTCAATCGCATAACTGCAAAATCTCCCTTTATTTTTAAATAACATGACTAAAACAAACCAGTGATGCAGTTCTCTCCCTGCATCACCGGCACTTGTTTTAAATTTTATTTTCAAGATTTTTCAAACGCATCAATCAGTTTCTGTGCGGCCATCGTTGCCGAAAGCTGATCTGCCGCCACTTGATTTTCAATGAATGGCCGATTTGCTTTAACATTCGCATTTTGGTAAAACACACTACGTAAATGATCTTCTACCATGGCATAAACCCACTCCATCGTTTGAACTTTCCGTCGGTTAAGAAAAGCATGATTTTCCATCATTTTCTCCCGAAATGTATGAATCACATCCCAAAGCTCGGCTATACCTGCTCCTGTTACAGCTGAGCAGGTATAGGCTTTGGTCTGCCACCCTTCCGTTGCCGGCCTCAGATAATGAAGCATTCGTTCATAATCGACTTTCACCATCTCGGCCTTTTGTTTATTATCCCCAT
Organism: Propionispira raffinosivorans DSM 20765; assembly: GCF_000381065.1. Taxonomy (GTDB): domain Bacteria; phylum Bacillota; class Negativicutes; order Selenomonadales; family Selenomonadaceae; genus Propionispira; species Propionispira raffinosivorans. The sequence goes on along the minus strand of NZ_KB905852.1, from coordinate 77,099 downwards.
CGGCTTTATTGACTAAAATTGCATCGGCAATTTCCATAACGCCTTTTTTCATGCCTTGCAGTTCATCACCGGCACCTGTTAAAACAACCAATAAAAAGAAATCCACCATGGAGCGTACCGTAATTTCACTTTGTCCTACACCAACCGTTTCCACCAAAATGATATCATACCCGGCTGCCTCACATAAAAGCAGAGTTTCACGACTTTTTCGAGTTACACCTCCCAAGGTACCACCCGAGGGCGATGGTCGGATAAAAGCATTTTTTTCACGCGATAAATTTTCCATACGCGTTTTATCACCTAAGATACTGCCCCGAGTAATACTACTGCTCGGATCAACCGCTAAAACAGCTAATTTATGCCCCTTTTGACAGAGGCTGCAACCTACAGCCTCAATAAAAGTACTTTTCCCCGCGCCAGGAACACCTGTAATTCCCACTCGAATTGAGTTTCCGGAATAAGGTAAAATTCTCTGTAATACAGCTTGTGCCAGCTCCATGTGTTTCGGTGAATTACTCTCAATCAAAGTGATTGCTCTAGCTAACAGCATTCGATCTCCCGCTAAAATTCCTTGTACATAATCTTCTACCGTAAGTTTGTCACGTTTGGTTACAGAAATAGATTTTCTTACCGTTGTCGCAGCAAAATTTGTCATTCCATCGTGACTACTTTGAACCCCTTTCATAACATCACAAGCAAATTCTTTGCCTGCATTGGATGGGGTCCAATCCGGCTTATATACATCAGTCATCCCAATGCAGCTGTTCCTTTAATTTTTCAAGAATATTTCCGGCTGCGATCGGAAGCACTGTACCTGGTCCAAAAATTGCGGCGGCTCCACTTTTATATAAAAATTCGTAGTCCTGCGCTGGAATAACGCCACCAATACAAACCATAATATCTTCGCGGCCGCGTTTTTTCAATTCTTCAATGAGCTGTGGCAACAGTGTCTTATGTCCAGCAGCTAAGGAACTCATCCCCACTACATGGACATCATTATCAACTGCATCTTGTGCTGTTTCCTCTGGTGTTTGAAATAAAGGACCAATATCAACATCAAATCCTAAGTCAGCAAACGCTGTGGAGATTACTTTTGCTCCTCGGTCATGTCCGTCTTGTCCCATTTTAGCAATCATAATACGCGGGCGACGCCCCTCATGCTCTTCAAATTCATCCGTCATTTTGCGAACTCTTTCAAATTCATTGCTATCAGCAAACTCGCTGCTGTATACACCTGATATAGATCGAATGACCGCTTTATGCCTTCCACTGACTTTTTCAATCGCATCCGAAATTTCCCCTAAACTGGCTCTGGCTCTAGCAGCCTCTACAGCCAATTCCAAAAGATTTCCCCGACCAGTTTCCATTGAATTTGTAATAGCTTCTAAGCAAGACTGTACTGTATCATTGTCCCGATTTGCTCTAAGCTTTTCAAGACGCTTAATTTGTGACAACCGCACGGCTACATTATCAACCGCCAAAATATCAAGTGGATCTTCATGGTCTAAGCGATATTTATTAATACCAACAATCATTTCATCACGCGAATCAATATGTGCCTGCCGACGAGCTGCAGCTTCTTCAATACGCATTTTTGGCAAACCAGTTTCGATAGCCTTCGCCATCCCACCCAATTTTTCAACTTCCTGAATATGTGCCCAGGCACTTCTAACAAGTTCTTGGGTTAAAGCTTCCACATAATAGGATCCGCCCCATGGATCAACAACCTTACATATTTTCGTTTCATCTTGCAAATAAAGCTGTGTATTACGCGCAATACGAGCAGAAAAATCCGTTGGCAGTGCAATCGCTTCATCTAATGCATTGGTGTGCAAAGACTGTGTATGGCCTAAAGCAGCAGCCATAGCTTCTACACAAGTTCTTACAATATTGTTATAAGGATCTTGCTCCGTAAGGCTCCAGCCTGAAGTCTGACAATGTGTACGAAGTGCCATTGACTTGGCTTTTTGCGGATTAAATTGTTTGATAATTTTAGCCCATAACAACCGTCCCGCCCTCATTTTGGCAACTTCCATAAAATAATTTTTCCCCATAGCCCAAAAAAAGGAAAGGCGTGGAGCAAATGCATCAACATTAAGACCAGAATTCACGCCAGTTCGAATATATTCCAGACCATCAGCGAGCGTATAGCCAAGTTCAATATCAGCCGTAGCACCTGCTTCTTGCATATGATATCCGGAAATACTGATACTATTAAATTTCGGCATATTCTGTGATGTGTAAGCAAAAATGTCGCCAATAATACGCATGGATGGAATTGGCGGATAAATATATGTATTACGTACCATAAATTCCTTAAGAATATCATTTTGAATCGTTCCGGCTAACACTTCTTTTTTAACACCCTGCTCTTCCGCTGCAACGATATAAAAAGCTAAAACCGGCAAAACCGCACCATTCATCGTCATTGATACAGACATTTTATCCAGTGGAATTCCTGAAAAAAGAATCTCCATATCCAGAATTGAATCAACTGCCACGCCAGCTTTACCAACATCACCAACAACTCTGGGATGATCGGAATCATAACCGCGATGTGTCGCCAGGTCAAAGGCTATCGAAAGTCCTTTTTGCCCGGCGGCAAGATTGCGGCGATAAAAAGCATTTGATTCTTCTGCCGTAGAAAAACCAGCGTATTGACGTACTGTCCAAGGACGAGTTACATACATACTAGGGTATGGTCCACGCAGAAATGGTGGAATGCCTGCCATATAATGCAAATGATGCATACCTGCCAAATCAAAGCCTGTATAAAGCGGTTTCAAATCAATCTGTTCCATAGTTCTTTGATACAATTCTTTAAAACTCTTGCCGGTTTGTGCCTCCAAACGATCTTTCCATTCAGCAAAACTTTCCTTTTCAACTTTCTGATTCAAAGAAATTTTTGTAAAATCAGGATTTTTCTGCATTATTTAATGCCCCCTTTCATTTGCATCCAGGTCAGAACCTGCAAACAATTTGCTCGTACATGAATAAATTCCTCTACACCAGAATCTTTGTATGACTGCTCAAATTCTGGTGCAGGCATTCCCGCAACCATAACAACCATATCTGGTTTTGCAGCTTTAATTTGTTTTGTCGTTGGTGGCACAAGCTCAGGATATGTATCATCGGTTGAACAGATGATTGCAGCAAAAGCTCCCGAATCCACGGCTGCCTTGGCAGCTTCCTGGGTTGTCATAAAACCATCATTTTTCAAAACTTCAAAACCCCCGACTTCAAAAAATCCTGTACTAAATTCAGCTCTCGGTTTATGCTGTGGAATATTTCCCATATTACACAAGAAAACTTTTAACTTTTCTCCATGTTCACTTTCATAAATCCTCGCTTTATTACGCAATGCTTCAAATTGTTCACTAAAACGATGTTTTTCAACAACTTGCTCGATCTTCATCCCTGTATTTTTTCGGTTAAGTACGGCTGTAACTTCAGCTAAAGTCGCTCCTGCGGCAAAAGCCTGCTCCAGCATCGGCATGAAATTTGCATTTTCCCTTGCACTGACTAATTCACTTAAACTGATATTTTTGTATGTTTCATCGATATCTGCTAAAAATGACTTTACCGATTGAGCCCTTGTTTGATAAATTTCTTCCATATTGATTTTCCGTTTCTCAATCACTGGTTCCATTGCATTCGCATACATATTGACACCAACGACCCTGTCTGTACGCTGCGCAAGCTTTTTAAAACGCTGTGACAAGACATCCTGAATGTCTTTTTGCACAAAACCATTTTGCAATGCTAGCACCATACCGCCTTTATTTTCAATATCTTGTAATATCTGCCATGATTTATCTGCCACTTGCTGCGTCAGGGTTTCGACATACCACGAACCGCCAGCCGGATCAATTGGCTGCCGCAAATTACATTCATTTTGTAAAATCAATTGCGCATTACGGGCAATACGACGAGAAAATTCATCGGGCAGCTGCATACAAGCATCAAAAGGTGTTGTTTCCAAACTATCAATACCACCGATTGCTGCCGAAAAAGCTTCCGTTGTCGTACGCAGCATATTCACATAAGGGTCATACGTCGTCTTATTAAACAGCCCTGTTTTAGCATGAATTACCATTTTTTGAGATTCTGTATCGCCACCAAAGCTCTGCACAATTTGAGCCCATAGAACTTTCGCTGCCCGTAATTTAGCAATTTCCATAAAGAAATTCGAGCCCAAAGCAAAACTAAAAGCAATATTTTTAGCAATACTATTAATATCGAGCCCCTGCTCTTGCAGTTTGCGAATATAAACAATTGCTGTCGCCAGCATAAAGCCAAGTTCTTGCACTGCAGATGCGCCGCCATTATTATAAACCTGCCCTTGAATAAGTATCGTACGAAGATCCATTTTATTTTTGTCGGTCCATTTTATAAGCTCTGCCATTTCAGAATAAAGTACATCCCCTGAAATTGATAAACGACCTTCTTCGGCCAATACACCAATCGGATCTGCACCAATGATTCCATGAAGCTTATCTTGTATTTCGCCATTTGCCTGCATCATGGCACAAATCATAGCAACGATTGAAGCACTGGATTCGCCTGTATGAATATAAACACCATAAGCACCAAGATCAATTCCAGATAAAGCTTCATAAACATCTTGCAGTGTCGTTAAAGATACTCCGCCTTTTTTTACGGACTCCTTTGTAATAGCTTCCGCATTGTTCCCCTGGCGCGTAATATCATCCAGAGCAATGTTAATTACCGTTGAGCCTTTATCTAATTCATGTTTCAATAATTCGTTTAATTTATTTGGCAAAATCTCATCACTTTGCTGTGAAATTCCCCATGCTTGCGTTATATAACCACCGACTTTGGTACCACGCAAGTAATTTTCAGTTCCTGGGAAATTGGATATATCGCCTGGATTTGGTGCCATTTCCATTGTGTAAATTGGTGCTAATGTAATCCCTTCATAAGTTTTTGTAAAAAGTTTTTTTTCAAAACTTCCACCTTTGAGTAGTGCTGTGGCTTCTTCTTTCCAGCTTTCATACGTAGGTGGATCAAATTCATCAAACAGGACCTCAGGGTTTTCTATTTTTCTTTTTTCTGCTGTCATTTTCCACAATCCTTTCTGACTTAACTTTTTTTCTTTTACGAATCTAAACTTGTGCAGCTATCAAGAGCGAAACGAACACTCTTCGCTGAAGCATGTAAAAGCTGTAGTTCCGTATTGGCCAAATGAATTTCAAAAGAACGAACAATGCCTGTTGAACAAACCATACGTGGGATGCTAAGTGCCACATTCTTTATACCATATTCGCCCTCTAAAACAGCTGACATAGGTAAAATCGTATGTTCATCATAAATAATCGCTTTTACAAAACGGCAAGCTGCCATAGCAATCCCTGTATTCGTAAATCCTTTCCAATTAATTACATCATAAGCGACTTGAACGATTTCCTTTTCCACTGCTGTGCGATCCAGCTTTTCGGTAAGATGAAAATATTCATCCAAATGTTCCAGCCCAAGACCTGCAACATCTACTGTACTCCAAGCCGGAAAAGCAGAATTCCCATGTTCACCCAGCACATACCCATGAATATTTTTCGTATCAACATGATATTTATTCGCTAAAATCCTTCTAAATCGGAATGTTTCCAATAAGGTACCTGTTCCAATTATTTTTTCACGAGGATAGTCAAAGGTTGTTGATATATGATAGGTGGCAACATCCAATGGATTCGTAATAATGAGCAGCATTGCATCTTTGGTATATTTTACGATTTCCGTCATGACACTGCTCATTATTTTTGTATTCACATAAGCAAGGCGAAGTCGATCCGGTTCTTCTCCCTGACGAATACTTGGACCAGCCGTAATGATAATGATACCCGCATCCTTACACTCGGCATATGAACCAGCATGAATATTGATATTTGTACTATATATACAAGATGTCGAATGACTGGCATCCAACGCTTCGCCTTTTGCTTTTTCTTCATTTAAATCAATTAAGACAATCTCTGAAGCCAATTGAAAATCCATTAATTTGTTTAATACTGCTGACCCTACATTACTCGTTCCAATAATCACTATTTTGCCTTTATTTACCATAAAATTTCCCCCTCCGATTTTAAACTAAGTTCATCGCTATTTCCACAAACAAAAGACCTCTTTTTCACATGCGCAAAAAAGAGGTCTTTTTTCAATAAACAAAAACACTTAACTAAAAAAATCTCGACAATTGTCGAGACTCATAGATACTTAAATAAGTATTTCTATAAATCCCCTTCCCATCGCTCGCGGGTCTAACGGTGATTGCTAAACAGGCAGTTCTCCTGGCTCTAGATCATTGCTCCTCCACGCCTTCCCAAAGCTTATGCTTCAGTGACATTTTGTGGATTCACTCCCTAATACAGTGGCGGGACCGCGTTGGCATTTTATCCAACTTCCCTATTAAGTCCTTTCGGACACCTGTTTCAACATTATTCAATTGTTAATTTATGAACTTATTGTTTCATAACTCAAATCTATCCTATCACTTCACTAAATGCTTGTCAACAACTCTGACAAGCAAAATTTTATCATATGTGATCGTTATATGATAGTGTCTTAGTCTGCAATGTATATTATAAGACCTCTTAAATTTTTTTAAAATTTATACGTATATTTCAACATATAGTTAATGGGAGCACTATAATAAGTAGAACTCGAATGCGAGAGATTGTCTTCACGATTCAAAACGTTATCAATTGTAAGTGTTATCTCATTTGCTGCATTTGGGCTGTACGTTGTGTTTAATGTTGTAAGAAAATACGGTTTTGTCGCAAATGAATGTTCACTTGATGGCGTCTGTACACGTCCACTCAGGTAAGAGCCTGTAATAGATGACAGCCATTTTTCTTTTTTATAGGTAACTCCACCGGTTAGCTGTAAGCGTCCGAACATTCGATCCCAATAGTCTTTTTTCGTGCTTTTGCTCTGTGGGTCCTGCCAGGTCACACCCCAGTTATAGGAAAAACCTTTTTCTCCTGTGATATCACAAGAAAGTTCTACACCCGTATTCTTAAAATCTTCATTTGAATAGGTATATGCAGCCTTATTTTTATTCCAGATTGCGGAAATATTATCCTTGATATCGGTATGGAAAAGGGCTGCCTTCCAGTTATGTCGATCGGCATTTTTCTTCCAGCCGATTTCGTAATTTATGCCAGTCTGCGGTTTAAGTCCTGGATTTGGAATTGCAGTATCACTGGCACCATACATTTGAGCAAACGTCGGCATAATAAAAGATTGACCGATGCTCATGTACACACTATTACTTTTGTCCAGCTTGTGAATGAACTGCCCAGCCATACTAAAATTATTGTAATTATTATCACCCGCTGCTGCGGATGTCCATGTTTCTCTGGCACTGAATATACCCGTATTGTTCTTATCAAAGGCTTGCTCCCACTGACCAAATATACCCCAGTTGTTGCGGAAATAGTCTTTATACATGGTGTTTTGAGGTGTATAAAGATACTGATAATTCTCACGCTGCAAATCCATTCCAAAAATTGCGGTGACTTTATCACCAATACGCCAGCTCTTTTGCGCATCAATCCCATAGGTTATATTTTTTTCACGCGTATTATACCACCCATTTGGCGTCTTTGCTCCTGTGCTGCTAATATAAGTAGGACCATAGGATTCGACCGTTCCTGTATTAAAATACCCACTGGCTTTCCAATCACCGTCATGAAAATGAATCTGACTAACATGCTGATCTGTTGTATATGTTCTGCCATTAAACATATCACCATTGCTAATACCTGAAGTTGTATGATCTACACGATCAACATAACGATTATATGTAGCTTTTGTTTGGTAATTGTTATACAGTACATCCCAATGATCATTAATTTTCCAGTTAAACCCGATATTTTCTTTTTCAATATCCTTTATATCGGTGCGTGTACTTCCATTAAACTTTACAGAATCCACATCCGCTTCGCTAATTCCATCAAGTTTGCGCCATTTATCAAGATTATAATTTACACTGAAGTTCTCATCACCAACATTCATGTTATACGCTTGCTGACCGTAGTTGCCAAACCCGGTGCTCACCTGATTCAGTGCCACACCTTTTTTTGTAATGATATTCACAGTTCCCCCCATTGCATCACTGCCATAAAGTACGGAACCACCACCTTTGACAATTTCGATACGCTCAATGCTTTCCGCTGGAATTGCATCAATATTATACTTGCCACGCCATGAAACCGGATTTCCATTAATAAGTACCAATGTACCATTCCCATTGCCGCGAATATTGATTTCATTGATCATAGACCCCATTGATGCAGCCATTGGTCCAAATGATTTATACACCAAACCATTAACCTTTGAAAGTGCTTCCGCTGCATTTTTTGCTCCGCTCGCTTTAATCTGTTTTGCGGTAATTACAATTGTTGCCGCTGGAACATCTGTATCTTTTTTCTCACTGCGTGTTGCCGTAACAACAACCTCATCGAGTGCATACTCATCAATCGTATCCTTCGTCTTTTGCTCTGCAGTTATTTTTTGTTGTGCCTCTGCCGCAAAGCCGGTCGTTGCCCCCGCTGCCAAAGCACAGGCAATGACCATACACAAATATTTTTTCTTTTTCATCTTTAAACCCCTCTCTTTCCTCATACAGCAGACTCTTTTTTATATAATGCCGCATTCGTTAATACATTCACACATTCTAGTATTTTCCGCTTTCACATACATACATTTCAATTCAAGTTGAATTGAAATGTACGTTTTACCCCACAACGCACCGGATCGCCAGCGCTATTTTCTGCCGGTGAAAAACGATACTGATACGCAGCCGCTTCAGCGGCATGATCCATCTCATCGTAACCCGAAGAAACTATAAGTGACACACTCTCAACGCTGCCATCTGTACCCACAATCATTTTGAGCACAACCTGCCCTTCAATACCTTCACTACGCAAATTTCTCGGATAGGAAACCGCTGTGGCCCTTATAAGCTGTGGTGGAATTTGGGGCCTCAAAGCGTTTGCATTGTCATCACCATTTCCGGTACCGCTCCCTGATCCGTTTTCATTTCCTGTACCCTTATTCCCATTCCCTGTTTTGTTACCCTCACCTTTTCCAATACCTTGCCCACTCGCCTTATCAGAAGAACCACTTCCTGCATCATTGTGGCTGGACACTGCCTGAGAATTGCCTTTTTGTTGCTTTTCTGTTTTCTCCTTTTGTTGTTCTTCCTGCTGTTCTGATTTTTGTGCTTTTTCCGTATAATATTCAGAAATAGATGGCTTCTTCGTATCTGCGTTCATTACAATTTCCGAATTTGAGGCCATTCCAGAGACCTCTGATTCCGGCGATCCGCTCCCTGATGATCCACTTTTTTCTTCGGCATCATAGATTGCTACATCCATCACCTGCTTTTGCGGCTGTCCTACATACAAAAAAAAACCCGTTGAAGCAATAAGTATAAACACAATACTATGAAGTAAAAGCGATACACTTATGGCAATCCGCTCGTTTTTACAATTATCCTGCATTATTCTTGCCTCCCGGAATCTGCTGCCAAACCAAAGTGCAGGATTCCTTGTGCCTTTAAATGATCAAGAAAAACGACAATTTTACCATAGTCAAGTTGTTGGTCTGCCCGCAGCACAAGTGCAAACTTCGGATTTTTTTTATTTTCGTTTTTGGCTTGCAAAAGTAAAGTCTTTTCATCTATTTCTTTATCTTCGAGCCACAGTGAACCATCTTTTTTCATTGTAACGAGATACGTTACACTCGTCTGCATTTCCGCGTGATCGGCTTTTGGCATATCAACAGGAATGGTCTTCAGATTCACCATATAGAGTGTACTCAACATAAAAAATACCAATAGAAAAAACATAATATCAATCATCGGAATAATCATAACTTCTGGCTTTATAAAGATGCGACGATCACGCAGTCTCATAGTCTTTCACCTGCTCTTGTTGATTTTCCAGCATAGAAAAGCACTGTTCCATATCCGTTATAATAAGTTCAATGCGCTGCATGAAATACGCATGTACTGCTAATGAAATCATTGCTACACACAACCCCATTGCCGTAGCAATAAGGGCTTCACCAATACCACCCGTAATCGCCATTGCCTGTCCTGACGCCAAATTAAATATGCTAAAAGCCGAAATCATCCCGCTAATCGTTCCAAGTAGTCCGAGCAATGGTGCCATCGTTACAATCACACTTAAATAGTAAAGTCGGCTACGCAATTTTGACAGTGCAATACCCGACTGTATTTCCATATAAGCAGAAACATGCCGTGTATTTTTCTCCATTTTTATCATCGTACTGTACAAGATCCCTGCTAAAGTACCTGGTGCTGTATGTGCCATATTTTTAGCTTCGTCGACCTTTCCATTCGCCAATAACAAATAAAATTCTCGTGAAAATTTTCGTCCAGAGTCAGCCTTTTGAAAATATAAACTCCGTTCTACTGCGATTGTTACAACAAAAATCGAACACAACAGCAATATATACATAACAAATCCACCCTTGTGAAAGAATTCCACGCCCTGCATTATAAAATCCATCTCTACCAAACTCCTTCTCCTCTATAGATCCTGTTAAACTCTTATATGATTGTATTCGTCAATGTTTTTCTTTGGTTTCATTTTATCTGCTCAACGGCTCAGATTTCTTGTTCGCCGCAACAAGTAGAGAAAATACGGTGTTCCTAAAACAGCTGTCATGACCCCTACACGTATCTCAATTGGCGGCATTATAATCCGCCCGATCGTATCACACAACACGAGAAATGTACCTCCGGCAATAATACTCGCTGGCAGGAGACGACGATGATCCGGCCCAACCAGCATACGCATCATATGCGGCACAACAAGACCGACAAAGCCAATATTACCACTCACACAAACCCCCGTCGCTGTTGTTAGTGAAGCTATAATCAGCAAAAACAATCGAAAAGGCATCACTGGCATGCCAACAGCTTTGGCCTCCACATCACCAAGCACAAGGATATTTAAGTGACGTGCCATAAGAAGCATTACACCAATCCCACCACAGATAGGCCCCACCGCCAAAAATACATGTTCCCATCGTCTATAGTCAAGGCCACCAATTGTCCAAAATAAATACTGCTGCATTTTCTGTTCATTCATCATTGTCAATATCCCTGATGTCATGGCCCCAAGCAGCATGCCAACGACAACACCAGACAAAAGTAAGGTCATAACTGGTATACGTCCATGACGCATTGCTAAAAACACCGTAAGTGTCACAGCTAAAAGTGCGCCGGCAAAGGCAAAAAGCGGCATGTAGAACATGCTGAGCTCCGTAAGTCCTAACGCAATTGCAATAACGGCACCAACAGATGCCCCACTCGAAACGCCAATTATTCCTGGGTCCGCCAGTGGATTGCTAAAAATCCCCTGCATAACCGCTCCGGATGCCCCCAGTCCAGCCCCAACCAGAAGGCCGACAAGCGTACGCGGCATACGAATATGATACAGCACTGCCTGCTGTTCTGGTGTAAAGGGAACATCTGCAAAAAGCGGAATATGCAATTCATGGCATAGCATTGCTAAAATATTTTCAAACGGAATATCTATTTGCCCCCAGGATAATGAAATAAGAGAAATTATAAAGAAACACACAAATAAGAGAGGAAAAAAAGCTGTCATTTTTTTCATCTAAATTGCTCCTCGCTTTGGCATTCATTCATAACTGTATTCACCGCATCAATTCTATATAAAAGTCTTTCCATGGAAATATCTCTATCCGCATGAACCGTAAACACCTCAATATTGCCTGTTAACGGATTCTTGACGACTTTTACGGTCACACCATAGGCCTGACTCAGATGTTCCTCCGTGAGAACCTCATCAGCCGAACCATTGGCGATCACACCGCCGTTCCCCACAAGTATGATTCGAGAACAAAATCGGGCAGCAAGTGCCAATTCGTGTACAACCATTATCACAGTTTTACCAGCCCGGCACATATTTTGACAAAACCAAAAAATTTCTTCCTGATAAAAAACATCCAGTCCAGTTGTCGGTTCATCAAGAAAAAGAATTGGTGTCTGCTGCGCGAGAACCTTCGCCAAAAGTACACGTTGACGCTGCCCGCCTGAGATCGCATGCATCGTCTTATCGGCAAGATCCAACACACCTGTATATTCCATACAAGCACGAACAATTTCCCAATCCTTTGCACTTTCTTTCTGCCACCATTTTAAATGTGGATAGCGCCCTGCAAGAACAATCTCTTTTGCCGTATAACCAAAAGCAATCTCTGCATACTGTTGTAAATAGCCAACCTGACAGGCAAAATCATATGCAGTAAGCTCCTGTACTTTTCGTCCATTTATTTCCACTAAACCTGTTAGCACAGGCAAAAATCCCCTCATTGTCTTTAAAAGGGTGCTTTTGCCTGTGCCATTCGGCCCAATCAAGCCAACCATTTCACCTTTATTAATAGCAAAAGAAACCTTATCTAATACAGGCTGTTTCATATACCCAGCACTTATATCTTTAACCTTTACAACCACCTCTGTAGCCATGTTTTTTCAACCACCAATCTTCAGCTATTATTCTCGCAAATGAATCCTTTATCTTATAAATTTTGGCACTTTACTTAATGGCTGCCCTCTTCTACCGCAGAAATATGGCATGTATGCGGCTGCTTAAAATCATCGCCATACAAAACATAGGCCGTCTCTTGTATACCAAATACCATATTCTGAGATACATTATAAATATAACGGGCCCATGGCCGACAAAGATGCTTTTCCCTCACTGCCGTCATCGTTTGCAGGGAAGGATCTCTTACATATTCCTGCCCAAAATCATCTTCACGAGAAGATCCCCCCGGATATGACGGCAAAAACAAGAAATCGGGATTGAGTGCTACAAGCTGTTCCTTACTCATAGATTGCCCGTTTTTATTGCCTGCAAGCGCCTTGCCATTAACCGCTTCGGCATATTTACACATATCATCAAACGTACACCCACTGCCACCATACGATGCCATAATGGATATGAGTACTGCTTTTTTGTTTTTTTGTTCGCTTGGAACCCGTGCTACTTTTTCTTCAATCTCCACAATCTTTGCATCCATTTGTGCTAAAATATTTTCCCCACGCTCCGGTTCCCCGATTGCCTGTGCAATAAGTTTTACGGAAGCGCGTACATCCTTGATTCCTTTTGGGGTTTTACAAACAAGTACAGGAATTTCAAGATCGCGCAAGGCCGCTATATTTTCCAATGGTATCCAGTTTGGAACAATCACAAGATCAGGTCGCAAAGCTGCCGTTGCTTCAACAGACGGATTACGTGGTATCTTTTGTGGTATTTGTTTGGCAAGATTTACAACATTTGAAGACTGAGGGTCGTCCAGATTTTCATTAATCGCCGCCATGCGTTTGGGGTGTACAAGTCCCAACACAATTTCATCGGTTCCAATTGAAAATGTTACAATTCGCTGTGGTTTTGCCTTTAAATTTACGACAGTTCCCTGCGCATCCACAACTTCATAAGATGTATCCAAAGCTTCTTTGCTTACAATCATAGACGAGTTATAACTTTGGCATCCGCCCGCAATCATACACAAAAACAATACAAATAGAATTCTTCCATATTTCTGCTTAACTTTTTTGATCATTTGACATTCCTCCATTTTATAGAAACAACACGCTCTTTACACGACTAGAGGAAAATGCCCTACTGTTTTCTTCATACTAGGAATAAAATAAAAAAATCCTGACACTATGTCAGGATTTTCATACGTAAATAAATAGAAATATTTCGTGCAAAATCCCCATCCCTATCGCTCGCAGGTCAAATGGTGATTGTTAAACAGGCAGTTCTCCTGGCTCTAGATCATCATTCCTCCACGCCTTCCCAAAGTTTGTGCTTTAGTGACATTTTGTGGATTCACTCCCTAATACAGTGGCGGGACCGCGTTGGCTTTACACCAAACTTCCCTATTAAGTCTTTGCAGACACCTGTTTCCATGTTATTAAATTTAAAATTTAATTCTTATTTTTTCTGCATATGATGAACTACAGGTTTAACTGTTTCATTTTCTAGTGCATTCCATGATTCATTCGCACGATCAACGAAAAGCTTCCGAACATTTTCATTTTCGCCTGCACCATGAATATATGTATCTACTTTAAAGCCTTCTTTTTCTAAAATAGATTTATGTGAATCTGGTTCTGCACCCGCCATGTCATTATTCGCATGATCACCGGCAACCATCATACCAGGAATCAATGTAACATGATTAATTCCTTTGGCTTTTAATTTTGGAATAATCGTTTCTAAACTTGGCCAGCCTTCGACCGTATACAGCAGCACATTATTCATTCCCATTTCATCAATGCGAGCCTGTATAACTGAATAATACGCATTACCTGGATGCGGTGTACCATGCTGCATTATTAATACAGCATCTTTTTTCCCTGTTTTAGGAAATTCTGTTTTGAATGCATTTAAGAATTCTGTAACATCATCTCTTTGTTTTTCCTGTCCGGTCCAATACATCAAAGATGTTCCCAATGTCATTTTTTTAAATTCTGTTTTGTATAAGTCAAAAATTGCACTATCATATGCATATTCCATTCCCGGAATCAGATCCAGTGACGTAAGAGCTACACGAGTATAACCATCTTGTTTTAAAGCAGTTAAAGCTTCTTCTGGTGTTTGAATTTTAATACCTTCTTTAGCCTGAATGCGATCAACAATAATGTGAGAAGTAAAAGCTAAGACCACTTTCGTATCAGGATGTGCTGCTTGAATATCTGCAACTGTTTTTTCAATGGTTGCCTTACGCGATTCTTTAAATGTTGTACCAAAGCTCATGACAACGATGGCATCTTTGTTTGCTAAATTTTTCATTTCGGGATTTTCAAAAACACGAACCCCAATTTCTGCTGCCTGTTTTAACGCTGGTGTTGCATCTTTAACCTCTGGATTCAGTCCATAACTTGCATAACTCGTTGTCATTCCCACACCCACAAAAGCTGCACAAGCCAGAGATGTGATAAGCACTTTTTTCCAATTTTGTTTCATTATTTTTCCTCCTAAAATAAATAAATACATGCTATTAAAGTTATTGCTCTAGTAACATCAAATAAAGCTATCTTGGTTATACAGTTCACCTCCATATAGTCTAAACCATTACATTTGCGAAATATCTGAAAGCTGCATCTGCAACTCTTCTTGAAAAAGGCATGTTCCAAAAAAATTGGAACATGTAAGTACTTCAAGGCATAAAATATATGAGTAATATTCTCCTGTAAAAGCTACTAAACAGGAAAAACTTTTCGACAAGTATTAAGCTGACAAAAAGACCTCTTTTTGCGCAAACAAAAAGAGGTCTTTATTTTTCATAAATAAAAACACAAACATAAAAAAATCTCGACAATTGTCGAGACTCATAGGCTTAATATGTTGTATTCCTATAAATCCCCTTCCCATCGCTCGCGGGTCTAACGGTGACTGTTAATTGGGCAGTTCTCCTGGCTCTAGATCATTGTTCCTCCACGTCTTCCCAAAGTTTCTACTTCAGTGACATTTTGTGGATTCACTCCCTAATACAGTGGCGGGACCGCGTTGGCATTTCTCCAACTTCCCTATTAAGTCCTTTCGGACACCCAATTCAATCGATATGAAATTATCGGTAAATCAATTTCTCTATTTATACTATCATTATCATTCTATATTGTCAAGAATTGTATAATAATAAAATTCCAATTAGTTTTATACATAATATGCAAAAATATTAACGTTTTTTGCGTAAATAAACAACAAAAATTAAAAAATGATCTGATTTCACCTTTCATCGCAAGCAGTTTCATGTATTTAAACACTTGCTACCAAAGAAGGTTTTTGTTTTCCTTATTTTTTTATTTCATAAACCGATCAATGGCCTTGTTTAAATTTTCCAATACTTCTCTATCGTCTGTTTTGACCGCATCAACAATACAGTGTTCAATATGATCCTTTAAAATTACTTTACTTACACCATGTAAAGCAGAACTAACTGCCGATAATTGTATCAAAACTTCACTGCAGTCACGACCATTTTCAACCATTTTTTTTATAGATTCCATATGCCCGATTAAACGAGACATTCTATTTAAAACAGCTTTTGTCTGAGTATGCGTATGCGCATGTGTATGTATAATAACGGTTCCATCTTCCCCTATATGTTGATGTTCCTGTTTTTCCATTTAGACACCTTCTACTATTTAAAAATAATAATGCATAGAATTACAAACCATAATGTATCATAATAATCATTTTATTATATCACATGTTGCCAGCCTGGCCTTAATCAAAAGGCAGGACAGAAGCAAGCAGTTTTTTTGCATAGGGAGTTTGGACTTGTGAAATCTTCTGCACTTCAATTTTCTCAACAATCTTACCTTTAGATAAGAATAACAATTTATTACAAAGGCTTGTAATTGTTGGTAAATCATGCGCAATAAACAAATAAGTCATATTCATTTCTTGTTTCAACTGTTTAAGCAACAATAAAGTTTGCGTTTGAGCCGATACATCCAATGAACTAAGAGCTTCATCAAATACAACAAAACGAGGTTGTGTGGCAATCGCTCTAGCTATACATACCCGTTGTAATTGCCCACCACTTAATTCATGTGGATGACGCATCAGCAGTCGACTGGACAATTGTACTTTCTCTAGTAAATGCAAAACCATTTTAGCAACAACTTGTTTGTCATATTTGCATTTACACCTGCGTATTGGTTCAGCAATACTCTCCTCAATTGTGAAAAAAGGATTAATAGATGTTGTATAATCCTGAAAAACAACACTCATTTCGCCACGATGGCTTTCTAACCAATTTTGTATTAACTGTCCCTCCATTGTAATTTTACCAAAATCTGGTCTTTCAAGATTCAAAATCAATCGACTCAGTGTACTTTTTCCACTACCACTTTCGCCAATTAAACCTAGACATTCACCACACTGAAGCTGAAATGAAATGTCGTGTAAAATCTCCTGTTTTTTACTAGAAAAGATTGAACAATTTTGTTTTTTATAAGATTTATACACCGATTCTACTTTTAACATGACGTCGCTGCCCCTTTATTGATCAATTCTCCAAAGACTTTCGTCAAGCTTTTACGAGTATCAACCAAATATTTGCTGTAAGGCTGATCAGGGTTAGTAAACACCTTTACTGCTTCACCATATTCGATACACTGACCATGTCGCATAACCAATACATCATCTGCTAAATACCTTACTACGCCAAGATCATGGGAAATAAAAATCAAAGTCATGCCTTCTTCACGCAAACGTTTAAACTCAGCTAATACATTTCGCTGATTAATCGAATCTAATCCTGTTGTGGGCTCATCCGCGATAATAATTTCTGGCTTTAACGCCATTGCCAACCCAATCATGCAGCGTTGTAACATTCCTCCAGATAATTGATGCGGATAACTTTGCATGATTAAAAGCGGATCATGAATCATCATTTTGTTTAAAACTTCTAGAGTGACTTTCTTCGCCTCACATGACGTATAGTTCATGTTTTCGCAAAAGGTTTCTATTATTTGTTCCCCCATTGTCGAAAGTGGGTCAAACGCTGTCATCGCATCTTGTAAAATCAGACAAATATGTTTACTGCGAATTTTACGCAATGTTTCTTGCTTTGCCGCAATCATTTCAATATCGCCAAAACGAACACAGCCTGTTGTTTTAAGGGAAGATGGCAATAAGCCTAAAATCGCCTTCATACTCATAGATTTACCACTACCGCTTTCCCCAACAATACCAAGACAAGTGTGCCTTTTTATATGGAAACTAAGATTTTCCACAATGAGTTCACCCGTTAGGCTATTCGATATACTAAGATTATAAGCTTCAATTAAATTCATAACTTCATCCCTTTTATTTGGTTATGCTTCGGGTCAAGTGCATCACGCAGACTATCACCGAGAAAATTGCAGGCCGCAACAACAATTAAAATTGCAAGACCTGGTGCTAACATCAAAGAAGGACGAATTGTCATAATATTTTTTGCCTCATTTAGCATCATACCCCATTCAGGCGTAGGAGCTTGTACTCCTAATCCAAGAAAAGAAAGTGCTGAAATATTCAAAATAACCCAGCCTGTATCTAATGTTGCAAGAACCAAAACTTTGCCCAAAATCGTCGGAAATAAATGTTTACAAAGAATATAACGCTTACTATATCCTGCTACTTTTGCAAAACGAATATAATTTTCATCAGAATATTCGAGAACAAGCGATCGAATCATCCTTGTATACCAGGCCCATTTAGAGGCTACATTTGCCATTACTACATTTCCGATTCCAGGCCCAAGCATACCAACAATAGCTAAAATCATGATTTCACTGGGAAAAGAAAGCAGTACATCACAGAGGCGCAGAATTCCTTCACCAACAATTCCTCGCAAATAACCGGCCATCAGTCCAAGCAATACACCAATTGTAATGGTCAGAAGCATCGTAACAATTGACAAAAATACCGTTGTTTGAATACCATATATTAAGCGAGATAAAATACAACGGCCTAACTGATCAGTCCCAAACGGATATGATAAACTGACTTTTGCAAACTTTATTTTTATATTTGCTGCCAGCGGATCATGGGGTGCTAAAAAGGGTGCAAAGATACCAATGAATACTATGCTAACTATAATGCCTAATGATAGCAATGCCATTTTATCTTTCTTTAACTTTTGCCACACATTCATATTATCCATCCTGACTTATCCGCGGATCTAGCGAAGCACTTAAAATATCCACTATAAGATTGCATATAACAAAAAGTACTGCCATCATTAAAACATAAGCCTGAATAATGGGAAAGTCGCGATTAAAAATCGCCGATACACATAAGCGGCCTACCCCCGGCCAGGCAAAAATATTCTCTACAATCACACTTCCGGCAATTAATTTAGGAATAGACATTCCAAGTGCTGTTAAGACCTCATTTAAAGAATTTTTAAAAATATGCCGGTAGATTATGCTCTCTTTTAATCCTCGTGCTTTTGCATAAGTCACATAATTTTCTTGCTTGTTTTCAATCATATTATTACGAATCAACCGTATATAGGTTGCAATATACGTTAGTGCTAGAGTAAACGCTGGCAAAACAACAGAATTTGCTGCTTGCATACCACTTGTTGGGAATAAGCCTAATTGAACCGAAAACAACCAAATCAACAGTAAGCCCACCCAAAACCCAGGCATTGCTGTTGCTAAAAAAATAAAAACTCGAACAAATATATCTCCCATACTACCTTCATAAACAGCACACAATACGCCAATCGGGACACTGATAAAAATGATAAAAATGAGTGCAACTGCCGACAAATAAAGCGTTGCCGGCAGTGCCATGATAAATTCCTGAAAAACCGATTTATTATTGACATAGCTGTTACCAAAATCACCTTGAACCACAGCCAACAGCCACTCCACATATCGTGTGAAAAACGGTTTATCGAGTCCTAACTGCTCCCGCATTAATGCAATCGCTTCAGGTGTTGGTACAATTTCATTTACACGAAGTGCAACCTCTGCAGGATCACTAGGACTTAATGTAATAAGTACAAAGGCAAAAAATGAAATTCCTACCAGCATTGGCAAAATCCATAGAATGCGCTTTATCATATAATTTCGCATAAATGCACCTCGCTACATATCATCACAAATTCGGCCAAAACCCATACTTTATTTCTCAAAATACATCTTTTCAAAAGGTATTTCATATTGTGATAGATTAAATCCAACACCTTTTAGTTTAGGCATATAAACTGCCTTGGTACGAGAATACGTCAAAGGTAAATATACACATTCATGATGTATATAGGTTAGTATTTCGTTATATCTCAACTGCCGTTTATCCTTATCAGCTTCCACTAAAGTAAGTCCTATTTCATCATCAAGCCATTTTTTCTTTTCCAATCCCAATTGTGCTTGATAATCACCATGGGCTGGTATGCGCCAGGAAGATAGATACGACTGTGGATCATATGGTGTTCCCCATGATAAAGAATATTGTAAATCAAAATCCCCATTTTTTTGTCTATCCAAAAATGCCTGTTTTTCTTCGCCAATAATTTTAAGTTCAACACCAGCTGCTTTCATATCACTTTGAACATACTCACTAATGGTTCGTTCTTGCGCGTTATTAGAATTAAAATATAAGGTAACAACCATTTTTTTGCCATTTTTATAACGATACCCATCCTCATTCATACTCCAACCTGCTACATTCAATAGTTGTTTTGCCTTATCCAGATCGTAATTTCTAGCTTTTAGAGGTACATTGCAATATGGAACAGTTGGTGACAATAGTGTATCCGCAACGGTTTCTGTTCCATTTAATACACCATTTGCAATCCCTTCTTTATTGACAACATATTGAAAAGCTTCTCTCACTTGACGATCAGAAGTAATCGGCCGATGTGCATTGATTAAAATCGCCCTTGATGCAACTGGTTCACTCAACATAGCAGCATATTTTCCTTCTTTTTGTAATGCTGTAAAAGAATCTAAATCTACCATATCTCCATCTGCGCCAAATAATAAATCGATTTCACCCTTTTTTAAAGCCAATAAAATGGTTTGAGGATCTGGCATAACCTGCCATTTAATCGTTTCAAATTTTGCTTGATCTCCCCAATAATCTTTGTTTTTCGTAAAAATAGCATATTGCTTGTCTTTATGTTCCGTTAATATATAAGGTCCCGTACCAGCATAACCATTAACTCCATTTTTCGTATCACCATCTTTAAAACACTTTGGCGATATCATGCGGAATGGACGAGACAACGCCAATTCTTTTAACGTAGGATAATATGGTTTTTTCAGGACGAGTCGATATGTATATGCATCCATAACTTCTCCATGATCAATTTGATTAACCATATCCAGCCACGCATGGCGCTCTTTGTTTTTGCAAACAGCATCAATGTTCAGTTTAATTGCCTCTGCGTTCACATCTTCTCCGTCCGTGAATTTTACCCCCTGACGAATATGAAATGTATAACTAAGACCATCTGCTGATACTTCCCAGCTTTCAGCTAACCCCGGTTTTATTCCATCTTTTGTATCATATACCAATGGCTCAAACACCATAGCTTGTGCTGCCATTTCACCGCCATATAAATGTGGATTAATATCCCGAATGTCTTTGGTACTAGCATACACTAATTCATTTTTTGACAATCTATCATTTTCACTGCCACACCCACAAACGGCAAAAGTTAAGCACAATAATATAACGCAAAAAACTACACTTCTTATTTTCATAAAATTCCTCCTAAAAAATACTACTGCTGCCTGCTAAAATGGCCTTGCATCATTTTTCGGCAGCAATCATAAACATAGGTGTTGATGCATAATTTATTTTTTCGATCGTATTCCAAACTCTCTCACCAATACCCTTGTCTATGATGATCTTTTTAAAGCCAATTTTTTTAAGTTCTTGTACATCCCACTCTGGTCGTAATTTCTTACTGAGCGGTAATTTTTTTGCAATATTCTCCATGCGTCTGGTATCGGTGTTCGTATAATGATCTGGCAGATTTTTATTACGAGTCATAACACGATCATTCTCATATTCTTTTCTCTTTTCACTATTATGTACGTGCAAATACCAATTTGCATCAAAATTTAATAAACGCCCGTTCTTACCTAACACTCTGTACCATTCTTGATAAGCCTGCTCTGGCTCTTCAAGATTCCATGTCAGATTTCTGGAAACAATTAAATCAAAGCAATTATCAGCAAACAATAATTTATGTGCTTCCATTTTTTCAAAATGAATATTACAATGATATCGCTTTGCATTGGCTTGCGCTTTTTTTAGCATTGCTTCCGTATAATCCACCGCAGTGACATCATGTCCAGCGCCTGCCATAATAATTGCAAAAAAACCAGGACCAGTACCAATATCGAGCACTCTCAATTTTCGATCTTTTACAGATGGAAACTGTTCTTGTATTAATTCAAGCCAAGCTTCTTTTTTAAAAGTTTCTAATTCTTCTAAATTGCTTTCACAATACCCAGAAGATCTTTGATCCCAATAATTTTCTATTTCTTCTAAAAGTTCTTGCATAAAATACCTCTCAATCCCGTAATCTTAAATTTTTCATACGACTTATAAAAGTATTAAAAATACTACTATAATATATAGTATAGACAGTTCTTCTACTCCACAACCCACCCTAGGGGTTATTTAAAGAAGTTTTCTTTTTATACTACAACGCTTTGACAAATAAAAAAAACAGCCCAGCCAACACCATTTTAATAAGTAGATGTTAGTCGCACTGTTTTTCTATTACTATCGATCCAATTTACGCTGCATTTTTTTTATAAAATCTCGTGCCAATGCAAAATCTTGTTCATGGGGGTGCTTTGCCGCCTCCATCCAGCGTTTTCTGTTTTCTTCATTCGGTGCATGCGGATCATTTTCCGCCGTTTCCACTCGCCTAGCTAAAAGAGCTGGATTTATTTTCCCCTGGCAGGTAAATGTACCTAAAATACTACAACCTTCACCCAATAAATAAGCCGCTCTGGCCAAACTTGTCACAGCGTGTTCACTGCCAGGCAAAGCACCATGCGTCGCAAATAAAATAACTTTTTTACCCTTCAGTTTCGGCAAAAACTCCATAGTTTTTGGATCAGGACCACCACGCGTAAGCCAATAGCCAACTATAATTACATCATATGCAGCAAAATCAACTACCGCTCCATTAAGTGGCTGCAATTTTGACCCATCTGGTAAAATTTCAAACATAGCCTCACCAACTTGTTTCGTATTCCCTGTCACCGAAGAATATACCAATAACCATTTTGTCATAAAAATTCGTCCTCACCTTCACTCAAATATAAACGACGATACATATCACTTGCAAGTATAAACCAAAAGGCAAGACAATACTGTGATAAAAAGCACAAAAAGCAGCAAATATTATAATTTGCTGCTTTTTGCATTCAATCCATATTTTTATTTTACAATCAGTTTTGCATCGGTCGATTGAGTTTTAGAAGAACATTGACAGCATGATGAACATCCATCACCACTAGAGCCACAGCACTCACTTTCTCCTTTGAAAAAACTTCTATACATTTTCCATAAACCAAACCCAAAACATCCAGCGACTATTAAGCCAATCACAAATGTAGCCAGTGTACCTGTTGACATAAAACCAACCCCTTTCCATTCGAAACCAAACTTCTTGATAGTGACAATTAAGCAAACCCTAAAAGACTACCAATTTGATATACGAGCAAAGAAACAACCCACGCTGCAGCAAATGTGTAGATTGCTGCAAAGGCAACCCACTTCCACTTACCCGTTTCTTTCTTGATTGTTCCCAAAGCTGTCACACAAGGTGTATATAACTGGGAAAATACCATGAAAGATAATGCGGACAATGCCGTAAAGGATCCCCCCATCGACCCCATGAGCTGTGATGCTGTATCAACTGCATCTTGGGCATCAGACGAGATATCCGCTACACCATAGAGTATTCCCATCGTGGAAATAACAGCTTCTTTGGCCAAAATCCCTGTCACAATGGCTGCTCCTGATTCCCAGGCAGCGAAACCATGAAAAGCAAAGATTGTCGACATCGCCGCACCAATCGAGGCTAAAAAGCTTTCACTCATTTCTTCTGTTGGTCCATCGAAATTATAATTACTCAAGAACCAAATCAAAACCGACATTGCAAAGATAATTGTACCGGCTTTAACCAGATACCCTTTTCCTTTATCCCATGTTTCGAGTAAAACAGTCTTCATATCCGGCATTCTGTATGGCGGAAGTTCCAATAAAAAGGTGCTTTCTTCATCTTTAAAAGTTGTAATATTTAAAACTTTAGCCATAATAATCGCCATAACTACACCCACAAGATACATACAAAAAACAACATTTGTTGCATTGTCAGGAAAAAACATGGCGGCAAACAGAGCCATAATCGGTAATTTTGCTCCGCAAGTCAAAAATGGTGTAATCAGTATAGAAATCATACGATCTTTTTCTGAATCCAGTGCTCTGGCACCCATAATCGCCGGAACACCACAGCCAAACCCCATAATCAGCGGCATAACACCTTTACCGGTCAAACCTGCACGACGCATGATTGGATCCATAATAAAAGCAACCCGCGCCATATAACCCGTCCCATCTAAAAAGCTTAAACAAAAAAATAGGGTAAAGATAAGTGGCACAAATGTGAGGACACTGCCCACCCCGGCAACAACACCATCAACCACCAAAGATTTAAGCCAATCTGCAACGCCTAGTGACACTAAAGAATCTTCAATCCATGGTGAAATATCATCACCAATTAATCCATCAAGACCATCAGCCAAAGGTTGACCAATCCAAGTAAATGTAATTTCAAATACTGCATAAATCAAAAGTAATAAGAGCGGTAACGCTAAAAATCCATTGGCAAAAACACGATCTATTTTTTCTGAAATGCTGGCTCCCACATCCGTAGTTGTAACAGCTTGCGCCATAATTTGATCAATGAGTGCATAACGCAGAGCAATAATTTCTTCTTCTACCTGTTCTTTGTTTTTGTTATTTGCCGTAAGTTCTTGCACTTTAGCAATATGAGCTTCAATTAATGAGCTATTATGATAATTGCTCATGACTGTATCCGTAAATACACCTAATAAATTTTGAATGCTTTTTCTGCTTCTGCCTACTGTTTCAACAACCGGCATACCAAACTGCTGCTCAAGAATTTTGGTATTAATTTTAAAGCCACGTTTTTTCGCTTCATCCATCATATTTAAATCAATAATAACAGGAATACCATATTCAAGAAATTGAATCGTTAAAAATAAATTACGCGATAAATTGGATGCATCCACAACATCAACTACAACATCTGGTTTTTCTTCTAATAAATAATCTATGACGATCTTTTCTTCCGGTGATCTTGCATTAATACTATACGTTCCCGGTAAATCGATAACCGAAATAGCTCGATCATTATGTCTTACATACCCGACTTTTTTATCAACCGTAACCCCCGGCCAATTTCCTATTTTCTGTCTTGCACCTGTTAATTCATTAAAAATTGTTGATTTGCCCGTGTTAGGATTACCTGTTAACGCAACGGATAGTGTTGCCATTCGCACTCACTCCTCATGTTTTGATTTTTTATTACAAAGCACTTACTTGAATTTTTTCTGCATCAGCAAGTCGCAACGATAAATTATAAGACCGAATCGATATAGCCATCGGATCACCCAGTGGAGCAGACGGCAACACTTTAACCATAGTCCCTTTTATTAAGCCCATGCTCATCAATCGTTGTTTTAAAGAGGAGTGTTCTAAACTCTCTATTTTCACCGTCATACCCGGTGTAGCATCTTTTAATGTCATTTCCATAACCTCCATTCAAGTGATAATGATTATGATATCCTTTATCATCTAATTAATATTAAAACGAATCTATATTTTTGTCAAGTCAATTGATAAACATTTTCAATCATTTGCAAAAAAAAGCAAAGATTTACTAAAATACTTCTTTTTAAGTATTCTACCAAACCTTTGCTTTTTTATATTTTTTAAAACATATATAGTGCATTAAAGAAATTACATACATAGCCTATCAGTCTGCTTTTACTAAAGAAATCGGCACTAAAACCTTGTTTCCGTCACGATTGGTAAAAAAATCAGCTGTAACACCAAAAACCTTTTCCAACAAGTTCGCGCTTACTATTTTCTGCGGAGAACCTTGCGCAAAGACGCTTTGGTTTTTGATAACTACAAGATCATTCGCATACTGCAGTGCCTGATTCATATCATGCAGAACCATGATAATGGTAATGTTATATTTTTGAGTCAAACGATCGATAATCTGCATTACTTCAAGTTGATGGGCGATATCCAGATATGTCGTTGGTTCATCTAAAAGTAAAACTTTTGGTTTTTGTGCTAAAGCCATAGCAATCCAGGTCCGCTGCCGTTCTCCCCCCGATAATGTTGTTACGAAACGATTTTTGAAGTCCTCTATTTGAGTCTGCTGCATAGCCCATTTGACACATTGCTGATCTTCTTTGTCATTTCTGGCAAACCACCGTTGATAAGGGAATCGACCATATTGAACAAGCTCCCCCACCGTCAAATCAGCTGGTACTGACGGATCCTGTGGTAAAATCGCCAGATTGCGTGCCAAATTTTTTTTGCTAAAATCTTTAATATCCTTATTTTCAAATAAAACCTGCCCGGTAATATTGTTATTAAGTCCGGCCAATGCCTTTAAAAGTGTCGATTTACCAGAGCCGTTCGGCCCAATAATAGCAGTTGTCTTACCTGTCAAAAAAGAAAGATTGATCTTTGTTAAAATATCTTTATTCTGTATTTTTATTGTTAAATCTCGCGTTTGCATAATATCCATTAGAGTTCCCTCCGCAGTAAAAACAGAAAAAACGGAGCACCAATAAAAGCCATTATAATGCCAACCGGTAACTCAATCGGGGCAAAAACAATACGGGCAAACGTATCACTGATTGTCACAACGCTCATTCCGAGTAGAGCTGTCGCTGGCAATAAAAATCGATAATCTGTGCCAATAATGAGGCGTGCGGCGTGCGGTACAATGAGTCCTACAAAACCTAAAAGGCCAACCACTGCTACAGCGCTTGCTGCCAAAAGTGCCGCAACTGCCGTCATCACAATACGGGTCAGTTCCACATGCAGCCCTAAACCTTTTGCAAGTTCATCGCCTAATTGCAAAACATTAAGCTGCCTGGAACCTAAAAAGGCAAAAATCATACCGGCAATCGCGTAAGGCAAAATGATTTCGACATGCGGCCAGCTGCGGGCGGAAAGTCCGCCGACAAGCCACATTAAAGCACCACTTACGCGATCACTATAAAAAATCATCAAGGCAGAAATACCCGAACCTAAAAAGGCTGACACAGCCACACCAGCCAAAATGACTCGTATGGGACGAATCCCGCCTTTCCAAGCTAAAATATAGATGCAGACTGCCGCTCCCATCGCACCAACAAAAGCGGCTGGTGTAATGAGATATTCCATATGTGGATATAGTATCATGATAAGAACACCCGTAAGCCCTGCACCAGATGATATGCCAATAATATGCGGATCTGCTAAAGGATTTTTCATTACAGCTTGTAATATGGCCCCCGATAATGATAAATTCATCCCGACCAAAGATGCTACAATCGTTCTCGGCAAACGGATATTCCAGATAATCTGATCATGTATCCCCACACTTTGTCCAAATAAGGCCTGTAGAATTTCCTGCCAGGAAATAGCAACGGAGCCCAGCATGAGGCTAAGTACCACGGCACCGACAGCAAAAAGGGCAAATACCACTAAAACGAGTATTCGCCACATATTTATGCTCATGCCAAATTTTCTATTTTTTTCTTTGCCACTTTGCCTATTTTGCATCTTTAAATACCTCTGGGTAAACCAATTTAGCCATAGTCTCAACAGCATTTGGATAATCAACACCTGGGTTCAGCAAAAATAATTTTTGTGGTAAAAAGTAAAGTTGTTTGTTTTTTACCGCTCGCAATGAACTCCACGCTGGATTATTTTCAACATTAGCAGACATGCTTTTTTTGATTTCATCCATTTTCCCCATACTGGTGACAAAAATAATATCTGGATCTTGTTCAACCAGCGTTTCTAAACTATACGGTGTAGCATCCGGGTCTTTTTCCAAGGGCTGTCCCGTTGCTGCTACATTTATAAACCCTAATGATTTTGCAATACTGCCTGCAATACTACCGTCAAGTTCCACGGTGACATTTTGTGCTGTACTATGTAAAATAGCCACTTTTTTATGTTCAGATGGCATTTTCGCCTTAATGCCCTGCACAGAATCATCCATTGATTTTATTAAATCATCACCTTTTTGTACTTCTCCCGTAAGTGAAGCAAAAAGTTTAATTTTCGCTTTAACATCTTCATATGTTTTCATTTGCAGGACAATCACAGGAATATGATTGCTCTCTAAAATCGGCACAAATTTATCATTAACACCTTTAAACGCAATCACTAAATCTGGCTGCAACGCAATCACTTTTTCGATATTGACTTGATAAAAGGCACCAACCTCTTCAATCGGTTCAGCAAATGCCGGAACTCCGGTTTTAGAGCTCACGCGGCCAACGATATTAGCTTGAACAGCACCCAATGGTTCGAGAAAAGAAGCCGATAATGCTACAATACGTTCTGGTTTCTTAGCAAGCACCACTGTCCTATTTGCATCATCTTGTATCGTCAAATATTGCGCTGAAGCTTCTGGCGATGTCTTAGTTGACGTACAAGCCGCTGCCAGTAAACAAACACCCAGGCTCAATAAAACCATCAACCATTTGTATTTTGACATACTTACACCTCACGATAAATTTTTCTATTTGCGTCTTGCCAAAATCGTTGAAAGATAATTAACTTTTTTATCTTTTTCGGCTACAAGATCATTGATTCGAACTTCATCCGGCAGACCGCAGCGACTAAGCATAACAGCATTATCAATCATTTCATTTTCAACTAAAGTATCGACAATCGAAGAAAAATTCTTATATACTTTCATCAAAACTACATTATCGGTTACAGCCATAACTTGTTTAATTTTTTCTGGATCAGCTGTCGCGGGAATTACACTTAATATATCATTTCCCTCAACTAATGGATAGCCAAGTTTACTGCCGATTGCACAAAAAGCTGGAATACCCGGTATCGTCTCAATAGGAAACCCTTCATGCTCAAGCAAACGATATACATAAATATATGTACTATAAAACATCGGATCACCCAATGTTAAAAATGCAATTTTTTTGCCAGCTTTTAAAAGTGCGAGAATTTCGTTTTTATTGGTCTCCCAAGCTTCTGTTGACTCTTCAAACTTCACTACCATCGGAAAAACCTGATAAACGATTTCAATATCTTTTTTTAGATAAGGACGTGCAATCGATAAAGCAACGCTGCCATCTTTCTTCTCCGTTTTCGGGGCAATAATAATATCGACTTCCTTCATAATATTGATTGCCTTGACTGTTAATAGTTCCGGATCTCCCGGACCAACACCTATACCATAAAAAATGCCCGACATAACGTCCTCCTAAAATATAAAGCATATGTAAATATACTTCGTTTTATTATACAAAATCAACTGCATGATTTATAAATTCATGCAAAAAAACGAGCCTTTTTCGCGAAGAAAAAGGCTCACCTAATATAATCAATGAACAAAATCCCCTCCCCATCTCTCGCGGGTACAACGGTGATCGCTAAACAGGCAGTTCTCCTGACTTTGGATCATCACGACTTCAAGCCTTCCCAAAACAATTTGTTTCAGTGACATTTTATGAAGCTATTCCCCATTACAGTGGCGGGACCGCGTTGGCATTAAACCAAACTTCCCTATTAAGCCCTCACGGGCACCTGTTCCAATACAATATAATTGTCTGTAAACATTGAATCATTTACTCGTTTATAGTACACCGATTTGAGAAATGTGTCAATAAAAAAAGAGATTTGTATCTTATATATGAATAATCAAAATTTATGCATAAGCATTAATGAATCGAAAATTTATTAATTTCTTCTCTAAGTTCTACAGCCATTTGTGCTAATGCTCCAGCTGCCGTTTTGATTTCCTGTACGGATGCTCCTTGGGATTCATTCTTTGAAGCAATTTGTTCAATCCCATCAACATTTGTATGAAGGAAGGTCGATATATCCTGTACAGCTTTTTCCATTTTCACACTGCCTGTTTTTTGTTTTATTGCCAGTTGTAAAATATGGTTAACTTGTTCATTCAAGCTTTCCACCGATGCATAAATTTCTTTAAATGCATCACCAGCTTGACGAACCGACAAAACTCCTTTATCAACTTCTGAGCGACTTTTTTCCATGGTAACTACCGCTGTTAATGTTTCCTGTTTCACTTCGTTAATAATGGTCGCAATTTCATTGGCAGCAAGTTCTGATTGCGCCGCCAGTTTACTTACTTCTTCCGCAACGACTGAGAACCCTCTCCCGTGTTCACCAGCTCTGGCTGCTTCAATAGCCGCATTGAGTGCCAACAAATTAGTCTGCCCGGCAATACCGGCAATCGTATCGACAATCTGTCCAATTTTTTTTGATTTTTCCCCAAGTGAATCAATAACTTGTGCCGTTGCATTCACGTCGGTTTGAATATGAGTAATCTTATCAATCGCATCTTCCGACTGACGGGCACCATGGCTCGCGGTCTCTTTGCTGCTGGTCGCTGACCTTACTACTTCTTCAGCTGAAAGCACCGACGCTTCAATGTGCCCGACAATTTCTTGAATGACAGCAACCGATTGTTCAGATATCAGCACTTTTTCTTTTGTATCTGTCACAACACGGTTTACAGTCGTTAATACATCATCACTCAGATGTCCCACTGAATCAATGGAGGCCGACAATTCTTCTGATGAGGCGGATACCGTTTCAGAAGCTTCCGATGTTTTTAGAATCAGTGCCTTAAGATGTTTAACCATTAAATTAAACTGCGCTGTAAGTTCATTGATTTCAGTTGCACCCTGTATTTCAATGGCATGCGATAAATCGCCCTGTGAAATTCGTTTTGCCGCTTCCATTAAAGAATGAATCGGATCAACAATTCCTTTCGCCACCCGAAAAGCAACAAATATACTAATCAGTACAGCTAAAATTAAAATCACCAACATCACTAAAGCATTTTTCAATGCTGCTTCGTATACTTCACGCGTTGGTTCATAGGTAATAACACCCCAATGATAGGATTCAACTGGTGCATATGTAATCAAACTGTCGATCCCAGTTGTAGACTGTCCTTCAGCCGATCCCGCCGTTCCGGCAATAACTTTGCTGACATAATCATATTTAGAAAAATTTTCTTTATTTTCTATTTTATCTTTATCCGGATGTGCCATAACTGTACCTTTATCATCGACGATATCCATATAGCCAGCCGCACCTATTTTGGTATTATCCGTAATATCCCATAAAGATTTAAGCGATACGTCCGATGCCACAACACCAATAACTTTCCCCGTATTATTAAGGATTGGCGCCGCCATCGTTACGCAAAGGCCTTTTGTACTAGCTGAGATGTATGCAGGTGTCGCAAAAGACTTGCCTTGCATCGCTGCCTGAAAATAATCACGATCCGCACGATTGCTATTACTGCCGCTTGTTCTGGCAATTTGCTGCCCAGATGCATCCAAAACGGCAATCAATTCAAACTGAGGATTTTTCTTTTGAATATCCACCAATGCCTGTTTTAATGTCGCAGAATCCATACTCTGTGCCATTGGCATCGCTGCCACCGCGGCGTTTACGCCTTCTGCATTATCCATTGAACGCTTAATGCCCGCAGCAATTTCTCGGTTTAAATTTAAATTTGCTGTCAGTGTGCTTTCACGCAAATTTGTCATACTCACATACCCGTTGATAATCGTTCCAGCCAATACAGGAATACAGGCAAATAAGGCTAAAAGTACAATCAATCTTGTTTTTAAACTACCTTGCAAAGTTTTCTCCTCCTAGTTGAATCTTAAGAATATAATACTATGATGTACAAGCTCAATATACTAATAGGTCTATAGAATCCGACAAGAAACTAAGTAAAAGTTTTCTGACTATTTTAATATAATATCTTATCATTAATACAAAATATGATTAATACATGTAATAAATATAGTATAGGTCACCAAAATCAGCCGCTTGTTTCTTGGCTTTCGTACATATAGATGTATTTCTATTTTGCTGAAATAATGAATTTTCAAGGACAATAAATTCATCAATACACCCTAATAAGTATACCACTAATTCAAAAAAATTTCACATTTCAAGTTGTTTCGTTATACATCGAAAGAATCGACTGGCATTCTACTAATTCTTCAACTCTAAAGCAGCCTGAATATGTTGTATGTAAATGTCTTGAAATGCCTCATTTTCACCCAAACCTTTTGTATAAATACGAACGCTAAAACCAGCATGTTTTAATTTATTCAGCCATGAATCCGGCGATTCACCTGCCATATCCTGCATAATATGCATGCCTCCAGCTAAAAGCAGTGGCATTAAATATATATTTTTTTTATTTTTATTTTTTAACCTGGCAATTACATCCTCAAGTCCAGGATAATCAGTAGGTTCAAGAACTCCAATCGTAATCGGAAGGTTCAGTTCATCTGCTTTTCGCTGCAAAATCTCATAAATAGGATTATGCTGGTGCGGTGAACCATGTCCCATAAGTACGACTTCTTCTGTTTTCGCCAATGATACGATTTGCTGTAAAATACATTTTAGCCCGATCCTATAATCATCTTTGTCAGGTATTTCATCTTCAACCGAAAACACGGGACTGCCTACCTTGAGCTTTGGAAAGACTGTTTTATAGACTTCACTCACGGCGATTATTTTATTTTCATATTCCTCACCAGGCGTCAAATGAGTTGGCTGTATCACGACTTCCTCATATTGTTCCTGCTGCAATTTAGTTAAAACTTCCGGCAGGGAATCAATGTGTATATTTTGTTTTCTAAGTTTCTTTAAAATAAACATAGATGTAAATGCTGTGCAGACTGTGTAATCGGGAAAAAACTGTTTTATTTTTAAAACAATAGAGTCAAGGCATTTTAGGCGAATGTACTCATCCACGACGCCAAAGCTTACCAGTATAATTGCTTTTTTCATTTTGTGACCACCTTTCTTATATAAAAAAAAGAATTAGAAACGAATCGCCTCTAATTCTACTACAATTTCATTTTATTTGCTAAAAAAATTTTTCAGACAAAATACAAGAATAAATGGGGTGACTGGAGGGAATCGAACCCTCGAATACCGGAGCCACAATCCGGCGTGTTAACCACTTCACCACAACCACCATATTTAAAAACCATAACGAAGAAAATTGGTGACCCTGGCAGGAGTCGAACCTGCGACCCTTTGATTCGTAGTCAAATACTCTATCCAGCTGAGCTACAGAGTCACTTTGTCTCGCGTTACTTTTAATATTATATTGATTTATCCTTTACTTGTCAAGCTGTTTTTGTTTTTTATTGATTCGATTTGGCAAAACGCCCCCCGTATGTTTCGCAAATTTGCTCCTGTGCCGCCTCTGGTTTTTCATTAACCATCAAACCTTCTTCAAATAAATGTGCTCCCGCCATGACAACCCGCTTTTCCCAATCGCGCATCCATTCACCGTCACCCCAGCCATAAGAACCAAACAATCCGATCTGTTTTTCTTTAAGATCGCCTTCAATGCCTGTAAAAAAAGGTTCAAATTCAGATTCCTCGAGTACTTCCGCTCCCATTGCTGGACAACCAAACAAAATAGCATCATATTTTTTGATTTGCCCCGCATCGACTGAATCCACACGAAATACATCAACGGATTGCCCCGCACTTTCTATACCACGTTGAATCGCCTGCGCCATAATTTCTGTATTTCCCGATCCACTCCAATAAACCAATACAATTTTTTTCATTGCTATCGCTCCTCATTTTTATTTTTCTAATACTATGTAATGACTTGCTTTACACGGCTCTTGCTAACTCGATAATGGATGTTCCATTATTCAACCGTCGGCAAAAAACATCACTACATTTTGTATAACGTTCAAAAAGTTTTTCAGCTGCATGGATATCCGAATAAACTTTCCAGTAGCCACAAAGTTTAAATTTTTGCCCTTTATTTTCAATAAACCCAATAACATCTGCATATGGATAGCCCAAAAACAAACCAATTTCATGGGGAAATGTTTTTTTCAGCTGCATCCTAATTTTAAGATATATAAGACATTCTTCGACACCATCGGATTGTCGATAACCTAAAGATAAAAGCAAATCTCTATTTGGGGGCTGTGTTAAAATTTGCGCTAAAGCAGTTTTACGATAAACAAGAACAAGAAAATAATGTGGACTTTCTGAAAGAACCTCAAAAAAAATGCCTTTGCAGTTTAAACATTTTTCATATTCCTGTAATAAACTGAAAAAATCATTCATTTTTCGTTTTTGTACGGTAATCAAATTGCCAACTTTAATGCCAGCAAGAGTTGGTGCACAATGCAGGGCCAGTAATTGTTCAAATTTCCTGTTTTCAACCATAAAGTTGCTCCTCATATAATAAAATTTATCAATAACTCGTCTATTTATTGATTTGTCTTTTTCTATTATAGTTTATTTGATAATGATTTTCAATATCAAATTTGAATTATTTATATTTTAGCGAAAAAAAAACTGTTCATCATTATGATGAACAGTTTTCCGCTAAAGAAAAAATTCTTATTCTGATAAAGCTTCGACGCCGTCTTCGGTAATCAAAAGTGTTTTTTCCCATTGTGCTGACAAGGAATGGTCTTTTGTATAAACCGTCCAATTGTCTTTTCTATCAACAATCACTTTGTATTTACCAATATTAATCATCGGTTCAACCGTTAATACCATCCCAGGTACTAACAACATACCTGTGTTTTTTTCACCAGTATGGGGAACAAACGGTTCTTCATGGAATTGTTTTCCAACACCGTGTCCGCCCAGTTCCGTTACAACAGAGTAGCCATGCGCATGCGCATGCGCTTCAACGGCTGCACCAATATCGCCTAAAAATCCCCAAGGTTTAATCGCTGCAATACCAAGTTCCATACATTCTTTGGCTACTCGCACTAAGGTTTCGGCCTCTACAGAAGCCTTTCCAACAATAAACATCCTTGATGCATCGGCATAATAACCATCTAGTATCGTTGTGATATCAACATTAACAATATCACCCTCTTTGAGAATGGTTTTTTTTGATGGAATTCCATGACACACTACATCATTAATCGAAATACAAATACTCTTTGGATATCCTTCAAAATTCAGACACGCTGGAATACCACCCTGTTCAATAATAAAATTATGGGCGAGCTGATTGAGCGTTTCTGTATCAATTCCAACTTTTATATTGGCGCCTACTAAATCCAAAGCCGCATTATTGATCGCCGAACTCTTGCGAATTCCTTCAATGTCTATATCATTTTTAATTATACTTTTAGGTGGTCGAACCTGACCTTTTAATATATCCAAAGGAATATTTTTTATCTTTTCATCAAAACTCAAATGGCATTTCTTATATTTACGACCGCTGCCGCACCAACACAAATCATTTCTTGTCATAATTATAACCTCTCTTTTTTCTTCCTAATAATATTATATGACCTTTTGTCAAGTGATACGATTATAAATTTTTCTAAGAGCAAATTTTTTGCAATCCATATTGTGTTCTGTATTGCAAAAATGTATACTAGAAGTAAATAATTGAATACGGTTTTTCTTCGCTATCCGTTCGTACTTATCTTTCATTTTGTTACATTACATAGCAAAGGAGAAACTCTATGAATATTGCCTTTTTTTTAATTCCAAAAAAAGATGTCGTTTGGCTAAATTCAAATGCCAGTATGCGACAAGCACTCGAAAAAATGGAATATCACCGGTATACAGCGATTCCACTGATTGATGATGATGGAAAATATGCCGGT
This sequence comes from Propionispira raffinosivorans DSM 20765, assembly GCF_000381065.1. GTDB lineage: Bacteria > Bacillota > Negativicutes > Selenomonadales > Selenomonadaceae > Propionispira > Propionispira raffinosivorans. The sequence continues at coordinate 41,563 of NZ_KB905852.1, read as the reverse complement.
ACTTTGACTGAAGGGGACCTGCTCTGGAAACTAAAAAATGCCTCTGGCTTCTCATTTCATGATACGGAACAAATTAAGATAAAAAAAATTCCGCATCAAATAACGAATCAAGTCGTGCAAATCAGTGCCGAAATGGAAGACTTATTATCACTGGCAATCGCGCAAAATTTTGTTCCGGTAGTGGATGATCAAAATATTTTCATTGGCATGATTCGCCGCCGTGAGATTATCGAATATTACGCGAATTTTTCAAAACGCAAAGTCATCTAAATGTTATCAGTCGGACATCAAATACCTTTCGCTTTAGAACAAAACTAAGGCGAAAGGTATTTATCTATATAACCCTCCTATCGTCTTTTGCTGATAGACAGTCCATGCTGGATTCTTTAATTCATTATATATTTTGAGGTGTACCCTATGAAAAAATTTTTATATCTTATGTCGTTCTTGTTTTGTATATGTGGTACTATATTATTTTTTACAAATGCAAAATTTATCCAAAACACTTTTTCTAGTGAAATAACGCCCGCGACACAAGCTGCAAACGAGAAAGCCACGGTCATGCGAAAGGCCTTGTATCCAACCCTGCCGCCAGAAGCGAACGGTAACATTATAATAAAACCACTTACTTCAAATCCAAATCAATTTATCATATTATGTAAATTTACATTAAATGATACATCCGCTGATGCGAAATTACGAATGCAGACGATCTGCCGTGATTTTATATTTATGACATATAAAACCGCATTGGAAAATCAAATTGATATTGCTGCTTCAACCGTTTTCATTCGCTGCCCGGATGATCGTATCGGTTTAACAGTCGGTTTAGGTCAAAAAATTGCCGCCAAATTTGAAACGGACTACTGGTCTCAGCCAAATGACAGCCCAGCGGATTTTATGTTATGGTTACAGGAAAACAAACATAATGCCGTTGACGCTTTTCATAAATGCACCTATGGCGGGATCTATGCAAAAAAAGAATAAAATGAACCTCTATCCGATCTTACTGCTTCAATTTACGCATTCCCCAGCAAAAATTCACCTGTTTCTTTATCATGAATAAAAATTTCGCCCGTTTCGATAATATAATGCCAGCCACTCAGTTTCAATTTTCCTTGCATTACTCTTTCATAAATATAAGGATATGTCATCAAATGAGTCAACTGTTCAACAACATTGGCCTGCTCCATCATCCATTGCCGCGCTGCTAAATCCGTTTCTGGAATCCGTTTCATAACACGATCTTTCACCGGTTCCATCAGTTCAAGCCACTTTTTGATATGAGGCAGCGTATCATCCAATGGATCTTTCTCAGCCAAAACAGCGCCGCAACCACCACAATTAGAATGCCCGCAAACAATTATATCGCTGACATTTAAATAAAGTACTGCGTATTCAACAGCTGACGTCGTTGCCAAGTATTCAGTTGATTCACGATACGGCGGTGCAATATTGCCAATATTACGAATAATAAACAATTCACCGGGCAAACTGCCCGTAATCATATTCGGATCAATACGAGAATCGGAGCATGTAATAAACAAAGTTTGTGGTTTTTGTTGTGATTTCAATTTTTGAAATAACTCCCGATGCGTTTCAAAATCTCCACGTCTAAATTTCATGATTCCATCTAAAAGTCTCTGCATAATAACGCCCCTTCCTTTGTATGTAAAAATTAAAACAAGCTTTTATTGTATATACTACCATAAATTCTATATTTTTCTACAGAAAAATCAAGAAATTTCGAACATAACTAGGAAAAACAATTTAAAATTTTATCGTAAAATTCAATTTATACACAAATAAAAAGAAGTATAGCTTCCTATACGCCTATACTTCCTTTTATTTTATGTTTTTTAAACTTTTGAATCCAGATCCACAGTTTCAACCATCGTAGGTTCTATTTCATCTTTTGCTCCCCAGTAACCAGCCAGCAATGAACCTGTGAAATTGTGCCAAACGCTAAAAATCACCCCTGGAATTGCTGCGACTGGATCTAAATGCGCAATTGCCAGAGCCACCGCCAGGCCTGAATTTTCCATACCAATTTCAAAGGAAACTGCTTTTGCTTTTTTGTGCGGCATCCCAACCAAACGGGAAATACCATAACCAAGACTAAGGCCAAATCCATTATGCAATGCAACCGCCACGAAAGCAATCGCCGCAATCGTCACCAGTTTAGCAGCGCTTAGTGCCACAACAATCGTAATAATTGCAATAATTGCCACGACCGAAATCAGTGGAATCAACGTCATAATTTGCTTCACAAACGAATAACAAAAAGTTCGCAACAATAAGCCTAAAACTATAGGGAATAAAACTATTTTTAAAATATCAATCAATAATGCATCGGCTTGAATTGGAATCAAAGTACCAGCCAGCCATAAAAAAATAAAAGGCGTAACAATCGGAGCCAGTAAAGTATTAACACTGGAAATCGTAACAGAAAGTGCAGTATCGCCTTTCGCAATAAACGTCATAACATTTGAAGCCGTACCACTTGGACAGGCACCCACCAAAATAAGTCCCGCCGCCAGCAAAGGTGGTAAATCCAAGACCTTTGCCACACCAAAAGCCACCGTCGGCATAACAAGGTAACGTAAAAGCACACCATACGCAACATCTTTAGGGCGCGTAAGAACTAATTTAAAATCGCCCAAGGTCATTGTAAGTCCCATGCCAAGCATAATTAGCCCCAACAGATATGAAATTGATCCGGCAAAAGGTTTAAATGGTTCTGGAAACAAAAAAGCCGCTGCAGCAAAAACGATCACCCATAAAGGAAAAAGTCTTGTAATTATTCCAGCAATATTATTTATCATAATTCAGCACTCCCGTACAAAACGACTTTTGTATATTACCAAAAGTCACTTAATTAAAATTTTAAAATTAATTATATAATACTGTTACAATAAAAACAAGCAGGAATATAAAAACTCAAGAAAATGAAAGTTTAAATGAATCATGAATTAACAATGAAAATCTAATAAACAAAGCGAAAATACGATAAGTAACACAATAAGCAAAACCAAGCCCTCCTGCTAAATCAATTTATTTTATTTTACTACTAAAATATGACAAAATTGTGAAATGTCAACCTGTGCGCAACCGCAAATAAGTATCTGATATACTATTTTTAATAATATATAATGCATGAAAGAAATTTAGCCTATGCCTCATTCCTGACGATTAGCATATAGAATATTTAATACAACTTACTATAGATGATTTAAAATAGTGCGAATATATGGTATAATTTAAAAATAATTCGTACAAATGAGGAGTTTTCCAATGGATATTCGGCAATTATTTGTTTTAGAACAAAAAAAAGAAGAAAAAATTCTCTTATTAGATAAATGGGACCAAAAATTCAATGAACAGATTACCGCTTTCAAAAAAACGATCTTCGCTGAATTCGATGCGTTTTTTGAAAGCAATAATTTCCCATTTACTTTGACTGAAGAATCCCCGACAAAACACATTATGAGCTATAAAGAACATACTATTATTTTAGAAAATACAGCCAACAAATATAATAACCTGCAATTCCACCTTTCCTTGCGATTTGCTTTTGATATCAAGGAAAATATTATCAAAATAAACTACATTCCACAGCACTCACCCTCTTGGCAAAATGAAATCGCCCATACTGAAAATGCATCTGATTTAGAAAAAATAATCGTTTCTGATTTAAATAAAATCAACAAAGAAATTTTTCTTATTGAACACCAACTAAATAATCTTGACACCTTAAGCTGGCGTTTTAATTATCCAAAGCCCTATTATACGAGTATCTCAAACCTATTAAAATATCTCTTATTAGAAAATAACTAAATCATCTACAGGACTTTTACAAATAAAAAACACACCAGCTACCCCATCTGAAAATGGGAACTGATGTGTTTTTTGCTATTTATTGCTAAAGTACTATTTTTTCTATGCGAACTTATAATTTCCCTTTGGTTTAAAAAAGGAACCGGTGCACTGCTTTTTGCATGTTCTGGGCCATTTCCGCTAAGGCATTGCTGGAAGCTGCAATCTCTTGCGCAGAAGCAGATTGTTCTTCTGTAACAGCAGCTACATGCTCCGATTCAGCAGCTACCACTTTACTTTTACGATCAATTTCACCAACTGCCACAACAATCTGCTGGCTTCCTTCGGCCATATGATCGATAACTGTCGACATTTCCTTCATCTGATCGGCTACACGAAAAACAATACTCTTGATATGTTCAAAAGCCGTCCCTGTAACCTCAACCACATCCACTCCTATGGCAACTTCTTTCGTACCATTTTCCATAGCAGTTACTGCATCGACTGTATCGGTTTGGATACCATCGATCAATATTGTAATCTGTTTCGCCGCGCCCTGCGATTGTTCTGCCAATTTACGAACTTCCTCTGCGACGACAGCAAAACCACGGCCTTGTTCACCGGCTCTGGCAGCCTCAATAGCCGCATTGAGTGCCAAAAGATTTGTCTGTGCCGCAATTCCTGAAATCGTTTCTATAATCTGACCAATTTCCTTTGAACTTTCACCAAGTTTACTGACTACCTTTGAAGAAAAAGTTACCGTTTCTTCAATATATTTCATTTGCGTTACGGCTTTTGTAACCGCCTGAGCTCCATCGACTGCCGCTTGCGAAGCTTGTGAAGACTGTTCGGTTACTTCATTGACACTGGCAGCAGCCTCTTCGAGTCCAGCCGAAAGAGTCTGCACAACCGCTGATGTATGGTCGATCGACTTTAGTTGATGGGTCGCACTTTCTGCAACAGCCGTTATCGCCTGTGCCCCCTGTTCAGAAGCACGCGCTGACTGTTCTGCACTTGATGTCAGTTCTTCCGATGAAGCAGCCACCTGCTCAGCTGTATTGGCTACCGTTCGCATTACTTCAGACAAGTTCTTCTTCATTTGATTAAATGAACGCCCAAGCTCACCAATTTCATCATTCGTATCCACTAAAACATCAGGCTGCGATAAGTCACCTGCTGCAATAGCAGATGCGGCCCGGCTGACCGCCTGTGCCGGACGAGAAATCTTCCGACTGATGTATTTCCCAATACCTAATGCGATGACTGCAACAAAAATATTAACAATTAACAGCATTCGCTGAATCGAAACAACCTGCTCATTTGTAAGCTGCTCATCGGTTTTTACAAAATCATCGACATTGCTTATCATTTGTATGGAAGCTTCCATGGCTGCCTTGTAAGGACGTCCCGCCTCTGACATATAACGGCTTACTTCATTGATATTATTTTCTTTTTTAGCAATAAAAGACTTTTCCGCAATACTTTCATATTCTGCTTTGCCTTGATGTATCCTCGCAACGATTATTTTATTTTTTTCCACAGATAAAATACTTTCTAACTGTTTCAATTTATCCTCAGACTGCGTGCGATATGTATTGAATACCGTAATATCATTTGTATCACCCGTGAAATTAAAACGCCGCATCGCAACTGCTTCATTCGCAATATCAGCACTGATCCCTTGCGCTAAAGACATTTTTTCCATATGGCTTCGAGCCGCTTGGATATGCATCTGATTGAGCTGCCCTACCTCATAATAGGTAAATGCACTCATAACCGCTACAATTGCTATGACAGCAGCAAAAGCCATAATGATTTTTTTATTAAGATTCCAATTCATAATACCCCTCCATACCTGAATCACTAAAAATTCCTTGAATTCCATACTATTTATAAAAAGAGACAGCCCATTAATATACCATTATATTAACAAAACTGTCTCTTTACAGACATCCATAAATTGTATCCGTAATCCAGAATTCTCTGAAAAACATATAGTTTCTTCATTATATCATACAAAGATAAATTATAACACACGGATTTTATTGATTTTTATGCTACCAAAAATAATGGAAATTTCTACACACGAAAACACAATATAAAAAAGCTGCCAGCTTGCATCATTTTCATAATGTAACCTGGCAACTATAGATACAGTTTTCCGCAAAATCATTTGCCATTCTATTTCATCTGTAAAACGTTTTGGAACTTCTATCTGCTTTTATAAAACCCTCTGGATATGCATACCAAGCAGACCAATTTCTTCCTGTGCCACATTTCGCCCAAGCTCTTGGGCCAAATCCTCACAAATTACTTGGGCCAGTACATAAGCTTTGGGAAAACTTTGCTTCGCATAATTCTCCATATCAATATTCACACGTTCACCTTTGATGATGCGCACAATCATATAACGGATATGACTTACCAGTCGATTGTAGCCTAAAGAATTTTTAACAAAAGTTTTTTTTAATTCAGCTTCTATTGTCCCAATCGTTTTTTTTACTAAGCGGGCTGTGTTCAAACCTTCGGATACATTTTCATCTGATAACCCCGCATGGATATGCAATGTAATATAACCAGCTTCATCTTCAGAAATTGTTGTCCCCGAGATTTCTTTGATAATTTGTCTGCCTTTTTCTGCTACTTTATATTCATCGGGAAACATAGCCATGATATCCTGATGAAAGGGATTGGGCAGTTCTTTCCCCTCCTTGGCACGTTTTACTGCTAAAGCAATATGATCAGCCATAGGCAGCAGAATATCATGATTTATTTTTTCAAACTGCAATTCAGCTTCATCAATAATCCGTGCCGTAATTTCAATGTAGGCTGGTGCAATTCCATTTACCATCTGCAATGCAGATATATTGGTACGAGAAACCAGCTCATAGATTTTTGCATCTTTAATATGATCGATACGTTCACCATTTTTTTTGCAAAAACCAATTCCTTTACCGAGCAAAATGATTTCTCTATTCGCTTCGTCGAGTGTCAACAATCCATTATTATTCAAAACCTTAACGATCCGATACACAGTAATAAATCCCCCTTACAGAACCCTGACCATCAACTATTTTCTTATAGCTATTATACCTTATAATGAGAAAAACGTCATCCGCAGGGGGATTTCTTCACGCCAAACTCTTATATATGGAAAGTTTATCTTCCTTAATTGCTTTCAATACCAAGCAATTTCATTTAAAGCCTGGACAGATCCCGTCTTTTGCAGATGAATTTCTTGACCTTCCTGCAGCCCCGTAAAAATCACCAGACAAGCATCCGACGTGGCGTTTTCCCTAATATAATCTACATCAAAATGCATGAGTTTATCGCCTTTTTTGATTTTCTGATTATTTTCGACAAATACCTCAAATCCTTTGCCACCAAGATTCACTGTATCTACGCCAACATGAAGGAGATAGTCGGTACCATCAGAAGATTGTAAACCAATTGCGTGTTTTGTTTCAAAAACAAACATAACTTCACCATCAGCTGGTGCAAACACGTCTCCATCGGATGGAGTTACGAAATAGCCATCTCCCATCATTTTACTGGCAAATGCTTCATCTGGAGCTTCCGTAATTGGTTTTATCAGACCCGTAAACGGCGAACAAAGAATATGTTTTTCCATCGCTGCTGTTAGGCCTGTCTGTTTTGCAGCTGCGCCAAGTTCAGAAACTTCATTTTTAATAACAGCTATTTCCAATGGCCCTGCCAATTCATCAGGAGCATTTTCGAGATAATCTTCAAGATTCGCTTTAATGACCGTCACTTTGGGTCCATAAATAATCTGCACGCCCTGCCCCTTGCTGATAACACCAACAGCGCCAGTCTGTTTCAACAGTTTTTCATTGACTAAAGTAGAAGTTTCTACGGAGCAGCGAAGCCTTGTTGCGCAACAATCTACAGATGTGATATTCTTTTTTCCACCCAATCCCTGAACAATAGCAGAACTTAAGGCATCATCACCACGTTCAACATTCGTCCCGCTCGCTTTTTGTGCGTTGACATCCGCTTTTGTATAAAGCTTTGTTTCTTCATCTTCATCCTCACGACCGGGTGTCTTGAGATTGAATTTTTTGATCAAGAACGTAAAAATGAAGTAATAGAGAAAGAAATAGAGAATGCCCACTGGTATAATATAGAGCCAGCTTGTTTTATCATTTCCTTGTAAAATACCGAAGATAAAGAGATCAAGCAAACCACCCGAGAAAGTTAATCCCACTGCGATATTGAGCATATGGGCAATCATATAGGCAGCACCGGCAAGTATAACCTGCACATAAAACAGCATAGGTGCTACAAATAAGAAAGAAAATTCAATTGGTTCAGTAATCCCCGTTAACATACAGGTGAGTGCCGCTGAAAGTAAGAGCCCGCCTGCGATCCTCTTTTTTTCCGGTTTTGCACAACGATACATGGCAAGTGCTGCTCCTGGTAAACCGAAAATCATAAAAATAAATTCACCAGAAAAGTATCTTGTCGCATCCGCATTAAAATGCGTTACATTAGGCGAAGCAAGTTGGGCAAAGAAAATATTCTGACCGCCCTGAATCAAACTCCCATCAACAACCATGCTGCCACCAACGGCGGTTTGCCAAAAAGGAAGATAAAATACATGATGCAGACCGAATGGAATAAGTGCCCGTTTTACAATACCAAAAATCAAGGTACCAATGTAACCAGTTCCTGTCACCAGTCCACCCAACGCAAATATACCATTTTGAACCACTGGCCAAATGAAATACATTACAATACCTACAAAAAGATACACAATGGTAGATATAATTGGTACAAATCTTGAGCCACCAAAGAAGGATAGTGCATCCGGTAATACGATTTTATGATAACGATTATGTAATGAAGCAACACCTAGACCGACAATAATACCACCAAATACGCCCATCTGTAAAGTGGGAATACCACAGACACTAGCAATCGTTCCTTCCAATACGCCAGGAGCCACTGTACCATTCGCTAGAACCTTACCGGTCAAAACGAGTACAGCATTAATCGAAACGTGCATAACAAAAAATGCTATCATCGAAGAAAGCGCTGCCACTTCTTTTTCTGCTTTTGCCATCCCAATAGCAACACCTACGGCAAAAATAATTGGCAAATTATCAAAAATAGCACTCCCCGCCTTACTCATAATAACAAGCAACGCATGAAGGATTGTACCATCACCTAAAAATTCTCCTAATCCATATGTGGAAATTGTTGTTGCGTTCGTAAAAGAACTGCCCACACCAAGTAACAAACCTGCTACTGGCAAAATTGCAATCGGCAGCATGAAGCTTCGACCAACTCTTTGCAGTACACTAAAAATTTTGTCTTTCATTGATTTCTTCCTTTCGTTTTGTTACAAGCAAAAAAGGCACCAACTACCGCGACGCACCAAAAAAGATGCCTCAATGATAGTTAATGCCTGCATAACCAGTAACACACTATATTATTTGTTTATTGCACTAGTATCATATACTATATCATTTCTGTTGTCAATATCGATCAAACTCATGCACAATATAAGTAAATAATATCTGACCTGGTTGAAATCTGTATTATCAAGGAAATTTGCATTACCTAAAAACCGCTTTTATTTTTCTATATATGACTCTTGCAGGATATATCCATCATCAATAGAATATTAATATTATGTAGTAATGTGAATAAAAATAATACACACTACTGCATAGATTACCTCCTCAGTTAAGTTTCAAAAATATACCATAGTAAAATGGGATTGTGTTTTCGCAACATATTTTGAAATTGAGAGGACGTGAACTGAAATGACAACGGATTTAAATTTTGATCTTCCGCAAGAACCCGGTATATATAAAATCTATCGTCGTGACAAAACGACCGGAGAACGAATTTATGTAGGCACGGCTGAAGTTGAATTCACACCCGTAGCGTCTAATAAAAAACCAATAATATAAAATTTACAAAATTATTTTTATGAAAACAAAAACCCCCAGACTTATCAAAGTCTGGGGGTTTTGCTTTCATAAAAAGGGTTCACTCAAGCAAAAATCTTAACACGCTGTTCGATTGGTAATTTTTCAATTGCTTTAACTGCCTGCAAAGGCTGACCAAACGGCATTTGCGCAATTAACTTCCAGCTTGCTGGTATAGCAAATGCTGCTTTTACCTGATCATCAATTAAAGGATTGTAATGCTGCAGATTTGCTCCTAATCCCAAGTCCGTCAAAGCCGTCCAAATAGCAAATTGAAGCATTCCATTGGCTTGTTGTGCCCAAATCGGGAAATTATCCGCATAAGCAGCAAATTGTTTTTGCATACCTTGGACAGTTTCTGTTTCATCAAAAAAGAGTACGGTCCCATAAGCGGCTGCAAATCCCTTTATTTTTTCTTCTGTAGCTGCAAAATTTTCGGCTGGTACAATTGCCTGTAAAGTATCGTGGGTAATATTCCATATTTTATCATGGTTATCCCCAAAAGCAACAACAACTCTTCCCGACTGCATGTTAAAAGAAGATGGAACTTCCTTTACCATATTTTCTACAACCTCAATAATTTGTGCGGGTGAAACTTCAATTTGTTTTCCCAATGCGTAATTTGTCCGACGATTAACCACTGCTTCTTTAAATGATCTCATTATAAAAAATCCCCTCTCTTTTCCTATCCATTTTCATTAAAAATATTTTTAACAACACACATTTTGAATCATAAATAAATGACTGTAATATCATTTTATGTCACACGCAAACAGCTTTCAATAAGTGTGTAACTTACTTTATGTAATTATATTATATCAATTACTTAAGTTTGTCAAGTAATTGATAGTAATTATTATTTTAAAAATTACACAAAGATAAATAAAAACCTCCCACCTGAAATTTCAAGTGAGAGATTTTCCGAAGTGACACGTTCAAACGTGTGTATTATTTATTGCAGTTCATTTAAACGTTGCTGAACTATAAAAAGTCGCTCAGCCTGGACTCCACCGTCTAAAGCCGAGAGTAAACTCAAATAAAAATCATCCGCCTGCCGGGTCATCTGAAGAATTAGTTGACTGCATTCGTTATCCACAGCATTTCCATAAAGATCCTTTAACCTTTTTTGCTCTTTTTGTAAATAAACATCCGCTAATGGCTTCAGCACCATTTCTAGCTCTTCACGCATTAACGTATGGTCATTTTTTTCAAAAAAAGATTTTGGATTTCTAAAATAAGCCAAAGCTTTTACAAACAAACCTGCCTGAATATCCTGAAATGCTGTTTCAAAGTCAATTTTGATTTGACCTTTAAATTCAAATAAAGAAAAAGATAGATCCGTGTTAATCTCAAAAAGACGTTCCATCAATCTATGCTGATATTCTACCGTTATTTTTTCCACAAAACGGTCAAGCCGCACAGTGGTTGCTCGCAGTTCCTGAGCAAAATCAAAACCAATTTGTTCGAGCAATTCCCCTAAAGCATCTTGCAAGGCTTTTTTTAAATTACGTCCATCATCCCGCAGCAACGTAGGATTAAATGAATCCTTAAAAAACTCGCCAAAGCGGAAAAATACTCGTTGCTTAATGTAATAAATTAATTCGTCGCATTCTTGATACAGACGATTTTGTAACGTTTCCACTGTTTGCCCGACCAAAACTTTTGTTATTGCCGCTTTTTCAGTTTGAATATGAGAAGACTTTTGCTGTTTTATCACAGCATCTTCTTGTGTGCTTGCAATGAGTTTCTCGACAACACGCGACACCCGATACAGTTCGTTTTCCGATGCAGCAACCGCCATATTCGCCAAATCACTAGTAATAAAATGATAAAAAGCATCTTCAAAGGCTCTCAGCCCCGATGCATCAATTGTACTTTTTTCTTGTTTTTCCCTAAGTGCCTGAATACTTGATAAAGGATATAAATGGGGATTTCTCACGCCATACTTTATAAGCTGCTGCTGAACATATTCAACTACAGTTTGCTTTTCTTCCTCATTCTCCGCCAAATCAATGGCATTGATCATAAAAAACATTTTATCCAACTGAAACGAATCTTTTACCCGCCCAAGTTGAATTAAAAATTCACGATCCGCTTTAGAAAAAGCATGATTATAGTACGTTACAAATAAAATTGCATCCGAATTTTTAATAAAGTCAAAGGAAACACCCGTATGACGTGCGTTGATTGAATCTGCCCCCGGTGTATCTACGAGTGTAATGCCCTGACGCGTTAATGGACAATCATAATAAAGATCAATCCATTCGACAAAACACGATTTTTCTTCCAGCGCAACATAATCACTAAATTCATGAACTGTCGTTGTAAGGACCGTACCGAGCTGTTCATAAAACAAAGCATAACCCCTGCTAACAGCCTTCAAAAATGTATAATTTGTCTTTTCAGCAGCCCCTTGCTGAGTCAAATCCCCCTGCAGTTCTTCGATTCGCTTACATGCATCAGCTAGGCTCTCTGCCGATAAATTAAATAATTTCAAGGCATGATTTACATCTTCCAGCATAGCATCTGCTGTCTTGACTTGAATGATAACCGTTCCATGCTGATAAGAGCCATGAATTGGCTTAATTTTATTGATCGCCGCTGTCATCGGATTTGGTGAAACAGGTAACACTCTCTCTCCAATTAAAGCATTGGCAAAAGAAGACTTTCCGGCACTAAACGCCCCGAATAATGCAACCGTAAAGCCTTTATGGCCAAGTCTTGCTGCTTTTTCCATCAGTTCACTGGCCATCTTTTTAAACCCTGGCAAGTCTTGAACTAACTGTGCTGTCTGCTTCAACTTTTCCGCAGTAGCTTTCATATGATCCACTGATTTATGCGGTATTTTATTTTCCCCCAACGCGACTGGCATATGCACAATATTTATTGCCTTTTTTTCTGTTACCCCGGTGAGGGTATCTCCAGAAATTACCTCAAACTCAACTTCACGTAAAGCAAATAAATTAAGGCGATCCACCGATAAATCAGGGGCTTCCTCACATAGCAACTTTTCTAGATTGTCTTTTAGTAAGCTGGTAATGGATTCTTGTTTTTTCAACTGTTTTAAAGCAGCAATATAACGCTCTAAGTGCACAGATTTCTCCTGCAGACTCGCCTGAATATCTACGTTTTTTTCCGCAGCAGCCTGCAAAATTTCGTTTTTAAGTGCCTTTAACACAGTTTTCACAAACGACTTAATGGCATGAGCCACATTCGCTGTATAATTTAAAACATATTCACCAGACAGACGTGCGCCCGGCTTCACAGCAGCTTCTAATAATTCATGCGGAAACTCAATATGAAAGTTCTGTATTTTTTCCAATAACTCTTTATTATCCACACGCGTACTGCGTAAAAACTGCAATAAGAAATCACGCAAATGCCATTCAATCTGCGACTTTGTTTTTTCGAGGATAGCCTTGTAGAAAGTTTCCAACCGCAATTGTCTTTCGCTTAATGTCTTTTGTTTTGTAAATAAAAAACCTACTTTAAATCCAGGATCACAAGCTGCAAGATAAGATTCCGCACAAGATCTGGTTTCAAACGGCATCAAGTAAGCATTGTCCATAATTTTATTGATAGAGGCATCAAAGTTGCTTTCCGCCTGCTCAGCCCCAAGTTCCGACTCATGTTTCGCTTTACATAGACTACTATACGTATCTTCTAAGGCAGCCTGATCCTCAGGCGATAATTCATGTAAGATATCCCGAAAATGTTGAAATTTTTGCTCAGCCATTTTCTTCGTGGAGACAAAATAATCCTGGATAATTTTCTGCAAAGAATTCTCTATCGACTGCAGCAATAAACTGTCTTTTGCCTGTAACCGCTCCGCCAAGTAAACTTGAAGTTGGGGAAATTCATTATATTCATGATCGTCTTGTTTTAATGATGTATAAAAAATATGCGCGGGCTTAACACCCCATGATAAAAAGGAATCCGCCACACTCTTTTTAAAGTCAGTAAAAGAAAGTTCTTGTTTAGAATGTTTATCAATTTGGTTAATGACAAGATAAAATTCTTTGCCAGCTGCAGTCAATGCCTTGGTAAACATAAAATTTAGTTCCGATTGCACATGATTATAGTCCATGACATATAAAATCAGATCCGCCAAATGAATTGCCGATTCTGTGGCCAGACGATGTGCATCATCTGCTGAATCAATCCCTGGTGTATCCATAATAACAGTCTTATCAGGAAGGCTCGAACTTATATGACTAATTTCAATTTCCTGAATTTGGTCGCCGTCCTTACAATAATTTTTCACCATTTCATAATCATAAGGAGCAAGATATAACCGCGGCTTTTCATTTTTAAAAAAGACCTTTACAAACTCTTGACCCTCTTTGACTTTTACAAGATTTGCACTGGTCGGAATCGGACTCGATGGCAGAAGATTCCCGCCTACTACACGATTGATCATCTTTGATTTTCCTGCCGAAAAATGACCGCAAAAAGCAATGGTAAATTCTTCATTCATTAATTTATCTGCTAATTGCTTAACTTTTTCCGCATTTTCCTGATCCTTGTGTTCGACTAAATATTCATAAGCCGCTAAAAGTTTTCCTTTTAACGATCGAATCTCCACCTGACGCTCCGTCGTTTGAACCATAAACCATTTCTCCTTATAAACAACTTCATAATACATATATTTTATACTATCAGGATATAAATAAGCAATCTTATATTATTCGTTATATAAAACATAGTATGATGAAATGAAAATGCACTACCGCATTTATCATCACTGTTATGAACTAAATAATCTTATGATTCTTGCATTCTTGTACCTTTACGTAGTAGAATGAATAAATTAATAACAACCAAAATATTATAGATGACCCTATGCTATAAAAAATTTAAAAGGAGAACATAATGATTGAACTACTCATAGAACTAGAAGACAGAATCGCCCATGGAAACTTTGAAACACATTTAATTGTGAGTCTCATCTGTTTGGGAATAGGCATTTTCATAATCCAAAAAACATTCTATAAACTACTCAAAATAATTACACAAAGGACCAATATTTCGTACGTTCTACTGCATCATGCATTTAGAGGAATACCCACGTTATTAGGCATTATTATTGGTCTTTACTTTGCTATGGATATCCTCGACATTCCACCTCGACCATTAGACTTTCTTCAGCATCTATTCCGCTCGCTTATCGTTATGACGCTAACACTCTTTACCGCCCATCTGTGTTCTACCTATTTTAAACAAAAAATAGGTAGAACATCAAATAGCTTCGGCGCTACTTCTATATTGCCTACAGCAATTGATCTGATCGTATACAGTATCGGTTTTTTAATTTTACTTGAAGATTTTGGGGTTTCAATTTCTCCGCTCCTTACAGCCTTAGGTATTGGCGGTTTAGCTACTGCTTTGGCACTGCAGGACACTTTAACAAATCTATTGTCCGGTATTAATATGCTGGTTTCTAAACAAATTAAAATAGGAGACTTCGTTAGATTAGCTACCGGTGAAGAAGGACAGGTCATCGATTTAAACTGGCGCAATACGACTATAAAGACACCTTCTGAAAATATGGTAGTCGTCCCCAATCAAAAAATCGCATCTTCTACACTCACAAATTATGCACAACCATTTGCTGAATGTTCCATCACGATTCCGCTTGGCGTTAGTTACGGAAGTAATTTAGCCTACGTAGAAAAAGTTACAATTGCTGTTGCCCATGAAATTCTCCAAGAAACGGACGGTGGCGTTACTAATTTTGAGCCTTATGTACGCTACATCAGTTTTGGTGAATCCAGTATTAATTTCTATGCAATTTTACGAGTAAAAACTTTCACTGATCAAGCCCTCGTCCGACATGAATTTATTAAAAGGCTTTATACTCGTTACGAAAAAGAAAACATTATTCTTTCGTTTACAAAAGGAAAAGTTTCCGATTCTATACCAAATCCAAACGAAAAATTGGAAACAATAACGCCTCCGGTAGTATCTAAGTCAAAATAAAAGCGGTCTGTAGAATTTGCTAATTCTTAGACAAACATAAAAATTAATATTATTTAATTCAACTAAAAATTTTAAGAGAGTTCTACATTGTTTCAAAATAATACATTTTTCAATACTCCATTTACCCCGTCTGTTTTAAATATTTCTTTATAATAACTTAGTTCGGTCTGGATTAATTCATCAATTACCCGCATTCCCAAAAGTTCCACTGGAGCCTTGTCATCGGTCAAAAGATAGTCACCTTTTTGATAAAGCTTCATATCCCTCTCAATATTATGCATCAAGTTTTTTAACGCACTATCTTTTAGCTGCATCGTATTTTGGGCAAAAGTTTCAGCAATATCCTTATTTTGCGTAGCAAACAATTCCCGATTCGTTCCTCTTGCCACATTCACTGTATAAACCTTGTCAAAAACATTTGCAATGGTATCTGATAAATACTGATTAATATTCCCCTCTTTTTCAGTATGCATATTCATATTTACGACCATAATACCATCTTTGGTTAAGTGCTTCTTGACCAGCGTAAAAAACTCTAATGAAGACATCTGAAAAGGTATCGTTATATCCTGATAGGCATCCACCATAATTACATCATATTTTCCATCCGTTGCATTCAAATAGGCTCGTCCATCATAGGTAGTCACCTTTATAGTATTGGGAAGTTTAAAATATTCACTTGCTAAATTCGTGATTTTCTGATCGATTTCTACGCCTTCAATGGACGTATTACTAAAATATTTTTGACATTGTTTTGCATACGTTCCCGTTCCCATACCAAGCACTAGAATTTTTGCATTTTCTTTGGCATTAAGACCGGACATGACCGGTGCTGCCAGTGCATAATCATAATACATTCCGGTCAAACTATCATCTTTTTTCATGATAGATTGAACACCGAACAGAACATTTGTCGAAAGGATTACACTATCATTGGTTTCTTTGACCTGAAGATAATTGTAAATCGATTCGCCTTCATATAAGAGATTATTTTCCCAAAATGCGAAACGATCAGAAGAACCAAATATGCTGCAAAGAATAAATAAAAAAACACTGATAATGCATTTTACTTTTTGCGTTTTTTTCTGGATAAAGTAGATCAACCCGAGCAATAGTAAAATTCCTGAAAACAATAAGAACGTAATAGATGTCCCAACGGCTGGAATCGTAACGAAGGTCGGTAAAAATGTACCAAGAATACTGCCAATGGTATTTACCGCTACAAGCGTACCCACAATCTTCCCACTATCAGCCAAACTATCTACTGTATATTTCACAAGCGAAGGCGTAACGGTCCCCAATAAAAAAAGTGGAAAGACAAAAATAAGCATACAAGATAAAAAGGCTGCCAAAACTAAAAAATTACTGTTTATAGTCAAAACCAGTGATGCTGATACAACTAAAATAACATATTTACCCAACAAAGGTATTGCGGCAATCCAAAGTGCGGCAATAATCAGCCGCATATATAATACGTCTGGATTAGGATTCTTATCGGCACTTCTGCCACCCCAAATATTCCCCAAAGCCATCGCAATCATAATCGTTCCAATAATAATCGTCCAGACAATCTGTGAAGAACTAAAGTACGGGGCTAAAAGTCTGCTTGCCGCAAGTTCAACCGCCATAACTGACATTCCTGCAAAAAACTCGGTCACATATAGGTAATATTTATTCGTTAAAATACTCCGTGATTCCATTTGTTTGCTCCTTTAATAAAAATTAAAATGTATTTAAGTTTCCTGATTACTTTAATAAGTATATACCAAAGCATAACCAATTACAGCTTCCTTCTATAAGCAAAATTCACTTACTTTCACCCACACACGCAAAAAACCTGTTTTCTATTAGAAATAGGTGCACATCGATAAAAAGCTGAACCTCAAAACACCGAGGTTCAGCTTTTTATGCATTTACAATTAAATCTTAAAGACGGAAATCGCCGCTTGCAATTCCTGCGCCATCTGCGCCAGGCTTTGGCTCGCAGATGAAATTTCGTCCATAGATGCGAGCTGCTCCTCAGCCGCCGCGGACACCATCTGCGATTCATCCGTAGATACTCTGCTGATAGCATCGATATTCTTCACAGAAGAATCAATACGTTGACTGCCATCAACGATTTTCTTGAGTGCCAGCTGAATTCCTTCCATCCCATCACTACTTTGATGCACAAGCTGGACAATTGATTTGAGACTACCACCGACCATATGAACGCTTTCAACGCCAGCCTTCACCTTTTGGTTGCCTTCCGCCATCGCAGAGACAGCTGCTTCGGTATCACTCTGTACTGTGATAATTTCTTCAGAAATCTTTTGCGCTGCTTTTTTAACTTCTTCTGCCAGTTTTCTAACTTCCTCTGCTACTACAGCAAAGCCTCGTCCCTGTTCACCAGCACGGGCTGCCTCAATCGCTGCGTTAAGTGCCAGTAAATTTGTTTGTGAAGCAATGCTGGAAATCGTTTCTGTAATCTGACCAATCTTTTGCGACTGTGCCCCCAGTTTACCGATAACTGCAGCGGATGATTGTACCGACTGTTCTATATCCTGCATATTACTTACCATGATGTCAACATCACTACTGCCACGCTCTGCATGTTCCGCGGCCTGCCTTGCTTCGGCTACAGCTTTACCACTATCCGCTGCAATCACTTCTACATTATTTTTCATCTCAACTGCTACGATAGACGCTTCTTCTACAGATTTCATCTGCTTATGCGCGCCCTCAGCTACATTGGTAATCGACCCGGCAACCTGGGTTGCTGCCTGCGCAGTCTGATGTGCACTTGCGGTTAGCTCTTCACTGGCAGCTGCCATGTGCTCCGATTGATCGGCAACTTTACGAATCAAAGCCCTCAAAGCATCCCGCATTTTATTAAACCCTGCTGCAAGTACTGCAATTTCATCTTCACCTGTAATATCAACTTTCTGCGTAAAATCACCTTCTGCAATTTTCTCTACATACTGTGTCAAAAGTTCCAACGGCTGCGCCATGCGCTTAGCGATGATCCACGTTGCCAATACCACGATAATAAGTGCTAGTAATGTACCGAAAATAAAGATCCAACGCAAAGTAGCCAGTGGCGCATACGCCACAGAAATCGGAATATTGATTCCCAAGAGCCACTGCGTGGATGGTACTTTTTCAAAAACTAATAAATAGTCTTTACCATTCATTTTATAAGACGAAATTCCCTTATCCTGATTTTCCGTTCCCTTTAAGACCTCATAAATTGGTTTGAGAGCCTCGACATCTTTGATATTTTTATTTTGTACCGATTCTTCTGAATAAGCTAGAATCGTGCCTGATTTATTTAATAAAAAAGCAAAACTGTCATCAAAAGGACGAATTTTCGCTATAGTACTAAATACGGTATCCATAAGCACATCGGCTGACAAAACGCCGCGAATCTCTCCCGTCGACGTTTTCATTGGTATCCCCACTGGAAGTGCCATTTTTTTTGTAACACCATCTAAATACGGCTCACCAAAAGTCAACCCATTTCCCGCAATTGCATCTTTATACCAAGAACGCGTACGTGAATCGAAATCTGCTGGTGGTATCCAAAGTTTACCATCGATTATTTTACCGTCTGAATTTTGTCCAAAATATAAATCACTGATTTCTTTATCCGCCTGATCAAATCCCAAAAGCATTGGCAGTGTAACCATGCCGTCACCAGCTAATGACTGAATAGTCATTGCCTTAGTCTTTACAACAGCGGCTTTTCCATAAAGCCATCCATCAAGATCCTTCGTCGAAGCATCTACGATCGCTTTCGCACCTTTCTCTATTTCATTTTTCAACATCTTCTCCGTATAAAAATAGGCTGAGCAGGAAATAAGCACCAGCAACGTTGCCATCAAGAACGAAAAGATAAGCATTAGTTTTTTTTTCAGATTCATATATAGCCCTCCACCCGTAAATAATGCAGTGTAAAAAAAAAGACTATGGAGTACAATTGTATCCCATAGTCATCATTGACCAACAAAATCTTTTACTTCTGCTTGTTCAATATTTTACCGCATCGCGGGACTTTTGTCCATGACAAACTCAAATGCTTGTTAAAGTTTCCAATATCTTAACAAAAATTTAACAAGCTAACAAAGTGGTAATAACAAAAATTTTATGTACTCGAGTCATTTATACTCTGCGCACTTTCCATTCCGTTTTTACTTTTATTCGTTCAATCTTGACCTCGGGTAATTTTTTTTTCGCTGCTACATATTTTTCAAATTCCGAAATATTCATCCACTTCTCTTGCAGCGGATAAGCATAATCAAAAGCATAACCACGAACACATCCAAAATCATCTTTATATGCAACCGTAATATGTTTCAATCTGTAAATCTCAAAATAAGATGCTGCTATTATTACTAGTGGTATTAATACAATCCAAACATTCATTGCATAGCCTCCTTAGATGGATCTTTACGGACTCGTTCCTTTATTTTGCAAATTCCTTATTGCCCCTTAAATGACTCAGCTAAATATTTCAGCATTGCTTTTAAACTGTGCAGTTAAAAGGAACACTAGATGGATGCCTTTGACATTTACTTAAATATATTTTATGTTTTTTCTACTCAAACGTTCCCAAAACAACAGCTTTCCCAGCATTAACCATATGTTGTCCTTTGGCCCAAACATGCTGCAAAACAAATTCATCATCAATAATTGTAAAATCAGCATCACTGCCTACTTGGATACTGCCTTTTTGCGGCCATATTTTTAAAATCTTAGCTACATTTGTGGTAATAATTTGAACTGCATCACTGATTTCAATACCTTCTAGTTGAACCATATCCCTGAATTCTTCTAGCATTGAAAATTGACTAGCAACCCCAACCCCGATTGTATTGCCCTGTTGATCAAATATTGGCATACTGCCATTTCCATCGGAACTCATCGTAATTTGACTTAAGGGAACACCCGCATCCAGTGCTTTTTTCACAGCTTGGCTTGGCTTAATGGCTTTCACTGAACCACTTGCTGGACTCACACCGGATGTGATATCCATCATGCCTCCTTGTTTTGCCCATTCAATGCTTTGTGCAAATAACTCTTTATTCCGATTAACATGAGTCGGTAAAAATTGTGATTTTGGAATTTCACCATTGGCTGTTATTTCAAATAGCAACTTCATGCCATCTTTTCCATCCCCCATATGCATATCAATAATTCCAGCTTTAGCACTTAGCATACCGCCGACTCTAGCTTCTGCAGCAATTTTTTGATACTCATCTTTGGTTGGCTGCGCCGAACGATGATCTGCCATCGCCAGTTCACCTGCACCAATAATCTTATCAATGATGATAATATCTTTTCGCACACTGCCCGTAATGGTTGGTGTGGGAATTTCATATGCACCAGTATAAATATAAGTGGAAAGACCTTCTGCTTCTAAGCCACGAGCTTTTGCCAGTAAGCTCTCTACATGCCGTGTTACTCCATCTGTACCAAGGCACCCTACCAATGTAGTCACACCCGCAGTAGTTACTTTAGACAGTACAATTTCTGGTGTGCGCGTAGCATAACCACCTTCTCCACCTCCACCAATCATGTGAACATGACTATCAATAAAACCTGGCATTAATGTATGACCTGACAAATCAATTTCTTCAACACAATAACCTTGTGGTATTGTTAGATTTCTTCCAATCGCGGCGACCTTATCACCAGCAATTAAAATATTTTGACAGCCTAAATCATTTGGTGCAACTATCTTCACATTCCGCAATAACGTGAAAAAAATTTTAGATTGTATCATATTCTCGCCCCTTTATTTTTTAATAAAAACATTTTCAAAAAAACATTAAAATAAATCTCATAAACCATATAGACAGTAATGCATTAATTACACAAATCCCTAATATAGCCGCATAATGTTTTGTATTCACATTAGCAATTCCTAAGCAGCGTCCAATATTCTGTACAGGATTCCCCATTAAATAAATTGCCGGAACAAGCATTGTAACCTGTGTTGCATCAAGATTCGCTCCTGTATAAAGGCCTACCGCTACACCAATCGCCCCGCCCATACTCATAAGTGACGTTATAATGACAGTTGCAGCTTCGCCCGGAAGTCCCCAAAGTGCCATAATCGGAGCAAAAACAATACCAATTAATTTCAAAAGACCCGTGACGTCCAGCACTCGAATAATGACAAATGCCATCACTACGTTTGGTAAAAGACTCGTAGTTCCAATCGTAAAACCACGCTGAGCTCCTTCAATAAATAAATCAAGAATATTTTTCTTTTCTACTGTCACATCATCATTCGTTGCCATTTTTAGCACCTCCACTCAATCTATTTCTTAAAACAAATTTAAAATATAATCGCAGTAAATTCGCACCAATTACTTTAAACAGTAACATAACCAATATTGGCACAATAATCGGCACTAGCATAAACGAAAATACTGCTGGTCCCGAAGAAAAATAGTTTGTAATAAATGCACTCGCACTAGTCTGATATGCAATAATCACCGAACGTTCTTCATCCGTAATTTCACCTAAATCTACCAATTCTTTAACCATGCCTGCCGCCGCATCGGTACTTTGCATATTTGCAATATTTGCTAAGGCAGCAACCCCTGGAATACCAAGTAATGGACGCAAAATAGGTGACATTATTTTTTGTGCTGCTTTTAATCCACCCAAACCATCTACCACATTAACAAGACCTAATGCTAAAATAACGGCTGGAATTAATTCCAAGGCAAATAAAAAACCATCGCGCGCACCAGTTCCCCCAGCACCACGAAACGTAAAAACTTTTTCGACGCCTTCAATTTTCCCAAAAGATCCATTTAATACATTAAAATCAAAAACACGTAACCATCCGTCATATGATGAAAATATTCCTGAAAACACTAAAACAGCAAAAAAGAATGCCACATATCCAATCCACGGTACCTTTAGTTCTCCTTCATTTTCTTTTTTCATCTGTTAATTGACCTCCCCAGTTTATAAAAAAATAATTTACAGCTACATATACAGCAAATTATGTGCCAAGTTTTAAAATATTTAAAAAACTTTAAACTTATGATAAAATAAAGGCGTTTTAGGCGTATTACCTATATTTACAAATATTCAGCTTACTATACTTTAATACTTATACCCTTTCCATGAATCATAAAAGCAGGATTTCTTTACAATAAGGTAAATGATATATATAACCCCTTTTATTTCCCTTTTAAATCCCTTAAAGTTAATTTGCAGCAGGAGGTATCCACCGTCTACATGAAAAGTTTAGTTGTTATTGCTATTGGAAAAAACACAGCCCTTGCCTGTCGCGAACAATTACACCGACTTTTAGGTAATCAAGTAAATGTTAGTCATTATTATGCCGAAGGAAGCCTGCCTCACAATATAAAAGCCGATCTTATTTTATTTGCGAGTCAGCTTGCTTATCGAAGAACTAAACCGTATGTAAATAAAACATGTCCGATTTTAATTGCTAGAAGATCCATTAACTATCATGAAGTAAATAAACTTTTTCAAATATCGGCTGGAACTGACGTCCTATTAGTTAATGACTCATTAGCAAGTGCCAATCAAACCATTGCACTCCTGCAAACGCTGGGTATTGACCATATTAACTATTACCCGTTTGCACAGGGACTAATAAGTTATCCAAGATTAAAAATCGCAGTAACACCCGGTGAAAAAGAACGAGTTCCTGATTTTGTCGACGAAATCATTGATATAAAAGCCCGTCTAATTGACATCACAACACTAGTTGAATTGCTACTTCAATTGCGTTTATTGGATTTATATGCAGAGTTTCTCTCCGCAAATTACATGCAAGATATACTTCAACTAATAAAAAATGGAAACCAAATGATTTATGAAAGCAATAAAATGAAAACCCAACTCGAAACGATTCTAAATACCGTTCATGATGGTATTATCGCGACAGATGAAATGAGACAAATTTCCGTATTTAATCCAATCGCGGAAAAGCTGCTTCACGTTCAAGCACAGAATGCATTACACTCACCTATCGATAAAATAACCAATCCAAATATTCTACAAATTTTCCAAGAAAAAATGAATTCACAAGAAGCTTTGCTAAAAATAAATGGACATCATCTCCTCGTAAACGTTTCCACACTGTATCCTGAAACAAATGATAATAGCAAAGTTTATACATTTAAAGATGTATCCGAAATAAGAAGATTAGAAGAATCGGTCCGGCGTAAATTGCTCCAAGAGCACAATGTTGCCCGCTATACATTTACGCAAATTGTCGGTCAAAGTAAAAAAATTCGGCAAACACTAGAAATCGCCAAAAAAATGTCACATTCTGACTCAACAATCTTAATTCAAGGTGAAAGCGGTACTGGTAAAGAACTGATTGCTCAAAGCATACACAATGCTTCACCTCGCCATGCCGGCCCATTTATTGCCGTAAATTTTGCTGCACTCACCGAAAATCTACTTGAATCAGAACTGTTCGGTTATACTGAGGGAGCTTTTACAGGTGCTAACAAAGGTGGTTCTTCTGGTTTATTCGAAACTGCTCATAAAGGAACTATTTTTCTCGACGAAATAGGTGATGCACCGCTTCCTTTCCAAGTAAAATTATTGCGCGTTTTACAAGAACAGCAAGTTCGACGCGTTGGCAGTTCAAATCTAATCCCGATTGATGTTAGAGTGATTGTCGCCACCAATCAAGATTTAAAGCCATTAATAAAAAAAGGATTATTTCGTCAGGATCTGTATTATCGACTAAATGTACTGCCCATTAAAATCCCACCCCTTCGAGAGCGTGTGGATGACATTCTTTTATTATGCAAAGTTTTTTATCAAAACTATACCCATAACAAAGATACTAATCAAGCTACTATGTACTTTCAATATATAGCTCCTTATCTTTTGAAATACAACTGGCCGGGAAATATTCGTGAACTACAAAACATCGTAGAATATCTGCTGAATATTTGTCAAAACAAACCACCGCACTTTACTGACTTGCCAGAAGAACTCCAAAACAGTTGCAATTTTAAACCTTCGGCAGCAAAAAATAAAAATCAGCTAAAAACATCTATATGCCAAGAAATAAAACAAGCTAATCAGGAAAACCGTTCAATCGGTCGTCGCTCATTAGCACAAAATTTAATCATTCCAGAAAATCAAGTACGTATTTTATTAGAAGAATTGGCAACAGAAACTTGGATTATTTCACAAAAAGGACGAAGTGGTTTAAAAATAAACCCTCTGTATGAAAATAAACAATATCATGCTCCCGATTCTTTCGATAAAATATGAGTTTCATCAAAACCTCCATAAATTTTCCTTTAAATTAAATTTTTACAATTTGTTAGCAGGTCTTTCTTTACCATCAGCGAAATATTGTACTATAACACGAAACGAGGTGATATTATGGGATCAAAAAGCACTAAACCTGAAGGGCATGATAAAAAGTATGGTACAAAATGCGAATTTCTGCATGACCTGACCCTTCTCAAACTAAAAAATATACCAAATCTGCATGCGTTGCCTGAAAACGAAATATACGACCTTTATTGTAAAACGTATGAAAGCTTCAAAACCGCTGTCAAAGAAAAAGAATCTTGCTGTGAACATGCTCACAAAACAGATAAATAATATTTCTCATCCGCGCCGCATCACGTTGGCGCGGATTTTTTTGCTTATTTTTCTATGTTACTCTTCTCATCAGCAATTATCTGTGTACTATAAAATATTCATACTATATATATGGCATTAAACATTTTATGTGGCAATCGTCAAGAATGGGGTATAGGATTGAGGGGCGTTACGTAGGAAGCAAACGATGCCCTACCCATTCCGGGCAGACTGATAGACTGGATGTAATTTCTTTAATGCGTTCTATATATCATACCGAAATCACTAAAAATAATATTCGCAAAAACAAAAGACTGCCATGCTAACCATTTTCCGTAAATAAAGATGCAATAATTATTTTTGCATCTTTATTTAGATTATGTGTTAGTTTGACAGTCCTTTTAAAGTATTAACTATTCCATCGATGATCGTTTAAAATTAGGGTCTGCAGTTTTATTCACTGACCGCAATCAATTTATCTTCTTTTAAAATATGTTCAACCAGCCACTCACTGACAAAGTCCAAAATTCCTATTAAATATTCATTTTGACCATCATCAATTTGTTCAACATCGATATTGTCCATTTTTTCTAAGAAATCATTATGTGCTACCTTTTGTGATAAAAATTTTTTATAACCAATCTCTTTCATATAGTCTTCTTCGGCTTGAAAATGATAAATTGTGTAATTTTTCAATTCATCAATGATCTCAATGATTTTCCCATATTTATCTGTAATTAATTGATTCCGTAAAAGATCATAACTCCTATTTGCTATTTCGAATAATTTTTTATGCTGCTCATCCACACATTCTACACCAATACTATACTCGTCTTTCCATTTTATCATAATCTAACCATCTCCTTGACTTCTTACTTATCATCATCGACAATAAAACAAAAATGAGGCAGCAAAGTGCCACCCCATCAACATCGATGTTTTTAGCTATCTGTCAAATCAATATTTTAGCTTAACAGATATACTAAATTGTAATTTAGTATACTTGAGTTTAGAAAAAAAATCAATATTATTTTACGCCGCTACTTCCTCACAGGAATCCATATCTCACATTTGTAATCTACTGAAAACATATCGCGAATGGTATCGTGTAATAAAAAAGATGGTATGCTGTTAAATTTGGATTATATACAAAAAAATTGAAAGGCGGTTATAGGTTTAGATATATTTACACAATATCTTTCCAGTTGGTGATATTTTTTTCCCAAATATAACTATAATTTTGGGCAATTTCTCGTACCGTTTTTGGCTTTTGACCCGTAAGAAGTTCAATCGCATTAGACGATACATCCATCAAGCCCTCTGCGATGCTTGCCTCATTTGTAACCATGTCATTTCCACACCATGGAACAGGTGACTGAGAATAGTCGCCGGTAGCAGTCCTTGGAATATGCACAGAATCAAGATATTCAAAGAATTCAGTATGGCTTACAGGACAGTATTCAATATTTTTTCCTGATAATTCGCTAATTAATGTCACGATATCTCTCTGTGAAATAGATTCTCCGCCACAGGCTAGGTAGGTTTTATTGTCTTTGCCTTTTCCAAGTAACAATGCAGTAGCTAATCTGGCAACATCATCTTTGGGAACAAAGGTTGCCTTTCCTTCACCAGCAGTTGTGTACCATTTATTTTCAGACATAAGTGCAAGCATTACTGATGTTGTAAGATAGTTTTCCATATAGAGATTATCCTGCATGAAATTGTAGGAAATACCTGTCTCTTCATGCTTTTCACAGATGTATTTTTCTGTAGCAGTATGGTCTGGAGTAACATATATATGTTCATACGCCGGATTGCTTGCCCCAAGAAAAGAAGTGTATGTTATATGTTTTATGCCGGCTTTGATAGCGGCATCTACTACATTTTTGTGTTGCTGTACTCTAATTTCGCCAATTGTTACAGCAGATACAATATAAAGCCTGTCACCACCTTCAAAAGCTTTTACCATTTCTTCCACGTTGTCATAATTGGCTTGTGCGACAGTGACCCCTAAACTTTCCCAGTTTATTTTCTTTTCAGGATTCAGTCGATTTAAAAAAGGACAGGTGAAAATCAGTTCTTTTGGAGATACATGATCTAACATATTTTCAGCGACTCTGCCACCGAGTTTTCCATCACATCCGGTTACGATATACTTCATTGTAAATCCTCCTCGTAAAAATTACTCTAGTATAAATATAGCAGTTCCTTACTAGAAAATGAAATTGAAAACTGTTATGATTAATAAAAGATACTTATTAAAGACAGAGGTGATTTTTTGTATTTTAAACAAATTGAATGTTTTGTCCAATTGGCAGAAACATTCAATTTTAACACGACTGCTAAATTATTATATATAAGCCAACCCGCAGTTTCACAACAAATTAAAACCCTAGAATCTGAATTTGGATTTAAGTTATTTATTAGAAATAAAAGAAATGTAGAATTGACACCTGCCGGTGTATCTTTTTATACTGATATGAAAGATGTTTTGACCAAAACGAACATTGCCATATCAAAGGCAAAAAATTATGCCATGAATTATAAAACAAATCTATCAATCTGCTATGAGGGAACATTGTTTGAACAAGAGATGATGCCTGAAATATTATCTTATTACAGGATAAACTACCCTGATATTCATTTTTATATAAAACATGCTGATTATAAGGAGTCTAAAAAATCCATTATTGATCAGAAGAGTGATATTATATTCACAGTGCAGGAAAATATCCAGTCATATTCTGAGATATCCTATTGCCAGCTTTTGAAAAGTACTTTTGTATGCGTGATTCCTAAGGATCATATGTTTGCAAAAAAGACATTCATTGGAATTGAAGACTTAAAAAATGAGACATTGATTTTACTTGATCCTATTAAATGCCCACCTGAAATGGCACGTGTGCAAAATAAAATCCAACGATTATGTCCTGATGCACCAATACTTTTTTGTGATTCGGAAATAATTTGTACCACAATGATGAAAGGAAATATGGGGATTGCATTTATGCCAAGTTTTGTAGCACCAACAGATCGATATTATCTTACAATTCCACTGGATATTACGGAAATGGTATCTTACGGGGCAGCATGGAATAAATCAAATAAGAAAAAAGAAATAAGTGATTTTATAAAAGTTGCAACATATATATTTGGAAAACACTTGGTATGAAGCTCGGATAAATTTAAAGAATTATAGAACTCAAACTTCGCAGTAAAAAAACAAGCTCTGGATAGGCTACACTAAACTGTTTGGTTGTACAATACGCTTACCATCAAACAATCTCACACCTTAGAACTGTATGCCCAATCATGATGAGATCATTACCAATGCCATACAAAAATTATATGTTGTTAAATAAAAAATGGGCACGATAACATATTCAAACATGTTATCGTGCCCACTCTCGTAAAGGCTTGATTTCATTGGTGTGACTGCCGCGATTCGAACGCGGAACCACAGCTTAGAAGAATAAATTTATCATTTTATAGGATATTTCCTATTATTATTAAGTCTATTTATTCAGCCGTTCACTTAGAGATTTTAATTCATTAAAATGTGTTGCAATGATCCGATTACATATTTCTATAGATATATCTTCTTTATAAATATGAGAAGTTAAATTCCTATCGTTTAAAATTTGTACCCATATTTCATCATTTTTTATTAAACCATAACTAAAAGCTTCTTTCATTACAGACTTCGGGCTATTAACCTCAACAAACCCTTGATCTAGTAAATATTCACGTGTTGCTTTCCAAGCAAGTTCAGTAGTAAATTCAAACCGCTGAATAACGCCATCACGAACAACACTACTGCTAGAGTTTTCGAGCTCAATTAGTGCTTCACCAAGTCGTTCAACCGCACTTTTAAAATTATGTAATTTATTTAATAATCGTTCCATAATCACAATTCCCTCTTTATTTATATTAGCTAGTAACTTTTCATCTGTATTAGTATTAATAAACACAATATCAAACTTAAGCAAAGTATCTAATTTTTCTATATCATTCATAAAATTGGCTACTTCTAAGCTTGATTCATCCTTACTAAAGATTGCTAAGTCAATATCGCTACTGCTTCTAAAATCGCCTCTTGCTCTTGATCCAAACAAGATGATTTTGTAAATATTAGGGTAATTAAAAGCAATCATTTTTATTTTGTCCATTAATTGCTCCATAATATATCCGCCCTCCACGCTACAATCAATTAGCATTATTATACCACAATTATATCCAAGACTACAGCCAGATTCCAAGCATGATTCTATCAGTCTGGTCGTTAATGCGATTGAATTCAAGCAACGTTTCACCTTGGCACTATGAAACAAATTTGTGCAGTCTAAAAAAAATTGCAATTTACAAAAGTAAATTGCAATCAACGTAACACACAAACAAATATTTATTTCATTTCAAACCCGCGTTTTTCTAAAAACTCCTTCATATGCGGACGCTGTTTTTGTTTAAGAAACGCCGCCATTCCTTCTGTCCAGCTATTGCTGCGTTCATTATTGCTTCGATCCCGATAATACTGCCGAATAACCTCATCATATTCTTGTAGCTTAACATTATCTTCCTGCGTCGAATATTCATCTTCTTTTAAAACAAGCGACAGGGGCAGGCGAGGTTTTGTACTATTTACTTGTTCCGGATACCCAAGGCACATACCAAATACAGGATACACAAGCTTGGGAAATTTAAGCAACTCACAAACTTCCTGTGGGTTATTACGTATTCCTCCGATATAAACTCCGCCTAAACCTGCTGATTCAGCGGCAATCATGACATTTTGCGCAAAGAGAGCCGCATCGACTGTTGCCATAATAAACAACTCCGTCAAACTGCTTTCAATCGTTTCATTATTCATACTGCAAGCTTTTCCCAAACGATTTAAATCTGCACAAAAGACCAGAAAAACCGGGCATGCTTCAACATAACTTTGTTCACCCGTTAAATAAGCCAACTTCGTTTTCTTTGCTTGATCTTTAATATGGATCACTGTATAGGCTTGAATATGATGTGAAGTCGATGCGTATTGGCTCGATTTGATTATATCCTGCAGCAGATTTTCATCGACGTCCTGCTCTTTAAATTTTCTAACTGAAGAATGTTTTTTTAATAATTCCATAACCTGATTCATGTTAATCCCCCTAAAAAATAAAAATAGACTTTTTTATTTTTTGATTCTTATATGCATAGTAACACTGATGCCAATTTTACCAAACAAAACACTTGTTCAACCATAAATCGTTCAATTCAATGATTTTTTTCAGTAATTTTTAAATTCATCTATTGTAACTATAGTTACAATAGCTTTTATATAAGACACCACATTCGTAATATAAGAACGCGGTGTCTATCCTTTATTTACTCTACTTGTTAGCGTATTTTTCCAACAATGTTTCCCCTCCAATACCAATACTGTCAGGATCATACTCTTCAATGAAAACAGTGAAAGAGCTTGCAGGAGAATTTGTAACCTCAACAGCTGCAGCTGTTAATTTTTCAATCAATTCCTTTTTCTTTTCTGACTGAGTTTTTTTCATTTTCATTGTAATTACTGGCACAATAACACTTCCTTTCAATTTAATTAAATAACTAGCACTGTGCTACTAATATAGTAGCATGCTATAAAATAAATATCAATAGTTTTATTATTATTTCTTCTATCCCATCCTAATATTTCATATATGTTAGGTTTTCCCTTGCGAGTCTTTAGATTTCAAAATTTTCCATTATGTATTTGCTATATAAATGGTAGCATGATATTATTTATATAGCGCAATGTCAATGTTTTACTATGAAAGAAAAGAATATTTATGCCAGTGATTACAATTAAAATAAAAAATCGCAAACTAAAAAAGAATTGATTAAAAAATCATCATAGACAAACATAAGGGGGATTAAAAATATGTCAGTTCCACATCCAGGAAAACCAGTTCGTGGCTCAAAATCAGGACTTCCTATTATGGCTCTTTTCGATCTTTTAGGTAGAAATTGGGCAATGGGTATCATCTGGAATTTGCAGAATGATTCCACTACTTTCAGAGAACTTCAGCAACGATGCGAGTCTATTTCTCCTGGAATATTAAACAATCGCATCAAAGAGTTAAGAGAAGCCGATATTGTAGAGCGTACTATTGAGGGCTATCAATTGACCCAACGCGGAAAAAAACTTATGGAATTATTGCGTCCATTTGGTGAGTGGTCACGTAACTGGTCAAAAGAAGTATTCAACTATACCAAGACACTTAGCAAGCAAACTAAGGATGATATGTAGTTAATTTTATCGAAATGTCAGATCATTATCGCAAAACTGGTGAAGATGTGATTTTACGAAATACACCTAACTTTATATTAGCAATTTCTGATAAAAATTTTACACATGGACGTGATAATACTAATTTTACTCTTGCATATGCTGAATTGTTTGCATCATACCTGAAAACTTAACAGTAACGGGCGGAATTATAGTTAGCTATTTCAAATATGGCTTTAGACGGCTGCTAAACTGCTCCCCATTGGTCGTAACTTGGCACTATTCATGCGATTCAAATTAATTCTAAACAGAAAAGTGGCATAACAAAAATCTCAATTTTTTTGCATATATTCTACCAATTTTTTCAACATCTGAAAAACAAAATCAATATGTAAAGAAGGTACTTTCTATGGTTCGTTTGCTTACACCCTTAAAAATTAGTAATCTTGATCTAAAAAACAGGTTAATAATGCCTCCAATGGCAACATCAAGAGCTGGATTACAAGGAGAAATAACTTCGCCTCTTTTACAATATTATGACGAAAAAACACGTGGCGGATACTTTGGTATGGTAATTACAGAACACACTTTTATTTCAGCAGACGGAAAATCGAGCTTCCACCAGATTTCTTCTGCTGACAACAGCATGCTTTCAGGCTTACGACAGCTTTGTGATGTCATTCACAATAATAGCTGTCCTGTTATCTTGCAGTTAAACCATGCTGGAAGCGGTACTAACATAAATGTTATTGGTTCTCAGCCGATTGCTCCATCAGCTGTTATAAATCCTTCAAAGTCAAATTTAGAGCTCCCGTGTGAACTTAAATGCGATGATATCAAAAAAATTATAAGTAATTTTGCGAATGCGGCTTTACTAGGAAAACGAGCCGGTTTCGATGGGGTTGAAATACATTCCTGCCATGGTTATTTATTAAATCAGTTTTTGTCACCACTTACCAATAGAAGAACTGATAAATATGGAGGCAATATTAAAGACAGGATTCTTATTCATCTTCAAGTACTGAGAGCCGTCCGCAATGCGGTTGGTGATGATTTTCCTATTTTATTCCGCCTTGGTGCTACTGATAATATGGATGGCGGACTTAGCTTAAATGATTGTATTGTAGCGGCAAAAGAACTAGAAAATGAAGGCGCGGATATGCTTGACATATCCGGTGGAATGTGTCGTTACACAGTACCGGACTCGGAAAAATCAGGATATTTTATTAAACAGGCAAAAGCAGTCAAAAGTGCTGTTTCAATCCCGGTCATAGTAACTGGAGGTATTAGAACAATAGAAACAGCCGAATTGCTTCTGCAAAATAATGTTGCAGATTTAATTGGCGTCGGAAGACCTGTCTTTAACGATTCAAATTGGGTTAAAAGCGCAATTAGTAAATATGCTTCGATACGGATTTAATTATTCGAAGTTTTTGAATAGTTTATCATTTGTGTTTTATGAACTTCCATGATGTGATAACTTAATGAAATCTATCGTAACATTTCTGTCTTTAATAGTATTCGAAATTGTACCTGCATATGCATCCTGGCTTCCCGCCAACACCTAACTATGCCAGTGGGATGATCTCTGACGATTTGTAAATTTACTATTGCTTTATTAAAACCTCGCCCCCTAAAGTTATAGCCTGAATTCTCAAAACACTCTACGATATCAATTTTATCCATGAGCGTTTAAGTGGTATATTGGGGAAACAAACGACCTTTAATATTGCTGAAAGGCTTTAAATATTAGCAATTCTATGATGTACAAAATTGTTTCAGCTCTATTCATATTAAAATTAGTCCTCCTGCATAATAAACAGACGCTCGGCATTTGCCGAGCTAATTGATATAATGGTTTCCTCGAACCAACTTTATAGCATTCCTCCTACTTTTTTTTGTAAAAGGATATTTATTTTTCACAAGACAAATTGGAAATTTGAGAGCAATACTTTTTCCTAATTCACCCTGGTAATCGTTAAAAACTCTTGACTTTCTCAAAATATCTCCATAATTGTAATGAAAAGAATTTGTTTTCTTTTACTACACAATTGGGGTAATTTACTTGAAACATGTCTTCATTTTGCAACTTCTACCAAGAACTATTTACACTAAGGGTTATTTTTCACACAAAATAAAAGTGTTGCACTAAATTTTTAGTGCAACACCTCAACATTTCAGCCTGTTATGCGCTCTAATTGCAAATCAAAAAAGTCCTAACGCCGCACCAACACTAGAAATAATAGCAATAATGCAGAGCACCGTCGTAGATTTCATCTTACGATTCAACAGATACAATGTAAGTAGCGTAATTGCGAGAGGAAGAAGACCTATAAGCAATTTATCAAGTACATCAGCTTGAAGTTTTAGTGCCTGCTCACCGAGTTGTAATTCTACAGGTGTAGAAAGTGTCACAAACGTTGCTGTAAGACCGCCGAGCACTATTCCACCAGTAGTTTGAGCAATACTCATTACCTTCTGAACCATGTTTCCAGACATGAGTTTTTGCAAGCCTTCACGACCAAGGAAATATCCTTTCATCCAAAGATTATATGCAATTGTAAACATAATGAGTGGCATTGCAACAATATACATGCCAACGCCGATAAGGCTACCGCCAGCAGACAGACTCAATGCGAATGATAATAGAATTGGAGTCAGTGTTCCTTGCCATAGTGTGTCCCCTATACCAGCCAAAGGTCCCATAAGTCCTGTCTTGAGCCCAGTGATCATTTGATCATTGATTGGCTTTCCTTGAGCACGCTGTTCCTCAAGTGCAATCGTCATACCACCGATGATACTGCCAAAATGCGGCTCCGTATTAAAAAACTCTAGATGACGTTTCATCGCAAGCTTAAATTCTTCAATATCTTTGCCGTAAAGTTTTCTAAGAATTGGTATTAATGCATGTACGAAACCATTTGCCATAAGGCGCTCATAGTTATAGTTGGATACATAGAAAAACATCCATAACCAAAATGATTTAACGACATCACTTTTTTTTAAGAGCGGTGTATCTCTTGTTTCATGTTTCATGTCTTCTGTCATTTTAATTCACCCCGGCTTTCACGGAAAGTTCAGTATACAAAACAGCTATAATGAAACCGAGAACAGAAATCGTAATGATTGGCAAATGTAAATATACTTGGAATATAAAGCCAATTAAGAAAAAGAGCAAGATATATTTGTTAAGAATAGCACGTAGATTCATTGCAATTCCTAATGCTGGCAATACGCCGCCAATAACAGTAAGCACATGAAGCGGTGTACCACTAAGCATAGCGATAAAATTCGTCATGAGATCTGCGCCAAAATATACGCCGAGTGCAACTGGTACTATGCAAATAAAAGCTAGGAAAAGTTGTGGTGGGACAACATTAAAGAAAATAACTTTTTTCCAATTTCCCTCTTCAGCCGCCCTATCAGCCATATGAACGAAAGCAATATCAACAGTCATGCGCAACGTAAAAAGGATTGTTCCCAAGAGCCCAATCGGCACAGCTAATGATACCGCAACCTGCGGTGATGCACCGGCTGCCATTGCAAGTGCTGTTCCAACAGTACCAGCAAGACCTGGGTCCATTGGCACTGTCCCACCTGCTGAGATATATGCTAAATATGGCAGATTAATAGCAGCACCAATAATACAACCAGTTACCGGATCTCCAAGAATAAAACCTACCATCGTACCTGCAATTAAAGGTCGATTGGCAATGGTTGCTCCCAGATTAGTCAACCATGGAGTACCATTAAAGCCTAAATAATATACGACACCAATCAGTATAGCCTGAAGTATATCAATGGACATAGAAAAACTCCTCCTTTTAATATAACAGGCTTCCACCTGTCAAATTCAATGCTTGACCCGTCATATAGGCAGAACGATCACTTGCTATAAAAATTGCCATATCAGTAAAGTTTTTATAGCTGCAAGTACGCCCCATCGGAATTGTTTTACAAAAATATGGCATCACTTCTTCCGGCTTCAAGTTGCGCTTGCGGGCATAATCGATCACCTGTTTATCCCACATTGGCGTCTGTACAACACCTGGACATATACAGTTTGCCCGAATCCCTTTTTGGGCAAATTCTAAAGCGATAGATTGTGTGAGACCAATAACTCCGAATTTACTTGCACAATAAGCCTGATATTGCGCACCGGCTTTTTTCCCCGATTGAGACGACATATTGATAATGACACCCTTGCCATTCTTAAGCATATTTTGGACTGCATTCTGGCAACAGAAAAACATACCCTTTAAATTTACGTTCATAGTCAAATCCCATACTTCTTCCGTGCACTCCAAAAACGGCAAAATTTTCGACACGCCTGCACAATTCATCCAAATATCGATTTTCTCATATGTTTCCACCACCGTTTTAGTCGCGGCATCTACAGAGTCTTTACTTTGTACATCAACTTGACATGCAATTGCCTCTCCACCAGTTGCAATAATTTCATCTGCTATTTTCTGTGCAGCCTTGCCATTTAGATCCCAAACGACAATTTTTGCGCCTTCACGCGAGAATTCCTTTGCAGCAGCAGCTCCAAGTCCACTACCAGCACCTGTTATTACAGCAATTTCATCTTTTAAAACCATAATATTCTGTCCTCCTTGTTGCTTTATTTCTATATAAAAAATTACAAGTAACTCTTTACATCAACTTCCGCCTGATCTGGAATAATATGAATTACAACCTCAATTCCTTCATGTATGATACTGCGCAAGCTTTCTTTTTCAGTCTCAGAAGCTGCAATATTTTTATAGAATTTCGTGCGTTTTGGATTTACCCCCATGCCGCCTATAATAACTTTTTTAATCGGCACACCTTCTTTAATAAGAAATAAATATACTTCTGGATCTTTTGCCAACATAAGAATCCTATCTGTATCTGAAATTTCTTTTAATTTTTCTGGTGCATCTTTGCAGAAAAAAATGTCTAAATTCACGGCCTCTGGTACTGCCATACGAATAATAGACTTTAAGAAATCATCCCCTGCTGTTGCATCATCGACAATTACAATATGATTTCCCTTTACGAATTGCATCCAAGCTGTCATGACTTGTCCATGGATTAAACGATCATCGATTCTTGCTAAAACAATATTGGGCATTTTATTTTCCTCCTTATTTGTTTTCTATACCTTTCATTTCTTTAAAGAACTCTTTTATCCCATCTTTACCGATTTGCATTGCAGTTTCTACTAACTTATCCAGTACTATTCCACGCATACGATAACTGAATATTTCGATAAGCATTGGCAAATTCACGCCAGAAATCAAACGATATTTATGTTCTTTAAGTTCTGGTAAAAGCATCGCAGACTGATTATACGGACTCGCCGAAAACAAATCTGTCAGAACCAACACGCCATCACCTGTATCAAGTTTGATAATGGCATCCTTGATTTCATTTCTAAATACACCAATATCATCACCATGTTTCAGGCTCAATGTTTTATATTGTTCTGGTTCTCCCATAATAAGAGTCACACTATCTAACATTCCTTCTGACATTCTCCCATGAGTTGCTATAAGTACACCAACCATAAATTTATCACCTCCTGTTTTATATTATTGCAAGTGTCGTGCCAATCAATCTATATCATGTGTGTCACAATAAAAACATTTCCATGTTCCTTGAATTATAACTATATATTTTTCTAAATAAACACACTTTATTCCAAGTCTGTGTTATAATAAATTCATTAATTTTGCAAATGTGTGTTTTATAATTGCAATCTATGTCACAATTTAAATTTCGTCCTTATAAATATCAACACACATTGTTGAGAGAAGGGATCTTTTTTATGTCAAAACTACCATTTCGAAAAGAGCGCATATTTAAATTTATCCTAGAAAAAAGCCAGCAACTTTTAAGTGGAGAACTACCTGACACAATAATATCCGGTTTCGAAACCACCTGGGTCAGTGAACAGCTGGGAATTAGCCGCGATAATGTAAGCCGCGAACTAAATCAGCTGCATCGAGAAAAACGTTTATTAAAAATCCATGGCAAACCTGTTCTCTTCTTAGCAATCCAACCTGTTGCGAAATATTTTGCAAAACCATTTTCTATTGACACCTTTTCTAATTTAGCAGATTTTCAGTCAATGTTTACACCTCCTGAAAAAGCTCTTCTTACATCAAGACCAACATTATTAGAACCTATTACACAACCTGCTATATCGTCGCCCCTGATTCAATCCCCTGACTCCCCCTTCATGCACCTTATCGGTTATGACCGCAGTCTAAAGACTGCTATCAAACAAGCTAAAGCTGCTATTTTATATCCACCACATGGACTACACAGTCTCATTATTGGACCTACTGGCGGTGGCAAAACTACTCTTGCTCGTGTAATGTACACCTATGCCCAACAAACACAACGTTTACTTCCAAATGCTCCTTATATTATCTTCAATTGTGCCGACTATGCGGGCAATCCACAACTTTTGCTCTCACATCTTTTTGGGCATAAAAAAGGCGCCTTCACAAGTGCGTCTGCTGACCATATGGGGCTTGTCGAAAAAGCCAACCATGGTATACTTTTTTTGGATGAAATCCACCGTCTACCGCCTGAAGGACAAGAAATGCTCTTTTCTCTTATAGATCGCAATCAATACTACCGACTAGGAGATTCTGATAACATACGCGAAGCACAAGTCCTCATTTTTGCAGCTACCACGGAAAGACCAGACACCTCCATATTACAAACCTTTCTGCGCCGCATTCCAAACCTGATTCAACTTCCAGATTTAGAAGATCGGTCTCTCGACGAACGTTATGATCTGATTAAACTTTTTTTTCAAAAAGAAACAAAAAATATGGATAAAGAAATTCATGTTTCCGCAGAAATTTTAAAGCTTTTTCTTATCTATGACTGTCCTGGTAATATCGGTCAATTAGAAAATGATATCAAACTCATCTGTGCTAATGCGTTCGTAAATTTCATCACCGAAAAAAGTTCAAAAATCCATATCAAGCTTTCCCATTTACCCGCTCAGTACTTGAAATCGCTTGACGTACTAGCCACCAAGCGAACGAACTTAAATTCATCTTTTGATTTGAACCGTCTAACAGATGTTTCATTTTCTCCAAATCAACCTATTTATGCACCGCCTGAAGAAGAGCCACAAACTAACTTTTATCAAATTCTACTTAATAACTCGAAAAAATATTTTGCCGAAGACCTTTCCTTACATACGATAAAAGAAATATTTAATAACCAAATCATGAAATACTTTGATTATACCGAAAATAAAGAAACACTTGAGCTCGCTATTTCCGACGAGACGGCGTTCCTAAAAATTATATCACCACAAATTTATCACCTATTGAAAGAATCAGTAATTAGTATCGAAAAAGATTTCGAACTAAAAATCCCCCCACCCGTTTTTCATGGACTAGTTCTACATGTCGAAACTATGCTGGAACGCATCAAAAATCACAAACCTCTTAGTCTACCAAAAAACAATATAGCTATCAATGAAAAAGATATATATTATCAAATTTCCACAAAAATTATAAAATATCTCGCAGAACATCTACAGATTGAAATTCCGAAACAAGAAATCATCTTGATTTCTCTTTGTCTACAAACCTTAGATATTAATAAAAAAGTTGCCCATGTTGGTGTTTTAGTCCTTACTCACGGCTATTATGCAGCTACTGATTTCGCCGAAGTTGCCAATCGGTTACTCGGAGTCCAACATGCCCATGGTATCTGTATGCCACTAGAAGAAAAAGTTAGCCAGACTCTAGAACGTGCCACAAAACTCGTAGAAAAAAT
The DNA here is from genome assembly GCF_000381065.1 of Propionispira raffinosivorans DSM 20765. Taxonomy (GTDB): domain Bacteria; phylum Bacillota; class Negativicutes; order Selenomonadales; family Selenomonadaceae; genus Propionispira; species Propionispira raffinosivorans. Next base: position 2,170 of record NZ_KB905852.1, on the reverse strand, counting down.
TGATGAAGGTAAGGGCGTATTATTACTTGCTGATATGGGATCTCTGACAACATTTGGTGACCTCATATCCAATGCTACCGGTATAAAGACCAATACATTACGGATGGTAACAACCCCAATGGTCATCGAAGCCACACGCAAAGCACTACTACCATTGACTACATTGGATCAATTGACTCATGAAGTTGAAACTCAAAGCAACTATATTGGTCTGAATGTTGCTGTACCCAGTCCAACAAACCTGATCGCTGAAAAATTTCATTTTGATTCAGAAAAGATCACTAAACTTATCGAAAATGTTTTAGTATTTATTGATGCACGTAAAGCAATTCCAGTACTTGAAAATGTTTTTTATGATATTACAACTCAATTAAACTACACGCAAGAAGCCAGTTTATATGTAAAATTTATGTTTCATACCGCATGTATGCTCGAACGTTCAATTCGTAACGAACAACTCGAATATAAAAACTTGCAGCTTTTGCTTACACGCCATTCAAACATATATGCTGTAATCAAAGATAGTTTTTCAATTCTTGAACGGACCTACGGCATAACCATCCAAGACAGTGAACTTGGCTATATTACAGAAATTTTTGCTATAACAAGTATAAACTTTTCTCTTGCTTAATTTCAGTAGGATTCAACCAATCTCTTTTAGCAGTATAAAAGTTTGGTGAATTTCTTTCTATCGGGAAGAAATCTGCTTACAAATTATTGATATTCGACAATATAAATCACTTTCGATGTAAATATTGAAAATATAAAAAGTATATTATTGAATACAGTAAAATGCAAGAGGCTGTCGCACGTTACAAAAACTTGCGACAGCTTTTTTTTTGCAAAAAAACTCCCAGGCTTTTAATCGCCTGAGAGTAGGTGTAAAATTTAAGTATGCAAAAACCAAATATTACACAAAAATATTATACAACTTTTAGGAGTCCTTATCAATTGTATCTTCCACTGAAAACTCTATTCATAAAAAAACGTCCTTGCAACAACAAGAACGATCGAAAGGAATTGATCCTATGGATTTTACAAAAATAAATGAACTTCGTGCAAAACTAAAAACAATGCGCCCATTAAACACTGATGAACTGAAACGGTTACGCGATGAATTCATTATTGATAATACTTACAACTCAAATGCAATCGAAGGAAATGTTTTAACTCTGGAAGAAACAGCACTTATTCTTCAACTAGGTATTACTATTGCGGAAAAGCCAATCAAGGATCATTTGGAAGCAATCGGCCATAAAGATGCTTTTGAATACATCATTCAACTGGCTGATGATGAAACCAACCTCACTGAACACGTCATCAAAACTGTTCATTCCCTTGTACTTATAAATGATGCAAACAACCGTGGAATCTACCGTAGCCTACCAGTGAAAATCATTGGTTCTGAGCATATACCACCTCAACCCTATTTAGTGGCGGTACAAATGGAAGAACTTGTCCAAGATTACACAAAAATGCAACAAGAAAAGCATATCATTGAAGCAATTGCTGAATTTCACCTGCGCTTTGAAAGTATCCATCCGTTCATTGATGGCAATGGTCGTACTGGGCGTCTTCTTATGAATCTGGAACTTATCAAAGCCGGTATGATGCCAGCAGTCAATATTAAATTTACAGATCGTCTTAAGTATTATAATACCTTTGATGCGTATCGCAACGGCAATGATATCGAAGCAATGACGACTCTTATTGCCAATTATGAAGTTGAGGAATTAGAAAAAAACATTCAAATTTTGGCTCAATAATACAAAAAGACCATCCAAAGATGGTTATGAGCAGTGGCTCCAATCAGTCATAGCCAGCATGTTGAGAATTCCAAATGCTTTTTTAAAATAACAAAAGGCTGTCTCATTTTTTTATTGAGACAGCCTTAATTTTTTATCATCGTTGCACACTTTTATAAAATAAAAAACGCTCCCGAACCTCGGAAGCGGTGTATTCATTGGTGCGACTGCCGCGATTCGAACGCGGGACCCACGGCTTAGAAGTGCGAAAAATGGGCATCACCAGCCCTAACAATCCAGTAAAATCAGCACTTTGTTTCTCGTAAACTCTCAAAAAGCACATATTAAAACCTATTTTTTATAGACTATTGCACACCTATTGCACACCTCAAAAGTTTAACAAAAGCTTTGACTAATACACAATT
>NZ_KB905851.1 GCF_000381065.1 Propionispira raffinosivorans DSM 20765 | reverse complement strand
TGCACAATAAGCAAAGATATTTGTAATCAAACGCATGGATGGTCTTGGTGGGAAAATATACGTTCCACGAGCTGAATATTCTTTTAAAATATCATTTTGAATGGTTCCTTTTAGTTGATCTGCACTAACACCCTGTTTTTCACCAACCGCTATGTACATAGCAAGCAGTACGGATGCTGGAGCATTGATCGTCATGGAAGTCGAAACTTTACCAAGATCAATTTTATCAAAAAGAAGTTCCATATCTGCGAGCGAATCAATAGCAACCCCTACTTTACCAACTTCACCTTCCGAGATATCATCATCGGAGTCATAACCGATCTGCGTTGGTAAGTCAAATGCGCAGGAAAGACCTGTAGCACCGGATTCAATCAAATAGCGATACCGTTTGTTGGATTCTTCGGCAGTGGAAAACCCTGCATACATACGCATTGTCCAGAAACGACCACGATACATCGTAGGCTGTACGCCACGAGTGAAAGGATATACCCCTGGGAATCCGATTTCATCGGCATAATCTGTATTTTGAATATCAAGCGGTGTATAAATACGCTGTTTTGGAATATTAGCCCGTTCCGGGAATTTCGCGATTGCTTTTTCTACTTTGGCTTCATAGGCAGCCAAGTCAGCTTTTACTTTATCATTACTCATAATTTTTGCCTCCTAGCTTATTGCTTCATTGTACCTGTTTTGATAATTCAACTATAGCACGGCTCGCCTTAGACCCTATTCAAATCGGCCAGTACTGCTTTTTCATCATTTTCCATGATTTTATTTGGCAGTTTTTTAGTAAGCTCAGCTAAAAATTTTTGATCCGGTTTAAAATAAATTCGACAATTTTCTATTTTGTTTTTTTTGCCAGAAACCGTATAAGCAACAGTCCATACATTTCTCGGATCAAGTGCCGATTGCATCCTATATGTTCTTCTAAAATTTGTAATATCGATTAATTTAGGCTGATATAAATAGATTCCCATAATGGAATGATTCAAAACCTCATATTTTTTTGTACCCCAAAAACTTTTTTTTATGAAGACTAATGACTTCGCTTCTATTTCACAAATATACTCTGCATTAATCCGATTAAATAACACAAATATAAAAAGAGCATCAAAAGCGAATCCAAGCGGCTGAAAAATATGCAGCATAATAAAGTTCATAATATTAAACCCCAGCAATACCGTAAAAAACAGTATGCTAACCATCATGACCCATCTATTTTTTTTTGTAGATATAGATATTGATTTTACTACAGCACTCATATAGTCCACCACTTTCATTTAAGCTTTTTTTGATAAAAGGAGAGTGCGAAATATTCATTTCAGCACTCCCTCATGTATAGATTTTATTAAAGTTCAAGTAACCCGAAGAATACATAACAAAGAATACCGCCAACAATGCACATGGAGAAACCCCAAATCAACAATTGACGAAATAACTTCCCCTTATCTTCTTTATCATCTGCACAGGCAATACACATTGCACCAAAAAGTGATAATGGTGATGTATCTACTAAGTGGGAACCAACATCAATTGAGGAAATCATGGCAATGGCATTTCCACCACCAAGTTGATCAACCAGTCCTGGAACCAGCGGTAAAAACATTGGCATTACTACACCGGAAGAACTGGAAAAGGAAGAAATAAATCCTGTCGCAACAGCCAATACACCGTTTATGCTGGTTGTATTAGATACATTTGCAATGAGACCTACCATCGCATTTAATCCGCCGGCTTTATCCATAACATCGATCAAGATCCCCATGCCGCCTACCATAATAATAACCGACCAAGGAACAGCCTTAACAGCCGCTTTGCTGTCACCAGCATTTAAAACTAAGAGAATCGATGAAAGTAAAAAGGCGATAGCACCTACATTTGTCACCTTACCATTACCAATAAGATTCATGATCATTGGTGTGAAAAATGGTTTCGTCAACGATAAACTTGGCAGAATAACTAAAAGTACCAGTATCGCAATAGAGCCCAAAGTCATCCATTGTTTTTTATCAAAAGGTTCTGGTTTTGGAGCAATATCATCAATGCTCAAACTCGAAGTACGTTGATTTCTGATCCAAGTCCACCCGCCAAGTACTAAAAACCCACCGATATTGGCAGCTAGCTGAGCAATTTCAGAGTTTAAATGAATCTTCCAAGCTAACATATTCAAATCGCCCATATGCTGTCCCATAGCTTCAAGCTGTGGCGCCATTTTGGCAATAAAGGAGTTAGAAATAATTCCACTTGGTGCAATTGGTGAAAAAGCTGCACCATTCGCAGCTCCAACGACAAGCAGCGTCATTAAGAATGCTTTCATGCCAATGCGATTCGCTATAGCCATAACTACAGGTGCCATAAGCGTTACCGTAGCAATATTCCCAGGGCCAATCGTCGTAATAATCGTAATTAAGATAAAAATTATTAAGGGAATTAAAGCTGTATTGCCTTTAGCCAAACGTATGGCCTTAGCCGTCAGTTTTTCCATTGTTCCATTTGTTGTGGCAATACCAAATAAAAATGTTACACCTGTTAATACCATAAACAAATCAACTGGCCAAGCCTGCATGATTTTAACTGCTGAAAGATTTGCAAAAAGAGAACCAATACCGATAGCAAAAGCTATGGCAATAATACCAACATTCAGATCTTCATTATACATAGATATACCAACTACAATTACAATACCAACTAATGAAGCTATAGCTGCGCTAGAGAGTGCTTCCATAGAAGTATGCCTCCTTATATTACAATTACCTAGTATCTATTACATCTTAGAATTCTCCCTTTTATAGAAAACTCGACTACCATCATTTTTCATAAATTTACATTTTAGTATTTAACGTTACTGCACGATTAATCGTCTTTTTCGTCATCCGAAGCCGGAAAAGCTTTATGCAGCAATGTAGTGGCTAACATAAAAACACCGATAACAATAAACATGGTTGGTAAGGCAATAGCCATCATAGTAACCGATTTCAAAACTGCTCCATCCATTTGTAACACCTCACTTTTTATTTTGCAAGCGCCGGTATAAGTGCCAGCACTAAGCCACCAGCAACAACCGAAGCCACCTGTCCAGCTACGTTAACACCGATTGCATGCTGGATGATAAAATTACTTGGATCTTCTTTCAAAGCCATTTTGGCAATAACACGGCCAGACATTGGAAAAGCCGATATTCCGCAGGCACCGATCATTGGATTTATTTTTTCCGTTCTGCATAAATTTAATAACTTAGCAAATAATACGCCGCCAGCAGTATCAAATACAAAGGCAACCGCGCCAAGTCCCATAATCATAGCTACCTGAACCGTTAAAAAGTTTTCACCTGACATCGTACCACCGATTGTGATACCTAAAAGCAAGGTTACGAGATTCGAAAGTTCATTTTGTGCTGCATTGGAAAGATTTTCAACAACGCCGGAAACTTTTAGAATATTCCCAAACATCAAGCTGCCAATCAGTGCAACCGAAATAGGAGCTACAATCCCCGCAATAAGTACAATCATGAGCGGGAACAAAAATTGCGTGGTTTTCGAAACAGCATCTTCCTCCGAATAACCCATTTTTATTTTACGTTCCGATTCTGTTGTCAAAGCCTTAATAACCGGTGGCTGAATAATTGGTACTAATGACATATAAGAATACGCTGCCACGGATAATGGTCCGAGGAGTTCTTGGGCAAAACGGCTGGCAACATAAATTGTTGTCGGACCATCCGCAGCACCAATAATACCAATGGAAGCGGCATGTTCAAATGAGAATCCCATCAACGTTGCCAAAATTGCGGTTCCAAAGATACCTACTTGAGCGGCTGCGGCAAACAGCATTACGATAGGGCGCCGAATCAATGGTGTAAAATCACACATGGCACCAATAGCAATAAAGATTAAAATAGGAAATAGTTCATTGGCAATTCCACCTTTATATAAGACCCACAAAAAGCCTTCTTCGCCGACTACCTGAGAAATAGCGGATGAGCTTGGTATGTTTGCCAACAAAGCACCAAAACCAATTGGTAAAAGCAAATTCGGCTCATAATCGCGTTTTACTGCCAAATAAATAAGTAAGGCACTGATCGCCCACATGACTACATGTTTCCACGTAAGACCTATAAACCCCATCAATAATTCATCTAACCAAGGGTATTGTAATAGTAAAGACTCCATTGTTCTTCCTCCTTATATCGTGTAAAATGCAAAATTCAGTATATCTTGCAGCACTTTACTAAATCTCATATTTTAGTTACTTAAAATTACTAGAACCTGTCCCGGTTTTACATTATCGCCGCCACTTATATTCACTGCCTTGACCGTGCCATCTACCGGAGCGGAAATTTCATTTTGCATCTTCATCGCTTCTAAAATCAAAAGGACATCTCCTTTTTTAGCTTGATCCCCTGCTTTAACATTTACTTTACTAACTTTACCAGGCATTGGTGCTGGAATTGCAGTATCGCCGGCCAAAACAGCTACTTCTGATGCTGGTGCAAGGGCTTTCGCAGCGACTGGAGCAGCAGGTACAGCCACGATACTCGGAGTTACTGGCGCTAACGGTACCGTAGAACTGCCTCCCGTTTTTTCAACTTCCACCGCATAAGAGACACCGTTAATTGTGATGTTAAGATCCATTTTATTCATATAAAAAACCTCCTATTTAAGATTTACAAACTCTATGAGAATCCATTACTTGCTGTCGCCCTGCCGTTACCCAAGCATTGCTGATACGAGTAATTTTAAACGCTGTTTGACCGTGTTCTGCTGTCAGCATAGCATATGCTGCAGCAGAAATCACAGCGACAAGCTCATTCGACAGCCCCACCGCGGGCTTCACAACGGGCAGATCCGTGTTTGCGGCAGTCTGTACTTTTTTCTTATTTAGTTTTGCTTTATCCTCACCAAATAAGAATGAAAATATCCCCATATTGGCACCCCCTGTTCATTATGCAGGTCCGACCTTTACTATTTCGTTGTTCGCAGTAAATGTATCCAGCCCGACCCGCCTGTAAAATTTTTCAAACCCGATAAATTATAATGGTATATTCCCATGTTTTTTAGCTGGTCGACTTTCGCGTTTGCTGGCAAGCATATGCAGTGCTGTAATAATCCTCGATCGCGTTTCACTTGGTTCAATAACCATATCAACATAGCCACGTTCTGCTGCTTTATAAGGTGTAGCAAATTCCTCAATATATTCAGCTGTTTTTGCTGCCACATCCGGATCTTTACGGAAAATAATATTAGCTGCTCCTGCTGGTCCCATAACTGCAATTTCAGCAGTTGGCCAGGCCATGACTTGGTCTGCACCTAAATCGCGTGAACACATGGCAAGATAAGATCCGCCATATGCTTTGCGAGTAATAACCGTAATTTTAGGTACGGTAGCCTCACAATAAGCATAAAGCATTTTTGCGCCATGGCGAATGATACCACCATATTCCTGATCTGTACCCGGTAAAAATCCTGGTACATCAACAAGATTGACAACTGGAATATTAAAAGCATCACAAAAACGAATAAAGCGAGCTGATTTATCGGAGGCATTTACATCAAGGCAACCAGCCATTACAGCCGGTTGATTGGCAATAATCCCCACGGATCTGCCATCAAAACGAGCAAAGCAGGTAATGATGTTACGGGCATAATGTTCATGAGTTTCATAGAATTCTCCATTATCGACAATCGTCGCAATGATATCTTTCATGTCATAGGGCTGATTCGGATTATCCGGCAGCAACGTATTTAATTCTTCATCAAGTCGTCCAGCATCATCATCCGTTTCAATAATTGGAGCATCTTCCATATTATTGCTTGGCAGAAAACTGAGCAGATAGCGAATTTGATTAATGCAGTCTGTCTCATTCTCTGCGGCAAAATGCGCAACCCCTGAAGTTGTATTATGTGTCATTGCTCCGCCAAGCTGCTCAGCTGTAACCTCTTCTGCTGTAACCGATTTAATAACAGCTGGACCTGTAATAAACATTTGGCTGGTATTTTTAACCATATAAATAAAATCAGTGAGAGCTGGTGAATATACTGCACCACCAGCGCATGGTCCCATGATTACAGAAATCTGCGGTATGACACCTGATGCATGGGTATTTCTCAAGAAAATATTTCCATAACCACATAGTGCATCAACGGCTTCCTGAATACGAGCTCCGCCAGAATCATTAATTCCTATAACCGGTGCGCCCATCTTCATAGCCAGATCCATGACTTTACAAATCTTAGCCGCATGCATTTCACCCAGTGAACCACCTTCTACGGTAAAATCTTGTGCATAGGCATAAACAAGGCGTCCATCAACTGTTCCATAGCCTGATACTACGCCCTCACCCGGCAGATCCTTCTTTTCCTGACCGAAATTTGTACAGCGATGTTTCATAAACTGATCTAACTCAATAAAAGTTCCTTCATCAAAAAACATAGCAATGCGTTCACGAGCTGTCATTTTTCCTTTTTCATGTTGCTTGGCAATACGCGAAGCACCACCGCCTTGCATTATTTTCTCCGATTTTTTTTGCATATCTATGATTTTATCCAGCGTTTTACCCAAGGGCTGCACCTCCAATAATTTAGAATCCGCATCGGGGATCGAGCATATTATATGTACCTGTTGAAGGATGTATCCTCGAAGCGTTCTTTATCTAAGTTAAAAATACCTTATTATTGATACCCTGTATACATTATGTAAATTTTCAAACTATTTTGTAATTAAAGTCAGTGAAACAAAACAGCAGGACCAAAGGAGCCCTTTTCAGTAAGGTTTCCTGTGGTCCTGCTGTTTTATTAATTACAATACAATTTGTATAGCGACTAAAAGTAACGCGTAATAAGTTGTGTTCCCATACTGGCACAACGGTATTTATAAACTGGTCTGCCAATCGTTCCATAAATAAGTTCAAGTTTTAAAACATCGATTTCTTTCATAAACTCCAAATATTTGCGCATTGAAACACGTGATATCCCAACTTGTACAGCAATTTCCTCTGTTGAAAATATTTTTTGCTGGCTGCTTTGTATCTTATCCCAAACCCGTTTCAGCGTATTGCGATCAATCCCTTTTGGCAATTGCACATTGACCGCATGATCTTTATACAAAATATAATGGTCTAAATCTTTCTGTTGAATCACAGCATCCTCACGCATCACCTGAATTAATTCTTTATAATTGGCCAAAGCATCTTTTAAGCGGTCGAATTCAAAAGGTTTGATAATATAATCAATCGCGCCAAAACGTAAGGCCCGCATAATCGTCGCATTATCACAAGCTGCAGTTACTACGATCACATCAATACTTTTTCCTTTTTCTCTTATTTTCATCAACAAGTCAATGCCATTCATCCCCGGCATAAATATATCGAGTAAAACAAGATCTACTGCACACGTATCTAACATTTGCAAAGCTGCATCAGCTGAATGAAGCACGGCTTGCACTTCAAAGCCCTCGACTAATTCAATATATCGTTTATTAAGCTCTGCAACCATAGGATCATCTTCAACTATTATTACCTTAATCAAAAAATCGCTCCTTACTCCTATATGGCAAACTTACATAAAAAGTAGTTCCCTGACCCAGTTCTGAAAGAACATAGATCGTTCCCTGCAAATGAGCTAAACTGCGTTTTGTTATGTATAAACCAATCCCTCGATTTTCGCCTTTCGTTGAATATCCATTTTCATAGATAAACTTGATTTGCTTTTGATCCATACCTCGTCCGGTATCCCTTACTTCGATAAATAAGCGATCATCTTCATGCAAAATCTTCACAAAAAGTTCCTTGACAGCTGTTTTTTCTAATGACTCCAACGCATTTGTCACTAAATTTCCGATAATTGTAATAAGGTCATGAACAATATCTGCCTCAAATAAATCTGGTACAAATGAATCTTCCGTCAGCTTCATTTTGACACCAGCCTCACGTGCCAAGCTCAACTTTCCCAATAAAAAACCAGCCAATACAGGATCCTTGATCGCTCTCACAACTGCCCCCACTTCAACTTGATATGTATGGGCTATTTGCGCCACATAATCTTTAACTTGATCATAATTTCCCAGATGAATCATTCCAACAACTACATGAAGTTTATTCATAAATTCATGAGTCTGTGAACGTAATTCTTCTGCATAAATTTTAACATCCATTAATTTCTCAGCCAATTTCTGCATTTCACTTTTATCACGAAAGGTAGCCACGACACCTACAATCTCATTATTTACATAAACGGGGATACGGCTTGTCAAAATAGTTAATCCATTTAAATTTTGTTCCTGGTCGAGTTCAGCTTTGCCGGTTTTTAAAACATTTTGCATTCTTGTATTGGGAATGAAATCTTCAACATTTTTTCCAATTAGATCGCCCTTTAGTTCTGCATTATTGAGTACTCGCATCGCTGCCTTATTAATCATCGTAATCTTTTCTTCCTGATCAATCGCAAAGGCCCCTTCGCGAATTGATTCCAAAATAGCATTGCGTTCTTCTAACATTTTTGCAATGGCAAATGGTTCCATACCAAAGGTATACTTTTTGATCTGCCGTGCTAAAAATACGGCACCAAGAATTCCTATTACCAGCCCGCAAATACTGCCAAAAACAACACTGCCGCGACTTTGAGTTACCGCTGAAGTTACTTCATCAAGCATGATACCAACTAAGACGACTCCAACCTGTTTCCCTTGTGCTGTGTAAACCGGTGCAAAGGCGCGCAGAGATTCCCCTAATGAACCTGAGTCAATGGATGTTTGCGGATTTCCTAAAAAAGCCTCATTGGCATCATTATTTTCATAATACGTCCCAATTTTGCTCGCATCGGGATGAGACATTCGCTTCCTATTCATATCCATAACTACAACAAACCGGACGCCACTGATTGCAGAAATTCGATTTGCAAACCGCTGCAAATCTTGTGGATCGCCCTGTCCTGCCAAATTATCAATTACAGCTGGAGTACTGGCTGTAATTGTCGCTATTTCGATAGCTTCTGTCTGTAAATTCTCATATGTAATCGTGGATATTTTATCGCTGATCAAAAAATCCGTTACGAGCAACGATACTGAAATAACAACAAATGTAAGTAATAAAAAATTATTTTTTAAATTAAAAAATTTTCTGTTATTTTTAATCTAAGTCACCTTCTTCATTTTCCATCTAATTCTGACCACGAAATAATTTTTAAAATCTACTTATTTTTACCCAAAAGAGATTATACATATAGTATATCATATAAATAAATACCTACGATAAAAAAAGAGACATAATATTCCTGAAAATAAAAAGGAATATTATGTCTCTTCTAAAGCTTTTATTTAAAATAAAAGCTTTAGCCAATTCGATGAATTTCAACAGGCTGTGATTTTTTAAAGAGCTTTAAGAATTTCAATTTTGTTTGAGAAATAATAACTGCCACAAAAATCAAACTAAACCCTAGCACCATTTTCAAGGTAATAACTTCATCATAAAAATAAACCGAAAAGAGCACCCCAAACACCGACTCTAAACTTAATATAATGGCTGCCGAGGATGGATTGGTATATGTAAGCCCAATACTTTGCAAAGCTAAGCATCCCGCCGTAGCAAAGAGCCCTAAATAAACAATGCCCCAAATATCATTCATGACATAACTATCGGGCAGAAACCCTTGCGAAAATACTAAAATCCACGAAAAAACAGCTACAAATACAAGCTGCAAGCACGTCATAACCAAAGGATTCCGGCCTTTGCAAGCCATCGCGACAAGGACAATTTCTACGGCTCCAGCGATCCCGCCTAGCAGCGTATAAATATCACCCCGTAAAATGGTCAGACCATCCGTCAACGATACCAAACCAATTCCGATTAAACATAAAAAAGTTGCACCGAAATTATATCCATCGGGACGGCCCTGCCGAAATAACCAATAGACAAAAGGTACCAAGACACAATAAATCGCGGTCAAAAAAGCACTTTTCCCTGGTGTAGTATCGAGTTCTAAACCAAAAATATGGACACCATACGAAAAAAAAGTGATAATACCTAAGAGAATTCCCCATTTTAAATAAGCAGAATCAATTTTAGATAAATCTTTTCCACAAAAAGCTGCAATTGAAATGGCTCCTACCGTAAATCGAATCGCTAAAATAACTGCCGTTGGTAATGATCCGGCTGCTATTTTGGTTATAACAAAAGTGCTGCCCCAAATTATTGCTGCCAAAAACAAAAGCATGGTATAAAATAAATCACTTCTTTTGGTCAAAATAAACTCCACTCCCTGAAAAAATATAGAAACCGCCTAGCGCCGCTCCCCCTATAATGTTCTGATTAAATATCATTTTATCATAGCAAGCCCCTGCTTAAAAGTCAAATCACGAAAAAAAGCCCCGTGTAAATCAATACCGATTCACCCGGAGCTTTTCCTACGTTAGCCTATTTTATTCAATAGGAATTGTCTTCTTAATTTCTTCAACCGAATTTTTGGGCAAGACTACTTTTAAAATACCTTCTTTTAATTCTGCTTTGATTTTGCTTTCATCAATATCATCAATATAGAAAGAACGTTCCATTTTAGTAGTATGACGTTCACGACAAATATATTTGCCATCCTCATCATGCTCTTCACGATCTTCATTGCGATTTGCTGTAATTGAAAGGTAATTTTTATCATAATCCAAAACAATATCTTCTCTATTAATGCCCGGTAATTCTGCTAAAATTTCATAGGAGCCCCCGCAATCTTTAACATCTACTTTAAAAGATGAAAAAATGGAACTTACTTTACTGAGCGGACCCAACGGTTGTTCAAACATATAATCCATGATACGTTCTAACGATTCTTTGCGTTTTGAAGCATTGTTTCTTAAACCAAATGGCACCATTCCAAACATAAAGTTTACCTCCTTAAATAATTTTTAATTAGCATAGGCAATATTTTTTCACTTTTCCATTTTCTTATACCTTCATTATAGCTAAAAAAGTCAAAAAGTCAAATATATTTATATTGTTTCTAATATCACCACAATGTTTTTATTTATCAATATAATGACTGAAACTACCAATAACAATTTTCGGAAAGGCCTGATGGAGTTCATTTAAAAATGATTTTGTTCCTACCATTTGTCCCTTTAATGGCGGCATAACAGCCAAAAAATCATCCGGATCTATATTGAGATTTCTGACCTGAATCATATCAACCTGTGTTTTTTCAAGAAATGTTTTCCAGCCAATGACTTCTTCTTCTCGATCATTAAACCCCGGTGAAAACAACATATTAAGTGATACATATACACCATGATCCTTAGCATAACGAATCGATGCAATCACATTTTCTAGTTCATAGCTTGAGCGATAATACGCTTGATAACTCTCCGCACAGCCACTGATAATACTGACGCGCATTGTATCAAGACCCGCATCAACGATTTGTTTTATGCCTTGCGTGTAACCGGCATTCGTATTGATATTAATTTGTCCGCGCTGTGTCTTACCCCGAATGATTTTTATTCCTGCTGCAATAGAGTCCGCAGCGAGAGATGGCTCGCCTTCACACCCCTGTCCAAAACTAATAATTGCCTCCGGAGCATTATCCAAATGATAAATACCAACCTCAGCAATTTCCTGTGGTGTTGGTTTAAAGGTAATCCGACTTTGTGGTGAAGGGCAGCACTCCGCCGGCTGTAAAGAAATACAGCCAAAACAATTGGCATTACAAGTCGGCGACGTGGGAATTCCCGCTTCCCAGCGCCGATAAAACAAATTTTGCGCCGTACAACAATGCCACTTCAAGGAACAATTGCCCACTTGTTCGACAATACGATTGCCCTTGAGATCTTTTTTCGTTCGGCTGACTAACTTTTTCAATTCATTTGTATTATAGTGTGCCGGGTCCCATTTTGAATTTTCATCCGTATAAATCGCGGCTACATAAAGTTCTTCTTTATAAAGGACCACCGCTGTATACCCATAAAGAGCCAAATGCTCTGCTGTTTCCGCTTTTTGGTAAGCCGGCATATGGGTTCTTGTATAGCCTGCTGGTAAAATAGCGGCTACCGCCAGACCAGTAATCGGCATAACCTGACCGTCTTGCTTTCCTACGGCCAAACGATCGGGCAAAAACATTAAGTCTGCACTTTCCGGAAGTAAAATCAGGTCCTCCTCACGTAGTAGTACATTTTCAGCCCCGATACGCCCCATGCCTAAATAGCCAGGTGCATCAAAAATTTCACCATTTTCACCAGCATACAATGCTGTAATCATAGTTTTTCACCAGTACCTTCCGGTGTTTCGGGTCCAGTCTGAACCGTCGTCGTTTCTTGTTTCGGCAATTTTTGCTTTTTAACTTTTTTGGGATTGAATTTATTCATCGCCTTATCGACATCTTCTTGGACAATACATTCAATGGCTGGCAATAATGACTGGATGACTTCCTTGATTTTAACACAATCATCGTCGACAAATTTCGCTAAAACATGGTTGACTACAGTCCATCCCGGCAAGGGCCGACCAACGCCAATCCGTATCCGGGCAAAATTTTCATCGCCAATATTTACTAAAATCGACTCAATACCACGATGTCCGCCCGAACTGCCTTTACGACGAATACGCATCGTGCCGATTTCGATATCCATATCATCATGTGCTACAACCAAGTCTTCAACACCCAGTTTATACCAGTTCAAAAGGGGCTGTACAGCATTCCCACTGAGATTCATAAAGGTCTGTGGTTTTACCAACAGGATTTTCTCACTGCCAATATGTCCTTCCGCAATTTTTGCGGAAAATTTATCTTTCCAAATTGTTATATTCAAATGCTCTGCTAACGCGTCGATCAACATGAAACCTACATTGTGACGTGTTTGATTATATTCATTGCCCGGATTGCCGAGACCCACTATTACTTTCACTAAAAAATCCTCCAACTATGTGATGATTAAATGATATGAATCGTCACTTTAAAATTATCAGCCGCTTCGGCCTGTGTTTTCCACATCGGAAAATTAGATAAATCAATTGTTATATCACCACTGTTCTGTGCCAAAAGCGTAAACACCCGCAGCCCCGGTTTACCAACCATAGCTGGTGAATTATCCGGCACAAGCATCTGCTGATCTAATAATTGCAAATGATTTTGATCGAATTCATTCCACTGCCAAACATAACCCGTACTCGGATTTTCGTTCAACCGCAATTGGATTTTAGTTCCTGAACGAACATTCAGTGTTTGTCCATTGTTATCACCAGTCAATATAAGTTCCCCGCTTTTTACAGTCTTTTCTTCTGAAGTAAATAAAATTTGGGCCTGATGATTTTTGAATTCACTGCCAAAACAGCGAATCCCCGTCGTTGCATCATTCACTGCAAATAAAACATCATTCACCGCATCACCGGTTAAATCGCAAACAAAAACCCGACCAGTTTCTCCGTTTACACCAGACAAAGCCGTTTTATAAACCGAATTTGGATTTGCCCCATCTTGAACAAGCACATTTATATTTGAAAATCCGCCGCCATTGCCTTGTGCTTTTCCATATAATAGAATCTGATCGGTCACAGCATCACCCGTAACATCCGCTGCTGCCTGGTCGATTAGGGTTTCATCCCCAGCCAGCAAATCACTGCCAGCCGCACTGACCAAAGAGTTCATATTCAGTAAAAAAACTATCTGCAAAAATACGATCACGAATAATTTTTGCCCTAGCAAAACGCATTCCTTCTTTCTTGGTGCTTTTACTCTATATTGTACCACAAAAACATTAATAGATAAAAAAGGGAAAGTGAAAAGTCCGCTGCAACTTTTCACTTTCCCTCTATCTGAACATTTTTTATTTTACAAAATAGAAATATACCACCACGCACAGACCTAAGATGATGCGATACCAGCCAAAAATTTTGAAGTCATTATTTTTGATATAACGCATCAAGAATTTAATTGACAAAATCGACACAAAAAATGCTACGATCATACCAATTACCAAAATCAAGACTTCCGAAGCCGTATAATTCCAGCCAAATTTAACAAGTTTCAAAAAGCTGGCACCAAACATAATCGGAATTGCGAGAAAGAAAGTAAATTCCGCCGCAACATACCGCGAAGTACCAAAAATAATGGCACCTAGTATAGTAGCACCAGAACGCGAAGTCCCCGGAACAAGTGACAATACTTGAAACATACCGATAATAACGGCTGTTTTGTAATCCAGCGCCACAAGATCGTTGATCTGTGGTCGTCTGTTTTGATTATAATTTTCAACTACAATAAATAAAATACCGTATAAAATCAAAGTAAAGGCAACAACCTGTGCATTCATAAAATGTTCTTCCATATATTTATTAAATGCAAGCCCAATCACAGCCGCTGGGATACAAGCAAAAATAACTTTATACCATAAAGAAAAAGTCTGGCTCTTTTCAAGCCGAGACTTACGCGAAGAAAATGGATTGAGTTTTTCAAAATTGAGCACTACAACCGCTAAAATGGCTCCCAACTGAATCACAACAAGAAACATATCCATGAATTTAGTTTCTACATTGAGTTTCATAAACTCATTGACCAGAATCATATGTCCCGTACTGCTGATCGGCAGCCATTCGGTAAGACCTTCGACAATCCCCAGAATGACTGTCTTTATAAGTTCAATTATACTTAAGTCCACAAAAAATCCTCCTGCTAAATTTCTTTCACCACATTACAATAAACAACGTTTTTTATTATATCATAGTCAATTTACATTTTCATGTAAATTTCCTGAAAAGCAAATGTTTTTAAATAAAACAATAAAAAGGACGCATCTTTCGTCTGAGAAACTTTCTCGGACAAAGGATGCGTCCCCCTAGACAATATCTCTATGCATTATTTGTCGAATAATTGGCTCACCGACTGACGAGTAAAAATGCGGACAATAGCATCTCCTAAAGCATCAGCAATGGATAAAGTAACAATTTTTTTCGATTCTTTATCTTTCGGTAATGGAATACTATTGGTAATAATCAACTGTTCAATCGTAGAATCTTCGATCCTTTGAACAGCCGGATCACTTAAAATGGCATGTGTGCAGCAGGCATATACGGATTTCACTCCCATATTAGAAAGTGCTTTTGCTGCTTCGCATAAAGAACCAGCCGTATCGACAATATCATCGATCATAACTGCCGTTTTACCTTTTACATCACCAATGAGGTTCATTACTTCCGCACAGCCCGGTTTTGGGCGACGTTTTTCAATGATAGCAATTGGTGCCTGTAAGCGGTCAGCTAGCTTTCTAGCACGGGTTACACCGCCTAAATCTGGAGAAACAACAACGACATCCTGTAATTCTTTTTTGCTGAGGTAATCGGCAAGAACCGGTACCGCTGCAAGATGATCAACCGGAATATCAAAAAAGCCTTGAATTTGTCCTGCATGTAAATCTACTGTAATAACTCGATTTACACCGGCAGTTGCCATTAAATTTGCCACAAGCTTCGCGGAAATAGGTTCACGTCCACGTGTTTTACGATCCTGGCGAGCATATGCATAATAAGGCACTACCGCTGTAATATTATTTGCGGAAGCACGTTTGCATGCATCTACCATGATTAAAAGTTCCATTAAGCTGTCATTGACTGGCTGGCATGTAGGCTGAATGATGAATACATCCTTACCGCGTACACTTTCGTCAATCATCACCTGTGTTTCACCATTATTAAAATGGCCAACATAAGCATTGCATAATTCCACGCCGATATGCGCTGCAACATCCTTGGCAAGTTTCGGATTGGCATTACCTGTAAGAATGCATAAATTCTCAGTGTCTAGCGTCATTTTGTTTAAATCCTCCAAATCATACTCTTTAATTATAATTTATTCAAACCATAAAATATATAAATACAACAGTCTGCTAAGCAGACCGATTTGCATCCTTAACTGCGCTTATCGCTCCAGCCTTCAATATTGCGCTGACGCTGTCTGGCAATTGCCAAAGCCGCCGGTGGAACATCTTTTGTAATGGTGGACCCTGCACCAACATAAGCGCCATCGCCTACTGATACAGGAGCGACAAGATTGGAATTACAACCGACAAAAGCATCATTGCCAACTACCGTACGGAACTTTTTCTTACCATCATAATTAACGGTGATTGTCCCGCAGCCCATATTGACACCTGACCCAATATCCGCATCGCCGATATAACTCAAATGTGGCAGCTTACTGCCTTCACCGACGGTAGAATTTTTAACTTCGACAAAATTGCCGATTTTTACTTTTTTCATGATTTTTGTTTGCGGACGAAGATGGACATACGGTCCTACGATAACTTCATCTTCAAGTTCACAATCGTGACCATACGAAAAATGAGCGGTTACAAAACTGCCGATTTTGGTATTTGTAAAACGGCTGTTTGGACCAATTTCACAATGCTCGCCAACCACAGTCTCTCCTTCAAGCCAGGTAAATGGATAAATAATTGTATCTTTTCCGATCTGCACATTCTTATCAATAAACGTACTGTCGGGATCCAAAATTGTAACACCTTGATTCATAAGCTCAATGTTTTTGCGCTGACGAATTATTTTTTCAGCGCCTGCGAGCTGCACCCTTGAATTAATCCCCAGCGTCTCCTCATAATTATCGGCTGTCACAGCCCACACTTTTTCGCCAGATTTATTTAAAATTTCTAAAACATCGGTTAGATAATATTCACCTTGCGCATTATCACAATTTAAATTTTCTAACGCCTTAAATAAAACTTTGCATTCGAAACAATAAATTCCGGAGTTAACTTCTCTAACAAGAAGTTCCTGCGGTGCTGCATCTTTTTGTTCAACAATTTTTTCTACAGCACCAGCTTTTGTACGAATGATGCGACCATAACCATTTGCATCTGGCATAATTGCTGTAAGAACCGTGGCTTTCGCACCCGCTTTTTTGTGTTCGTCATATAATTTTTTCAGCAAGTTTCCTGTCAATAGCGGTGTATCTCCACATAACACCATTACTGTACCATCGATGTTTTTGAGCAAATCTGCTGCTTGTGCAACAGCATGTCCAGTCCCTAGCTGCTCAGTCTGCACAACAAATTCTGCTTGTGTCCCAATTGCTGTTTTTACTGTTTCACCACCAAACCCAACAACCACGACATTTCTTTTTGAACCAGCATCATTTGCCGCATCTAATACTTGCTGTAACATCGCCTTGCCGCCAACTTGGTGCAAGACTTTTGGTAAAGTCGACTGCATCCGGGTCCCTTTACCGGCAGCCAAAACAACCGTCAACAATTCTGTCATATATTTTTATTCCTCCACTTCTTATGTCCAATCAAAAAATACATGGTCCAAAACACGAAAGACTCTATGTTAGCTTAAATCTCCCAACCACTAGAGCCCCATTTTTGAACGATTCAATAACCATACATATTTTATCTCGTTCGTGTACTATGTATACTTGTGTTCTGTTCGTTTTATGTAAGATAAAAACAAACGCTGCGTGCTGCTCCTTAAATAAAGATCGTTTGCTTTTATTGCAAATTAAGTCACTTTACTATTGTAAAAATTATTTTGCCATTTGGCAAGCCCCATTTAAGAATTTATGCCCTGATTTCTCTACGTGTTTATCAAATAAGCATAAAAAAGCATAGGCACGCGTACCTATGCTCCCTAAACCTATTTTTTATTCTTTGTTTTCATCGCTTCCATACTAATCAGGAGCGTATGTTCTGATTTTTCCATATGATCTTCAGCTGCATTTTGTGCTTCAAGAACGTCCCCCTGCGCAATCGCTTCAACCAATCGGCGGTGTTCTTCCAATGTTTCTTTTAACCGTCCCGGATAGGCCATTGATGTAGCTCGAAAACGGGTCAATTGTTCACGCAGATTAAATATTATGCCAACCAGACGCATGTTCCGGCTTGCCTGATATAAAACATCATGAAACTCTGTATCCGTCTCAACAATCTTTTCCATATCATTTTGTTCAATATATTCACCAATTAAGACGAGCAGTCGCTGTAACTGTTCAAGTTCTTCTTCTGTAATTCGTTCAGCTGCAAGACCACTGGCAAGAGAATCCAAAGATGTTCTGATTTCAAAAACTTCATTGACATCGCGAATTGAAAGATTTGCTACATATGTACCGCGACGGGGCATCATGATTACATAACCTTCCAGTTCTAATTTGCGGATTGCTTCACGAACCGGAGTACGGCTAACACCTAATTCTTCAGCCAGCTGAATTTCCATTAAACGCTCTCCAGGCTTCAGCACCCCTTTTCGAATCGCCTCACGCAGCGTTTCACAAACGACTTCGCGTAATGGCTGATAACTATCTAATCTAATTGGTGCTAATCTTTTCTCCATCGTTAATCCCTCAATTTCCACAAACTGTTTTGGTAACAAATATTCTTGCATTCGTGAGTTTTCTCAATTGTTCCGCAATATGCTCTGCTGTTTTGGCGTCTTCAGTGAGTCCAAATACCGTCGGA
The DNA here is from genome assembly GCF_000381065.1 of Propionispira raffinosivorans DSM 20765. GTDB lineage: Bacteria > Bacillota > Negativicutes > Selenomonadales > Selenomonadaceae > Propionispira > Propionispira raffinosivorans. Next base: position 86,326 of record NZ_KB905851.1, on the reverse strand, counting down.
CCACTGCCAGACATAAGGCTCGCCATCGCGCCATGCTTCAGCATCAGCTTTTTAAGCATATCTATCTCTTTATACCTATTAATAGTAACACTTTCGAGCACATTACACAATAATTTGCCAATTCCGACAAGATTTTTTTCAGCAAGGCAAGACAGGATTTCATCTGTCTTTGGATGCTCTTTAACTTGTTCCTTTTGATAATTTTGATAGGCCCAGGCCGTTGAAACTTTAACCGGTGGTTTTGCCAAAATCACATAGCATTGCGGCATAACGGGCAGGCGGGTGAGTTTTTCACCACGTCCCTCTGCCAGCATTGTTCCACCACAAAGGCAAAAAGGAATATCGGAACCAATTTTTTCACCCACAGAACAAAGTTCCTCACGTGAAAGTTCAAGACAAAACATTTCATTCATTGCCAAAATCACGGCAGCAGCATTACTGCTGCCGCCAGCTAACCCTGCCGCAATTGGTATCCGCTTCGTAAGATTCATATGGATACCCTGCTCAATATGATACGTATCCATCATTAATTTGGCAGCTCGATAGGCTAAATTACGTTCGCCGCAAGGCAGCCCAGGCACATTGGTCACCAAAGTAATCCCGCTGCCTTTTGGTTCTTCGCTAAACTTAATTCGATCACATAAACCGATCGATTGCATCACCATCGAAACATCATGATAACCATCTGGACGCTTGCTTAAAATATCAAGTGTTAAATTGATTTTTGCATAAGCATCTACCTTTAATGTCTTTAGCACATTCATCACCCATTAATATTTATATCTATTTAAAATTATATTATATAGATATAAATATTAGCAATTTTTTTGCCATGCCGCAAGCAATTTAACGAAAGCACAGACAAAAAACCATAAAATTTTATATTATTTTTGTAATACTTGACAAAAATAATATAAAATGTGATAATCAATATCAAATAGAGCACCCCATCCCTGGGGGGGAGGTATATGATGAGTGAAGAACGAACGACTGCACTACAATATTTAAAAACCGTTCGCGGTCAAGTCGACGGTATCATAAAAATGATCCAAGATGACCGCTATTGTATCGATGTAGCAAATCAGGTATTAGCTGCCCAGTCTTTATTAAGAAAGGCTGAACTAGCCATTTTGCAAGGTCATCTGCGGCATTGTGTAAAAGAAGCCTGTATGGCAAATAATCCGGATGAAAAAATTGAAGAACTGAATCGCATTCTGGAAAAATTACTTGCAAAATAAAGAAAGAAGGAGTCTGTATGAAAATTAAAGCCTTTAAAGTGGAAGGTATGACTTGTTCAGCTTGTGCCAACCGCGTAGAACGCGTTACAAAAAAACTTGATGGCGTACAATCGTCCGTCGTAAATTTTGCGGCTGAAACATTAACGATCACACTCGATGAAAATCTTGTCCAGACAAATTCTATCAAAACCATTGTTGCGGCAGCTGGCTATAAACTGATTAATCTTGAAGATGCACAGGGGAAAACCATAGATAAAGTAAAACCGATTCGACAGCGGCTGCTTTTTTCTATTATATTTGTCATACCGCTTTTATTCGTTTCAATGGGCCATATGCTGGGTCTCCCCTTGCCCGAAAGCATTAATCCCATGATTTCTCCCGTACCGTTTGCTTTTTTGCAGCTGCTTCTAACTCTACCGATCATGGCCCTCGGCTATAAATATTATACAATTGGTCTAAAAAACATGGTTTCACTGAATCCCAATATGGACTCACTCATAGCTGTCAGCACATTGGCAGCAATCGGCTATGGCTGCTTTGGAATCTTAAAAATCCTGCAAGGTGAGGTCGAATATGTCATGCACCTCTACTTTGAATCGGCTGGTACTATTTTGACGCTGATTACGTTTGGCAAATATCTTGAAGCCGTATCGAAAGGTAAAACCTCGCTAGCAATGCAGTCCTTAATGAAGCTTGTTCCAAAAACGGCTGTTATTTTTCAAAGTACCAGCGAAAAAACCATTTCTATCGATGAAGTAAAAGTCGGGGATATCGTGATTGTACGATCCGGTGAGAAACTGCCTGTCGATGGTGAAATCATTGAAGGCAGCGCGGCTATCGATGAATCCATGTTGACTGGGGAAAGTATTCCTGCAGCAAAAAATATTGGAGACACCGTAATCGGTGCCAGCATCAACAAAACAGGCTTCATCAAATATCGTGCCACAAAAGTTGGGAAAGACACCGCTGTGGCACGTATCCTCAAACTTGTTGAAGACGCTCAAGGCTCAAAAGCGCCTATTGCTAAACTCGCGGATACTATTTCAGCTTATTTTGTTCCCATTGTTATGATTTTAGCACTAATCGCGGCAAGTGCCTGGCTGTTAGCTGGTGAATCTACAATTTTTGCCCTGACTATTTTTATTGCCGTTTTAGTGATTGCCTGTCCCTGTGCTTTAGGATTAGCAACCCCAACCGCTATTATGGTTGGTACGGGAAAGGGTGCCGAAAATGGAGTTTTGATAAAAAGCGGAGAAGCACTCGAAACAGCTCATGCCATTCAAACGATTGTTTTTGATAAAACCGGAACCATTACCAGCGGCACACCAACCGTCACAGACATTCAGCCAATCGGCATGACTGAAGATTTTCTTTTAACCTTTGCGGCTAGTGCTGAACAAGGGTCGGAACACCCTCTGGGCATGGCAATTGTCCAATATGCCAAAAGTCAGGACCTCACGCTCAAAAAACTATCTGCTTTTAAAACGATTCCCGGTTATGGAATTGAAGCAACAATTGATAAACACTATATACTCCTCGGCAATCAGCCCTGGCTGTATGAAAAAAAGATCACCATTCCCGAAGACGTAATAAAAACGGCTGAGACTTTAGCCGATAACGGAAAAACACCCATGTATATTGCGATCGACAATGAATTTAAAGGGCTCATTGCTGTTGCTGATGTCATAAAGCCAACGAGTAAAGCGGCGATTGAAAAACTGCATTCGATGCATATTAAAACGGCAATGATCACTGGCGATAACAAAAAAACCGCGGAAGCAATTGCCCGCCAAGTTGGCATTGACACCGTGTTTGCGGATGTCTTGCCTGCAGATAAAGCCAATACCGTCAAAAATTTACAGGCTCTTGGTCAAAAAGTCGCTATGGTCGGTGATGGCATCAATGATGCTCCAGCACTCGTCCAAGCAGATATAGGTATTGCGATCGGTTCCGGAACGGATGTTGCAATTGAAAGTGCCAATATCATTTTGATGCATAGTGACCTGATGGATGTTGCTACAGCCATCAAGCTCAGCCAAGCTACAATGAAAAACATCAAGGAAAATCTCTTTTGGGCTTTTGCTTATAACATACTCGGTATACCCGTAGCTATGGGTATACTCCATGTATTTGGCGGGCCTCTCTTAAACCCCATGATCGCTGCAGCCGCAATGAGTTTAAGCTCCGTATCCGTTTTAGCAAATGCTTTAAGGCTCCGTAATTTTCACGCATAATAAATCCATATTATAAATAAAATAATAAAAAAGGTGGTCTGTTCCATGAAAAAGATTTTAATCGAAGGCATGAGCTGTGCGCATTGTACCGCTCATGTAAAAGATGCATTGACAAAACTTGCTGGTGTAACCGAAGTAAAAGAAATAAATCTCTCTGGTAAATATGCTCTAATTGAAGGCAGTGCTGACGATGCCTCTATTAAAGCAGCGATTGAAGAAGAAGGCTATGACGTAGTCGGTATCCAAGGTTAATCCAAAATCTTAATTTAGCTATAGCACATTTTCTTTGAAATAATTCATAGAAAATGTGCTATTTTTTTACAGCCTTTTCAATAATCCATATTTATAGATAATTTTTATTGTATTTCCTAATAGAGTGCTCTATAATTATTATATGCAAGTCTAATATCTTCAAAGGAGTGAATTGTATGGATGTAGTAACCTTATCACGTTGGCAGTTTGCAATCACAACAATCTATCATTTTTTATTCATCCCATTAACGTTGGGACTCACGATTTTCATTGCACTTTTAGAAACTTGTTATGTGAAGACAGACAATCAACGCTGCCTCGAACTTACCCATTTCTGGGGTAAAATTTTTCTTGTAACCTTCGCTATGGGTGTTGTTACCGGGATTGTTCAAGAATTTCATTTCGGCATGAATTGGTCGGAATATTCGCGATTTATGGGTGATATTTTTGGTGCCCCACTAGCTCTCGAAGCACTCAGTGCATTTTTTCTTGAATCGATCTTTTTAGGAGTATGGATTTTTAGCTGGGATAAGCTGCCAAAAAAAATCCATTGTTTAACAATCTGGCTCGTTGCTTTTGCCAGTAGTTTATCTTCTTATTGGATCTTAGTAGCAAATTCATTTATGCAGCATCCTGTTGGTTTTATTATCAATAACGGACGCGCTGAAATGACAGATTTTCTAGCATTACTTACAAATTCGTATGTTTTTGGTCAACTTAGCCATACCATATCTTCTGGTATTGTAACCAGTGGAATACTCATTGTTTCTGTGAGTGCGTATCAATTGCTCAAACAAAAGCATCTTGAAACGTTTCGTATTTCTTTAAAAGCCGGCATCATCTATTCCTTGCTTGGTTTAGTCGCAGTTATGGGAACCGGTCATTTGCAAGCACAATATATTGGTAAAGCACAACCTATGAAGCTGGCATCTGTAGAAGCATTATGGGAAACGCAAGACCCTGCACCATTTACTGTCTATGCTGACGTCAACACAAAAACACAGACAAATTCATCGAATATCGAAATACCAAATGTACTTTCTTTCTTGGTCTATAATGAACCAAAAGGAGAAATAAAAGGGATCAAACCTCTGCAGGCCGCTGCTGAAAAGCAATATGGGCCCGGCAATTACATACCGGACATCACGGGTCTGTTCTGGAGTTTCAGAATCATGATTTTAGCAGGTCTCATCATGACTGGTTTAGTTCTAGTGGGCGGACTTTTAGCTTTTAAAAATAAAATTGAAGCCTACCCTGTATTACTAAAAGCATTAATCGTCATACTTCCACTGCCGTTTATCTCGAATTCAACCGGCTGGTATATCACAGAAGGCGGGCGACAGCCCTGGATGGTTGTCGGTTTACAAAAAGTAGCCAATGCCGTATCGCAGAATATCACTCCGACTGAAGTTTGGATTTCTTTGATTGGCTTCACTGTTGTATATTTTGCTTTGGCCATTGTCACAATTTATATCATTTTGAAGTTTATAAAAAAAGGTCCTGAAGTTCCTAAAGAAAGGAGTGCTGCATAATGGATCTCACTATTATTTGGTTTGTTTTAATCACTGTTTTATTCATCGGCTTTTTCTTTTTGGAAGGCTTTGACTACGGTGTTGGAATCCTATTACCATTTATCGCAAAAACAGATCAGGAACGCCGTATCATCATCAACACAATCGGTCCAGTCTGGGATGGTAACGAAGTTTGGATGATCACAGCTGGCGGTGCATTATTTGCCGCATTCCCTCATGTATATGCAACAATGTTCAGTACCTTTTATTTGGCATTATTTTTGATGCTGCTGGCGCTTATCATGCGTGGTGTATCATTTGAATTTCGCAGCAAACATGAAAACAAAAGCTGGCGCAGCTTTTGGGATTGGATGATATTTTTCGGCAGTGCTGTTCCCGCATTACTGTGGGGTGTTGCCGTAACCAATTTGATCCAAGGTTTGGCAATTAATGAAAAAATGATTTATACTGGCACTTTTTTTGATTTGTTAACACCTTATACAATCGTCGGCGGCTTGACTTTCGTATTGGTCTTCACCTTCCATGGAGCTGTATTTTTGATGCTTCGTGTTGAATCAGCCAAAACGATAGCTGCGCTTCGCCAAATGGCACAAAAAGTAGGAATACCAGCAGCTTTGGTATTTGTCCTTTGTATGATTTTAACTTATACAAATACAAGTCTATTTTCCAGCACGCTCGCTGCTATTTCACTATGTGCAGCAGCCATTGTTTTTCTTGCCAGTTACGGCTGCGTTTTTACTGAAAAATATGTACCGGCCTTTGTGTTAAGTTCTTTGGCCATTGTTTTTACAACGCTTGCTTTCTTTGCAGGTCTTTTTCCAAGACTCATGGTATCGAGCCTCAATCCGGATTGGAGCTTAACTATTTACAATGCGTCATCTTCACAGTATACTTTAGGTATCATGACAGTAGCCGCACTTGTACTTGTCCCTATCGTATTGATTTATCAAGGCTGGACGTATTGGATTTTCCGCAAGCGCGTTTCTGGGAAACATTTGGAGTATTAATTTATGCTTAATAAACATTTAATTAAAGAAATAAAACCCTATAAAAAGAAATTTGTTCTGCTCTTTATGCTTAGTATCACAAATGCTGTTTGCACAATCAGCATTGCGTATGCACTCATGAAGATCATCAACGGAGTTTTTCTCGCAGACATGAATTTGAAGGAAGCAGCACCGTTTTTTGCGATGCTGCTTTTCCTTATGTTTGCCAAAGCCTTCGTCCGTTGGCAAAATCAGCTGACTGCACACGACATATCCTTATCTATCCAGCAAAAGCTGCGAAATCGCCTGCTTAATCATATCGTAACAGCCGGTCCCGGAGAAATGTCACAGGAAAAAACCGGAGGTTTAGTTACATTATTCACGAATGGAATTGAAGGACTTGATGATTATTTCACAAAGTTTTTACCACAAGTCATTACAGTAGGCATAATCCCACCGCTCATTTTAGTAGCGGTTTTACCGATGGATTGGATTTCCGCTTTACTTTTTTGCCTGACAGCACCGCTTATTCCTTTATTTATGATGTTAATCGGTCGCTTGGCCGGCAATGCGAATGCCAAACAATGGAAAACACTTTCCACCTTAAGCATCCATTTTCTTGAATTGTTAGAAGGACTTACTACCCTAAAGATTTTTAATCAAAGTATAAATCAAATCAAAGAAGTCACTCGTTTGAGCAACGATTTTCGTGATGCTACCCTCAAAGTTCTCCGTTTGGCTTTTTTATCCTCTTTTGTTTTGGAATTAATCTCAACACTAAGCATTGCCCTGATCGCCATTGGCATTGGTCTGCGCTTATTGCAGGGGAATCTGGCATTTGAAACTGCTTTTTTAGTATTGCTGCTTGCACCAGAATTTTATCAACCTCTCAGGCAAAGCGGAGCTGCTTTCCATGCAGCGATGACAGCAACTACGGCGGCGGATCAGATCTATCGGATTTTAAAAAAGCCACTGAATATTCCCCACACAAACCTACAGCGAATCGAAAAAACTACCGTTCCTTTTTCGATTCAATTCGAAGATATCTCATTTCGTTATCAACAAGAACGCGAAATTGCCCTGCGCGGTCTCACCTTTTTGATTGAAGCCGGAAAACATATCGCCATTGTTGGCGGCAGCGGTGCGGGAAAATCAACTATTTTCCAGTTGCTGCTCCAATTGGTACAACCACAGAAGGGTGAAATCAAAATTAATGATCTTTCGCTTTGTTCCATTGATCCAGTATATTGGCGCAGCCGCATCGCTTATGTTCCACAAATGCCGCATATTTTTAGTGCATCGGTCTTCGATAACATCGTTCTTGGAAACACGGTAGCTGACGAAAATGATGTCATAGCGGCAGCTAAAGCGGCAGCTATCCATGAATTCATTCTAACTTTGCCAGAGACTTATCAAACCAAGCTTGGTGATGGCGGACAGCCACTCAGCGGCGGACAGATGCGCCGCATCGCAATTGCCCGGGCTTTTCTTCAAGATGCCCCGCTCATCTTACTTGATGAAATGACCACTGGACTTGATACAAAAACAGAAAAAATCATCGCCCAGTCCGTTGCAGATCTAACGTATAAAAAAACTGTACTTACAATTGCCCATCGCTTAGACTCTGTAAAAAATGCCGACAAAATCCTTGTCATCGAAAAGGGTCGACTTGTGGAAATCGGTACCCACGCCGAATTACTGCAAAAAGGTGGTCGCTATTTCACTATGACAGCTGCCGATCGGAGGAACCTATGAAAACATGTATAACATTGTTGAAGCTTTTTGCACCGGCATTACCGACTATGCTGCTTGCTTTATTGGCTGCCTGGCTCTGTATGCTTACTTCAATCGGACTCATGGCATCCGCGGCTTATCTAATTGCCCGAGCGGCCTTACATCCGATGATTTATGAATTATCGATTGCAATTGTCGCGGTACGCTTTTTTGGTATCTCACGAGCTGTGTTACGCTACGCTGAGCGCTATATTTCGCATGATGCCACATTTCGTATTTTAACAAACTTACGTATCTTTTGTTATGCGTGTTTAGAGAAAATTGCCCCCGCAAAACTTGTCGGTTATAAAAGTGGCGAACTTTTTGGCCTGCTCATTGAAGAAATCGACGTATTAAAAGACTTTTATCTACGAGTGCTGTCACCACCGCTTACCGCTGTATTAACTCTGGCAACAATCTCAGGTATACTTTTTTTCTATAGTCCGACAGCCGCGATCTGGCTCATTATGGCCTTTATTATGATAGGCCTGGGGCTCCCTTACCTTGCTTATCATTTCAATCGTTCAGGAAGCACTTATTTAAGAGAAGCAAAAGGTATTTATAAAAGTGAATGTATTGATATAATTCATGGCTTAAATGACATAAAAGTTTTCCATTATGATGAGAAAAAATTTGCCATCAGTCAAAGGATTGCAAACAAAATCACCACCCAAGAACGCAAAGTTTTTCGCACCACCGCTTTAGCCGATGCAGGTGCCGATCTCATCGCCAATTGGACTTTACTTGCTATCTTAGCCTGCTTAATTCCTTTAGTGCGCTCAAATCAAATCAGCGGCATTCATTTGGCTGTCTTCACCCTTGCCGTCCAGAGTTCTTTTGAAGCAGTCCTGCCCCTGCCTTCGGTATGGCACTATTGTTTGACCGGTTTGGATGCAGCAAAAAATCTATTTAAAATCAGCCAGCTTGATATTGCCTTACATCCCACGGCAAAGACCCATCCGAACTGTCAAGGCAATAAAGCACTGCTGATTGACAAACTTGATTTTTTCTATAAACCTGACGCCCCCGTTTTCAAAAATCTTTCATTTTCCATTGCCGCAGGTGAAAAAATCGCCATTGTTGGCGCCAGTGGCAGTGGCAAAAGTACTCTATTTAATCTACTTTTACGGCTGTGGGAGCAAAATTTTGGTATGCTCTATTTAAATAACGTTCCTTATGATGCCATGACTGGAGAAACTGTCCGTCAAGCATTTCGTGCTATCACACAAAATACATATATTTTCCAGGGAACCATTGCCGATAACTTCCGAATTTTATATCCTGACTGCACGGAAGCAGAAATTCTGACTGCACTGCAAAAAGCCCAGCTGCATGATTTTATTTTATCTTTACAAAATGGTATCCATACGGATATTGGTGAAGACGGTAATCAGCTTTCGGGCGGGCAGCGCCAACGTCTGGCAATAGCCCGCGCTCTTTGTCAGCCAGCACCGATTTTGCTGCTTGATGAACCAACAGCCAGCCTCGATTCCATTACAGCCCATCATATTATGGATACGATTATTCAAACGCTCGATAACCGTACCATGCTTTTGATTACACATGACCTGCGCGGTCTTGCCTCAATGGATCGAATACTGGTATTAAAAGATGGTCAGGTTATTGAACAGGGAAGTTATCATGAACTGCTCCGTAAAAAAGGTGAGTTCAGCACTATGCTAACTTACCAACAAGCTCTATAAAAAACGAAGCTGCGATCAATCGATCACAGCTTCGTTTTTTATGTTTAATCTTTCATGCGAAGACCGCATTCTTCCATTAATTTTTTCGCTTCAACATACTGTTCAATCCCCATCGCAACTTTCTTGGCATCTTTCATCGCGATAACGACCGTTGCCGCACCATGAGCCACATCGCCGCCGGAAAATACACCGCGGCGTGTTGTCATTCCATAAGGACGATCCTGGGTGACTACACAACCACCCGGGTCCACTTCGATGCCCTTCGTCGTTCCTATAATACGCCGAGCCGGCTTTTGACCGATTGCAATAATTACTTTGTTTGCCGGAATGATTTCCTTAACGCCAGTGCCTTCCGGTTTTTCACCAGGAACCTTAATCGCACGGATTTCACACTCAACCCCGGTAACACAAGTATCTCCCATAAGCTGACAAGGATTCCGCAACGGAATAAAGTTTACGCCTTCATCTTTAGCAACTTGTATTTCCGATGGCAGTGCTGCCATTTTCCCTTCTGCATCACGGCAAACTACCGTAACCGTAGCAGCATGCTGTCGTTTCGCAGTTCTAGCTGCGTCCATAGCCGTATTACCAGCCCCAATGATTACAACATGGTCACCTTCCTGCACAGGTATTTCATCTTTGTCAACACTGCCTTGATTTGCCAGTGACACCATTTGTAAAAGATAGGTCGCCTGCAAAACGCCTGTTAAATGCTGTCCCTCAATATTAAGTGTTTTAGCCATTGCATTGCCTGTCCCAATAAAAATTGCATCAAAACCTTCTTTAAATATATCATCTAAGGTCAGTGCTTCACCAATCATTATATTGGTTTTGAACTGAACTCCTAATTTTTCTATTTTATGAATTTCCCGTCGCACAACATCTTTGGGCAAACGAAAAGCTGGAATTCCATACATTAAAACCCCACCTGGTTCTGCCTGAGCATCAAATACCCGCACTCTAAAACCATCTTTGGCTAAATCTCCCGCCACAGTGAGTCCCGCCGGGCCGGACCCAATCACCGCAACACGCCCTTTTTCATCCCAAAGCTTTGGCAGTGGTGTTATTTCAAGTTCGCCATCCATATCGGCAATAAAACGTTCCAGCTTGCCGATTTTAATACCCTTGCCTTGTTCTGTCAATACGCAGGCACCTTCACATTGTCTTTCCCTTGGGCAAACACGTCCGCAAACAGCGGGGAGATTGCTGCGTCTTGCGATAACTGCACTAGCTTGTCCCAGGTTCCCCGTCGCTAATTCTCTAATAAACGCCGGGATTTCATTTTCGATTGGGCAGCCTTTGCGGCAAGCTGGTTTTACACAATTCAAACAGCGCTTTGCTTCACTGATTGCTTCTTTTAATGTAAAACCAGTTGGGTCATACTCAATTTCTCTCTCTGACATCATTTCCGCCTCTATTCTTTAAAATTCAACATTCTTTATATCCCTTTAAGTAACTTTGAAAAATAAATTTTAATTATGTAAGCGCTTCATTCAAATGTATTATAGCATTAATTTCCATGCATAACTAGTCATAACATGCATAATTACGTAAGTTATTTTATGAACTTATATTGTGATTTTTTGAACTTATTTAACCATACTTTTCCTTTATTTATAATACTTTATTGCATAATTTTCTAAATATTTTCATAGTTCATATTCGCTTCATCTTATTCATTCTATATGTATTTTTATTCACATACTCATTAAAAGAAACTAAAATTTCATACGAAAATAAACATGCAATGATTTTTACAGTCAGAACATACATGGTTTATTTACGCTAGAAATAATCGGTATGTGTACCGTAATTGAACATCCAATAAACTGCCATTTCGCCTTAAATATGATATAATTTAACCATAATACAAAAAATTTATAGGAGTGATTATAGATGAACAGTCATGATTTCCACAAGTTAGTCCATATGATCCTTGAAAGTCCCGCGCATCCACCAGAATCACTATTCGCACAAGGTTTTGACGACTGGCATGCCCGCGCTCGTATGGCTCATTTTTTAGCTATGCCAGAATATGAAAAAAAAGATTTGGCAATCGAGCTGTTCCGGTCGATAGTGGACATTGAAATTGACGAAGAAAATTCAGAAGATGTCGAAGAAAAAGTATTCGCCCTGCAAAAGCTCAGTGCCTGCCTGCGTGAAAATGAAACGACACTTGAGACTGCCTTGGATTATATCAATCTGGCGATTGAACTCGCTGAATCAACCGATTATCTTTATAAATATATCCTGCGCGGTGAGCTTTGGGCCGACCGGTGGCTAACGCTGCACTTACAGAAAAAAACGAACATTGCTGAGGCTGAAATCACGGAAAAAATCGAAATTTTTGAACCGCTGCCGATCCCACATAACAGCTATCTTTATTACGGCTATCGTTTCAAAGCACAGATTGCTGCAGAACGCGGCACAACGCTTATAGCGAAAGATTTTATGCACATGGCCTTATCCTTTATGGATATACCAAAATCGCACCAGGATGAGCTCCAGGAGGCTTTCTCGGCAACGCATGACAACGCTGCCTGGATTTTAAATGATATTGATCATGCAACGCCCGCTCCCGACAAACTACACTGGGATATTTAATAGCGCCACAGCAATGCTGCCATATATATGGCAGTAAACATTTTTATATGGCAATCGTCAACAAACGATGCCCTACCCATTCCTGACAGACTGATAGACTGGATGTAATTTCTTTAATGCGTTCGTTCTATATAGGTTAAAAAAAAGAGGTCTAGACTCGTAAAATATATTACAAGTCCAGACCTCTTTTATTTTTATAGAATTATCTCAAGCCCAACCGGGCAGTGGTCACTGCCATAAACTTCATTATGAATAGAGGCATTTTGGATCTTTTCTTGCAATCGATCGGACACCAGGAAATAATCGATACGCCAACCAGCATTTGACTCACGCGCTTTACGCATATAAGACCACCAGCTGTAGATTCCTGCTTGCTCTGGATAAAGATAACGAAAACTATCCGTAAATCCCGACTTCAGCAAAACCGTCATGGCTGCGCGTTCTTCATCCGTAAAACCAGCATTATGCCGATTTGTTTTAGGATTCTTCAAATCAATTTCCTGATGTGCTACATTTAAATCACCGCAGACAACAACACTCTTGCGTTGGTCAAGTTCCAATAAAAATTCGCGAAAAGCCTCTTCCCATTGCATTCGATAAGCAAGCCTTGCCAATTCACGCTGTGAATTCGGTGTATAAACCGTCACAAAATAAAAGGTGGGAAATTCAAGTGTGATAACTCGTCCTTCCTGATCGTACTCTTCAACTCCTAAACCATACTGAACGGACAATGGTTCTTGTTTTGTAAAAACAGCCGTCCCTGAATAACCTTTTTTTATAGCACTATTCCAATATTGATGATACTCTGGCAAATCCAGCGTTACCTGTCCCACTTGCAGTTTCGTCTCCTGCAGACAGAAAATATCCGCATTCATTTTTTGAAAATCTTCCATAAAGTTTTTCGCCAAACACGCTCGCAAGCCATTGACATTCCATGAAACAAATTTCATATAATACCTCTTCTCCTAAAAATTCCGATTACTTATTGAGTATCGGCAAAACATTAATTTTTTTGAAAATACGTTTCGCATTTTTAAAGAACACCGCTTCATGGTGCTCTTGTGGAATAATTCGTTTAATGAGTTCAATATACGTGCCCATATTGACCAGCGGCCAATCTGAACCATACATTAATTTGTCATAACGTGACAAATAGGTGAGCCAGCCCACAAGCATGTCTGCATAAGCATGATAATTTTTGAAAAACCAGCCCACTGAAAAATTCCCTTCCGCCAGTCCTGATAAGTCGGCATAGACATTGGGATTTTTTTTAATAACTTCCGTAGCATCCACAATCCAAGGATTTCCATAATGTGCCATAACAAAAGTCGTTCGAGGAAAGTTAACCGCAACCTCATCAATGGTCAACGGATGTGAATATTTGAGCAAGCCTTGCGAATTAGCTGTGTCCCCCGTATGAATAACTACTGGTACATCATAGTGTTCTGCCAATTCATAAAACGGATGGTAGACGGGATCACTTACATAAAAGTGCTGATACCCTGCATAGATCTTGATGCCAACCGTCGTTGGTTCTTTTATTTTATTTTCGAAGGCCGACAGTACGTCCCTTTTATTTATATTTGTTATCGTATCGGCATTTACGCCCAGACACTGTGCAAAAAAAGAGGGCCAGCTCTCTTTCACAAAAGGTAATATTAAAGGGTTTTGCAGTATACCTACCGTTGGAGTAGTTCCCATTCCAATCCCCAAAACAATCTTGTTTTTTTCCATTGCTGCCGTTAAACTTTCTATCGTTGCTTGATCACCAGCCTGTTTCGCACTTTGATCAAACTTTAAACTTTTCGGGAAAAAATGCAAATGTGCATCAATAATATTCATATTTTTCAGCCTCGTTACCTTTGAATTTTATCTATTTTTCATTATAACATACTCGCATCAAAATTCATTTTTTATCTCCTGTAAAATAAAAAACCGCACTAGAAAGATAAACTTCTCAGCACGGTTATAATGTCTTATTTTATTGTTTTTGGTTAGCTGAAACTTGATTGGCGATAACGGCAAACTCTGTTAAAGATAAAGTTTCGCCGCGACGAACGCCATCGATTCCTGACTGCTGCAAGATTTCCATAACCGTTTCCTTATCGATTCCCATCGTCTTCAAGGCATTATTCAATGTCTTGCGACGCTGACAAAAAGCCGCTTTTACCACTCGAAAGAACATTTTTTCATCAGCTACGTCTACTGGCGGTTTTTGACGAACCTCACAGCAGATAACAACTGAATCAACATCCGGAGCCGGAATAAACGAATACGGCGGTACATCCAATACAATTTTCGGTTTCGTATAATACTGGACAGCAACGGACAAGGCACCATAGTCTTTTTTACCAGGGTTTGCCACCATACGTAAAGCAACTTCTTTTTGCACCATCGTCACAAGTTTAGTCATCGGCAGGCGCTGTTCTAAAAGAGCCATTACGATTGGTGTTGTTATATAATACGGCAGATTAGCTACTACTTTAAAGGAGCCGCCGCCCGTAATTTCGGGAATATTCACCTTTAATATATCGCCTTGCACAATCTTGACGTTCTCATATCCATCCAGCGTATGCGCTAAAACATCAGGCAGGCGTTTATCGAGTTCAACTGCAATAACATTGGCTTTTGCTTCGGCAAGACCTTGCGTCAAAGTCCCGATACCCGCCCCGATTTCAAGCACGGTTTCCCCTTCTTGGATATCCGCAGCATCCACAATACCATCAACAATTGATTCATCAATTAAAAAGTTCTGACCTAATTTTTTACTCATATGGATATTAAATGATTTTAATATATGTTTTGTTACGTCGCGTTTTGCGATGATTGGCTGAATCATTCAGTCTTTTCCCCTTCACTTGCATCCTGAGCGTCTAATAAGTCTAAAGCTTTTTCAAACTCAGCCTCTGTCACGCCGTAATGATTTAATCTTGTTAAAAATGTCTTAGCATTCGCATAACCAATACCAAGGATTTCTCCCATTTTAGCACGTCTTTCTGAAGCACATGTCGATCCACTGAGCCTTGCTGCTATCAAATCAGCACCAGTAAACACCGTGATTGGATTCCAACCTAATGTCCTAACTTTTTCCAGTGCCGTACGAATTGCATCCGGTGAGGCCTGTTCAATACCAATATCACCGTTAGCGGTTGCATCTTTTTTGGGCACAAATGCGTGTTTTGCCTCAGGAAACTGTTTACTCAAATAAGCACGAATTCGTTCTCCCGCAGAGTCCGGATCCGTCATAATAATAATACCACGTTTTTCATATGCTTGGCGAATATGATCAAGCATATACTTTTTTAAACTAAAGCCGCCTGTAATAATACAATCTGCCTCTACCGCTTTATTGATAGCGACAACATCCATTTTACCTTCTACTACTAGAACTTCTTTTATCATAACTATCCCCACATTGTTTTTGATCTATATCTATAGTTTACCTAAGTACAGACAAAAAAACAACAGGGCATATCAAATATGCCCTGATTCATATTAATCCAATATATATACTTTAACACTTTGGCGGCCAAAACTAATCGCTTCACCATAATCATCCATACAAAGATCAATTTTAGCACCTTGAATGGCACCACCTGTATCAGCAGCAATCGCCACCCCGTAGCCGGGAATAAACAATCGCGTACCAAGTGGTATCACATTCGGATCAACGGCAACCACGCCATGGCGTGCTGCAAGGCCCGTAGCTGTAATTCCAGCTCCACCGCCATCACCGGGAAGATATGCACTAGCTTCCATATAAATCGCCCGGCTAAAACGCATCGCTCCACGTGATGTTGGAACTGTATCACGCGCACCAACTTTAATGATCTGCGGACGAGAAGGTGTTATAACTGTTTCTTCGATGACATCTTCTCCCGCTTTTTGACCATCATTAAAATGTTCTCTGACTTTTATTTTTTTTATGCCATTTTCACCATTTTGAACAATATTTTCTGTTCCTTTTTCCATAGATGGGTCGTTCTGGCGTACGACCTGATAGACTTCCGATTCTTCGCGTTCACTGATTTTTTCTGAGATAGATACAATTTTTATATGCAGATTTTTCTGTATTTTCGAATTTAGACCCGGTTCTACACGATACATATCTCCGGTATAGCCTAGTTCACTGAGCAATTCTCCCACTGTCGGTTTTCCTGTAATAAGTTCCTGTTTTTGGTTTTGATACTCCACAGTAACAGGTACTGCACGATAAATAGTAATAATAGTATTGTTTTCGATCCGATTTGTTGACAGACGATATTCGTCTTTGTCCTGTAAATGGACACCTGCCTGCTTAATAATTGTTTCCGGTTTGCTCATCAATGTATTTACCGTAATTGTATCGCCATCTGCCAGAATTTCAATCGTCTTCTGTCCCTCAACGAAACCAGTTACCAACGTTAATACAAAAATCAACACCGCACATATTGCGAGTTTTTGTCTTGATTTTTGAGATGAAATGATTGTTTTTATACTCATTGAATTCCCCCTTTCGAAGAACTTGTGAATTATATCATGATTTTTTTAAATATGTCAAATCTCAGGCCTTTTTTTAACATATATTTACAATTAATAGCCTATAATTTGGTATTAATGTAAAATTTTTTCTGTATTTATCTTCATTTAATTTACATTTTATTCTAATTATTACCATTAATTTACTTTATAAGTAATTAATTTACAATTATCTTTTTATAGTATTTTTATTAGCTAAATTACGAATCATTCCAAGCAAAAGCTCCAGATAACTAATAATTGAAAGTTTTTTGAGGTGAATACCTGTTGATTTTTGCAAAAATAAAATAGCCCACGATAAATTTCATCAATTTATCATGGGCTATTTACCATATTTTGTTTATTATAGAAATATATAATATTTATGGAAACCTTGTAAAATAAGCACTTCCACAAACAATCATCGTCCCCATGACTTCATTATAATCAAATTTATGTGGGAAAAAGCTCATATGTTCTATTATATCAAGCTGATAAAATCGTCTTTTCTGCTATAAAATCACCGTTGAAGCCACCTATTGTATGCCAAATAAATGACGGGCATTTTCGGTTGTTGCCTTAGCAAAAACTTCAAATTCGATATTACGCAAAGCAGCAATTTTTTCCGCAACATGCCTAACATAGGCCGGTTCATTTCGTTTTCCACGTTTCGGAACGGGAGCCAGATAGGGGCTGTCCGTTTCGACTAGTAAACGATCCAACGGTACCTGCTGAACAATTTCCGGCAATTTTGCCGCGTTTTTAAAGGTAACCGGACCGTCAACCCCAATGAACCAGCCTTTACGTAAAAGATCATGTGCCATCTCCCAGCTGCCTGAAAAACAATGAATAACACCAATGATGCCTTTTCCCTCTTTTTTGAGTATTGCCATCGTATCACCATGGGCATCCCGATCATGGATACTGACTGGTAAATGCATCTGCCGGGCCAGATCAAGCTGACGGATAAAAACTTTTTTCTGAACCTCACGCTCAGAATTTTCATAATAATAATCCAGTCCAATTTCGCCAATCGCCACAACTTTTGGGAGCTGTGCCCAGCTGGCCAGTAAGTCATCATGTGATTTGATCATCGTTTTAGCTTCCTGTGGATGAATACCGACAGCTGCATAAATTTCGTTATAATCAGCTGCCAATTTAACTGATCGAGCTGAAGATTTAATATCCGCACCAACATTTATCATCCGTGTAACACCACTGTCAATCGCCCGTTGAATGACTTCGGCGCGGTCTTCAGCAAATTTTTCGTCATCAATATGTGCATGTGTATCAATTAACATGATTTACTTCACCTTACTGCCGACAGGCATATCTACGGCAATTACTTTGAGTTCATCACCCGCTGATGCAGCAAGTACCATTCCATGCGAAATAACGCCGCGAATTTTAGCTGGCTTCAAATTGATTATCATAACCACATTTTTACCGATTAAATCTTCGGGTGCATAATGTTTCGCAATACCTGATATAATCGTGCGCTGTTCCCCACCTAAATCAACCGTAAGCATCAACAATTTTTCCGTTTTTTTGACTGGTTCAGCGGCTAATACTTTAACGACTCGCAAATCCATTTTAGCAAAATCATCAATTGTAATCTCAGTAGGAATATCCTTGCTTTCAACCGTTGCCAGTTTTGCTTTGACTGGCACATCTGCGGTTTTTTCGGCCACAGCAATACTTGCCGCTGGTTCGATTTCAATACGGGGGAAAATTTGTTCCGGCATTCCAATATGGATACCACTTGGCGTTTGTCCCCATGTTTTAATGTCCTGGAGCTGTACGTCCTTAAAATCCTGAACAAGTCCCAGTTGATTCCATATTTTAGGCGCAGTAACTGGCATAAATGGTGAAATCAAAACACTAATAATTCGTAAGCTTTCAATTAAATTATATAAAACCGTATTAAGATGTTCTTTATTGCCCGGATCTTTTGCCAGCGCCCAAGGACTCGTTTCATCAATATATTTATTGGTCCGACTGATAAAAGCCCAAACATTTTTAATCGTTGGACTCAGTTCCATTTTTTCCATACTTATTTCATATTCTTTAACGGTCAGCATAGCCATATCAATCAGCGATTGATCAATGGTATCTGCCTTGCCTGGTCCTTCAATGATTCCCTTATTAAACTTACCAATCATACTCAACGTACGATGCAGAAGATTTCCTAAATCATTGGCAAGATCTGAATTGATTCGTTGAATAAGTGCTTCCCGCGAAAAATTTCCATCCATGCCAAGGTTTATTTCGCGCAAAAGGAAATATCGAATCGCATCCGGTCCGAATTCTTCGATCAAGCCAACTGGATCTACTACATTCCCTTTTGACTTTGACATCTTATCGCCTTCAACAATAAGCCAGCCATGCCCATAGACTTTTTTAGGCAGTGGTAAATCAAGTGCCATAAGAATAATCGGCCAAATGATAGTATGGAAACGTACGATTTCTTTTCCCACTAAATGCAGATCTGCCGGCCAAAATTTCTTGAATTTTTCCGCATCCGATAAATAGCCCGCTGCGGTCAAATAATTTGATAAAGCATCAAACCACACATAAATTACATGCTTTTCATCCATTGGTACAGGAATTCCCCAATTAAACGATGTACGCGAAATACAAAGATCTTCCATCCCTTGTTTGATAAAATTAATCATTTCATTGCGCCGTGATACGGGTTGGATAAATTCTGGATTGTCCTCTATATATTGAAGCAGACGATCCTCATATTTTGAAATCTTAAAAAAATAAGCTTCTTCTGACACTTCTTCCACAGCTCGCCCACAGTCTGGACATTTTCCATCAACCAATTGACGTTCCAGCCAAAATGTTTCACAAGGGGTACAGTATAGACCTTTATAAGCACCCTTATAAATATCACCGTTTTCATAAATTTTTTTAAAAATTTCCTGAACAACTTTATGATGGCGTTTTTCTGTCGTTCGAATAAAATCATCATGCGAAATATTAAGACGTCGCCATAAATCCTGAAAACCTGCGACAATTTTATCGACATATTGAAGCGGCGTAATACCTTCTTCTTCGGCTTTGCGCTGAATTTTCTGTCCATGTTCATCGGAACCCGTCAAAAACATGACATCGTATCCAGCCAATCTTTTGTAGCGAGCAATTGAATCCGCAATGGTCGTACAATATGCATGACCAATATGTAATTTGGCACTAGGATAATAAATAGGTGTGGTTATATAAAATGATTTTTTTTCCACGAAAATAAGTCCTCCTCCAATAAATTACGCAAACATTTTTAACGTCGTTCTTCTATTATAAAGCAAATTGCCCCGCTGAACAAAAATTTTATAAAAAAAATTTCAAAACACATCTCTATATAATGCATTAAAGAAATTACATCCAGCCTATCCGTCTGCCGTACCACAATTTATTTTCACTAAAGTCTATAAATTCTGTAAACTATTTTGTTGAAAGTGTTTGTAATATATGGTATTATTTACTTAACCTAACATTTTGAATACTAGGTAGTCAAAATTATTTATTAAAAAGGAGAGTCGCAACTATGAAATCAACTGGTATCGTTCGTAAAGTAGATGAACTAGGCAGGGTCGTTATCCCGATTGAATTGCGTCGAACTCTTGCAATTGAAGAAAAAGACGCCTTGGAAATTTATGTTGATCAAGATCGTATTATTCTTCGCAAATATGAACCGTCATGTGCCTGCATTTTTTGCGGTAATGCCGACAATGTGACAAAATTCAAAAACAAAAATGTCTGCGGTGAATGCGTGGATGCATTACAATCGGAGAAATAAAGTTCCCTTTACTCTGCTCTTTGTACTACTACAGAAAAAAAGAAACCCAAAAGGATGGAAATCATCCTTTTGGGTTTCTTTTTTCTGCTGCTAAAACAGCCTGATATACATCACGTTTACGAATTCCCAGTTGCTGCGCAGCCTGTTTCATCGCAATTTTTTTATCCAAACCATCCGTCATAAGCTGGACAACCAAGTCTGCTGGTTCAATTGTTTCAGCAACTTTGTCTGTATTGGCTTCACTATTATAACCATCAACAATAATCACAAATTCCCCCCGCGGCTGATTATCCTGAAAATATGCTGCGATAGATCCTAACGAACCGCGAATAAATTCTTCGAATTTTTTTGTGAGCTCACGCCCCACCGCCGCTGGGCGATCTTGACCCAGTACATCCGTAAGTTCTTTCAATGTAGCTTTTAAATGATGCGGTGATTCATAAAAGAGCAATGTCTCCGGTCGTTTCGGCAAATTCGCTAAAATTTCACGCTTTTTTTTCGTTGTTTTTGGTAAAAAGCCGACAAAAGTGAAAACTGTCGTATCCAGTCCTGAACAAATCAGCCCCGAAAGTGCCGCATTTGCCCCAGGAAGCGGTGTAACTTGAATACCTTCAGCAATGGCCAGCTGGGCCAAATGGCTTCCTGGATCAGCAATTCCCGGGAGTCCGGCATCACTTACTAATACAAGATCTTCACCAGTCAGTAAATAGTCAATTAATTCCGGTCCTTTTGTAAATTTATTGTGCTCGTGATAACTTGTCAACGCGGTGTGAATATCATAATGCGTTAAAAGTTTACGTGTGTGGCGCGTATCTTCCGCTGCAATACGATTCACTTCTCCCAAAAGGCGCACAGCCCGATATGTCATATCTTCCAGATTACCGATTGGTGTTGCACATAGATATAATATTCCCGGTTTATTACTCGTTTCCATAGTTCCTCCTAATAAAAAAACAGGATGTGCCCAATCTCTTTCTTACAAAGAAATTAGGCAGCCACCCCAGTTTATCTTTCCTGATAATACTCAACTATTTCCCTTGCGTAACTGCCATCGCTTCCATAAACAATCAATGGCGGTTCCACAAGCATACCGCCTGGTTTTGCTCCAGCGATACCTTCAATCAGAACCATATTCGGTGCTTTACCAAGTCTCGGGTGAACAAAACGTAAACGTTTTGGCTCAATACCCGCCTCATGCATCGCTATAATAATTTCACCGATTCGTTCTGGCAAATGTACCATTGCAAAACGGCCGCGAAATTTCAGACAATACCGCGCGGCTTTGACAACATCCTGCAGCGTTGCTGTCACTTCGTGCCGCGCTTTTGCTACATCACTTAAAAGGTTCAAATCGCCCTGTTCTAAGGGACGATACGGAGGATTTGAAACAACCAGATCGACAAACCCCGCTGGAAAAATATTCCGAATGTTACACAAATCGCCTTCATGAACTATAATTTTTTCTTGTAAAGCATTGATTTCTACATTACGCGCTGCCAAATCTGCCATTACCGGATTTAACTCCAAGGCATCGATTTTTTCTGTCTGCCGTGTCGAAAGCAATAAAGCTATAACCCCAGTTCCCGTTCCAAGGTCAAGAACATGGGCTCTTTTTTTTACTTTAGCAAAATGAGCCAATAAGACTGCATCCAATGAAAAACAAAACTGTCGTTCATTTTGAATGATTTTCAATCCTTGGATTACTAAGTCATCTAGTCGTTCATTATCTTTGAGATCAAGCTTCATCTTTTGAAATTACATCCTCCCAGGAAGCTACTACTGTTTTACTGTCATCGAGTAAAATGGTTGCCGTTTTACGCTGATTGTGAATCGAAATTACTTTCCCTTCACCCTCAACCGTAATAACACGAGTCCCCGGCTTTGGTGCCGTAATTTTCTTACTTGGACATTTATTGCAATAACAGTCATTTTCATATTTCAAGCAGCACATTAATCTGCCGCAAATCCCCGAAATTTTCGTTGGATTCAGTGACAGATTCTGCTCTTTTGCCATACGAATGGAAACTGGTTCAAAATCGCCAAGAAAGGTTGAACAGCATAATGATCTGCCGCAGCAACCAATCCCGCCCATAAGTTTGGCTTCATCACGTACACCAATCTGCCGAAGTTCAATACGTGTACGAAAAACAGCTGCTAAATCTTTTACTAATTCTCTAAAATCAATACGGCCATCCGCTGTAAAATAAAAAATAATTTTATTCACATCAAACGTATACTCAACATCAATCAGTTTCATTGGTAAAGCATGCGTTACAATTTTCTTTTCACAAATCGTAAAAGCTTCTTTTTCTTTAACTTCATTTTCTTTAACTTTCGTACGGTCACTCGGTGTAGCTTTACGCTGCACAGTTTTTAAAGGTAAAACAATGTCTTCATCCTTTACTTCACGAGGACCAATAACCACCATTCCATATTCTATGCCACGTGCTGTTTCAACGATAACATCATCATCTTGTACAAGCACAAGTTGTCCTGGATCAAAATAATATATTTTTCCCGCTTCTTTGAAGCGTACTCCCACTACTATCTGCACAACGCAGCCTCCTCTATCATAAATCGCGCAACTTAATCAAAAACTGTTCCATGACGAGCCGTGCATTCGCATTTGAGCTCAACATCTTTTGCGCAACAGTAATTTCTTTCATCGCCCGTAATAATTTATTTTCTGACCAATATAATTTCTGCTCCAAAAGCACTGAAGCTACATCTTGATTGTATAATTTATTGCTTTGCTCATCCACCTGTAAAACAAGAAAATCACGCAGCAGCATATTTAAGTACAACACAAATTCCTGCAGCGTTTGACGATCAAGTTCTCCCAATTTCTGTCCACAGGCCCAGACAGCATCCATATCCATTTGCTGAAGCTGCACCAAAAGATCCAAAGCTTGACGTCGCAGCTCCAATCCACCATTATCCTGTAAATCAATTGCTTTTCCCAAGCTGCCTTCAGCCAATGCCGCCAGAGCTGTTGCATCATCTGCCGCGATACCCCTTTGTTCTAAAGCCCCCGCCAAACAAGACAATTCCAATGCATGAAATGGCACCATCATACACCGGGAAATAATCGTATCTAAAAGTGATTGCCGATTATTGGCAATTAAAATAAAAACAAGATTACCGGTTGGTTCTTCTAGTATCTTAAGCAAGCTGTTCGCCGCCTGAACGTTCATTGTTTCCGCTTGATCAATGATCACAATACGTTTGTCAGCCAGATACGGCGCTAGAGCCACTTCCGTCTGCAAGTGGCGGATCTGTTCAATCTTAATCATTTGTCCATCCGGTTCTACTGTATAAAAATCAGGATGTGTATCCGTCAAAAGAGCCTGACACGAAGGACATAAACCGCAAGGTTTTTCTTTTCCATTACAAAAAAGTGCCGCAGCTGTTATCTGTGCGGTTAAAAATTTGCCGATCCCTTTTGGCCCCACAAATAACAGCGCATGCGGCATGCGATTTTCTTGAATCAAATTTTTTAAACGCTGAATAATTTCTATATGCCCAATGATTTTCTCCCACATAATTTCCATTACATGTATAAATCCACAAGCATGCCACGGATCACATCTTGTTTCGCAGCAATGCTAAGCTGGGTAGACTGCCCCAAACGTATTTCTTCTGCCATTTCTTCCATTTTACCATCAACCTTACGTACCGTTGTGTAGACCTTTTGCCGTCCTTGTCGATCCCAGCCGGTTTGTGTCTGCATGCTATACATGCGTGAAACAGCTTCACCTACGAATGTCTTAACTAAATCACGATAGGACTTGAGTTCATCATACGTTGGTGTTTGAGTTAGTTTTGCACCCTGTTCATCAATTTTCGCCAGCAGCTCATTCATTTTTTCTAAGGAAAGTCCATCCTGATTACGTGTAAGCTCCGATGAAAAATCACTGTTCTTTTTTGCTACCTTTGTTCCTGTATCACGGTCTCCCATCGGGATTGTCCGTTGCGCGCCTAAACCATCTATTTTCATAATATACATCCTTTATCATGATAATGACTATAGGGATGTGGACACTTCTTCTGATTTTACCATTTACGAAATATCAGAAAACCCCACTCTAGTTAAATTATAATTGTTTTCAACAAAATAAGCAATAAAAGAGGTTCTAAATTACAGGAATTCCTCTTAGCTTGACCGCGTTGTTATTTTAGTAATAGCGTTGGTAGCAACGCATAAATTTCGCCATGAATTTCTTCAATACTTTTTAATTTTTCATTGTTGACACAAGAAACCGTAAACCAGCCATATTTTTCTGCCAATTGGCAATAAGCAGCATGACATCGCTGCAAATAGGCTTGATCTTGTTCATGGATGTCTTTCACTTGATGCATTTTATCAGAACGGATTGTAATCAACCTTTCACTAAACTCGGGTGCCATCTCTAAAAAAATCACCATGGATGGAACTGGCAAGCCCAGCTTAATAAATTCCAGATCCCAAAGCCACGTCAAAAAATCTTCTCGTTCCTGCAGATCGGAAAATTTAACAGCTTGATGGACCATATTCGAGGTCGTATAACGATCTGCAATAATAATATCCCCAGCATCATACCATTGTTTCCATTTCATCCGAAAAGATGCGTAACGGTCTACCGCATAAAATGTAGATGCCGCATAAGCATTAACGTCTTCCGCTTTTTTACCAAAATCACCATTCAAATACATCTTAACCAACGCAGATGATTCGCTGGCATAATCTGGATACTCAATTTTATGAACCCGCTGGCCATCTTTTTGCAAATGTTCAAATAAAGCTTTTGTCTGAGTTGCCTTACCACAGCCGTCCCCAGCTTCAATAATAATTAATTTCCCCTTCATATCTATCTCACCACATTATTTCTTAAATTTTTCATTTGATTATTGTTATCATTTTGAGCGTTGCATCCTGCGGTCCGACTATTTTTAACCCGATTTTTTGCATGGCCCTTATATAATTAATAATTTCTTTCGTAATCTCTTCACCTGGACAGATAACCGGAATTCCCGGCGGATAAAAAGTAATGACTTCACCTGCCACACACCCTTCACTCGTATCAAAAGGCTGAACAGCCGTATCAGAAAACAAGGCCTCACGAGGTGCCAATCTTTGTCTGGGGATTTTTGGCAAAGCCATTGGTTGTGTAAAACGCTGCCTATTGTGCTGCTGACTTGCCGCCAGATTCTGCAAGGCATTCACTAAAAGTCTCGCTTCGACCTCACTATCACCGAGTGAAATAATAAATAAAACATTATATACATCGGATAATTCACATTGAATCTTATATTTATGTCGTAAAATATGTTCGGCACAGGCACCACTTATACCAAGATCGCGAACTGTAACCGTAATTTTCGTAACATCTAACGCATAAGCACCAGACTGGTGCAGCCGTTCCGGTCCAAAACAGTAAAGGCCTTTAATTTGTGTGATCTCACGGCGAATCCAATTCGCCAGATCTACGGCCCGGCCAATAAGCTGTGGTCCGCTTTCTGCCATCTGCATACGCGCCGCATCTAAAGACCCCAGCAACAGGTAGTTGGGACTCGTCGACTGGACCAAACTCACCATCGTCCGTAATCGTTCCGGATGAATTCGTCCATATTTAGCATGAAGCATTGAAGATTGCGTCATGGATCCAATGATTTTATGCGTACTTTGTGCCACAATATCCGCCCCAGCATCAAGTGCCTGCAAGGGCAAAGATACATTAAATTTCAAATGAGGTCCATGTGCTTCATCTACAAGCAGCAGCATGTTATTGTCATGTACCAGCGTCGCTATGGCCTGGAGATCCGATGCCACACCATAATAGGTAGGATTAATGATAAGTACTGCCTTCGCATCAGGATGTGCTGTAATCGCCTCGTCAACGGTTTCTGTCGCTATTCCCATGGCAATCCCCAGTTCTGCATCGATTTCAGGCTGAATAAAAATTGGTATCGCACCGCTTAACATTATTCCACCAATAATCGACCGATGTGCGTTACGCGGCACAATAATTTTTTCGCCAGGATGCAAGGCAGCCAACACCATAGCCTGAATAGCTCCCGTTGTCCCATTGATAATAAAATACGTAGCATCCGCACCATACAAATCGGCGGCAAGATCCTGTGCTTCTTTGATGCACATCGTTGGTTCATGCAGGTCATCCAATTCATCCATGAGTGATACTTCCATTTTCCAGCCAAGCGGCGTCACTAGATCACGCAATGAGCTATGGACACCTTTCCCCTGTTTGTGTCCTGGTGTATGAAACCCCACTACACCAGAATCTGCATACTGCCGCATTGCCTGTAAAAGCGGCATATTCTTCTGTCTTTGCCTATTCACGCCGATTCCTCATTTTCTATTTAATATCCGATTCACAAACTTCACTTAACGGTACTAGCAAACGGATTTCTGTACCACAGCCTGGCTTTGAATCGATTAAAAGCTGCCCGTGAATTATCGCAGCCCGCTCTTTCATTCCCATAAGACCAAAACAACCATTTTGTTCCTCGTTATCATGAGGCTGATCAACTAAAAATCCTTTGCCAATATCTTTAATGACAACTGACATATACTCTTTTCCGTAAATCAAGCGAAGTTCTGCTGAAGGAGACTCCGCATGCCGATAAATATTATTTAACGCTTCTTGAATAATCCGAAAAATGCTTACTTCAACATATTGATTAATTTTAACTTCTATACCTTCAACATTAAAAGCCACTGACAAATTGCCACGTGTTTTTAGTTTCCCTAAAAATTGATCCACCGTCGCTACAAGCCCCAAATCATCCAAGGACATAGGCCTTAAATCAAAGATGATACGGCGAACTTCACCTAAACAATGACGAATTTGACGACGAATTTCCTGAAGCCCGGCTTTTGCTTCATCGGAATCAATATCAATCATCCGTTCACAAATACTGGATTGATAAATCAAATTTGCAATCGTTTGAGCTGGTCCATCGTGAATCTCACGGGAAACACGCAGCCGTTCAGTTTCTTGGGCTTTGATTACTTGCACCCCAAGCATTTTATCCTGATTCAGCATTTCAATCTGTGTCACAACCGCATTGATTTGTGAACTCAAATAACCTAAAACGACCCCAATTTTAACAACCAGATGTTTTGACTTTTCCACGGTTGCTGCAAGTTTCCGCAGCCGAATTTCCAGTGTATCGCGGCGATGACGTAAATGCTCTTCTTGTTCGCGGGCAATAGCCAGCCGAATCTGGACATCTTTGACAGCTTCATAACAATTTTGAATATCAGACTCCGTATAAGATTTAAAATTTCTGCTCACACGAACCAGTTTTTGTTTAGCGGCTTGTTCCTCAATTTCCAATCGATCTACTTTTTCAATTACTTCATATACTTTTTCTTTCACTTCTTTGATATCCATTTGAATATGTTCTACTTCACTGCGAGCCCCTTCATAAATGTCAAAAATTTGTGTTTTACTGTTTTCCATTGCATCTACAGTTTCACGTAAAATACAATTCAGTGTTTTTTCGCTAAATTCTTCAATTTTTTCATCCATATATTCACCATGCCTAAAATTTTATTTTATATGTCTTATTTTACAACAAATTCTTGTAATTTACTGCACTTATGTATTTGTAATTTTAGCCTTGATTTATGAACAACGCAAATATAAAATATATCTCTAAAGTTATCAACAGATATATAAGCTGTGGATAACTCCTTATCCACAGCTTATATATCTGTTTTATTGCAGTTTTTTTACTATTCTCACATAGTTATCCACAATCAGAGGTTATTTGTGGATAAAAAAGTGGATAACTTTGTAATAATGCAAAGTTATCCACTTGACTTTTTTTTAATTTTCTCTATTATTTTGTTTTAGCCTATTTTTTATTTCTATGACTGTAAAAAATCTTAAGTACTACAAGTGCCAGTACGGCTCCTACCACAATGTAGATATCCGAACCTCGAAAAATTGCATCCGCACCAGCATCGTTCATTTTTACATAAATTGCCGCCAAAACAATTAAAACAACAATCGCATTTGATATACTGCCTAAATTTTTAATAAGATCACCTTTTTCTCAAAGTCTAGCCTACAGCTTCAACGGCTTTCTCTATGTGTTTTACTTCTTCCCAAACAACCATCTTTGCTAAAGCAAACCCATTGAATTCCGTTGCTGAAGCCGACGTATATGCACCACAGTTTGGCACTAAAATAAGATCACCAATGGCCAGAGGCACACTCATACGGTCTCGATATAAAATATCAATTGAATCACAACTTGGCCCGGCAAAAGTCGCAGGTGTTAGTTCACCTTGTTTGAATGTTTCCAACTCATACTCCCAGTGATCAAAGATAACCCCGGAAAAGGTACCATAAAGACCTTCATCAAGAAAATACCACGGCTGGTGATTACGATCTTGCAATCCCATAACGCTCGTTATTAGGTTCATCGCCGTTCCACAAATATAACGTCCCGGCTCTGCCCAAATCTCTGTATCCGGAAACAATGTTTCAATCTGTTCATTGATTTCCTGTGCCATTTCCAGCAAATCAAAATTCATATCCGGTGCTGGAACTGGCAGTCCGCCCCCAATATCAAGAATATGAAGCGCAAAACCTTCTGCCTTGGCCTGATCAAAAACCTCACGACAAATTCGAAATGCTTCTTTATGTGCATCCATTGAAAGCGACTGGCTTCCAACATGAAAACATAATCCAGCAACATCAAGCCCTTGCTGTCTGGCAATACGCAAAAGATGCAGTGCATCCTCTTGTGCTGCCCCGAATTTTTTATTCAAATCAATAAGCGCTTTCGGATTGTCTACCCTTAAACGAAGTAAAACCGTACCACCCGGTACATACTTCGCCATTTTGTATATTTCACTCTCACTGTCAAACGTAAATTTATTCACACCAATTTTTGCCGCTAGCGTCATTCCCTGTGGCGTTTTAAAAGGATTTGCATAAATCATACGATCCGCGGCGACCCCCATTGCTGTCAGTTGGCGCATTTCACCATCCGAGGCAACATCAAAGCTTGCTCCCAGTTCCGCCACCTTGCCAACAATCGGCGCTGCCGGATTTGATTTCATTGCATAGAACACCCTAAGCCTTGGCATGTGCGTTCGTAAAAATTGGTAATTATACTCTACTTGTTCCAAAGAGATCGCCACTAGCGGCGTCTGAAACCTCTCTGCTAAATCCTGTGTTTCCTCTTTTGTCAATTTAAAAGTTTTCATAACACTCTCCCGTCCTGTGTGGAAAATACGTTGCTACACCTTCTTTTTATGCAACGATAGATTATATTTGTTTTTTTATAGTCAAATTCCTGCAATAATAAAAATTTTTTTATTATTTTTTTATTCTTGCTCATAAAAAAACAGCCCTGCCGCAAGCGGCAGGGCTCAGTATTCATCATAATACCTTAAAATGCAGGTACTACAGCACCTTTATATTTTTCTTCAATAAATTTCTTTACTTCTGGCGATTGCAAAGCTTGAACGAGTTTTTGAATTTCCGGACGATTTTCATCCCCAGTACGTACTGTAATAATATTTACATATGGTGATGTGTTATCTTCCATAATCAATGCATCTTTCGAAGGAACAAGACTTGCTTCCATTGCATAGTTTGTATTGATTACTGCTGCATCAACATCATCAAGAGCACGCGGCACTTGAGCTGCCTCAACTTCTTTAAATTGAAGATTTTTAGGATTGCTTACAATATCTTGTACAGTAGCTTTAACACCAATACCATCTTTTAATTTAAGCAAACCAGCTTTTTCTAATAAAAGCAAAGAACGTCCACCATTTGTTGGATCATTTGGAATTGCAATCGCTGCACCATCTTTTAATTCATCCAACTTCTTAACTTTTTTGGAATAAACGCCCATAGGTTCGATATGAATTCCACCGGCATTGGTTAATTTCAAATTATGTTCTGCAGCAAAATTTTCCATATAAGGCGTATGTTGAAAATAATTTGCGTCCAATTCTTTATCATTTAAAGCAAGATTTGGTTGAACATAATCACTGAATTCAACGATTTGTAAATCAATACCCTCTTTTTCTAAAATAGGTTTTACAACTTGTAAGATTTCAGCATGCGGCACTGCCGTTGCTCCGACCTTCAAAACAGTCTTAGCCTGATTAGCTTCCGGCTTAGCATCGCTGCCACAACCAGTTAAGGCAAACACAGCAATAAGTAAAGATGTTAAAATTAATGCAATTTTTTTCATGAATTACCCTCCTAAAATTTATTTTTTATTCAACCGCTTCGCAACATAATTCCCGGCAAATTGAACCACCTGCACGAGAATAATCAAAACGATGACCGTTGCCAGCATCACATCCGCACGAAAGCGCTGATAACCATAACGAATCGCGAGATCGCCCAGACCGCCGCCGCCAATTGCGCCAGCCATAGCGGAAGAGCCAACTAAACCGATAACGACCGTTGTCAGCTGGGCAATAATCCCTGAGATTGCTTCTGGCAGTAAAACATTCCAGATAATCTGCATTGGTGTAGCCCCCATCGCCATTGCAGCCTCTACAACCCCAGCATCCACCTCTTTTAATGACGTTTCAACCTGGCGTCCAATAAATGGAATAGCTGCTATCGTAAGTGGAACCATCGCTGCCATTGTTCCAATCGAAGTACCTACGATAAGACGCGTAACAGGAATAATTGCCACCATTAAAATAATAAACGGCACTGAACGAACTGCATTTACAACAGATGCTAATACACGATTAAAGCCTATACATTCCAGTATTTGATTTTTGGCCGTTGTCACAAGCAGCACCCCCAGTGGAATGCCTATTACACTGGCAATGACCATTGAAACCGTTACCATATAGATGGTTTCACCTAATGACTTAATCAGCAATGTGACCATGTCTTGTGACATAACCGATCACCTCAATTCTTAGATCCTTTGATTTTAAATACTCGAGAGCTTTATCAATTTCCGGCTGTTCACCGCTAATACCAATAATCATACGCCCATACGGCGTCAATTTGATATGGTCGAGATTGCCAAACAAAATACTGACTTCTATGTCAAAGCCACGAATAAGACCAGCAATCACGGGATCATCTGCTGAATCACCAATAAAGGTAAGCCGTACCAAAAGATGACTCCCCGGCACTGCGGTCGGATAAATTTCAGCCCCACGAAAAGCACTAGGCAGCTCATTGCTAATCAGCACACTGATAAATTCCTTGGTAATCGGTTGCTGCGGATTCGTAAATACCTCAAGTACCGTACCCTTTTCCGCAATTACACCATGCTCAATAACCGCTACCTTATCACAAATTTCTTTAATCACCTGCATTTCATGCGTAATGACCACAACCGTAAGCTGCAATTTTTGGTTAATATCCTTAATAAGCTCCAGAATTGCTTTCGTTGTCTGCGGGTCAAGTGCTGAAGTCGCCTCATCGCAAAGCAATACTTTGGGATCGCTTGCCAATGCTCTGGCAATACCAACACGTTGTTTTTGTCCGCCGGAAAGCTGCGCTGGATATTGATGTTGTTTATCATTAAGACCAACCAGCTGCAAGAGTGGCTGAACCTTCTTTTCAATTGCTTCCTTACTACAGCCGCCAAGCTTAAGAGGGAAAGCAATATTTTCATATACAGTTGCTGATGACAGCAAGTTAAAATGCTGAAAAATCATTCCAATATTTTTTCTTGCCGCACGAAGCTGACTATCATTCATAGCTGTCAGATCTTGACCATCGACAATAACCTTACCTGCCGTAGGTTTTTCAAGCATATTAATGCAACGAATCAATGTACTTTTCCCAGCACCACTGAGTCCAATAATACCATAGATCTCACCACGTTTAATTTCAAGGTCAATTCCTTTTAGTGCCATAACCGGACCGGATGACCCTTCGTACGTTTTTTCGATATGTGAAAGTTTAATCACGGGCTTTGCCTCTCCTTCATATTTTTACCATGCAGCCGTTCCCGAACCTTGAAAATGATCCGTAATGAATTGTTTCACTTCATCCGATTGATATGCTTTAATTAATTTTTTAAAGACAGCTTTATCCTTGTCTTCACTGCGCACTACAAGAACATTTGCATAAGGTGATTTTCCATCTTCAATAAATAAAGCATCCCGATTGGGTACAAGCCCTGCTTGCGCAGCATAGTTCGTATTAATTACAGCAAAATCAACATCCATTAAAGAAAGAGCTACCTGTGCCGCTTCCAATTCTTTAATCTGTAAATGCTGCGGATTTTCCATAATATCAGCAACGGTTGCACTAAGTCCAACATTCTCCTTCAGTTTTAGCAGACCCGCTTTTTCTAAAATCAATAGAGCCCGCCCACCATTTGTCGGATCATTTGGAATGGATACAATAGCACCATCGGGGATCTCACTCAACGATTTAAGTTTTTTGGAATACACGGCCATGGGAAAAATAACCGTTTTTGCAATGGATTCGATCTTATAGCCACGATCGGCTATCTGGGAATCAAGAAACGGCTGATGTTGATAACTATTGGCATCAATTTCACCATTGCTCAACGCTACATTAGGCTGGATATAATCGCTAAATTCAACAATTTTTATATCTAATCCTTCTTTTGCCGCAACTTTCTTCACCTCTTCCATGATTTCGGCATGCGGTCCTGGTGTAACTCCTATCGTGATCGCTGATTTTTCCGAGTCACTGTTCTTGCTGGCATCAATACCACAACCACTGAACACAAGCATACTAAACACCATTAAAACGACAAAAAGTCCTTTATTTGATATTTTTGACACTATAAAACACCTCATTCTTCGCTAAAATAAGTCCTCGTTTTCAACTATGTTTAGAATGTTAACATAGAAAACATATCCTGTCAATATGTCTTTAAACTATGGCAAAAACCAATACCTGCAAAATTCAAGCCTCAACTACTTATAACGTTTTCAATTATAACATTGTTAAGCTGCAAACTGCTACTCATGATCGAGCAAAAACGTTATTTAGATTAATTTATGCGAAAAACTTGCTTTTATCCGCATTTCAATTTACAATTTAAGTTGGACTGATATAAATTTAATAATTAAGGGTGATTTTATTATGGGGATTTTATCAAGATTTTTACCAAAGAAAAAACCAATAGAAATAAAAAACACGGTTCCTAAAGAAAAAGAAAATATCAAAAAAACATTTGGTGTTTATTGTCATAGCCATCATAAAACAAATGGTGATAAAACGTTATGTCCAAAATGTACTGCCCTGCTCGCAACAGCTATGCTAAAAATCAATCGCTGTCCTTATGGAATTACAAAACCAATTTGTGAACGCTGCGAACGTCCTTGTTTTGGCGACAAGCAAACCAAAGAATTTCGCGAAATCATGAAAAGCACCCAGCGAAAAATGTTCTTTAAGCATCCGATCATGACCATAAAGCATAAACTCAAGAGTATGGGGATTGATTATGCCAAACATCAACAAGAGAAAAAAATTAAAGACAAAGCGAAAGCAAAAGAAAAGTCTGTAAAAGAAAGTAAATAAACAATACCCCGTACAGCATCTGTTGTACGGGGTATTCTTATTTAGCCTGCATAAGATAATACATTTATAAATAAAGAACTTTATGCCTTTTCTTTTTAAAATAAGGAGATTTCCCATGACAAAAATTTTACAAAACATGCAAGCCAAGTACTCTCCTACACTCATTGCGAATATCCTAATTTTTTTTACAATGATTGCCTGGGGCACATCCTTTATTAGTACAAAAATTGTCATCGCCGAAGTTCCACCTTTTACAATTGCCTTCATTCGTTTGGCAATTACATCCTGTATTTTATGGCCGATTTTCCGAAAATATGAACCAACAACCCATCTTGATAAAGCAGGAACACGTCGTTTCGCCATAACGGGCCTGCTGGGTATAACTATTTATTTTTGCTTCGAAAACATTGGCATTAAACTTACCACAGCCTCTAATGCATCACTCATAACCTCAGTTACACCAATACTTTCCATTACGCTGAATATGCTATTTTTTAAAGCAAGGCTTTCGCTGTGTGAACTACTAGGGGTTTTATTAGGTATCGGCGGATCTTATTTGACTATCACAGCCAACGGCGCTCTCGATACAGCTTCAGACCATTTCCTGGGAAATATATTTGTTATCGGATCCATGATTTCTTGGTCTTTTTATACAATTTTCAGTAAAAAACAACAATCTAATAATTCTGATTTGGCAATCGTCACCTATCAGACACTCTTCGGTACTTTATTTTTGTTTCCTTTTGCCGTAACCGAATATCAACAGTGGCACCTATTTTCATTTTCCGCTTTGCTGCAAATTATTTATCTTGCCGTTGTCTGTTCAGCTGCCTGCTATTTTCTTTATATCTATGCACTGAAGATTTTAGATGTAACTTTGACCACGATTTATCTCAATCTAGTACCTATAACAGGTATCATTACTGGATATCTTGTCCTTGACGAACGAATATTACCCATTCAACTGCTGGGCGGTACCATGATTTTATCCGCTATATTAATTGCAAATCTCGATAAACTATTGAAGTTTTCCCGGCACTAAAATTCCATCATCACATTTGTCGATATTGCAAAACTCGCCTATCTACGCTATGATTAAATTTGATTTTATGAAAAATGAGGTATTGATATGAAAGCAGTTATTTTTGATATGGATGGTGTCCTCGTCGACAGTGAACCAATGCACACAGCAGTTAGTATTGAAACAATGGCCTATTATGGAGTAACCATAGATGAAAAGGATATGGACCGGTTTGCCGGTATGACAATGCATTCGATATTTTCAACATTAAAAATTGAAAATAATATTCCAGATCTCATTGAAAATATTTTAGCCCGCCAAGAATCAGGGATGTTAAAACACACGCTTGAAGATCCACAAACCCCCATCGCTGGAATTCGTGAAATATTAGCCTATTTAGAACAACATAAAATTCCAGCGGCAGTCGCATCCTCCTCACCAAAAAATTTAGTAAAAACCGTAGTCGACCGACTGAACATCACGGATTCTTTCGAGTTTTTACTAAGCGGCGAAGAAGTTCAGCATGGTAAACCTGATCCAGAAATTTATTTGGCAGCTGCAAAAACACTGCAAGTACAGCCAAAAGACTGTGTCGTTATCGAAGATTCCAAAAATGGCACATTATCAGCAAAAGCCGCCGGAATGACTTGTATTGGCTTCAAAAACCTAAACAGCGGAGATCAGGATTTAAGTGCTGCCGATATTGTTGTCCCTACACTCACTCAAATTGATTTCACTAAATTTTAATGGAGATGATGATTCATGCTTTATACTTTGGAAAATGATACCTTCCAATTAACCGCCTCTGAACATGGTGGTGAGCTCCATTCTTTATACAGCAAAAAAACGGGTACCGAATATCTTTGGCAAGGCAATCCAAACTATTGGAAATATCATGCGCCGCTTCTTTTTCCAATTGTGGGACGCTGCATCAATAACAAATACCGTGTCAATGAAAAAATATATGAACTGCCGCAACACGGACTGGCAAGAACATCTGAATTCAACTTAATTAAACAAGGACCACAAATGCTAACCTTTGAGTTAAAATCATCCCCCCAGTCACTCACGGTATATCCCTTTGAATTCATCTTTCAAATTACATATACGCTGCTAGAGCATGGTCTCAAAACGACATTAAATGTCCAAAATCCAGCTTCTGAGAAACTGCTCTTTTCTGTAGGAGCACATCCCGCTTTTATGTGCCCCATTGATCCGGCAGATGATCTGGATGATTGCTTTCTAGAATTTAGTGAAAAAGAAACTGCTTCTATCATTCCTTTAAGCGATAAAGGCTTTTTGACACATCAACATACACCTTATTTAATAGATGCAAAAAAACTCCCGCTGCACAAAGACTTGTTTGAAAAAGATGCTTTGATTTTTGATACCTTAAAATCAGCAACTGTTTCATTAAAATCCAAACACTCTAAAAAATCTTTAACAATGGACTTTCATGAATTTCCGTTTTTCGGCATTTGGGCTCCCAAAAACGGTGCACCATTTCTTTGCTTAGAACCTTGGCATGGACATGCTGATTATGATGACTTCACTGGTGATTTAAAAACGAAAGAAGGCATCTTGGTGCTTCCACCAAACAACAAATTCACTTGCAGTTTTGCTGTGATGATTAACGAATAAAATGCTTTTAGTATTGCTTCCACTCAACAGATCAACGAATTATTTTTATGTTTTAGAATGAAAGGGCTTTTTTTTATGACGGATCGTACAAAAGGATATTGTTTAGTAGCATTAGGTGCTATTTTTTGGGGAGCTTCTGGTGTCGCCGGTCAATATTTGCTCCATGATAAGCAGTTCAGTGCCGAATGGTTAGTCGTAGTGCGCCTGCTTTGCTCGGGGCTTATCTTGCTGAGCATCGATTCTGTCACGCACTTTGGGGATATTTTTACCATATGGCAAAATCGTTTGGATCGACATCAGCTGCTTTTATTTGGTGTCGCTGGCATGCTCAGCGTACAATACACCTATTATGCTGCAATTCAGCACGGCAATGCTGCTACAGCAACGATTCTACAATACCTCATGCCGGTAATCATCGTAGGTTATATCGCCATACGCTACAAAAGATGTCCACAATTTCTTGAAATTATTTCTATTTTTCTAGCAATGCTAGGTACACTTCTTTTGGTAACAAAAGGAGATTTCCGTTCACTGGCGATCTCACCACTGGCGCTATTTTGGGGTATCACCTCCGCTTTCAGTGCTGCTTTTTATACCATTCAGCCAAAAGGCCTGCTCAGTCGCTGGCGGTCCCCCTTGGTTATTGGCTGGGGCATGCTCATCGGGGGGGTTGCCATGAGCCCAATCGCGCCGCCTTGGAAATTTGTCGGTCAATTTGACCTGGGTGCTGGCCTGGGACTTGCTTTTGTCATTATCTTTGGCACAGTCATTGCTTTCTGGGCTTACTTAGAGAGTATTAAATATATCCTGCCAACAGAAACTAGCACCATTGCCTCCTTAGAACCATTCTCCGCTGTCTTTTTATCGATTATATTGCTGAATATTCCGTTTGGGTTTATGGATTATATTGGCGGTTTATGTATTTTAAGCACTGTTTTCATCTTAGCGAAAAAAAAATAACAAAAATAAAACGAGAAAAACTCAAATGAGTATATCTCGTTTTATTTTTGTTTTTATTTATTGCGATGTTTCAGTTTAAAACCGCCCCATAATAATAAGATCCATACAGGAAGTAAGCCAACTGCAAGCTGCATATCCTCAACCTGGGTCATAAGTACAACGATCATTGCTAAAAAAGCCAGGCAAAGATAATTGATGAAAGGATAGCCTAATGATTTAAAACGAATCTGCTTGACCGTATTTTGTTTTTCCCGAAGCCTACGATATTTCATATGCGTTACAACAATGACAAACCAACTGACCACAACCGCAGCAACCGCAATGGAAATCAAATACATAAAAACTTTACCAGGAAAGAAATAATTCATCACGACTACAACCAAGGTAACCCCTGAAGAAACAAAAATTCCCCGCACCGGAACACCATTTTTCGATAAGGATTTGAATGATTCTGGGGCATTGGACTGTGATGCCAAACCAAACAACATGCGTGAGTTGCTGTAAATTGCACTATTGTATACTGACACAGCGGCGGTGAGGACAACAATATTTAAAAGATTAGCCGCTGCCGGAATGCCAATATTAGAAAAAATCTGAACAAAGGGACTGGCTTCCATGCCGATTTTATTCCATGGATACAGTGTCATAAGTACTGCAAGTGTACCAATATAAAAAATCAGAATACGCCAAATTACCTGATTGATGGCCTTTGGAATCGTCTTTGTCGGTTCCGCTGCTTCACCAGCCGTGATACCAATCAGTTCAATCCCACCAAAAGAAAACATGACAATAACCAATGACATGGCAATACCCCCGATACCATGTGGCATGTATCCGCCATATTGCCATAAATTACTCAAATTATTAGGGAAAGGCCCCATTTGTGTAAAAATAATATAAAGTCCAAAAATAATCATACAAACAATGGCCACCACTTTAACAATGGCTGCCCAGAATTCAAATTCACCATACATACGAACATTGATCAAATTGACAATTGTAATCACAATAAGACATGTCAATGCCGAAGTCCATTGCGGCAAATCAGGAAACCAATAATTCATATAAATACCAACAGCCGTAAGTTCCGCCATGCTTACAATCACATAATTAAACCAATAATTCCAACCCGATAAAAATCCAGGAAACTCACCCCAATATTTCGTTGCATAATAACTAAAAGAACCAGATACAGGTTCTTCCACTGCCATTTCACCAAGCATCCGCATAATAAAAAATATAATTACCCCACCGATAAGATAGGATAATGTAATAGCCGGCCCTGCCATGGCAATCGTTGGTGCCGATCCATAAAAAAGACCCGTACCAATTGCTCCACCCAAGGCGATCATTTGCATATGGCGATTTTTCAAACCTCGTTTCATTTGCCTAATCTCTTGTTCCATCTATAAGATCTCCCTCATTTCTCTATTTCAATTACACTTTATTATATTACCACAATCCATTGTATAACTGTAACTTTTCTTTCACGAAGTCCAGCAAAACCAGGTTATGAAAACAAAAAAGCAGCATAAATGCTGCTTTTTTATTTTTATATTTTAAATTTATGAATTGTTTCCTGCATTGCTTCTGCCATTTGTGCCAATGCCTGCGATGACGATGCAATTTCTTCCATTGAAGCGGATTGCTCTTGTGTCGCCGCAGAAATAGACTGCGTCTGCCCTGCCGTATCACGACTCACACTATCTACATTCATAATAGCTTCAACAATTTTCTGGCTGCCGATAGACACCCCTTGCACCGAACCGGCAATTTCTGTCATGCGATCACGAATATCATTAACCATTGAAAAAATATTGGCAAACTGTGTACCAACATTACGAATTGCTGCGGCCCCCGTTTTCACGTTGCTCGTTCCAATCCCCATCGTTGAGACCGCTTGTCTTGTATCACCTTGAATTTTGAGGATTAAATTTTTAATTTCTTCTGTTGCTTTTTGTGATTGTTCCGCGAGTTTTCGAACCTCTTCAGCTACCACAGAAAAGCCACGTCCGGCTTCTCCAGCTCGAGCTGCTTCAATTGCTGCATTTAATGCCAGCAAATTAGTCTGGGCGGCAATGCTTGAAATAACCTCAACAATTTTTCCAATCTGCTGTGAATTTTCGCCTAAATTCTCAACAACCACAGCTGACTGCGTCACCGATGTTTCAATCTGATCCATTTGGGTAATCGCTTCATTCAAAAGATTTTCCCCATTCTGCGCCGCATCCGCTGTCTGAACAGAAATTTGATTTACCGACTCAGTCTTATCAGCCGCTTCGGCAATCTCCATCACCATCGATTCAATATGAACCGTTGCCTGCTCGATTGTTTGCATTTGACTATTCATGCCATCAGAAACATGTTCAATCGTAGCTGCCACGTGATTTGCCGCTTCTGCCGATTGACCTGCGCCCGCTGTAAGTTCCTCAGAAGCAGCTGCAACCTGCTCGGACGTCGTCGCCATTTTCGCAATAAGATTCCGCACATTTTTACTCATTACGTTGAAAGCATTCATCAAATGACCAATTTCATCATTCGAATCAATTGTCAAATCTTTAACACGCAGATTTCCTTTTGCCAGTTCATCGGCATGTTTCGTTAAATTAATAATCGATTTTGTAATAGTCCCTGAAAACTTCAAACTTAAGAATACCATTAAAATAATACCAATAATCGTTAAAACAGTATACGTGATTTTCAAGGAATTTAATTCGCTATAAATAACACTCTCCGGAATTGTCATTCCCACGATCCAGCCAGTACTTTTTACTTTAGAATAAGCAAAAACTGCCGGAACACCATTTTGTTCAACTTTAAAACTGCCTGTATTATTTTTTAACATTTCTTGAAAATGATCTTTCAACGTTGCATTGCTTTGAATATCTTTAAATGTTTCATTCGCATCCGACGAAGCAAGGATTTTACCTGTCTTTTCAAGGATGATTCCACTGCCTTCACCTTTATATTGAATCGTCGCAACTTGCTGCGTCAAAACTTCCAAAGATATATCTTCGCAAATCGCCCCACGAAAAACACCTGTTTTATCATTATAAGGAACGGCGGCGGAAACAACAACTTTATTATTGCTTGCCCCTTGATATGCGTCTGTAAAGATGAGTTTTCCCGCTGTCTTTGCATCTTTATACCACCCTCTGGCACGTGGATCGACTGTCGTAACATTCCCACTCTTCCACGTCATAAAAAGCCCGTTCTCGTTCCCGTTCGTAAGTTCATCGATTTCACTATCACCATCCATTGAACTCATTATTTCACGCATCGAGCCGATGGTATCATCAAGATTATGTAAAATTTTAGCCGATGCAACGGCTACCTGAGCTTTTGAATTGAGCCATCCATCGATTTCCGCTGCTTTAAAGTCGACCGTTGCTGCCATTCCTTGTTCAATACTTGCTGTCAAATGTCGCTGGGCCGTATAATACCCAATTCCTGACACAATGGCTAATACTACACCAACGATACCTGTCAAAAGAAAAAATTTCTGTTTAATTCCCATTATTCACCTGTCCTATTTGTATTATTTGCTTAAACTAAGAATCACTCCATACAATTTCACAACATGGAAAAAGGCTATAGTTTATTCATCGTAATACAATTATAACAAAATGTCCCTATAACGTAAACTTATTCTATTTTCATAATAAAATGCACCCCTACAGATGGATTTTCATCTAACTATAAGGATGCATTACAGCTATCACCTTTTATTTCCTATATGGATTTAAATATGAAATTTACTAACTGCCTCTTGTAATTTTTGAGCCATTTGTGACAAGCTCTCACTGGCGGAAGCAATTTCCTCCATAGATGCAGACTGTTCTTCGGTTGCGGCTGAAACCGTTTGCATTTCATTCGTTGTATGCTGAGTCAATTCATTGATCTGCTTCATTGAGATAACAACATTTTGACTATCCTTATCTAACTCTCCAATAACCTTAGACGTATCGCCAACTTGCTCTGCCAAGTCTCTTATCGCTTGAATAATGGTTGTAAAACTTTGTCCGACCATATTAATAACCCCTGTGCCAGACTGTACTGCCTCTGTACCATTTTGCATTGACGCTACTGCCAGATTTGTTTCAGATTGAATTTTTTCAATCAAAACAGCAATTTGCTTTGCAGCATCTTGAGACTGCTCCGCCAATTTGCGCACTTCTTCAGCCACAACAGCAAAGCCACGACCTTGTTCTCCGGCTCGTGCAGCTTCAATTGCTGCATTTAATGCCAACAGATTGGTTTGTCCCGCAATCCCAGAAATAGTATCTATAATCTGTCCGATTTCTTTTGACCGATCACCAAGCTTTTCAATAGCCGCAGCAGAACTCCCTACGGTTTGTTCAATATCCACCATTTTTTTTATCGCGGATT
Organism: Propionispira raffinosivorans DSM 20765; assembly: GCF_000381065.1. Classification (GTDB taxonomy): domain Bacteria; phylum Bacillota; class Negativicutes; order Selenomonadales; family Selenomonadaceae; genus Propionispira; species Propionispira raffinosivorans. The sequence goes on along the minus strand of NZ_KB905851.1, from coordinate 44,180 downwards.
CAACAAATGCCCCGCCATCCTGAGCTGCATTAACGGCATTCATAGAATTTGCATTAACCTGCTCAGCATTGTCCGCAGCATGATGAATGTCCTGCGACATTTTTTTTACAGTATTCGTTGTCGCATTTACTATGGTAGACTGCTTCTCTGTATCTTGCACCACTTTGGCAATAGATGTTGCAACTTGATTAACTGCCGTTGCTGATTGTTCAGTAGTTGCTGTCAATTCCTCAGATGAAGCTGCTAACTGTTGCGAATTTTCCTGCACTTGCCCAATTAGTTTTTTCAAATTCGTTACCATAGCCGTAAAAGCACTTGCTAATAAACCAATTTCATCGTTTGATTGGATATCTATTGTTTGCTTAAGGTCACCTTCTGCTATTTTACTTGCGATCTGCTGCATTTTCAAAATTGGCTTTGAAAAGCTGTTGGCAATGAAAAATGCCAATACTCCCGTGCAGAGCAAAGCGCCTATAGTGACTAAACCTATTATAAGCAATAAAGATTGTGTTTTTGCCGTAATAATACTATAAGGCGTTTCTAAGCAGATCAGCCAGCCAGTCCTATCATCATAAACATACGTAACTAGTTTTGCACCTGAATTGTTGTCTTCTAATTTAACAAATCCACTTTTTTTATCCGCTAATGCTTGTTTTACAAAATCTACATCATTCATATCCGTTCGATCTTTCACCATCGTCTGGTCAGGGTGAGCTAATATTTTACCTTCACTATCAATAACATAAGCCACTGTTCCATTTTTAGATAAATTTGTTACAAACTCACTAATTTTCGTAAGCGTAATTGAACCTTGCATAATACCAATCACGCTGTTATTATCGGGATTACGAACCGGTGTGACAATGTTTACAACAAAACGATTGGAATTTTTACTAAAAACAACACCAGATATCACCTCATCCTGCCCATTAAGTGCTGTTTGGTAAAAAGGACGTTCCCAAATATTCGCAAGAGGAATAGCATCACCTCTTACAACCTGATTGCCCTTTGTATCATCCAAAGAAAATGAATTTTCTGTATAAACTTTTTGCACTTGCAGGAGATAAGTTTTTACGTTTGGTAAATCAAAAGCTTGCACCGTTGGATTTGCCGCAATTGATTTAATAGCAATAAAAGATTTATCAAGGTATCCATTAATTTGTAAATTAATGTTCTCGGCTAAATCTTCACACTGATTAATCGTTTCCTCCTCCAGCTTCGTACTCAAATACCGTACCGAAACAACAGATAGCACAATTAATGGTATAAAACTCATCAACGTCATAATGATTAATAATTTCTTTTTTACACTCATTTTACAACTTCTCCTAAACTATATTCAACTTCATAAAAACGCCCTTCCTATAGGAAAGCGCGTTTTTACAAAATTGATTTAAAATTTACTATTCAAATGAATACAATTCATATCCTGACTAAACTTCGATACGTTTTACCTCACCTAAGTAAAAAGCATAATTTATAGCACCAATTAGCGTAGCTCCAGCTGTTACCACCATCGCCATCTCAAAGGATCCTGTTGTTGTAACAATCCAGCCTGTGATAATCGGTCCTAATATTCCACCAACATTTGAAACACAATTTTGCAATGCACCTACCGTTGACGTCATATTTTTAGGAGCAACATCTCCTGGTAAGGTCCACAACGCAGGGCCTGCACAGGCAATTCCGCAATACGATAACGTCAATAATGCCACAGCCGCCACATCACTTTGAATAAAGTTCACAAAAACAATTGATGATGCCAAAAGCATCCCACACACTAAATTGTTTTTTCTTACTTTCGTTTTAGAATATCCTTTACTGTATAAATAATCTGCTAAAAAAGCTGTAATAAACCCCACTAACAAACCGACAAGTGGTGGTATCATGGCTACAAATCCCATTTTCATCAGACTCATGCCGCGTGATTGCACTAAATAAGTTGGGAACCAAGTAATATAGAAATAAATAGCATAATTTGACATAAAAAAGCCTATACACATGGCCCGAATATTTCTATACCGTAATAATTGATACCATTTTAAAGGCATTTTATTATCTAACCCATCTTTAACTGCTTGCCCGTCACGAATATACTCGATTTCCGCTTGATTTGCATACTGACTTTTTTCTGGATCTGTATAATATTTTAGCCAAATTAACACCCAAACTATTCCTAGTGCGCCCGAAATAATAAATGGTACTTTCCAGCCAAATGTAATCATCATCCAAACAATAATCGGCATAGCAAAAGCTGTCCCACATTTATTCCCGCTATCAAAAATGACTGTTGCCCTTGCCCGTTCACGATCTGGAAACCACTTTGAAACAATTCCTGCATTACAAGGGTATGCACCAGCTTCACCGATTCCAAGCAGAATACGGATTGCAATAAATGATATCAATCCTTGTCCAGCTGCCATTAACATCGTTGCACAAGACCACGATGCAACTGATCCTCCAAGCAACGTTTTTTGTCCAAATTTATCTGCAAGCCACCCTGATGGGATTTGGCATAAGGTATAGCTAAAAAAGAAAGCCGACATAATAAAACCCATTTCCGTAGCTGTAAAATCAAATTCTTTCATAATCATCGGCGCTGCTGCTGATAAATTTGTGCGATCAAAATAATTAATCGCAATGGCTCCCCACATCATAATTGCAACTTTCCAACGAAATCCAGTCTTTTCTTGCATCGTAAGCATAGTAGCATTTACTTTCGTTTCAACATTTAATTCACTCATCATACTATTCTCCTCTCTATGTTTACGTAAATCAATAGAGTTTACTCAATATTTACACAACTTTGAATAATCATATATACCATTCATCCATTTTTCCGATATGATATACAATCTGCAGGTCAAAAGAAGAAAACTTGCAGATTGTATTTAACTTATATACACAACATCGTTATTGTCCTCTTTACAATAACTTCTTATAAATCTTCCGCATATCATCTTTCGTTACAATTTTAGGATTGTTATCTAAAAGACGCGTTACTTTAGATGCAGCATCAATAAGTTCATCAAGTACTTTTTCATTAATGCCCTTTTCTCTTAAATCACATGTCACATTCATATCTTTTATCATAGAATATAAATTAGCAATCATCTTCTCTGCCGCCTGACGAGTTGTACAATTCGTCACATCAATCCCCATAGCAACAGCAATATCTTTAAATTTATCCTCACAGACATCCAAATTAAACTCCATGACACTTGGCAGCAAAATAGCATTCGATAAACCATGAGGAATATGATACTTACCGCCAAGTGGATAAGAAAGTGCATGTACCGCTGTAGTGCTGGATGTTGCAATCGAAATTCCACCAAAAGTTGCCCCCAAGAGCATATCTTCACGTGCTGCTAAATCCCCCCCATCATTATATGCCGTACGAATGCTGCGTGAAATCAAACTTACGGCTTTTAGTGCAAAAGTATCACTGAACGGATTTGCTTTTTTTGAAATATAACATTCAATTGCATGACAAAGTGCATCCATTCCTGTATTGGCAGTAATATGTTTCGGCAGACCAGTCGTCATTTCAGGATCTAAAATAACACAATCAGAAACCATTTTATCACTTACAATACCAACTTTTAAGTCGTCTTCCGGTACCAAAACAATTGCATTTGGCGTCGCTTCAGAGCCGGTTCCAGCTGTCGTAGGAATCATTAAAGTCGGTACACCGCGATATGTTATTTTTGCTTTTCCTTTTACTAAATCATCTAAGTTAATTTTATTTGTCAATAGCAAAGAAACTAATTTCGCTGTGTCCATCGAACTTCCGCCGCCAATCCCGATAATCATTTGGCAAGCAAGTTTATTCGCCTGTGTAAAAATTGCATTGACTTGTTCCACCGAGGGCTCCGGCGGCGTGTCATTGATTACATGTACATGAATTCCTGCTGACTCCAGAATTTGTTTTGGTTTATCTACCAAACCTGTTTTCCATACGCCTTGGTCCGTAATAATAACAATATTTTCCGCTCCAAAATCACTTACAACATCTTTAATTTGTTTTATACTACCTGGTCCCGCAATAATTTTTCCTATATTTAATAATGAATATATTTCACTCATTTTTGATTGCTCCAATCTGTTTTTATATTGGCTTAAATGTTTTATTTATTCCACCGTGGGTGTTCATAGGCTTTAGGATTGCAGACATATGGCCAGCGCTCTCCATCCATAACAGCTAAAACGCCCTCAGCGGCCATTGTTGCCACACCTGCTGCTGCTTCTTGTGTTTGCCCAGCCATGTGGGGTGTCACGATTATATTGTCATACTGAAATAAAGCTTCGTCCATTGTTACCGGTTCATTCGTAAATACATCCGTTGCTGCGCTGTGGATTTCATTTTGTTTCAAAGCAGCCGCTAGTGCTTTTTCATCAATAATGCCACCACGTGAACAATTAATAATAATCCCCGTAGCTTTCATTAATTTAAGCTCTGCTGTACCAATAAGATTTTTTGTTTTAAGCGTTAAAGGAACATGCAAGGAAATTACATCTGCAACTTGCATAATGTGATTTAAGTCAGCCTCATACGTATATCCTTTAGCAGCAATAACCTCCGGTTTTACAAAAGGATCATATACATTTACTTTCATGCCAATTCCTGCAGCCATTTCCGCTAAAATACTGCCAATATGACCATACCCAACCAGACCTAGTGTTTTGCCAAAAATTTCATATGCTTTATAATTGCTTCTTACTGCAAAATTCCCCTTACGAAGTTCTTTGTCACTATGAACAATATCTTTTGCACAGCTAAGCATCAAAGCAAAAGCATGCTCCGCCACAGAACGAGTATTTGCTCCTGGGGCAATTACGACGGGAATGCCAAGTTCCGTTGCTGTTTCTACATCGACATCATCTACACCGACACCGGGACGCCCAATTACTTTTAAATTTTTTGCTTGAAGCATTGTTTCCCGGTCAATTGACCCAATGCGAATAATCAAGCCTTCGGCATCAATAAGTTCTGGCAGCATAGTCTTGGGATTTCCACTATCAGTAATTGAAATTTTTACATTCCCCTTCGCCAAAACAGCCATGCCAGCTTCATGCAGCCTATGTGAAATAACTACCTTTCTCATGCTGTGACCCTCTTTCTAACTTCTAAAAATATCTAAAACGTTTCTTTGTTATTTTATAAAACTATCTTAACTCATCATTTATGATTCTTTTATTTGTATAGTTCAAACACGGCTTTTAGTGCCTGATCAATTTTTGGATCTATGCAGTTAGATGGTTCGCGAGCCGGACCAACGGGATAACCAAGTAAATTCACGGCACGTTTAACAACAGAGTTAGGATTGCCCATCTGCATGACATTGCGGAAAGGTCGGATCTTCTTCTGCGCTTCATTTGCTTCAGCAATTTTACCTTCTGACCATAATTTATAAATACTAACCATAAGTTCAGGAAATACATTAGAACAACCACTGATTGCTCCCGCTCCACCTGCCATCAACGTCCATAAAATTAAAGAATCACTGCCAGCCAGCACCGCTAATCTTTCATTGGTATTTTCTATATATTTCAATGTGTTATCAAAATTTCCGCTGCTGTCTTTAATACCAATAATATTTTCATATTTTGCTAATTTTTCCACTGTTTTATAGTCTATATTATTCCCAGTTCTCGCAGGAATGTTATAAAGCAAAATTGGTAAATCAAGACTTTCCGCAATAGCACTATAGTGACGATAAAGATCATCTTGTGAAATACCAACAAAATACGGTGAAATAATAGATACTACATCTACACCTAAGTCTTTGGCAATTTTAGATAACTCAATGGTCTCCTTCGTAGTCGTGCAGCCAGTACCTGCATATACAGGAACTCTAGCTTTGACTTCATCGACTGCAACTTTCATGATTTCTATTTTTTCTTCTTTAGAAAAAGCATAGAATTCACCATTTGTTCCTAACGGAAAAATACCGCTGACACCAGCTTTTATCAAACGATTAATTTGGCTGCGATATTCTTTTTCATTAAATTTTTCATCATCCGTTAATGGTGTGAGAATTGGTGTAATAATACCTTTTGGCTGTAACATAAAAATCATCCCTTCAATTTATAGCATTTCATTCTTTATTTAAAAAATCAGCAAACTTTACATTTGCCATCTTGGCACCCAAAATCAAAGATTCTGTCATACTTTTACTATCTGCAATACCTTCTCCGGCAACCGGAAATGCTGTTCCGTGGTCAACGGATGTACGAATAATTGGCAGACCAACCGTAACATTAACACCTGATTCAAAACCAAGAACCTTTATTGGTATATGCCCTTGATCATGATACATAACAACGACAATATCAAATTCCCCTAAATTGGCGGCGCGATGAAATACGCTGTCTGGCGGCATCGGTCCTATTGCATTGATTCCAGCTTGCTGTGCCAGCTTAATCGCTGGTACAATTTCCAGCTCATCCTCTGTACCAAAAAGACCATGTTCACCACAATGAGGGTTGAGTCCTGCTACTGCAATACGTGGTTTCTCAATTCCCATAAGTTTTAATGTTTCATCAGCAAGTTTAATAACCTTAAGAACCCGTTCTTTTTTGACAAGATCACAGGCCTCTCTAAGTGCTACATGCGTCGTCACATGAATTACTTTAAGCGAACCACTCACAAGCATCATTGAATAGTCCTTTTCTCCCGAAAGGGCTCCTAATATTTCTGTATGACCTGGATAATTGCAGCCACTTAAATTCAATGCTTCTTTATTAAGTGGTGCCGTTACAATGGCATGAATATCTTGCTTCAGGGCAAACTGCATCGCTTTTTCTATATATTCATAAGCTGCTTTACCGGCTCTGGCATCCACTTTAGCAAATGGCAGATCAGCTGGCAGATTATCAAGATCTACAATATCAATTGTGCCATACCGAAAATAGCCCTGTTGCGGATTCTGCACCGAATTGCAGGTTAATTTACTGTGCAAAAGACCAATAGCACGTTCCATAATTTTTTTATCGCCAAAAACAATTGGTCTGGCAATATCATAAATATGTGTATCTGTAAGTGCCTTTATAATGATTTCCGGTCCGACACCTGCAGCATCTCCCATTGTAATTCCCAAAATTGGTTTCATCTTACATCGACTCCTTTATGTCTTCGTGTTCTTTTACTTTTCGAATCGCGTCCATTGCTTGAATAAAAGAATTGCTCCCGCCAAAAGCCCCGGCCTTAGTAATAACTTGCAGACCACTGCATGGTCCTCCAACCAATCTTCCCAAGGGAATTCCCATGGCAACTTCCTCTAAAATTTCGATACCTTCTGCACCTAAAGCCTTGCAAACGTGAATTGCCGTATCACCACCCGTAAGAATAACTCCCGCTAAATGGCTGCCTACTACAGTTTTAGCAACTTCCCCCAGTGCACGAGCCGTATATTCACTTACTTCACTGCCTACCAGCTTATATTTTATGCCTGCTTCAATGGCTTGTTTAACATCTGCATCCAATGTTGCACTTGCCAGTAAAACATCACTGCCTTTTTCCAGCAGACTATTGACAGATTTTACACAACGCTTAATTTCCTCAGATTGATTTTCTAATAAACCAGCTGCATTCAATTTTATCAAATTGATTTTTGTATGCGTTAATACCTCTTGAATTTGTGTTTGTGTTGTCTTACTCACACTTCCCGCTACAATCAATATCGGACCACTTGTTTTAATGCCCACAACTCTTTTGCTCGGTTTCCACTGATAAATACTCGGCAAATATTCAGCAAGTCCAGCCGATCCAACCCAAAGCAACTGCTTATATGCTTTAGCAGCCTCAACAATATACCCAAGATGTTTATCTTCTGCAGCATCAAACACAATCCATTTTTCGTCACGCTTGAGACATTGACGAATCGCTGCCGAAATTTGAGCAGCACCTTGTTTTACTGTTTCCAGCGATATTAACCCTATTAAAACATCCGTCTGCTCTCTAAGTACGTCTATAATTTGCGATTCATTGATTGGTGACTTCGGGGCATGTGCCATCTCCGTTAAAGCAATCGGTACGCCATCTAAAAAATGACAGCCACCGATCGTAATCCGCTGATTCCCCGGAAAAGCCGGTGCAATAATCACGACCGTTGGCAAAAACACGCTTGCTGCTGCTTCAATCTCCGCGCCAAGATTGCCGCGAAGTGTTGAATCTATTTTTTTATAAATATGCACAATTCCACTATCTTGCAGTTTTTTACAGGTTTGTTTCACTTTCTGATAGGCTTCGATCGCGTTTATATCACGACTATTTGTATCAATAACAACAACATCCGCCATTTCATGAGCTAATTGTGGCTGATCAAAATTGATTCTTACACAGCTGCTAATATTACGTTTGGCAAATTGTACAGCCGTATCATTTGCGCCGGTCAAATCATCGGCAATCACAGCCAGTTGAGTCATGTTCCATCACCCTCTTCGTGTTGTTTCTCATCTATACTATAATGCAAATGGCATGCCAACATTCAAAGCAATATAAATAACGACTTTTTTTATCTCCATAAAAAAATACGTTGCAAAATGCAACGTATTTGATGAATATAGCAACTATATCATTATTTTTTATTAAGTTTGCGCCACAAAGTCGTTCGATGTATACCCAGACGAATCGCAGCCCGACTATAATTAAATTTTTCTTCGCTTAAAACTCGCAGCAAAGTGTCTTTTTCCATCCGCCCAAGATTATCGGTTGAAAAATCTCTTTCCTCATCTATCCCCTGCTCTATATCAGTATTGACTTCATCTCGCGCTTCCATAATATCTTGTTTCGTAATCACAGGTCCATCACTCAGCAGCATAACCCGTTCTATTATATTAGCAAGCTGACGAATATTTCCCTGCCAGCTGCATTGTTTAAGATATTCCATTGCCCCTGAATCAAGTCTTTGAACATTCAAATTTACCTTGCCCAGCTTTTTTACCAATTCTTTAGCAAGCAAAGGTATATCCTCCCTACGCTCTTGCAATGTCGGTATATGAATACGCAATATATTCAGCCGATAATAAAGATCTGCACGAAACACCTTTTCTTCTATCATTTGAGCCAAATTTTGATTCGTTGCTGCTATGATTCTAACATCAACTGGAATAACACTATCACCGCCAATATGCATAATTTCTTTCTCCTGTAAAACTCGCAATAGCCGTGATTGTAGGGATATTGGCATTTCCCCTATCTCATCAAGAAAAAGCGTTCCACCATGTGCTAACTCAAAAAGCCCTTGCCGTCCACCACGTTTTGCACCAGTAAAAGAACCTTCCTCATAACCAAACAACTCCGATTCCAATAAATGTTCCGGCAGCGCGGCACAATTAATCGCCACAAAAGGACCATTCGCGCGAGTGCTAAGATTATGTATGCTCTGAACCAACACTTCTTTACCCGTTCCCGAGTCACCTGTAACCAATATTGTCGATTGCGTTAAAGCATATTTGACAGCCTTCTTTTTCATCGCTATGCAGATGGAAGATGTACCTATAATATCTTGCATCTGCATTTTAGCAACCAGCCCTTTTTTATGTAATTTTTTCCGTACATTTTGCTCTAGTTTTTGAATTTGTGAAACATTTTGCAATGTATAAATTCGACCGATTGTTTCATCGGCAAGTTGTAAAATAGCTTTTTTCACGGCAATTGTTTTATCACCAAACTGCTGTATATCTTCAATTACATCATGAATCGTATCGGTTTCGCACAGTTGTAAAGCCGGTATCACTTCAAACAAGGATTTTCCTAAAGCCTCAAAATGAGAAATACAAAATAGTTTTTCGGCCATAGAATTAAATAACGTAATCCGATTGTCTGTATCAGTAGCAATAATAGCCTCTGCTGACTGATCGATCATCGTTCTCACCAGTACAGATTTTTCTTTTTCCTGCCGTCGAATATTACCTATAATTTGTGCTTCTCGAATAACCTTATAAACAGCTTCGCGTCCTGAGTGGATCATAATTGCCGGCACACCAAGTTTAGCTGCCAGCTTGACTGATATTGCATCACCAACAATAAGCTCAACACCATGCGCCAGCGCTTCCTTAATCTTAGTTTCTGCCTCAGCTTCTTCATGCAAATAAATCTCATAAAAATGAATTCCCAGTAATGACTCCATCTCTTCGCAACCATAAATAACATTCTCAAAACCAGCAATTCCAACCTTGTCAGGATATTTTCCGTTTGTCATCATGGCACGTAAAATATCAAGTACGCCAACCTCAATCGGCAATACTGGTATATCTACATTTTGTTCAATAAGCGTCGCCGTACCGCCACGACTAATAATAACTTCAGTACCAGATTCAATTTCCTGTTTAACTGCCTCCATGCATTCTTGCAGGTTGCCTTGGATAACTTTAACACAAGCATGTGCGTCAGCAAACTGCTCCATCACAACTTTTCCTGCGACTTCATACAAATCCTGAAACGGGGCTACCAATAAAATTCGTGCATCCACGCAGCAGTCACTCCTTAAGAAAAATTTCTATAAATTTATTTTATCACGTAAAACACAAAAAAGGCTCCTATCAAGGATGCCTTTTTTGCTTATATATTTCTTATTTATTATATTATAGAAGAAACTTACTTCATTTTATTTATACAACATAGAAATTTACAAGTTTCGCTCCGAAAATTCCATCAATTCCAATGACCGACTTAAGGATATGCGGCGGTATATCGTTATCAACCGTAACAACCATAATATTCGTACCAGAAACATCTGTTTTACCAACCTGCATTCCTGAAATATTGATATCGGCGCCCCCCATAACAGACCCTACTTTACCAATAATTCCCGGGCGATTAATATGCGGACAAATAAGTATTCTTGCATGTGGATCGACATCAACTCGATAGTCATTGATCATAACAATACGACCTTCATCACCAAACAATGTACCTTGTACTCTTATTTTAGAAGCTGCTGTTGTTACACGGACTGTAATAAGATTTGCAAAATTCTCAGCCTCTTTATTTTTCATTTCTTTCACTTTAATATTGCGCTGCTTAGCCATACTCGGTGCATTCACATAATTCACAGCAAATTCAAGGATTGGATTAAGTACACCTTTAATAACAGCCGTTGTAATCATTTTTGTGTCAACTTCGGTAATTTCACCATTATATTCCACTTCAATTTTTTCAATTGGCCCCTCTGCCAATGAACAAGCCGTGCAGCCTAAACGCTCTGCTAAATCGAAATACGGTTTGATCACCTTCATAACCTGCGCCGATACTGGTGCCATATTCACAGCCGTTGAAACAGGTTCACCGCGCAGTGCCGCCCCGACACCACGAGCAACATCAATCGAAACACCCACTTGAGCTTCTACGGTTGATGCACCAAGATGCGGCGTAAGTACAACCCCAGGCAAACCAACCAACGGATGATCAACCGGAACAGGTTCGCTTTCAAACACATCAATGGCCGCACCAGCTACAATTCCCGTTTTCACCGCTGCAGCAAGATCGGCTTCATTAATAATCCCGCCACGGGCACAATTAACTAAACGTACACCTTTTTTCATATTTTTCATATTATCTTTATTCAGCATACCTTTGGTTTGCGCCGTTAATGGCATATGTACGGTAATAAAATCTGATTTAGCAATAACATCATCTAATGAGCCAATCTCAATCCCCAAAGCCTGCGCCCGCTCTTCATTGATATATGGATCATAACCAATCACATCCATATCAAAAGCCAACGCGCGTTTCGCAACGCCACTACCGATACGCCCCATCCCAATGACGCCAAGTGTCTTGCCTCTAAGTTCTACACCTACATATTTCTTACGATTCCATTCACCTTTTTGCATTGTTTCATTGGCAACAGGAATATTTCTCGCCATAGAAAGCATCATAGCCATCGTATGTTCAGTAGCCGCAATGGTATTTCCCTCTGGAGCATTGAGAACAATAATCCCACGAGCCGTAGCCGCTGGAATATCGATATTATCCACGCCGACCCCTGCCCGACCAATAACTTTAAGGTTCGTCGCTGCTGCAATAACGGCTTGCGTAACTTTAGAAGCACTGCGAACAATCAAACCATCAAACTGTGGAATGATCTCCAGTAATTCTTCTGCTGGCAACTTGTCTTTTACCACCACTTCATAATCTTTTGCTAAAATATCAATGCCTTTAGGTGAAACTCCATCCGCAATTAAAACTCTCATCAATTCATTCGCTCCCTTTATTTTGCATTTAAAATATATACCCTAAAATAATCTTTGCCCGACGCATATAGCCTAACTTAAATTCACACGCAAAACATTTTTAAATAAAAAAAGCCTCACCCCAATACAATATTTGGGGCGAAGCTTTTATCTCCACGGTACCACCCAAGTTTATGCGCTTATCGCGCCAACTCTAGTTCGCTGTATCGGGCGTTCCCGTCATAATTCATCATTAGCCGCTTCGAGCTGGAACAAAATTGATTATCTACCGACTTGCACCATCCGTCGACTCTCTAAAAGAACAATCACCTTTGATTTCTCATCATCGCGTTTTCTATACATTTGTCTATATGCTTATATGCAATTATATTTTATCTCCCTTCAAACGTCAAGTGTATTTCACAAAAAAACATTTTAAAATTTTATCTTGACGTTTACTGAAAATCAGCGTTAGAATATAACACAATCACTTAATATTCTCGCAGATATCGACTACTGCAAAACATAAACACGCAAAATTTAGGAGGTCATCATCTTGGAAAATCGTATTTATAACTTTAACCCAGGTCCAGCCGTACTCCCTTTGGAAGTTTTGAAAGAAGCACAAAGTGAAATGCTCAATTTCAAAAGTAGTGGTATGTCAGTCATGGAAATCAGCCACCGTTCGAAACCATACGAAGCCGTTCACAATCAAGCAAAATTCGACATCAAAGAACTTATGGGGCTTGGTGATGACTATGAAGTTCTCTTCATACAAGGTGGTGCCAGTATGCAGTTTACAATGGTTCCACAAAATTTCGCTCGCGATGGTAAAATTGGCAATTACATACTCTCAGGCAGTTTTGCTACAAAAGCCTACCAAGAGGCAGCTTTGCTTGGCGATGCTCACATTGCCGCGTCCAGCAAAGACTCGAACTTTAAATATATTCCGAAACAAAACGAAATCAAGTTAAGCAAGGATGCAGCGTATCTTCATGTTTGTTATAACAATACCATCTTTGGCACGGAATACAACTATATACCTGAAACCAACGGTATCCCGCTCGTTGCCGATATGTCATCTGATATGCTGTCTCGTCCATTAGATTTTTCTAAATTTGATTTAATCTATGCCGGAGTCCAAAAAAACCTGGGGCCAGCTGGTGTCTGTTTGGTTGTTGCTAAGAAATCTTTCATCGAAAATAGTCCAAAATCGGTACCAACAATGCTGCGCTATGATACGTATGCAAAAAACAATTCACTTTACAATACCCCACCTGCTTTCGGAATCTATATGGTTGGTAAAGTTGCAGCCTGGATCAAAAGACAAGGCGGCTTAGCAGCCATGGAAAAGCGCAATATCCATAAAGCGAAACTTATTTATGACATCATAGATGCCAGCACTGGATTCTACCGCGGTCATGCCGAGCCAGACAGTCGTTCTTATATGAATGTCACCTTTCGTCTGCCAACCGAAGATCTTGAAGCGAAATTCGTCAAAGAAGCCCTTGAACATAACTTGAGCGGCGTTAAAGGGCATCGATCTGTCGGCGGATTACGCACCTCTCTTTATAACGCTATGCCATTGGCCGGCTGCGAAGCCCTAGCCGATTTCATGGAAAAATTCAAAAAAAACAATGCTTAATATATGTAAAAAAGCCGAGTTTATGCTCGGCTTTTTTACATATCATTTTCCAGACAACACAAAATAAGGTATACTTAAGTGAAAGATCTTATTTAGTTCTATGAAGGAGTTGTTTAAGTTTATGGCAATTACAGAAATACCATATGCCGATTATGCCGATTTATTTATCGAAAAAGAAAGCCACGGTGGAGTCTTTTTAAGTACCTGTGCCGATGGAAAAAATAATACAATGACAATTGGCTGGGGTAGCATTGGTTTTATGTGGGGTAAACCGGTCCTCACGGTCATGATTCGAAAATCCCGTTATAGTTATGAGCTGATCGAGAAAAACCCTGAATTTACCGTCAGCATCCCAATCCACGATGATTTTAAAAAAGCCCTCGGTGTCTGCGGTTCAAAATCCGGTCGCAGCCTCGATAAATTCCAAGAAGCCAATCTTGAAATTTTGGCTGGACAAAAAGTAACACCACCTGTAATCAAAGGAGCTGGTCTGCATATCGAGTGCAAAGTACGTTATCAACAAACACTTAGTGCCGATAAATTCAGTCAAGAACTTTGTGATAAATGGTATGGCGATCAGGACTGGCATGTACTCTATTACGGTGAAATCGTAAGTGCTTACGTTGAAAAATAAATATCGCTAGCAAAAAATCCCGGTTCGTATTGAATCGGGATCTTTTTTGTTTAAAACGTACAAGAAAGTCCATTTTTTAAAAATACATCACAATATGGTAAAAGATCGTCTTCGTACAGCCCGTGCTTATGTTCAAACGTATACATTCGCTGCAACAAAGAATATTTATTTTGTCCAAATTGATGAAACGGCAGCAATTGCACTTTTTTCAAACCAAATGTTTTTATTAAATCACAAAAACCTTGTGCATCGGCAATTGCATCATTGATACCAGGAATGACTGGTATCCGCAGCAAAATTTCCTTTTCCGCTGCAATCGCAATCTGCAAATTAGACCAAATCTGATCCGGATCGACATGCGTTGCCTGTAAATGTTTTACACGATCATAGTGTTTGAGATCAAACAAAAGTAAATCCACTGTTTCAATAAAATCGCTAAAAACATGTTTCTCAGCATAACCACTTGTCTCACAGGCTGTATGAATCCCCGCTTGCTTGAGTTCTTTTAATAGCACTGTAGCAAATTTTGCCTGTTGCAAAACCTCGCCGCCCGAAAGCGTTACCCCACCACCTGATTCTTCATAAAAAGGCAAATCTTTCATAACTTCCAGTTTAACTTTTTGCAAGCTCATGTTTTGCCCCTGCATGCTCAAAGCTCCAGCTGGACAAATCTCAATGCAGCCCAGGCAAACCTGGCAAACATCATGATGAAAAACCGGCTTATTGTTCTGAACAGTAATAGCTCCAGTGGGACATTCAGCAGCACAGGCTAAACAGCTAACACATTTTGTATCATCAAACATAATTTCCTGTTTACTATATTGTGATTCAGGATTGGAACACCACCCACACCGCAGCGGACAACCTTTAAAAAACACAACCGTTCGAATTCCGGGTCCATCCTGTAAACTAAATTTTTGTATATTAAAAATGCAGGCTGTATTTTTTTCCATAAAAACCCTCCTGATATCATTCATGCAGCATATCCATATTTTTATAATATCATATCACAAAATAAACGCAACCAATATTAGTTTCAAATGAAGCACATATCGAATTGACTTATGGATTTTCTATAGTATAATTAAAATCAAATGAAACAATTATTGTTTCATTTGAAACTATATATTTTAGCTAATTTAGAATAAAGACTTAATTTTTAATAAAGGAATGAAAAAAACATGCATACTCGGCACACCCAATTATTGGATTTTGTAAATAATGAAAATCGCATCAGTGTAGCGCTGCTGGCACAAAAGCTTCAAGTTTCAGAAGTCACAATTCGCAAAGATTTGGATATTTTGGAAAAGAGAGGCTTGTTACGGCGAGAACATGGATTTGCCGTAATGATTGCCAGTGATGACATCGGACACCACCTGTCTTTTAATTATGACAACAAACGGCGCATAGCTCAAAAAGCTGCTGCCAGTGTCAAAAACGGAGAAACCGTTATGATTGAATCCGGTTCTTGCTGTGCGCTGCTTGCGGAAGAGCTTGCCACCAAACGACGTGGCATCACCATCATTACCAACTCAGCCTTCATAGCTGCCTTCATCCGCAAATCACCAGCAGCGCGAATTGTCTTGCTTGGTGGTGATTATCAAAATGAATCACAGGTTATGGTTGGACCGATGCTCAAAAAATGTGTTCAAGATTTTTTTGTTGATAAAGTTTTTATTGGTACCGATGGATTTACGGAAAAGCATGGTTTTACTGGCAATAATCTTCTACGAACCGAGGCGATTCGCGCGATGGCAGAAAGAGCCAATAAAATTATCATTTTAACAGAATCTATAAAATTCTCCCAACAAGGTGTCGTTACACAATTCAAGTCCGAAGAAATCGCTGCTATTTTCACGGATGACCATATTCCTGAAGAAAAAAAACAATTTTTACAAAAACTAAATACAATAATCTACACGGTTCCTTTCGAATAAAATTTTCTATTGTGGAGGTATTTGATTATGAATCATTTTGGTCAACTGACAAACAGGATGCAAGTTTTTCGAGAAAAACTCATTACTGCTAAACCGCAAGTTTGTGCCGAAAGAGCTTTGTTAACGACACAATCTTATCAAGAGCATTTTCAGGATCCACTAACCTTGCGCCGTGCCTACATGCTGCAAAACAGCCTTAAGCATATGACGATATTTATTGAACCTGAATCCATACTCGCTGGCAACCAGGCTAGTTCCAATCGCTCCGCACCAATTTTCCCCGAATATGCAATGGACTGGGTCATCGATGAACTCGATGACTTTGAAAAGCGCGATGGAGACGTATTTTTTATCACGGAAGAAACAAAAAATAAATTACGAAAAATTGCTCCATTTTGGCATAACAATACATTAAAAGATCGCGGACTTGCCGCCATGCCAGCAGATAGTAAACTTTTTTATGATCTTGGTATTATTAAAGCCGAAGGCAACATCACCTCTGGTGATGCTCATATCGCAGTGAATTATGAACGATTATTGCAGAAAGGTCTCCGTGATGTCAAACAACGATCTGCAGAAAAATTAGCCGCGCTCGACCTCACAAATTATCAGAATCTTAAAAAATCTTATTTTTATCGTGCAATTCTTATCACAATTGAAGCTGTCCAAGCCTTCGCCGAACGTTATGCCATTTTAGCTCAAACACTGGCAAAAGCAGAAAAAAATCCGCAGCGGCAAGCAGAACTGACCCAAATGAGCCGTATTTTGAAAAAAGTCCCTTATGCTCCGGCTGAGACATTTCATGAGGCAGTTCAATCCATATGGCTGGTTCATCTTGTTCTCCAAATCGAATCCAACGGACACTCACTTTCTTATGGACGGCTGGATCAATTTCTTTACCCATATTATAAAAAAGATCTTGAATTGGGCAGCATTACCGACAAAAGTGCTTGCGAGCTGCTCACCAATCTTTGGCTAAAAACCTTCACTATAAATAAAATTCGCAGCTGGTCCCATACAAAATTCAGTGCCGGTAGTCCACTATATCAAAATGTCACAATAGGCGGGCAAACAACTGAAAAAAAAGATGCTGTCAATCCCCTGTCTTATCTTATTTTACGCAGTGTTGCGCAAACAAAGCTGCCACAGCCCAATCTGACCGTTCGCTATCACAAAGGACTGGATGATGCTTTTATGAAAGAATGTATCGAAGTAGTTCGTCTCGGCACTGGCATGCCAGCTTTTAACAATGATGAAGTCATTATCCCGTCTTTTATCGAAAAAGGTGTCCTTGAAAAAGATGCTTATAATTACAGTGCCATCGGCTGCGTGGAAGTGGCCGTTCCGGGAAAATGGGGTTATCGCTGTACTGGTATGAGCTTTTTGAACTTTCCGAAATCACTTATGATTGCTCTAAATAATGGCGTCGATACCGACTCCGGCTGCAAACTTTGTGAAGGGAACGGACACTTTTCCCATATGGTATCCTTTGATGAAGTCATGGCTGCCTGGGATAAAATAATCCGGCAGTTCACCCGTCACTGTGTTATCATCGACACCTGCTGCGATATGGTTCTTGAGGAAGATACCGCTGATATTCTTTGTTCCGCTCTTACTGATGACTGCATTGAACGCGGTCTAACCATCAAAGAAGGTGGTGCTATTTATGATTTCATCAGTGATCTGCAAGTTGGAATCGCCAACCTTGGGGACTCCTTAGCTGCCATAAGAAAATGTGTATTTGAAGATAAATTATTTACCCCCGCTGAGCTGTGGGATGCCTTAATTCATGATTTTACAGGAACAAAAAACCAAAAAATCCAACAGCAGCTGATCAATATTCCACCCAAATATGGTAACGACGAAGACTATGTCGATTTACTCATTCGCCAAGCTTATGATATATATATTGATGAGCTGTCTCACTATCATAATACACGCCACGGACGTGGTCCTATAGGCGGCACATATTATGCCGGTACATCTTCAATTTCTGCCAACGTTCCACAAGGTGCTTGTACCATGGCAACACCAGATGGGCGCAATGCCTCAAGCCCATTAGCCGAAGGTTGTTCACCATCACATGGCATGGACAAAAACGGTCCTACCGCTGTATTTAAAAGCGTTGCGAAACTACCTACAACAAAAATTACCGGTGGTGTCTTATTAAATCAAAAGACAACTCCGCAAATTCTGGATAAAGAAGAAAATCAAGTCAAATTGATTGCACTGCTGCGTACTTTTTTCAATCGACTTCAAGGGTTTCACGTTCAATACAATGTTGTCTCACGTGCCACACTGGTCGAAGCACAAAAAAATCCAGACAAACACCGCGACCTCATTGTTCGAGTTGCCGGATATAGTGCTTTTTTCAATATTCTTTCGAAACAAACACAAGATGATATTATTGACCGAACGGAACAAAATTTATAAAGCTTTTAGTATTTTAAAATTTTGTTTGTAAAGTTTACACAAATTACTTGAGTTATACTAATACAATATGTTATTATATTAGACATGATGTAATAACATATTCTTTTACTTGAACTGAATTATAATATTTGGTAAAGAAAGCATGTTTTTATCAAATACTATATATAATCTTCTAAAAAATGCGGGCAGAGGGGCTATTCTCCTGTCCCTCCCCAATTTCATGCTCCCCCTGAGCATGAAAAAAGCGACTCTCCTACCAACCGGAGTCGCTTCTTTTTTTTGAAAATTTTTATTTTTCAAAATTCCATATGCTGGGTAATCTGCTGAATTATTTCAAGTTCACGCTGCGTGGATTCATTGAGCAATTCTAAACGTTGTACACCCTGCATTGAAGTAGAAATTGAATCAATCGAATTAAAAATATCATGTGTAACTGTCTCCAGTCGCTGCTGGAACATATTCATATGCCCTTCAATATTACCTTCAAAAGCCTTATTCCTCTGGAGAATGTCATTGATTTCATTTACACTCACCAACAGTTTATTGATTGCTCGATTGCTTGTATCAAGGCTTGTTTCCGTATTTTGTGAAAGTTTGCGTACTTCTTCTGCAACCACGGCAAAACCACGCCCCGCTTCGCCAGCTCGTGCCGCTTCGATCGCTGCATTTAGTGAAAGTAAATTTGTTTGTGAAGCAATCTCCAAAATCATTGCCATAACATTTTGGATTTCTTTCGTATTTTCTGTAAGCTGTTCTATTTTAGGAATAATCTTTGTATTATGATCCATTAGCTGCTTAATATTATCTTTATTTGTCCCCATAACTTCTGTTAGTGCTTTAGCTGATTCATCAATATTCGCGGTCCGTTCATGGATATTACTTACCGATGCAATAATTTCAGGAATTGCACTGCGATAATGATCAAACAAATCCAAAGCCTTGCCATTTAGTTCACTCAATACTTGCAGTCGCGCTAAACGTCTTTGCATAAAAAAGCTTTGAAATAAACCATATTGGATCGGAAGATTATTATAGTATTCATCATAAAAATCTTCATTGTTTGGTACGTAGTAAAAAAACAATGCCGTCAATGTTTCATTCATATGAATGCCAAGAATCTCACCAAAGCTCGAAAAGCCCGCGACTGGAATTCCTTCAAATTTAGGAACATCTTTCAATTCTTGCGGATTCATTAAACGTCGAATCACGCAATCATTTAAGATGCCTCCAAAAGGTTTTGGTTTATTCAAGCAAAATTTCTGCCAATCGTCGCGCATATTCTTCACAAAACCTTCCCGCTTGACCAAATGCAGATATTCACCTGGTGCTAAATCGCAGAAAAAATAAATCCGATTTTCAGCCGCTGCTATCTTGGCAATGCTGCGAATAAAGATCTCATCATTGATCTCAATCGCAAAACTATAGCCATTTAAAACCTTCTCCAGCTGCTCGATACTCTGGCAGCTAAATTTACGTTTCAGTATATCAATCAAGCTGATACTATTACCAGTTTCATCGAGGACTTCACTTACATAACGCAAAGCTGAATTTGAACTGCTGACAATATATTTCGTATCCGTTTTACTGAACCCCTGCGTTTTCAAAATTCCAAAACGGAAATCTTTATTTACCTGAACAAAACACATGACCGCATGATGATGCAGTACTTTCGTGCCATCAAAAATATCCGTGCTTACAAAATCAAATTTCCCGCCAGCCGAACCGCCAATAAAAGTACAAGGATACTTATGGCTCGCATAAACTGCCTCCATAAAAAATGTCTCACAATTTGAAACACCATCGATATAGGTAAGCACTATCGTATCGGGCGAAGATATCTTAAATTTAATTGGTTGCTGCGCCAGCTCCGCTTTAATCGTATCAATCCGTTTTTTCATTGAAAATACATCTTTCCCCGCCAAAATATCATCATTTGGCAATGGAATCGATATGATCTGACAATTCCGAATCATTTGATTGGAAAAAACTTGTAATAAAACTTTTTTTCGACCAGCATCATCGTTCTGGTATAAAGGAGCTTGTACATTTACATTGCAAAGCTCCCCCGCTGTTGAAATCAAGAGCAATTTTGCCGTTTGCGGCAGTAAACTCCTGAGTTTACTGGAAATATCTTTCATTGAAGCATCCGGGGAAACATACCCCAAAACAAGTGCCGGACCGCCCGCCACAGCCAAAAATTCCGTTAAACTCTGTGCATTTATATCCTGTTCTGAAAAGTAGTTTACCTTGCAGTGCAATTCCGCGGCATGATCTTTTTGACTTACGGAATCCATCTGTTCTGTTACGTTCTGCTGTCTGTTCGATAAATCTTCATTTTGAAACGGCCGATCTGTTTTTTTCTTAAAAAAGTCAAACAAAATTTCCGCCCTCTTCCATTTTCAATTTATACAATCTTAAGCTATGCAAACTGCCAAACTCCGGTACTGCACGTGAACTTCCTTCAGATTTTGCTTTATTTCGAGGGAAACACTACTCATTTAGTATTCGTGCTTTCAATAAAAAAACCTGCTAAAAAATTAGCAGGTTTTATATTTATCGAGATTGTATTGTAACCGCAGTTTCAAACATTCTATTCCAAGGAAAATCAATCAAAATTTTATCAATCTCCATATCTGACAAGTTATGCTTGACAAATATATTCATTTTTTCGACTGTAGCTTTTATAACAGCCGCTTTTTTTTGATCCAACTGTCCATAACTGCCAGTTCCGGGTATTTTTGATAGCTCTCCAGCAACACTCTGCCGAATATTAGCTTGATAAGCCCAATCATCCAAATACCGAACTGCCAATAAATTGTTTTTTGCTTGCAGCGTCATTTTGGGAGCCATAATCCCCTGTCCTAACACAAAGCCTGTACTATTTGTCGCCGTATTCCATCCCGAATAAGCTGTGAGTTTCGGCAAAAGATTACGTTTTGCCAACTCAGCCATCAATGCATTGTCAGCCCCATTGGAAAAAGCAATATCACCGACACCAACATGATAACCTTGTGACACATATAAGTCCACCATTTTGGCAAATGAAAGCGTATTATCTCTTGGCACTATCGTATTTTGCGGCCAATTTGCCTCTAAGGTTTTCCCATCTTTATTCGTATTCACCAAAAGTACCAGATCCGCTCGTTTAAGGCCCGGAATCTGAATTGCCCCGGCAGCCAGAAGATGAGAACGAATCGATTGACTAATTGCTTCATCGGAATAAGACGGTACCGTAGCAGCGCCTATCCCATCTGCATAGCGAACTGTCACAAAGGGAATATAAGAACTCAAATCATTTACGGCCCGCGTCATCAAGACCATACCGATTTCATCAATTCCCGCTAAAGCTTGAAATTTCGTAACGCCTAAATCCTCACCCTGTTTTGACAGCAGCCTGCTTTCTTTGTGCGTCTGCGAATATGGTGCATTATCATCGCGTCCTAAAGCAAGATAATTAAAAGTTCCCGCCCGAGATAATTCAATTAGACGACTGCTCGCAGCAAAATTAGTCTGGCGGCGTTTCATCCAATCGCCGATTGCCTTTGTTGGAATCACCGTTTCTAATTTAGCCTGTTCTTTTTTTTCACTGCCTGATAACCCTTCCGTTTCGCCTTTATCTTGCAGTTCTGTTAAGCGAAATATCGAAGCACCATATTTAGCATAATAACTTGGTTCTTCCGTCCCTGAAGCTGCACCATCGCGAGGGGTACGCATAATCGAACCAAAAACATAGATTTTCAAACGGGGATTTTGAGCTTTAAGCTGCGCAAACTGTTCAACACGTTTGATGATATCTGCTTGTGTATAGGCATGTTTTCTAGACCCTACCAGACTTCCGTAGAGTAGAGAATCCGAAGATAACACCAGTGCATCTGCATTCTTTGCCTGAGCAAATACCCATTGCCAAAGTTCATCAGGATGGCCAAGATCCGTACGATTCCCCAAGAGATTTTGCGGTGGCAATACTAGGTCATAGTCTAAATTACGCACGGTATCGGCTGTCTGTGCAAACGAAACAGGTCGATCATCATGAGGTACAAATAAAATTTTTGGTTTAAGCGGTGATGCCAAAACTGGCAGTGTTAGCACCACAATACAAAAACACATAAGCAGCAAGCAAACTATTTTTTTCAAAAATACAACCCCCTCTATAAAAGTATATTCAATAACATCGTTTTGACAGGCTCAGGAAGATTTAATCCTGTTGTAAATTCAATATAGCCATCTTTGGGCTCGGCCTTCTCAATCACAAGTGCATCCAGAAGATTATAACCTTGAAATGAAACTTGTCCAAAATCTGATTTCAATAACATGTCTTGATAATCCACGGTAATTGTATTATGGTTGATATCCGTTTTCAAATCATCAGCAAGGTCAATCTTCCCCACTATTTTTTGCGCCATCGACAACGAAATCCGGGAAAAAATCCAAGACATGACTTGATGATCTGGAAGTTCTCGTTCTTTAACTGTAAATTTCACATAGGACGTATCCCCCCTGTGAACAAATTCATCAATTGTTCCCGTAAGCTCCAAACGTCCCATTGCTTTGGTATCGGCGTTAATTTTCAGTTTTCCATTCGCTTGAGAAGTAACAATAAGAGACTTCACTTTAGAGGTCTCATCAATTTGATCGGCAATGGATGCATTGATCACATCATCCGGTATCGAAATTTTCCCGGCTAAAATATCCAGCAGAGATTCTTTTGTCCAAGTCTTTTTTACCACATCAATAACCGGACTATAGTTTTCTATTGTACTGCTTATGTCATTAAAATTAATTGAGTTCAGTGCCTGAGCTGAAATAACTGTAGGCATATCCATAACAATCCCTGCTTCATCATAAAATTTATGTTATTGCATACACCGGCAAAAGTGCCTGCAATAGCATTTTTATTATACAGCAATTCACCTGGTATGTCATAAAAAAATCGCCTGTCAGTCATTATAAAACAAAATATCAGGTGTGTTCTGGTGTTTCTTTATCGGAACGGATATCCTGCCAAAGATCACGGGCTTTATTAAAAATCGTCGTTTCCGAGCGAGCCCGCTGATCACCAATGACACGACTCAAATATTGTGTAGCTGATTCATAATTGCCCATACGTTTATGGATAGCCCCGATCAGATAAATAACCGCATTATCGGTCATCGTTCCCATTGGATAACGTTCTGTCGCCAAAGACTTATCATAATATTCAACTGCTTTTGCCAAAGCTTCATCTTCTTTTTCTTTGTCTTTGGCATCCCGATAGATCCAAGCCAACTTTAAATACAGCCCTGCAATATGACCTGCAGATGCACTAATAAGTTCTGCGAAAAAAATCGCTAATTTGTAGGATGTAACCGTTTCAGCAAGCGTTCTCACTTCATGATGTTCCAAACCTATTTTTCGTTCATTTAAAAATTTTCGGATCAGTTCTTGATGTTTGGGATGCATATGTCCCGTAAAATGATTTTCATCTGCTGCATAGCCGCATTTTTCACAAACCCAAATCGCATAATAATAAGGATTAAAATCTTTATAATGTACACAAAAATCATCATCTGTCTTTACCGAGATGAGTCTTGATCTCACTTTCGTTACTGAAATTTCTTCGCCGCATACTGGGCAAATTTTCTTTGCTGTATAAATATTACCAACTGCCATGATGTCCCTCCTATAATAAAACCATTATTACTCTATTCTTAGCTTAACACAAAGTCACTTTCAAATAAACCATAAGAGTTGTAAACGAGCAATTTGTCCTGCCTGCGAGGCGGAAAATTTCTAAAAACCAGAACACCACTAGCTGCTTTCTAAATTTTTATCAGGACATAGCCTTCATATTATCATCATTCACTTTGTCCAGCATGGAAATCGTATCGATCAAATGATGATTAAAAATTTGTTTTGCTACATTCAAAAGTTCCGGAATAGCTGGATCACAAAGTGAATAGGTTACCTTATTACCGTCTTTTGTCCCCTTAACGATATTTCGACTGCGTAAAACAGATAGTTGCTGTGATACGGCCGACCCTTCACTACCGATAATACTTTGCAGTTCATTGACATTTTTATCTCCCTGACTCAATACTTCTAAAATTCGAATACGCAGTGGATGCGCCAGAGCTTTGAAAAAATCTGCTTTAAATTGTTGCACTGTTAAATCCATATTAGTTCCCCCGCTTTAAAACTTCTTCATATTTATCAATTGCGCTCAAGATCCCCTGCATCAAAGCTTCCGGTCTTGGCGGACAGCCTGGTATATAGACATAAACCGGCACAAATTGATCAATGCCGCCCGCATTGGCATACGTTTCGCCAAAAACCCCCCCACCGATCGCACAAGCTCCCACTGCCAAAACAATTTTAGGATTGGGCACCGCAGCATATGTTCTAAGCAGTGCTTTTTGTAAGGCTCTCGTCACACCGCCCGTTACCATCAGCATATCCGCCTGACGAGGCGATGCTGAAAAACTCACACCAAAACGAGAAATATCATAAATGGGATTAGACAAAGCTCCCATTTCAAAATCACAGCCATTACAAGACCCCGTATCTACATGACGAATATGTAAAGAGCCGCCTAAGACTTTCGTAATTCGTGCTTTCATGTCTTTTCCTAGTTCTTCATTCATCAGAATTTCTCCTTTTTTGCCATTATATCGTCACAGCCGCCCAAAGTTTGTTTTTATCCATAGCTGCTAAATAGCAATCATTCGTTTGTATAATTGCATCCGTATTGCATATTCGTACACAATTTCCACACATAATACAATTGCCATAGAATAACCGTACCTGCCCAGCATCTATGATCAGCGCTCTACTTGGACAAGCCGCCGCACATTCGGCCCAATTGGTCTTCGGCACAAATTTTATTTTAATTTTACCTTTATATTTTAATGGTGCCGCAGAAAATGGCTGCCTTCGAGTCACCGTACCAACCTTCCATATCTTGCGAATCATATCAAACATACCTATTTCCCCTTCCAAATATTACCGATCACAACACGCATAACATAATTCAAAACTCTTATTTATAAGCGGAAAATCTGGAATGATATTTCCTGCTACCGCGAGAGGTACAACCGGCCAATTGCTATAAGCCGCGGATCGTACCCGATAACGGTAAATCGTATTGTTTTTATCGAACATAATCCAATGGACATTTTCACCGCGCGCTGATTCCGACCACCCCAAAGAACTTGTATAAGGTTCAATCAAAGGAATGTCGGTTTGGATAGCCCCCTTCGGCAAACGGCTTAAAATTTGCCGGATCAAAAGCATCGAATTAAAAGCTTCAACGATGCGTACCTTTATCCGTGCTAAAACATCGCCTTCTGTTTGCAAAACAACCGCAAAATCAAGTTGTTCATAGGCAGCATAGGGAAAATCACGTCGGCAGTCAACATCACGCCCCGATGCTCTGGCGGCTATACCAACTGCCTCAAAATCATCAACCTGCTGAAGCGACAGTTTCCCCGTTGTCTCCATACGATCCATAGCAATTTCATGACCCAATAAAATATCAACAAATTCCTGAAAATCAACATCAATTTCATTAATAGATTCCATCAGTAAGACAAGTTCCGCTTCATCCAGATCACAGTTCACCCCACCCGGCACGATGATTCCGCGCAAATAGCGATGCCCTGTAAGCCGTTCATTCAGTTGCAAAAGCGCCTCTTTAAGCCTGGCACCTTGACTGCTTCCAACTGCAAAACCATAACCCGAACAAACATTCCCAACATCTCCCACATGATTGTAAAGCCGCTCTAATTCTAAATATAGACACCGCAAAAATTTAGCTCGCTGCGAAATTTCAATTCCAGCTGCCGATTCCACCGCTTGCGCAAAAGAAGCTGAATGAGAAACATTGCAAACACAGCAAATACGTTCAATTAAAAATCTGGCTTCTTGCACGGTCTTGCCTTCCAGTGTTTTTTCAATCCCACGATGTGTATAAAAAAGTTTAGCATCCAGATGTAAAATCGTATCACCAACCGCACCAAAACGAAAATGTCCAGGTTCTATAATACCGGCATGAATCGGGCCGACGGGAATCTGCGTCACGTCTTCTCCCATATACTCTACCGTATCCGTCATATCCGGTGTCTGCGCGACTAAACCTGTATCAACATAATCTTTACAAAGCGGATGTATCCCCAGAGAGTCTCCATGTAAAATTAACGGTACACGATTGGGATGACCAATCGCCCGAAGCCCCAATAAGTCATTGACTTCTCGTTCATACCAATCCAGTGTCGGTATATACGCGGCCAGCGAAGGAAATGTCGGATCGACCTGTGACAGGGCAATTTTAATGGTAACAAAAAAATGTATTTCATCAATCGCAAATACATAATACAAGCTAAAGCTTCCATTAATCTGCCGTTCATCATTACCAACCATTGTGAAAAGGCGCGCTTTGCGTTCACCATGAATGTATTGACAAGCTGGCAGCAAATGTTCTTTATGCACCTCAAACAGGACTTCCTGTTTTTTTTCTATCTTAGCAAGCAATAACGGCTGAATATGTTGTTCTATTTCTTTTAAAATCCGTCTTCTTCGCTCCATTATTTAATCCCCCCTTGGAATATGGCGACTGCTGCATGGATTGCATAAACAAGGGGCTCTGGTACATATAGACCCCCGACTATAACAAACACAAGCAGCATACTCATGGCAGTTTTCATCCAAAAATCCGTTTGATGCACGGTTCGAACCGGCATTTTCCCAAAAATCATCTTCAACACATAATAAGACATTCCCGCAAAAATCAGTACAATCAACAAAGCAAAAATACCTGCGGCAAAAATATGACCAGAAGCTGCACCCGCTAACATGATTGTAAACTCACTCAAAAAGATGCTAAACGGTGGTGCCCCGGCAACACCAAAAGCTGCAATAAGCATGACAATTCCGGTAAAAGGAAGCGCCTTAAGTACCCCAAAAATACGATCCATAAATTTCGTATGGTACTTTTGCGCCACATCACCCGCAGCAAAAAACAGTAAAGATTTGGTCATGGAATGATTAAACATATGCAAAAACGCTCCATATAACCCCAACGGTCCACCAAAACCAACAGCTAATGTAATAATCCCCATATGCTCAACACTCGAAAATGCCAGCATACGCTTTAAATCCTTCTGCACCATGATAAATGGTACTGTCACCGCAATTGAAAACAGTCCAAACCCAATTAAATATTTAGCGGCCTGTCCATGCAGCGTAAGATTTGCAATCGCAAAAATGCGAAAAATACCATAAAGGGCGGTATTCAAAAGTACCCCGGATAAAACCGCACTAACCGGTGCTGGAGCCTGACTGTGTGCATCCGGCAGCCAAAAATGCATAGGTGCCAGCCCTGCCTTTGTGCCAAAACCAATCAAAATAAAAATAAAACCGATTTCAACCCATTGTGGATTCAGTTGATCCGCCACCACCATAAGTGAAGACCACTGCAGTGCCGCTGCCGGATTCATGGTGTTGAGCCCTGACATATAGAGAAATACAATACCTAAAAGGGCAAAACCAATCCCTACCACCCCCATAATAAGGTATTTCCAAGCTGCCTCCAATGCATGTTGTGTTCCATAAAAGGATACTAATAAGGCTGAAATCAATGTAGTAAGCTCTATTCCAACCCATAACATGCCCAAATTATCAACTGAACTCACCCACAGCATCGATAAAATAAAACAATGAAAAAAGAAATAATATCTACCTAACTGCACTCGTGTTATGAATCCTTCTGCCACTTCATAACGCATATAACCAACCGAATAAACCGCTGCCGCAAACCCGACCATCGCGATCAACATAATATTAAAAGCACCTAGGGCATCAATATAAATCAAATGATCTGAATAGATAAGTATGTTCCCATCAAAAATTACAATTTTTGCAATCCAGCCTGCCAGCAGCAATGAAACAAAGGACCCTGTGGCCTGCAAGAAATCGGCAAATTTATGTCTGCTAAACAGCCCGCCCAAAACACCACTCAAAAGCGTAACTACAAATAATCCTATTGCCAACATAACTTATCCCCTTAAATCCTGCATTTTTTCTGTATTCAAACTATGGAAAACAGAATGAATCTTAAATGTCAAACTCGCAATAATTACAACCGCTACAAATAAATCAAAGAAAATCCCTAGTTCAACGGCTAGAGGCATTCCATAGCTTAACGACTGTGTAATCAAAAATAAACCGTTTTCAATCACAATGACACCAATTCCTTCCATCAAAACTTGCTTATTATTGATAATCGTAAATGTTCCTAAAAACACTAAACTTATCGCTGCTGACAGATAACGCATCCCATGTTCCGCTCCCGGAAGCATCAAATGAGATGCTACATACTGCCCCAACACCGTTAGCAAAAGGGCTATCAGCATCGTAGAAAACTGCCCCATGCTCCGTACAATGTTTCGGTGTTCTTTCGTTTTACGCACCGTATAATACAATATATAGGGTATCAGAAACGTTTTAACCACCAGGGTTAAAATGGCCCCAATTAAAAGATGCACCAGTCCCGTGCGATACCACATAATAAATCCGATTACAGCCAGACCAGCTGATTGGATTGTTATAATAAATACAGCATCCATCGTCTTTTTCGTCCTAAATAAAAGCAGCGTACTTACGAGTAAAATCACCGTAATAAAACTATCCATTTGTATTTTTCTTCCCCCTTTATACAGCAATTTGCAAAACAATCGCCAAAACCGATAACGCCATTGAAACTGCCAACAATTTTGGTACTTTAAACAACCTCATTTTTGCATAAACCGTTTCAATCACCGCCAGCAATATACCAAGCAGAATAACTTTAAGCAAATAAAAAATACTGCCCTCAAAAATTGCCAAACCGGTAAATTCTTTGGCAATCCCCCATGGGATAAAAAGATCGATAAATAAAGTAAAAACAAGAATTTGCTTCACCAAAAGAGCCCAATGCAAAAGGCCCCAATAACGGCCCGAATATTCAAGCAGCATAGCTTCATGAATCATGGTAAGTTCCAGATGTGTATCCGGGTTATCATAAGGTATCCGCCCTGTTTCAACAATGACCACAAGCAAAAATGCCACAAAGGAGAGCCAATACGCGTAATTAAATAAATCCCGGCCCCCCGTAAGCAAAGATTCGACAATCACCCTCAGATTGGTTGTGCCAACCTGCATAAGTACAGCAATCACCGCAAGCAGCAGCGCCGCTTCACAAATAGCAGACATGATCATCTCCCGGCTCGATCCCATCCCGCCAAAAGCACTGCCGGAATCCAAAGCCGTAATCGCTAGAAAAAAACGCACGACGGCAAAAAGATAAACCAGTAAAATGATATCACCGGTAAAGGTCAGCGATGAATACAATGCCGCCATGGGCAGCAAACTTACTGAACCCAGGACAATGGCAAAAACAAGATAAGGTGTTGTCCGCGTGAGCCAAGAAGCCTCTTTAGCAAGCACTGCATCTTTACGCAGATATTTAAATAAATCACGATATGGCTGTATAAGATCAGCACCAATACGATTTTGCAGCCGAGCCTTCACTTTTTTTATGATCCCCTCTACCAATGGTGCTGCAAATAAAACCAACAAAACCTGACAGACCATATATACTATTTTTTCTATCATCCATTCCACCTACCTAATCCATAACAAAGTAATAATTAAAGCTGCAACCATATAAGCCACATAAGCTTGCAAATTACCATTTTGAATGATTTTAACTTGCTTAAATAGTTTTACCATAAGTCCAATACAAGGTTTATAAACATTATCACCAACACGAGCATCGATATTGATACGATGCTCGATTCGCTTTGGATAATATTGATATTCAGCTTGTGTCACAATCTTGTTATGTGCTCCAAGAATTCTCTTGAAAATACGCAGCAACGGCTGTGAATAGGATGCTGCTGTATATTCCATAATAGGAAGATGTTCCCCTCCGCAAGTCCAGACAGATTCTAGTTCATAACGACTCCGTCCATACAGACGGCGAATCAAAAGATACGTAAACAGTAAAATGACAAAAATCAAACCTGTCACAATGCCCGTGGAGATTGTCAGTTTTTCGGCAGCTCCAACAAACGGAACAAGGACAATAAAATCACTCTTAAACACCACGGAAAAATACCCACTCGTCACCGCATTAATAAACAAGAATGCTCCGCCAGGATATATTCCCAATACGAGCGACAAAAAACAAAGCACCATCATTCCAACGCGCATACTTCCATTAACATCTTGCATCTCAGCCGCCTCTGGAGTGCGTGCCTTGCCTAAAAAAGCGATGCCAAAGTGTTTAACCACAGCTGCCGCCGCCAGCGCTCCAGACAGTCCCATGGCCGCCACAACCATGGCAGCAAAAAGTTTAATAAATGGCGTTGATGGTTCAAAAGCCATATGCAGCATCGATTGCAGCAAAAGCCACTCACTCATAAATCCAGTAAATGGCGGTAAAGAAGCCAAGGTCATCCCGCCAATCAAAAAAGCGCCCGCCATCCAAGGCATCCGATGAATAAGACCGCCGAGACGACTTATATTGCATGTTCCCGTTGCCCTCAGCATAACTCCAGCTCCCATAAACAGTAGAGATTTAAAGATGCAGTGACTGAAAACATGGTACAATGTACCCGAAAAAGCCAGTGCCGCCAACGTAAATGCGCCCACTGCATTAAAATACAAACTTGCACCAATTCCCACACAAATAAGTCCCATGTTCTCCACACTACTATAAGCAAGAAACCGTTTCGTATCATTTTGCAAAGCACCTAACAAACTGCCCGCAAACATAGAAACCGTTCCTATTCCAATAACGCACAGCCCCCACCAGAGCGGGCCTGTGCCAAAAAAATCAAAAGATACACGTAGTAATGCATACACAGGCATTTTGATCATTGCTGAAGCCATCAGCGTCGTTGCGCTCGATGGTGCCGCCGGATAAGCCCGTGGCAGCCATACATTAATTGGAAACAATCCCATTTTTGCAGCAAAACCAATAAAAAACAAAAAAAAGATTATGGATCCTGCTAATTCTGATACCTGTGACCCAACATTCTTGTAAGCAGCAAACTCTAAACTGCCCGTATACCAATACAACAATAAAAAAGCGATACTCAAACAAACGCCGATTACATGTGTCATCGTCAAATAAATATAGCCCGCGGAACGAACTTTCTTTTTTTCATGTTCAAACATCACCAGCGCAAAAGACGTCAACGCCATGAACTCCCAAAAGATCAAAAAGGTCACGGAAGTATCAACACCAACAACGCCAATAAGGGAAAGGATAAAAAAATTCATAATAGCCCCGAGATAGTTTCTACCATCCAGTTGTTTATTAGAACCAACATCTCCCTGTGCGTAAATAGCACAAATTAAAACCATACTGCCAATAATCAATAAAAAGAAGGACGATAGCATATCAAAATGAACTTTCAATATGATTGGGTCCATAATCGTCCACGCCATCAAGTTTAAGGTTTCCTGAAACAAAAGCAACCGCCCCGCCACAATTGTCATCAAAACACCGCCGGCAAAAGAACAACCATTGGCAAAAGCAGTCGCAAAGTGCTGCCATTTATGCAAAAGCAACGGAAATATACCGCCCAAAATAAAAAAGAGCACACCCAGCTCAAATAAATTGTTAAATAAATCCTGTGTTAACAAAAACATACTACCTCCAATATCTATACTACTGAATATCTGATTATTTGAATATACTACATATCAATTAAATACACAAGCGATTGCTGCACAAAAGATAAAAAAAATATATAAATGCTATTATAAGGTACATTAAATATCCTATACGGCAATCGTCAAGAATGGAGTTACACGTTTTATTAAAAAAATTTTTCAAACAAGAAGAGCCCCTGTATATAACAAGCTTTTTCAGCCGATTAACTATAGGAGCTCTTTAAATTTTATTGTTTTTTATATTTTTGCGACAACACTTTGGCTAAAACCACTCACTTTAGCAATTTGCCATGTAGACGTTGTATCCAGTGATTTCACTTCTCTCAACATTTCATTGCGGTCTGGTTTCGATAAACGTTTTAATTCCTCCACCGTTTTTACTCGGGCTAAACGAAGTAAAAGGGCCAGCAAATCTGCATCAGCAATCTTTTCCCGACAAGCTTCTAAACATTTATCCTCGGAAGGTTCATTCATATACTTGCGAAAAGCAATGCGCTGCGCTGCTTCTTCTTTACCAAAAATAGCTAAAACTTTTTGTGTATCAACAAGCGAATCCGCATCTATGTATTCTTTAAAACTGCTCCAGGGATATCTGCTAATTTCAGTTACCGCACCAGTACGAACAGGTTCTTGATGAATATAACGTAAAACTGTTTTTAAATAATCGTCCGACTCAATTGGCTCACTTTTAAAACGATCATGAAACAACTGCCCTTCACGCGCATATTTTGCGTTATAGCGTGCAACATACTTAACCCCGATACGCTTCATAATATTACTGACGGTATTCTGCCCTTCACGAATCACAAGATGGACATGATGATCCATCACCACATAGCCAAACACAGCGTAGCCGCAGATTGCTTTATAATCATGCACCAACTTTAAAAAAGCTGTTTTGTCCTCGTCCTCTTCAAATACTGTTTGCATATCCAGACCGCGTATAATAATATGATAAATTCCGGTACTACTTTTCACTCTTGCTTTTCTTGCCACTTACATTCACTCCATTCGGAGATATTTTATCATAAGTCCTATGCGTGATGCAATATCTGTCCCTAAAGTTATCGATTTTCACAATTGTTGCACAATAAGAACAACGATAAAAATTACCGAAACAAAATCCTAGTGAAATCAAATTTTTTTCTCAGAATTCTGCTATTTACCTGTTTTCACAAATACGCTATACTGAAATAGTAATTCATACTAAATAAAATCTATCAAAGCAGGTGTATTCATGAAAACAATCGCTTTAATTGCCCATGACAAGAAAAAAACTGAAATGTTAGAATTTGTCGACCATCATAAAGACGTACTTTCGCAATACGACCTCATTGCTACCAGAACAACCGGGACACTGATCAATGAAAAATTTCATTTAAATGTAAAAACTCTGATGTCCGGTCCGCTTGGCGGCGATCAGCAAATTGGCGCACTCGTCGCAACAGAAAAAGTTGATCTTGTTATTTTCCTGCGTGATCCGCTGACATCACAACCTCACGAGCCAGACATTACAGCCTTGCTGCGAATTTGCGATGTACATAATATCCCTTTGGCTACCAACCGTCGCAGTGCTCATATTTTAGTAAAATGGCTGGTCACAGAACAAAACAAATAAATAATAAAAAAAACAGACGATTTGAAATCGTCTGTTTTTTTTATTATCTTATTAAATTTTATACTGATTGATATCCACCGCAAAATTCTGCGTCATCTTCTTAAATTCACCAATCTTACCAATCATATCTTGCAATTTATCATTATAAATACGAACTGCTGAATTAACTTCCTGTGTTGCCGCTGAATTTTCTTCAGAAATTGCCGCAATCGATTCAATATTTCCATAGACGGAATTGATATCTTCCATTTCATGTTCCAGCTTAGATATCATATCCACAATTCCTGCTGAAACAGCTCTAATATTAGCAACATGTTCCGCATTCTCATTTACGACACCGATAAGCTGTTTGCTTTCCGTTGACAAAAGAGCGTATTCTTCATCAACAGATTTCACAACATCCTGAATTGTATGGGTAATGACCAAAACATCTGCCGAAATAATTTCGGAATGCTGCTGCGACTCTTCGGCGAGTCGTCCAACTTCCTGCGCTACAACTGCAAAGCCACGACCTTGTTCACCTGCTCTGGCTGCTTCAATCGCTGCATTAAGCGCAAGCATATTCGTCTGTCCAGCAATCGCTGCCACCATACCCGTGATTTCGGTAATTTTCTGTGTCTGCACACTTAATTTCCCTACATCTTTTTTGACCTTAGCAAAATTAACCATACTATCATGGATCTTATCGCTTGAACTGTGAACATCCCCAAAGCCGCGATCAATTTTATCAACAGCATTTTGCAAATGCTGGTTATTTTCAATTTGTTGATCCACAACCGTTTTGAGCGTTACAATATTACCGTTTAAAATTCCGACTGCATCCGTAGTCGAAGTTGCTTCATGAAGTACTGACACGGCTACTTCATCCATAATATTTGTAATATGATCGGAAGCCGAACCCATATTGCCCGCGAGCGTATTAAAGGTTCCACCATAGCGGTTCAATTCATCTGTCGTTCCTTTAAAGCCAGTAAAATCTGCTTTGATCCGTTTCTTATATTCTTCAATCTTACAGTTGAGGCGCTCAAATTCATCTTTTGTATGTAAAGTAAAGGTCTCAATATAGCGATGTTCTAAAAGTCGATCCATCTGCAATTTTATAGACTGCATTGGACGCAATAGAACCGCTGCGGAAATATAGGATACAAAACCCGCTACCAATGAAGTCCACAAGGATACTTCCGTAAAGGTTCGAACAATAAGCAGTGCTACGAACACAGCAACCGTTACCAGTAAGCCGATTTTAGCTGCAAGACCGCCGACAAACCCCAGCCATTTATTAAGACCAAAAGTTTGCGTATGGGTAATCGATTGAGCAAATTTCAGCTTCAATTTTAAAGAATTTGAAGTTTGTTCCAACACTTCTATTCCCAATGCTTCATGGTAATGTTCAGCGGACCCATCCAATAAGCCAAGAAAATAATCGAACATGGCTCGTTCTGAACGGTAAGAGAAAATTGCTTCATATTCACTGATCGGAGTCATGATAACCTCCGGCGGTTTTGCACCAGCGATACGTTTCACCACTTCCACATGTATATCATACAGTGATGCTAAAAAAGAATATAATGTCTTATTTTGAAAAAATGCGGGATAAACGTTAAAAAATGCGGTAACGTTATCTTTCCCGATGGCATGCCAAATTTGTTTGACTGATTGCCCTGTTTTTTTTGACAGCATTTCTACCATCTGTTTTGGTTTATTATCTTCTACATCTTCGGTTGGCAAAAAAATTCTTGTCGACTCCCAACCAAGATTCCCCATGATTTCAGCGACTACAGCTTCGCCCCAGAGCTTTTTTGCTGTACTAATCCACGTTGCTACAACTGTCCCTTTTATTTTAATCACCCCATAAATTTCTAGAACTATTCTTACTTAGATTTAATTATACATTATATCAATTCATTTGGAAATGATTTTATAGGATTTCTATCCCACTTTTCCCAAAAAAGAGCTGTTGCCAGCCCCGTTTAACAATCTACACTTTATGACTATTTGCATGACAACGAAATCCCTTATGTTCTGAAATTTTCCGTCCAATTGCCATAATTTTCCCGCCAATACAGCCACGACAATGCGCAGGTGTATCAGAAATACATATTTTCCCCGGATACAATGCATATTTGCGCCGATAATCTCCCTCGGTTACATTTGGCATCACAACATTGGCTCCCGACTGCAGAGCAATGATTCTCGCATTACGATCCAGTGTTTCCATCGCAGTCGTTGCAGGAATATTAGCCTCTGGCAGCAAAAGCCTCAATAACGCAACAAAAGATCTCGCCAGTAGAAACGAACCGCCTTTTGCATTATGTAAAGGCGTATCACCATTGGGAATAAAAGGACCTATACCAACCATATCAGCATCGATTTCCTGAAAAAATAAAAGATCCTGGGCCAATGATTCAATGGTCTGATTTGGTAGTCCAACTAGAGACCCTGTACCAACTTCATAGCCCAACTGCTTAAGATCAGACAGGCAGCGAAGACGATTTTCAAAGCTCATGCCTGGATTTAAAGCTTCATATAACTCCCTATCGGTTGTTTCAATACGAATCAAATAACGATCGGCACCAGCTTCCTTATAAGCCTTATATTCTTCATATGTTTTCTCACCAATACTGAGTGTAATCGCAAGGTCCATTTTTTTTATTTTCCGTAAAACACGGCTAAGAATGTCAACGCTAAAATGCATATCTTCACCCGATTGCATCACGACAGTTTTATAGCCATACGATTTCGCCTTTGCCGCAAAATCAAGAATTTCATCTTCAGAAAGTCGATACCGTTCAACCTTTTCATTATCGCGCCGCAGGCCGCAATAGAGGCAATTTTGTTTACATATATTAGAAAATTCAATCAATCCACGCAAGTGAACTTCATCCCCCACAAAAATATGGCGAACTCGATCCGCTGCCTGAGCAAGCTCTTCTTGATATTCTTCGTTTTTTAATAATGCAACAATCTCACTGCCTGTTAATTTATGTGTCTGTTCCGCTTTGTTAATCAATTTATGATAATCCATAAGTAACACCTTTTCGTTATAATAATCCATATTAGTATATATCATTTAGCGAGAACTTCGCAAACAAAACATTTACACAAAAACGTGGACTAAAGCCAAGGCCTCATCCACGTTTTTTAGACTACTTTGTATACAATTTGGCAGCATACGCTATACTACGATCCTGTAATTCTGCCTGATGCAAAGCAGCATACTTTATGATTTCCTCATAAAAAATATGATCGAAACTTTTAGTGGATAATTTAGTCAAATCGCATAGACGATTTGGTTCGCTGCTATCCAGCGCATTCCAGTTTGTATCCAGCTCTGTATATGTTTTCACGAATACAGTTTGATGCTGTAAATCAATAATCAGATCTTCCGCTGATCCAGCCAGGTTCTCATACCCCACTGTATCTAACCCTTTCCAGTTACGTTTTTCTACAATATCCTGGATTTGAAGCCAGTCAAAACTTTTAACCGTTTTCACCAGCAAAATATTACGATCGACACGTCCCGTATCGTCTACAAAAAAACGTATTTCGCTGGTGTTAAAATAATAGTTAATTCGTGCTGAGGACTGTACCCATTTATAAGAACTGTCCGAAATGGCCAATTCTGCGAAAGCTGTCCGAGGTAAAATCAACCCTATACACACTAGTACTACAAAATACAAAAAAAAATTTTTCCGCATCAGCATTCTCCTATCGATTAAACTTAAACCTGCTCACATCTGAATAACTTAGGCTGGTATTTTCCGCTTTCCATCGCAAAACAGCAGCCTAAACCATCCAAACATTTTCAAATGATTACTACTCCCTATTAATCATAATATTATTTTAGTACGTCTGTCAATTCTCTGCTACTAAAAAAGTTTGAATTAAAATTAAAATTTTAATTCAAACTTTTTTATCAAACCAATTTGGTTGTCATTCTTTATTATTTTGTTTTTCTGCTGTCTTTTGAGCTTTTTTCAACTCGCGCTGCATCGTTTTTGTATTATGATTGAGATCATCTGCATGTTTTGCCGCATAATCAATGACCTGCTGAGCAAAAATATATTCCGGCTGATCTTTTGGTAAAACTTTGAGATCATAAAGCTGATCCGAACTTTCGGCAGTCAATACTTTAAATGCCGTATCAATATCTTGATGACTTCGTATCCAAACCGTTTTTTTATCTAAATCAATTTCTCTGACTTCAATAATTCCATGGAAATTTTCATAACCCGTCAATTTTTGACCACGCGCTTCACGCTGCGTAATAACCGCCTGTGGTTTCGGTTCTTCATATGTCATAATAGACGAAAACAACAACCTGCTTTTATCAATTTTGCCATGTTTATCAACAGCATACGACATTTTATCACTACCAAAATAATAATTGGTCTGATCGGAAGAAAATGCCCACTGGTAGCCTTTTATTCCATTGGACTGCTCCTGCGCCAAAGCTGCTGGCATCATCACCAAAAGAACTAAAATCGTACTCATTAAAAGAATAACCTGTTTTTTCATTATAAATCCCCTATTCATAGCTGTATTTTACTGATATCTATACTTTATATTGTTAATTTTATACAGCTATTCTTTGATTTCTCTTAGATTTTTCACGATTTCGCTAAAATGAGTCTAAAGTCCAGCCACAAACCTTGCCATACGCTTAAATATAATACATATAGTCATTCGCTGCATAAAGTTCATCTAAATTATATGGCGTTTCCTGGTATACATAATAATTGAGCCAATTAGCAAAAAGTAAGTTGGCAACACTTCGCCATTTCATAACTGGCTGCTTCGTCGGATCATCATTTGGATAATAGTTTTGTGGAATTTCTATTTTCATCCCCGCTTTTACATCGCGATCATATTCACCTTTTAATGTAAGTGGATCATATTCAGCATGTCCCGTAATAAAAAATTGTCGTTTCGCTAGATTCGCGATGGCATAAACGCCTGCCGCTCCTTCAGCTTCTGATAAAATAGTCAGCGCTTCCACTTTTTCAATATCCTCTTTGCGGACTTCCGTATGACGTGAATGTGGAACATAAAATTCATCATCAAAGCCGCGAAATAATTTTTCATGTTCCACACTCAAATGATGTTTATATACACCGAAAATTTTCGGTGAAACTGCATGCTTTTTGATTCCATAATGATAATAAAGACCGGCTTGTGCTCCCCAACAAATATGGAATGTTGAATATGCATGTGATTTACTCCATTCCATAATTTCACAGATTTCATCCCAATACGCAACATCTTCAAAATCCATCTGTTCAACTGGAGCACCTGTAATAATCAGTCCATCATATTTTTTATGCCGTACCTCGGCAAATGTACCATAAAATTCCGTCAAATAATCTTGTGATGTATGTTGCGGCACATAGGATTCCGTATAAATAAAATCGACTTCAACCTGAATTGGTGAATTGCCTAACAGCCGCAGCAGCTGCGTCTCCGTAATTGATTTCACCGGCATGAGATTCACAATCAAGATCTTAAGCGGTCTAATATCCTGTTTATAAGCCCGATCGGTATCCATGACAAAAATATTTTCACTTTCTAAAATATTGGTTGCTGGTAAATTATTTGGTATTTTGATTGGCATATTCGTTTATCCTCCCTTTAAAAACGAAAGATTTCTCTTACTCTAAGCAAGAAAAAGATCCCATTCAAATGAAAGGGACCTTTTTAAGCGTGTTCCCTCTCATCTTCCAGGAATTTTCCTGCTGGATTTAGCACCTTGCGCATGCGCCGGTTGCCGGGTGTCATCGGGCCAGTCCCTCGACCACTCTTGATAAGAGTAATATGAAATTTTAACGTCATAAATCAATGATTAATTCTAACATAACAACTTTACAAGTGTCAATAAAATTCCATTTTACATAATTCCTAATGAAGTCATATGAATGACTACTTCTGGCAGAGGTAAAACGAATTTAAAAATCGCTACAAAATGAGCAATACTTCCAGCTAACACAAACAAATGCCAAATCGCATGATTATAAGGAATTTTTTTTACAAGATAAAAAACTGCACCTACCGTATAAAAAACACCCCCGGCAATCATCCAATAAATCGCTTCAATTGGCAGCAGACCCAAAAGCGGACGAATCATCACCACCGCAAACCAGCCCATCGCCAAATAACATAGTGTACCCAAAACCTTAAATTTTTCAACACAAAATATCTGGAAAACAATCCCCGCTGCAGCTAGTGACCAAACAATTCCAAAGATTGTCCACCCAACTTCACCATGTAAAGGAATTAATGTAAAGGGCGTATAGTTGCCTGCAATCAAAACATAAATTGCAGCATGATCAATAAATTTAAAAATTGACTTGAGCTTCTCATTCGTAAAACTATGGTATAACGTAGACGCAAGATACAATAAGATAAGCGAAATCCCATAAATTATACAACTCGTAACATGCCACGTGCCTTCATCATAATAGAGCACCAGCATTCCAACAAGTGCAACAACCGCCATAGCTGTACCAACACCATGCGTCACCGCATTTAAAATTTCCTCGAGACTAAGTCGAGCCTTAATAACAACTTCATGCATAAAAACACATCCTTTCCTCTTAACAAAAGTTAAGCATATGCATTGAATACCCTCTCATTTTACCACAAAACAAATGAAAATGAATCCTTTTCTCATAGAAAAATCAAATATCTCATCCCGCATAACTCCT
Source organism: Propionispira raffinosivorans DSM 20765 (assembly GCF_000381065.1). Classification (GTDB taxonomy): domain Bacteria; phylum Bacillota; class Negativicutes; order Selenomonadales; family Selenomonadaceae; genus Propionispira; species Propionispira raffinosivorans. Next base: position 3,340 of record NZ_KB905851.1, on the reverse strand, counting down.
TTAAATTCAAATAAACCCGCCACATCTTGCAATATAGGTGCAATTGATTATTTCCCATTTAAATAGTATAATTGTCCTATATTATATGGAGTAGATGGTACGATGAAAAAAGTTTATTTTTGCAATCATTTCAAGCAACGGATTGAGTTTAAAATTATTTCATACATAAATAAATTAAGGCAGTTATCGCCACAATAAAATCCGCATTTTTCAAGATGATCACTAACAAATCCTTACTTATTTAGTATGAATAATTTGTCTATTCATACTACTATAATAACCATTAATGATAGTATAATAATCTGTTTAAATGTTCACCAAACTATGTTACAATTATTAATTGTAACCATGTGTTGGCGATTATTTTTCATTGCTGGAACTTAGCATTAATGGTTTTTTTAGAAAATTTAACTTGGATTTATGAATGCACAATAGGATAATTGTTTTCTTATTTACATGATCATTTCATTCGATAAGATAAGGTCGTGATTCCTATGAACCGAACAAAAATGAAAAAGCATTATTTGAAACATATTTCTGTGTTATTATCTTTTTCTATTGTTTTAACGATTTGTGTTGAAATGCCTTTTATCCAAGATTATATTGCCGGAAAAGCACTTATAGTCATCCTACTTTTCACTGCACTTTATTATTGTTTAAAATTGCAAGAAAATGTTCGAGCATACGATCAACAAAATCTTGAATTTGATTCACTAATGGACACCGTATCTTGTGGTATCGTTACATATGCTTTGGATGATAACTTAACGATTTTATATGCAAATGCAGGTTATTATAAATTAATCGGTTATTCCCCTGCACAAGTCAAACAAAAATTCAACAATAGCGGTCGTAATTTTATCGGTGCAGAAAAACTTCTCAGCAAAATTATTGTTTCCGATACAATTACACCTAATATTGATAATTTGACATTTGATTTCACGCTAAAAAGAACGGATGGCACATTCGTATGGTTGCGAGCAAACTGTTACCGCTACCATCGATCCAACAATCGATACGATACGGTATCTTACTTATTGCTAGATATTACAAAATCAAAAATGTATCAACAAAAACTATTATTAGAAAAAGAACGTTATCATATTGCTACAGAAATGACAAATGATGTCATATTCGAATATGATATTGAGACTGATATAATTGAACACAGTGCCAAATATACTGAATTATTCGGCCGTCAGGCTCGCTGTATAAATTTTTCGAAAAACATATATAAAGACAATTTTGTCTATCGTAAAGATATCGATACCATCAAAAAATTAATCAATTCATTTCGTTCAGGTGAACCTAAATTTTCCACTGAGCTCAAACTTCGTAACATTGAAGGATCCTATGCATGGTTTCATATCAACAGTCAAACAATCTATAATATACGACATGAACCGATTAAAGTCATTGGTAAAATCGTCAATATCGATACACAGAAAAAAACCTTATTATCGCTCGAAAAAAAAGCCTGTAAAGACCCTTTAACTGATTTATATAACAAAGCCGTCACAGAAACTATGATCAATAGTTTCCTAAAAAAAACACCAAAATCGAAAGCAATCCATGCCTTGATGATTATTGATATTGATGATTTCAAAGATATCAATGACACGTTCGGTCATTTGATTGGTGATGAAGTGCTCAAAACATTTTCCCTGCAGCTCCAATCCCTTTTCGGTCCCAATGATGTCATCGGTCGAATCGGCGGTGATGAGTTTGTTGCTTTTATGCATGATATCCGCTCCACAAAAACGGTATTTCGTAAAGCCAACGCTATTTCACACACACTCCGCCAAAATCAATATGCTGGAAATAAAGACTGCATGGTATCCGCCAGCATCGGTATCGCCATTTCTCCGCAAAACGGAGCTACGTACAAAGAACTGCTCGACGCTGCCGATCATGCTTTATATCAAATAAAAAGCAGCGGCAAAGATTGTTTCGCCACTGCTAATAATACATACCAAAACTCTTAAACTGAAATGAAACTGATTTTCTGTATTATTTTTTACAATTTCTTGACATTTTTTCAATACTACGTTAAAATATGTTGTGTGATCGCGCTGATGTAGCTCAGTTGGTAGAGCAGCTCATTCGTAATGAGCAGGTCGTAGGTTCAATTCCTATCATCAGCTCCAGTGTTATCAATGCCTCCGAGGTTTTCGGAGGCTTTTTTGTTGTCTAAAAATAAGGAAATGCGCCTTATTTGCGCCTTAACAGTAAATAGCAAAAATACCATTGCCTTATGACAGAATCTCATTTGGTAACAGTATTTTGTAAGCGTACAACAAAACAGTGTATATAAAAATAGCAGCCGTCGATGTATACTCAGAATATGAATATATATCGAACGACTGCTATGCTTATTTGCAAATTTGCTGTATTTTTTCACTCCATGGAAGATGATCTTCTAAAAGTTGTGGCTCTCTTAGAAACAGGATATTCGGAAGCATTTCAAACAGATACTTCAAATATTTGTACTCGTTTATTTTATTAGCCTTGCACGTTTCTATAAGGCTATAGATGGCTGCACTTGCTGCGGCGCCTTTTGGACTGCCACTAAACAGCCAATTTTTGCGTCCAATTGTAAAAGGTCGGATACTGTTTTCTGCCCAATTATTTGAAAGGTTGCAATTCCCATCTTCTAGAAAAGCTTCTAGACCCTTTTTATTGTTTTCGGCATAGTTCATGGCTTTGCACAATTTCGATTTTGGCATGATCTTGCCTTTATTCGTTTCAATCCATAACCAAAAAGCCTCTAATGCAGGCTTTTCCTGTAAAAGACGCTGTTTTTTCCGTTCTTCGGCTTCGAGAGATGCGAATTCTTTTTCCATATAAAAGAGTTGATTGATTTGTTCAATACCTGCTTTTGTTAGAGTCGTTTCTTCATCATTCAAGCCTTGTGGCAAAGCATCAACAAAATCTCTACGTACATGTGACCAGCATAAACATCTCGTGACATCGGCTACTTTATTGTAGCCCGCATAGGCGTCTGTATTATTCCGATATCGGAATAATACGGATGGTTATGCTGGATATCACAGCCTACCAGACAAAATTGTCGTTGTTGGCTGTTGGGCGCATGCCCGAAGAAAATTTGATGAAGCACTGAAATGCCTTCCTGAAAAAGACCGTGAAGGGTCTGGTGCACAACGGTGTAAACAGTATTGCACCCAACTATTTGCGATTGAGCGGCAGCTTGCCGATTGTACAACAGAAGAACGTTATAAAAAACGGCAGGAACTGGCAAAACCAGTGCTTGACGAGTTTTTGTCATACCTTCATACAAAGAAAGCATCTACAAAAAGTAGTTTTGGTCGAGCAGTACATT
>NZ_KB905850.1 GCF_000381065.1 Propionispira raffinosivorans DSM 20765 | reverse complement strand
AGCAAAAGAATTCATTCAACATTAGGCTATTTAAGCCCAATAGACTACAAATGTGCACACCTCAAAATAACTGTCTAATAAAGTGTTGACATACCAAATTTTTTATACTATATATAACGCATTAAAGAAATTACATACAGCTTATCAGTCTGTCAGGGATGGGATATAGGGCATGGTCTGTGCTGTAGTAACTCTTTAATTTTAGTTAGAAGAGAAAAGTCAGGAGAAAAATAATGACGGGATTTATACATGGAATTATATTATCGATGGGACTAATTTTACCTTTAGGTGTACAAAATTTATTTGTCTTTAATCAAGGAGCTATGCAAAAAACATTCTTTCGAGTCGTACCAGTTGTAATTACAGCTGGAATTTGTGATACGCTGCTTATTTTAGTAGCCGTGAATGGGGTTTCGGTGCTGGTCTTGGAATTTGCCCTACTAAAGACGCTTTTCATTGGGGCGGGGGTGATTTTTCTGTTTTTTATGGGCTGGCTGATTTGGCATGAAACCGTTACAGTAAGCGATCAGGAGGTTAAAGCTCTTTCGACAAAACAGCAGATTGGTTTTGCTGTTACGGTGTCTTTGCTAAATCCACATGCGATCATAGATACTGTCGGTGTAATCGGTACAAGTTCGGTAAACTACAATGGACTGGATAAAATTTTGTTTACGTCAGCTTGTATTCTGATTTCATGGATCTGGTTTTTTTGTTTGGCCATCACGGGCAGGATGATTGGCAGACAACGTCAAAGCACTAAGATTTTGTGCTGTATTAATAAGTTTTCAGCGGTCTTTATGTGGGTAACCGCTATTTATTTAGTGTATTCTTCTTTTTAGGGTTGAGTTAAGACTCCTTTTACGATAATATATAGAAGGCTTTTGCGTATTGTCGGCAAATTGGATTCTTGCTGGCGTTTACCAAAGAGGCTTAGTTGAAAGGGGTCTAGCACATTGAAAGTAAAAACCAAGATTATAGCCGGTTATGCATTTATAGCAATTTTCATTTTAATCATTACAATTATTTCTTTAGTTGGACTCAATCAGATTCGTGCGAATTATGAAGATATTATTGACAATTCCAATGCGACGATTTTAAATTTGCGAGAAATCCAATATTATTTTACAGGGCAGGCGAATGATGAACGCGGCTTTCTGTTAACAGCGCAGAGTGAATTTAAAGATGAAATTTTGACTAAATCAGATAAGGTCAAACAAATTGTTTCGCAGCTTGCGCCGCTTATGGAAACGCAGCAAGAAAAAGAACTGCTTATGAAGCTCGATACGACGCACACGGAATTTACGGCTTTTAATTTGAAGGTTCTGGAACTTTATGGACAGGGTAAAAAAGCCGAAGCTCAGCGGCTATCCTTTACAGAAGGTCGTTCTTTGCGTAAAAATTTAGAAGGCACATTTAATGCGTTGATTCAAATTCAAAAAGAAGAAATCACAGTCAATCGAAGCAAGGCGGATCTTTATGCAACGCGTATTCGAATCATTGTCACAGTAGTATCGCTGGGACTTATTTTGGCGGGTCTGATCTTTGGCTTTGTATTGTCGCGTAATATTGTTAATCCTATTCTTAAGATTACAGCAGATATGAAAAATGGCAATCTGAATTTTGCCACATTAAATGTTTCTAACGATGAGATTGGATTGCTTACCCGATCGTTTGGCGACCTAGTTAGCAAATTACAAAACATGATAGTTAATATAAAAGAATCTGCGGGAAAAGTGGCAGAGGCTTCGCAGCATTTGACAGCTAGTTCAAAGCAGTCGGCACTGGCGGCAAATCAAGTTGCTGAGATTATCGTCGAAGTGGCTGAGGGTGCACAGAGGCAGATGGAAGTCGTCGATCATACGCGTCAAACGGTGGGGCAAATGAGTTTACAGATTCAAGAGGTAACAGGTAAAATGACGAATGTAGCCAATAATTCGCAGCAAACAGAAATGGTAGCACAAGCTGGATTGGCAAACATTGAAACATCGATAAAGCAGATGCAGTCCATCGACCAAACGGTGACACACTCTTCTTTACTGGTACGTAAACTGGGAGATCGTTCAAAAGAAATAGGACAGATTATTGAAACGATTTCTGCGATCGCCAATCAAACGAATTTATTGGCGTTAAATGCTGCTATTGAAGCAGCGCGAGCTGGTGAACAGGGGCGTGGGTTTTCAGTTGTAGCCGAAGAAGTTCGTAAACTAGCGGAAGAATCACAAGAGGCAGCAAAACAAATTGCTACACTTATTGGGGCAATTCAAACCGAAACAACACAAGCTGTTAGTGCTATGGAAGCAGGTAACAAAGAAGTACAGACGGGATCGGAAGTTGTTGTTTCTGCCGGACAATCCTTTACAAATATTGTACAAAGAGTGAATGAAGTTTCATTGCAAGTTCAGGAAATTTCAGATACGATGCAGCGACTCGCGGATGGCGGTCAAAATATTGTTGATTTAGTTGGCAAAGTAGAAACCGTTACGAAAATAACCGTTAACCAAACGCACATGGTATCCGCTTCGACACAAGAACAGTCGGCATCCACCGAAGAAATTTCTATTAGTAGTCAAGGTTTGGCGAAAATGGCCGAAAAACTTAAAGATATTGTCCGTGCATTTACGGTTTAAAAAGTTATTTATTTTCGTGCATATAAAAAGTCAAAGGTCTGTTTTTTTTATCAGGTCCTTTGGCTTTTTGTATGTATGTTTAATTGACAAGCAATATCACCAAACGTATAATGAAAATAGGCTTATGTAGCTATTTTGTAGTCTGAAATGCCATTGTGCCGATAAAATCGTTTATTAAAAAATCGAAGGAGTTGTTTTTATGCAAAACTTTCAATTTATGAATCCAACAAAGATTATTTTTGGCAAAGGGGAAGTTATTAAACTGTCCCATGAAATCCCAGCCGGTAGTAAGGTCCTTATTACGTATGGCGGTGGGAGTGCGAAAAAAACTGGTCTTTTAGACGAAATCAAAACCGTTTTAAAAGACTTTACAATTGGCGAATTTGGTGGAATCGAACCAAATCCGGTTTACGAAACGTTGATGAAAGCGGTTGAACTGATTCGTGCTGAAAAATATGATTTTCTTTTGGCTGTTGGCGGCGGTTCAGTTATTGATGGTACAAAATTTATCGCAGCAGCTGTTCCGTTTGTTCAGGCTGATCCGTGGACCTTTATTACGGATGGTCTTGCTATAAAAGAAGCACTCCCTTTTGGGACGGTGCTGACTTTGCCGGCAACGGGGTCCGAAATGAATAATGGCGGCGTAATTACCAGAAAATCATTACAGGCAAAATTAGCCTTTGCGAGCCCCGCTGTTTATCCGAAGTTTTCTGTTTTAGATCCTGTTTATACGTATACGCTGCCAACTCGGCAGATAGCCAATGGCGTCGTGGATGCCTATGTCCATGTTATGGAACAATATTTGACCTATCCCGTAGCTGCAAAAGTACAGGACCGTTTTGCCGAAGGGCTTTTGCTTACCTTGATTGAGGAAGGCCCGAAAGCTTTGCAAGAACCAGAAAATTATGATGTGCGGGCCAATATTATGTGGAGTGCAACCATGGCCCTCAATGGACTTATTGGCAGTGGGGTGCCGCAAGATTGGGCGACTCATATGATTGGTCACGAAATAACGGCTTTGTACGGGCTGGACCACGCACAGACACTAGCTATCATTCTGCCGTCAGTCATGCAAGTCATGCAGGTAGAAAAATCGGATAAACTGCTTCAATACGGTGAACGCATCTGGCATATTACCGGTGATATTCCAATTGACGATAAAATTATGCTCATTATTGAGCGGACCAGAAATTTCTTTGCCATTATGGGGAACAAAACCCATTTTTCTGATTATGGACTAGGGCGAGAAGTAATTGATAAAATCCTTGCCAGCCTAGAGTCGCATCAAATGGTTAAGTTAGGTGAAAAAAGCCTTGTTACCCCGGCTGTAACAAGAAAAATCTTAGAATTGAGTCTATAGAAAATCGGAAATCCCTGCTAAAGACGCCTAACTGGTAGGCAGTTCTTTAACAGGGATTTTTTGCATTGATTTGAAATTTAAGAGTGTCCATAATTTAAAAAAAATGAAAAATAAGAGGATTTGAATTAGTTTTGGAGAATTAAAATTTTATATAGATACATAGAATTTGAGTTTGTAAGAGGTTATCCGAGAGTGTGTTTTTGCTTGTGCAAGGTATGAACATGTTTGAAGGGATGACCTCTTTTTTTGCTCCAGTAAGGTATGATGGCTGACTTGTATAGGAGATTTTAAATATAGGAGGATTGTGTATATGGACCTTTTTAAAAATTTTCGTCTTACAACAAAAATTATTGGTATCATTGTTTTCCTAACGCTTTCTTTTAGTAGTTTGGTAGCTTTTTATATCATTCCGGTAATAACGAATACGTTGGAAACGGATGCAAAAGTAAAACTGCAAAATTTAACCGAAACATCCTATAAAATTCTAGAATTTTATTATGAACAATCCCAGAAGGGTATTTTAACTGAAAGTCAGGCCAAGGATTTAGCCAAGCAAGAAATTCGTACTTTACGCTATGGGGGAGATGAATATTATTGGATTAATGACTATACGCCCAATATGATTATGCATCCCATGAAACCGGAGCTGGACGGGAAAAATATCAGTGACATTAAAGATCCAGATGGTGTAGCCATCTTTATGGAATTTGCCAAAGTGGCGAAAACGGAAAAAGAAGGTTTGGTAAAATATCAATGGCCAAAACCTGGTAAAGATAAAGCTCAGCCTAAATTTTCTTATGTAAAAGGGTTTGAACCCTGGCAATGGGTTATTGGCACGGGGATTTATGTCGATGATTTAACGGAAATAAAACAAGGCATTGTTTTTAAAATTGTGCTCGCGGTACTTGCTGTTATTGTAATTGCAATACTATTGGTATCTACATTGATTATTTATCCAATTAATCGCAGCATCCATAAAATATTGGCCTATTTAGAAGAATTAGCTGGCTATGATTTTTCAAAAAAAATCAATTTGAACCAAAAAGATGAACTGGGTATTATTGCTGACTCTTTTAGCTATGTTGTAACAAATGTCCATCAATTGATTACGGACACCAAGGGCCTGGGCGAAGTGGTGGTTAGCGAATCGAAAAAGATGATTGCTTCAACCGAAGAAATTAGTATCGCCTCAGATCGCACGGCAGTGACAATTACGGAACTGGCAGGTGGGGCAGTAGAACAGGCAAAAGCGAGTGTGAATACAAATGATCAGATTCAAGAAATCATCAATCGATTGGGATCGATTCATGAGGATATTGCCGTTTCTGGACATTTAGCACAAAAGGCAACGGAATCCGTTCGTATTGGTTCAGATTTAGTAAAAGATCAGGGAATTAAAATTGTGAACAATAAAGTCGTCTATACACAGATTGGTGATTCTATTTTATCTTTGGCAAATAAATCCAAAGAAATCAGCGAGATTGTTTCCGTCATTCAAGAAATTGCGAAACAAACAAATTTGTTATCGCTAAATGCTGCGATTGAAGCAGCAAGGGCTGGTGAACATGGCCGCGGATTTGCGGTTGTTGCCGAAGAGGTCCGGAAATTAGCCGAACAGGTTGCCTTGTCTGGCAGTAAAGTTATTACGATTGTGAGTGAAGTCGAAAATGGTATTTCTTCAACGGCAGCCCATATGGAACTCGCCAACCAAGCGGTAGAAGAAGAAGAACAAAGCTTGACGAAAATTGTTGAATTTTTTCATGAGATTTCAGATTCCATTGAAAATATTCAAAGCAAAGTAAATGATATTTCGGCTACCTCGAATATAATCAATACAGAAGCCAAAACCGCGGGACAAGAAATTCAGCAAATTGCGATTGTTGCAGAAAAAGCAGCCGCTGGAACAGAGGAAGTTGCAGCTTTGAGTGAAGAAACAACGGCGACAATTCACGAAGTGATTGATAGTACGCGGAAACTAGCTGAGCATGCGGAAACTTTACAAAAATCTATCGAAAAATTCAAGGTTTAGGATTGAATTTTATAAAATATAATATCAAAAAAACGGCAAGATGCAAAATGCAGCTTGCCGTTTTTTATGTTTTATGCTTCCATAATAATTGGTAAAATCATTGGACGACGTCCAGTTTTTTCAATTAAATACTGATTTAATGCTTCACGAATTTGTACTTTGATGGTAGTCCATGAACTGATATGATTGACTTCACAATTATGAAGGACATTTTTTATTTTTAGTTGAGCACCGTGCATCAATGCTTCAGAATCACGAACATAAACAAAGCCGCGTGATACTAAATCTGGTCCTGATTTAACAAGTTTACTTTCTTTATCTAAAGTTACGACAACAATTAAAACACCGTCTTGTGAGAGCTGTTGACGGTCGCGAATGACGATGTTTCCGACATCTCCGACACCAAGACCATCAACAAATATATTGCCAACTTTTACTTTACCATTTATACAGCCGGTATCTTCAGTAAATTCAAATACCGAGCCATTTTCACCCAATAGGATGTTTTCCTTTGGAATACCTAATTTTTCGGCAAGTTCACCATGCTTTTTCAACATGCGATATTCACCATGTACTGGCAAGAAAAATTTCGGACGGACGAGGTTGAGCATGAGTTGAAGTTCATCACGGCTGGCATGTCCAGATACATGAATCCCAGATTCTTTTTCATAAACAACATGAGCTCCCAAACGCAGCAGGTTATCAATGGTTTTGCCAACAGATCTTGCATTTCCTGGGATCGGTGTTGCGGCAACTAGAATTGTGTCACCAGGTGTGATTGTTATGCGACGGTGGTTCCTATTAGCCATACGACTTAAACCTGCCATCGGTTCACCCTGACTGCCTGTTGTAAGAATCAAAATCTGCTTATCCTCATAATTGTGCATCAAATCTTCTTCGATGAGAACTCCTTCAGGAATAGTTAAATAACCCAAATCCATGGAAATATTTACTACATTTACCATACTGCGTCCACAGACGACAATTTTGCGACCATATTTACAGGCAATATTCGCTGCCTGTTGGAGACGTGACACATTGGAAGCAAAGGTTGCCATAATTATGCGGCCTCGGGCAATGCTGAATTCTTGATCTAGGGTATTCGAAACTTCTAGTTCAGAGCCGGTATGACCTTCACGTTCAGCGTTTGTACTATCTGCTAAGAGTGCGAGCACCCCCGCTTTGCCAAGTTGGGCAAACTTGTGAATATCAATGCGTTTTCCATCGACAGGGGTTGGGTCAATCTTAAAATCGCCAGTGTGTACAATTGTTCCGACTGGGGTTTTTAAATAAATTCCACAAGCATCTGGAATGGAATGACTTCCTTGAATAAAACCAATATCAAATATGCCGGCTTTGATTTCATCCCCAGCTTCAATTGGCATCAAGTGATAATTTTCTAACCGATTTTCTTTGAGTCTTGTTTCAACAAGACCTAGAGCTAAACGGGTTCCATAAATAGGGACATTGATTTCTCGCAGTAGATACGATAAGGATCCGATATGATCTTCATGTCCATGTGTTAAAACAACAGCACGGACTTTTTCTCTGTTTTCCAATACATAGGTCATATCAGGAATAACTAAATCAATTCCTAGCATATCATCATCAGGAAAAGCAAGACCACAGTCTAATATCACGATATCCTCACCGTATTCGAAGACTGTCATATTTTTCCCTATTTCACCTAAACCGCCTAAGGGGATAATACGTAATTTATTTTTTTGTTCCAACAGAATAAATCCTCCTTTAATATATATACTAAATTTTATAAAAAAACTATGCAAAATAGTTTGTCTGATCCGTAAAAATCAACAGATTAACCGCCCATTATTAATCTTTACATTGTAACATACATATATTAAAAGGACAACAAAAGGTTGAGCGGGGGAGATATGCAACTTAAAAGTAAGTGGACAATTAAAGATTGGTGGCACTTGTTATTTTTTCAATAAATTGTTGTTCCAATACCCCACTGGAAGGGACTTTTTCCCAAACCGTTCCGTTTTTTGCTTCGAATGTCATATCCATATGGAATAGCTGAAATGTATTAAATTCACCGCTGGTAAAAAACATGACTGTTTTTAAGCGAATAAGCGAGGGTTGTTTGTCGGTTACAATGTAATCCAAGGCGGGGGCTTTTTCTGGGTCAAGTTCTCCGACTGTATATAAAATTCCCCAGTTCGCATCTATTGATTTGGTAAGAAATATTTTTTGCAGCTCGGGACTTTGTGCGATGATATTCTGGATTTTAGGTATGGTCAAACCATTCGTTGCGAGTAAAAATACAGATTGTGTTGTGGGGCGGTCGATTTGTTCAGGGACAATAAAACATTGATAATTTTTATTTTTACGTTCGATCGTTTCATGGGCACGATAAGCGGTGTGGCTGTATAACAATTCTTTGCTGGTATTGAATATTTTGTCGTTGGGTCTAATTCCGGCTTTGAAAGCTGGTCCGAAAAGATTAACGCCGAGGACTTGTAAAGTATTATCCACAACGAGTCCTTTGTTAAAAGGAATAGTGGTTTGAGCAAAACAGGTTGTTGTTAGGGCCAGTATTATCAATATAGTGAAACAGTATTTTTTCAAAATCATACACTCCTTCATTGAAACCAATAATAAGAACCGTTTTTTAGATTTATTATACATTGTCGGTTAGCGAAAGTGAAAGAAAATAATAGAATATTTTGCTAAAAATATTTAGAAAAATCAAGTTGACGCAATAGGTTATCTATATTATAATTACAAACGATAATGATTACGAGTATCGTTATCATTTGCAATAGGAAAGAGGCGAATACAGGATAAATGAAAATCAGGCGAAACTATTTTTTTATGATAGGTATTATTTTTTTGTTGGGGTTGGTTTTGCTATCAATGCTTGTAGCGGTTTGCCTTGGATCCGTGAAAATTCCGCTCTTTGAGGTCTATAATATTATGGCACATAAAATATTTGGACAGCAAATAATGGGAGACTTGAAACCATCCCATATTGATATTATCTGGGAGCTGCGGCTGCCTCGTGTTTTGATGGCTGCAATTGCGGGCGCAGCACTTTCTATGTCTGGGGCTGTTATGCAAGCCTCGGTGCAGAACCCACTGGCAGAACCTTATATTTTGGGTATTGCATCGGGGGCTTCATTCGGTGCAGTTATTGCTATTTTAATTGGCGGTATCGGAGGTTTCGTGGGAACGACAATCTGGGCTTTTGGGGGAGCGATACTGGCAACCGTGCTCGTGATGTTTTTAGCAGGACTGCGAGGACAAATGTCGACCGTCAAGATGGTATTAGCTGGCGCCGTGGTAAGTGCTTTGCTGAGTGCAGGAGCAAATTTTATAATTTATATGTCAAACAATGCGGAAGGCATGCGCAGTGTTACGTTTTGGACCATGGGGTCTTTTGCTGGAGCGAAGTGGAGTACTTTGTTTTTACCAGCAGTCGGTACAGGGTTGGCAGGTATTTTGTTTCTTGCACAGGCAAGAAAACTTAATGTCATGCTGCTTGGTGAAGAGGCTGCTTTGACGTTAGGCATTGATTTGGTAAGTGTGCGACGATTTTATATGATTCTGACGGCGCTGCTGACCGCTATCATTGTTTCAGCTTGTGGTGTTTTTGGTTTTGTGGGTTTGGTAATACCGCATATTGTACGCTCACTGATAGGGTCAGATCATCGCAAATTAATGCCGGTCGTGATACTATCTGGCAGCTTTTTTTTAATTTGGGCTGATGTTTTATCTCGTGTACTGCTTAAAAGCGGCGACCTGCCAATTGGTATTATCACTGCGTTGATTGGCGCGCCATTTTTTATGTATTTATTATTTCAACAGTCGTTTAATTTTGGAAATAGCTAGGAGGTGTGACTGTGGATTTGAAACTGGAACATATTAGTGTAGCATTAGATCACCAAAAAATTGTTAAGGATGTTTCTTTAGGTGTTGCAACGGGACAATTTGTTGGTATGATAGGACCAAACGGTAGTGGAAAATCTACATTGCTAAAAACAGTGTATCGTGTGCTCAAACCAAGTGGCGGCAAAATTTTCTTTGGAGGTGAAAATATACAGTCAATGCGAATTGGCGCATCGGCTAAAAATATGGGAGTTGTGGGGCAATTCAATAATGTGAATTTTGATTTTACAGTTATGGAAATGGTCTTGATGGGGCGTACACCTCATAAAAAAATGTTGAGTACAGATAACGAGCAGGATCGTTTGATTGCGTTAGCAGCAATTGCAAAAGTTGGCATGACGGAATCAATCAATCGCAGTTTTTTGACTCTTTCAGGTGGAGAAAAACAACGTGTTATTTTAGCCAGAACATTAACACAGCAACCCAAATTTTTAATTTTGGATGAGCCGACGAATCATTTAGATATTAAATATCAATTGCAGCTTTTGGGAACAGTCAAATCATTAGGTATTGGCATTTTAGCGGCTTTACATGATTTGAATTTGGCGGCTATGTATTGCGATAAATTGTACGTATTGAAAGATGGAAAAATCGTTGCTGCAGGAATGCCAGTGGATGTATTAACGGAAGATTTAATTCGTGATGTCTATAACATTGACTGCCATGTTGACGTGGATTTAAGAACGAAGTGCGTTTCAATTGTTTATCGTCCGCTTGATTTAGCGATGGGGTACAACTGATGGGCTGGTCGCGACAGATAAAAGTAAGTGTTTTTTTCATAGGCTTTGGTTTTTTGTTTTTAACAGGCTGTGCTTCTTCAATAGAAATGGAGGCGATTGATCCAGTCGTGGAAAACGGGTTTCCTGTAAAAATAGAAAATTATGATGCATTGCAAAGATCGTCTGTGTACACGTATCTGTCAGCACCAAAACGAGTTTTAATAACATATCCTGGAGCGACTGAACTTTTGCTGGAACTGGAAATGGATGCACATATTATTGGTACGGTTGAGCCTTATGGCGCTGCACCGCGAACTGTGGCGAATGCTTATGCCAAGCTTCCATTACTGGAGGCGGTCTATATTCCATCGCAAGAAGAGATTTATGATATGCAGCCAGATCTTATTATTGGCTGGGCTCATAATTTTACAGATAATGAGATGGGGGATGTACAAAATTGGCATGAACATAAAATTGGCACTTACATTGTGCCGGGAACTTTGCCAAATCAGCAACCAACTGTAGAAAATTCAGTATATCCATTTATGGATGATATGGGGAGAATTTTTGGAATCCAAGAAAAAGCGATGCTTTTAATTGCTCAATCGAAAGCAAGAATCCAAGTGGTAAAGGATAAACTTGGTCAAATGGCAAGTCCTAAGAAAATATTGATTTTACAATCTCATGGAAATGGTACGTACTCTTTATATGGTGAAAATTACCTTATTAATGACCTCGTCCAGAAGGCGGAAGCTGAAAATCTTGTGCAGGAGCAAATTTCTTTTGTAGGACCAGAACGGATTTTGGCATATGATCCAGATTATATTATTTATGTTTCCTCTAGTATGGAAACCGGCAAAGACCTTACCGACGCAGAAGCGATTCATGAATTACAAAATAAAATAGAGCTGCGCTCACTTCGGGCAATTCAAAATCGAAATATTATCAATATACCATTTAATGACGCAAATAATTGTAATAGTCGTGCGGTATATGTTGTGGAAAAAATAGCACATGAATTGTATCCAAACAAATTCTCAGGTAATTAATTTTCAACCTTAACTGATAATGATAATCAAAGTCGTGTATTGCTTGGGAATTTTACATAGTTTACAAAACTTATTATACGAGGAGGCGCAGATTTGAAAAAGAAAATTGTTGGTACAGGAATATTCGCTTTTTTTGCGATTTATATGATGTCCTATTTATTATGCATAGTCAATAACGACTATGTTTCTCCCGAGGATTATGCGAAAATGGCACGAGAAATTGTCGAACAGAGTATTGATATGGAAGTAAACCACTATGAAGGAGATAGCAAATATGATATATAAGAAACGAAAAATTTTGACCGGTTTGGTTTTGGGAGCAATGTCGATTGGCTTTGCGAGTCAGGGTTTTGCTGCTGAAATAGTGAACGATGACAAGATTTTTGATATGGAAGAATATGTGGTAACCGCAAACCGTATGCCTGTGAAAGCAAATGAGGTTGCAGCGGCTGTTACAGTAATTGATCAGGCAACAATTGAACGAGGCAATTACAGCACGGTATCAGATGTTCTTCGCTCCAATAATGTGAATATGAGTACGACAAGTTTTGCTTCTTATCCAGTACTTAACGGAGATAGTAGAGTGTTGGTTTTGGTAAATGGTCGAAAAATGAATTGGTCCCATCTTGTGGTGAGTGGCGATGATAACGCAATTAATATTGATAGTTTACCCGTGAAAAATATCGAACGTATCGAAATTGTCCGTGGTCCAAATTCGGCTCTTTATGGTAGCAATGCAGTAGGCGGTGTTATTAATATTATTACAAAAAAACCAGTGGCTGCTGCATCGACAACTGTTAATACAGAATTTGGGACATGGAACTCGCAACGTTATACATTGACGACACAAGGTGGAGACGATGATGTCCGTTATTTATTTTCCTACGACAAACAAAAACGCGACAATTATGATTATAAAAATGCTGTAACAGGACATGAAAAAGAATTCCCCTACAGTAATATTGATAAAGAATATGAAAGTTTACGTCTGGATAAATCTTTCGGTGCGGATACCCTGTCATTTGAACTTGAACGGTCAAAACAAAATGACGGACATGGTCTTTATTTAACAAACCCCGAAATTCCGACTGTCTATGGTGATGGGACTCCACTGCAGACAACAGATCTCAATTTTGCATTGACATATACGTGGAAGGAAGGGAGTTCTTCTGGTGCTGGCGATTATCTGCGACTTTATCGTAATAACGAAAAGTCTGATACATCGTTTGCTGGTGCGCCCTATGAGCATGATTTGACTACATTGGGAACGCAATGGCAAAAAAGTTGGAAACTTAATAATAAAAATGCCCTTATTGGTGGTGCAGAATATATTAGTGAAGATATTAATGAAACAAATTCTGGTGCAATTTTTCAACGTGGGGCTCATATGACATCGATTTATGCAGAAGATCATTGGACTTTAATTGATGGCTGGTCGTTGAATTTTGGAACACGCTATGAAAATCATAGTGATTTTGGTGGTGATTTCACATCACATGTTGCCATCAATAAAGTCTTATCACCACAGACAAATGCTTATTTATCGTGGGGACAGGCAATCAATAACCCTACATTGAAGCAGCGTTATGCAAATTCGCCTTATTGGATTGGAAATCCTAATTTGAAACAAGAAAAGTCCGAAACTGTCACATTGGGCTTAAATTCGCAAATCGATAAAAAAACGAATGTTCAGGCTAGTATTTACAGCAGTAAATTAGATAACGCACTTGATTGGGTATGGGATACGAATATTAGTAAAACAGTTTATTACAATATCAATCGCGAAAAGCGTCGCGGTTTGGAGTTAAATACTACACATAAATTCTCAGATCGGTGGTCATTGAATACAGGTTATTCATATTCTCAGATTGAAAAAAATGCTGGTGATAATGGACAATATACGGACTATATATATAATAGTCGTCCCAACGGATATTCAATAGGCATTCAATATACGCAAGACAAATGGAATGCGGATTTAACAACGCAGCAAGTTACAGGGCGTAACACTAAAGTATATACGGATACTTCTTATACTACGGTTAATCTTAATGTAGGATATCAATTTAATGATAAAACCAAGGCTTATATTAAGGGCTATAATTTAACAAATGAAGGTTATGAAATTTTGAGTTCGTCGGTTGGCCGTGGTGCTTATGCGATGCCAGGGCGATATTTTGTTTTTGGTGTAGAACGTAAATTCTAAGTAAATGCAACAGTATGACATATTGTTATTTTAATATAGCTAAATATAAAAAAGAAAGAAGCGAGGCAGATATGGATTTTTTGATAGAGGCAATGAGCTGGTTTCACAAAGGTGGACCGGTTATGTATTTGTTGATTTTATCATCGTTGGTTGTTGTGACGATTTTGGTGGAGCGTTTTGTTTACTATAGAAAAATGGACTTGGATGTAGCAGGTTTTAGTGAATATATTGTAAGTGGTTTTCAAAATAAAGAGTATGAAGCGATTTATCAAAGCTGTAGTGTTTCGGCAAAACCGGCGCATAAAATTGTGATTGCCGCATTCGATGCGCAAAAAATGGGTCGCAATATTACAACCGCTATGGAAAGTTCAGCGCAGCTTGCCGTGGCGCATTTGCGTAAAGGGTTGTCTATTTTAAGTACAGTCGTTACGTTGTCACCCTTATTTGGTTTGTTGGGAACGGTAGTGGGGATGATACAGTCCTTCAGCGTATTCAGTCTTGAAAGTGGGCAGCCAATGGCGATTACCGGCGGAGTCGGTGAAGCCTTAATTGCTACAGCAACGGGTTTGAGTGTGGCTGTTTTAGCCCTTTTGGGACATAGTTATTTTTCGTATCGGCTAGATGGTTTTATTACCGATCTTGAACAGATTGCGGGTGAAGTTGAAAAGAATTTGCCTAATGTTACGGATGAAAAAGGAGTTAATCATGAAGCTGCGTAGTATGCGAATAGAAAAAGCACCAGAATTGATGATTATTCCGATGATTGACATCATGTTTTTTCTCTTGGTATTTTTTATGATTAGTACACTTTATATGGTTGAGCAGCATTCCATTCCAGTTCAACTGCCACAATCCGCTTATGCACAGCAGGAAAAACCAAAAAGCATGAATGTCACGGTGTCCAAAGATGCAGTGGTGCTTATCGATGAAGAGAAAATCCCACTGGAACTATTAGGGAAGCACATCGCAATGGCAATGGGGAAAAACGATAACCAAATTTTTATTTTACGTGCCGATAAAATGGTAGACTACGGGGATGTAATTCAGGTGCTTGATGAAATGAAAGCAGCAGGGGCACAACATATTTCGATTGCTACAGAACGTAAAGTGAGGTAATTTTATATGGAAAAGGAACGCTGGAAGTGGAAAAAGGCATTTGGAGTTTCGTTGGCTTGCCACGTGGGCATCGCGGTGCTTTTGTTGTTGGTTTTACCTGAAATTTCGGTTCCACCAGTACCAGAAGAATACATGGAACTTGAGTTAGGTGCACAGCAGGATATAGTTCCCGTGAAACAGGCAGAACTTAATACGAAAAACACAATGACTTCCAAGCAAAATTTGTCAGCAGCAAAGGCGAGTTTGCAAGCAACAGCACATGCAGCGGAGGCCGTAAAAGCAGATGGAGAACAGCCACGTCAAGCTGTTGTTGTCAAAGGGGCGATTGGAGCGGTTGAGTCGACAGCAGTTTCTGGAGACGGCCCCGAATCTGCAAGCAGTTCCAATTCTTCTTCTAATATGGGAGCAGAGGTTAATGGGGTTATACAAAAACCAGTCGTTTTGAGTATGGTAGAACCTGTGTATCCGCCTGATTTGAAAAATCGTGGAATAGAAGGTCGAGTTCGCCTGCGTGTTCAGATTCATACGGATGGAAGTGTTGGCTCTGTTGAAGTTGCTGTATCTTCAGGTTATGAAGCAATGGATGTTGCAGCAGTCCGTGCAATGCAAAATTGGCTATTTATCCCAGCAAAGCGAGCAGATGGACAATCCGTAGGCTGCTATGCGGCGATGCCAATTACTTTTGGTTTAAAGTGAATCCGGCTTTGATTATCTATGTAATATTTTACGAATAAAATCGTATATTATTGTTATATATTATGATAAAAGTAGGTTGACCGGATCAGATAAGTTTGTTAATCTAAAGTTATGATAGTATTCGATTAATGAGTCAATGTTGACTGTTTGTTTTGGCAAGCAGTCTTTTTTATTTCATTAATTGTTTACCACAAGGTAAGGGAGGATTTAGAATGGAAAAATATGGACTGTTTATTGCTGGTAAATGGATTTTGACAGAAGAAGCAACGCCTCTGGTCAATAAATATACAAATGAAACGGCTGTAATGCTTTCGGTGGCTGGAGCAAAAGAAGTCACAGCTGCGGTGGATGCTGCACAACAGGCGCTTAAAATACCAATGGAACCGTATCGACGTTATGAAGTTTTGATGAAAGCAGCAAATCTTTTAGAGTCTGATAGCGAAAAAATGGCAAGGGCATTATCGATTGAGGTGGGGAAGCCGATTCAAGATGCACGCGGTGAAGTGAAGCGTGGTATCCAGACTTTATTATTATCAGCGGAACAAGCTAAACGAATGACAGGGGAAATGGTTCCTCTTGCTGGTGCACCTGGTTGTGGCAGTCGTATTGCCTATACAAAACGAGTGCCGATTGGGATTGTTTGTGCAATTACACCATTTAATTTTCCCTTGAATTTGGCTTGTCATAAAATCGGTCCAGCATTGGCTGCGGGCAATTCAGTGCTTTACAAACCAGCAACGGCAACTTCACTTTCGGCTGTTATTTTATGTGAAATCTTTGAAAAGGCAGGTCTTCCGGCGGGCTACTTGAATCTTGTTATGGGATCAGGCAGTAAACTTGGTGATTTGCTTACGGCTGATGAACGTATTAATTTTTATAGTTTTACTGGTAGTGCAGCCGTGGGGAAAATGCTGCATAAAAATGCGGGGCTGCGTCGTGTCGCACTGGAACTTGGTTCTAATTCAGCGAATATCGTTCATGGTGATGCCGATCCAGTTAAAACTGGACAACTTTGTGCCAAGTATGCATTTACAAATGCAGGACAGGTTTGCATTTCTTGTCAGCGAGTATATGTGCATCAGGCGATCTATAATGCTTTTTGCGCAGCGGCTGTTTCAGCAGCCAAGGCTGTTGTTAGTGGTGATCCATTGGCCGACACTACGGAACTGGGTCCGATGATCAACGAAAAAGAAGCAATCCGTGCGGAAGAATGGATTCAAGAAGCAGTTGCAGCGGGTGCTAAGCTCTTAACTGGCGGTAAACGTACCCACTCATATCTCGAACCGACGATTTTGACGAATGTTCAAGCCGATATGAAAGTAGTTTGTAATGAAATTTTTGCACCAGTATTTGTGATTGTACCGTATACAGATATTAATGAAGCTATTGTCGCAGTGAATGATTCGGTGTATGGTCTACAGGCGGGTGTTTTTACAAATTCTTTGGCAATTGCTCATCTTTGTGCGGAAAAAATTGAAGTTGGTGGAGTCATTATCAATGATGGGGCAACATTCCGTACGGATAATATGCCGTATGGTGGGGTTAAAGAAAGTGGAATTGGTCGTGAAGGCCCGGAATATGCTGTGCGTGAAATGACGGAAGAAAAATTGATTGTACTTAATTTTTAGAAGCTTCAAGATAAGATATATATATATAACGCATTAAAGAAATTCCAGCCCATCTATCAGTCTGCCAGGAATGGGTAGGGGATCGTTTGCTTCCTACGTAATCCCACGGAGCCCTATACCCCATTCCTGACGATTGTCATATAAAATGTTTAATGCGTTCTATATATTGACCGATGGTGCGATATTTGTTATGCTTACAGTATCGAATTGAAGTCAAAGAAGACTGCTCATTTATATGAGCGGTCTTTTTTTCGTTTTAAAATAAGGAGGCAATTTTTATGGTCAGTTGTCAAGAGGTCATTAAACTCCATAGTATGGCGGAAGTTCAGATTGTTGCTGGAGCACAAGGGCTGGATCGACTCGTTCGCTGGGTTCATTTTATAGACTTACCAGATGTTCTGCCTTGGGTTCAGGGCGGCGAGCTGTTGATTATCACGGGGATTGGGCTGCAAGGTAAACCGGAAGAATTGAAAAGGCTGGTACAAGGCTTAATTGATAAAAAACTGGCCGGTATGGTTATCAATCTCGGTCCTTATATTGAAAGTGTGCCGGATGATGTTGTAACTATTGCTGAGGCGGCTAACTTTCCCTTGTTTACTCTGCCATGGAAAGTAAAGCTGGTAGGTGTTATGCAGGAAATTTGCAGTTATATTGTGATGCAGCAAACCGAAAAACATTCCATTAGCAGTTTTTTTGAACAACTTTTGTTAAAACCTGTAGCAGCCGAACCGGAATTGATGGAGCATGCAGCTGTTTATGGCTATGATTTATCGCAATCACAGCAAGTCGTTGTGATCAGTGCAATTTTATTGACGGAACAGAAACTCACTCGTAAGAATGCAAAACATAATTTTGTTTTGATCAAAACACAACTGGAACAGTTTGTGCGTGATTTTTTTGTTATGAGCGGACAAAAAATCCTTTTGACTTTATGGATGGACAAAGTTTTATTTTTGCTGCCGGAAAATGTGCAAGACGAAAAGAAAAATCGTAGTATTGTCCAGCTTTTAGTTGATCAGTTAGGTGAACATTTTACTGCTTTGAACGTGGCCGCTGGTATTGGCAGCCCAGCCCCGTCTTTGCAAAATATACGGGAAAGTTATTTGCAAGCGAATAAAGCTTTGTGGTTTGCGGAATCATTAGCAACCAAACAATGCGTGTACACCTATGAATCGTTAGGTATCTATAAACTTTTATTTGAAATTCCACTAGAAAAATTGCAAGCATATTGCGAAGAAATCATTGGAACACTTGAAGAACATGATCAGCATTATAAAATGGATTTGGTTAACAGCCTGTTTGTATATTTTGAGGAAAACGGCAATGTTGTTAAAACATCAAAACGTCTTTTTGTGCATCGCAATACGTTGGATTATCGTCTTAAGAAAATTGAAGATGTCAGCGGTAAAAAACTTGCAAATTCGTATGATCGACTGATGCTGCAACTGGGCGTCATTATCGCCAGACAGATTGGCGGAGGACATAATAGAAATACCTATAATGTGAAAAAGTATGAAAAAATATCACATACATTGTAATAAATGCACATAGACTTAGAGGCAAAAGGTCTGCTACAATAAAAGTATAATCAATCGCATGAGTTAGAAAATAAAGCAAGATGGGCAAAGTTGCCAAAGAGATTATTTCGTATCTTTTTGGCAGCTTTTCTCTTTTCTGGAGCTTGTGCAGGGGAGGGCTAAATATGTCAAAATCAGAAGAACTATTGAAACGTAAACAAGCGGCAGTCCCTAGTGGTATAGC
Organism: Propionispira raffinosivorans DSM 20765; assembly: GCF_000381065.1. Classification (GTDB taxonomy): domain Bacteria; phylum Bacillota; class Negativicutes; order Selenomonadales; family Selenomonadaceae; genus Propionispira; species Propionispira raffinosivorans. The sequence continues at coordinate 90,428 of NZ_KB905850.1, read as the reverse complement.
TAATTCGACGCCGATCTTTGCCAAAAAAGCCAGTGGTGCTGTAATTACCGATATGGAAGACAATGAATATCTTGATTTCTTTGCGGGAGTTGGTGTTTTAAATGTAGGCCATTGTCCGAAACCAGTTGTTAAAGCTATCCAAAACCAAGCGGAAAAATTATTGCATTCCTTTTTTTCAGTTGTGATGTATGAACCATATATCGACCTTGCGGAAAAAATGAATGACATTGCTCCAGGAACTTCAAAGAAAAAAACGATGTTTGCGAATAGCGGAGCAGAAGCCGTAGAAAATGCAATTAAAATAGCTCGTCATGCAAAAAAGAAAACAGGGATTATTTCGTTTGAATGTTGTTTCCATGGTCGGACATCTCTTACTATGGGGCTGACTAGTAAAGTTAAACCTTATAAGTATGGATTTGGGCCATTTCCATCGGATTTATATAAAATTCCCGCGTCTTATTGTTATCGCTGTCCATATCATTCCACATATCCAGACTGTGGAATGCATTGTCTAGAAGCATTTGATAAGTTTTTTGCGGCAACAGCGGATCCGAGTGAAATTGCAGCAATGATTATTGAACCGATACAAGGGGAAGGCGGTTTTATTATTCCGCCAAAAGAATTTTTACCAGGTCTTAAAACAATTTGTGAAAAAAATGATATTCTCTTTATTGCCGATGAAGTACAAAGCGGGTTTGCCCGCAGTGGTAAAATGTTTGCGATCGAAAACTGGAATGTTGAACCGGATCTTATGACTACAGCAAAATCAATTGCTGCAGGGGTTCCATTAAGCGCAGTAACGGGACTAGCTGAAATTATGGATGCACCAGGTGGTGGCAGTATCGGTGGCACGTATGGTGGAAATCCACTTGCTTGTGTAGCTGGTGTTGAAGTTATTAAAATGATTCAAGAACAAAAGCTTTGTCAGCGTGCCCTTGATATTGGTGAAAAAACTCTGACGAAATTTAAAGCATTGCAAGACAGCTGCCCGATTATTGGCGATGTCAGAGGACTTGGCGCCATGATTGGTATTGAGTTAGTAAAAGATAAAAAGACAAAAGAACCGGCAAAAGAACTCACAGCAAAAGTAATCAAATTATGTCTCGACCAAAAATTAATTTTGATTAATGCTGGTATTTATGGCAATGTACTTCGCCTCTTGATTCCACTTGTTACAACAGATGAACAACTCGACCGTGGGTTGTCTATTATAGAAAACAGTATCTTAGAAGCAGCAAAAGACGTTTAATCGTTTTGCTCAAGTAACGGATGCCTTTATTTATGGTATAATACATCATTAATAAGGGCATTTTTGGTATGTCTTTGAAAATATGAAATAAAGTAGAGGGCTTCATGAAAATAATTATTGATGCGGATGCATGTCCGAAACCAGTATTAACAATCTGTAAACAAGTTGGGCAGATGTATAAACGGGAAGTCTACACTGTTGCCAGCTTTGACCATCAAATAGACAATGATCATCATATAATGGTCGATAATACCTCGCAGGAAGCGGATTTAAAGATTATCAATATGACGAAAGCAGACGATCTTGTGATTACACAGGACTGGGGATTGGCAGCCATGGTTTTAAGCAAAAAAGCGGCTTGTCTGAGCCCGGCAGGCATTCCTTATGATGTAAATAAAATGGATTTTTTATTGGAAGAACGTGAAGTGAAAGCAAAATTACGTCGTGGGGGCGGGCGAACAAAAGGACCTAAAAAAAGAACCGTACACGATGATGAACGGTTTCAGGCGGCTTTAGTGAAAATATTGGAGAACGGCTGTTTAAACTGAAAAATGTACAGCATTTTGGTTAATGTTTTTCAAAAATAATCAAGAATGTTATAAAAAAATCGAGATCAAGGCGATGTAAGGCGCGTTGATCTCGATTTTTTTATTTTAAGTATATGGTTTAAATGAAGGGAGTAATAGAATCATATTGTGGATCAATGACGATTTTTGCGGTTCTATCAATTAGGCCCCATTTTCCTTTGATTTTAATACAGGCTGAGCCGTTCTGAAAAGATTGTAAATCCTGATAATCTAAGTTTACAGGAATTACAAAGTGTCCAGTTGGATCAATTGCGCCCCAGCCCTGGTTATATTTCACAACGGCAATGTTTTCGCTGAAGGTTTGAGCTGTTTCAAATTTTGCTGGGATGATTTGCTGTCCAGAACGGTTTATGTATCCCCATTTGTCAGCAATTTTTACAGCAGCTATACCAGACGCGAAAGGCGTGACTCCGTCAAATTTAAAGGGTGTTAACGGCTGATTCTTTTTGTCGATAAAAGTCCATTTATCATCTTTTTCGGCCATAGACAAACCATCGGCAAAAAGGGAAAGACTTTGATAGTCTGATGGGATTACCAATTCACCTTTGCGATTGGCAAAACCACTTTTATGTTTAATGATGACCATAGCTAAGTCATCTTGAAAAATATCAACAAAATCATATTTTGTAGGAATGATTTGTGTGCCAGTTTTATCAATAAAACCGCGCTTTAATTTTGTCTGCGATAAATTCCGGTCTTCATCTGTTGTATAGGCACCAGTGGTAGCACTTATTGCTGTACTGATTAAACCGCCCCAGGAAAAACTGCTTTTTGTGATGCGGATTTCAGCTACGCCTTCATTAAAAGGATAAGCATATTCATAAGGGGCTGAAAAAACAATGGAACCTTTGTGATCAATGTATTGATATTTACCTTTATCACTCATAAGAGCTAGACCGTCATGAAAGTCTGCTTCAAAATTTTTAAATTTTTCCTCAATTTGCAGGGCTCCGGTTTTGTCGATAAAACCCCAGCGATTTTTTGTCTGGATGGCAGCTAAACCTTCAGAAAAGTTGGAGGTACTCGAATATTGGCATGGAATAACGAGTTGCCCTTGTGGGTTGATGAACCCATATTTGTTTCCTAGTCCTACTCCAGCCAATCCTTCGGAAAAGTTTGTTGCATTAGTAAAGTTGGAGTCAAATGCCAATTTTCCTGAGGTGTCATAATATTGATAGGTTTTATTTTTTTTGACTAAGAAAAGATTTTCGGAAAAACCAAGATATTCATCAAATTCGACTGGAAGGACAGGTCTTCCCTCGATAGTGAAGATGCCAACCTTTTTATCTTTTGTTACGGTGATATAACCATTGTCGTTGATTGTAACTCCATTGAATATGATTGGTAAAATAGGATTACCTAATCGATTAAAAACACCGTAATTTCCTTTTTGTTTAGCAATGATAAGTTGTTGCTGGGAATGGAAAGTTAAATCATCAAATACTGGTTGTAGAACAAAAGTCCCTGATTTATCAATACATCCATATTTGCCTTTTTGTTTTACTTCAAGCAATAAGGGCTTTTCATTGATAACTGTATCGCTTGTTGGAATGGATGAACTGGCACCGCTTAATTCATTAGCATGTACCGAAACGTGGGCTGAAATAGCAAAAAAAATTGATAATAATAAGATTGCTGTGTGGGTTTTAAATCTAAAAATCAAAAAATTCACTCCTTATAATTTATGTATTCCAATTTATATATATTCGGTATTGAGAAATAAAACCCCTGTTGATATTAAAAGATAAGACTTTGGTCTTGCTTTTGGCGAACGGCTATCTTTTTTATAATGGTCTTTTTGCATTATTTGGATTGACATAGCAGGCAATGGATGTTATTTTAAAAATAATAGCTGATTAGAAAAACTAAAGGCTAAGGGCACTTTTATTTGCTGTCCTTAGCTTTTTCTGTATAAAAATGATTGTAATAGATAAGGAGTGCTGGTTCATATGGCGCAACAGCGTTTTTCAGTAATTTATCATATAATAGGAAACAATGAGGCAGAAGTTTATCAGCAGGCACAGGATATTTGTGTTGAACAAACGGTAGAATATCCCTATGAACTTTTGTCAGCAGGTTTTATAAAAGCTGAAATTGTCGGTAAAATTGAAAGTTTGAGACTTTTGCCTGATGCAAAAAGTTATCGTCTGGAAATTAGTTATGCGGTAGAAACAACCGCTTATGAATTAACCCAGTTATTGAATGTTATTTTTGGCAATATCAGTCTTAAACCAGGCATTTTGGTTGATCGTTTAAATTTACCCGATTGTCTTTTGGAGGCCTTTGCAGGACCGCGGTTCGGGCGGGATGGCTTGCGAGAAATTCTGGGAGTGTTTCATCGTCCGTTGCTGTTTGCGGCAATTAAACCAATGGGGTTATCGGCGGAGCAGCTCGCAAATATTGTTTATCAATGTGCTGTGGGCGGGATGGATATTATTAAAGATGATCATGGTCTCAGCAATCAGATTTTTGCTCCGTTTGAAGAAAGAGTTCGTTTGTGCAGTGAGGCTGTGCAAAGAGCGAATCGTCGTACGGGGCGTAACAGTCTGTATATACCAAATGTTACAGGGCCGATCGATAAAATTATGGAACGCAGTCGTTTTGCGAAGAAAGTAGGTGCGGGCGGTTTATTGCTTACACCGGGCCTGATTGGTTTGGATACGCTGCGCTGGTTGTCACAAGACCCAGCATTAGCCTTGCCGATTTTTAGCCATCCGGCATTTCAAGGCAGTTACGTTATAAATGCAGCCCAGGGAGTGGGACTTTCTCATTATGTAATTTATGGGCAGCTTAGCCGCTTAGCTGGAGCGGATGCGGTTGTTTATCCCAATTTTGGTGGGCGCTTTTCTTTTAGTATTGCAGAGTGCCAGAGTATAGTAGCGGGGACACAGGATTCTATGGGGCATCTGAAACCTATTTTTCCGGCTCCCGGTGGTGGTATGATCTTGGAGCGAATTCCTGAATTGATGAAGTTTTACGGTAAAGAAGTTCTGTTTTTGATGGGAGGCGGACTTTTTAAACCCGGGCGTAGTTTAGCGGATAATTGTAAGGCTTTTTTGGCTCTGGTTGAACAAGCTTCAGCAGGAAAATAATTTTAATTTGGTAAAAAATAATAGTTGTGATAAAAGTTTATAGGGGGATTTGGAAATGATTGTAGAATATAAAGGTGATTATAATTGGGATAATATAGATGTTTTAGCATATAAAGAAAATGGGACAAATTTTAAAAGTATTACTCGCCAGGTTTTATTTGATGGCTTGGACGATATTCCCTGTCAGCTGCGTTATTTTGAAGTACAGGAAGGCGGCTACTCATCTTTGGAACGTCATGTGCATGTGCATCTTGTTTTGATTTTGCGGGGCTGCGGGCAAGTTATGCTCGGCGATACGATCCATGATGTCAAAGAAAAGGATATCATTACGATACCATCGAAGACATGGCATCGTTTCAGGGCGAATGCGAAAAGTCCACTCGGCTTTTTATGTTTAGTGAATGTGGATCGTGATAAAGTGCAATTGCCGACAGCTGAGCAGTTGAGCGAACTAAAACAAAATCCAAGCATTACCGAATTTCTAGACGTTTAAATTTACCTAATAAGCAGGAGGAGATTTTTTGGATAAAGATTTGTTACTTACTTTAGCAGAACAAGCATTATACCAGGATCAAACTGCAATCAAGACAGTTTTACGGCAAAGCAAAACAATTGCTATAGTCGGGCTTTCAGCAGATGCAACGAAAGACAGCTATAAGGTGGCTGTCTACTTACAAGCAAGTGGGTATCGGGTTATTCCGGTCAATCCGTATCACTCTTTTATTTTAGGGGAACGTTCCTACCCGGATCTATATAGCATACCGGAAAACGTCGATATCGTTGATGTTTTTCGTCCCAATAATGATTGCTTGCCGATTGTTAATGCGACAATTGCCTGTAAGATGGCAGTGATTTGGTTTCAACTGGGAATTATGAACAGGGAAGCAATCAATCAGGCACAGCTTGCTGGCTTGACGGTGATTGCAGATTTATGCATTAAAATTGAGGCAGAGCGGTATCACATTGAACCAGATAAATAGTCTGGTTCGATTGAGACTCTATTATTTTGCAATAAAAAACGCTGAATCATTTGATGATTCAGCGTTTTTATTTATACAGAAGTGTTTATATCTTCGACATTGGTTATTGCATTTTTCGTAGTTGGTTTTATATTGATGGTACTATGTTGATAACTGTACGTGAAATAAACAATACAACCAATGCCGCACCAGACAAAAAAGCGAATCCAGGTGTCAAATGGCAGGTTGTACATGAGATAGCCACAGGAGAGGATGGCGAGTGGTGCAATAAGCCAGACAACTGGACAACGAAAGGTGCGATGCAGATCAGGTTTCGTCAGGCGCAGCACCATGACGCCAATTGCGGCGATCAAAAAGGCACTGAGTGTGCCGATGTTTGCCATTTCGGCAATCAGACCGATTGGGGCAAAACCGGCAATGAGTGAGACAAATACAGCACCAGCAATTGTTACGATGTAAGGTGTTTTATAACGAGAATGGATTTTACAAATATTTGCGGGAACCATGCCGTCTCTAGACATCGCAAAAAAGATACGGGCCTGACCGTATAATAAAACAAGCAATACCGTTGTAATGCCAGCAATAGCACCTACTCCGACAACGGCTGAACCGATATTATAACCAATATAACGTAAGGCAAATGCAACGGGTTCAGGATTGTTAAGTTCGGTATAAGGTACAACACCGGTTAAGACAGCGGCCACAACGACATATAAAACGGTACAGATAACCAAAGAACCGATAATGCCGATTGGTAAGTCCCGTGATGGGTCTTTACATTCTTCGGCTGAAGTTGCTACAGCATCAAACCCAATATAGGCAAAAAATACGATGGCTGCACCGCCAGTGACACCAGAGAAACCAAAGGGCATGAATGGTTCCCAATTTGCGGTATCAACATTGGGACCAGCTAATATAAGGAAAATAAATACAGCAATAAGTTTTACAAAAACTAGAATACGGTTTATTTTTGTGCTCTCTTGTGTGCCCCGTACTAAGAGAAAACTCAAGAATAAAGTAATGAAAATAGCAGGAAGATTGATGATGCCGCCATCGCTAGGCACAAGTGTAAAGGCTGGGGATAATTCGATTCCGACTGATTTCAGCAGCCCAACCATATAACCAGACCAGCCTGAGGCTACAGCACTAGCCGTAACGGTATATTCAAGAATGAGATTCCAACCCACTAAAAAGGCTAGAAATTCACCAAGTGAAGCATAGGTGTACGTATAGGCACTGCCGGAAGAGGGAACAATCGAAGCAAATTCGGCATACGCGAGTCCAGCAAATGCGCAGGCAAGACCAGAAATAATAAAAGATAAAATAACAGCAGGACCAGCGTATTTAGCTGCTGCAACACCCGTCAATACAAAAATACCGGTGCCGATTACACAGCCGATGCCGAGTAAAATTAAATCAACGGCACCTAAACTTTTTTTCATGCCTGAATTTTCAGCCATGCTACGCATTTGTTCAATACTTTTCGTACGAAATAAGTTCATCAATTCAAAAACACCTGTTTTCTATAAAGTTAATTTAAGCAATCTATAAAAGTATAGTAACTTGTAAGTGTTATGTCAAATGAAAAACAGCTACATAACTTTATTTATTAAAGTTATGTAGCTGTTTTTCATTATTTTATTTTGAATTAATATCTTATGCTAGTGATAATATATAAAATATTAATAAGAGGGAGTCATTGTTGAGGTGATTTATTTTATCAAGTTAAGATAAGATTTGAATTTTTGCACGGACGTGTTGACGACTAATTCTTCAGGGAAAGATAATTCTTTTAGTAAAGCTTGGACATATGTATGATTGCCAACATCAAGATCAATGTGAGCGTCGCTATCCATAATAATAGTGACATTATGTTTTTTGCAAAAATTCAACATGGTGGTGGCATTCGCATGAGAATTTTGCCGACTGGCCAATGGGTGAAACGAACTGTTGTTCACTTCAAGTAATACGTGATGTTCTTTGGCTGCAAGAACAATTTGTTCATAATCAAGTGGAAAACAGCCATCGTCAGGATGTCCGATGATATTGATAAATGGGTTTCGGATAGCACCGATTACAGCACGAGTATTTTGTTCGATATTGCCTGCTTTTATACAGATGTCATGCAAACTAGCAATGGCATAGTCGATTTTGCGCAAGGCCTTTTCGGGTAAATCGAGACCACCGTTAAAATTTTTGATATTCACCTCAGAACCCATGAGAAGTTCGACATCGTAAGCGCTGCGATCAATTACCTTGAAATTGTGAAAGTAGATTTCATGGCAAGTTCCAGGCATCAAGGGTGCATGTTCGGTTATGCCAATGAGTTCGAGACCTTTCTCTTTCGCGGCACGAGTCATTTCGCGAATCGTACTGTAAGCATGACCACTCATAAGGGTATGCATATGTGCATCTAAAATATCTTTCATATATAGGAAGACCTCTTTTCAATTTAAAATATTTAGCAATAAATTTTATTATAGTCCTTATAGATCAAGAAGTAAAATTGTTGATTTTTCGAGATGATATTATCAAATATTTCATTCTATGATAATATATAGAAAGGACTTTTTAAAAACTTTTTATGGATGTGGTGGAATGAGGAATGAAGCAAGTACGACAATGGAAATCAAAAAAATGAATCGCCAGCATGTTTTTAATTTAATTTATCAAAGAAAAAAAGTATCCAAACAAGATATTGTCTATGAACTTAAAATGAGTTTACCAACTGTTACGCAAAATCTTAAAGATTTAAGTGAAATGGGTTTGATCACCAATGCTGGAACATTCGAATCTACTGGCGGTCGCAAAGCACAGGTACTTACATGTGTCAATGATGTCAAGATGGCTATTGGTCTTGATATTACGCGAAACCATATTGGTATTGTTGCAATTGATCTTGCGGGTGATATTTTGGCAACGCAGCGAATTCGTTTTCCCTTTGGTGCGAATGATGAGTATTATAGAAATGTTGGATCGTTTATTGATGCGTTTGTCGAGCGAAATAGATTTGACCCAGCGAAAATCATTGGTGTTGGGATTGCTGTTCCAGCATTGATTTCCGAAGATGAATCGATGGTTGTTTATGGGGCTATTTTACAGAACACAGGGGAGACGTGCTCGCGCTTTTCTCGTTATATAGCATATCCCTGTATTTTATGCCATGATTCAGAAGTTGCAGGTTTTGCAGAGTTTTGGGTAGCAAACGATGTGAAGAATGTCTTTTATATTTCGCTTGGTAACAGTATCGGTGGTGCGGTATTTTTTGACAATATGAAATATCTGGGGGATACACGTTGCAGCGGGGAAATTGGACATATGATTATTGTTCCAGAGGGGAAAAAATGTTATTGTGGACAAAAGGGTTGCTTTGACACATATTGTGCAGCGACCGTTTTAGCGGATACTGCCAAAGGCAGTTTAGAGGACTTTTTCCTGTTATTAGAGCAAGGCGAAAAAAAAACTGTGGAAATTTGGAACGTGTATCTGGATCATCTATCATTGGCGATACATAATACGATTATGTTATTTGATTGTACGGTTATTTTGGGTGGTTATGTTGGTATGTATATGGAAAAATATAGCGAAGTATTACAAGAAAAAGTTGAAGCACAAAATCCTTTTAAAATGAACAGGAGTGTCATTAAGATCTGCCAATATAAGACAGAAGCGATTGCTGCAGGTGCGGCGTTACGTCATATTGAACGATTTATTAAGGCGATTTGAAAAACAGAAACCTCGAATAAACAGTTGATTTATAGAAACTGTTTATTCGAGGCTTTTTTATTGCGTAAAAGGAAATTATTGAGATTGACGAGTCAATTTTCTCTTGCTATGATTTATCATGAACAACATTTGTAAAAGTATTTTATATATGTTGTTAAAAAACTAAAAATATGTAAGCTGAGAATAGAAGGATGTGATATTAGTTTGAAAAATGCATCGCTAGATATACATATGTAAATACGAACATAAAAATATGTAAATGGTAATATTCAGAAAACATTGAATAATGCGGTTTCGGGAGAACTTACATTTCTTTGGCACGAGGCTTGCAATATATAAAGGCAGGAGGGCGAATGATGAGAGAGAACATCCAAAATCTTATTGCAGAAGAAAATCATAATGAGCCGTATACGGATACAGAACTTTGTAAACAGCTGTTAGTGAGTCGAGAGTATGTAACATTACTTCGCAAAGAATTGAAAATTTTGGATTCAAGAGAAAGAAAACAAGAGTACATCTGCAAGGAAATTAGAAATATGCTTTCAGATAATAAGGATATTTCTAATTTAGAAATACAAAACATGCTGCAAAAACAAGGATATTCCATATCAAGTTATTTATTGCATAAATATATGAAAAATATCAAATTACAGAGCATTCATGCAGATCTCATCGGTGGATTACCAAAAGAAAGCTCTTCTTTGGAAATCGTGGAAAAATCATATCATGCATTCGAAAATTTAGTCGGTACGGGCGGGAGCCTTCATACCCAAATTCAGCAGGCGAAGGCGACGATGCTATATCCACCACATGGATTGCATTGTTTGATTGTTGGTGAGACTGGTGTCGGTAAGAGTGAACTTGCCGAAGCGATGTACCGATTTTCCATTGAGGCAGAATGTCTGCCTCAAACCGCACCGTTCACGATATTTAATTGTGCAGATTATGCCGAAAATTCACAACTTTTAATTACGCAATTATTTGGCTGTGTCAAAGGAGCTTACACGGGTGCAGCAACAGAACGTCGAGGCTTAATAGAACAAACAGATGGTGGAATTTTATTTCTTGATGAGGTACATAGATTATCCTCGGAAGGCCAGGAAATGTTGTTTCAACTGATTGATAAAGGCCATTTTCGCAGATTAGGGGAGGCCGATGCTGTAAGGCAGGCAAACGTGCAGCTGATTGCTGCAACCACAGAAAATATTGAAACGAGTTTACTCATAACGTTTAAGCGGCGGATACCAATGTTAATTAACATACCATCCTTAGTGGATCGTCCTTTAGTAGAACGACTGCAGCTGATTCAAAGATTTTTTGGGTATGAATCGGCACGGATGAATGCACCGATGCAGGTGGCACTTGATGTCATTAAAGCGTATCTTCTCTATGAGTGTAAGGGGAATATCGGCCAGCTTAAGAGTGATATTCAAGTGACTTGTGCTAAGAGCTTTCTGTCATATGTGACCAAAAAAGAAAGAATTGTTAAAGTTGATTTGCCAAATTTAAGTCTGTATGTAAAAAAAGGTTTGCTTAGAATTCAGAGCAATCGTCAAGAACTGGATGCACTGGTCTGGAAAGATTTTCATTTTGAGCCAAAGCTGTGCCAGGAACCAAGTTCTATGGAAGATGATGTTTATAGTTTTCCAAAAGCGTTTTATGGATATATTGAACAACGACATACCACATATGTTAGTCAAGGGATGGATGTGCAGCAAATCAAGCAGTTAATAGGTGATGAGATTGAACAAAAACTGCAAAATGTCATTGCGCATATTAAGCATCGTTTGACACCGCTTACACTTGCGGAGGTTTCTAAAGTCGTTGGGAATGAAGTGATATATCTGGCACAAGATATTTTACGAGTGGCAGAAAACGAGCTTGGTAAATTGGATGAATCGCTGGTGTATTGTTTAGCCATTCACTTGAATGCTACCTTTACCAGGCTCAGTCAGGGTACGAAAATTATCAATCCTAATTTAGAGGATATTAAAAAGAAATTTCATGTAGAATATGCGGTTGCAGCAAAAATGGTGAATGTGATTCGCGAGAAATACCAAATAGATTTGCCGGATGATGAAATTAGCTATATTGCTTTATATTTACATGGTAATGAGAGAGAAGATGAAGGCAATGTCGGTGTTGTAGTGGCAACACATGGTAATGTGGGCAGTAATATGTTGGAAATTGCCCATAAACTGCTCAATGTAACACATGGAAAATCATTCAATATGAGTTTTGAAGAAAGTCCGCATGATGCCCTAGAACGATTAATGACGGTTATAGTAAGTGCGGATGAAGGCAAAGGTGTATTAATAATGGTAGACCTTGGGTCGCTGCTAACTTTTGGTGAAATTATTCAGACGAGGACAAAAATAAACGTTGAAACGATTGGCCGTGTGGATACGATGATGGTAATTGAAGCCTTGCGGCGCAGTATTTTACCAGGAACGCATTTAACAGAGTTGATTTCTGATATTGAAAAATTAAACTATATTTTTCCTAAAATGAGAGCACAACCACAAAATGTTTTGCGGCAAAAAGCCATTATCACAATTTGCTTTACGGGTGAAGGTGTTGCACTCTACTGTCAGGAACAGATGAAAAAAATGTTTGGTGACAGATTACAGAATATTGCCTTTTTAAATGTGGGAATGATTGGTCGTCATGATATTTATAAACAAATTCAGCAAATTCTGATGCAATATGATGTCATAGCGATGGTTGGCAGTGTTGATCCGCATATACAAGGGATACCTTATATTTCGATGAGTGAACTTTTATCGCAGCCTGATGGTAACAGCAGTGTAGAGTATCTCCTAAATGAAGCAATGAATCCAGTCGTACTTATTGAACAAAAGCAGGTTACGGTACCAGATGTGGTAAAGAAAATGAAAATTCTTATGTTAGACAACGTACATTATACAAAAACAGAGATCTTGAAAAAAATGTGTACGATATTAATGGAAGAAAAGTATGTAAAACAAGGCTATACAGAGGCCGTTTTTGCTAGAGAAAAAATGGGGTCTTATTTAATTAATGAGAAGGTTGCATTACCGCACGCAGATAGTTCTTATGTTAATGAATCGATCATCATACTTGCTAAGTCTAATACCGGTATTACTTGGGCTGATAAAAAATCAACGAAGATTATATGTCTATTGGGACTCGACATTAATGGTAAAGATGGTGTGCGGTATTTATATCAACGTTTCCAAAATAATGAAGTTATTCGAAAAATTGAAGAAGCAGATACAGAAGCAGAATTAAGGGAGGCATTGATTTATAATGCAAATTAAAATAGATGAAGATTTAATCATATTGGGGCTCAAGGGAAAAGAAAAAGAAGAAATTTTATCCCAAATGGCGGATAAGCTTTTTGAGTGTGGTTATGTGAAAGACAGCTATAAAAGTGCTGTAATTGCCCGAGAACAGGTATTTGCTACAGGATTGCCGACAGCCAGCTATGGAGTCGCAATTCCTCATACCGATATTATTCATGTAAATGAGCCGACAATCTGTATGGCAAGGTTTGAACAAGCGGTGGACTTTGTCATTATGGGGGAAGAAACAGAAACGATTTCAGTAAAGCTGGCCTTTATGATGGCGATGAAAGAACAGCACGCTCAGCTTGGGGTATTGCAGAAACTCATGGCAATTTTACAAGACCAGACTGCCCTGGCTTATTTGGCTGAGGAAACAAACAAGAGAAATATTAAATCATTTATGTTAGACAAATTAGGTATTGAAGAGAAATAAGCAGTTTTATATAGAAAAACTGTTTATATAATTTTATGAATGGAAGGAGGTGATTATGGTGGATAGACAAAAAATCGTCTTAGTTGCTTGTGGCACAGGGATTGCTACTTCAACTGTTGTAGGACAAAAAGTGGAAACTTTATTGGCTGCCAATCATGTTAATGCAAAAGTTATTCAGTGTAAAATCACGGAAGTAGGAAGCTATGAAGATCAAGCGGATCTTTTAGTGACAACTACCATCTTATCAAGAGCCTATAAAATTCCTGTAGTGAAGGCTGTAAACTATTTAACAAATATCAATCCCGGTAAAATTGATCAGGAAATTCTTGACGCATTAAAATAAAAACAGGGATATTTATGTAAAATGCATCATTTTTAAAGGTCTAATTTAAGTATAGTAGGAGGAAATAATATGTTATTAGAGTCCGTACAATTTATTTTGAACTTAGGGCCTACTGTTATGTTACCAATCGTAATTACCTTGATCGGTATGGCATTTGGACAAGGTTTCAAAAGAGCATTTCGATCTGGGATAACAATTGGTGTTGGTTTTGTTGGTATTAATCTGGTAATTAATTTACTTGTAACGAATTTGGGCGGTGCGGCACAACAAATGGTTACAAGATTTGGGTTAGTGTTGAATATTATAGATGTTGGTTGGCCGGCAGCAGCAGCAATAACCTGGGCTTCGCCAGTGGCTGCCATTATGATTCCAATTTGTATGGCCGTCAATATTGTTTTGCTAATAACAAAATGTACTGATGTAGTCGATATTGATATATGGAATTATTGGCATTTTGCTTCAGCCTCAGCAACGGTTTACGTGTTGACAAGCGGTAATTGGCTACTGGCGATTGTAGCAGGTATTTTATATGAAATTGCTGTTTTAAAAATTGCTGATAAAACAGCACCAATGGTTCAGAAGTTTTTTGGACTGGATGGTGTATCTTTACCAACTGGTTCAACGGCTGCTTGTGGCCTCATCGGTATACCTATCGTTAAACTCGTACAAAAAATTCCTGGAATTAAAAATTTGAAAGCCGATCCGGATACGATTCAGAAACGATTTGGTATTTTTGGTGAACCGTTGATGATGGGACTTATTCTTGGTATGCTGCTGGGAATTCTGGCTGGTTATGGATTGGATAAAATCTTACAAATTGGTGTTTCCATGGCGGGTGTTATGTTCTTAATGCCGCGTATGGTCAAAATATTAATGGAAGGGTTAATACCTGTTTCAGAATCTGTTAGAGAATTTTTACAAAGCAAGAATTTTGGTAAAGACAGGAATCTTACAATTGGTTTAGATGCAGCTGTGGCAGTAGGTCATCCCGCTGTAATAGCGACGGCACTGGTATTGGTTCCTATTACATTGTTTTTAGCAGTTCTTTTACCAGGGAACCAAGTACTTCCGTTTGGTGATTTGGCTACAATCTGTTTTTATGTTGCGTTTATCGTTGGTGCAGCACGAGGCAATATCGTTCATTCCGTTATCGCAGGCACGATCGTTATGGGATTGGCATTGTTAATGGCAACGAACATTGCGTCGTTCCATACGCAAGCAGCACTTTTGGCACACTTTAATATGCCAGAGGGAACAGCAATGATTTCAAGTTTAGATATGGGTGGTAACTTCTTAAACTGGATCGTAATTAAAATATTCCAGTTGATTTAAGCTAAAAATCAAGTAGAAGGATGTTTAGCGTGGAACGAATATAAGTTTCGGTATTTTGAGCAGGCCAAAGAGTACTTTAAAGCTATCAAATTGGCAGTTATGCAGCTGGAAAGTACTCTTTAACCTCTTGGTATAAATAAAGGATAGGAAGTGCTGAAGATGAAAGCAGCAGTAATTTATGGAACGGGTGATATCCGTTACGATGACATCAAGGATCCAGAGTGTGGAATAGATGATGTTATTATCAAAGTAAGTGCTTGTGGGATTTGTGGTTCAGATAGTCCGCGTATTTTACAAAACTGGAAATATCCGGTTCCGGGTGTACCGGGACATGAATTTGCTGGCACAATTGTTGAAACCGGTGCAAATGTTAAAGAGTTTGCGTTAGACGAAGCCGTGGTTGCTCAGCCGTTGATTCCATGTGGAGAATGTATTAATTGCAAATCAGGATTTTATTCTGTTTGTGATGATATCACGATGCTTGGCGCTGATGTCCCCGGGGGATATGCCCAATATGTCAAGGTTCCGGCAGCGAATGTTTTGCGTACTGGTTCCATTGAACTGCAAAAAGCGGCTTTGATTGAACCCTGTGCAGTAGCAGCCTATGGCGTTTTGGGAATTGCTCCTAAAATGGGTGATACAGTGGCAATTTTAGGTATGGGAACAATTGGTCAACTTGTTTTACAGTGGTGTAAGATTTATGGCGTGCGTCGTGTTATTGCAGTTGATATTTCGGAACGAAAACTTGCTGAAGCCAAAGCTTTGGGGGCGGATTATTGCATCAATGGTTTAAAAACAGATGTTGAAAAAGAAATTTTAGAATTAACAGGCGGAATGGGCGTTGACATTTCCATGGAAACTGCTGGATCAAAAATCACACAGGAACAGTGTCTTGTGGTGACTAAAAAACGTGGTAAAGTCGGCTATCTGGGTATTGCCCGCAGTGATATTTTATTGAAAGAAAAATCGTTTGAAAGTATATTTCGCCATGAATTGACGCTGAAAGGGTTTTGGAATTCTTATTCTGCACCATTCCCGGGGGCCGCGTGGAAAAAGAGTATTGAATACATCCAAGATGGCAGGATTGAACTTGAAAAATTGATTTCACATCGTTTTGCGTTGTCTGAGGTAGAGGCTGCTTTTTCGATGATTAAAGAGCGCAAAGAAGAATATAATAAAATTTTATTGGTTGTAGAGTGATGGAGGCTGTTATGGATACATTGAACTTGAAAAAAATCGCTCAGAATGTACGCATCAATATTATTAAGATGCTGGCGGAGGCAAAGTCAGGACATCCTGGTGGATCGCTTTCCATGGTGGATATTTTAACGGTACTTTATTTTGAAAAGATGAATATAGATATAAAAAATCCGAAATGGGAAAATCGCGATCGTTTGGTTTTATCCAAAGGACACGGGGCTCCCGGACTTTATTCAGTCCTTGCTGAAAGAGGATTTTTTAAAAAAGAAGAACTGCTTAAATTGCGCAAATGTGGCGCGATGCTGCAAGGTCATCCTGACATGAAAGGAACACCTGGTGTCGATATGTCTACCGGGTCTTTGGGACAGGGGCTGTCCGTTGCAAATGGTATGGCAATGGCAGGAAAATTAGATGGAAAAGATTATCGAGTTTATGCTATTGCTGGAGATGGAGAAATACAAGAAGGCCAGATTTGGGAAGCGGCTATGAGCAGTGCTCATTATAAACTTGATCATTTGACATTATTTATTGACCATAATGGTTTGCAGATTGATGGTTCAAACGATGAAATAATGGGTGTGAATCCAATTCCAGAAAAATTCCGAGCATTTGGCTGGAATGTAATTGAAATTAATGGACATGATTTCGAACAAATTGAAGCGGCGATTGCGATGGCACAGACCATAAAAGGCAGACCGACGGTCATTGTTGCTGAAACAATCAAGGGCAAAGGTGTATCGTTTATGGAAAATCAAGTGGGGTGGCATGGCAAAGCGCCTAGCCTGGAGCAACGTGATCAAGCGGTTGCAGAACTAGAAAGTGGTGAAAAATAATGGGAGTGGCAACGAGAGAAGCTTATGCAAAAGTCTTGCAGGAAGAGTTAAGTAAAAATCCGAAAGTTGTAGTATTAGATGCGGATTTAGGTAATGCTACGAAATCAATTGTATTTAAAAAGGTTGCGCCAGAGCGTTACTTTGATATGGGTATTTCCGAACAGGACATGATGGGAACGGCAGCTGGTCTTGCAACTTGCGGTAAGATACCAATTGCGAGTACATTTGCCATGTTTGCCGCAGGTCGTGCTTTTGAGCAAGTTCGTAATTCGATTGCTTATCCGAAATTAAATGTGAAAATTGCCGCAACCCATGCTGGTGTAACAGTTGGTGAAGATGGCGGAAGTCATCAGGCGATTGAAGATATTGCTTTGATGCGCAGTATTCCTAACATGACGGTGATCAATCCAGCCGATGGAAAAGAAGCAGAAGAAGCAATTAAGGCAGCGGTACAATATTATGGACCCGTGTATATTCGTCTGGGCAGAGCAGCAACACCAGATTTACATGACGCAGGATACCAGTTTAATTGGGGTAAAGGTGAAGTACTGCGTGAAGGCAAAGCTGTCGGGATTATCGCAACAGGAATTATGGTTGCGAAGGCTCTGATAGCTGCGGAAAAATTACACCAAGAAGGTATTGAAGCCAGGGTTATTAATATTCATACCATTAAACCCATTGATGAAGCATTAATTATTGAAACAGCAAAACTTACCGGGAAAATTGTGACGGTTGAGGAACATAGCGTAATCGGTGGTCTTGGTAGTGCCGTTAGTGAAGTTGTTTCACAACATTATCCCGTTAAAATAGCAATGGTTGGTGTAAAAGATCAGTTTGGTTGTTCTGGTTCGCCAACAGAACTTTTGGAAAAATATGGATTAACAGAAACGGATATCATAAAAGCAGTAAAATTTTTGTCTTGAGTATTATGGATATGGTTTGCGGTAATCGTGACAAAAATGCTAAATTTATAAGTTGACTTAGTGGAGGAATCAGTATGAAAGCATTAGTAAAAACAGCTTTAGGGGTAGGTCATTTAGAAGTGATTGATCGTGAAGAACCGCAAATAAATGCGGATCAGGTTAAGATAAAAGTGAAATATGCGGGTATTTGTGGTTCGGATATCCATACATTTGAGGGCAATTATAAAGTAGCTGCCCCCGTAACGTTAGGACATGAATTTGCTGGTGAAATTGTTGAACTAGGTGCCAATGTAAAAGATTTCAAAATAGGAGATCGTGTTACATCGGAAACAACGTTTGAAATTTGCGGAACCTGCCGTTATTGCCAAGAAAAAAAATATAATCTTTGTGCAACTCGTAAGGGGATTGGTACGCAGCAAGACGGAGCTTTTACGAATTATGTAATTGCTCGTAAGGAAAGTGTACATCGTCTGCCTGAACATGTAACATTTTTAGATGCATCGATCACCGAAGCGGCAGCTTGTGCATACCATGGTGTTGATAAAGCAACCATCCATCAAAATGATATCGTGCTTGTGCTTGGCCCCGGACCAATTGGGCTGTTAGTGGCACAAATTGTTAAAGCAAAAGGCGGGACAGTTGTGATGACTGGTCTTACACAAGATTCAAAACGTCTGGCTGAAGCGAAAACCTTGGGGATTGATTATACGGTAGATATACAAACGGAAAGTCCGAGAACGGTGATTGATGGATTAACAGAAGGTTATGGTGCAGATATTTGTTTCGATTGTACAGGAGCCGTACCATCCATGCAGATGGGCATGGATTTATTAAGGAAACAAGGGCAATATATTCAAGTTGGTATTTTTGCTAAAAATGAAGTAGTAGTTGATTTTTCAAAAATAATCCAAAAGGAACTTGTTGTTTCAGGCAGTCGAAGCCAAAATACACATGATTGGGAACCAACATTGGATCTTATGAACAGTGGGGCTATTCAAGCGGCAGCGATGATTACACATAAAATGAAAATTGATGAATGGGATAAAGCATACAAACTCTTAAAAAGCGGTGAAGCCATTAAAATTGCTTTGGAACCCTTAGCGTAAATTTTTAATAAATAATTCCTGTTGTAGATTTCGGCCGGATGATACAGCAATGTGCAGGTTATTCTGCAGTTATTGAGCTCAATGAAAATTTTAAAATGTAGTATGTTCAGTTTCATCGTTGACAGAAAATAAATTTTTATTTTGACTATTTACGAGATACCAAGTTCGTTTTATATAAATATAAGAAAAATCCATAGTAAATAAATGTGGGGTGCAGTATGCAAAAAAAAATTGTAATTGGCAGTGATCATGCGGGTTTTTCGATGAAAACGTATTTAATTAAGCAATTGAAGCAGCAAGGCTTTTGTATTGAAGATAAAGGTACCTATAGTGAAGACGCCGTTGATTTTTCACCGATTGCCCAGTTGGTAGCGGAGACTGTAGCCGATGATGATTCAAAACTAGGAATCTTAGTTTGCGGTACGGGTATAGGCATGTCAATTATGGCCAATAAAGTGCCTAAAATTCGTGCATCGTTGGTACATGATTTGTTCTCAGCGAAAGCGACGCGGGAACATAATAATGCAAATGTGTTATGCATGGGAGCACGAGTCATTTCTCCAGCTATGGGGTGGGAAATTGCTTCCATTTGGCTGCATACAGAATTTTTAGGGGGGAAACATGAAAGGCGAATTCAATATATTGCCGATTATGAAGCTAATAAGGGCAAGTGAGGTGTAATTCAATGAATAAAGAAGCTATGCTTGCTGTCTTGGATTCGACATTGCTGAAACCGACAGCTAGTAGAACGGATATCACAATATTTTGTGAAGAAACGATTCAATATGGTTTTAAGACAGTTTTTGTCAATCCGTACTGGATACCCTATGCCGTAAAGATGTTGTCCCCTCATGGAATTAAGGTCGGTGTCCCAATTGGGTTTTCTTTGGGTGGAGCGACAACAAACACTAAGATTGCTGAAACAGCAGAAGCGGTTGAAAATGGTGCAGTAGAAATTGATATGCTGATTAATATCGGAGCTTTGAAGTCTAGAGAGTATAATGTTGTCAAACAAGACATTGCTGCTGTAGTACACACAGCTAGGGGGAATTTGACAAAAGTTATTATTGAAACAGCACTACTGTCTCAGGAAGAAAAAGTGGCAGCTTGTAAAATTATTATGGAAGCCGGTGCCGATTATGTTAAAACAGCAACGGGTTTCAATGGTGGTGGCGCAACGATTGAAGATATCAAACTGCTAAAGTCGGTGACAGGAAATTCGATTAAAATCAAAGCCGCTGGCGGCATACGATCATGGCAGGATGCCTGTGCGATGCTGGAAGCTGGTGCAAGTCGCTTAGGTACAAGCAATGCAGTGAAAATAATCAATGAAGAAAAAATAGACGGTGATTATTGATTTTGCTATGCGGTGGTACGATAAATAGGAATAAAATTTTTCTTTAAATCCTGTATTTTACAGGATTTTTTTGTTTTATGTAACGAATTTAAAATTCATGTTTTTTATGGCAAAAGTATTGAAGTTTTTGTTTATTTCTTATATAATGCAAAGAATATAGACCTGCCAAAAGGAGGTTTGTTGTAGCAGTGTAGGATGGTGGCAGGGGCTAGCTTTTGTAGTTTTGAATACAGCGATGTCTGTATTTGTGTAGGATGGTAGAAGGGTAGGGATAGCTATGTCTATTCAGTTTATAATTGTTTGTGTATATATTGCACTTTTGTTTGGGATTAGCTTTTATGTCAAACATCGTGCGGATCAAGGTTCAGCCGATTATTTATTTGCGGGACGAAAACTTACGGTTACGTTGATTGCCTTCAATGTAACGGGGCTGGCTGTTGGGGCGGCTTCTACAGTCGGCGTTGCTGAAAATGCAATTAGTGTTGGTTTGGCGGCGGGCTGGTATAATGCTGCCTGGGCTATTGGCGCTGTTATTATGGGAGTGGCTGCTGCCGGGAAATATCGGGCATTAGACTGCTCGACAATCCCGGAACTTTTTGAACGATATTACGATAAACGAGGTCGTATGATCAGTGCGGTAGGTCTTGCCATTATTTTATTGGTTATTACTTCCTTGCAATATATAGCGGGGGGCGCAATTTTGTCTTCGCTTATGCCGGATATGTTTACGATGCAAGGCGGGATGATTGTCAGTGCGGTGGTATTTATTGGGATAACACTAATCGGCGGGTTGTGGTCATCAGGGCTTTCTAATATTATGAGTGTAGCACTTATTTATATTGGTATTTTGTATTCGACGACGATGGTTTTGTATAACAATGGAGGTCTTGGACATATTGTAGAGCAGCTTCCACCAGCTGATTTTGGCTGGCTCAGCCCTTTAGGGGGACTGGGACTGGCTGTTGTGCTCGGCTGGATTTGTGTAATGTCAACACAGGCTATTACATCACAAGGAACGGTGCAAATTGCCTGCGGGGCCAAAGATGCAAAAACGGCTCGGCGAGGATTTATTTGGGGTGGGATTTTGATTTTTCCAATAGGATTTTTATGTGCTATTTTAGGGCTTGCCGCCAAGGTACAGTTTCCCGATGTGAATCCGACGATGGCTTTGCCGCAAGTGGTTATGAGTTTAGATCCGATTGCTTCTGGTGTTACGCTGGCAGCATTGTGGGCGGCGGATGTGTCAACTGCTTGTACGATACTTTTAGGTGCCGGCACGCTTGTTTCCCAAGACATCTATAAACGTTTTTTCAAGCCGAATATACAGGATCAAGAGTTTATCAAGGTCAACCGAATTATCATTTTAGTATTAGGTCTGGGGACGTTATGGCTCGCATTTAATGCGGTGGGGATTCTCAAAACAATGCTGGCGGGTCTTAGTTTGACAACGGCATTTACCGTAGTGTTTTTATTTACTGTTTTTATGCCGCAGCTATGCCGCAAAAGTTCTGCTTTTTATACGACGGTTGTTGGTCTTATTGGACTTGTTATATGGGGGATATTCCCTGAACTTCAAGTATTGGGACACCCTATTTATTTTGAATGGATTATTTGCACAGCAACATTCCTTTTGACCGCTGTATTTGATGCAGAACCAATTAAAAAACCGGCACAAATAGGAATAGATAATGAAACAAAGGAGGCATTTTGTGGAGACGTCAAAATTTACGAGCGTTGATGTTGGTCGGGCAGCCCTTAAAATTGCTGTGACGGCCAGCCGTGAAGAAGAAAATGAGATTAAACAAGCCTTGGCAAATAAAGCAATAAAAGCCACTGCTGTTGATTTTGGCGGCGAATTCGTGAATTCTATCGTCAAAATTATTGAACGAGCTGTGGTTGCCGCGCAGCGTCAGGAAATTGTGCCGGAAAACCATATCGGTGCTGGTGCGGTTGCGGGTGCTGCTAGTGCGGCACTTGAACAGGTGAAAATGAAAGCAATCGGTTTTAATGTTGGCGGGAAGATTGGTATTGCTCGTTATGGGGAACATCTTTGCGTAGCGATTTATATGAGTGTTGGGGTGCTTAACTTAAATGAACTTTGTGTGGGGCTTGCACATCGGTCCATTAAAGAAATATAAAAAAATCAGTGGATTCTGTATGGGGGATACAGAATCCACTGATTTTTTTGTCGAAAGGCAAAAACTATTTTGTAATAACCTGAGCGACGAGGGTTTTTATGCCAGCCGAAGGATCGGGAGATGCAGCCGTGTGGTTTAACTGCATAAAACTTAGCTGGGCTCCAATGTAGTTGCGGAATTTATTGAAACGGATGGTTTCAAGGTCAGTTGAACTCATCCCGTAATCAGTTTGTGCTAATTTTTTTAATAATTGTATACTGTTTTGTGCGGCAGGAACACTGATTACAAAATCATGATCCCCAAGATGAGTGATATAACCTTCTTGTTTATGCGGGAGTGGAAGGGTCTTGCCATCAGGCGCTAATAAACCTAACGCAACAGGGTCAACACCAGCAATAATCGAACTAGCTTGAATCCAGCTGACGACATCGGCTTCGTCTTTTGGTGTACCTGGATGATTATGGGCACAAGCCTGCGCTACAATAACTTCTGCAGGCAATTTGCGATGGATGGATTCCGCAATACTTAATATATGGTGGGAACCAGTGCCGGCGATTGTTAATTCTTTAAGGCAGGACCCGTCTGTATTCCATTGAAAGACCCATGGCTTGGCTAAATCATGTAAGGCTTCTGCGGCTAGGACAACATCACGATTCACTTCATATGATAAAGTATCTTGGTAGATGCTGCAGATGGCATCCGCAATACCTAGATTAATAGCAGTATGTATGGCAAGTCCACCAGGATAAGAATGGTGGCTGCTATAGCCGCTGCCGGGGGCGGATATAAAAAGCTGAACCGGTTTTGTTGGTTTTTGATACGGTGGGAATAAAGTTTCCCAAGTGATAATGGCTGGATCGACAAGCTTTTTCTGCAATAATTTTTGATACGTTCTTTCAACAGAACTATTGCTGGTATATTGTTCCATTACCGTTGGTGCCGGATATTGAATGATAGCTAAAACTTTTTCTCGTAAAGTCCGATCGGTAATTTTATTAACAAAAGTTAGAACTTTTTTATAAGCGTTTTGAACATTTTGTGATTTTTGCGATATAATCAAAGGATCAGTAGGGCATTGGGCAAGTGGAATCGGGGTAAGCTCAATTTGTGCAGCTGCCGATAAAGAGGGCATCTTCATAAGTGCAACAGCTGCAGCGGCTCCGATGGATATTTGCAAAAAATTTTTACGGCTGCATTTTTGGTTCGCAAAAGTAAAGAATGGATTCATTGCATCTACCTCCTGTATATATCTATTTTCATTATAATGATTTTGCCAAGCTAGCATGTTATCGTAATGTAAATTGTCTGTTAAGATTTTTGGTTTCGATATGTGATTTTTGATATAGATGTGCTATGATACAAGAATAAGCCACTACTTAAGGCCTAAGAAAATGTTCTTTTGTGTAAACAATATAAACAGGATGGATGTATTTTTTATTACCATATACGGTGGGCAACAAGCACATTTTGGCAAAGGAAAAGGGGTATGGATATGTTATCACAAGAAAGATTATTGCATAATTTTAATGCTATGAAAGAATTTACGGATACAGAAGACGGCATTACACGACTGGCTTTTTCAGATGAAGATTGGCGGGCGCGTGAGTTTATTATCGGTTTGATGAAAAAAGCTGGTCTTGCTGTTCGCAGCGATTCGTTTGGTAATCTAATCGGTCGTCGTGAAGGCTCAGATCCTACAGCAGATGTAGTCATGTTTGGTTCTCATATTGACAGTGTTCCCAAGGGTGGGAACTTTGATGGTGTTATGGGAGTTTTGGCATCAATTGAAGTAATTAATTGGCTCAATGAAAATAACTTTGTCAGTGAAAACCCATTAGAAGTTGTTGTTTTTATGGCGGAAGAATCCAGTCGTTTTGGCGCGGCAAATCTTGGCAGCAGAGCTTTTTGCGGTACGTTAACCAGTCCGGAATTGGATGCTTTGGTTGATGATATGGGGATTTCACTTGCTGATATGCTGCGTTATCGGGGTCTTGATCCTGCTTTGCTTGATACAGCAAAATATACGGGAAAAATTAAATCTTTTATAGAAATCCATATTGAGCAAGGTAAACTATTAGAAGCGGCTGGTAAACAAATTGGGATCGTTACCGGCATCGCTGCACCAACTCGCTTAAAAATAATATTGGCAGGTGATGCGGATCATTCAGGTGCCACGCCGATGCACTTGCGGCATGATGGTTTATGTGCGGCAGCCGAAATCATTTTGCTGGTCGAAAAATTGGCTAAAGAAGCCAAAGGTCAGCTTGTTGGTACAGTGGGTGCGATTCAAGTTTCGCCTGGTGTCATGAATGTAATACCAGGGCGTGTTGAGCTTGGGGTTGATATTCGCAGCATATCTATGCCAGCAAAAGTTCATATGGTTGAGCTGCTCTTGCCAAAGATAAAAGAAATTGCCGCACAGCGGGATATTCCAGTCCATATTAAAACAATCGTCAATGAAACCCCTGTCATCATTCAAGAAATGGTGCAGGATGCCTTAATCAATATCTGCAAAGAGGCAGACTATTCTTATATGAAGCTGCCAAGCGGTGCCGGACATGATGCGATGCACCTTGCTGCTTTTGCTCCGACTGGAATGATCTTTATTCCATGTAAAGGCGGCATTAGCCATAATCCAGCTGAATCGGCATCGATGGAACATATTGTAGCAGCGACAGATGTGCTCTATCAAGTTATCTGTAAACTGTCACAAAAAGAATTTAGCTGGAAGCAGTCTGTATAATTATTAGATTGTAGCCGTTGAAGCAGTTGCTTCAGCGGCTATTTTTACGTAAATGATTGTAATTAGGTGAATTGTTTGTTACAATTAAGTTGATTAAATCAACTATCTAGGGAGGAAACTATGGATTATAGAAATGCAAGTCGTTGGTTTGGTATATTAAATCGTCGTTCACAGGCGTATATTGTGAAAGCTTGTGAGCCTTTGGATATTACATTTTCAGAATATGTATTGATTCTGAACCTTTATGATCATGAGGGCGTAAGTCAGGAGGATATGGCAGGGTTAATGTTTGTTGATAAAGCTGTCGTTGCGCGGACGATTAAATCGCTGGAAATGAAAGGCTATGTACGACGCGTACAAGGTAAAGTGGACAAGCGGATCAAACGAATTTATACAACAGAAAAAGGAAATGAACAGGAAGAATTCCTGCGTAATGTAGTTTGTCGCTGGATTGATTTTTTGAGTGAGGGGTTAGACCCGAAAACCGTAGAAATTGTTTTGCAGGGCTTCCATTATCTATCGCACAGAGCGTATAGTGCTGATTTAGATAAAATTTAACATATAATAATATATAAACGCATTAAAGAAATTGCATCTAGAACAGCCTATTAGGCTGACAGGAATGGTGCATAGGGCATCGGTTGCTTCCTCCGTAACGCCACTCAACCCTATACACCATTCCCGTGTCGATTGCCATATAAAATATTTAATGCAACGTAGCCCGATTGGGCAATAGCTTTTTTATTGATAGAAGTGAGTCTGGATTTCATATTGATAATCGATTTGAAAGGAGATTTTTATGCGAAATAAATATAATTTTTTGTGGTTGATTGCTTTTGTCGTCATTCTATTGTTTTCGGGATGTGGGAAAAAAGCAGAAGAACAAGCGGTGCCGCCTATGGTGAAAACACAGATGGTTTCACTGGGAGACGGAGCGGAGACGTCAACTTATTCAGGTGAAGTACGTGGTCGCTATGAAAGTAATTTGGCTTTTCAGGTTGGTGGTAAGATCATTGCACGGAATGTGCAGCTTGGCAGTCGGGTGAAGGCCGGTGATATCCTTATGACGCTTGATGCGAAAGATGTTGCACAAAGTGTTAATATGAGTGCAGCTCAAGTCGAAGCAGCCCGGGCTAAGCTTAATTTAGCACAGGCCAATCTTGCCAGGTATCAGCAGCTCTATAATGAAGCGGCAATCAGTGCATCAACAATTGATCAATATCAAACCTCTTATGATGCGGCAGTAGCAGATTATCAGCAGGCGCAGGCACAGTATGCCCAAAACAGTAATTCGCTTGGGTATACGGATTTAATTGCGGATAGTGACGGAGTCGTATCAGCTTTAAATGGAGAAGTGGGACAGGTTGTAGCATCGGGACAGAGTGTACTTACTCTCATAAAAACGAATGAACTTGAAGTGGAAATCAATGTACCAGAAAATCGTGTTCAGGATATGTCAGTGGGCAAAGATGTTACAGTTGGTTTTTGGGCCATGAATAACTTGCAGCTGCAGGGGAAAGTTCGTGAAGTATCTCCTATGGCAGATAGTGTAGCGCGTACCTATAAAGTTCGTATTAGTTTGTTAGAACCACCGGAATCTATTCAGCTAGGGATGACGGCGAGCGTGAATGCGGTCAATGCAAAAGGCACAGATAGCAATTATTTATATTTATTGCCTTTATCAGCTATTTATCAGACGGGTGCACAGCCGCAAGTTTGGGTAGTTGATGATGATTCCCTCGTGCATTTGACGGATATTACTGTGGAATCATTTGGTGACAATCAAGTGAAGGTGACGTCAGGGCTTAAAAATAAGGACGTCGTCGTGATTGCCGGGGTGCATAAATTACGAGATAATCAAGAAGTTCGTGTAATGTCTGGTGATGGTCAATGAAAAAATTCAATTTAAGTGAAATTTCATTAAACAACAAAACACTCGTCTGGTATTTCATTATTGTTGTATTTTTCATGGGGATTTTTTCCTATATGAGACTTGGACGGATGGAAGATCCGGAATTTATTATCAGGCAAATGATTGTCAACGTTGCGTGGCCAGGGGCAACGGCATCACAGATGGAAGAACAGATTACCGATAAAATTGAAAAAAAATTACAGGATACGCCAGGTCTTGATTATGTAAAAAGTTATTCACGATCTGGTTCATCGGTAATCTATGTAACGCTGCGTCAGGATGTCGATTCTGATAAGATTCGATCCACCTGGCTGGAAGTTCGAAATCTTGTTAACGATATGAAACAAGATTTGCCAGAGGGTGTAGCTGGTCCGTATTTTAATGATCGATTTGATGATGTATACGGTTCGATTTATGCGTTGACGGCAGATGGATATTCATATGAAGAAATGCGGCAGCAGGCAGAAAAAATTCGCCGCCTTTTGCTGCAAACGCCAAATGTAAAAAAAGTAGAACTGGTCGGCGAACAGCCGGAAAAAGTTTATATCGAAATTGCTAATAATAAATTGGCTGAGCTTGGTATTGATGCCAATACGATTGCTAATGCTGTAAAAACACAAAATGCAGTGACACCCGCGGGAATGATCGAAACATCAACGGATAATGTCTATATGCGTGTTACTGGCATGTTTGATGATATTGAAGCAATTCGCAATTTGCCGATTCGGGGGAATGGCAAAACATTTCGTTTGGCAGACATTGCAACGGTGGACAGACGTTATGTCGAACCTGCCGAACCGAAAATGTTTTATAATGGGCAGGAAGCAATCGGGATTGCTGTGTCGATGGAATCGGGTGGCAATATTTTGACACTGGGTGACAACTTAAACAATATTGTTGCGAATGTCAAAAAAGATTTACCATTGGGACTGGAGATCAATCCAGTTTCCGATCAGCCGCTCGTTGTTAAAGACGCTATTAGTGATTTTGTCAGTACGCTGCGGGAAGCAATTATTATTGTTTTGGCTGTCAGCTTTTTGAGCCTGGGCTGGCGTACGGGCCTTGTGGTAGCTTGTTGTATTCCACTTGTCCTTACCGGTGTTTTTTGTGCTATGCAGATTATGTCAATTGATTTGCAAAAAGTATCACTTGGGGCCTTGATTATCGCTTTGGGCCTTTTAGTTGATGATGCTATCATTGCGGTTGAAATGATGAGCGTAAAACTAGAAGAAGGCTGTGATCGTTTCAGCGCAGCTTGTTATGCTTATTCAGCAACGGCAATGCCCATGCTTACTGGTACCCTTATTACTTGTGCGGGTTTTATACCGGTGGCTTTTTCGAAGGGGATGGCAGCGGAGTTTACCAAAGCATTGTTTCCAGTTATCGGTATAGCGCTGCTTATTTCTTGGGTGGTATCGGTTATGGTGGCACCACTATTTGGCTATAAGCTTATTAAGGTTAAGGTTCATAAAAAAGAAGATGGCAAAATTGATCCTTATCAAAGTAAATTTTATAAAATATTTAAAAAAATTCTCATTTGGTGTTTGGATCATCGCAAACTGATTCTTGGGGCGACTTTGATAAGCTTTTGTATATCCGTTTATATGATGCAGTTTATCAAACAGGAATTTTTCCCACCATCTTTGCGTCCGGAAATTATTGTTGAAATGACTTTGCCGGAGGGGTCATCCATTAAGTCGACCGAAAACGAAGCAAAACGTTTTGCTGATTTTCTCGATCAGGAAACTGGTGATATTAAAAACTATTCATATTATGTGGGGGAAGGTGCACCACGTTTTGTGCTCACGACAGAACCTGTTTTGCCAGCGAAAAACTATGCGCAATTTGTGGTTGTGTCGAAAGATGTTGCATCGCGTAAGGCACTTACCGCAAAAATTAATGAACAACTTGATACGAAGTTCCCGAATGTTCGCGGGAATATAAAATTCATTCAAACGGGTCCGCCAGCAGCTTACCCAATTATGCTGCGCGTTTCCGGCTATGATCATGAAAAAGTTCGTGAAATCGCCGGCAGGGTTAGCGAACAAATGGCGCAGAACCCTAATATTGAGCAGATCAATTATGATTGGAATGAAAAAAGCAAGGTTATGCATCTTACGGTGGACCAGGATAAACTTCGTAACCTGGGCATTACGGGAGAGGATTTATCAAAAACTTTATATACGCAGCTCTCCGGAGCATCCGTGGCGGAGTATTATGAAAAAGATAGAACGATTGATATTGTTTTTAAACTAAAAGATGAGGACCGTTCAGACTTAGCAAAAGTGAAAGATATTCCAATTTATCTTGGCAAAAGCGGTTATGTGCCGCTGGAACAGATTGCTAAAATAAGCTATGATGCGGAAGATGGCTTAATTTGGCGGCGTAATTTAGAACCGACAATTACCATTCGCGCGAATATTATTTCCGGTACAGCGAATGATGAAACACAGAAGGCCTATGCATCTACACAATCTATTCGTGCAGATTTACCAATGGGGTATTCAATCGATGTAGATGGTGCTTTAGCTAATAGTAATGATTCCATGAAATTCCTTATGGTGCCAATCCCTATTATGCTCATTACGATCATAACATTGTTGATGTTCCAGCTTCGAAGTATGTCCTTAATGTTCTTGACACTTATGACAGCTCCTTTGGGCCTTATTGGTGTCAGCATCGGTATGCTCGTCACAAATCAAGCTATGGGGTTTGTGGCTGAACTTGGTATTTTGGCATTAAGTGGGATGATTATCAGGAATGCGGTAATTCTAATTGACCAGATCCAAAAACATATTGCAGAGGGTGAAGATCAATGGGATGCAATCATTGATTCTGCAGTTTTGCGGTTTCGCCCAATCATGCTTACGGCAGCAGCAGCTATCTTAGGTATGATTCCTTTAATTCGCAATACGTTTTGGGGACCTATGGCAGTAGCCATTGCCAGCGGATTGTTCCTTGCAACCATTTTGACGTTACTGGTTTTACCTACCATGTATGCTTCATGGTTTCGAGTAAAGAAAAATAAAGAGAAAACAGATTGATTGAAAATTGGTACAGTGAAAACTGTGCCAATTTTTTTATGGAATATTTAAAATAAAAAACAGGATAAAAACAAATGCGTATAAAATTAGAATGAAATGAAATATTTTTTACAAAAGTATTGACATATTCTAAAACTGACTATATAATTGTAAACATATTAATCATATATGTTTAAGGAAATGCAGGTGGCGGTCATTACTCGGAAATATTCAATATATAATAGGAAAAGGGGCAGATTGTTATGAGTGAAGAAAAAAAATACAAGTTTGAAACAATGCAATTACATGTAGGTCAAGAAGAGGCAGATCCGACAACGGATGCAAGAGCCGTACCGATTTATCAGACGACATCTTATGTGTTCCATAATTCAAAGCATGCTGCCGATCGTTTCGGATTAAGAGACGCTGGTAACGTTTATGGACGCCTTACAAATCCTACAGAAGATGTACTGGAGAAACGAATTGCTGCTCTTGAAGGCGGTGTGGCAGCACTTGCTGTGGCATCGGGGGCAGCGGCTGTTACATATGCATTGCAAGCTTTAGCTCATAATGGTCAACACATTGTTGCGGCCACTACAATTTATGGTGGTACTTATAATTTGCTTGAGCATACATTTCCCGACCGCGGTATAGAAACCACCTTTGTTGACCCAACAAAAGGTGTACAGGTATTTGAAGATGCAATAAAAGAAAATACACGCGCTGTAGTTATTGAATCCATTGGTAATCCAAATGCAAATTTAATTGATATTGCCGCTGTAGCCGCAATTGCTCACAAACACAAAATTCCCCTCGTTGTTGACAGTACCTTTGCCACACCTTACCAATTAAGACCTTTTGAATATGGTGCAGATATTGTTGTTCACTCTGCAACGAAATTCATTGGCGGCCATGGTACCACGCTTGGTGGTATTATTGTTGACAGTGGTAAATTTGATTGGATTGGTTCCGGTAAATTCCCGCATTTGGTTGAACCAAATGTAAGTTATCATGGGTTGAGTTTTGCTAAAGATGTAGGTGCACCAGCCTATGTTATTTATATCAGAACGCTGCTCCTTAGAGACACTGGGGCAACTCTTTCGCCGTTTAATGCATTTTTATTATTACAGGGTGTTGAAACGTTATCATTGCGCGTGGAACGTCATGTGGAAAATTCTCTAAAAGTAGTTGATTTTTTAAGCAAACATCCTAAAGTAGAAAAAGTAAATCATCCAGTGCAAAGTTCGCATCCGGATCATGAACTTTATAAAAAATATTTTCCAAATGGCGGAATTTCTATCTTTACTTTTGAAATCAAAGGTGGAGAAAAAGAAGCACAAGACTTTATTGATCATTTAAAAATATTCTCTTTGCTCGCCAATGTAGCTGATGTGAAATCGTTGGTTATTCATCCAGCTAGTACGACACATTCACAGATGAACAGTGAAGAACTCCTGGCTAGTGGTATCAAACCAAACACGGTTCGTCTTTCAATTGGTACGGAGCATATTGATGATATTATCGATGATTTAGCACAGGCATTGGCTGCTGTCTAAACCATTTGGTAAAATTTTTATCGCGGATTTGTCCCCCGCAAAATCACGATAAATCTATAAAGTACAATGCAAAAAGCGAAGCAATGGCAATCTGCCGTCGTGCTTCGCTTTTTCCAATGTTTGCAGGAGTCTGCAAGGAGTGGTAGAATGACATTTATGAGAATGTTTGGCGATACGATAAGGGGATATAAATGTGCGGTTTTTACAGGGAATATGTTTAATTTCTATACTTTGTTTTTCAATGATAGCAACTGTTTTTGCGGAGGATAATCCGCAGGCATTAGCTGATATGACAGCGACATCGATGATTTTGATTGAAGCTTCGACTGGTAAGGTGATTTATGAAAAAAATGCAGAGTCCAGGCAATATCCAGCAAGTACAACAAAAATGATGACGCTGCTTTTGGCGATTGAAAATGCGAATCTTGACGATACAATTACCGTAGATGCTCAAGCGGCAGCTGTCGAAGGTTCTTCAATGTATCTGGAGACCGATGATCAACTAAAATTGAAAGACCTTGTGACGGGGATGATGCTGGCATCAGGCAATGATGCCACCGTCGCTGTCGCTGATTATTTAGCTGGATCGGTGCAGGACTATGCTGCATACATGACGGAAAAAGCGCAAGCGATTGGTGCAACAAATACCCATTTTGCGAATTCGAGCGGCTTACCAAATTCCGACCATTATTCAACGGCACATGATTTGGCACGTATAGCCGCATATGGTTATAAAAATCCAATTTTTCGCCAAATTGTTGGTACGAAAGAAAAAGAAATTCAATGGCAGTTTCCGTCTGCAAAAAAAATAAAATTTGAAAATACCAATGAGCTTTTAGGTGTATATCCTGGTGCAAATGGAATGAAAACTGGCTATACACAGGCAGCTGGCGAGTGTTTGGTCGCTTCGGCTGAACGTAATGGAGTTAACCTAATTGCTGTCGTCATGCATGCAGCGGATGATCAAAGGTTTATTGAAGCAGCGAAACTGCTTGATTATGGCTTTAATAATTTGAAAATGGTGCGAGCTTTTGCCAAAGATGAAGTTGTCCAAAATATTCGAGTGCATGGCGGTAAAACGTATCAATTGACAGCACGTCCTAAAGCGGATATTCTATATCCAATATCAGGCGATGACAGTAGTCATTTTTCAATTCAGATTAAGCCCGATCGTTATGTAAAGGCACCCACGCAAAAAGACACCGTCGTAGGTTATGTTTCTATCTTGTATGATGGTCAGGAAGTGAAGCGGGTTGACTTGCTGGCGGATGAGTCTGTTCCAGCAGGGTTTAACTTTTTTGCATTTTTTGGTGCAATCTATGACGGGATTTTTTCGTTTTTGGGTTTTGCCTAAGGTTTAAGCACATTAAAGAATGTGCGAAATTTTTCTGAATAATATCGCGGTGTAAAAAAGAAAGCAGGGATACAATGGTTTTAATACAGGCAGTTGAAGGCGTGTTAACACTTATTTTAATGGGATTGGTTGGGTATGTGTTAGCATATAAAAAATGGTTTACTCCAGATACAAAAGCGATTATTCCGAAGCTGGTGAATTATGTTTCCTTGCCCTTATTTTTACTATACAGCTTAGTCCATGCTTTTCATCGTGATGAGTTAATCCATTTAGTATATGGTGCTCTTGTGCCGCTTATTTCGATGATTATTTGCTTTATCTTGAGTCTATTGCTCGGTAAATTGCTGCATATCAATAAAAAACATATCGGTATATTCCATGCAGCCTTTACGACATCAAATTCTATTTTTATTGGATTACCGGTGACTTTAGCGCTTTTTGGTGAAAAAGCTATACCCTATACTTTACTGTATTTTTTTGCGAATACGACATTTTTTTGGACGATTGGTAATTATTCACTAAGTGGAGATTCAGGACAGGCAAAAGTAAAATTATTTAGTCGTTCCACAGTAAAACGAATTTTTTCTGGACCGATTATCGGTTTTTTGACAGCTGTTATACTCATTTTGTTAAACATTCAGCTGCCAGATTTTATTTTAAATGCCGCGCAATATTTAGGCAATATGACAACGCCGCTGGCACTGATTTTGATCGGGATAACGTTGTATGGTATGGACTTAAAAAAGATTCGTTTGAATCGGGATTTGCTCTGGGTATTGTTGGGACGTTTTGTTATTAGCCCCCTAAGTATCATGCTGGTTGCGTATTTTATTCCACTTCCGGCACTCATGTATAAAGTGTTTGTCATCATGGCGTCTTTACCGGCAATGGTACAAATTGTCGTTTTGTCGAGTTTTTATAAGACGGATACAGAATATGCGACGGTGGTTGTTTCAGCGAGTACCCTGTTATCCATTGTGACAATCCCCATTTTTATGTTATTGTTATCATAATTTACAGTTTGATGATTGAGGTATAGGCAATTTCTTTCAAGCAGCCGAGTTTTAAAAATTTTATTATATAAAAAGTCCAGCTAAATGATGTGCATTAGCTGGACTTTTCTGTATGTTTTTATCTTGTGCCAATCAGAATAACTTTGTTTTCGGGTGAATATGTATCCGTATGCAAAAGCTCACGGTCTATTTCTTGCCCGTTTTGCAGCTTGAGGCGATAGGCAGATACAGTATACCCTGTTTTGCCGCTGTCGACGGTGATACGCCGTCCAGTTGGCAACGTTTTATCATAGTTGAATGTAATGGATGGTGGTGTCGTTTTATCGACTATTGACTGTAAGCTGATTTTATAAAGACTGAAATCTTCATGATTACCGGCTATGTAAATCGATAATGTTCCTTGGTTGACTTGCGTAATAATATAGATGGGATATTTTAAAGTGTTTTGAAATTTAAAATCAAGCAGATGATCCGCAACAGTAGCATCAAGCCCCATGGGAACATAAGCAGATGGATAAAAATGAGAAGTGCGCTCAACAGATTTTAAATTAGCTAATAAAATGGCATTGTATAATGTAGAACTCACCTGGCAGACGCCCCCGCCAATATCTGGGACGGATTTTCCATCAATCAAAACAGGCGCCTCCTGATATCCAGATTCAGCGAGACGAAGCCCTGTTAAAGCATTAAATGAAGTGATTTCATCTGGCTTACTGATAACATGATTCAGGCTTGCCGCAGCAATCCGAATATTCTCACTGCGATTATAGTTGCCATTGTTGAATTTAGTTGAATAGGAACTTAGTATGGTGTCAATGCTCTTTAAATCATTGGTGGTTATTCGTGGGGGCGATTCAGTCAAGGTTAGTTGTATGGATTTCGGCAAATCCACCGTAGTAATGAAATTTTTGAGGTCATCGGCAACTTCATCAATTGGTAGAACTTGACCGAGTACTTCGGGGGTAATTAGCAGTTCGCCTTTTGCACTGAGATTGCATTCCGCATTTTTACTGGGATGATCTGTTTTTTTTGCTATATTTCGTAGGATTGTTTTCAACTTTGCTTCATCATAACTCACAGTAACAGGCAGCTCTTTGCCATTGATCGCGCTGTCCGCACGGTCAATGAACCCCTGAAGTATATTTTTATTACGACCAATTAGATAAGCTTCATTGACGGTAGCATTCATATCAATCTTAAAATCAATATCCTGCGGGTGGATTGACCAGGACTGATCTTGATAGCTCAACTGTACCAGTTCTGATGTTTCGGTTATTTTTGCATAGGCTTGCTTTAGCTTTTCCAGTGCCGCTTCTTTGCTGAGTCCACTGAGTGGTACATTATTCACACTTATTCCATAGCTGATGCGGCTTGAATTTATTAAGACGAGAGCAGATGTGAGTATGGAGATCGTAGAAAAAACAAGGATGATGCTAAAAAAAAGCAGAATCATGGTTTGGCGTTTCGATAGATTAAACTTTTTTAGAAAAATACAAAGTCCTCCCTTTACGCATTGTTAAGCAGAAAGCCCCTGCGTGAATCAGCAGGGGCTTTTTAGTAGAATACGTTTATTGCACATTCATGGAAAGCTCAACAAATTTATTTGCCAATTTTGCTTTCTGCAATACTTCTTCGGTGATATCCGCACCAGATTCGACAATCACAATGCCATTATCGGTTGTAATGCGGCGGCCAGCTTTTTTGCCGAGTAGAAAACGGCGATGTCTTTCTTCGGCGGCTTTATTATCAGCACTTGATTTAGCAGGTTCTGCTTCATGTTTTATCGTTTCAGCAGGTTTTTTTTCTGATTCTGCTGCTGGTTCTGGTACTATTGGTGCAGCAACTTCAGTGGCTGGAGCGACTTCGACTTTTTCGGCCGGTTTTGTTTCTATTTTACCAAGTTCAGTTTTTTTTTCTGTACCGACGAGTTTTGTGCCTTTTTCAGGTACTTTACTGTCAATAATAGTAACTTGTTTACCAAAAATCGACACTTGATCGGCGGTGATTTCTTTTACTTCACCAGCATTGTCAGGATGTTCGGCATTGATTTCGCATTTTGCGATTCGTCCATCATCATCAATAAATATTTCCGTAACTTTACCTTGGATGCTGCCGGATTTTGTGATGGCTTTTGTATCGATTACACGGACATTTGCATCCAGCAAAGGTTCATATTCAGTAGCCTCATTTAGTTTTAAGATATTTTCACTGCTGATAATCGTGATAGCATCATCACCAATTGCGATGACGGATTCATAAGGTAATAGTTTGACCCCGCGATACCAATCTTCATCTTCAATAATTAATGCTGAGACGCGGCCATTTTGCGCATCCATCAACAGGGATTTACTAATACCGAGCTCACGACCTTCGGTGATACTGATAATGGGTAAACCTAAAATTTCTACACTTTTTTTCATGAATCGTCCTCCTAGTTATTATAGTGCCTGTTCTTTTTTTGTTCCTCTTGGAGCGTCATTTCAATTTCCTGCATAATGTTTTTTGGAATTTGACTAAATGGTGTTTTAAAACAATTATGTTTGTTTAGAATCACTTTTATGATACGTAGATAATCAATATTCATTTGAAAATTTTCTTTCACTACGTTATCGACTGAAACTGCAGGTAAGGTAAATGCTTTTGCATAAATAGCAAGTGCCTCATCATAAGAACCGATGTTTTTATAAATGTTGCCTAACTCGATAATGATAAAAGGTGCATAGCTGTCCCTGCTGTATTTATGTAAAGTCTTTTGAAATGCTGCAATAGCGATTGAATAATTATGCCGCGTGTTTTGTGCATAAGCATAATCAAGCAGGGCATCTAAAGAAGTAAGTTTTTGCAGTACAGTATCTAGTTCAGCTAGCTTGTGTTTTTCTATATCGGCTTTGATTTGTTCCTGCACTGTCACCGGAATAAGTGCGGGCAGGTTATTCGTGGCTTTTGCTAAAGTTTCCTGCATGATTGGTGCTGTAGAGCTAAGCCCTTCATCAACTTGAGACCATTCCACAGTAACAAGTTCATCAGGTGTTTCCGTAATATACTGATTCAAATCAGGTTCTTCACCTGTAAGATTTGCAAATGCAAATGGGATAATGGGTGGTGGTACAGTTTCGGTACCTGCGTGATTAACATCTTCCTTGGTAATGGGTGCGATGTCGGTACTGCTGCACTTAGTTAACATGCTGGAATCACTCCGCAGCGTTAACTTCTCATTATAAAATGTTACAGCGCAGGCAGAAAGCAGCACTGCAGAAAAAATAAAAATCAAATGAGAAAACGTTAAATAAGAAGAGATTGAAAGTGTGATGATATTTACCGCAAATGCACAAACAGCACAAAGCAGTAAAGGCTTGAATTTTAGCTGTAAACCAAAATAATTGGTGGTTTTAAAAATTACCAATACGCTAATCAGCATTACGACAAGTGTAATCATCATGAAATTCATTCACATCACCATAATTTCTGAATTTATTCTACATTAAGATGTATAGATGATTTATTTATAAACACAATTTTACATAAAAACTTATAACTATATAATATTATCAACATTAAAATATGTATACAAGGTTTTTCAATTCGACAAAATTAATAAAAATCCTGTAATTTTTCTAAATAATCCAATAGTTTTTTGCAGTTTTTATCGATATTTTAATATTATACACTATTTTTGCCTGCTTTTTTAGTAACAAAAAAAATAATTGATTTTTCAGGCATAGTCAGGATTTTTTTTATCAAGTATAATAGTAAGGATATCTGTTTTATTGAAAGAGAAGGAAGCTGAAAGTATGCTGTTTGAAAAAGAAGCAATCATTCATTATGAAAGTGGAATCCATGCCAGAGTTGCAGCTATGATTGTCCAAAAATCGCATGAACTCTATGAAAAATATGCCTGTAAAATTTATTTGCGCAGTGAACATAGTCAGCGGGTTGAGATGCGCAGTCTTATGATGTTGATTGCTCTGAAAATCAATAATGGCGATTCTGTCTTTGTGTCGGCGGAAGGCGAAAATAGAGAAGAAGCTGTTTTGGCGATGGTGATATTTCTTGAAGGGGATTTTATGGTTCAGACACCGGGCGAGCTTCGCGAAGTAGATCGTCTATTGCATGAAAATGCTTTGATGCAGGAACGGCTGCAACTAATATTAGAGGCAGTGCAGGATGGAATTTGTGTTGTTGATAAAACTGGTGCAGTTACCTATGTAAATCCATCTTATTTACGGATTCTACATAAAACAGAAGAGATGGTGATTGGTGAAAATGTCTATGAGGTAGCACCAAACGGGAATCGGGCGAATGTTTTAAAAACAGGGGTTGCCCGTATTGGCAGCCTCAGTCATAAGAAAGACGGTACAACCATTGTCGCCAATGTAAATCCAATTTTTGTGGATGGAGAAATATCTGGGGTTGTATCCGTTATAAAAAATATTACAGAAGTTCAAACTTTGATAGAAAAATTAAATCAAATGTCAGCGAAAGCGGAATATCTGGAACAGGAGCTCTTACGAACCAAAAAAATGGGCAAAGCCTTTACAAATTATATTGGTCGCAGCGGTCGTGTTGTCGATGTGCTTGCTATGGCATCAAAAGCTGCTGCCAGCAGTGCCACGGTACTGGTTCGTGGTGAAAGCGGGACGGGTAAGGAATTGGTTGCGGAAGGAATACATTATGCAAGTACGCGGCGTAAGGGGCCTTTTATTCGTGTGAACTGCGGTGCGATTCCGTCGACGTTGTTGGAATCAGAACTTTTTGGCCACGAGAAAGGTGCATTTACCGGAGCTGTTAAACGTAAATTAGGCAAATTTGAATTGGCGAATAACGGGACGATTTTTCTTGATGAAATCGGGGAGATGGATAAAAACATGCAGGTAAAACTTCTGCGGGCACTACAGCAGCGAGAATTTGATCGTGTTGGCGGTGAAACAACGGTAAAGGTTGATGTACGGATTATTGCGGCAACGAACCGAAATTTGGAAGATATGGTTCGTGAGGGAACCTTTCGAGATGATCTATATTACCGTCTTAATGTTATCCCGCTTTTTTTACCGGCATTGCGTGAACGGGTAGAAGATATCCCCTTGCTCGCAGAACATTTTGTCAATAAAATCAGTTTGCAAAATCACAAACACATTCAAGGCGTCACGGCTGCGGCTATGGAGGTTCTGATGGCCTATAAATGGCCGGGGAATGTTAGAGAACTGGAAAATATCATTGAACGGGTTATTACGTTGACGGATTCTGATTTTATTGAAATTGAGCACCTGCCATCCTATATCACTGGTGAAGCTGTTGTGAAACAAATGAAAAGTTTTGCTTTTGATGCAGTACTGCCGTGGGAAGAGTATGAAAAACAAATAATCAGCAATGCTCTAAAAAAGTGTGGTAGTTTCAATGCAGCCGGAAAAATGTTGAAATTAACGCATAAAACGGTCGCAGCAAAAGCTAGAAAGTATGGGTTGATATAATTTACCATGGTAATTTATATCAAGATATAGTAAAAAGTATCAAGTAAACACCTAAATCTGATACTTTTTACTATAGCGTAAAATAAAAATATTTTCATAAAATTCAAAATTTACAATTTTGTTACACTATTTTTAAAATAAAATGATATTTTAGGGGCTGTGTGTAACTTAATTCGTCTAAAAACTCATGTGATTAAAGTTGGCACGATACTTGCAATAATATATAACGGCTTGTACTTACATAAAATAAAGTGATTTTTTATCATAGAGATCGTTATTTTGTTAGTGAAAGCAGGGAAACAAACGTCTAGTTGTCGAATGTATTTAATGTTGATTTTCAATTAGACGGTTGTCTATGTGAGATCTAAATAAAAAATGAATGGGGATTTTAATTATGGAACAAAAAGTAATCATCAGCAACAAAGCAGGTATTCATGCACGTCCAGCATCAATGCTCGTACAGGCAGCTACCAAATTCAAATCTAAAATAAAATTAACTGCAAAAGGTAAAACGGTTGATGCAAAAAGCATTCTTATGATTATGAGCATGGGCCTTGTAAATGGTACAGAAGTTGTTATCAGTGCTGAAGGCGACGATGCGGATAAAGCAGTAACTACTTTAAAAGATTTAGTAAATTCAAAATTCGGTGAAGAATAATAAACAAGAGGAGGACCCAGGAAATGCCAGAAGTTTTACGTGGAAAAGGTGTTATTTCTGGAATTGCAATTGGCAAAATTTTGCTTGTCGGACAGAATATCGATGGGTATTTAGCCGATTATAAACCAGAAAGCAAAGATGCCGAACTTGCAAAGGTTGAAAAAGCACTGCAGGCGGTTACTGAGATTTTACAGAAAAATGTGAAAACATTACAGGAAAGAGACATGCCGGAACAGGCAGCTATTATGGAAGCGCATCGTATGATGGCGCAAGATCCAATGATGGAAGATTCCATGAAAAGCAAAGTCGAAGAATTTGGTTCAGCACCTCGTGCTGTTCTTGCGGCTGCTGAAGAGTCCGCTGCAATGTTTGAACGTATGGATGATGCCTATTTTCGTGAACGCGCTGTTGATATCCGCGATGTTTGTAAACGCATTGCCAAATATATTTTAGGCGTAAAAGAGCCGGAACTTGGTGCAGCGGCGGTTATTCTTTGTGGTAACGAAATTGAACCATCGGTTATTGCCAATATTCCAACTGAAAAAATTGCTGGCGTTATTTTAGGTCAAGGCAGTACTACTTGTCATGCTGTTATTATTGCGAAAGCTCGTGCGATTGCTACGGTGGTTGGCTTGGGTGAACGCGTGGATATAATCAAAGATGGTGATTCCGTTTTACTTGATGGTGAAACGGGTGAAATTATTATTTCACCAACGGAAGATATGATCACTTCCTATAAAGAAAAAATGCAAAAACAATCGGAAATTAAAGCATATTATGCGAAACTTGCACCGCTTCCAGCTGAAACTACCGATGGAGTTCGTGTAGAGCTAATGGCTAATATTGGAACCCATATGGATGTGGAAAGTGCCCTTGCGTATGGCTGCGAAGGTGTTGGGTTGTTCCGTTCAGAATTTGTGTTCATGGGACGTCAGAATATCCCAACCGAAGAAGATCAGTTTAAAACCTACAAAGAAGCTGTGGAAAAATGCAATGGCAATCTTTGTGTTATTCGTACCATGGATATTGGTGGAGATAAACCATTAGCTTATCTGGAAATACCAAAAGAAGAAAATCCGTTTCTTGGCTGGCGGGCTATTCGAATTAGCTTACAGAGACGTGATTTGTTTATGCCACAGTTGAAAGCGATTTTACGTGCGGGTGTTTATGGTAAAGCAGCAATTATGCTTCCAATGGTTATTAATGTTGCTGAAATTAAGCAAGTAAAAGAACTCATCGAACAGGCAAAAATAGAGCTTGCTCATGAAGAAAAAGCCTTTTCCAACAATGTTCAGCTCGGTATTATGGTGGAAACGCCAGCCGCTGCTGTTATGGCACCGATGTTGGCAAAACATGTTGACTTTTTCAGTATAGGTACGAATGATTTGGTACAATATACGCTTGCTGTCGATCGTGTAAATCACAATGTAAGCTATTTGTATAATCATTTCAATCCAGCAGTACTTAACTTGATCCAAACGACGATTAAAGCAGCACGCGATAATGGTATTTGGGCTGGGATGTGCGGTGAAATGGCTAGTGATCCATATGCAGCTGTTATCTTAATGGCTATGGGGATCAATGAACTTAGCATGAGTGCACCGTCGATTCCAAAAGTAAAAGATAAGATTCGTTCAGTTACCTTTACGAAAGCAAAAGCAACGCTTGATGCCATTATGAAAATGGAAGATGGCGACGCAATTAAAGAATACTTATATAAAAGTTTATAAAATATTCAATATTTCAACGAAGAGATGGCAGGTGCTTTGCGCCTGCCATCTCTTTTGTTATTAAATTTTTGTATAATTATTCTGTCTTTGCATAATTGTATTGTATACTTGGATGCTTGAAGAATAAATGTACAAAGACAATGGATTTTTCTTTGTATATTTGTTATTATTGTAATTAGTGAACTCATGAATGAATTTTATATAAATTCAATGTGGTGATTATTTTCACTTATGCATAGGGATAGGGGAGGAAAGCTGAATGAAGTCCGAAATTACGATTAAGTCGGTAAGGTGTAAGGGGTGTGGCATTTGCGTCGCCTTTTGTCCGAAAAAAGTTTTGGGAATCAATCTTTTAGGAAAAGTTCAAGTTATTGATGGTGAAGCTTGTATTGCTTGTGGTCAGTGTGAATTGCGTTGCCCAGATTATGCGATTTTTGTAGATAAGAAGGTGGAATTATGAGTGAAGCAAGACTGATTCAAGGAAATGAAGCTTGTGCCCAAGGAGCATTGGCTGCTGGTGTACGCTTTTTTGGCGGCTATCCTATTACACCTTCCACAGAGATTGCCGAAACGATGGCACAAAAACTGCCAGGCTTAGGCGGTAAGTTTATTCAAATGGAAGATGAAATTGCCAGCATGGGTGTTGTTTTGGGAGCGGTACTCGCTGGACAAAAAGCACTTACGGCAACCTCCGGCCCAGGGTTTTCACTTAAGCAAGAGCTGATTGGTTATGCTGCTTGTGCAGAGATTCCAATTGTTATTGTGAATGTGCAGCGTGTGGGCCCGTCTACGGGTCAGCCAACTTCACCATCTCAAGGCGATGTTATGCAGGCACGTTGGGGAACACATGGTGATCATCCTATGATTGCACTTTCACCGTGGACGGTTCGTGAAGCATTTGATGCTACCATTTTAGCAGTCAATTATTCCGAACGTTTCAGAACGCCTGTTATTGTATTGATGGATGAAATTGTGGGTCATCTGCGAGAAAAAGTAGTTTTGCCAGAAGTAAAGGATATTGAAATTTACCCACGGCGTGTACCTAAAACAACTAGAGCACAAGGGTATGAACCGTATCGCCCTGACGAAGATATGGTCCCAAATGTTGCGGATTTTGGACAAGGCTATCATATCCATGTGACGGGACTAATTCATGACGAAACTGGTTTTCCATCCGGCAGCCCGAAGGTAACGGAAGATGCCATCCGCCGCATGCATGAAAAAATCATGCATGTGCAAGATGAAATTACCCATTTTGAAGAATTTTTCATGGAAGATGCGCAGTATGCAGTTGTTGCCTATGGCGGAACGGCTCGTACGGCATATGAAGCAGTCCGTACGGCACGTGATCAAGGTTTGAAAGTCGGAATGGTTCGGTTGATGACAATCTGGCCGTTTGCTGATAAAATTATCAAAAAAACAGCGAAACAGGTCAAAGCGATTCTGGTACCAGAACTTAATTATGGACAGCTGGTTGGCGAAGTAGAACGTGCTGCAGGCGGCAATGCTCGTGTCAAACTTTTGGCGAAATATAATACGGAGATTTTTACACCGCAGGAACTGGTCAATGCTATTGAAAATCTTTGTGCGGGGGTTGATGAATAATGCTTGAAAGATCATACGAAAAATATTTTAGACAAAATCGTTTACCACATTTATGGTGTCCTGGCTGTGGCAATGGTACGGCTATG
The DNA here is from genome assembly GCF_000381065.1 of Propionispira raffinosivorans DSM 20765. Taxonomy (GTDB): domain Bacteria; phylum Bacillota; class Negativicutes; order Selenomonadales; family Selenomonadaceae; genus Propionispira; species Propionispira raffinosivorans. The sequence continues at coordinate 46,655 of NZ_KB905850.1, read as the reverse complement.
AAATCCATCGTGCAGGCGATTGAAGCGAAAAATCTTGATCAAGACAAAACGATTATTGTGTCGGGTATTGGCTGCTCATCGAGAGCTTCCGGCTATATGAATTTTGATACACTCCACACGGCACATGGCAGGGCAATTCCTTTTGCTACTGGGATTAAATTAGCGAATCCTGAACTTAATGTTGTTGTTATTACCGGTGATGGTGACTGTACGGCTATCGGTGGTAATCACTTTATCCATGGTGCAAGACGTAATGTTGATTTAACGGTTATTATGTTTAATAATCACATTTATGGTATGACGGGTGGGCAGGCTTCCCCAATGACACCGCTTCATAAAAAAGCGACGACAGCTCCATACGGAACCGTTGACCGTCCATTTGATGCTTGTCATCTTGCGGAAGCTGCTGGCGCTACCTATGTAGCACGCAGTACAGCTTTTCATGTAAAACATCTTTCTGATATGATTGCTGCTGGTTTTGATAACAAAGGATTTTCCTTTATTGAAGCGGTTGTTCAATGTCCGACTGCATTTGGTCGTAAGAATAAGATGGGAGATGCACCGGATATGATGAAATGGATGCGAGATACAGCCGTGATGAAAGCGGCTTGGGATAAACTGCCGGACGATAAAAGAGAAGGAAAATTCCCGATTGGTTTATTCTATCAAGCTGATTTTGTTGAATATACGACAGCTTACCAAGAAGTTATTGATGTGGCAGGGGGTGCAAAATAATGGCGCAAATAAGATTGTCAGGTTCAGGGGGACAGGGTGTTATTACTGCGGCTATTATTTTAGCGGAGGCAGTAGTGCGCGAAGGTAAAGAAGCAGTGCAGTCGCAGTCTTATGGTCCGGAAGCACGCGGTGGTGCTTCGAAAGCGGAAGTTATTATTTCAGATCAGCCGATATATCATCCTAAAGTTTTAGTGCCGGAATTGGTGTTGGCACTTACGCAGGCGGCAGCTGATAAATATTCTAAGGATTTAGCGGTGGGGGGGACTCTGGTGATTGATACAGACCTGGTACCGAATCCCCCGAATTTCCCTAATATTATATCGATTCCGATAACAAAACTTGCGGTTGATAAAATAGGAAAATCTTTATTTGCGAATATTGTAGCACTGGGTGCACTTGTTAAAATCACGGAATTGGTAGACTTTGAAACAATAAAAAAAGCAGTTGCCCAGCGTGTACCGCCGGCTACAATTGATCGTAATATGCAGGCACTCCAAGTTGGTTACGATGCTGTAACAAAATAAGAGCAATTTTATCCTATATAAGTTGCATTAGATATTTCCCCTTCCTGGCAGCTTGATAGGCTAGCTGTAATTTATTTAATGTATTTATATTATAGATAAGAATCAATGTTTTCAAAAATAAATGTTGAAATAGCTGTAAAAGTATTTCAACATTTTATTTTTTTTGTTCTTTTATGATTTGCTGGCATTGTACGATTTTTTTAGTATAATATACTTAGTATCGGATAGTGTACATAAGGAGCGACATATATGGAAATTTTTAAAAATGATTGGGCAGAGCTTTTATCGGAAGAACTAAAGCTGCCATATTATCTAAAATTACGTGAATTTCTTATTCATGAATACAAAACGCAGAACATATATCCAGGAGTGTATGATATATTTAATGCACTTCATTATACGAGTTATCAAAAAACAAAAGTAGTGATTTTAGGACAGGATCCTTATCACGGACCCAAGCAGGCACATGGCTTGAGCTTTTCCGTGCAGCCAGGGGTTGAACCACCGCCATCGCTGCTGAATATATTTAAAGAACTCAAAACCGATTTAAACTGTTCACTACCCAATAATGGCTGCTTGCAGCCATGGGCTGAGCAGGGGGTACTTCTTTTGAATACAGTTCTTACGGTTCGGGCTCATCAGGCCAATTCACATCATGATGCAGGCTGGGAAACTTTTACGGACAAAATAATTTCTTTATTAAATGAGCGAGAAAAACCACTGGTATTTATTTTGTGGGGTTCACCAGCGCGCAAGAAAAAAGCAATGATTACCAATCCAAATCATTTCATTTTGGAAGCACCGCATCCAAGTCCACTTTCGGCTCATCGAGGCTTTTTTGGCAGTCGCCCATTTTCTAAAACGAATGCGTTTCTGGAACAAACAGGACAAACTGCTATTGATTGGCAGCTGCCAAATATTTAAAAGATTTTTTCACAAAAAAAGAGCATCCCGGGGAAAAATTCCAGGATGCTCTTTTGCAATATCTATTTAATTTGAATCAGATCTTCGCGATGCAGTCTTGGTTCCATATCGCCTTTAACAGAAATTTGACCTGGCATGTTATTGTCACCATTGAAAACGATGGTGCAATGACCTTCATCGCGGAGGTTCTTATTTGCATCTTCACCAACGGATGTTATGCTGAAAGCGTGTTTGCCCCAAACTAAAGTATCACCAGCGACAATATCTTCTTTCAGTTCGGCTTTTGTATGTGCAACGACCATTTCAGCTAAATTTGGGCGTATACCTTCATCCAGGATAATGATACTTTTATTGCTTTCTAAAAAATTTCTTGCGAGGTTACCAATTGAGGTAATACTAGCTTCGTATTTCATTCAATCTAATCTCCTTATATAATATAAAATCCACTATCTAATATTATAGCAGATAGTGGATCAAATGATAGATTCTTTTATAAAATCCCCGCCATTTTGAGTAGATATTTGGCGTTTGTTGTTTGACATTGACCTGGTTTTAGTTTGTAATCAAAATGGATTTCATTGTCGGTGTAATATTCTTCGAAATGATAGTTCGTGATGGGGATATGTTCCGATTCAGCAAGGCGGCAGAGTTCGAAATCATGAGTTGATACAAAAGTAATACTCCAGGGATTTGTTAACTTTCGGATTGTCTCTGCAGCACCGATGATGCGATCTGCAGAATTTGTACCTTTGAATATTTCATCAATTAAAATGAGCATAGGCTGATGGCTTTTGCTGAATTCAACCATGCCTTTTATGCGAAGCAGTTCTGCATAAAAGGTAGAAATTCCTTTAGAAATATCATCTTCGATACGCATGGAGGTGAAAATATTCATCGGAGATACCGTAAAAGATTTCGCACAAACAGGAGCTCCGGCATAGGCTAGGACACTACTGATACCAATGCTTCGTAAAAATGTTGTTTTGCCGGACATATTAGACCCCGTTATAATACAGGTCGTGGCATTGATTTCAAGCGAATTCGCAATGGCAGAGCTTTCTTCCAGCAAGACATGTGAAAGATCGACAGCTTGGACGATCGGTGATGCTGAGTCTGTGATTGTCGGAAAAACATAATTTTCCTTAATATGGCAGAGTACTGCGAGGCTTAAAGTCAATTCGAATTCGCCTAATGTATCGAGCCAAACTCTTACATCTTGTGCCGTATGCTGCTTCCATTTTGTGAAATGAAGAGCACAGTGGAAATCCCAGAGGAGCAATGTATTGGCGAGAAAATAAAAAAATAAGTTACCACGCATTTTTGCACATTCACTGATCCTATATAATTTGCGAATTTTTTTGCAGGCGCCGCCGTCTTTTGTGAGCTTGGTTTGCAATTCTTGTAACGGTGATGTGAAGGCTGCTTTTTCGATCGTATGAAAAATTTGTTCATACATTTTCAGTTGTTGATCAAATGAAGAAAGTGGTGCGAGAAAACTGCTATTTTTTCCATAAAAAAAACCTGAAAGGGAAAATTGAACGAATAAAAAGATCAAGCCTATCTGCCATGAAAATATGCCAAGTTCTCCGCAAACTAAACTTAAGACCGTCAGGATAGGCAGAACTGAAATGAAAAACTTTAAGACTGGTCCGGCATAAGCTTCGGTTGCTTCGATTTGGTTTAGAAATTTTTCACTGTCAGCAAGGGTAGATTGTTTTGCTGGTAAAAGATTAAGCAAGACTTGCAAATCAATTGATAAGTCTTGCTTTCTAGCAAGGTCTGACACGGATTGCTGTCGCCTTTTTATACTTGTTGGGGTCTGCGGTGCATCAAGCAAAGCATGCGATAATTTTTGTTTGCCATATGCTGTATAGGCAGCGCAGATATACTGGTAGAGTGAGGCACTTCCTAAAAGATCCAAGTCTTTCGCTTGCGTTGTATATTCGGTCAAATATTCTTTGCCATTTTCGGTAAAAGCATGCCAGTTTTTCGAAAAACGATCGAGGTATTGCTTTAAAACGGTTTGACGACTTTTTAGCAGTCGCTGTGTATTTTTTAATTTTTGCTGGCTTTTGATTAAATATACAAAATACCCCAAACAAAGCATTGCTAAAAAATAACACAGCCGGTTTTGCTGATCATAACCAAAAGCCCAGATGATAATCATGCTGCAAAAAGCAGCAAATCGTAAGAATGTGATTCGATTGATGCGATCAAGACAAACTTTTTCGTCTAGATGTGCTTTTGCTAAACTGTTTTTAAAATAGTCGATTTTCATACAAAGTCTCCTCGATTTCAGTATACTTTTCCTGAATTATTTAATTATACCATAAAGTAAAATTGTATGAATCATAAATAGTTTCAGATTTTTGCTCGTTGTGCTTGAGCTTATAGACAGGCTTGTTGTTGAAGCTTATAATATATATATGGTTACTGAGAAATAATATTAGGAGACATGATATATATGAGTTTGAAACCAGAAATCAGAGTGAAAATCCAGGGACAAATCGATGAACTAAAAAAACGTATGCAATATGATGCAAATGATCTCGATTATGAAACGCATTTACATATGATGCGTGATTTGCAAAGAGTTTTGGATAAAAAATAGAGGGTTCCTTTCTTTTTGCGAATAGGCTTTATGTCCCTAAACGGAATGCAGTTCGCGCAAAAACGATAAATCATGATATAATATATACAGTATGTAAAAAGAATTCATAGTTTTGCATTGTATGGATATGGAGCGTGATTTAGATGAGGTCAAAGTTCGATTTTCTTAAAACAGGTTCTTTTACAGGCATAGATACAACGGATGATACAGTTCCTTTTTCAGCGGAACAAGTAATTGATCATCGTTATCGGATTTTAGAGTATTTGGGCAAAGGGGCATTAGGGCGTGTTTACAAGGCCGAATTTATTCCAATGAAAAAGATTTTTGCGGTGAAAGTATTTAAAAATGGTGAACAAACACCATTAGCATTAGATATATATCGCCGTTTATCCCAGCTTAAACATCGCAATATTGTCCGCGTGGAACGACCTGACTGGATTGCTAACGGAAAATTGGGTGTGCTGCCGATGGAATATCTGTTTGGAAAAACAATGGCGGATATTTTGGAAAATTCTATACAAACGATTGACTGGACTGTGAAAAAACATTGGATTACATCACTATTGTCAGTCGTTGTTTATTTGCAAAAACAGCCTGAACCCGTCATTCACGCTAAAATAACACCAGCTAATATTATCGTTGATTTGGAGAATGAACCGGTTTTATTAGATTTTAGCCTGAATACTGTTCTTGATATAGATGCACAAAAAACGGAGTATTTGCAATATTTATCACCCGAGAGCCGTGATGGGGAAATGAACTTGGCAACGGATTGTTTTTCGGTGGGACTCATTGCATATGGCATCTTATCAAATGGAAAATTCCCATTCCAAGCTGGTTTAGTGGATGAGCGCCAGCAACTTATTCCATTAGAACATTTTCGTGGTGATTTGCCAGTGGCAATTGCACAATGGGCTGACAAAGCTTGTACTTTAAAACTGGCAGATCGATTTCAAAATATGAGCGAAATGGAAACAGCATTTAACTTAGCTTGTAATGAAGCTGGATTATAAAAATAGCAAAACCCCATTGGTCTTTAAAGCCAAGGGGGTTTTACTATTTTTACAAATTGGTTAGTCAGAGAGTTCTGTGAGCTGCGGTGCAGTGTGATTATTGATGCAGTCAGCAGTGATCACTACACTACGATGTTCATTGCTCTTTGGAATATCGAACATGATATCGAGCATCACATCTTCAATAATACCTTTCAGACTACGTGCACCGGTTTTTCGTTCAATTGCTTTTTTGGCTACGGCCCGCAGGGCATCTTCACTGAATGTAAGCTCAACGTTATCCATACGAAGCAATTTCTCATATTGTTTGATTGGTGCATTTTTAGGTTCCGTTAAAATGCGCAGCAGAGCAGCTTCATCTAAAGTTTCAAGAGTACAAATAATCGGCAGACGCCCTAATATTTCGGGGATAATGCCATATTTCATCAAATCTTCCGGTCGAACTTGATGGATGAGCTCATCGTATTTTGGCTTATTGGCACTGCTTTTTACTTTAGCACCAAAACCTATATTGGTGTCGGTTTGCTGGATACGTTTAGCAATGGTCTTATCGATACCAATAAAAGCACCGCCAACGATAAATAAAATGTTTTTCGTGTCCACTTTAATCGTTGGTGCTTCCGGATGTTTGCGCTGACCTCTGGCCGTAAACTCAACGATGCTGCCTTCCAGCATTTTTAAAAGTGCTTGCTGCACACCTTCGTGACCGGGATCAGCGGTAATGGAATTATTGATACCGGATTTTCGAGCAATTTTATCAAATTCATCAAGATATATGATGCCATGCTCGGCTTTGTCAATATTTTTGTCGGCCGCATAATAAAGATTGCGTACAGCTACTTCTACGTCAGCACCAACAAAGCCTGCTTCTGTTAGGCTTGATGCGTCCGTTACGGCGAAGGGAATATCCAGTAGTTTTGCTAAATGGAGCAGCATTGCTGTTTTACCACAGCCGGATGGACCAAGCATGATAACATTTGATTTTTCAATTTCAACACCGTCAATGTCTTTATTATAGCCATAACGCATGCGTTTGTAATGATTATAGACAGCAACAGCCAGGATTTTTTTTGCTTTATCTTGATTAATGATATATTCATCAAGGTATTCCTTGATGTTATGGGGTTTGTTATGGGCGATAATTTCATCAAGTTCGACCGAAAAGTTTTGTTTTTCCGTTTGCTTTTGTTTTGTATCTACTTCCGAGATAAAGTGATAAATTTCTCGAATGCAGGAGTTACAAATTGCAAAACCCGTCTGCGGGTCAAAAATCGGCATGTCGTATTGATCTTTAATCGTAATGGTCTTTTTGCAAAAACTGCATTGATGTTTGACCGGATCTACGGTCGTGGTCGTATTTTTAGCCATGTATGTATACATCCTTTCGTTGTAGGGGTTCATTTGTTTAAAATTTTATAAGACGAATTAAAGAATTTGGCGCTATACCCCCATAATCATTTGATTCGCTATGTTATATACTATTATAAAGTATCCTAAAGGATATGAGAAGAAATTTCAAATGTAAATAAAAAACAGCAGTAAGCAAATGCCTTTTACTGCTGTTTTTTTTGTCTGCTTTTAAACTTTAAATTTTGCCGCTTCACTTTGCAGCACGGTTGCAAGTTCAGCTAGACCATGACTGGCATCGGCAATTTCATGCATTGAAGCAGCTTGCTGCTCTGTGGCAGCCGATACACTTTGGGACTCTTCGGCATTTTTGTTGCTGACATTGTCTATGATAGAAATTGACTGCATCACAGTAGTGCATTTCTGACTCATGGAATCAATGGCTTGGGCGACTTCCGTTATTTCACCAGCCAGTTTATCAATAGCGAGTACGATGTTTTTGAATGTTTCATCGGCTGAGTTGACGGCGGTCATACCGAATTTTACACCTTGTGTACTAGCTTGTGTAGCTAGTATTGCATTTTCCATATCTTGTTCATTGCGTTTTACGAGTGTGCCAATTTGTTCGGATGCCGCACGTGATCCTTCAGCAAGTTTTCGAACTTCTTCGGCTACAACAGCAAAACCACGACCTTGTTCACCGGCACGAGCAGCTTCGATTGCAGCATTTAATGCTAATAAATTTGTTTGTCCGGCAATATTGGAAATTAAATCTACGATGGTGCTGATTTCCTTAGAACAAGCGGCGAGTTCTGTTACAGAATGTTCGACATTTTGCGAACCGCTTTCAATTAAGGTCATTTGCTCTACTACTTTAGCAATTTCACTTCGTCCGGCGGTTACTTCCTGGCCGGTCTTTTGTGTAATAGATTGAATTGCTGTTGTTTTTTGTGAGATACGAATCGTTTCATCTGACATTTCACGTGCTGCCTGATCGGAATTTTTAGCAAGCTTAGACTGCTGATCAGCGCCTTCTGCAATTTGGATGATAGATGCGGCAACGTGCTCAGAAGCTTCGGAAGCTTGATGCGCACCAGCGGTCAGTTCTTCACTGGAGGCGGCAACTTGTTCCGCTTGTGACTGTACATTGATGATGAGCTTTCCAATCGTCTGACGCATCTGGTGGAAGTCTTGTGCCATTTGACCGACTTCATCTTCGGAATTTATATCTAACGCATGTTCACGTAAGTCGCCTTTTCCGAGTAATGCACATGCATCACGTACCTTTTGTATCGGTGTGGTCATTTTTTTTGCAAAATAAAAAATGAGTACACTGGCTAGAAGCAGGAAGAATAGTGAAACACCAATCATTACCTTGGCTAAAGTTCCAGCTTTTTCATTGATTTCACTCGTTGGGGCAGTGACTACCATAACCCAGCGATTCCCAGCAAGTTCGATCGGTGTAAGGATTGCCATGTGCATGGTGTTATCTAGTGCATTTTGATACGTAGCTTGCTGCTGCTTTCCGCTCGTCATTACAGTTTGATATATTTCGCTTAAAGGTGTATCCTGCAATTTAAGCTTACCCGCAACACTCGGATCTTTTTGATTGGCAATCACGAGTCCTGTGTTGTCGATGATGTAGCCGTATCCCGTTTTTTGGAATTTTATATTTTCAATTGATTTCGATAATAAATCTGTAGACAAAGTAGCACCTATGAAGCCATCCATTTTCCCATTGTTTTTTATCGGTGTGACGAGCATGATCGATAACTTTCCTGTGGAAGAAGAAATATTCGGTTCGGACACATAAGATTCTTGATTTTTTTGAATCACAGGTGTATAAGAGCGCTGTTTATAATCAAAATGGTTCCCTTCCGCGGTAATGCCATAATTAACGCCAGCATCTTTAAGATTTACAAAAAAAAGAGTGGTGTAATTTGCCCGACGGCTTTTTTCTGCATTTAAATTTTCTAAGACTAAAGACTCATTAAGCGATTTACTGTCTTTCGAGGCGGCGATATCTTCAAGATGAATCAAACGAGAGGAGATTTCATTGGAAACATCTGCAGCATATTCATTCCCAAGGGTTTCAGCTGTCTCGACAGAACTCTCTTCTAAATAAGTCTGGGCAAGATAATAACTGATTCCAGATAAGATAATGAAATTTATCAAGAATAAAGGTAAAAGAAAAAGTAAAAATTTGGTTTTAATCGTTTTTATATTCATAAGTGCAACCCCTTTGTATTAAAATAGCCATGCCTTTTCGAAAACTAACATAGATTTATCATATTGCAAAAATAAAATGAATATTTCAACAATATAATATACTATAGGGAAACTGTATATATATTATACTATACTATATATAAATAAAACACCCCTGCACATGGACTAAAGACCTATTAATAGGCGAAAAGAAGGTAAACACAAAAGTTTATTTAATTACTTAATTCATATATAAGTTGAATGAAATAGTTTATATCATCCCATTCCTGGCAGACTGATAGGCTGGATATAATATCTACTTATAGTGTATAAAAAAGTACCTGTAGACGAAACACCTTGGTGTGTTTTGAATCTACAGGTACTTTTTTTATTTTTATAAAGCTGCTTCATCTGTGCCTGTTTTTATAGTAGTTGCTGGTTTTTTTATATTGAGACTTGTATCTGTTATTTGTATGGTTCCCGGGTTGTTGTAGAGCATATTATAAAGTGTAATCGGGATATATGTATTACCACCGATCATAATCGGTGCTGAACCCAGTGTCATTGGCTCACTTATGCCGATTGCGTTGCTGCTTGTATAAGCATATGCATTTGAACCAACAGTGATACTGGTTTTTATAGTTCCATTATCGAGTTCTGTTGATTTTGTTTTAGGATTCCATGTAAGTGTGAATCCTAAAGCTTCCGCACTTTTCCGCAAGGGAACCAAAATTGTGGTTCCTTTCGTATAGATATTGATTCCAGCGAGATCAATATTTTGCCCGTTGACTTGCAAAGTATAATAGGCAATCGACAATTTTTGCGGAGTCGATACAGCTGTTTTGATAGAGGCTTTCTTTTGAATAGATGCTGTTGCTGCAAAGGCAGGCGGAGCTGCAGCGATACTGATGGAGAGAATTACAGCGAGACATAATACACCAGTGTAAAATCGTTTCATTAACATTCTTCCTTTCAAATTTTTTGCGGATACTTCGTTTTTGGGTAATTTGCATCCACAAAACTACAAGGAAAATTATACAACAAGCTAGAAAAATTATCAATAGAGCTGTCCCTGCTTATTGATAATCAGCACTTAACCAAGCAGCATTCGGTCATTAGCCAGTGCATCACCGCTTGCCTTTTCAAACATCTTAAGCAGATCCTGGATGGTTAGATTTTTTTTAGCTTCTCCAGCCACGTCGATAATCAATTTTCCGTTATGCAGCATGATCAAGCGTCCGCCAAAACGTAAAGCATCGCGCATATTGTGTGTAATCATAAGCGTGGTAAGTTTGTGGCGGTTGACAATCTTATTGGTCAGCTCCAGTACTTTTTCAGCAGTTTTAGGATCAAGAGCGGCCGTATGCTCATCGAGGAGCAATAATTTTGGTTTACCCATCGTTGCCATTAAAAGTGTCAAGGCTTGCCGCTGTCCGCCCGATAATAGCCCCACTTTACTCGTTAAACGGTCTTCGAGACCAAGGTTCAATTCTTTTAACATTTCGATAAATTGCTGGTGGTCTTCTTTGCGTGATCCCCAACGCAAGGTAGGTATTTTACCACGGCGCGAAGCAATGGCTAAGTTTTCTTCAATCATCATTCCCGCCGCTGTCCCCATCATGGGGTCCTGGAAAACGCGTCCAATAAATTTGGCACGTTTATGCTCAGGGACATTCGTTATGTCATTTCCATCAATCGTGATTTTCCCCTCATCAACAAAAAATGCACCCGCAATTGAGTTCATAAGAGTTGACTTTCCAGCGCCATTGCCACCGATTACGGTGACGAATTCACCTAGAGTGAGATGAAGACTCAGATTTTCTAAAGCATATTTTTCATTAATTGTACCAGGATTAAAGGTTTTTGTTATATGTTCAATTTTTAGCATATTTTATACCCCTTCGTTTCTGTTCATTCCATTTGTTTTTGAACAGTGGCATGGAAAGTGCAAGGGCAACCAAGATTGCCGTGAACAGTTTCAAGTCATTTGGCGGCATTCCTAATTGTAAAACCAGGGCAATGACAATGCGGTAAATAATAGAGCCCAAAACAACGGAAATCAGACAGTTTCTGAAACTACGCGTGCCAAAAAGCACTTCACCGATAATGACAGAAGCAAGTCCAATGACAATCGTTCCAACCCCCATGCCGACGTCGGCAAAACCATTACTTTGTGCTACGAGTGCCCCAGAAACAGCAACGAGTCCATTGCTGAGTAAAAGCCCCAAAATGATTGTAAAATCCGTATTAACGCCATTAGCACGAATCATTTGCACATTAAAGCCAGTGGCACGGATAGCTGAACCGATTTCTGTCCCGAAAAACCAATACATGAGAACCATATAAAAAAGAGTACTGATGATGCCAACTAAGAGTACAACTGTCTGTGTGTCGAATCCGTAACTATTGAATAAAGAAAAGATGGTATCAATCCGCAGCAAAGATAAATTGGCTTTGCCCATGATTCTTAGATTGACAGAATACAAAGCAATCATGGTTAAGATGCCTGCAAGCAAGGCCGGTATCTTAAGCTTTGTGTGCAGGAAACCTGTGATTACACCTGCCAGCATACCGGCAATGCCGGCACACAAAATCGCAGTGAAGGGGCTGGATCCGCTAACGAGCATCGCGGCAGCAACGGCTGCTCCCAAAGGGAAACTGCCTTCTACGGTGAGGTCGGCGATATCGAGGACACGAAATGTCAGATATACGCCAAGAGCTAAAATAGACCATAATAGGCCTTGTGATATGGTTGGGATAAGTAAATCCAACATGATAGATCCTCCTTGTGTTTCATATTTAAAAAATAGCGAAGGGTATCCTCATGGCGAGGAACCCTTCGCACTCATTGCGGAAAGTTATTTTACAAGGTCAGCACCATTTAATAATTCCTGTGGAATTGTGATGCCAAGTGCTTGGGCGTTGCTTTCATTAATGGTGATTTGCATTTCTTTGGCTGACTGGATCGCCATGGTGGCTGGTTTTGATTTGCCGGATAAAATGTCTGCCGCCATTTCACCTGTCTGGAAGCCTAATTTATAATAATCAACACCGTACGTTGCTAAACCACCAGCTTTGACCATGTTCGGTTCGCCGCAAATTACCGGTATTTTTGCCGGATTTGTAATGGATACGAGTGTTGGCATGGCCGATGCGATTACGTTGTCAGTTGGTTCGTAGATTGCATCTACTTTACCAACCAGACTTTGTGTTGCCTGCTGGATGTCATTGACTGTTGAGACAGTTGATTCGATGACAGTAAGGCCTTTTGATTCAGCATAGGCTTTCATAATATTGACTTGTGTTTGAGAATTTACTTCACTGGAAGAATAGACAGTACCAATCGTTTTTGCATTTGGTACGAGTTTTAGTAAAAGATCAATTTGTTCTTTAATTGGGTTCATATCCGTAGTTCCCGTCACGTTACCTTTTGGTTCAGCATTACTGGCAACCAGTTTTGCCTGTTCATAATCTGTAACCGCTGTTGCTGTGATGGGAATGTCTTTTGTAAGATTTGCGACTGTTTGTGCTGCCGGTGTGGCGATTGCACAGATTAAGTCAACTTTGTCGTTTACAAAACGTTGGGCGATGTTTTGCAGATTGGATTGATCGGCTTGGGCATTTTGGCGGTCAAAGGAAATGTTTTCGCCTTCCTTATATCCTTTTGATGCAAGCCCGTCGACGAAACCTTTGTTGGCCGCATCGAGAGCGTTATGTTCGACGAGTTGGACAATACCTACTTTTGCTGATTTTTTACCAACGGCTCCATTTGTTGCATCCGAATTGCCGCAACCAGATAAAACAACGGCTGTAGTCATTGCTGCTAAACCGATACAGAGTAATTTTTGTTTTGTCTTTTTAATCATTCTTACCATCCTTCCATGCTACAAGGTGCTGTTTTGTAAGTCGCTACAAATTACATTTATTCGACAAATAAAAACACCCTCCTGCAATTTTACTGCATTTTATGTAAGTTTGTAAACAGGTTGTTGCATTTTTTGTAAAGTTTTGTGTGAAAATAGATAGGGATTTTATTATATGGTTTGAAACTTTTCAATAAATGCAAGTTATACACAGAAAACAGAGGATAAACACAGTGCTTCTGTGTATAACTTCATAGATATTTGATATTTCGCCAAGTTATCCACAACAAAAAAGCTTTCTTCGCTCGATTCAGCAAAAATTCAGCGATTTGTAGTATACTATATATAATTTCACGTTTGAATGATGCTAGCTATTTTGGTCAATCATTTAGTGAAGTTTAGTTTTTCAAAAGGGGCTGTGTTATTCTGTTTTTACCTACAAAAAAAGTTTTATGGGAGATTATTTTATTGTTCTTTATTTTAGTTTGCGGTGCATTTTACATTTCGTTAAACTATTTTCAAGGCATTCCAGTGTTAAACTATCATCAAATCAATGATCAGGATCATAATTCATTAACACTCAGCAGCAGCGAATTTGAAGCACAGATGAAATATTTGGCGAAAGAGGGGTATACGTCTATTACCCCGGATGAACTCGCCGATTATTTGCAATATAATAAAGAGGTTCCGGCAAAATCGATTTTAATTACATTTGATGATGGTTATAAGGATAATTATATCAATGCATATCCAATTTTGCAGAAATATCATTTAAGTGCAACCATATTTCTGATTTCTGATTTTGTTAATACATACGATCGGTATTTGACATGGGATGAAATTCATGAGATGGAGCAAGGCGGCATCAACTTTGAGGGGCATACGATGAGCCATTTGGTTTTGACACAGGCAGTGTCTGATGCTGAACTGCAAGATCAACTGGAAAAATCAAAACAAGCGTTAGAGTGGCGGCTGGGAAAGAAAATTCAGTATTTGGCCTATCCGTGTGGTTTTTATAATCAGCATGTGATTGATTTTACGAAAGCGGCTGGCTACCGGGCAGCTTTTACGATTAATCTTGGGCGCGATACAACTAGTTCAACCTTATATTCCTTGAACAGGATTCCGGTTTTTGGTGGAGGAACGCATACCTTTATGCATTTTTGGCTTCGGCTTAAATTTACACAAATCTTTGATTCTCTGCAAAATCTAAAAGCATTTTTACTGAAAGAGGGTAAACCTTCACTGGCGCAATTGATTTATATCCCGTAATTTATAAAAGTTTACAATAAAAAAGTTTGAGCTGAAGCGATTGCTTCGACTCAAACTTTTTTGTTGTTTTAGAGTTTTTGTTTATTTCTGTGTAGTGTTATCTTTATTGCTATCTTTATTTTTAGCGGCAGCTTTTTGAGCAGCTTTTAATTCTTTTTGCATAGATTTTGTGTTATCTTTTAAATCATCTTTATGTTTTGCTGCATAATCGATGACTTGTTGTGCAAAAATATATTCAGGCTGATCTTTTGGCAATACTTTAAGATCATAAAGTTGATCAGAATTTTCTGATGATAAAATATTAAAAACTGTGTCTACATCATTATGACTGCGAATCCAAACGGTTTTTTTATCTAAGTCGATTTCTCTGACTTCGATAATGCCATGGAAATTAGCATATCCAGACAATTTTTGGCCGCGAGCTTCACGCTGAGTGATGATCGCCTGTGGTTTTGGTGGTTCATAGGTCATGATAGTGGAAAAAAGCAGACGGCTTTTATCAATATCTCCATGTTCGTCAAGTGCGTATGACATTTTTTTATTGCCAAAATAATAATTGGTTTGGTCGGAAGAGAAAGCCCACTGGTAATCATTTATTTCTGGGGTTTTCGCTTGAGCAAAACCTGCTGGAAGCATCAAAAATAACGCGAATAAGGCACCTAATAAAGTAATCATATGTTTTTTCATAAAAAATCTCCTCGATAATATATTTTATATTTTATTGGTTTTTGGTTATAAAGAACTTTACATCATCTATACCACCATCCTTTTCGTGGCAGATATAATTTTAGCTTACTTAAAGCTTACTTAAACCGAGTTTTCGCTTTTTCGATAGCCTTTTCAAGGCTCAGCCAAGCTTTTTCAGTTCCGGTTTTTATATCTGTCCAAGCATTTCCGGTTGATTGTTTGAGCTGACCGTAATTTACGATTAATTCATCGCGTTTTTCTTCCAAGTTTTCTATTTGTGATAAATATTCTGTTTTCATGTCATCCTGAACTTCCGCAACCTTGAATTTGATTTCCGCTATTTTCAAATCGTAGTCAGCAAGCTTTTCTTCAAGTTTTTTTAAATACTCATTTCGTTTTTCCATAGTTTGCACCGCCTATTTTTTGAATCGATTCAGTTTTTTCTGAAGCAATAGTGTGTAAAATTATTCCATTGATTAAAATGTGAAAAGCAGCAAAAGTTGATTAATTCTGAATATTTTGAATACTTTTTTGCATTTAACAATAGGCGAATTGTAATTATACTTTTTTGCCTATTGCCATATATTTGAGCGTTGTCAGGGTTCTTTGCTTTTTAGACAACAAAAAACCGCGTTGGTGAATACGGATATGTGATAATGAGTATGAAGTCTCTTACACGTAATCGTTGTATGCCCAAAGCGGTTCACGAATATATGATTTAGATACTATGGTGTAGATCACTCTGTCTACAATCTAGTATATAATATTTTTTCTATTTTGTCAAATTTTATACTTGCATTAACTGTAAAACTTGTGATATAATAAAAATTTGTAAATTTTTACTAAGATCTTATCCTTCCAGACCAGCTGGATGTAAGACGCTGGATAAAAAGGTTTGGCAGCGTTTACTTTGTGGATTGCTAAACAGCTCTTTGGGGGTGTTTTCTTCGACAATATATCCACCATCCATGAAAATGACTCGATCAGCGACTTCACGAGCAAAACCCATTTCATGAGTTACAACGACCATGGTCATGCCAGCCTGGGCCAAATCTTTCATAACTTTCAATACTTCGCCGACCATTTCTGGGTCAAGTGCACTCGTTGGCTCATCAAACAGCATGATTCTAGGACCCATTTCCAAAGCTCTGGCAATGGCGACACGCTGTTTTTGGCCGCCAGATAAGGTAGATGGATATACATCTTTAAAATCAGTTAACCCGACTTGCTCAAGGAGCGCCAGAGCTTTTGTTTCAGCCTCTTTCTTACTCATTTTATTCAATAAAATTGGCGCCATGGTTATATTATCCAGCACAGTAAAATTTGGAAACAAATTAAAAAGCTGAAAAACCATGCCGATTTCTTTTCGCAGGTTATTGATGTTTTTCATGGTGGTAATTTCTTCCCCGAGGATTTGAATTGTTCCGGCTTGTATTTCTTCCAGACGATTTAAACAACGTAATAATGTGCTTTTCCCTGATCCCGATGGTCCGATAATACAAATTACTTCGCCTTCTTTTACATTAAAAGAAATATCTTTTAAAACTTCATTTTTGCCAAAGAACTTTTTGATGTTATTTGCCTCTAGAATCATAACTCATATTCCTTTCGATCCTTCTTGTAATCAATGACAAGATTGTAATTACAATTAAATACATAATTGCCAGATAAGAATACACTTCAAATGGTTTAAAATTTCTTGCCACAATGATTTCACCATTCATAACCAGTTCACGAACACTGATTGCTGAGAGAATCGAGGTATCTTTAATTGTTGTAATAAATTGGTTTAAAATAGCAGGAATCATGATTTTGATCGCTTGTGGCAAAACGACACGCATCATAGCCTGGATATAGCTTAATCCCAAGCTGCGAGCGGCTTCTACCTGCCCAATATCAACTGCCTGGATACCGCCGCGGAAAATTTCAGCCATATAAGCACTGGCATTAATTGTTAAAGAGATCACCGCTGCTGTTAATGCGGAAAATTGTAAATTCAGTCCGCCGCCGATACCAAAAAAAATGAAAAAACCCAACACCATAAGTGGAATACCGCGGACAACATAGATATAAAATGTGGCGATTCTTTCTAGCCATTTGATCTTGCTAATACTGAATATACCAAGTATTACACCGATAATACAGGCGAAAATCAAAGAAAGAACAGCCATGAATAGAGTCATTTCTAAACCGGATAATAGAGTTGGCAGACACTCGATAAATAAACTAAAATATGCAGCCATATTTGGTACTCCTATCTATATGTGCCCCCAAAAAGGGGGCACATTGTTCACTAAGTCAAAGAGAATGTTTCATTATAAATATTGTTTTACGATTTTATCGTATGTTCCATCGGCTTTGATTTTTGCTAAGCCTTCATTAAATTTTTTCAACAATTCAGCATTGCCGCCTTTTTTTACAGCAAAACCATATTGTGGAGGCGTGTTGATCGCATCAACCGCAACGCGCAGTTTGTCTTGTTCACCAATTTTAATCTGATAGCTAATAACAGGGTAATCTTCAATAAGAAAATCAGCAGCACCATTTGCTACGGCCATCATCATGCTTGGGGAATCATCATAATATGTAACGTTTAATTTATATTTATCTTTATTGTCTTCGGCAAAGGTTGAACCAGTTGTTCCTTTTTTTACGGCAACTGTTTTTCCTTGGATGTCTTCAATGGTTTTGATCGTTGTGTTTGTTTTACTTACAACAATAGCTGAACCGGAACTGATATATCCATCTGAGAAATCTACGCTTTTAGCACGTTCTTCGGTGATATTCATGCCGGCAATAGCACCATCTAATTGTCCAGAAACGATGCCGGGGATAATACCACTAAAATCCATTGGCTTTAATTGGTATTTAAAACCTTCTACTTTGGCAATGGCATCTAAGAGTTCAACATCGATACCTTTGTATTTTCCATCAATTTCCATGGAAAAAGGAGCATATTTCGCATCACAAGCGATAATGAATTCTTTATCGGCGGCATTGGAAGCTGAACTAGAACTGCTTTTTTCAGCTGCTGGACTTGATCCACAGCCGCTAACCAATAGAGCTAAAATCATCATACAAGTTGATACGAGAGCTAAAATACGCGTGTTTTTCATAAAAAATCCTCCTCTGAATTTAAAAAATGTAACAAAAAAAGTCCACAGATAATAATATCTGTGAACTTCATTGTTCATTGGTACGAGACCTCAATGGAAGTATTGTAGCATTATCATTTTTTTTTGTCAACATAAATCCTAATCAAATACAAACTGGTATTGCATAATGCAATACCAGTTTGTTGTAACAATGTTTTTTAAATTGTACCATCCCAGGTACTGACTGTTTTTGACTTTTTTTCATCTTCATCAAACCAATGCGTAGTGACAACTTTTCCTTCGGTATAGAATCTGTAGCCATCTTTACCGAGGCAGTGCAGATCACCAAAAAAGGATTGCTTGTGTCCGTTAAAAGCGAAAACACCTACTGGAACAGGAATGCCAACATTTACGCCAACCATACCGCCGTCTGTATGGCGAACGAATTCTCTGGCATAGTGACCATTTTGTGTAAATATAACCGATCCGTTGGCAAATGGATTTGCATTCATCACAGATAGGCCTTCTTCAAAAGTTTTTACTCGTTTTATACAAAGAACAGGACCGAATACTTCTCTATCGCCGATGGTCATGTCAGGTTTTACCTGATCGAAAATCGTAGGTCCCACATAAAAACCATGCTCATAACCTTTTACTGTTATATTGCGACCATCGAGAACTAGTTTGGCACCTTCATCAATACCCTGTTGAATCCAGTCCAAGACGGATTTTTTATGTGCTTCATTAATGACCGGTCCCAACTGTGTCTTTTTATTATAGGCAGCACCGACGATTAAAGCTTTTGCTTGTTTTATAATCGCTTGTGTTAATTCATCGGCAATACTGTCTTGTGCTACAATCACTGGTAAGGCCATGCAGCGTTCTCCAGCACAGCCGAAGGCAGCATTGACGATGCCAGCGGCTGTCCGGTCAATTGGGGCATCGGCTAATACAAGGGCGTGGTTTTTGGCTTCACATAAAGCTTGGACTCTTTTACCTGAAGCGGCAGCTGTGGAATAGATATGTTTCCCAACTTCAGTAGAACCAACAAAGGTAATTCCTTTTACGTCAGGATGTGTCAGTAGAATTTCGGCTTCATGACGTGAACAGGTAACAATATTAATAACACCATCGGGAAGACCAGCCTCTTTATACAATTCAACGATACGGAAACAGGTTTGAGGTGTAAAGGTTGCGGCTTTCAAGACAATTGTATTACCACAGGCAATGCAAATTGGTGTCATCCAGCCCATTGGAATCATTGCTGGAAAGTTAAATGGAATAATTCCGGCAAAGACACCTAAGGGTTCACGATACGATACGGTATCATATCCTTTAGAAGCATCAAGTAAACTTTCACCCATCATTAAGGACGGTGCAGCAAGAGCCTGTTCCGTTCCTTCTTTTGCTTTAAGAACATCACCTTCGGCTTCGCCCCAGGCTTTACCGTTTTCTAAAGCGACTAAATGAGTTAACTCATTCATATTTTCTACTAAGAGTTCTCGAAATTTATGTAAGATCTGAACTCTTTTAATGACTGGTGTCGATGACCAGCCGGAAAAGGCAGCTTTAGCTGCGGCAATTGCTTCTGTTACTTCATCTGGAGTACAACGTGGTACTTTTGCGATGATTTCTCCAGTGCTTGGATCAAAGGCATCCGAATAGATTTCGGTTTTGGAGGTTTTGAACTCTCCATTTACGTAATACTGCAATTTTTTAACTTCTTGCATAGTAAAACACCCTTCTTCCTAAAAAGTAATAATATTCTGTTAATATGATAACATTTTGAGTATAGTAAAACAAGTATTTTTATTAAGTTTATTATTTTGTTGATAAAGTTATGGATATATTATGATAATATAATGGATTTAAATTCAATGAAAAGCATGAAATGTTTCGTTGATCGTATCAATCATGCTTTTTATAGGATGAAATTTGAGATATTTTGTACGATATTTTTTTTATTTAAAGGTCTTGGAATAGTTTTCACGAAATTAAAAAATAATATTCTAAAGCTGGATGTAATTTATATAGAGAGATTTTATTAAAAAATTTGGAGGGATTTCAATGACCTATAAGGCAAATAAAGAACGGTATGAACATATGAGATATAGTCGCAGTGGGAAAAGTGGTTTGAAATTGCCACAGGTTTCGCTGGGACTTTGGCATAATTTTGGCACAAGTGCAGATTATGACAATATGAAAAAAATGTGTTTTACTGCTTTTGATCAAGGTATCACACATTTTGATTTAGCAAATAATTATGGACCGCAGCCGGGCAGTGCTGAAAGCAATTTTGGTCGAATCATGCAGCAAGAAATGGGAGCATATCGCGATGAGCTCATTATCAGTACAAAAGCTGGTTATACCATGTGGGATGGTCCTTATGGTGATTGGGGCAGCCGCAAATATTTACTCGCTAGTTTAGATCAGAGTTTAAAGAGACTTCAGCTTGATTATGTTGATATTTTTTATCATCATCGTATGGACCCTGATACGCCGCTAGAAGAAAGTATGATGGCGTTGGATACAGCTGTAAAAAGCGGGAAAGCATTATATGCGGGAATATCGAACTATGATGGGGAACATACGAGACAAGCTATGAAAATATTAAAGGAACTAAAATGTCCGTTTGTCATCAATCAAAGTCGCTATTCTATTTTTGATCGCCATATTGAATCCAATGGTTTAAAGGAAGTTGCAGTAGAAAATGGCTGCGGTATTATTGCCTTTAGTCCGTTAGCACAAGGACTGTTAAGCGACAAATACCTGCATGGTATTCCAGCGGATAGCCGAATTAAAACAAGCGGTCAATTTTTACAAGCGGATCAATTGACCGCGGAAAAACTGGCGCAGATTGCCGCCCTTAACGAAATTGCTGGGGAGCGTGGTCAAACGTTGGCACAAATGGCACTTAGCTGGGTATTGAAAGATGATGTTGTGACCAGTGTTCTGATTGGAGCATCCAAACCAGAGCAAATTATCGAAAATTGCAAAATTGTCGATTATACAACGTTCTCACCCGCAGAAATCAAAGCAATTGATGAAATTAGCAAATAAAATTTTTGGATTTTATTGCATAAATATCAGGAAGAAAACATTGACAAGTATACTGGTAAATAGTATTCTTTAGCTACGATAATTTGAATATGCTTTAATGTAAGAAGAAAAGACTTCTGAATAGTTTTGATTCAGAAGCCTTTTTTATATATAAGCTCATTCTGTTACCTGTTATTTTAGTTAAAAATATAAAGGACGTGAAGTTGGTTGTTCGATTATTTTATTGGATTTATGCAATCCATGGTGACTTTTTTTTATGACATTACAGCGGATTTTGGTTTTCCGAGTTATGGGTTAGCGATTATATTGTTTACAGTCGTTATCAAAGCTTTATTATTTCCCTTAACAGCGAAGCAAATGAAATCGATGCAGGCGATGAAGCTGTTGGGACCACAAATGAAAGTTTTGCAAGAAAAATACAAAAATGATAAACAAGAGCAGCAAAAAGCGATTGCCAAATTGTATAAAACAACGGGGATCAATCCATTAGCAGGCTGTCTGCCAATGATTGTTCAAATGCCGATTCTCAGTGGTATGTTTTATGCACTGCAAAGCTTTAAATATTTAAGCCATCCCGGTTTTTTGTGGATTCGTAATCTATCTGCAGTAGATCATTTTTATATTCTGCCGGTACTTGCGGTTCTGACTACGTATTTTTCATCAAGACAAAGCAGCTTAGGTGCAGCCAATTCAAATCCGGGTGGCAAAGCCATGCTTCTTGTAATGCCGCTGTTTATTGGCTTTATGACGCTGCGCTTCCCCGCGGGTCTGGGACTCTATTGGATTGTCAGTAATGTGATGCAGCTTATCCAAATGCGACTACTGCAAACCAAAGAAGCGCCAGTTGTGTAAACACAATTCCTTATTTTCCGCCTTTTGTTAAGGCGGATTTTTTTGTCTGTCCAGTAAAATAAACGAATCGTATTCTTGTTCAATAAAAATAGACTTAAGAAAAAAACGATAAATGACGATATTATAAATAAGTTTTGTCATCAAGTGAAGCAAGTTACTTACTCCACCGATAGGAATAAATTTTTATAAGATAATATATGGAGGGATTTTATATGAGGATTGCTGGATATTCAACAGACTATGCAAAGGTTGTTTCAGGTTATGCTGCTGCCTTGGCACAGCAAAATACAACAAAGAGTAATACTACGACAGCAACAGAAGAGGATACAGGTACGAGTAAAATCAAGACTTCTACACAATTGCTTAAAGAGTTGACGGATTATGTTAAGTCAGTCGATAACAAAACAGAAGCTAGTGCGGATGATAAAAAAACAGCGACTGGCGTACTCAAAGATATGACAGATTATATCAATTCAGTAGATTCAAGTACTTCGAATGTTGGTAAAGTGGGGACTGCCCTCATTAGTGAATTGAATACGTATATCAATTCCAAAGATTCATCGAAATCTGCTAGTACGACTGCCGCGAAATCTGGTACACAGATTATTAGTGATTTGACGGCTTATGTGAAAGCAACGGATGCAACGAACTCACAAACCGCCAGCTCAACTACGGTGACCTCAACGACATCGGATATGTTGAAACAATATTTTTTAAATCAGAAGCTCCAGTCTGGGGGCACCTTTTTTGATGCTGCGTCAAATGATACCTCCTCGTCCGATGAAACGGACCTTTTAACGCAAAAAATTCAATCGGCGATGGCATCCTATAATAGTAATTCAAAATACATTGATTGATTGGTTAAGATGATTTTGCATTTTATTGTAAATAAAATGAGGAATACTGACAGGCATCTAAAAAATAGATATCTGTCAGTATTTTTTACTTGCATGTTATAGAACTGCCGGCGGATGGATAGTCCAAATTTATAAAATAGGAGATTGATGAAGAAATGAGTTACTTGAAAAAATTTAAATTTTGTTTTATTTTCGTAGTGGGAATGTTGTTTGTGACGATGAGTAGTTCCTTGGTTTTTGCGGCCGAGAAGGTTCCAATGGAAAAACAGTATTTAGAAACTGTATATAAAAATATGCTTGATGTCAAAAATGTACATTATGATATTTTGTTAACGGCACAAACACCTATGGGCGATGTAAATGTTACAATGGCTGGTGACGGACAAATGAAACCGATGTTGTATAAAAACGATGCAGTTTTTTTGTTCCGTGATGTAAAAGGAAAGGAAACTACAACGACATTGCAGCAGTATATTGAACAAAAGAAGGATACAGTGGTCATTTATTCATTGAGTAACAACAAATGGATGAAACAAACCATGCCAGTTGGATTTTCTGCGGATAAAGAACTTACCGCCGATGAAAACAGCAAAATGGAGCTGCTTATGATGCAGATGGTGAAAGATGTGAAACTTACGAGAGAAACACCATCTTATAAATATATGGAAGTCACGTTGGATAGTATGCAAATCAGTGATTCCATAGATGAAATGGTTAGAGAAAACAAGAATCAGGATAAAAATGTATTGAGTATGGCGGCATTCACTCGGCTTGGTTTATTAGCTGCAGGTGACATTAAATATAATGTTAAAATTGATAAAACAACGCAAATGATACAAGAAGTTGATATGAATTTAGCAAATCCCATTCGAAAAGCAGGAAATTTATTTCTCGATATGAGCCAGCCCAAAAATGCAGCAGAGATGGAAGATTTTTTAACAAAATCGACGCTTACGATGCAGGTAAAGTATTCGCAATATAACAAAGTCGATCCGATCGAAATTCCTCAGATGGTGCGTGATACAGCTAAAGAAGTAAAGACAACGGCTATCTCACACAAATTGCCTAAATTACAAAAGACCGATATCGCTGTAAGCGGCAAAGAATAACGTTCCCTCTATTCTTGACGATTGCCATATAGAATATTTAAAGCACATTGAAGCCGACTGGATGAAATCAATTTATCCAGTCGGCTTTTTTATAATAGAGCTAAAATTACAATAAACATATTGTAAAAGTGCATTATCAATAGTATTCTGGAATTGTAAAGCATTTTTCCCTTTTGTGTAAATTCCAGCCTAGGCAATATAAGAAATAAGAGGAGGTCTGAGCATGGTACAGCTATGTGTGATTAAAAAAATCATTATAGGAGAACATACGGTTGATGGTGCGGGAGTGAACTTGGTGCGTGTTTTTGGTTATAAAGAAACAAAAGAATTAGATCCTTTTTTGATGTTAGATGCTTTTGACTCGACAGACCCGACCGATTATATCAAAGGCTTTCCTTGGCATCCTCATCGCGGGATAGAAACGATAACGTATCTTATTGAAGGGGATATTGAACATGGCGACAATCTTGGAAATAAGGGAAGTATTCTGGATGGAGATTGCCAGTGGATGACAGCTGGATCTGGTATTATCCATCAGGAAATGCCAAAAGCCAGTCCAAGGATGCTCGGCGTGCAGTTATGGCTAAATTTATCGGCAAAAGATAAAATGACCACCCCGCACTATCATGAAATAAGGAAGGTTGATATTCCTGTGTGCAATGAGGGTGATCGGAAAATACACATTATTGGTGGCACCTATCATGATATTAAGGGAGCTTTTGAGGGTGGATATGTGAAACCGCTATATCTAGATGTCGAAATGAAGAAAAATGCTGAGTGGTCGATTGACATCGATCAGGAGTCTACGATGTTTATTTATGTTTTACAGGGAACAGGGGCTGTATTGCCGGAAAATAGTGTCATTTCAAAAAAACAGGCCATATTATTTCATCAAGGAAATCAGCTTATGGTAAAAGCAGCTGATAATGGAATGCGATTTTTGTTGCTGGCCGGACGTCCCTTGAAAGAACCGATTGCCTGGGGCGGACCTATTGTTATGAATACGAAAGCTGAATTAAAATTGGCATTCAAGGAACTAGAAGATTCTACATTTATTAAGTAAAGACGGTATCATACCGATAAATATTAAAAAAGGGGTTTTTATTTTGAGTCAAAATATGCAAAACGCAGCGAAAATTTTTAATAGTGGCGGCAATTGCTGCCAATCCGTACTAACGGTTTTTGCGGAAAAATATGGACTTGATTCTAAGCTGGCTTTAAAAATTGCTTGTGGGTTTGGCAGTGGCGTTCGTTCTGGTGAAATTTGCGGTGTTGTTTCCGGAGCAGCTATGGTCATTGGACTGAAATATGGAAATGAAAGTTTGGCAGATACAACTGCAAAAGCATTATGCAGTGAAAAAACAAAAGAATTCATAAGGATTTTTCAAGAGAAGAATCATTCTATCGTTTGCCGCGATTTATTGGGGTTTGATCCATCAACCCCGGAAAGGGCGACAAGGGCTAAAACAGATGCTGTCAGACCCTGCGATGATCTTGTGCAAAGCAGTATTCAATTACTGGAAGAATTGGGTTATTGATCTATACATGAAAAGCAGCAGGCATAAAAACGGCCTGTTGCTTATTTTTGCTCTGGGAAAAATTTGCGTATATCCTGGGGGATATTGAGTTGGTCGAAAACAAAGGTGGTGTTGCAGCTGGCATAGGGAGAAAGTATTTTTAAGAAATCTTCGACAGCTTTTATTGATTTTACGGAAAGAACAACGACATAGCTTGATTGTCCTGATACTCGATAACAATATTCACAGTTTGGATAATTCATAATATAGGATGGTTCGAAATCGTATTTGTTGTTATGCAGTGTGATGCGGATAATACACTGTACGGCAAGCCCAAGTTTCTTTTTATCAATTTTAATACTATAGCCTGTGATGATTTCTTGTTCTTCCATCTTGCGGATTCTTTCGGCAACCGAGGGTGCCGAAAGATTGACTCTTTTTGATAATTCTCGATAGGATAAACGACTGTTTTCTTCTAGTTCATGGAGAATTTTTAAATCAATTTCATCAATCATGGAAAGCATACTCCTTTGCATACGTTTTCTATAGATATATATAATGCAACTTACATAGTAAATGTTTTATCATTTGCAATATATTTTATTATATTATATTTCAAATGAAATACAAATTAAAATTTTCATATTTATATGAAAAGTAAAGAGCTTATTTTTCATGATATAATAAATATAGTAAATTACGGATGGATAAATAATTTTTCATATTGGTTTCGTAAAAGGCAGCAATGGAGCTATCTATTTTCAACGAAGAGAATGGAGCTCTATTTTTTTATTTTTGACCAAGATCACGTTCGTTGTAACTGGCTGTGTCAGCGGGACTTGAAATTGTCGATATCCGTTTTAAAAATAGTTTCTATAGGATAAAAAGGGGCGAATTTATTATGAAAATAATGGTATATGACTTACTTGACTATGAAAAAACCGTATTGAAAAAACTAGAACAAGAATTAGAAATAGAATTTCGCTGCTCAACTGAAAATTTTCTGCCCGAAAATATAGCACTTGCAGCTGGATGCGATGCAGTGTCAATTATGGGTTACAGCCGGGTCACTGCCCAAATGTTGAAAACGCTAAAAGAAATGGGGATTGTTCATTTATCAACCAGAACGGTCGGGTTTGATAACATTGATATTAAGGCGGCAGAAAAAACGGGGATACATGTGAGCAATGCCAGATATATGCCAGCAAATGTAGCTGATTTCACAGTAATGCTGATGCTGATGTTACTTAGAAAGGTCAAAATTTCTGTTTGTCGTTCGCTGGTTAATGATTTTTCGTTGGATGGGTTAAAAGGCCGCGAAATGCGGAGTTTGACAATCGGCATCATTGGTACGGGAAAAATTGGTTTCACGGTTATTCAAAATCTTAGTGGATTTGGTTGTAAAATCATTGCCTTCGACAAATATAAAAATAAAGCGGTAGAAGAATATGCAACATATGTGGAATTGGATGAATTGTATGCCCAAAGTGATATTATTTCCCTGCATATGCCTTTGACAGACGATAATTATCATATGATCAATAAGGATACAATTGCAAAAATGAAAGATGGTGTGGTTTTAGTCAATACAGCACGTGGTGGTTTAATTGATTCGGAAGCTTTGATCCATGCCTTGGAGAAAGAAAAAATTAGTGGTGCTGGTATTGATACGATTGAAGAAGAAGACGGCGTAATGCATGTTGACATCGGGGCACAGATTTTGGATAAACGGTCGCTTTTATATTTAAAGCAGTTTCCAAATGTTGTTTTTACCCAACATTATGCATTTTTTACCGAAGAGGCAACAGAGTCAATGGTGCGCTGCGGAATCTTATCACTGAAATATGGGCTTGAAGGCGCTGAAAACCCATATGAGGTTACACGATCGAATTGATTTAAACATAAATTTCATTTAAATTTAAACTATATGCCATTGACAGAATTTTGTCAGTGGCATATAGTTTAATAATCAAAAAAGTTAGATTATATAGAATGCATTAAAGAAATTGCATCTAGCCTATTAGGATGCCAGGATGGGGTATAGTGTATACTCCATTCCTGACGATTGCCATATAAAATATTTAATGCAGCTTATATAGATTGGGTTTTGAAATTTTATTTCATGTAAGGGTGTTGTGCGTTGTTTAGTATGTTTAAAAATGTTCCCAAAATTGTTTGGTTGATTGCTCTCGGGCATTTAGCGGCAGATTTATCGCCGGGAGCTTTGTATGTGGCGTTACCTTTTTTAAAAGCAAAATTTGCCTTATCCTATGCCGAAGTTACGGCGATTGTATTGACGCAAAACATTGCCTCATCGGTGAGCCAGCCTTTATTTGGTTATTTGAGTGACCAAAAACATCGTCCGTGGTTGATGCCGCTCGGGTGTATTGTTACGGGTGTTTTTATGGCGGCATCGTTATTAGTTCCGAGTTTCTATATGGTTATGATTTGTACAGCCATCAGCGGTTTGGGAAATTCTGCCTTCCATCCAGAAGCTGCAAAAACAGTTAATTTTATGGGGGGAAAAGAAAAAGGCAAAGCTGTCAGCTTATTTTCATTAGGCGGGTATGTTGGGGTGGCCTTAGGGTCTATGCTACTGGCGATGCTTTTGGTTGATGGTGAAACGCCGCTGATATTGCTATACACAATTCCAAGTTTGCTTATTGGTGCTGCTTTATTGCATGAAAGAAAGAATATACCGCATCAAGAAGTCAAAACGAGTGGAAGCTTAGGGACACTTAAAGAATGTATTAATTGGCCGCTTTTAGCTTTGCTTGGTATGATTTTGACTAGAGCCACGGTTACATCCGGTATCAGTACGTTTGTGCCACTGTATTATGTTTCATACTTGGGCGGCAGTTCTATTTATGCAAGTTCGCTGCTCACGGTATATTTAGCAGCCGGGGCTGTAGGAACGATGTTCGGCGGAATTTTGAGCGATAAATATGGCAGCAAACAGGTGATGCTGTATTCTATTTTACCAATTGCGTTTCTGATGTATGCATTTTTGGCAGCTACAGGCATGTGGGTCTTTGTTATTTTGATTTTTGCCAGTATTTTATTATCAGCCACAGCAACGAGCAGTTTACTTTTGACGCAAAAAATGATGCCGAAAAATGTAGCGATGGCATCGGGTTTTACACTTGGGTTTAGTGTTGGTCTTGGTACCATGGGAGTATTAGCTTTGGGCTGGGTAGCAGATCATTTTGGTATTCTTTTTGTGTTTGATATTCTGGTGGTACTTCCAATATTTGGATTTGTTCTTACTTTATTTATAAAAGAGCCAGGACGGTTAACAAAGGAAAAATACGTGCCAAAACCGCTTTCGCATACTAGGAATTGATGCTCATATATATATATATATGGATTTTATATTGCATAGTAAAAAGAGTATCAAATCTTATAAGTGATTTGATACTCTTTTCATTCTGATGTAAATATTAATCTTTGCTTGTCCAGCAATCGGAAACTAGATTTTGTGTCCAAAAGGCATATGGCAAATAGCCATAACCCTGTTCTCCATATGATGTGCCCCAACTATTGCGGAATATTACATAGCCTGTTTGTCCATTGGCAGATTTGGTATCATCATAGCCTACACAACAAATTGCATGTCCACCTAATATTTGTTCTGTTTTTAGATTCGGAACGGGAACAATGCCTGTAGAAATAGCGTTAGCACTTTCAAAAGAATCATAGACGGTGATGCCTATGACTACGGGCAGTCCTTCGGCGAGCGCGGCTTTAAGCAGATCAAGCGAATTGATACGATGATATTCATTGATTTTATATGCCGCTGCATCCGTATTATCTTTGCTCGTGGGAGTATTTGCAAAGGTGGTGATATCATAGGGCCAATCTATTTCAGGACAAACACCTATCTTATGCAATGATTTCATTCCATCACGAATTTGGGCACCGCTATCATCAGCGATGTCACCTTCGAGTTTTCGTTCCTGCCAATATAGAAAAAGACGAGACAACGCAATCCATTTGTTATCTTTTTTTAGCTGATATTCACGTAATCCACTGGCGATGGCATTTGCTGTACATGAGCCGAGATTACCTTGATCAACGATAGGACTGCAGTCCGTACGTAAATCAACATGTGTTGGTAGAGCAACCTTAAATTTTGTTGAGTAGAAAATATGATCCCTTAAATCCCGTTTGTCTTTTTTAAATCCATATTTGTATATACTCAAAATACATTCCTCCTCATATTATATAACAGTGCCTAATGCACTTGCCATCAATTTAAAAACAATGCAGCCAAATTAATATTTTATTTATTTTAGCAAAGGTTTATTGGATTTTTCTTTAATATTACATAATATTTTATTATATACAAACTAGACTAGAGCAAAACTTTCAATGAATTTTTCGGCCAATGAGGAAAGATAGCGATCTTTAACCCAGATTGCGGCAATTTTTGTTTGCATTTTTACATTTTTGATTTCTTTATAAGATAAATTTTGATTTGCAGTAAGATAAAAGGCCGATTTTGGTACAATTGCGATACCAAAACCGGCATTTGCCCAAAGTAAGGTAGTTCTGGCGTCATCATTTTTGCAAGTAATGTTTGGTTCAAAATTATTTTCTGCGCACATTTCATGGATCAGTGGTTCAAAACGACGATAGATAATCAGGGGACGGTTGTTGAGTTCGGAAAAATCGATGGAGAGTTGTTTCGGCTTCCAGTCATATTCCTTTGTCATAGCAGCAATCATGGGTTCAGAGCTCAAATATTTACAATGAAAAGCTGCACCTTTAAATGGTGTGCGGACAATACCGACTTCAATGATTCCTTTTGTTAGTAAATCAATCAGGCGGAAGGTGTTGCCCTCATGAATTTCGAATTTGACACCGGCATACTCTTTGTGAAACTTGGACAGACCTTTTGTTAAAAGGATACCACCCGAAGAGGATACGGTTCCAAGTTTCAGTGTACCATTGAAACCTCGTTTGAAATCATCAATTTCCTTGATTGTAGAATTTGATAATTCCAAGATTTGGCGCGCTCGGTCAAGTAGGAGTTTACCGGCATCTGTAAGTTCTACTTGGCGTGGCCCCCGATTTAAAAGTTTTACACCCAGCTCATTTTCCAGAAGTTTTAATTGTTGACTGAGCGGTGGCTGCGCCATTTGCAATTTTTGGGCAGCGGATGTAATTTGTCCTTCATCGACAATGGTAAGGAAGTATTTTAGCTGTCGTATATCCATACGAGACGCTCCTTTGTTCATACTTTTTTCATATGAAATATAGATTGAACAGATATTTTTAATATGGGAAACGAGATGATATAATCATAGCTGGAAATTGAAATACATGCAATAGATTTGGTGCAATGATATATAGATAAAGGATGATAAATTTGTTTAAATTAGCGATTTTCTTAGCAGCGTATAAAAAAGAATGTATAATTGGTCCGGTTTTTAAATTATTTGAAGCTATTTTAGAACTACTTTTACCAACCATGATGGTCTTTATCATCAATAATGGTGTTGCTAATCATGATACAAACTATGTCTTAAAAATGGGCGGGATCATGTTGTCTATGTCGATTTTAGGTTTTGCCTGTTCGATGGTTTGCCAATATTATGCAGCCAGGGCATCGCAGGGTGTCGGAACGAGCCTTAGAAATGCGTTATATGAGCATATAGCATCTTTTTCGCATGCGGAAATCGATAAATTTGGTACATCGTCGCTGATTAATCGGATCACCAATGATGTGAACCAACTGCAATTGGCGGTTGCTATGATGATTCGACTGGTCGTGCGAGCACCGTTTATCTGTATTGGTGCTATTTTGATGGCGATGTTTCTTGATTTTAAATTGGCCATGATTTTGGTTGCGGCGGTACCGATTTTTGCCTTAATTTTGTATTTCATTATGACAAAAAGTTCTGTTTTATATCGCTTGTATCAGAAAAACTTGGATCGGCTGGCCATTGTACTTAGGGAGAATCTGTCAGGGGTGAGGGTCATTCGTGCCTTTGCTAAAACCCGCCAGGAAAAAGAGCGTTTTAGTAAATCAAATAATGATTTGATGGTGACGGCCATTCATATCGGCAAGATATCAGCACTTTTAAATCCAATGACTTCTTTTATCATGAATGCTGCAATTGTCATTATTCTTTGGGTTGGTGGTATGCATATTAACGAAGGCACTTTATCTAAAGGGGAAATTATTGCATTTGCCAATTATATAACGCAAATTTTATTGGCACTGATTGTTGTATCAAACCTTGTGGTTATTTTTACGAAAGCGGTTGCATCGGCGAATCGTGTTCAGGAGATTTTTGCGACTGATTCTTCTATCGTTAGTAACGGACAAGATTCTCTGCCAATCCAGGTATCGCGGCCAATCATTGAATTCAAAGATGTGTCTTTTAAATATAACACAACGGGGGATATGGCACTCGATCATATTTCCGTTCAGATTGAGCGTGGTCAGACGGTCGGAATTATTGGCAGTACGGGATCGGGGAAATCCACGTTCATCAATTTGATTCCACGGTTTTATGATGTAAATAAAGGCGGAATTTTCCTTGATGGCATCAACGTAAAAGAATATTCGTTGGATACGTTGCGAAATAAAATAGGTATTGTGCCGCAACAAGCAGTTTTGTTTACAGGCAGTATTGAAGACAATATTCGCTGGGGCAAACAGGATGCCAGCCTTGACGAAATCATCGAAGCGGCCCAAATTGCCCAAGCTCATGAGTTTGTTGAGCAGCTTCCGGATGTCTATCAAACGGCGGTGACTCGGGGCGGCTTGAATTTTTCCGGTGGACAAAAACAGCGACTAACGATTGCACGTGCTTTAGTTGCTAAGCCGGAAATCTTGATTTTGGATGACTCATCCAGTGCATTGGATTTCGCTACGGATGCTTCGCTGCGAGCTGCAATTCGCAAAAATGGTCAGGACATGACGGTGCTTTTAGTTTCCCAGCGTGCCAGTAGCATTAAACACGCGGACAAAATTCTTGTTTTTGAAGATGGTTCTTTGGTTGGATTCGATTCACATGCTGAATTGATGAAAACGTGTCCAACGTATCAGGAAATCTGTTTATCACAACTTTCCAGCAAGGAGGCAGTCCAATGAATATGAATACGTTGACACGGGTTTTTACCTATATTGTAAAATATAAAAAATATATGATTCTATCAATTTTTTCGGCAATTGTGAGCGTTATAGCCAGTTTACTCGGACCGATGTTTATCGGACAGGCTGTGGATTATATGGTGGGGACAAATCAGGTGGATTTTGTTGAGGTCCGCTGGATTTTAATGATTTTAGTTTTGGTATACAGCATTAATAGTGTGTTTGGCTGGAGTTTAACCTATTTTACGAATAAAGTATCTTATCAAACCGTGAATGCAATGCGGCACGAACTTTTTGCAAAAATCAACAAGCTGTCGCTGCAATTTTATGATCGAAATTCCCATGGTGATATTGTCAGTCGTTTTGTTAATGATATTGATATTATTTCCGATGGTATGGTGCAAGGTATCGCCAATATGCTGACTGGTATTATAACGATTTTCGGTGCAATTGGCTTTATGCTTTATATCAGTGGATCGATGACACTCGTGGTTATTTTGTCGGCACCAGTTGCTTATTTTGTGGCACGTTTTATTACAAAGCGGTCGCAGCAATTATTTAAAGCACAGGCAAAATGTCTTGGTGCATTAAATGGGTATGCCGAAGAAGTGATTTCAGAACAAAAACTGGTCAAAGCCTTTACGTATGAAAAGCGGTCTTTTGCCGAGTTTAAAAAAATGAACGATGCTTTGTATCAAATGGGTGTGAAATCGCAATTTTATGGATCACTAACGAATCCGACGACGCGTCTTGTCAACAATATTACCTACGGTGTAATCGGTGTAATTGGCAGCGTTCTCGCAATTTCTGGTAAAATTACGGTAGGTGATATAGCTAGTTTTCTTATTTATTCAAATCTATTTGCTAAACCATTTAATGATATAACCGGTATTTTTACGCAAATTCAAAGTGCATTGGCCTCAGCACAGCGTATTTTTCATATTTTGGATAGACAAGAAGAAGTTCAAGATCAAGTGTCGGCAATTCAATTGGAGCATAGTCAAGGAAATATAGAATTTAAAAATGTATATTTTTCATATACAGAAGGCAATCCATTGATTCGTGATTTTAACCTGACGGTAAGTCCAGGAACACATATCGCCATTGTTGGACATACGGGTGCTGGTAAGACAACCTTGGTTAATTTGCTGATGCGTTTTTATGAAATTGATCAAGGGTCCATTGCAGTTGATGATGTTGATATTAAAAATGTTACCCGAGATAGTTTACGTCGTAATTTTGGGATGGTTCTTCAAGATACCTGGCTCTTTGCGGGGACGATTCGTGACAATATTGCTTATGGTGTAGAGAATGCCAGTGAGGCCAATGTGATTGCGGCGGCCAAAGCTTCCGACGCACATAGCTTTATTCGCAGGCTGCCGAACGGGTATGATACGTTAATTACCGATGAAGGAGCCAATCTTTCACAAGGGCAAAAACAATTGTTGACGATTGCTCGTGTTATGCTGGTAAATCCGGCGATGCTCATTTTAGATGAAGCGACGAGCAACATTGATACGAGAACGGAATTACGGATACAGAAAGCTTTTTCGAAAATGCTCGAAGGCCGAACAAGTTTCGTCATTGCGCACCGTTTGTCGACAATCAAAGAAGCTGATGTGATTTTAGTGATGGATCAGGGAAGTATTGTTGAAAAGGGAAAACATAAAGAGCTATTGAGCAAAAATGGAACGTATGCCAAACTTTACAACAGCCAGTTTTCCCATGATCTTGAAGCTTTAAAATAAACAACATTTCCGATACAGAATAAAACAAGGGAAAAAGCAGAGATAGCAAGAATATTTATAGAATGCTTCCGATTGAGCAAAATTGGAGTCAGTGCATGGATTTAATTTGTTACATATATTATACAAGGGGGAATTATAATGAATTATGAAGAAATCATTGTTTATTTAAAAAGTAAAGTGAAAATAACTCCGGAAATTGGAATTATCTTAGGTTCAGGACTTGGGATGCTGGCGCAGGAAATCACAGAACAAACGGTGGTTCCATACAGTGAAATACCACACTTTCCTCAATCAACTGTGGTTGGGCATAAGGGACAATTTATTTTTGGCTATTTAGCAGGGAAAGCTGTTGTCTGCATGGATGGAAGATTCCATTACTATGAAGGTTATGATTTACAGCAGGTTACACTGCCCGTTCGTGTGATGAAAAAAATTGGTATTTCGAAGCTTATCGTTACGAATGCAGCCGGAGGCATCAATGCAGACTTTATGCCAGGTGATTTGATGTTGATTCGAGATCATATTAATCTTTTGGGCGTCAATCCTTTGCGCGGAAAAAATGAAGAAACGTTTGGGGAAAGATTTCCGGATATGTCAGAAGCTTACGCGAACGAACTACGTACGCTGGCTCTTGCTGCTGCCGATGAACTTAAAATCAACTTACGGCAAGGGATTTACGTTGCGATGAGTGGACCTAGCTATGAAACACCGGCTGAAATCAAGTATGCGAAAATGATCGGTGCGGATGCCGTCGGGATGTCAACGGTGCCGGAAGTAATCGTAGCCGTTCACTGCGGTCTGAAAGTCCTCGGTATTTCCTGCGTGACCAATATGGCAGCAGGCATTTCCAAGCAAAAACTCAATCATAAAGAAGTCATGGAAACAGCAGAGATTGCCAAAGAAAAATTTATGGGTTTGGTCAAAAAAGTCGTTTCAAATATGTGATTGAAAAATTTTAGGCATAAAAAAGAGCAGGAAGTATGCGGTGAAATTGATAAACTGCATGCTTTCTGCTCATATATTTTATCTAGAATAAGCTAGGCTCACATTTATGTTTTCAATATGAGGCCGCTTACTTTTTATAAATTCATTTTTTCATAAGGGTTGATGGCATTGCTGGCGGCTGCGGCTGCAGCAGCGACAGACTTGTCACTTAATGTTAATACTGCTGCCGGACCTATGTTTGCACTGTTGGTAGTGTTTGCATTGCTGACTGGTTTGCCGCATTGTCCACAATTGGTACAAGTTCCCTTACCTAGAACACACTGTCCATTCACTTGGGTTTTTACAGAGGCACTGGGAAGGATGCTGTTAATTGAAGAAATACCCATGAGAAAACCTCCTTTAACATTTAAATCAAACTACTTTTCATTATACACTAAAATATAAAAAAAGTTCTCACTATCCAATATTTTCTTCATTTTAGTAAACCATTTCTTATACGGCAACTGGATTTATAATCTACATTTATTTTGCAGTAACTTTGGATTTCAGGTACAATGATGTTATGCTATTCTCGTCGTATATTTTGTGATTTAAAAGAAAGATTATCACGATTTTTAGGCTCTATTTTTAAAAAATATTATACTTATGAACCATTAATGATAGGAGGGACTGTTATGGGAAAAATCAAGATGGGACTTTTTGGATTTGGGAAAACTGGCAAAATCGTGGCAAATAAAATTATGAGTGAAACAGATTGTATTTTGGAATGGGTTATACGTCAACATAAAGAAGAGTTGACGTATGCGAGTCAACTTTTGGGTTATGAATTTAAACAAGGGGAAATTTTTGCGAAAAATGATATTACCGAAGACTTTTTTCGTGAAAATCCGGTCGATGTTATTATTGATTTTTCATCTAGTAAGGCAGTTTATGAATATTATGCAGCTGCACAAATAGGAATTCCGATTGTATCAGCTATATCAAAATATGAACCGGAAGATTTGGCTGCACTAAAATCTTATGCGACAAAAACAGCAGTCTTATATTCACCGAATATTACCGTAGGTATTAATATATTGATGGTAGCAGCACAAATTTTACAAAATATTGCTCCACATGCGGACATTGAAATTGTCGAAGAGCATTTCAAAGAAAAAAAAGAAGTTTCTGGAACCGCAAAAAAAATGGCAGAAGTGCTTTCTTTAAAACAAAGCAGTATACATTCTATTAGAGTGGGAAAAACGATTGGAAAACATGATATTATTTTTGGCTTTCCCAACCAGACAGTTCGACTTATGCATGAGAGTGTTGATCGAGCTGCTTTTGGACAAGGTGCTATTTTTGCAGCAAAATTTCTTATAAAACAATCTCCTGGTTTATATTCAATGGAGCAGATTGTATCGGAGATGTTTAAAAAGAATATCCCTGTATACTGAAGAAGGGTGGATCATTCTTTCAATATACAAGGATGAAAAAATAGAAATAGCATAGAACATTTTAAAAGCCAATCAAACTATATTTGTAGCAGTGACACTTGTTATTGGTAAAATTTAGTAAGTTTAATAGAAAGAAGCAGCAAGAGAGGAATTTGTAAATGAAAACGAAAGAAACGATTCAAAAGGATCAAATGATTAGTGCGTTTTGGCGCCGGAGTCTGGCATTTGTTATTGATCTTATTATATTGGGGCTAATTGGGATAGCTATTGGAACAGCTCTTGAGCAGCAATTGGCTATTATGGGAGAAAGCGGTCCATTGATTGGATTTGTGATAACGGTACTTTATTTTGGGGTTCTCGACAGCTATATTGGGAAAGGACAAAGTATTGGAAATAAACTGTTTAGGATTTGTGTTGTAAATAAGGATGGAGAATTTATCACACTGGCACGATCTTTTGCTCGTGCAGCAATATTAGGGGTTCCAATCTGCTTGAATGTATTATATCTACCAATGTTACCAGATTTTGTCCAGCTTATTATAGGATTACTCTTTTTTTCTATATCAGTAGCCGTAATATATTTTTATTTATTTAACCGTAATACGCGCCAAGGTTTTCATGATATTGTAACTAAGGTGTTTGTTGTGCAGGCGAATAGAGTTAAAGAACCAATTCGTGCCATTATTGGACGGGCCCATTTGGTGATATGTTCTCTTTTCGTAATGGTTGTCTTGTGTTGGGGCGGATACGTTATTTATTTACAGCATCAACCGGCTAACGTTGAAACGATGACGATGCTGACGAATTTACAAGCAGATTTGGCCAAGATCGAAGGTGTAGATACGACTGGTGTTTATGTTGGAAATCAGGTGAAATCAAACGATGGAAATATGATTCAAAATATGAATGTCACGGTTTACACGCATGATCCAAAGCTTGATCTTAAGGTGATGGAAGATAATATCATAAATATTGTTTTAGAAAAATATCCACTAGCGAGCCACACAAAAGAAATACAAGTCAGAATAGTTTATGGCTATAATATTGGTATCGCAAAAAAATATCAGACGCATATAACAGCTTTTTCACCGGCAAATTTAGAACGACGGGGTCATGCAATTGAAAATGCAGTCTTCTAATTTATATGAATCAATCATAAAATAAAGGCTTATACTTATATGGAGGGATAAACATGTCAATTGAAAGAGTAAAACAATATTTTCGTGAAAAGGGCCTGGATAGTAAGATACAAGAATTTCCTTCATCCAGTGCTACTGTTGATTTGGCGGCACAGGCTTTACATTGTGAAGGTTGTCGCATTGCCAAAACACTTTCTTTTCATATTGATGATCGGGTTGTATTGATTGTTGCTGCTGGTGATACCAAGATAGATAATCATAAATATAAAGAACACTTCGGTAAGAAGGCGAAAATGCTTTCTTTCGACGAAGCCGAGCCTTTGATCGGTCATGCAGTTGGCGGCGTTTGTCCCTTCGCTGTTAATGAAGGTGTTGAAATTTATTTAGACGAGTCTCTAAAACGATTTGATAGCGTATTTCCCGCCTGTGGAAGTTCGAATAGTGCTATTGAACTGACCATTCATGAACTGGAAGAATATTCTCGCGGCTTGGGCTGGGTTGATGTCTGTAAAATCCATTGAATTTTAGGAACATAAATGTTTCAGATGCATAAATATTCGGCTAACTCTACGGAACGTTTATTGAATCGTGAGGCTTATATGGTTATGATAAATGTATGGGGGTGAGCAAGATGGATTGCAGCAGGGGTGGAAAACTAATTTTTGATTTGCGTAAAGAAAAGAAGATGACACAAAAACAACTGGCAGATGCAATGAATATCAGCGATAAAACTATATCCAAATGGGAACGCGGCTTGGGCTGTCCAGATGTATCTTTATTAAAATCTCTTTCTGATATCTTGGGCGTACATATTGAAAAAATCCTATTAGGAAATTTAGATCCGAATGATATCGATGGAGGCAATATGAAACGAATTAAATTTTATGAATGCCCTACTTGTGGAAATATCTTAACGGCTACAGGTGAGGCAACGATTTCTTGTTGCGGTCGGAAACTTTTGCCACTCGTAGCCAAACCAGCAGATGATTTGCACAAAATAAATGTAGAAGAAATTGAGGATGATTTTTACATCACATTTAAACATGAAATGACAAAAAAGCATTACCTCACTTTTTTTGCTTATGTAACTTGTGACCGAGTGCTTCTGATCAAGTTATATCCGGAACAAGGCGGTGAAGTGCGCTTTCCAAAACGTCAGCGTGGAACACTTTATTATTGCTGTAAAGAGCACGGACTATGGATCAATCAATAGTATAGTTATTGCTGATTCTGGCTCCACATAGTGACCATTGTTATGATGCTTCAGAGGAAGAAATGCAGGCAAAGCATGATGGGGAATTTAAACTGTAAGGAAAGACGTGAAATTGTTTTTGTGGTAAATGGAAATCACTTATAGAAACTAAAAAAAGTCTATAGGTGATCTCTGAAAGCCTCCCTTCGTGGAGTGAAAAGATAAAGCGAGCCTGTAAAGAAAAATAGCCGCGGATCAATACTGATAGTCTAAGTATTGATCCACGGCTATTTTTCAGGTTGCAGATCGATTTCATTTATGGTATAACCAGAGATATCACTGCAATAAAAAATGCAATTTAGTACAATTAAATAAAGTATATATTCAACTAATTATGGAAAAAACCAATGAACTGTTGCCAATTCACCCCATTAATTTAACTCAGTATAGGTGCTTTAGGTGAAATATGGAGGACTTTATGGAGAAAAAAAGTTTAGAAGAAAAAATATTTGAATTTTTAGAGATAAAGAGTGTAAACAATAAAATCGGACAAGGGCATACAACGAATGAGATTACACGATATGTAGGATCACTTCGAAGTAATGTGAGTGCCGTATTAAATAAGCTTTATCGAAAAGGACAACTTAAAAAAATAGAGGGTCGTCCAGTTAGATATGTTATTTCCGATGAAATAGAAAAAACAATCTATATGAGTAACGATGTGGTTAGTTTTTCTACATTGATTGGAAGTAGCGGCAGCTTAAAAAAAATAATTCGGCAGGCGAAGGCCGCAGTGTTATATCCTCCAAAGGGAATTCATACTTTACTTTTAGGACCTACAGGTGTCGGAAAAACCATGTTTGCTAGCTTAATGCATAAGTTTGCTAGTGAGAATGGTGTGATGCCTTTGAATTCTCCATTTATAGAATTCAATTGTGCAGATT
Organism: Propionispira raffinosivorans DSM 20765; assembly: GCF_000381065.1. GTDB lineage: Bacteria > Bacillota > Negativicutes > Selenomonadales > Selenomonadaceae > Propionispira > Propionispira raffinosivorans. The sequence continues at coordinate 6,472 of NZ_KB905850.1, read as the reverse complement.
ATTCAAATAATCCACAATTACTCATAGGACAATTATTTGGATATAAAAAAGGTGCGTATACTGGTGCAGATCGAGAACATCATGGCATCGTTGAAAAAGCTGATGGAGGCGTACTGTTTTTGGATGAAATTCATCGTTTGCCTGCGGAAGGGCAGGAACTTTTATTTTATTTAATAGATAAGGGTGAATTTTGTTCGTTGGGAGATACAGTAAAAAAGAAAGTCAATATTCTTCTGGTGTGTGCGACTACAGAACAAGTAGATACATCCTTATTGCAAACATTTAAACGCAGAATTCCTATGACGATTTATATTCCGTCGCTAAAAGAGCGGACATTGGAAGAACGATTTTTGTTAATCCGTGATTTTTTTCAAAAAGAGTCACGACAGGTAAATAGGCGAATCATTGTAACGGATGAAGTAATAAAAAGCTTATTATTATATCCGTGCATAGGCAATATAGGACAATTAAAAAGTGATATTAAATTAACTTGTGCAAATGCTTTTTTAGATTGTATTGGCGAGATGCAGAAAAAATTTACAATTGAATTACATCATCTTCCTGATTATGTTAAACAAGGAATGTTGTATCTGAAGGATCATTCTGAAAAAATAGAAGAAATTATTCAAAATAAGCACTGGTTTTCTTTTGCTGGCAAAGAGTTAGAATTTTCTAATGAAATAGATATAAGCAAATATAAAAACAACTTTTATGGGCAGATTGAAAAAAAATTGGAAGAGTTGCATAGCCGTCAATATAGTGAAGAAGATATTCGACTTATAATGACTACGGAAATTGAAGGTTATTTTAATAAATATATCAGAAATTTTGATGACTATACAATGGAAATTTCTAAAATTGTAAATGCAAATACAATTAAATTTGTTGATGGTTTACTAGGTTATGCTGGCAAAGAATTGCACAAAGTTTTTCCTGTTAAAGTTTTTCACAGTTTATGTTTACATATGCAGGCTAGCTTGGAAAGAATGCGAATAGGGAAACCAATCATTAATTATAAATTTGGCGAGATTTTAGAAAAGTACCCGGAAGAATTTAAAGTTGTCCATGATTATTGCCGCAAATTAGAACACGAATATGATGTGAAAATACCTGTAGAGGAAATTGCCTTTATTACAATGTTCTTAAGTATTGATAAAATAGAAGGTGAATACCAAAAAAATCATCCGTTGTTAGTTATAGCTATGCATGGTAGAAGCACAGCTAGTTCAATGGCTGAAGTGGTTAATTGTCTGTTGGGAATTCAGTATGTGCTAGCTTATGATATGAACCTAGATAAAAGTTCAAAGATTTGCTATGAAGAACTTAAACAATTAATAAAAGTTAATAACCCTAGCAGTGTGATTTTACTTGTAGATATGGGATCTCTTGGAACCTTTGGTGAATTAATTAGTGAAGAATTAGGCATTGATTTGCGAGTGATTCATTTAGTTACTACGGTTATGGCATTAGAGGCTGCACGGAAAGTAGCGGTAGAAAATAATATTGATATTATATGTCAATCACTTCGTGATACAGTTCCAATGTCATTAAGCTATGGCACAGAATTATTTAAGGACTTTAAAGTAAATAGTGAATTTGTCATTATTACTCTTTGTGTAACTGGTGAAGGTAGTGCTGTGAAAATTAAAAACTTAATTGAAGATAATGTGGATGTTAAGGCAGAACACGTAGAAATTTTACCAATGTCTATTAGTGATGATCAAGAATTGGAAAAAAGATTACAAAAAATTGCAAATGATCGTACAATTATTGCAATTGTAGGTACAATAAATCCACATTTTTATGGGATTCCATTTATTTCATTATCAGATTTAATTATGTTTAACCGTTATGATAAAATTCGAAATTTAGTGAAAGGTGCACAAGTTATTACAACGGTTAGTGCAACGGATATGATGGAAATCAAAAATCAAGTTTTTGATGCTATTAAAGACAAATTAAAACATATTGATGTTGATGAATTCAAGCAATATTTTGAGTTGTTTATAAAAAATTTGGAAGATGTTTTGCATATTGTTATAGATAAAGATACGATGGTAGGATTGATTTTTCACGTAACTTGTGCGATTGATATTTTGCTGGATGGTAAAAAAACTCGTGAGTGTAAAAATAAAAAAAATATATTACAAGAATATACGGTAGAGATTGATAAAATAAAGCAGACTCTAGAGGTTATTGAGCAAGCATATTCGCTTGATATTAATATTGATGAGATATGCTTTATTTTGCAAATTATAAAACAGTCATAGTGTATTAATAGTGTATATTTATTGGTGGAAAAAGCAATAGTGTATGAATTGTGTATGATTCGCCAGGAAAAGTGAGGTGTTTTCGTTAGGAAAACTCTCGCTTTTTTTTACTTGAAAAGTTGGCATGATATTTGCAATATAAGTAAGTATAGATAAATTCATATAGAAAAGAGGGTGTAAACATGAAAATACTATTAGTTTGTGCTGCAGGCATGTCTACTAGTTTAGTTGCAGAAAGTATGCAGGATGCTTTAAGTGAAACGGAAAAAGATTGGGTGATTTCAGCGGAGCCAGCTGAGCAATTTCATGACGTGGTAAGTGAATATGATGTCGTATTATTAGGTCCGCAAGTTCGATTTAAAAAGGATGAGTTTCAAGAGATTGCGGGGGTAAATATTCCTGTAGCCGTAATTAACACTATGGATTATGGACGCTGCAGAGGAGATCAAATTTTGCAGGCTGCTAAAGAGTTATATAAAAATAAGGCATTAGGAGCAAGAACATGAATCACATGAACATTTTTGAAAAATTTAGTCAGTTTTTGGAACTGAAAATTGGTCCAATGGCTGCTTCATTTGCTAATCAAAAGCATATTTTAGCTGTGCGTAATGGTGTTATTGCCGCTGTCCCTTTGACAATTGTGGGAGGGATAAGCTTGATAATGGCTTTTCCACCAATTGATCCTACTCGAGTGAGTGATAATCCCAATATTTTCACTCAAATGCTTTTACTGTGGCATAGCTGGGCAAGTGCCAATATGGCAACAATTTTGGCACCATTTAATATGACTATGGGAATTATGGCTTTATTTGTTGCTATGGCAGTAGGGTATAATTTATCAATTTCTTACAAGATGAATCCACTTTCTGGTGCGATGACGGCAGCTGCGACTTTTTTGTTGGTTGCGGCACCTTCTCAAAGCGTAGTAGTTCTTTCTAAAATAAATGATAGTATGAGCTATCCCTTAATAAGCAAATTAGGACAAGATGCATTACCTTTGAAATTCATGGATGCTAAAGGGATGTTTACGGCGATTCTAGTAGGGTTGCTGGTTGTTGAAATTGCTCGGTGGTTAAAAAAGAAAAATATTGTAATAAAAATGCCAAAAGGTGTACCACCAGCTGTTGCTTCTTCTTTTGAATTACTCATTCCATTGATTATTTGTGTATTTGGTTTTCATCTGATTAGTTTATTATGTGAATCAACTTTTGGAATGCTTATACCGGAAGCTATAATGAAAAGTCTAGCGCCATTTGTTGGTGCTGTAGATAGCGCAGGTGGCACTTTTGTCATAGCGACTATGATGAATTTGTTATGGTTTATAGGATTACATGGACCTGCCATTATCGGTGGCGTAAGCAGACCGTTTTTAGATAGCAATCTTTTGGCGAATGCTTCTGATAAAATTGCAGGGCTGCCTTTGGAACATATTTATACGACACCATTTCAAGATTTCTATATGCAATTAGGTGGGTCCGGTGCTACGTTAGCGTTAGTCTTTATGTTATTGTGGAGTAAATCGAAACAACTTAAAGGAATTGGGCGTATTGGATTATTGCCTGGTTTATTTAATATTAATGAGCCGATTATTTTTGGTCTGCCATTGATTTTTAATCCTATTTTATTTTTACCGTTTGTCTTTATTCAGGGAATTAATGGCGTTATTGCCTATACGGTTACGGAGATGGGACTAGTCGGTGCTACTTTTGTTACTGCGCCATGGACAACGCCTGCACCTATAGGTGCATTCCTTTCTACCATGGATTGGCATGCGGCAGCATTGATATTATGCTTGATTGTAATAGACTTTGTAATATATTATCCATTTTTTAAAATTTATGAGAAGCAATGTATAAAACAAGAAGCTGAAAGTTCTAATGACGTGAACAAATAAGGTTTTTATAATTTGAAAAGTTACCAATGGGAGGAAAATATCATGAAAAAAATCAAAATTGTTACTATTGGAGGAGGATCAAGCTATACTCCAGAATTGATAGAAGGATTTATTGTTAGAAAAGATCAACTGCCAATAAAAGAAATTTGGTTAGTTGATATTGAAGCTGGAAAAGAAAAATTGGAAATTGTTGGCAATCTAGCAAGACGCATGGTCAAAAAAGCTGGACTGGATTGGGAGATTCATTTATCTTTGGATAGAAAAGAAGCATTAAAAGATGCTGATTTTGTATCGACCCAATTTCGAGTCGGACTCTTAGACGCTAGAATTAAAGATGAACGTATACCATTAAAATATGGTGTATTAGGACAAGAAACGAATGGAGCCGGAGGGATTTTTAAAGCTTTAAGGACAATACCTGTAATTTTAGATATTGTTAATGATATGAAAAAATTGTGCCCCAATGCATGGCTTGTTAATTTCACAAATCCATCTGGGATGATAACAGAAGCAGTTCTTAATTATGGAAATTTCGAAAAAGTGGTTGGCTTGTGTAATGTGCCAATAAATCATAATTTTCGGGAGTCTAAGCTAATCGGAAAATCACCGGATGAATTAATATTCCAATATGCAGGATTGAATCATCATCATTGGCACAAAATATACGATAAGTCGGGCGATGATTTAACATCCTTGGTCATGGAAAAATTATTTGAACAGAAAGAAAGTACCATGGAAAATATTGAATTTGTTCCCTTCTGTGAAGAACAGATTCGTGATTTAGGAATGTTACCATGCAGCTATCATCAATATTATTATTTGACAGATGATATGGTAAAAAAAGAATTAGTCAATTATGAAAACCACACTACACGTGCAGAGTTGGTAAAAAAATTAGAAGCTGAGTTATTTGAACTATATAAAGATCCCAACCTAAAAGACAAGCCAGAACAGTTAACGAAACGTGGTGGAACGCATTATTCAGATGCTGCTTGTGAACTTATTTGTTCAATATTGAACAATAAAAAGACAGAGATGGTTGTAAGTACGCGCAATCATGGAGCATTAACGGACTTACCTTATGAATGTGTTGTAGAAGTAAGTAGTATCATAACAGGTATTGGACCTAGACCGCTCACTTTTGGAAAATTTAAACCAGCTATGCGTGGCATGGTGCAATTGATGAAAGCTATGGAAGAAGTAACGATTGAAGCTGCTGTTACTGGCAGTTATGCGAAAGCTTTACAAGCATTTATTCTCAATCCGTTAATTCCTTCTGGGGAAATTGCTAAAACAATCTTAAATGAAATGTTATTGGCACATAAAGATTATTTGCCGCAATTTACAAAAGCAATCAAGGAAATAGAAAAAAATAGTTAATTATAAAGACAAAATAGAGGATATTGTTAGAAACGATATAGTTATGTAGATAGGATAACAATCTTCCTTGCTGTAAGAATAGTCATAAAACTATTTCGAACAGAAGGGAAGATTGTTTATATTATGACAAAAAATTTTACTACCAGGAGGTTATTATGGACGAACTAACATCGAAAATTTTTCAATTAATTACGAATTCAGGGGATGCAAGGAGTACTGTTTTTGAAGCTTTGGGTGCAGCTCAAGCTGGTAATATGGATAAAGCAAATCGTTATATAGGCATGGCAAAGGAAGGGTTAATAGCCGCACATAAAGTTCAAACAGAATTAATTCAGCAAGAATCTAGTGGCGATAAGCTAGAACTTAGTTTATTGATGGTACATGCACAAGATCATTTGATGACTTCTATGCTGGCAAAAGATCTGATTGAAAAAATGATTTATATGCAAAATGAAATTAATGAATTAAAGAACAATAAATAGTAAGTAAGGTAGTTTTCAAATTTTATTGTAAGTAGTGCAAGTAAATGGAGGTGACAATAAAGATGGATACTAAAATCAGCGATAAGTATATCGCAATTTTAAAGGAAGAACTTGTTCCGGCATTAGGCTGCACAGAGCCAATTGCTATTGCATATATTGCCGCTTGTATATTACGGTACGGCAGTACCGTGGTTCCGGAGAAGCGGAAACCGCTTGTCCGGAACAGGAAACCGATGTTCTAGCGGTGTGAGCCGCCTGTCCGGAGCCGCGGGAGCCGATACCGAAGATTACTCTGTTAAATCTTTATCCAAGCCATAAATCTCTCTCATAGAAATATCTTTCGAGGGATCCAAGCTTTCGATATTGATTTTATATGCATCATGGACGATGCGGTCCAGAATGGCGTCAGCCAAAGGGCTGCTATCACCGCCAAGCTGCTCATACCA
>NZ_KB905849.1 GCF_000381065.1 Propionispira raffinosivorans DSM 20765 | reverse complement strand
TTCTTTACGGAGTTTGATCATTTCAGCTTCATCGGGAGAACGGTTATCTTTTTCTTTGAAGGAACCTGATGTTTGATTTTGTTTCACCCATTTATCAAAGGTAGAAGGTGTCAATTCGTACTCGCGAATGATGTCCTGTCGGGGTTTATTATTTAAATATAACTGGACAATTTGGTTTTTGAATTCTTCTGTATAAGTTCTGCGTTCACGTTTGCTCATTGTAAATCTCCTCATCTTATATTGAGTTTAAGTGTACTTGACCTTATTTTATCTGTCCAGTTTAGTGTAACCTATCCAATTTTTATATACCTGTCTGCATCCAATTGGCTTGTTATATAACCATCCAATTTGTTATACTAAAGAAAAAAGAGTGAGGTCTGCTTTATGTTACATATCGACTGGCTGCCAAACAAAAAAGATACGCTACCCTTATATCGGCAGATTTATGCTTATATCAAACACGAAATTCGCAGCGGTAACTGGCCTATCAACAGCAAACTGCCCGCCCAGCGCAGTTTGGCTGCTATCTTCAAGGTAAATCGCAGTACTGTGCAGACTGCGATTGATGAGCTGATGGCAGATGGTTTGCTCGAAAGCAAACCAGGCAGCGGCATCTGGATTGCAAATAATACCTGGTCACTTTTTAGCTCGCCGGAACAAATTGATTGGAATTTTTATGTAGAATCCAGTACCTATCGACCAAATCTACCACTCATTCAAGAAATCAACCGTGCCGAATTTAAACAAAATATCATTCGCTTAGGGACCGGTGAATTAGCCCCTGATCTATTACCACACAAAGAACTAACGGCAATATTGCAGAAAACATCAGGCAATATAAAATCATTTGGTTATGAGCAGCCACAAGGCCTTTTGTTTTTACGAGAACAATTGTGTATTCATCTACGAAAAAACGGCATTAACGTTTCCCCTCGCTCCATCCTCATTGTTTCTGGTGCCTTGCAGGCTTTACAATTGATTTGTCTGGGACTCTTGCCTAAGGATTCCAAAATTTTACTGGAAAACCCATCCTATCTTCTCTCTTTGCCCTTATTTCAATCCATGCAGGTTGATTTTGCGGAAGTTCCTTTAGACTCGGAAGGTATTAACCTCCGTACCCTGGCTTATCAGCAAAAACTTAAAAAGGCTGCTTTACTTTACACAATTCCAACGTTTCATAACCCCACCAGTATCTTAATGAGTGAGCAGCGTCGTCATGACTTATTGCAGCTTTGCCGGGAAAATCAGCTGCCGATTTTAGAAGACGATGTTTATCGCGATCTTTGGCTTGACAGACCTGCACCACCACCTTTAAAATCAATGGATCAAGATGGCCTGGTTTTATACATAGGCAGTCTGTCAAAAGCAGTCAGCCCCGGACTTCGAATTGGCTGGGTCGTGGGGCCTGAACCAGTGATTGAAAAATTAGCTGACATGAAAATGCAAAATGATTACGGCTCAAGCTGTTTATCGCAATATGCCGCCGCAGAATGGCTTGCCAGCGGGTTCCATGAAAATCATTTAAGGCGGATTCGTGCTGCTTTATGTATAAAGCGACAAACTTGTCTTGATGTTCTGACCCAGCATTTTCAAGAGATTGCCAGTTGGCATATCCCTGCTGGTGGTTTTTATATTTGGCTAAAGTTAAAAGAACCGATCTCTCTGCCAAAATTATTCAAAATGGCACTGGCCGAAAACATCCTGCTTAACCCCGGCAGTATCTATGATCCCTTATCGAATCGGCATCTCCGTTTATCCTATTCGTATGCTTCGAGCATCGAGCTTCGCAATGCGCTAGAACGCTTAGCCGCTATGATTAAGGAGTTAAACTGATAAAAGAAATATCTATATTTCTTTTATCAGTTTAACTAAGTATAATAAAAAAGATCCATTTTTACGAAACTGTTTATAATCAAAGGAGGCTTTCACAATGGCACTGTTACAAATAAACTTCAACTCCACGTATTTGGCAATGCAGACAAACATAACCGTAATTATTCCTGAAACATCCGGTATCTTAAAACCAGATTTCAATGGAAAACTAAAAACACTTTATTTACTGCATGGCTTAAGCAATGATAATACGATTTACACTCGTTATACCAATATCGAACGGTATGCCTGCGATAAAAATCTAGCCGTTATTATGCCATCCGTAGACCATAGTTTTTATGCCGATATGAAATACGGTCATAAATACTATTCTTATATCTGCGAGGAACTGCCGACTTTTATGCGAAATATTTTCCCATTATCGGCAAAACGCGAAGATACATTTATTGCTGGACATTCTATGGGTGGTTATGGCACATTTAAAATTGCGTTGATGAATCCAGATAAATTTGCGGCAGCGGCAAGTATGTCCGGTGTCTTAGATATCAACGTTTTTCTCCAAGATGGCATATTCGAAGGGTTTAACCCAAAAAGTATTTATGGCGACACAAAAGATTTAACTGGCAGTGAAAATGATTTATTTCATTTGCTAAAAAATAAGGTGAAAGCAAAAACACCACTGCCTAAGCTTTTTCAAATATGTGGTACAGAAGACTTTCTTTATCAAAGTAATCTTAATTTTAAAGAATTTGCCCAAAATCTCAAAATAGATTTAACCTATGAAGAAAAATCCGGTGATCATGACTGGGGTTTTTGGGAAGAATCCATCAAAAAAATCATTGATTGGCTGCCTCTGCAAAATTCTATATAAAGAGAACTTTACTCAAAAAAAAACCGATTATTATAAAATGTTACATTTTATAATAATCGGTTTTTACGTGAATTATGAGTCTTCCTTTAATTCATCAAGTCCCTCAAATTGCATTTTATAATATTTTGCATATAACCCGCCGCGTGCCAGCAAGGTATCATGTGAACCTGATTCTTGAATTCCTTTATGATTCATCACCAGAATTTCATCGGCATTGCGAATCGTACTGAGGCGATGCGCCACTACAATCGTCGTACGATCTTTGGAAAGACGTTCCAAAGAAGCTTGAATATATCGTTCACTTTCATTGTCCAAAGCCGATGTAGCTTCATCTAGTATAAGGATTTTCGGATTTTTCAAAAAAACACGGGCAATTGAAATGCGTTGTTTCTGTCCACCAGAAAGTCTTGTACCACGTTCCCCAACATAACTTTCATACCCATCTTCCAACGACATAATAAAATCATGGATATTCGCATTTTTTGCTGCGGTAATAATTTCAGCCTGCGTCGCTTCCGATTTTCCATAAGCAATATTATCACGAATATTACCAGCAAACATGTATACGTCCTGTTGAACAATACCAATGGCATCACGCAGCGATTTCAACGTAACATCGCGTATATCTTTGCCATCAATCAAAATAGCCCCGGCTGAAACATCATAAAATCTTGGCAAAAGTGAACATAAGGTTGTTTTTCCGCCACCGGATGGTCCTACCAATGCAATTGTTTTTCCTGCAGGAATCAAGACATTCACATTCTGCAGTATGCCGGCATTTTCATCGTAGTGAAACGAAACATCCTGATATTCTATATGCCCTGTAACATCATGAAGCGAAACCGCATTTTCTTTGTCAACAATTTCCGGGGTTGTCTTAACCACTTCCATAAATCTTTTAAAACCAGAATAGCCTTTTTGCAGTTGTTCAGTAAAATTAATCAGTACATCAATTGGATTCAAGAAAATGCCGATATACAAGGCATATACTGCTAAATCAGTAACTTGCAGGCTGCCATTCGCAATAAAAAAACCACCGCTGACTAAAATTGCCGTATATAATAACCCTTGAAAAAAAGCATTTCCCGCGACAAAACTCCCCATCACTTTGTAACTATTTTCTTTAGAATCCAAAAACTGTAAATTACTACCACTAAATTTTGCTCGTTCTAATTCTTCATTGGCAAATGATTTCACAACCCGAATTCCAGACAAACTATCTTGTACACTTGAATTGACACCCGCAATTTTTTTCCGATTATCCATAAAAACTGCTTTCATTTTCCTGTTTTTATGAATACTGAAGGCGACCATACATACTGTAATGACAAATAAAATCAATGTCATTTGTACATTAAGAAACAGCAACAGCAAAAAAGACCCTAATATTTTTACAGTAGAAATAAAAATGTTTTCCGGACCATGATGCGCCAGTTCCGAAATATCAAATAAATCCGATACCAATTTGGACATCATCTCGCCCGTGTTATTTCTATCATAATACGAAAAAGACAGCCGCTGATAATGGTTGAACAAATCCTGACGCATATCACTTTCCATACGCGCCCCCATAATATGTCCCCACGTTGTAATATAATACTGACACACATAACGAATACTGTACATTACAAGCATCCCAATACCAACCCAGCTTATAATATGCCAGATTCCACTCGTTGTAGGGGTAAAGATTCCATGCGTAAGAAAATACAGTAACTGTGGAAACGCCAAATCAATAACGGATACTACAAACGCACAAAATAGATCACAATAAAATAAACGTTGATATGGTTTATAATATTGAATAAATGTTTTAAAAATAGACATAAAACCCTCCGCCATTTATAAACTTATATGGTTTTACAGAGATCCTTTAGCTGGATCTGCGAAAAATGTTGAATAAAACCATCCATATTAGTCTATCATGATAATAGTTCTTATTCCACTTTCTTTTCAAGAAGACACTGCATTTTTTTCGCTACCGCCTCAACCTGTTTCATTTTGACCCAGTTCCGGATTTCAGTTCCTTTTAATTCAGTCGGCACAACTTCACCTTTGGGCAGAGCCATATTATCCTTAAATTCTTGTAATTGTGGAATATTAAAAGCAACGGCCTGCGTAATCAAATCAAATTCTGTTACATCTAACGCACCCCGCCGCAGCTTTAAAATCATATCAACAAAATCAGCGGGTCGTCTCTGCACGAGAATACGAATGCCTTCACTGAACGTACTCGCTGCCTCAACCCAGTCTGCTGGCAAACTCATCCGCTCTGACCACGCAGAAAAACCTTCTTTTGGCAAAGCAAAACCTAGTGCAGCAAAACGAACTTTTGGATTCTGTGAAATATTGGCAACTGCATCCAGCCCCAGCATACTCGCAGAAAATTTATCCATTGGTAGTGCAGCAAGTTCTGCAAAAACAGCAGATAATAGGGACAAATCTTGCAGCACCTTAAAAAATCGGCTTGGCTCTTTCGCTTCAGACATCACCGTCACAAGTTCTGGCATCATTTCAGGAGATGCTATCTGCAGTAAATCATTTTGAACCGTTCTTGCCAACACCAGCGTGTCTGCTTCAATCGCAAACCCGAGTTGAGCGGCTTGTCCTGCCAAATGCAAAGCATTCAACGGATCATTTGTAAAAGCCGGGCTTGTTGCTTTAAGTGTCTTCGACACTATAGCCATTTGCCCCTGATATGGATCAATAATTTCTCCAGTCAAACTGTCTTTGGCCATCGCATTAATCGTGGTGTCACGACGCAATAAATCTGCTTCAATTCCAACTTTAGGTTTTGCTGATATGCGAATCTGTCCATCGTCTGTTTTCTGCTCTGTTCTGGCAAATGCGACTTCACTACGGATACCATCAACCATTAAGTAAAAAACAGGAAATGGCGTCCCGCTTTCTTTGGCTTGCGGAAACAGTAATTTAAAGTTCTTCTTGACCATTCCAACCACGGTAAAATCAATTTGCTTCGTGCGAATCCCCAATAAGCTGTCACGGACACAAGCTCCCGTCCGAAACAGGCGACCACCATTTTCCGCAATCATTTCAGCAAAATTTTTCTCTGTTAATCCAGTTGTACTCATTTGTTCTTTTTCCCCAACTTTCCTAAAAATCATCCATCTATAATGCATTAAAGAAATTACATCAACCTAATCAGTCTGTCAGGAATTGGATATAGGGCATCGTTTGCTTCCTCCGTAACGCCACGGAGCCCTATACCCAATTCCTGACGATTACCATATAAAATATTTAATGCAACTTATATATATTTTTTCTTATTTACAAAAAAAACCTACTTCTTTAATCGTATGAATTTTCCCTTTAATTTTGCTTTTTAGTAACTGCTGCATGACAAGTGCTCCTTTATCGCCTAATATTTCAACATAAGAACAGGTATCTTGTATCGTAATAATACCAATATTTTCAGCATGGACACCTTCAATTGCAGTAATCGCCCCTAAAATATCGCCCGGACGCATTTTGCTTTTTTTCCCAGCATTAATACGAAGCCGTGTAATCTGCTTATTTAATTTTTCACTGATATCCGCTTTTAAAACCGGAGCTTTTTGCGCCCTTTGTGCAAAAATTTGTTTTCCCGCTTCCACTGTTTCATAATCAGGCGGTTCAAGTCGCGGTATCGTATGATCTATATATTTCTCAATCGCCTGCAGCGCCTTATATTCATGGGAAGTCACCAATGTAACAGCCGCCCCCAAATGACCGGCTCGTCCTGTTCTGCCAATGCGATGAACATAACTTTCTTCGTCAGCAGGCATGTCATAATTGATTACCAAGGATATGTCATCAATATGCAGCCCGCGCGCAGCAACATCAGTTGCCACAAGGAATTGAAACCTGCCGCGTTTGAAATCACGGATCGAATCAAGACGGTCGATTTGCTCCATCCCGCCATGTAAAGTACCACACAAAAAGCCCTTCTGTTTCAGCTTATCCGCTAAGAGATCCACCGTATCACGGAGATTGCAAAATACAATGCAGCTTTCCGGTCGTTCCAGATATAAGATTTTTGTCAACAGGCCAAATTTATTGCCTGCTTCAATTTCATAATAGCCCTGACGAATTGCATCAAACGCAAGTTGCTTCGACTCAATTTCGATTTTCACTGGATCTTTCATATGTTTTTCACAAATCCGTTGAATTTTGTCTGGAATTGTCGCCGAAAACAATAAAGTTAACCGATTTTCCGGTAATCCTTTGATAACCGCATCTACCTGTTCGATAAACCCCATATTAAGCATTTTATCGGCTTCATCAATAATTAAATATTGTATTTCATCCAGAGAGATATTGCCGCGTTCAATATGATCCAGCATCCGCCCCGGTGTACCAACGACAATATGCACCCTTTGCTGAAGTTCACGGCGCTGCGTCTCCATCCGCTGGCGACCAAAAACGGCTGCACAACGTATCCGTTTGAATCTGCCTATATTGGAAATTTCCTCCTTCAATTGAACTGCCAATTCCCTAGTCGGTGTCAAAACCAATACTTGGGGTTTTTTCTGTTCAATTACAAGCTTTTCACAAATTGGAATCGCAAAGGCAGCCGTTTTACCACTCCCGGTCTGTGACTGAACAATACTATCTTTTTGCGCAAAAACTAGGGGTATCACCGCCTGTTGAACTTCTGTAAGCGTATCATACCCCAAATCTTGTAATGCTTTTTTTATTTCTTGGCTAAGCCCATATTGTTTTGTTATTTCCTGATCATCCATTATTGTAGCCCTCATTTTCCTCGACGATCCTGCTTATAGGTTCTTATTCGTCTCGCTCTATCTATATCATACCATAGCGACAAAGATTTATTATATAGTTGCATTAAATATTCTATATGACAATCGTCAGGAATTAGATAGGTGGTTCGTCACAGGCTGCGAATGGACTCTCGCTCCACAAGCTGAGGCGCAAATTTAACTGCCGTATTAATTTTTTCCATATGCATTAATTTTAATAAATTGATTGCCGCCATTTTTCCCAGATCCTGCTTGGGATGCGAAAATGTTGTGAGTCCGACAGGATTTCTGGTAGCTAAATCCGAATTATCAAAACTGATAATGGAGATATCTTCAGGGACTTTATATTTATACTTACGTAAAACTTCAATTACATAAATTGCAATTTTATCATTATAACAAACAACCGCACTGCATCCTGCCACTCGCTGCAAAAGAAGCTGCTCAAATGTTTTGGTACAAAAAAATTCTAAATCCTCTGTTGTAAACCAGATAAGATTTTCTTCATGCAGCAAAATGCCTCTTTTCTTTAAAGCACTCGTGCAACCTGCATAACGCAAATGACCTTGCCGATCATCAAATTTAAAAACGCCGGCAAATCTCTTATGATTTTTACTGAGCAAATACTCAGCTGCTGATCTACCACAGGCATAATCATCCATCATTACAAAAGGAAAAGCCAGCTCCTCATAATATGAATTAATAAAAATACAAGAAATACCTTTTTTATGAATCTGTTTATATAAATCCAGATTAAGCAACGGCAGCGCACTTTTTGTCGGTTCAATAATAAGACCATCAATGCCGTTTTCCATAAATACGTTTAATATTTTCATTTCATTTTCTATTTTATTATACGTAATCGACAATTGGATAGAATACCCTTGCTGCGTCAAAACACCATCAATTCCTTTAATAATACCCGGAAACAAATAATCATCTAAATAAGTTGTAATAATACCAATATTTTTCATGCTAGTCCTGATTGGTGTTCTGCTTAACGCAATATAAGTACCACTCCCCTGGCGGCGTTCTAAAACGCCTTCATTTTCCAGAATACTCGTCGCCTGCCGAACCGTCTGACGACTGAGAGAAAAATATGCGCCGAGTTCTTTTTCTGACTGTAATCGTGCCCCAGTTTCTAACGTGCCTTGAGCAATCTGCAATTTGATCCAATTGACAATTTCTAGATATTTCGGCACTTTTTTATTATTCATGAAAGCAAAATTCCTTTCGTTCCACTATTTTCAAAGCATTGCCTCCGGCTCCTCATTAAAAAAAGTTTTCATTTTCCGAAACTAGCTTGCTGTCAAACAAAATGTTTTATATAAGAAATAACGCCAATAATTGCAAATACACCCGCAAATTTAAGCAAATACCCTCTGTATTTTTTTAATTGCTTAATGAAAAAATCAATATAAGCACAAAAAATTGCGAGTGCAATAAAAATATCACCTGCCATAAGCCAACTGAAGCCATTCGGTATGTCACTAATTACATTATTCAAAAGCAGGGCTGCGCCAATTAACGCTAAATATTCAAACTTCATAGATTATCGCCTCAATCTTTTCCAGTTAAAACACTGAATTAATTTTCCTATTTTAGAAAAAAATCTGCCTTTTTATTAACTATCGCAGTTATAAAAGGCAGATTTTAATTTTCATAAAAGAAACATATCTTTAAATGTTAAGCACTTTTACGTTTATTATATAAGTCGAACGTAACAGCAGCTAAGAGCACAAGGCCTTTAACAACGCGCTGGATATCAACCGACCAACCGATCAAAGACATCCCATTGTTCAAAATTCCCATTACCAAAGCACCAATAACAGCACCTGTAATCGTCCCGCTGCCACCTTGTACAGCCGCACCACCGATATAGCAGGCCGCAATTGCATCAAGTTCAAAGGTATCACCAGCCTTTGGCGTCGCTGATGCATTACGTGCCGCCAAGACAATCCCAGCTAAAGCTGCTAACAGTCCCATATTGGTATAAACCCAAAACATGACCTTATCCGTATTGATCCCTGATAGTCTAGCTGCATTTACGTTACCACCAACCGCATATACCTGGCGCCCAGCCACGGTATCATTGGTGATAAAAGAATAAATAATGATCAATGCCAGCATAATGAGTAAAACAAGTGGTAATCCCATATAAAGAGCCAACTTAGCGGTAATAAAATTCAATACACCGATAATAACAACCATCTTAGCAGTAACCTGCCACATTGGTGCTACAACGAAATTGTGTTTCAGTTTATTACGTCTTGACCTGATTTCTAATAAAACAAGCACTACGGAAGCCAATAGACCACCTATTAATGCTAAAATTTCTATTTTAGTACCACCGACCTGCATAAAGATCTGTGGCAGATATCCAGCGCCAACCTGCGTGAAATCCTGCGGCAGAGGACCTTTTGTTTGACCATTTAATATAACCATAGTCAGCCCGCGGAAAACCAGCATATTAGCCAGTGTAACAATGAATGGCGGAACTTTAAGCACAGCTATAAAGAAACCCTGCCACATTCCTACTAAAATACCGATAAGCAATACAATTGCGAAGGTAACTGGAACAGCAATATGATAATCTAACACCATAATAGCTGCCGCCGCCCCACAAAAAGCGACAATCGAACCAACGGCCAAATCAACATTTGCTGTCAAACAACATAATAGCATCCCGATGGAAAGAATAACAACATAACTGTTTTGCATAACCAAATTATTAATATTCATCGGTGCTGCATTTTTGCCATCAGATAAAATAAGAAAGATTACATAAATAACGAATAAGGCAATCATCATACCATATTGTTTGAGATTCGCCATGGCTAGTTTTCTTTGATTCATTGTAGTTTCATTGCTCATTGTATTATTTCTCCCTTCCGATGTGATTCATAATAATCTTCATGATACGTTCCTGTGAAAACTCATCTTTGTGTAATTCACCAGCAATTTCGCCTTCATTAATGACGTAGATACGATCACAAATACCCAATAATTCCGGCATTTCGGAAGAAATTACAATAACCGCTTTACCCGCATCAGCCAACGAGTTAATTACTGTATAAATTTCATACTTCGCCCCAACATCAATTCCACGCGTCGGTTCATCTAAAAGCAATACATCTGGTTCCGATAACATCCATTTTGCCAGAACAACTTTTTGTTGATTCCCGCCCGACAATGAACCTACAATTTGTTCAATCGAATTTGCTTTTATATTGATTTTTTTTCGATACTCTTCCGTTAAGTGAATTTCATCGTTCGAATCAATCACGGAATGTTTGGAAAACCTAGAGGCCAAACTTGACAAGGACATATTCCATTTCAAATCATTAATCAAAACCAACCCGTATTTTTTACGATCTTCCGATACATACGCAATTTTATGATTGATTGCATCTTTAATGCTTTTTAAATGGAGTTCCTCACCATTTTTGATCATGGTTCCAGATATATTTTTTCCATAAGCTTTACCAAACAAACTCATCGCAAGTTCCGTCCGCCCTGCTCCCATCAAACCCGCAAAACCAACTACTTCACCGCGGCGAACATGCAAGGACACATCATTGATTACTTTTCGTTTTGAATCCAATGGACTATAAGCCATCCAATTTTTCACTTCAAAAACTACTTCACCGATTTTACTATTGCGGTCTGGATAACGATTTGTAAGTTCACGACCTACCATGCCTTTGATAATTCGGTCTTCTTCAATTGCTTTATCTGTTTTTTCGATTGTTTCAATCGTATGCCCATCACGAATAACCGTAATCGAATCAGCGACCCGGCTGACTTCATTTAATTTATGTGAAATCATAATACAAGTAATACCCTGTTTTTTTAAATTCAGCATAAGCTCTAGTAAGATATTACTTTCCTCATCATTCAGTGCGGCCGTCGGTTCATCAAGAATCAAAAGTTCGACTTTCTTTGTCAAGGCTTTGGCAATCTCAATCAACTGCTGCTTACCAACACCTAAGGTCTGAACTTGTTGGCTTAAATCTTCGCTGCCCATACCAATTGTGCTTAAAACATCGCGAGCTTTGCGATCCGTTTCGTCCCAATCAATAACCCCTTTAAGGGTTGTGTTTTCATTACCCAAAAATACATTTTCGGCAATAGAAAGTGCCGGAATGAGTGCTAATTCCTGATGAATAATAACAATACCCTTTTTTTCGCTGCTGCGGATTGTATTAAATTCACAAGTTTCACCTTTATAAATAATGTCCCCCGTATATGTTCCATAAGGATATACTCCTGAAAGAACATTCATCAAAGTTGATTTCCCCGCACCATTTTCGCCGCATAATGCATGAATTTCACCTTTTTTGATTTGTAGATTGACATCATCCAGAGCCTTAACACCCGAAAAATCTTTCGTTATATGTCGCATTTCCAGTATGATTTCAGCCATAAATTTTGTTCAACTCCCTCGATAGTAGTAGTCGGCTGAAAAAGATAGACTCCCATTCAGCCGACAACCATCTAAAACTCTACGTTACTATTCAAGTTCAGCTTTTTTATAGTAGCCTGAATCAATCAATTCTTTTTGCAGATTTGATTTATCAACAGGTACTGGGCTGCATAAATAGGCTGGAACAATTTTCTTATTGTTATTATACGAAGTTGTATCATTGATTTCAGGTTGTCCACCTTCGAGCACAGCCTGCACCATTTTCACGCATTTGTCAGCGAGTATACGAGTATCTTTAAAGATTGTCATGGATTGTTTACCAGATAAGATATTTTTGGAAGCCATAAGTTCAGCATCCTGACCACTAATCATTG
The DNA here is from genome assembly GCF_000381065.1 of Propionispira raffinosivorans DSM 20765. Lineage (GTDB taxonomy): Bacteria > Bacillota > Negativicutes > Selenomonadales > Selenomonadaceae > Propionispira > Propionispira raffinosivorans. The sequence continues at coordinate 106,847 of NZ_KB905849.1, read as the reverse complement.
GCCATTTTTGACCAACTTTATAACCAGCACCTTCTAAAGCTGCTGAAATACCATAACTAATCCCATCAAACGGACTCACTACGATATCAAGGTTTTTCCCCGTACTGTAGTAACCGGACAAAATATCTTCCATACGTTTTTGAGCAGTTTCTTGCGACCAGCGTAATGTACAAATCGCATCGAAACTAGTTTGACCTGATACGCATACGAGTTGTCCACTTGTCAAATAAGGCTGCAACACTTCAAATACACCCGTATTTAAGAAATGTGCATTGTTATCATCTGGCGAACCAGCAAAAAATTCAATGTTATAAGGGCCTTTGCCTTCTTTTAAGCCCATTTTGTCTTCGATATATTTACCAATGGCTACACCTACGCCTTTATTATCAAATGTTGCATAATAAGAAACGCTATCTGTATCCATTAATAAACGATCATAGGCAATGACTGGGATGTTATTCGCTTTGGCTTGATCTAATACATTAACGAGTGCATTCGAATCAATCGAAGCAACGACCAAACAGTTTGCACCATTGGTTATCATGTTTTCGATTTGGGAAACCTGAGCTTGTACATCATCTTCTGCATATTGCAAATCAACTGTATAACCTAGCTTTTCCAATTTTTCTTTCATGTTTTTACCATCTGCGATCCATCGCTGGGAAGACTGTGTCGGCATGGCTACCCCGATTTTTTTACCACCGGTTTGAGCTGCACTACTGCTACTACTGCTTGACGCCGGGGCGTTATCGCCACCGCCGCAGCCAGCAATTGCTAAGACCATAATACAAGATAATACAAGAGCTAACATTTTTTTCATGAAAGTGTACCCTCCTATTTCTTCATTTAGCCAATATTATATATAAGCTGATAAATAGATCAAACCTTTGTGGCTGACTATTCCCCCTCTATTGTTTTATTTTGATTATTTATTTTGCTCTATATAATAAAAACTGCTTCAAATTATTGACCACGTGCCAAAACAAACGCTATTTTTTTAACCATAAATCTGCATCATAAAAAATAAAACTCGATTCCATTGTTTTGCGTTCTTTGAAATATGTAAATATTCTAATAATTCTTTATTGAAATCATGAAATATAATCCCGCCCAAAACATTTATCTTACAACTTGAATCGATTCGTTTAATTTATCATATAACTTATGAATTCAGTATATACTGAATAGATTTAAAATTCAATCTATTTTTTAAAAATTTTTATTATTTTAATGTCTTGCTTTTTTATATAAACTAAACTCCTGCTAAAGTAGCATACTATGAACAATTACCCTTACTTTTTCACAAAAATATCAATTGAATACCGACCTTAGAAATGACCATGAAATGATTTTTAAGCGGACTCCTTTTGTTCTTAAAATGCATGCAGCAACGATCTAAAGTTATCATACAACAAGCTAAGAAAATGGCTTCGGCTTCACCTATCCAAGAAAAAAAGCAAGGATTTGTGAATCATGGTACAATAATTCTTATCCATCTAATATTTCAATTGAACCGAGAATCGATTTCTCTTATAATTGATATGCAAGCTATATGCAGACAATAGGGAATTCGTTTTACTGCTCAATGCTTTCTGGTTTTATAAAACGGTATATCATGATCAACACCCGTGATATGAATACCCGTCACGTGCAATAAAATTTATAACCGGAGGGAACAACATGATCGATCAACGCCGCATCCGCATTATACAGACTATAAAAAATTCAGCTCAAAGCGGTCCTGTCGTGTACTGGATGAGCCGTGACCAGCGTGCCGAAGATAACTGGGCACTCTATTATGCCCAGCAAACAGCAAGAAAGCAAAACCAGCCATTGGTTGTTTTATTTGCGTTAGCACCGGATTTTATTGGTGCAACACTGCGACAATACGGTTTTATGCTGCGAGGGTTAACAGAAACTGCTCAAAATTTAACTAAAAAAAATATTCCTTTTTATTTACTGATCGGTTCACCATCAAAAGTCATTGCGACATGGTTACAGACAAATTCCGCAAGTACTTTAATCATCGATTTTGATCCTCTAAAAATAAAAGCATTATGGAAAAAAGAACTTTTGCAAAAAATCAAAATCCCTTGTTATGAAGTTGATGCTCACAATATCGTCCCCTGCTGGACAGCTTCAACAAAACTTGAATACGCCGCCTATACGATCCGCCCTAAAATACAGCGTTTACTGTCCGAATTTTTATTGCCAGTCCCCGAAATATCAGTTCATCCAGCTTCAAACTTTTTCATCCAACCCTTGCCTCCGATTACGGACCTTTTAGCGCAATTAACGGTTGATACAACTGTTTCTGAAATCACCTGGCTAAAGCCCGGGAGCAAGACCGGCAAAAATACTGTCCTTAACTTCATCCAAGAAAAGCTTCAATATTATGACAAACAAAGCAACGATCCCACAAAAAATATGCAGTCGAACCTTTCCCCCTATTTGCATTTCGGGCAAATCTCTGCTCAAAAAATTGTCTTGCTCATTAAGGAAATGCACTCGACTTCCTCTGCCACCGAAAGCTTCCTCGAAGAACTTATCATTCGGCGAGAATTAGCCGATAATTTTTGTTTCTATCAAACAAATTATGACAACGCAGCAGCATTTCCAGCCTGGGCACAAAAAACCCTGCAAGAGCACCTCGACGATTCCCGTGAGTATCTATATAATGCCGAAACCCTCGAGCAGGCACTTACCCATGACCCACTATGGAATGCCGCCCAGCGTCAAATGACAGAAACCGGGAAAATGCATGGCTATGTACGCATGTATTGGGCAAAAAAGATTCTCGAATGGTCACGAACACCAGCCGATGCGATGTCTACAGCAATATATCTCAACGATAAATACCACCTCGATGGTCGTGATCCTAATGGTTATGCGGGCATCGCTTGGAGCATGGGCGGTCTCCACGATCGTGCTTGGTCAGAGCGAAACGTATTCGGTAAAATCCGCTATATGAATTTCAACGGCATGAAACGTAAATTTCCCATCCAAACATATATAGATACGTATCCACCGTTTGATCAGCCCACCATGTTTTAAAACCCTCATTCAAAAAATAAGACTCATAAAGGAAGATCTGTATTGAGAATATCCCCAGAATTTATTTGTTTGATAAAAAAATAACTTCCCAATTGAAGGGAAGTTATTTTTATGTTTTTTTATAGAAACTATTTAATTATAAGTTAAACAAAAGATTCGCGCTGGCGATCAGCCGCAAGAAACTCCCGACAAAACGTTACCCCATTCGTATGTAGATAAGTGCTGCCGTGTCATCGTTTAAACGACTAATTTATCAGGAAGTGGAATATCTGCCAAATCTTCTTGTCCTAAAACCTTTTCCGGATCCAATATAATAATCAGACGTTCGTCAATTTTGCCAATACTCTTAATATAATGATTCGCAAAACCGTTCACACAATTCGGTGGTATTTCTAAATTTTCATCATCCATCTTCACAATGTCTGTAACTTCATCTACAATCCATCCAGCAATCGAATCATAAATATTCAACATGATAAATTTGCTTTCATCTGACATCGCTTCATCCGGTAAATGAAATTTATTGCGCAAATTATATAAATACTTAATTTGTCCACGTAAATTTATAATGCCTTCAATCGTTTTTGGCATACCTGGCAATAATTGAATTTTAAATTTTTTTGCACGCAAAATTCCATTTACTGCCAAAACATCAATACCATATTCTTGATCATCTACGGCAAATACAACTAATTGTATACTAGCCAATATGGCTCCCTCCTTTACTTTTTTATTTTTCTGTTGCCAGCACCGTGAGTTCATCTGTTAAACTGTTGATTTCTTCAACACTGGCCGTAACTTCTTCAATCGCTGCGGCTTGCTGTTCAATGGTTTCCGTTGTAGCATTCCCCATAACCACTGTTTTCTCTACCGACTCTTTAATAATGGTCGTAAGTTCTTTAATTCGGCCCACCGTTTGTTTCGAATCATCCGATAATTTTCTGATTTCCTGTGCCACGACCCCAAAGCCCAGTCCTGCTTCACCGGCTCTAGCAGCTTCGATCGCTGCATTTAAACCTAAAAGTCTGGTTTCATCCGCAATATCTTTTATAAAATCCATCACTTCATCTATTTTTCCAGTAACTGTGTTTACATTTTTAATTTCGTTGTTTAAATTCGTTTGTGTATGGCTTACCGTAGATGCCGATGCTGCGAGTTCCTGCATGGTTGCCGATATTTGGCCGATCCCATCACTCAGTGTTTCAGATGCCGTCTGCAATTTCATTTTCTGATAAGCTTCGCGAGACATATTATTGGCTACAATAAAAAGTACATTGGCTGCAGCTTCAATCCGTTCTCTCGACAAGATCCGCACATCTTTAACCGCTTCAATAAACCCTTCTTCAGCAACACCTATTTCTTTCGCAACTTTCCGATATTTATCCTCAATTGGTTCTTCTGCCAAAACCTGCCCGCCTAGAATCGTTCCAATATGATGTCCCTCAAGCATAATTGGAGCCGCAAAATCTATTACACCAGCATGGCATTCATAAACAACAGGTTTACCAGTGCGAGCAGCTTCATCTCCACCTTTATGATGAGATTCCGCACAGCGCTTGTCACCACAATCAGTCGAATGGACAAAATCCATGCAAAACCGTGTATAACTACTAGGATTTGTAACAGGCTTACCATCTGCATCAACGGTTACACTTGCTACCCCCACGCCTTTGGCAAAATCATCTTGAAATTGTTGCAGAAATCCAAGATCAATTACATCGGTCAATGTAATTTTATCTAAGTCTACCTCATGCCCAGCTTTTTCTTGATACTTACTCATCTCAATCTCTCCTTATAAATACAATGTTTTTTATTTTAAAGCATATGAATTATTAAGTCCTGAAAATCATATGCTATATTTTTTTAAGCCAACAGGTGTCAAGTCTCTTTTTAGTGTAATTCCTATTTTATTGGAAGTCAATAGCAATTCTATTATTCTTGGATTAGACTCTTTTTATATTATTTTTTTTGTATCATAGACTACATGGAGGTGAAACTAATTGAAACTAGGAGATCGCCTACGCCAAGTAAGAGAAGTTTCCAAGCTATCACAAATACAAGTAAAAGAACGCACAGGCATCAACAACAAAACATTATCTAATTATGAAAACAATGTTAGCTCTCCAGATCCTTATACCCTGAAAGTATTAGCGGATTTATATGTTGTAACAACAGATTGGTTGATTTGTGGACAACAACCTATTCCATACAAAATTCCGCCGGCTCTTATCTCGATATCCACTGAGGATTGGAATTTATTAAAAAAACTAAATAAACTATCTCCTAAAAAACGAAAAGCTATCGAAATATTAATATCCGACGACGATATACTCGATACTTAAAGAGTGAGTTCTTTTATGTTAAGTTGCAACCACTTGACCAAAAGCTGAAGGAAGCACGCACAATACGCAGTGAGTGCTTCCTTCCTACTTTTGCACAAAAAAAGGTCACGAATCGTTTTCATAAACAATTCGTGACCTGGGGTTCTCCGGTTTACTTCATTAAAAATATTGGATTGTATCTCTGAATCAAATTCTAAACTTTTTAACTTCTGTTTGAAGACCAACGGCAAGCTGCGCTAACGCCTGACTAGCCGAGGCAATTTCTTCCATCGAGGCAGATTGCTGTTCGGTAGCGGCTGATACCGATTCCGTTTCACCAACAACATGTTTACTAAAGCCATCAATTTTTTGAACGGATACCACAATCTGCTGGCTGCTAGTTGCCATGTGTTCAATTGCTGTTGAAATTCCCTGTACTTTTCCAGTCACTTGATTCACTCGTTTGGCAATATCTTCGAAGGCTTGTCCAGATTCTGTAACAACTTCTGCACCGATTTTCACTTCATGGGTTCCAGTATTCATTGCCTGCACCGCATTTTCTGTTTCGCCTTGAATTTGTCCGATGAGTTCCGCAATTTGTTTTGCCGCTTCTTGTGACTGTTCCGCAAGCTTACGCACTTCTTCGGCGACAACGGCAAACCCACGGCCTTGTTCCCCAGCTCGAGCTGCTTCAATGGCAGCATTCAGTGCCAACAAATTGGTCTGTCCGGCAATTCCAGAAATCGTATCGACAATCTGACCAATTTCCTTGGACCGTTCACCTAGTTTGCTAACGACCTGCGCCGATGAAATAACCGTATTTTCGATCGATTTCATTTGTTTTACCGCTTTGCCGACTGCAATCGTTCCTTTTTTCGCCTGTTCTTCGGTTTGCAGCACTTGATGCGTAACCTCATTCGCCCCAGCCGATATTTCTTCGATACCCGCAGATATCTGTTCTACGACCCCTGAAGTATCATCGGTTGCTTTCATTTGTTCTACTGCAACATTAGCCACATCTGTAATAGAAACAGCAACCTGGGTTGAAGCCTGTGCCGACTGTTCAGCACTGGCTGTTAATTCTTCAGAAGAGGCCGCTAGCTGTTCAGCGGAAACATTGACATTTTTCATTAAGCGGCGAAGACTATCCCGCATACTGGCTAAAGCATCGGCCAGCTGACCAACTTCATCGCTGCGCACCAGCTTTCTAGGTTTATCGCGAAAATCACCATTTTCAAATTCTTTACAAACTGAGACCATGAGCCCCAGTGGTTTTGTAATAACTTTACTGATATAAAATCCACTAAACCCAAGTAAAAGAAAGGCCAGAAAAAGAATTCCCAATGAAATTCGATTTGCCTCACTGGCACTATTTTCACTGTCCACTTTCATCTGCTCCGACAAATTCGAATAATAATCTGCAAAATCATCTAAACTTTTTGCAAAAGCAATAGAAGCTGGGTACACATCCTTTTCATATAAGGCATAGGCTTCGGCATTTTTATTTTGCAGTGCTAAATCAAGCACTTTACTCCGTACCGTACGAAAGTTAGCTGTTGCTGTTTTGATATTGGCAAACAGTTCCTGTCCTTTCGCATCCATTTTCATTTTTTCCAATTGACCATACACTGTATTGGTATTACCCGCGATATCATCAATGATTTTCTTTAATTCCTGATTTTTCGAATCATCTTGCGTAATCATTAATTCCAGGAGGGCAGTATTTGCTTTGGCAATATCGGTACGAATACCATTGATTAATTTCACCGGCACTAAGCGATCCTCATATAAAACCGTCAGATTTGTATTTGCTTTTTGCAAATAGACATATCCAACACCACCGACAACACCTACAATAACAAGCGCAATAATCACTAAAATTCCGATTTTGAAACTTACTTTAATATTATCTAAAAAGCTCATGTAACTCACCCTTTCCCCTGATATCTTTTTTAAAATCTTACTTGATTCAATTGCGCATTATCCGACCATTTTACATTAATTATATCCCCAATTCACCATAAGTGCAATATTGTTAAATTTTTTTATTTCACAATAAGTGCCACACGCCTTAAATTGAAGCTATCTATAATTTTATCTGAAGGGAGGAATGTAATGATGCGAACTAGTTATGACGACCGTTATCGTCAAATTGCCAAAAAAATAATTTATTATCGAAACCTCAAAGGATTTTCACAAGAAGCCTTCGCCGCTAAAATTGGTATCAGCAAAAGCTACTTAAGTAAAATCGAAGCACCTAACTCCACAAAAGCCTATTCATTGGACGTTTTATTCGCAATTGCTGATGGCTTAGAAATGGATATTGCCAGTTTTTTCATAAGTAATTAAGTAAAGTACCACTCGTTGGTAAAAAAAAGCATACGATACACCACCTCAGCGTAAAATAGTTACATAAGAAAAAGGATAGTTACCCGTGTGTTCATAAAACGGATAGCTGTCCTTTTTCTTGCGAGATGGAAAAGCAGCTACTCAACCCCCCTCAGAATTAGTGCCGCGACAGCTTCTATTTCTATTTGCGTCAATATAATATACTCCTCTTCCACATAATAAAAATTTTATTTTGTTTTATATGCTGTAATATCATGGCAATGCAACAAACAAACATCACGACCTTCCGTCCATTGTATCCTTGAAACTGCAGCCTTGAACCACAAGTTTCGTTTTGGCAAATAAACTTCCTGTGCGACATGATCCAGTGAATCTGTGAGAAAAAGCATTGGACAATAATCGCAGGGTCCATCTTCGCAGCTAATAAACTCGTAACAGCGTCCACCAATTTTATTTGCTCCAAAAAATTCAATTGCTTTTTTATTTAAAAACAGTGTTTCGTGAGATTTTTTATCGATAACGTACACAAAGGAATCAATATTATCCAAAATTTCCAATGTTTGTAAGTGTACAACCTGTAATTTATCCATAGCTCTTTTTTTTAGCAAAAAAGTACTTAAAATTTCTGCCGTAAAAGAAAGTGATTCAATTTCATCGCTTTTCCACATTCGGGCATATTCGTTGTATTCAAAACCAATAAATCCAGCCGCAACACCTCCTTCTATCATTTGGCATTCGAGCAAAGCTCGCACGGGGGTACCTGCAAAATATTGTCGCAGTTCGTTTGGCAGCATTGCAATATTTACACAGCTAAAAATTCCGTTTTCATCAAAATATGGCTTAAATTTCTCAGCTGCTTCCTTTGGAATATCTTGTTGCTCGGCTTGTCTGGATTCAACATCATAGTTGCACCATTCAAACGTATTCACATACCCCCCACTGACGTTTGTTCGAGAATAAACATTCGACTAATATCATACTTTTCACCAATCACCTCCAAAATTAAATTAATAGCCACATTTGCATCTTTCGTGTGATAGAGAATTTTAAAAACATATTCAATAACATTTTCATGGAAACTTTTTTTACGACGTTTTGTACTATCCAATTTCTGTTTATCTATTCTTGCATTGTTATATGCCGCCTCTGGTAGTTTTTGATGATATAATGCATAATTATTTTTCCCATGTTCTTTTACATAATAAAGGGCATGGTCTGCTTTATTGAATAAATCTGTAAAGAAAGTACCATGATCCGGACAAAGGGCAATGCCAATACTCGCTGAAACCGCATAAGTCTCTCCATTACTGGAGTACGTCCGCTTTAAATATTTCAACAGCTCCTGCGCCTTTTGCTCGATAAGTTCCAGTTTACTGATATTCTTGATCAAGACGATAAACTCATCGCCGCCAATTCGTCCCACAATATCCGTCTCACGAAATGTTTTTTCAATACGCTGCGCCAAGTCAGCAATCACCGCATCCCCAAACAAATGGCCAAAATGATCATTTACTTCTTTGAATCCATCAATATCAATAATAAATAATGCCTGTTTTTTATCCGGCAGACAACTGTTTTCAAGATATTCAGTAATCAGCGTGTTGGCTGTCATTTTATTATAAAGTCCCGTTAATAAATCTTTTTGCGCCTGATAACGCAGCAGCTCAAATTCTTTTTTCTCCTCATCAATATTTGTCATCATGCCAAGCAGTCGATCAGGGTGTACATCATCAATATACCGTAAAATCAAACGCAGCCTAAACCAAACATACTCTTGGTCTTTATTTTTGAGCCGCATTTCGATTTTTAGATAATTTTGTGCAAATGACAATTCGTCAGGACTGGTTTTAATTTTATTTACATATTCAAGCAATACATCCTTATCATCAGGATGCATAAAAAAAATTTTTTCTATGTTTTGGCTAAAATTTTCCGTAATCGGATCATGCCCAAAGTTAAGTTTCCAATTCGCTGCAGCAAAAAAACAATCTGGATTGATTTGCCACTCAAACATCACCGCTTCACTAAGTTCAGCTAAAATCCGATAACTATCCACATCAAATTGCCGTAAACGCGTCATATTCTCACTTTTTCCTTCCTTAATAAATTTCATTTTAAAAACCCACTAAAAAAGGCACTTCTATAATAATACAGATTATGCCTTAAAATTTTTATTTACATAAAATACTCACTTCAATTGTTAGCATTCTACCAAAACTTATCCAAATATGTCATATTATTATGAATTATCTTTCATGTTTGATTTATACAACCTGATATAATAAGAAATTATTCTTAAATTGTAATTTCTCCATCAATAGAAAATTCCCTTTATCCTAATTTTAAACAAAAAAATAATGCCAGACTCTGTAAGAATCCAACATTATCGATAAATAAGATCATAAAAGGATTGTCTCCCTTGCCATACGAGGGCTTACCGGCATCGGATACGCAGCCGTATATCCGACCCGCAATAAAAGCTGCAATTCATGTTTCATTCCTAATTTCTCGGCTGCGACTTGCTTAAAAGTCTCTTCCTCAATTAGCTGATTCATCGGATGAATCGCAATCTTATGCTCCCGCAAGGTAAGCCAGATTCGTTCTAGTTTACGTCCGACATTAATAAGTCCTTGTCTTGATGTCGCACTTGTAATTAAAAGCCAACCACTTCCGGCAGCGGTTTGTTCTTTTATTTTTTCAATCGTCGCTTGCCGAAAATCGTGTCCAAGCACAGATTTATCCGTATAAAAATTTTTCACATACCACCTGGAAACCCCCTCAATTTCCATCGTTTCAGCAGTTAGTCCATTGCGAAATTTCATAACATCACGATTGGGCCAGCGAATCCATTTTGCCAGTTCGATCTGTGCAGCTTCTTTATAAGTCTGTGTTTTGTTAGCCTCTACTGTCATTGCAGCTAAATACTGCCCCTCCATGGATTTCTGAGAAAAATAAAACCAAGTCTCTTTCTGTTCACCGACCAAAAGATCGATGTCTTCCGGTGACAACAATGTTGGCAGCATGTTATTGCGCAGGGTACGACGCATTTCAATATGGCTACAATCCGTGGTGTAAGGTATGGTCCCTTTGTAAAACGTAATATCAATGACGGCCTGGCTCTTAGAGTTTTCTGGTACAAGTTGTGATTTTACCGCATATCCGTACTGCTGTGCAGCTAAAATAAGGTTCTCTAAAAAAGCGCCTAGTGAAATCAACATTTCTCGATTGCCGCGATCAATCACAGTCAGCCATCTCGACTCTGCTGTTCCCAAAATCCAATGATTTTCTGTTAGAATCTTCACCGTCCAAGGCTGCGCATTATGACCACTCGGTGCTAAGGATGCAAAGTATAAAATAGCGGCATGATCCGCATCAAGTCCTTCAACACCTTGAGTCAGCCCCTGACGTCCCACGGTTTTTAGCTCATTTAATGAACGAAACAGCATTGTTCCACCGCCTGCTGTGAGTAACATCAATCCACTCCGAATAAGAAAACTTCGCCGATTCATGCTTCATTCCTCCATAAAAAAGTCATTCTTTGGGGGCTAAACGTAGTTGATTGATTTTATCACCAATTATGACAGACGCATTTTGAACGGCTTTCTGAACAGTTACTTTTTTACCAACTCCGGTATATGGTATCCATGTTGTATTTTGATCTGTACCAGTCACAATCTCTCGCATGAGATATTTTTGATTATCCCGATCATATAGACAGATTTTCAAGGTTGCTTGAGAGCGAAGTTGTTTGTAGCATATAATATCTTTAAAATCAGATTTTGTTGGCAAAATTTCTACAAATAAAATTTGCTTAACATTTTTTTGTATTGCCAGTGCTTGTAGATCGGTTTGCTCTAAATTTGCTGCATCCACTGATTCAGCAAGAACCAGCCCTGGTATTTGACCTTGCAGCTGCTTATAAACCAGATCGGTAAGCTCCGCACCATAATTTTCTTGTGACAAATCACCGATCACGAGCAAAAGCTGTTGTTCCTTATGGGGGGAGGTGGCCGCAGACCCTGCGAGCACTACGGGGCTTGCCGTAACAAAAAGCAGCAACACAACTGCTGCAAAAATAAAAGCTTTTATATGCTTCATAAAAATCCTCATTTCATTAATTTAGTTTTATAAAACTAACCATTGATTTATATAAAACCCGCTGGATGCGGGCAGTATTGTTACTGTGTTATTTTGTTCAGCAACTTAACAAATTGTGTTTTTTCAACCTCGGTCAAACTTTGTATAACTTGACCGGCAAACTGATAATATCCCTGATCTTCGATTTCAATCAAACGTTTGCCTTTTTCTGATAAACTAACATGGACAACACGTAAATCACTTTGTGATGCAGTTTTTTCCAAAAAGCCACGCTGCAGAAGTTTATTCACAGCAACCGTTACCGTTGATTTTTGTACACCAAATATTTCAGCAAGTTCAGTAATCGTCGGGGTTATGCACTTTTTTATAGCATGAAGGTAATGTAGCTGTGTTATGGACAAGTTAAATAATTCCTTGCCATCTGGTACTTGCTCTTTATGTTTCCTCATACATAAACGCATTTCATCAGATAAAATGTTAATCGCCTTGACGATAAGATCTTCCGTTGCCATATTCAAATTCCTCTTTCAGTAATTAGTTTCATACAACTAATTATATAGTCATTGAAAATTTTGTCAAGCAAAAAAGATCAAATAAAATCGTTGTTGGAATGTAAATTTTTTACACTTCATTTATAATAAATAAAAGATAAAATTTTACAATAAAAATTTATCTTTTATTTATACTAGTGAAGGTGTATAATGTGATTCATACAAAAAAATTAATGGCTTAGTTCTTATTGTAAGAAGCGGAGGAACCAAAACTTTTGGGGTTAATTCTATTCAAAGGAATAGAAAGGATGTTTTTCTCTTATCATCCTACCCGTCAGCTAACTTCGTCGGCCAAAATTAGGGGTACAAGACCACCCATGGTCTTTTTTTTGTGCATTTTTTATCAGATTGACAATCCAAAATGCTATGCGTTTTTTTATAAATATATTTTTATATATTAACTGGAGGTTGACACAAACTATGATGCGTTTGCTTAGGCGATTATTAATCGGCAGGCCGTTGCACAATCAAGAAATTTCAAATGAAAAACTTTCAAATTGGAAGGCCCTAGCTATTTTTTCTTCGGATGCGCTCTCTTCGGTCGCTTATGGACCAGAGCAAATTATGATCATCCTAGCTGTTCCAGGGCTTTTAGCATACGGCTACTTAAGCCATGTTGCGATAGCAATTTTACTATTATTAGCAATTGTAACGATTTCTTATGTTCAAGTAGGTAAAGCGAATCCTGGCGGCGGCGGTTCTTATGCGGTAGCCATTGAAAATCTGGGTGAATTCCCAGCATTAACGGCTGCAGCTGCCCTATTTGCCGATTATACACTCACGGTAGCAGTTAGTGTTTCAGCAGGCACAGCCGCCATCATTTCAGCGTTTCCTGATTTATTGCAATATGAAGTAAGCATTGATTTACTGATCTTATTTTTAGTTCTCATGCTCGTTAATTTACGAGGTATACGCGAATCTTCATCTGCTTTCGTTTTTCCAACCTACGCTTTTATTTTTGGTATTTTAGCTTTGATTGCAACTGGTATTTACCAAGCGGTTACACAGCAAGCACCAATTATTCCAACTGAATCACTCGAACGCAATTTTGACTGGAGTATGGTCTTATTATTATCGAGAGCTTTCGCCAACGGCTGTAGCTCCATGACAGGTGTCGAAGCTATTTCAAACGGTGTTCCTATGTTTAAAGAACCTGCAGTTAAAAATGCAACCAAAACAACATTTTGTATGTCAGGCCTGCTTGGCTTTATGTTCATTGGTATTTCGTTTTTAATCATGCATTTTCATATTTTACCACTGTCCGATGCTACTTCTTTATCAAAAATAGCAGAATTAACCTTCGGTCGCAGCTGGTTTTATTATTATATCCAAATCACTACAATGTTAGTGCTTTATTTAGCTGCAAACACATCCTTCAATGGACTCCCTCCGCTGTTGTCTATCTTAGCCCGTGATGGCTATATGCCGCGTTATCTTGGTGAACGAGGTGAACGGCTTAGTTTTTCGAACGGGATTGTCTTATTAAGTATCGCTGCCGGTATTTTGATTTTCATTTACCAGGGAAATACGGATCATTTGATTTCTCTATACGCAATTGGTGTCTTTTTATCTTTTACCATTGCCCAAACAGGGATGATTATCCATTGGCGCCGCGTCAAGGGATCATACTGGGTTTTACGTGCTTCCATCAATACCGTTGGTGCTATCGTAACAGGAATTGTTGTCTTGATTATCGGCATCAGTAAATTCACCCATGGAGCCTGGATGGTTCTCATTTTTATCCCAGTGATGATTTTTATTTTCAAAAAAATCAAAGGTCATTATAATAATATGGCTGAACAACTCCATCTGCCAATCGAAGATATGAACCCTGCTTTTACAACAGAAATACAAGGCGGGCAAAATATCGTCATCGTTCCAATTTCTAGTCCAACCAGTGTAATCGCGGAAACCTTAAAATATGCAAAATCCATCGGCGATGATGTCATGGCTGTTCATATTGCTACCAATGAAGAAATTGGTAAAAAGGTACAAGAAAAATGGAATTGCTGGAATCCAGGTATCAAATTAGTCACAATTTATTCACCATACCGCCTCGTTGTACAGCCGCTAATTGATTTTATTGAAGAACTATCCAATGAAAAAGGTCCGAATGACTATATAACCATTCTGATCCCAGAATTTGAAACAAGAAAATGGTGGCATCGACTTCTTCATAATCAAACTGGTTTGATTTTACGAACACTGCTCATTTTAAAGAAAAATGTTATTGTCTCAACGATACCATTTCATCTAAAAAAATAAAATATACACTCAAAAATAGCTGTCGCCAGCGTTTTTTCAACGCTAGCGACAGCTATTTTTTTCGTCAGTTTCAACAAGAAAAAATCTTTTTCCAGCCATATGTAGAAAGAGCAAGGGCACCTGTGGCTCCATATTGGTTTTATAATGACTACTCGCAACTATGCAGTTTTATTTTTTGACCAAATAAGTACAATAAACTTGACATAAAGATTATTTTATTATACAATAATCTTGTAAAAAGTAGAAAGGAGTTAGAAATGACTAAATTGATGATGCAATTAAAGTTAGTGAATCGTTTACCTGTTTTTCGTGCTGAAACAAAATTGACACAAGAACAATTAGCCAAGGCTATAGGCGTAACACGTGCAACAATTGTTGCGATTGAAGGCGGCGGGTATAATCCATCTTTAGAATTAGCTTTTCGCATAGCCCGTTATTTTAAAACAGATATTAATAATATTTTTTCAATTGAGGAGGAAACAAAATGAATAAGTTGGATGGTATTTTACTAAGGGTTTTTATATATGAATTACCAATATTGCTAATTTGGTTTATTTCTATTTTTGCACTTGGTTTGGCAACTGCTGCACAAAATAATTTTTATGCAGAAATTTGGTATGATTTTGGTGGGTGTTTTATATTAAGTTCATGGATGATTATTACTATTTATTTAAGTATTCGTTTAATCGTATCCGATGTACTGCGTGATAAAATACTCTCAAAATTGATATTGCTTCGGGAGAGAGATGAACGTGAAGTTAAATTAACTGGAGAGGCCACTAAAACGACAATGCTGACCACACTAGCCGTCTTACTTCTTTTATTTTGTTTATCTTGTTTTCAGTTTTCAATTTCGTATCTACCAACAGAACAAATGATCGACGGAAAAACAAAAGAAATCTCCCTCGGGTTAAGTCTTAATGCGTCAGAACATTCGCAAGCAGCAAGTTCAGACCAAGATCAAGTAAATAATATAATATCATATAGTGGTTTGCCAGTTTCAAACACCATGCTAATTATAGGAATCATTGGCTGGCAAGTTTTATCGTATAATTATTCCATGAAGCATAAATTTAAATGAAGTAATCGTTTAAAAAGTGCAAGAAAAAATTGTATTATCTCAACGATACAATTTTATAAAAAAATAAACATCCAATAAAAAAAGCCACGGTATTGAATACCCTGGCTATTTTTATGTGAAAAAATATATGAACGAAGTACAAAGCTGTTTCGTATACTGTATGTTAGTCAAAAAATGAAGTCACATATTGATAACGCAAAGATTATCCTACTCTTTCATTGTGTTTTCAGCATAAAGACATATACTATGATAAAAATATACGTCAAGTAACTTTAAAAATTGGAGTGTATAAAATGGAATGGATTTATTTACTAATAGCCGGCTGTTTAGAAATTGTGTGGGCAATTTCATTGAAATATACAGAAGGCTTCACCTGCTTTTGGCCGTCAGTACTGACCGGTGCTGCTATGCTTGGCAGTATTTTCTTATTGGATGAGTCGTTAAAAGACATTCCCATTGGTACAGCATACGCCGTCTGGACTGGTATTGGTGCCGTGGGGACAGCCATTATCGGTATGTTTTACTTAGGTGAACCGAAAGAATTTGGCCGAGTTTTTTGTATTATTTTAATTGTTCTCGGCGTAGTCGGTCTGAAATTTAATTTTTTTACTATCAAATAAATGGGAAATCAATACTATATTTTAGGAGAGTTACTATGAATAAATATGATCTTGCCATGAAAAACTCATTACAAACAGCAGAAAAAGAACTTTGGGGCTTCGAAGATTTTGTTGAAAGCGCTGTGGATGAAGGATTTTTTCATGAACTGTTAACCACAACAAAACCAGTCGGACCAACCATCTGTTATGAAGATAAAGAAATGATTAATTTTGCCAGTATTAATATACTAGACTTTCATCAGGAAAAAGATGTTTTAGACCATTTTCATACTGCTTGCGGTACTTACGGCCTAACTACCGGCGGATCACGCGTGACGCAAGGCGTCTGTGAAGCCCATCTCTCTATGGAAAAAGAACTTTGCCATATCACAGGCAAAGAACGTTCAATTTCATTTGCCAGCGGTTTATTGGCAAATATTGGGTTTATCAATGCAATGACAAGTAAATTTAATTTCAGTCCTACCTGTAATATCAATAACAGCGACACTGTTTTTATTTTAGATCGAGACTGCCACTGGAGTTTGTGGAAAGCAGCCTCCCATTTGGAATTTGGTAAACAGCTTTTTGCTTTTCGTCATAATAAGGCCGAAGATTTAGAACGTGTTTTAGCAAAAGTATCGCAAAAGCACGAAAAAATTGTCGTCGTTTTTGAAAGCGTGTATTCAGCGGATGGCTCCATTGCTCCCCTTGGACAAATACTCGATACCTGCGAAAAATACAATGCACTAAGTTATGTCGATAATGCAAATGGATTTTTAATCTATGGTCCGGAAAATCGTTTATTCGCCGAAGAATTTGCCGCAATGCGGCGAGCCACGTTTGTTATGGTTTCCTTTTCTAAATCAATTGGTTTAGAAGGCGGTGCCATTGCTGGTCCGAAAGAATATATCCATGCTTTTGAAGTTCTCTCCGGTACCTCTTTATTTACGGCAGCTATTCAGCCGCCAACAGCGAGCACCATTTATTATATTATGCAAAAACTCCAAAACCATCCTGAAATTATGAATAATTATTTGAAACGGTCTTTGGCTTTAAGGCAGCGTTTAGAAGAAAAGAACTTCACGCTCAGCCCTGTTCCATCCTATATTACGTCTGTACTCATTGGTAATGATGAAAAAGCCGTACACGTATATGATGCGTTTTTACAGGCAGGTTTAATTGTACCGATGTTTCGTTATCCGGCAGTAAAACCAGATCATGCCTTGATTCGCATCATGCTAAATGCCCATCACAAGGCTGAACACATTGATAAGTTGATATCCGTATTAGAACATTTAAAATTTAAATATCAATTTTAAAAAAAATATTACAATACATATAAGTTGCATTAAAGAAATTGCATGTAGACTATTATGTTACCAGGAATTTGGTATAGGGCATCGTTTGCTTCCTACGTAACGCTACTCAACCCTATACCAAATTCCTGACGATTGATATAAAATATTTAATGCAACTTATACAGATAAAAAAAACAGCCGCTAGAACACTTTTTAAAAGTGTTTTCTATTGGCTGTTTTTTATCTGTTTAACTAAAATCATAAAAGCAAGATCTTTTTATAAACTTCAATATAATCTTTCACCATTCGTTTTTGGGAAAAACGTTCCTCTACCGTTTTGCGGCAAGCCAAGCGGTCAATTTTTTTAATGTCTTGCAGCCGTTCGATCATTTCAGCCGCATTCGTCACTAAAAATCCATCAACACCGTTCGTAATGATTTCCGGCATAGAACCTTTCTTGAAAGCAATTACTGGTGTGCCACAAGCCATTGCTTCGACTATAGTCAGTCCAAACGGTTCATTGAAGCCAATTGGATGTAGAAGAGCCAATGCATGTCCCAGTACGCGATCACGGGCATCTGGCCCCACCGAGCCAATATACGTAATATCATGATTCAGATATGGTTTTACACATTCATCATAATAGGCCTGATCCTGAATAATCCCCGCGAGCACCAGCTTCATTTTAGCAGAACGAGCCACTTCAATGGCTTCTTTCGTTCCTTTATCAGGATGAATTCTACCAAAATACACTAAATAATCCCCCGGTTTTTCACGCATCGTAAACCGTTCGATATCTATACCATGATAAACCGTCCCGATGTAGTCAAGCTGATCACTGCGATCCGCATCACTAATCGATACATACTGTGTTCTTTTGTTATATTTTTTATAAACCGGTAGAATTTTTTCTGAGGAAAACCCATGAATGGTTGTCACCATGGGTGTTTTGATTAAAGCACTATATGTCAACGGCAAAAAATCATAATGATTGTGAATCAGATCAAATTCATTCGCATGCTCCATCACTTCTGATATATGCATCGATTCCCAAACTTTAACATCGATGCTTCGATCTTCTTCATATGGACTCGGACAAACACCTACAAGTTTAGCCGCTGTTTGTGAATCACCCGTGGCAAAAAGCGTAACATCCAGTCCTTCTTTAACCAGACCTTCTGTCACCAACGAAACGATTCTCTCCCATGGACCATAATGACGCGGTGGCGTTCGCCACGCGATTGGTGCCAGCATTGCAATTTTCAAAATAAAAATTCCTTTCTGTTTTTAACCCGCTACAAAGTCTTTTATCGTTCAAAACAACTTTGATTCGTCATAAAGGTTGGTGTCGTAAGATTGTGTTTTGACAAAGCCAATTTTGCCATAGTGTACCCGACGATACTTTCCGCACCTTGATTTCGATTGACTCCCGTTGGGGTAATGCCATCAAAGCAGCCTCCGGTTTCTGGATCAATCAAACTCTGTCCCAACGAATTTTCGCCTAAATACCAAGCAAAACTTTTTTGGGCAAATTCAAGCATATCCGCCTGTTCTGTAATTTCAAAGGCAACCAAATGTGCCAATGTTGACATTGAAGCTTCAACTGGCTGCTGATCATACAAAGCTGGTTCTTTGTCTTTTTTATACCAGCCATCACAGCCAACAGGACGGAAAAATCCATCACGAAACGTAACTGTGTCAACAAAAGCCAAACTTTTACGGGCAATATCGAGAAAGCGCTGTTCCTTCGTCGCACGATATGCAATAAACATAGCCCATGGCAAAACTGTATTATCATAGGTCAATTCATCTTCAAACCACTGCCACTCACTCGTTTTCGTACATTTGTCAAAAGAATCTGCTAACTGCGTAGCAATTTCGCAAATTCTTAAATGTGCCGCCTCCGTCTTAAGAAAACCTAAGCCAATCAATACATAAGCCTGACTTCTGATGGATTTGATAGCAAATAATTTTGTATCCAAAGCAGCAGCAACAGCTCTGGCGCAAACATCTTGTACCCCTTTTGGCATAACCGTTGATTCCATTGTATATCCTAGTGCCCAAAGGCAACGACCAAAACAATCTTCAGACCCCTCCGCTTCGATAAACTTACGATCGTATGTCATAAAGTTACGAAAGCGTCCCGTTTCATTTTGTGAATACAATACAAATGCCAAATAACGATAAACTAAAGCCAAATAGCTCTTTTTCTGTTCTTTTTCATACAGCATGACTGCCATAATGAGCGCTCGAGCATTATCATCTGTCGTATAACCTTTGGATAGATCCGGTACACCAAACTTCGCATGCTGAAACATCCCCGTATCATCTGTCATGCGAAATATATGTGTTTTATCAAGCTGGCTTTCAAGGGCAAGTGTGTTCATGCTTTCATCCCCTTCACTTGACTGGTTTTATTAAACGAAAATGTCATTTTTTTTTCAAGTGGAACGAGTGGTATCTGGGTATCACTTGTCAAAGAATTCCTATTTTCATCAATAGTCTTTAGACATAATTCCACATATTGACTCGCTACATTTTCCCAGGTCATCGTCCGACCTACAGCCATGGTCCTGATTTCCATATCCGCTTTTCGCTCAGGATTGCCAAGAACCGTTCGTATACAATCTGCGAGTGAATCTTCATCTCTAAATCGAGCTAAGAGGCCGCGGCCTTCCCCTAGCATCTCTTGTGCATAGCGATAAGGTGTCGATATAATAACCCGTCCGTAACCCATGGCATAGGCCAATGTGCCACTGACAGCCTGTTCAGCTGACAAATACGGTGTCAAATACATATCGGATAATTGTAAATAGGTGATGACCTCTTCTTTGGTCAAATATTTATCAACAAATTGGACATGATCTCTCACGCCTAATGTTTCTGCCAAATCCATAAGGCTCTGCCGATAGGCTTCACCCATTTTTTCTTTAACGGTAGGATGTGTCTTCCCCAAAATCAAATAAATAACATCATCATATTGTTTTACTACTTTTGCCAAGGCTTGAATTCCGTATTCTAACCCCTTTGCCGGACTGATCAAACCAAAGCTGCTAATAATTTGTTTATTTTTGAGCGCCGGATAATACGACTTCAGTTGTTCACGTGATACCATTTTCATACTCGGTACACCATGTGGTATAAACATGATTTTACGTCCGGCAATATCATAGCTGCCCTTTAGCACCGGAATTGAACTTTCTGCCATCGTCACGACTTTTGTGCTCAGTTTGCCAAGTTCACGTAAAACAGATCTCTGTTTTGACGTCGGGCGAAGTAACACTGTATGCGTCGTAACGATAAAAGGGATTTGCAGTTCTTTCGCAAAATCAATAACATATTCACCTGCGGTTCCGCCAAAAATACCATATTCATGTTCAATAATAACCAAATCGACATGTGTATTGGCCCAAGCAGCGGCCTCCTTATAACTGGAACGATCTTCCTGTTTCACATGAAATGCAACACGTGAATCCGTGTATTCTTCATTTTTTGTCATTGCCATAATGCAGGTTTGCACGGAAGAAGTTTCTGTATTTTCATCAATTGCATTTACCAAATCTTCCGTAAATGTAGCCAATCCACATTCTTTCGGTGGATACGTACTTAAAAAAGCAATGCGCTTAGCGATATTTGTCTTCATTTTTTCTTATCCTTTCTTTCTCTTTTTGCTCTCTTACCGCCAAAATTTCCGTCTATTAATAAAAATCACCATGTGACGGTTCCGGACAGCGGCAGATATATTCTAACAACTCGCCGATTGTACTTGTAGCCAATGCAATACAAGTATCGGCACCGCCATAATAGATTCTGATAACCCCTGTTTTTTCATCCAACACCCAGCCACAAGAAAATACTACATTTGCAACATCGCCTTGTGTTTCATAAGGCATTTCCGGTCCAAAAATCCACTCATCGCTGCGATGCAATACTTTTAAGGGGTTTTCTAAATCAAGCAAAGCAAGTCCGAGTCGATACAAACAACCCGACCCAGTTTGCCGTACGCCATGATACAAAAGCAGCCATCCCTGAGGGGTTTCTAACGGTGGTGCTGATAGCCCAATTTTTCCACTGTCCCACCAACCGCCAGAGCGTGCATGCATCAAAACCTGCTGGTCGCTCCAATGAGAAAGATCATCCGAATAAGAAAGCCAGATATGAGCACCTGCTACATAGCTTGCAACAATCGGTCGATGAATCAAAACCCATTTATCATTAATGCGCCGCGGGAAAAGTGCTGCATCTTTATCTTCCCCGCTCGTAATCGCTCCCAGCCGAGAAAATGTTTTAAAATCTTCGGTTAATGCCAAGGACACCAGCGGACCGCTTTGTGAAAAAGCTGTATAGGTAATCGCCCATTTTCCTAAGGACTCCAAACGAGAAATACGCGGATCTTCAATGCCCCATAGTTCTTCCGGATGATCATAAATATCGGGTTCCATAGTCGGTATACTATCGATTTGCCAATGGTCGATTCCATTGTCACTAATCGCCGTTGTTAAATGTGAAAATCCTCGACGATCTTCCACCCGTACCAACAAAAGTACTTTACCTTCAAATATAGTTGCCCCTGGATTAAATACAGAATGCACTGGATAAGTCCAATTATCTGCTGTTAAAATCGGATTATTCGCATGCCTGCGAAAAAGTTCTTTAAAAGTATTATCATCATTTTTTAATTTCGTTGTAAATTTCCCTTTTCTCATAAGAAGCACTCCTTTTTCTATTTCACTGTTAACGGTGCTATCTATGTTCGAATAAAAAAACCGCCCTGCAAGATATTGGATCGTATGTGTAAACGAGTCATGCGCACACTTAATCTAGTACCCCTAGGCGGTCAAACTACAATATGGCATTAGCACTCACCGTCGTTGACTGCTAATAGTGTTGTCTTAAGTATACAAGAAAAAGTTGATTCTGTCAATTTTATCACGCACAAAAGCGTCCCCTGTTATTTGTAGAAAGCGAAAATGGGCTGTCTCAAAATTTGAGACAGCCCACCTTTTCCGTCAATAACTTTTACAAATCATTTTATGCTGCACCCGCCGTGCATAAACCGAAATAGCATAATTCATAATAAAATAAGTTGCGGCAATCATGCCAAACAACGTAAAAACTTGTTCGGTCGTACCATAACGTCCCATAATAATCATCCCTTTGCCAGTTAGATCTTCAATCCCAACCGCCCAAACAAACGAAGTATCCTTGATGACCGTCGTACACTGGGAAACGAGCGGCGGAATTACATTTCGCAAAGCCTGCGGCAAAACAATATGCCGCAAAATAGACCACGTACTAAACCCTTGTGCCGTCGCTGCTTCCCATTGTCCCTTATGAATTGATTTCAAACCACCACGGACAATTTCAGCAATAATCGCCGTTGTGAACACCGTCATGGCTGCTACACCAGCCTGAACCGGTGGCAAAGGCGTCATAAAACGAAATGCCAAGATAAACAAAAGCAACGGGGTGTTTCTGATGATTTCAATATAAGTCGCCGCCATATAACCCGGCCATTTTCCTTGAAATCGTAAAACACCAAGCAAAATACCAAAGACCAAACTGAGTACAATCGAGGCCGACGCTATATAGATGGTCGTCAGCAACCCCTGTCCTAAAAACAATAACACTCCTGGTTGAAAAAGTTCACTCATGCCGACACCTCCAACCGACGTTCCAAATATTTTGCATAGGTTGCCAGCGGCAAGCAAAGTGCAATATATAAAAGCCCCGTAATAACATAAGCCGGACCGTAATACAAATTGGAACTGGCCCAGGAATCTGCATGGTACATAAGTTCTCCACCCGCAACCATTGCCATAACGGAAGTGTTTTTAATAAGATTAACTGCAAGATTCGTAAGCGGTGGATACGCCATCCGTTTTGCCTGTGGCAAAATCACATACCGCATCGCCCCCCAATACGAAAAGCCCTGCGCATATGCTGCTTCAAACTGTCCTTTGGGTGTTGATAAAATCCCCGCCCGCACAACTTCGGCAACATAGGCTCCATGATACACACCAATTCCCAGCATTCCTACCCAAAATACAGGCAGCATAACACCTAAATAAGGCAAGCCATTATATAGAAAGAAAATCTGAATAACTAATGGTGTATTTTGGATAAATTCTACATAAATCCGATTTAAATAACGAAGCGGCTTTGTCTGCGCCGTACCCATCATCCCAAATAAAATACCCAGGACTAAAGCCAAGACCAAGGCCAAAACAGAAACGAGAATCGTCATACCAAATCCTTCAGCAAATACCTGCCAATCTCGTAAAACTGCCTGCCACTTAAATAGGGCAAAGGGACCCGGCATTTATTTCAAGCCCCATTTTGTCAAAATTTTATCCAATTCACCTGAAGATTTCATATCTGCAATGGTATCATTTGCAACTTTTGTTAAACCTTCATTCCCTTTTTTAGCCGCAACACCATATAATTGTGGGCTGTAACGAGCTGGTAAGATGACCGTTGTATCATCTAAATAACCGGCAAGAATCGCACCATCGACTGAAAAACAATCAATACGTCCAGAATCAAGCGCCGTTTTTATTTCCGGATATGTTCCAAATTCAAGGATATCAATTTTCAGATTTTGTTTCTTGATTTCATCCATTAAAGCCTGTTTGCTCGTTGCACTTTGCGCAACCCCAATTTTTTTGCCATTCAAACCAGCTAAATCTGTAATGCCTGTATCTTTTTTCACCATCAAAGCTACACCATCTTCAAAATATGGATCAGAAAAATTATAGCTTTGTTTACGTTCTTCTGTAATCGTAAAGGTAGCGATTACAAAATCAACTTCGCCATTATCCAAAAGCGGTCCACGCGTCTTAGCGGTAACTGGCTGTACTTCAATTTTACTTTCGTCACCTAAGATTTTTTTAGCTAAAGCACGCGCCAAGTCAATTTCCATCCCGTCTACTTTGCCGGTATTCGGATCTTTAAACCCAAATTTTGGTACATCCACTTTAACACCAATTTTCAAAACGCCGCGATCTTTTACCGCTTTAATATCTGGTGCATCCCCGCTTCCCGAAGAAGCTGTTGGAGCCGGATCACTGCCACAACCAGCAGCAAATACCAAACTAAGTCCCATAATCAAACTAAGTACTAACGTAATAATCTTTTTCATAATAATTCCACCCTTCATTTGCTAAAATTATACTGCATGAGCAATTCTGCTTAAAAACTGTCTGGTACGATTATGCTTAGGGTTCGTGAAAAATTCCTCTGGTGTATTTTGTTCTATAATCTCACCATCGGCCATAAAAATCACACGATCGGCTACTTTACGGGCAAAACCCATTTCATGCGTTACGACAACCATCGTTATTCCCTCACCCGCCAAAGCAATCATAACATCCAGAACTTCCTGAATCATTTCCGGGTCCAGCGCCGAAGTTGGTTCGTCAAACAACATAATTTTCGGTTTCATATTCAAAGCTCTCGCAATAGCAACCCGCTGCTGCTGACCGCCTGAAAGCTGCGCTGGATAAGCATTGGCCTTATCTTGAAGTCCCACACGATCTAAATAAAGAAGCCCTGAAGCAATGGCTTCATCTTTGCTGATGCCCTTTAATTTGATCGGTGCCAAAATCAAATTTTCTAAAACGGTCATATGCGGATATAAGTTAAACTGTTGGAACACCATCCCCATAGATTGTCGTACTTTCGCTACCGCGGCCGGTGTCGTAAGAAGATTAACCTCATCGACCACCACACTGCCCTCTTCCGGTTTTTCTAAAAGATTGATGCAACGAATGAGCGTACTTTTCCCCGAACCACTTGGTCCAATAATAACTACTTTCTCACCTTCGGCTACTTCCAGATTTACACCATGAAGTACATGTAGTTCACCAAAATACTTATGGATATTCTCTAATTTAATCAATGTCTACACCTCTTCTTTCGATACCGCAAAAAAACAAAAAGAAGCCATCAAAACTCTCAACTGAGTCTCGGCAGCTTCTTTGCTGAATAAACGTATCCATTTTTTCACACCCACACATTCAAAGCAAGCAATTAACTTTTTTCTCATGTTGATACAATATATCATAACAATCTAACGTGATTTTTGCAATAAAATCCAGTTATGTATACAGAGTACATTGTTCCGATATACCGGTGGTGCCACCATCTAGAAAATCGTCCCCATTTTTATTAAATATCCCTTGCCTGCCTTGAAACAGCCGTCTCTTCCATTGTATAATAAATTGTTATATTTATTATATTTTAATCTCAACATGTAAGGAGACTATTCCATGAATTTTCTTCGTTTCAAACAAAAAGGTTCTGTCTTCATTCTAATGGCTATTACAATCCCATTTTTACTACTAAGCAGTGCCATTGCTGTCGATGTTGGCGCTCTTTATGTCCAGCGCTCCCATATGCAAAACATTGCCGATGCCGCGGCATTAGCTGGAGCCAGTCAACTGCAAACAAGTGAGTCTGCCGCAAAATCCTTGGCGCAAAATTACGGCAAAAAAAATGGTGAAACCATTCCCGATGGCCAGATTACATTTCTCACCGATGGAACAACAAAAAAAATCCGTGTCGATATCAATAAAGATGCACCGTTATTATTCTTTAAATATTTTCAGGATATTCTAGGAACGAATATCATTCCGCCCTTCACACTCACGGTTCATGCAATTGCGGCCTCTACCGGTAACACACCAGGTATTTTTGATCATAGTATCATATCTGGTGGAACCGGAACTTTTTATCTATTAGGCCAATACGGTTCGGGTAATGAGGTCTTTAAGGGACCAATTCATGTAAATGGTACTTTTCAATTTGATAGAAACAGTGAAAATGGCTATGGAAGTGATAACCTCCCCAGCGGGGGCATACAAATCAATGCCCCCATTTCAATCTCCGCACGACAATACAATATTGGTGGTCTAAATAAGCCAGCAAATCAAGTCTTCACTTCGGACTTTACCTACGGTACTCCAACAATTGATATTACTGCAAATAATCCTGTGATAGCGGCTAAAATTACTTCTCTAACCAATACAGCCAACACATTTTCTTCCAACAATATTGCAAGTGCTGCTGGCGGTAGTGCAATCAACGCCCTAGCCGCAACCACACCACTTTATGTAAACGGAAGCTTATCATACACAAATATTATTTCAGGCCCCTATGGCAACAGTGGTATCGTTAAGAATGATCTTGTTATTGTCACCACCAGTGATATGAACCTAAGTTTTACAAGTGTAACCTTTGATCCGACCGCAACAATCACCTTGATTTCATTGAATGGCAATATCACAATTAATAATAGCCCACAAAGCAACCCCCTTCTTCATGTTAATATGCTAGCACCAAAGGGCAGTATAACAATTCAGGGCGGCGGACCAGAAACATTGGATGGTTATCTTATCGCACAAAATTTAAACCTCGGCAATGGTAATATAACCTATAAAAACTCCAAAGGTTCCACCTCCGGTTCTAGTAACGGCAATGCCGTAAGCCTGGTCGAATAAAATAAAGAGCGAAATCATAGCGATTTCGCTCTTTATTTTTGCCATTTTAATTTTTCGCCAATCTTCCAGCCGATCTGTTTGATCGTGCCACTTTTGACTTCTAAGGTATCCTGCGCATTCCAACAACAGCTCACTTGAAACGGTTTGATATTTTCTACCACTTTCAAAATCACACCATCTTTATCAAGATAAATAATATCCAGTGCATACAACATGCCAAACATATGAATACTATTACATTTGCAAAGCAGAAGCCCCTCTGTTTCCGGTAAAAACGATGTTCCGATAAGTCCTTTGAAGCGCTGCCAAAAAGTATCGGCAACCACAATATTCATTACGTTGTCGTGAAAGTTTTGTGGCATGATTTTATAAAAACTTTTCATTTCGACATCACCGTTAAATTATGCAGAATGGAAAAAACGGTTGGTAACAGAACGACCATAAATAATACTGGAAAAATGAATATCGCCAGAGGCAATAATATCTTAACAGGCGCCTTCAATGCCTGTTCCTTGACGGTCTGTCTTCTTCGTTCACGCATATTTTCCGACTGAATGAGTAAAGTTTTCCCCATACTAACACCTAAGCGATCAGCTTGAATAACCGCCGCTGTAAAAAGATATACTTCTGGTCTGCCACATCGGTCTGACATATTCGTTAGAGCCATTCGCCGTGTCATTCCCATACGAATATCCCGCAACATTTTTTGGCACTCCTCAATCAAAGGTCCTTGCATTCGTTCCACTACCTTTGCCATTGCACCATCAAAAGACAATCCAGCTTCTACACTTACACAAAGCAAATCCAGCACTTCTGGCAACTGCCTTATGATTTTTTTACGCCGCTTTGCAATCAGTGAATCAAAAAAAACAAGTGGCAATCCTCCTCCGATCAGAGCCGATGAAAAGACCAATGTAATCCCTTGTAAAAAAGACAGATTCATTACAAAAAAAGCAAAAAACGACATAAAAAGAACAGAAAACAGCGATACTATCAGCAACAAACAAACCCAATCATTCACATTCCAAATATGTTGTTTCCCCGCTTGCAAAATTCGTTCAGCGACAGTCTGGTAAACCCGTTGCGGTACGAAGCGAATGATCACTTCTTCCATTTGATGAACCATCTCCCAAACAAAACTGAAAGGTGATGGTTTGTCTGCTTTTTCTGATGCAAATGGCCCTTGTTCTGCTAAAATCGAAGCTTGCCGTAGTCGCTGCACACGCTCTTTCACCTGCGTTTTCGGGGCAATTTTAGTAACCACCAATACATAAAAAAAGAAAAACAAGAATAAACCACTCATCAAAGCAATCCATAAAGCCATAGCATTACCTCCACTCTGTTTCATTCGTTCCATTATGATCTGAAACGAATAAATTTTTTGGCATCTGAATTCCATTCATCTCAAACTTTTCCATAAATTTAGGGCGCATGCCTGTTGATTCAAAAGCCCCCAAAACTTTGTTTTTTTCATCAATGCCAGTTTGAACAAACCGGAATAAATCCTGGAGAATAATAACATCCCCCTCCATCTTTTGAACCTCTGTAATATATGTAATTTTCCGGCTGCCATCTCTAATTCTTGACTGCTGAATAATGAGATCCACTGCGGAAGAAATCTGTTCGCGAATAGCCCTGACGGGCAAATCCATACCTGCCATAAGCACCATCGTTTCCAAGCGACTCAAAACATCACGCGGCGTATTGGCATGTGCCGTAGTTAACGAACCATCATGTCCTGTATTCATCGCCTGAAGCATATCTAAGGCTTCACCAGAACGCACTTCACCCACAACAATACGATCAGGACGCATACGCAAAGCATTTCGTACCAAATCACGAATTGTAATCAACCCGGACCCTTCAATATTAGCAGGTCGACTTTCCAATGTCACTACATGCTCCTGCATAAGCCTTAGTTCTGCGGCATCTTCAATCGTAACAATACGTTCATCGCTTGGAATAAAAGACGATAAGACATTCAGTGTCGTGGTCTTGCCTGAACCAGTCCCGCCAGAAACAACAATATTGAGTCTTGCTGCTATACAAGCTCTTAAAAAAGCTGCCATATCCTCACTCAAAGAACCAAAACCAATCAAATTTTCGACAGTCAGTGGATCTTTGGTGAATTTACGTATCGTCACGCAGGGACCTATGAGCGACAAAGGAGGAATGATGATATTGACCCGTGACCCGTCTTCCAGCCTTGCATCCACTAAAGGCGAACTTTCATCAATCCGACGCCCGAGCGGTGCAATAATTCGTTCAATGATATTCATAAGATGTCCATCATCATGAAATTGCACTTTTGTAAGATGCAATTTCCCCATACGTTCAACAAATACATGTTTGGGACCATTAATCATGATTTCTGTAACCGTTTCATCTTTTAGCAATGGTTCAATCGGTCCCAATCCCAACATTTCATCAAGAATATCCGCCACAATACCCGTTTGATCAGCCCGGGGAACAGCAAATGGATGCTCATCCAAAACACGTTTACAATATCCTGCAATAATGATTTCAATTTCACGATGATCACGCTGCCCGCTTGTCAAAATCTGTTGCTGCTCAATATTCATTTCATCAACAATTCGCCGATGAATTTCGAGTTTTAAATCTTGATATTGTCCTTCCATGGAGCTGCCTTTTCTGCCCGCAAAAATTGCTTGACGTTCCTCCATACCATTTTTTTTCCCTAATCGTTCAAATAATAACATAATCACCCCTCCTTGTGCATCACCAATAAGGAAGAAATGGTCGCTGGCAATACCTTTTTCCAGTAACTTCCCTCCTGCGCTTGTAACGCAGCCTGTAAAGTAACCTCAACAGCCGATCCCGCACTCGTATTCGTATTATCTTCCGGCACTGTTGTGATTTGAATACCAGTGTTTGGATCAAAAACATAAAAATCCGTTAAAAATACTTGCCCCTTATAATCTTTTTTAATCGAATCAAGTGAAATGCCAACCGATTGCCGCCGGGCAATATCACGAGTCATCTCCGTTAAAGTGAGATAATCATGGAAAAACATTGCTAAGTAGGCGAAAGCACACAACATAAAAATAAAAAATGGTAAAATAAGTGCAAATTCAATGATAGCCTGCCCACGTTCGTTCTTGATTTGTTTTAGCATGATATCCATCGCTCCTTCCTTTTATATTATAAAGCGATCTCTCAAAAAAGAGACCGCTTTATAAGGCAATTTAGTTAGCAGTAATACGAGCTGCTGCTCTATTAAATACATTCGTATAAAGATTTTGGATAGCTGTAGCAATTGCCGCATTATTATTTGCAGCTACTGCAACACCAATCGCAACAACGATCCCAACAACAACCGCATATTCAACCATGCCCTGACCTTTTTCACTTAAATAACGTGCCTTAAAATAAGTCCAATACGTTAACATAAACATTCTCCTTTTTATTTTTTTATGTAAAAACCCGTTCAGTAGGTTTTAAACATCGATATCAACAATTTTGCGAATAACCCAAAAACCTATCAGTTCCGATATAATTGCACCAGCTAAACAGATACGGCCAATGGGTTCATCAAAAAAAGGATCGAGGTACTGCGGATTCATCACAGATGCTAAGCCTGCAACAGCAACCGGCAAAGCTGCCAGCACCCAGCTAGACAAGCGTCCCTGCGCCGTTAAAGTTTTAATTTCGCGCTTCATTTTGATACGTTCATTAATTGTCGCGGCTATTGTATCCAGAATTTGTGCTAAATTCCCGCCAACTTGGCGTTGGATGAGTACCGCCGTTATCACAAGGTCCATATCAGAACTCTCGATCCGTTTCCCAATATTCAAAAGTGCTGTTTCAGTATCAGCCCCAAGCTGAATTTCTGCAATTGCCTTAGAAAATTCAACCGAAACGGGTGGTTTCATTTCTTTCGCAATCAAATCCATTGCCTGCATAAAACTAAACCCGGAGCGCATAGCATTCGACATCATGGATAAAACATCCCCCAATTGGTTACTGAAAGCTTGTTTGCGGTGCGAAATAAGGATATTTAAATAACAAAAGCAAGCGGCTGCCACACCTATACTAATAAAAGCCGCATACTCCAGATGCATTGTCAGCATCATACCTAAGACACCTGACAGTAAGGAAACCGTACAAACGGCAGCTAAAAATTCAGACCCTAACAAGGACAGCCCTGCCTGCTGCATTTTACTATCAAAATTTTTCAATTTGGGCAGCATTTGTAATCTAAGACCAACATAGCGAATAAAATTCATCCACATTCCTAGGTAATCTATCTTTTTTTTCATAGACCGTTCTATGGTTACAGGCCCGGTATAACTGCGAACCTTACGTGTCAGCTTTATTTTTTCTCGTGACAAAACTGCAATACACATGAGAAGAATTACAAATACCAGCATACCACTGAGAAAAGCTACAATACCCATCGCTAACTCACCTGGTAGTGTCTGCCACAAATCTTGGCTGCCAATTGATCAATACTTCGCGCCAGAGGTGACTCCGGTTTAATATCGACGGCCATCCGGCCATTATTGGCCGCCGCCGAAACAAGTAAATATTCATTTGGTAAAATACTACAAATCGGATATTGCAAGGACTTTTCTAATTTATCC
Source organism: Propionispira raffinosivorans DSM 20765 (assembly GCF_000381065.1). Classification (GTDB taxonomy): domain Bacteria; phylum Bacillota; class Negativicutes; order Selenomonadales; family Selenomonadaceae; genus Propionispira; species Propionispira raffinosivorans. The sequence continues at coordinate 75,127 of NZ_KB905849.1, read as the reverse complement.
TGTTCTTGTTTTTCGCAAGGTTCAACTCTCGTAAAAATCGTCCTCACTTTGCTCTCATAATCAGGCCACACCTTAAAAATATCCAGCGCTCGCTGCATGTGATTTACTTCATAACCACCGCTAACCATCGAAACCAAATAAACTTTATCTGCTGATTCGGCAGCGGTCACGGAAATTGGATTAAAAGCTGGCGGAACGTCAATCAAAATATAACGAAATAAGCTGCGAGCCATCGTAATCATCTCAGCAAAGGCTTTAGGACTCACATCCTCCGCAAATTCAGGACGTTTAGTCCCACATAGAACACGAACGCTATCTGTAATCGGCGTAAAATAAGAATTTAGTGTAATCGGTGATAAAAGCTTAATATCGCGTGTTGTTTCGACAATTGTACTTTGCGGATCCAAGTTAAAAAATACGGCCATATCCCCAAATTGCAAATCAGCATCAATAATCGCCACGTTTTGTCCACTTTTTTTCGCCAAGGCCATCGCTAGATTCGCAATCAATGTCGTCTTCCCGCTTTTCCCTTTCGGACTGAAAAATGTCATTACTTCACTCATTACCCCCATACCACTGTTCCCAAAAGTATTGACGGCAGAGGTAAGCTCATCTGTTGTAAAAGGCTTAATTAAATAACCTTTTGCACCCGCTTTGACCACATCACTGGCAACCTGTGCATTCCAACGGTTGCTCAAGCACAAAATTCCGGTCTGCGGAAAAGCACGTACAAATTCCAGTACAGTTTGCGCACTATCAACGGTATCAATGTCAAGCAAAATCAAATTTGGCATAAAAACCCCGCCTTGCCCCAATGCCTCTCGCGGATCACGTGAGCGAGAAACGAGTTGAAAACCTTTCGTATTTCGCACTACACTGGATAATCGTTCCAGCATAATGTTATTTGGCTCTACGAGCAGAACATGATATTCTTTCATCTGTTTTCGCTCCTTTCAACTTGCTATTTAAACAATTTTTTCATCCAAGATGATAACGGTACATTTGGTGTATCACTTTCACGCATACGATTTGTATATTTATCAATCAAATCTTGTAGACTTCGACCTAAAGCAGTCTCATCTCGGTCAATCACCAAAGGAACTCCTTTATGCAGTGAATCAATCGCGGTAAAAAAATCATTTGGCAGGACATGGTAAAAATGTTCTTCCAGTAATTGTTCAACGTCCTGTAATTCAATATGGGTTTTCGAATTGTTCCGATTTAAAACAAAACGAATCTTATTTTTTTCATAGCCAATACTCCGCATCGTGTCATAACCAACTTTCATATTTTTGATAGTTGGAATAAAATCAACAATCCCCACAAACGTAATAATGGTACTAAGATCCATAGCCGCCAAATTTAATTCACTAAAAGCTGCGGTCGTATCCAAAACAATATAATCATATTCGCTCCTAAGGCCTGCCAAAATTGCGCTCACAGCTTGTGTTGATATATTATAAGCCTCTTCTAATTTTAGTGGTGCAGCCAATACAGAAAAACTTATCCCTTGATATTCATACTGCGTAATATAATCCTGACATCCTAATGTGCTGCTCTCATTTTCTACATTTTTTTGAAAATCATAAATCGTTTTCTGCGGTGCTATATTAAGATAGTTGCAAATATCGCCAAACTGCAAGTCCAAATCCACCACACAGACTTTGTATCCACTTTTTGCTAGTTCTGCCGTCATATTGATACTAAGCAAGGTTTTGCCTACAGCCGAAGCTGTACTGAATACTGTCATAATCGTACCGCTTTTAATTTCTTCTGCCATCTTTCGTTCACCACTTTTTATTTTTGATTCAGTCATTACTATTTTTTATCTTCCAGCATTTTTTTTATTTCATCCGACATTTTTGTCGGCGTCGTTTCATCAACCAGTGTTGGCGTTACTAAGATAATAATTTCCCTATGCGATTTACTCGTAGTCGTACTGCGAAAGAACTGTCCTATAATGGGTAAATCTCCTAAGAACGGAAACTTCAGTACTTGTTTACTTTCGTTTGAACTCAAAAGCCCGCCAATTACCATTGTGCTGCCAGAAGAAAGATGAATTACTGTTTCTGCTTTACGAGAAAGCAAGGCGGGTATTGAAATGGAACTGCTCACAGCAACCGCATTGGAACTATCCAGACTACTCACTTCAGCCTGCACTTTGCTCGTAATCTGATTATCCGCATCCACCTGTGGCTCAATGTTTAATTTAATTCCATACTCACGCCACTCTACAGTTACTTGTCCATCTGAATTTCCAGTTGGAATCGGGATTTCTCCGCCGACAAGAATATTCGCCTTTTCGCCACTCATCGTAATCATACTTGGCTGCGAAAGAATCTTGGCGTCACCATTGGTAATCAATGCCTGCAGCGTTGCGTTGATATCAGCATAGCCACCAAGTTTTGAAGAAGAAGTATCTCTGGTATTCGAAAAAGTTTGCCCAAAACCAAAAACCCCCGTCGAGCCAATCGTTACAATCCCCGTAGTTGTATCAATACTAGATGCATTTGCATATTGTATGCCAAGCTTCTTAACTTTATCCGTTGAAATTTCAACAATTTTCGCCTCTAGTCGTATTTGCGAAGGATGTGTCATTTCCAATAAGTCAACTACCTTTGCTCCATACATTTCAGCGATTTTTTCCGCCCGGTTTTTTTCCAACTGATTGAGAACAGAACCCTTGAGTAAAACTTTATCGCTGATTTTTTCTACACGAATATTTGGATACCCGATCATCTTGGCAATCACTAAGGAGGTTTGCGTATCGTGATCTTGGATCGTAACGGTATATTCCTGCCTGATTCCATCCATCGTCCATATGTAAAGTGTTGTCGTTCCCGGTTTTTTTGCTACAACCAGCATATCTTCTTTTGACAATACCGTAACATCCGCAATTTCTGGGTTCGCCACAGCAATACGATCAATCGGCGCACCAGCATTCAGATACAACGATTGATTGGCATCCATCGTAAGATTCCCTTCCGCCTGAACCGTACCAACCGTGTAAAACACAAAACAAATTGCCACAAACAGACATTTATATGTGTTGGTCATTATCCTCATCAATTTTTTTCTCCTTATCGTACTGCTACTGAACTCATTGTATTGCCACGAATTACCGTTACACTATCCACTATCGGTTGCTCACGTGGTACCTGCTGGACAGGTGCGCCTTGCATCGGAACTGCAGCCGGAGTATTTTCCCGTGCAGTTCGAGAATCAAATGGTGGCGAAGTATTTGTAGCTGCATTTTGATTCATCAGTGGTGCCGTTGTTCCTTCATCAAATTGATGAGTCACGACTTCGGTTGTCAATATAAAACTATCCTTTGGTTTAAATGGACGAAGTACCAAATAAATTGTACCTTTCGTTTGTGCTACAGCCAAACGAATTGCATCTTCCGGTGAAACAGCCATTGTTGCCGTAGCCATTTGATCTTTTTTGTCATCTTTTTTACTGTCAACCGTATCACTATCTTTATTAATCGCCAGCAATAATATATTTTGCAGAATCATTTCGCCTGAAACCGTATTTTTTTGTTTTTTATCATCAATTACCATAACATCGACATACTCACCCGGTTTAGCAAAACCGGAAATTCCGGTTATATCCGTAATAGCAATGGAGATGGCTCGTTTATCGGCAGGAATACTAGCAATAAATCCCTCTTTCGTTACATCACCAAACAGTTTATTTGCCGTAATAGAATCCCCCTGCAAAATTTTAAGTTTGGCAACTTTTCCTGCAGCTGCCGACATATCTTTTATTGCATCGGTTTGAACAAGCTCATTGGGCATATGAACCGTCTTTAACATTTCTTCACGAATCACGGTTCGTTCGGGGATATCAACAGCCGCTACAATTACATCCGTAAACGATTCAGTTGCTGTATCCTGTTTGGTCTCTAAACCAGATAGATATGTATAAATCAATAAACCTACAATAAAGCTTGCACAAAAAGCCAATATGATAAGCTGCTTTGGAGCCATCATTTCTAGCTTTTCCAGCAAACGCTTTGGTATTTCAGGCAAATGCAAAATAAATCCTCCTAACGCAATCACAAATAAACTATAGTATAAAAAATAAATTTGAAAGACACGCAAAAATGCCCGGCAGCATGAAAAAGTATACAGCTAAAATACTGTACAAGTTTACGAATGCAGCCAGGCAATCATAGATATAAATCTTTAGACCCAGGGCTTTGCGTCCTTATCTTTCAATAAGTTTGCTCCATATGAACTCACGATTTAAATTCATTCACAAGATAATCTAAATCGGTTTTTATTTCTATAGTTATAATAGCGTATTCCACTAAAATTAACAAGCCTCTCCAGGTAAATTTAAAAAAAAATTAACAATATCGGGACACTTTAACAAATTGCCAAAATAAAAGTCCAGCTACCATAATACTTTTATGATCTTAAAAAATAAAAATCTATTTATTATTTCAAAACCAGGCTCTTAGTCCTATAAGCAAAGATTGTTATGAATTGCAGCACCTTATCAACGTTAGAAGAATTTATATATGCTTCTATATAAGTTGCATTAAATATTCGATAAGGCAATCGTCAGGAATGGGGTAAAGGGTTGAGTGGCGTTACGGAGGAAGCAAACGATGCCCTATACCCCATTCCTGGCAGCCTAATAGACTAGATGTCATTTCTTTAATACATTATATATATTCTAAAATATCAGTCACTGCTATTTTTTTGTATACGAATCCTAACCAAAAATGCTATGCTATATAAAAACAAATTCATACGAAAGGTGGGCTCCTATGCTTGAACAATTTTCCTATTTCAGTACCTTTTTCATGCTTTTCATTCTAACAATCCTTTTAAGCAAGCTGTGTTCAGAACTATTTCAATCTCAACTAGCTTCTATCAGTGCTATTTTAGAAAAACCAACGCTATTATTTCATTCGACAGCAAAACGTGAGGCATGCTTGTGTTTGCTCTTTTTTGCTGCTTATATCTTAACAGCACCGCTTGCCGTTGACCCATTTAATTTATTAATTTTATGGATCTTTGTATCCTTTTTAATTTTTATCAGCATCATGGATCTGGAACAGCAAATTATTTTAGACAATGTTCTGTATTGTTTTTTCTTTTGTGGGCTCTTTTTTTCATTTTTTTTACCAGAACTCTTTCTTAATCGTCTGCTAGCGGCATGCAGCGGTGGTCTGCTTTTGTTGATCTTAGCTATTCTTACCAGAGGAGCCATCGGCGGCGGCGATATTAAATTGCTATTTGTTCTAGGATTTTGGCTCGGTATTGATAAACTACTGTTTACACTATTTTTTGGTTTTATCAGCGGTGGTTTTATCAGCATCTTGCTACTCCTTAGTCATCTAAAAAAAAGACATGACACGATTGCCTACGGTCCATATTTTGCTTTAGGTGCCATACTGTCCATGTTTCATTAAAGATAAAAAAAAGAGGAAGAACATCTCCTGCCTGCACAAGATATTCTTCCTCTTTTTTATATGGTTTAATATGGTCCGATTGAAATTTTATCATCCTCTTCTTCTACAAAAAAAGTGGCATGTTTGACAGAATCTGCTAGAGATTTCAGATGGCGGCCAATCATAATTTTTACGCCAGCATAAGCTGTGTCATCGACACGAATTTTTCCGTCAGCCTTGATGTTATTTATCATCTCATCCTCTATTTTATTTTGGTGTTCCTTAACATCATCGGGGGTTGCACATACTTGTATTTTTTTGCCAACTTCTAATACCGTACCAACTTCTGATCGAGTTCCAAAGATTGCTGCTTGTATTTCGACACCAGCCGTAATTGTTCCACCAATAATACGACCATGCTGCCCTGCAACAATAACTTTTTCACCCGCATTCACCAGACTATGCAAAATAACATCCATTACATATAAATCAGTACCCGCAAATACATTTGCTTTTTCAATAAATTTAGCACTTATGGTTTCAGTCGCTTTCACATAACCGTGTTCCATACCAAAGACACCCATGCCAACCTTAATATTTTTACCTTCAACCTGAGCACCACAGATACCACCACGGATATCAATATCACCTTCAGCTTTTACATAAAAGCCTTCTTGAACGGAACCACGAATAATGATACTTCCCGGGAATTCAATGTTGCCCGTACTTAAATCCACATCACTCTTTATTTCCATCACAGGAAGAATTGCCAGTTTATTATTCTCCCATACGACTTCGCCGGCTAATCCAGCCATCATCAAATTGTTTTTTACAATATTAACATTTTTTCCCACCGGCAGAATCAAATCTTTTCCATCTTTGATAATAACTTTCTTACCAAAAACATCCATGCCGGGGATACTCTTCGTCGCTGGTATTTTTTCTGCTAACAATTGATTTTCCGTGGCAACAAAAAACATTCTGGTATTTTTAAAATCAACCGTTCCATCTTCCAGTTCAACCGGGCGGCCTTTATTGGCAAAATCCACATAATATTTAATACAAGCATCGGCCCCTGGTATCGGTGCAACACCTCTTGCACAAACAACTTTCATTTCCGGATCTGCCAAAAACTTTTTCACAGCCACACCATCAATACCAAAGGAAACACCAGCTTCTTTTAATTTTCCAATAACATCCTCTAATGTCAGGGGATTATCTCCCTGATTCTCTTGACTTTCCAGCACAGCTACCATACGATCTCGTGTGACTTGAATCTTAATCTGTCGTGTGACCAGCTCCTCTTTTTTTTCCACAAGTTCTGCTATCTTAACCGGAACTCCAGCTGCTTGATTTATAACTTGTGAAATAAGAAAATGATTGGTTTTATCAATAGAATATGTGTTCAGCTCTTCTTTAATAGCTGCGGCATCAACCGGCCTGCCACGTTCTTTCGGCGGAAATACAAGCAAAAAGATATCCTTATCCTTTATTGTGATTTGATAAAAACCATCGTCATTCGGCAGAACGGTCCCTGCTCCTGCTGTTACAAGCTCTGCATTGTCTTTCATTTTGCGACGCTCCTCAGATTTCCGAATTAACTGACTTTAAAAAAGCATTTTAATCAGGAAAATTTAAATCTATACCTATTATTAGAACGAACGTTGTCAGTTAAAGTTCAAATTCAACCATAATCATATAAAGAAATACCGGCCATAAAACATGCTGGTATTTTGTGGTAAAATCTATGAAACTTCTATTGACATGCTATTCAGACCCTACTCACCAGTTTTTCTCCGCTTGTAAAACAATACTCTAAAACTAATTATTCTACTTAATTTAAATATTCTGTTAAATTTGCATACACTAAAAAGCAAAGTAATAATCTTATTTAATTTTATCATAAATATTAAAGTTTTGTCAAAAAATAATTATGCGAACTACTTTTAATTTTTCGAAGATAACGTGTATTTTTCTCCATAGAAAAACAAACAAAAAACAAGGGCTGCTATCGTTTTCATTTCACGATACCCGCCCTTGTCTTTTTCGTTTTCTTAAGAATCAAAACGCTTTGATCTTATTCTATTTTGCCTTTTTCCCAAACACCATTTTCTAGATCCAGCGCAATTTTTTTATAATTATCATCTGATAAATTATATAAAATACTAAGGATGATCGCTGCCACACCTAATGCGACACCTGGATAGAGTGTCATCGCAGCTTTAATTCCTGTTAAAGTAACTTCCGTTTGTACGGCATTCGCTACGTAACCAGTTAATGCGAGAATCCCCGAACTTACCACTGCAGCTAAAGCCTGGGCAATTTTGCGAGAGAAATTGAAGGCTGCATAGGTGATACCTTCTTTTCTGATACCATTATGCCATTCGCCATAATCAATTACGTCGGACACAAAGGCCCACGTTACACCATTTGGTATAGCTAAAGCTGCATAACCAATTGTTACCAAAAATACAAAAGAATAGATATTTGTTGGAATGATAAAATTTAGTATATTGGCAAAACAGCCAATAAGAAGCCCGCCAATCGCTGTTTTCTTTTTGCCAAATCTCCGAACTAGTTTTGGCATCAACAAAATACCTAAAACGGAACACCCCATCATGATTCCATTAATAATAGGCTGTAAAGATAAATTTCCTAAATTATATTGACAGAAAAAAATCATCATTTGCATATTTGTATTCATTGCCGAAATTGTGAATAATGTCATTAAAATGAGACAAATTAATGGTCTATTGGTAAAAATAGTCTTCGCATAATCCTTAAACCCTGCGTTTTGTTCAGCCGTTGTATTGCGATTTACTTTTACATGTTCACGAGTGTTGCGATAACAGATATAAAAGCCAAGAACCCCGATAATAGCCATAATAATTGATGCAACCAAAAACCCTTGATGTGGATTACTGAACATGAGTAAAATCGGGACAAACCCAATTCCGGTTAAAAGCTGTGCTCCTACCGAACCAACTTGTCTGGTCGTTGCCATTTGACTTCGTTCATTTACATCTCTTGTCATTACGCTGGCCAGCGATCCATAAGGAATATTCGTAAACGAATAAACAAGTCCCCAAAGCATATAAGCACCATAAGCAAAAAACACTTTTTCACCACCGGACAAGAAATCAGGCATGGTAAAAGTAATAACAGTTAAAATACCAAGAAGAATACTGGAAATCATCATGACTGGTCTAAATTTCCCCCGCGGACCGATGTTTTTGCGCCGATCAATCAATGACCCCGCGATTGGATCCATAAATGCATCAAAAATTTTAGTAAAGGCAAAAATACCGGCAACTGCAACAGCTGGTATCATACAAACATCAATCCAGTATTTCGTCAAATAAGCTTGTCCCAAATCAAACATGAACCCATTGCCACAATCCCCAAAACCATATGATATTTTTTCTTTCCAAGATAATTTTTTATTTCCTGCATCATTTTGACCCTGACCATCAATAGGGGGCTCTGAAGATTCATCTATTATTTTTTCCACTATTTCAGACATTTTTCTTCCTCCTGCACCTTATATTTTCCCCGTTTAAAAAGAGCACCTAACAATTTGATGAAAAATATTATTTACGAAAAGATTTAAACTTTCTGACTTTTCACAGCAGCATTCATATGTAAACGACAAAACCCTCCCGCTTTTTCTTCTATACGATTTACAAAAGATGGATGAGCACAGATGTTGATGCCTATAGTTTCGATTGATATGAATTTATAGCAAATCAAAACCTATGCTCCCCACAATTTTTAAGCTTTATCTAAATTAAAATATCTGTGGGCATTATTATAAGAAATATCTTGCACCAGCTTGCCTAAGGCTTTGATATCATTTGGATATTCACCATTTTCTACCCAAGTGCCAATGAGATCGCATAAGATTCTTCTGAAATATTCATGTCTTGCATAAGACAAGAAGCTGCGAGAATCCGTAAGCATACCGATAAAGTTACCCAGAATAGACAGATTGGCCAGACTGATAAGTTGTTCCTGCATACCTGTTTTGGTATCATTGAACCACCATGGGCAACCATGTTGAATTTTGCCTGCCACTTCCGGTCCCTGAAAACTACCAATAATGGAGCCAAGCATTGCATTATCATTTGGATTCAAAGAGTATAAAACAACTTTTGGTAAATTACCTGTTTTATTTAAAGCATCTAATAAATGAACAAGACCTTCACCGCAATTATATGACGCAATACAATCAAACCCCGTATCAGGTCCTTGTTTTATAAACTCTGCCGTATTATTATCGCGCAATGCACTATAATGAATTTGCATAACCCAGTCATATTTTTTATATTCTTTGCCAACAGCTAGAAGCAATGCTGTTTTATAGATTTCAATGTCCTCCGTTGTTAAAGCTTGACCCGCTAAAGCTTTTTGCAAAACTTGATTCGCATCACCTTCACGATAGAAAACATATTCTAAGGCATGATCACTCGCACGACCGCCAACTTCATTAAAATAGGCAATTCGTTTTGCAAGAGCTTCTTCCAAAGCTGTCATTGAATTGATTTCAATACCGCTGACCTCAGCTAATTTTTTTATGTATTCGCTAAATTCAGGTTTTTCAATCCGCATAGCTTTGTCCGGACGAAATGAAGGAATAACACTGGCACTGCATTTGCCTTCTGCTTTGATCTTTTTATGCCATTTTAGATCATCAATCGGATCATCGGTTGTACCAATTGTTTTCACATTGGATTGTTTAATTATACCTAATACAGAAAGTTCATCTTTTTCCAATTGTTTATTGCACGAAGCCCAAATTTCATCGGCTGTATCAGCGGATAAAGGCTTATCACAATGAAAATAGCGCTGTAATTCGAGATGTGTCCAATGATATAAAGGATTACCAATTGCTTTTGGCATAGCTTCCGCAAATTTTTGGAATTTTTCTCGAGCGGAAGATTTTGTACCCGTAATGTATTTTTCAGCTACGCCATTAGCGCGAATCATCCGCCATTTATAATGATCGCCACCCAACCAAGCTTCCGTAATGCTTGAGAACTTATGGTTTTCCGCAATTTGCTGCGGATTGATATGGCAGTGATAATCAATAATTGGCATTTGTTTCGCATACTCATGAAATAAAACCTTCGCGGTTGGTGTTGATAACAAAAAATCTTCATCCATAAAAGTTTTCACGATAAATCCCCCTAATTTTTACAAACCGATTCACATAATCGGTTTTTTATTTTTTAAAAGCAAGATAAATATAGTATTACTCGCTCACGAACTGTTCGATAAATTGCTTCATCCCTAGCGTTTTGATGGCCGTTAAATCTTTGCTGACTTCATCCACAAAACCATCATATACCGTTAAGTCTTCACCCCAGAATTCAGTTTGTTTCGCAAATAAAGCCGTAAACTCTGCTGCTGGTTTATCGAGTCTTGTACCAATGAATTCCATTACTTTTGGATCATCTTGAATTACATAAGATTCGCCATCGCGGCTGCCAATCAGTTCACCATTTATAAAAGAACCACTACGATAAAAGGCAATCAATGCAGCAAAAGAGAATGTCAAGAATTTAGGCACCGAATGCTGCGCACGATAATGATCTTTGAATGTCGGTAAAATCCTCGTTCTCCATTTGGAAACAGAATTTAGCGCAATTGATAATAACGCATGTTTTACAAACGGATTTTGGAAACGTTCAAAAACGGAATGGGCAAACTGAACCGCTTCTTCTTTCGATAATTCTACCGTTGGTACAATTTCGGTCATAACTGTTTTGGAGATGAATTTATACATCGTTTCATCTTCCATACATTGTCTTACATAATCATGTCCTGCCAAATAAGCACCTAAAACCATTGATGTATGTGTTCCATTTAAGATGCGAACCTTCGTGTCACGATATGGTTTTAAATCTTTGGTCAGAACGATTGAGATTGTATCACTGTTCCAAGGGAGCTGCGCCGCAAGATCTCTTTCTGGTTCTACCACCCACAGGCCAAAAGGTTCGGCAGCCGTAAGCAAATCATCTCGATAGCCAAATTTCTTCTGCATTTCAGTCGCTTCATCTTTCGGGTAGCCTGTAACAATCCGGTCAACCAAAGTATCACAAAATGTATTAGCACTGCAAATCCACTGGGCGAATTCTTCTTCTAACTGCCAAAGCTTACTATAACCCAAAATACATTCTTTTAATTTCTGACCATTACCCTCAATGAGTTCAAGTGGCAGTAAAATAAGACCTTTCGCTTTATCACCATGAAACGCTTGGAATCTTTCATATAAGAACTTCGTTAATTTTGCCGGATACGAAGTTGGTGGTGTCGCAGCCAATACATCAGCTGCATCATATACAATCCCCGCTTCCGTAGTATTTGAAACAACATATTCAAGTGAATCAAGTTTAGCCAAAGCCATAAATTCATCATATTGTTCATAGGAGCCGATTACTTTTTGAATACAGTGAACAAGACGATTTTCAACATATACTTTGCCATCTTTTAATCCCCGCAAAGATACCGTGTAAATATTTTTTTGTTCATTGAATTTCTCTAAAGTACCTTTACGAGGCTTAACAATAGCTACATCACCCTGGAAAAGACCTTTTTCATTAGAAACATCAATCAAATAATCAATAAAACCTCGCATAAAATTGCCTTCGCCAAATTGAATTACTTTGATCGGATTCTGCGGCTTTTTGTAGAATTCTTTTATTGTTTTCATATCACTTCATCCTTCTTTGGAATATTCTCATTATTAAAATCGTTCCGAAATGTAAGTGCTTTATAGAATACATCACATTTCGTTTATTCACAAAAGACAAAAATGTTAAATGTACTATTAAAACACTACATTTTACGTGTATCCATAAACTTTTAGGTAAAATAGATATCCTGTTATGTAAGTACTTACAGTTACTATATTAATCATTAGTAATATGTATGTCAAGATAAAAAAAATAAATTCTATAAATATTTGCAATTCCGTCAACATTGCAATTTTAAGCAAAAAAAGGTTTTGTCAGGTACCCTAAAAATACCCGACAAAACCTTGCTAAAATGAGAATTTTGATCCACTATTTCATTCTATAAATCTAAATTATAAAACTAACCCTATCCATTTCCAATACGTTGCCCCTAACACTAAAATAAGCAGATATGCAATAATCGTTAGTGGAATCCCTGTTTTTATAAAATCCTTTGCCTCAAACGTTTCAGTCCCAAACGCCACCATATTTTGTGGAGCATTGACTGGCAGTATAAAACCAAAGCAAATAACATATTGTAGAATCATCGTCATTCCAATAACATTCATTGGTGAATGGCTTGATGCACCTTGCAGAATAGAAATAATAATCGGAATCATCGCTGCTGACAAAGCAGTCGCACTGGCAAATCCTAGATGAATAATAATCAAAAAGGCCGCTAAAATTGCTAAAATATAAAAAGCGGACATATCATATAAACCAAAAACCGAAACGATACCGTTAGCAATCCAGCTGGCAGCCTTCGTCGACAAAATCGCCGAGCCCAAACTGATTCCTACACCAAACAAAACCAAAGTTCCCCAGCCAATACGAGCCTGAGCTTCTTTCCAGTTCATAATACCAAATCCCGGCAGCATCATCAATGTAATCGCTACCAGCGTTGTCGAAGATGTATCGAAATTATGCAGAATTTTTTCCGTAGACCAAAATCCCAGTAAGATAATCGATATAACCATCAACTTTTTTTCGCTGCTTTTCATGGGTCCAAGTTCTCTTAAAGCTTTCTCTACGGTTTCCTTACCACCAGCTATTTCATCCATTTCTGGCGGCATAAGTTTCAATAAAACATAATAAAGAGCAATTGACATAATTAGTGAAAACGGTGCCGCCGCAACAAACCAATCCAGCCAGCTTATATATTGACCCAATTGTTTTTCAATAAAGCCCAAAGCAATCATATTTTGCGCAGCTGCTGTTTTGATTCCAACATTCCAAATACTATCAGCCTGCGCAATGGCTATCATCATGACTCCGGCAAACCGACTTTTTTTATCGACACCAAATGCGGCAATAATCCCCATGACAATTGGTACCATACAAGATACACGAGCCGTAGTACTTGGCACAAAAAAGCTCAAAATAAAACCAACGATAATGACCCCCGCCAATACTCGATTGGTTTTCGCACCAATTTTCGATAAAACAAACAGTGCAATTCTTTTATCCAGTCCCGTCTTCATCATCGCCGCAGCAATAAATAAAGCTGCCCCGACCAATGCTAGAGAGGAATTGCTGAATCCAGCCAAAGCCAGTTCAAGACCTTTACTGGTTCCTAATATTTTATCTGGTTCATTCACATTTGGTGCCGTCCCTAATAAAAAAGCCATTAAACTCATAATAACCGCAGCACTAACTGGATATGATACCGCTTCAGTCATCCAAATCACCACTGAAAAAATCAGGATACCAAGCATTCTATGACCGGCAGTGGATAGACCATCGGGTGTCGGTATCAACAGAATTCCCGCTAAAATTAATAATCCAAAAATAAGTCCATGCCGTTTGTATACTGACATATAAATCCCTCCATTTGTATAAATATACAATAATATTTGTAAAAGCAAATAAAAAAAGCTCCAGAAAAAATCTGGAGACCGCCTTACAGTTTTTATGTAAAAACTTGCAGCATCAGGTTTTGCGTTCATCTTTGAACAATATAGTTTCTTAATATGCTATATATTATATACTTTGTATACCTATATATTATATCACAAGGTAATGATTGTCAATAATTATTCATTATGCCTCATGCGTTTTTTACGAAAAATCTCTAAACAAAAACGAAGCGATGCCAACATAAAAGTTCATTGGCTATCACTTCGTTTTCTCTACATTAATGATACTTGAATCATATATATTCCGAATTTTACAAGCTGCCTATCGGATAAATTGATCGACATGCTTCGTTAACCTATCAGCCATATTTGTTAATTCCTGACTGGATGCAGCAATTTCTGCCATAGCTTCTGATTGTTTTTCAACCGATCCGGAAACATTTTTTGTTTGTTTGACCGCTTCGGCACTCACTTGATTAATCCGTTCAACCGACTGGACCATCTTTTCACTATTATTTGTCATCTGCTGACTAGCGGAGGAAATTTGCGTTACTTCACTTGCCACGGCCTTAACTGAAGCAGCTATATCCATAAAGGCACTACCTGCAGAAGCCACCGCATCGGTTCCCATCTTCACCTCGCGCGTCCCCTCCGACATTGATAATACTGCTAAATTGGTATCCTGCTGAATTTCGTTGATTAGATCCGCTACATTTTGAGCCGATTCCTGCGATTGTTCAGCAAGTTTACGTACCTCTTCCGCGACCACAGCAAAACCGCGCCCCTGTTCACCAGCTCGAGCAGCTTCAATCGCCGCATTCAAAGCCAGCAAGTTAGTTTGCCCCGCAATTCCTGCAATCGCATCTACGATTCCGCTGATCTCCTTAGATCGTTCACCTAACTTTGTGACTACATTAGAGGCCTGAATTACAGCCGTTTCTATTGTATTCATTTGTGTAACCGCACTTGTCACTGCACTACTGCCCGCTTGCGAAAGGGAAATTGCCTGATTCGTCAGCTTTGCGGCATTGCCAGCATTATGTGCCACCTGTTCAATTTTTTGTGCCAGCTGCCCAATTCCATTTGAGGTATCTTCTATCGCCGCCCGCTGTTTTTCAGCTCCGCTTGTCAATTCCAGAATTGAGTCCGCGACTTCACTAACGGCTTGTGAAGATTGTTCCCCACTAACCGTGAGCGACCTTGCTGCCTCCGATAAGTGCTGTGCTGAACTGTTTACATTATCAATCAAGACTTTCAAATGCTCCAACATTTTATTATAACCAATTGCTAAAGAACCGATTTCATCCGTTGCCGTCGTTGCTACGGCCTTGCTCAAATCGCCCTTCGCGACATATTCCATAGCCATAACCAATTCACGAATTGGGATGGTAATCCGTTTGGCCAGCTGCGTTGAAAAAAGCAAAATAATTATTAAAACAAGCACGGAAATCCCGCCCACTGTCAATCCTACTTTGTGTTGTGTATTGGCAATTTCGTCCAGACTTTTCCCCACAAAAAGAACGCCTATTACTTTTTTATCTAAGCCCAAAATCGGCTTATAACTTGTCGTATACGAATTGCCAAGGATTTCGGCTTGCCCTGTATATTCCTGCCCTGCCCCAATTACTTTTGCCGCAATTGTCTCATTGAGTTTTGTATTCAAAACACGCTGCCCATCTTTCATAATCGTCGTAGCAACACGCGTATCACCTAAAAACAAAGTCACATCTGTCCCGAACATCGTCTTCACTTGATCAACCAACGTATCATTGCTAATATAATAACCTACTGAAATAACGCCAATTACTTTTCCTGTTTCATCCTTGACTGGTGTACCCGCCCGAGCCGAAAATTTCACCACGCTGCCCGATTCAACCGCAGCAAAAGCACTTCCCTTTAGCGCCTTTTGAACATTGGCCTGCTTAGCTACATTATCACCGCGCGTTGCTTCATGTGTCCTCACAATAACCGTTCCTGTTTCATCCGTGATTGTAGCAAAATCTAGTTTAGACCTTTGCAGCATAGGTCCTACCGTCTGCAGTACTGCATCTGCATCTTTATTTTTAATTGCAGTCACAACAGCTGGCTGCATCGCAATAAGTGCGCCAAAATTCAAAGCATTGTTTTGATATTCATCAATTTTAGTAACCAACCCCTGCATACTCTGCTTCACTTGATCATCCATCAAATCTTTATTATGCTGATTCAACAGATAAAGTGCCGGAATTACCGTTGCAAGAACCGCTGCAAAAGTTAAGCTCACGGTAAATAAAACCAATTTTGTCTTAATACTTGAAATCGTAAAAAAAGACCGTTTTAGTCCTGTTTTCAATAAACTATTCATCTACCATCACTCCTAAAAAAAATTGTTAAAACATCGTATATCAAACTATCTTGTAATCAAGGCTGCCGCAATTGTTCAAGCTCCGTAAAAAAGCTTTTCGAGCCCCAATAAGCTGCAATAAAAACGGATACCGAAACAGCTCCCACCAGCATAAACGCAACCATAATTTGATATTTAATGGCATCGGTTGGTGGCAGACCAGCCAAAATCAGGCCAGTCATCATTCCCGGAAGTTGGACAATTCCCAAGGTTTTCATTGAATCAATACTAGGCAGCATCGCCGACCGAATTGTTTGGCGAATAATGCTCGTCGCTGCTTCCCTCGACGTGGCCCCCAAACAAAGTTTAATTTCAATTTCCTCACGACGTCGCAAAAAATTTTCTCGCAGGTTATTAAAAACCAAGCTGGCAGCAATCATGGAGTTACCAACAACCATCCCGCTGATGGGAATCACTTGACTTGGTTGATACTCCACAGCGCCAAAAACCAATAAAGCCCCAAGCGTAATAACTAAACCAAACAGCAGCGCAAAAAAAGCAATTCGTTGTATATGATAGATCCCCTGGCCTCGTTTCGCTGAGACAACAGATGCATTATAGACCATCAACCCTAAAATCAAAGTAGTAACAAAAATATTATTCAAATCAAAAACATACGTTAAAATAAAACCAATGACCGTTAACTGCAAAACCGCCCTTACGCTGCCAATCATAATATCTTTTTCCAGACCTATTTTATCTTTATAAGACAAATACAGCGCCAACAAAACCAAGGCAAACGTCATAGCCAAAGAAAGATTTGTCATACATCCACGTCCTTACTGGTAAAATAGGCTTCTTTTGTTCCATAAAAAGCAATTTTACCTTTTTCTAAATGTAAAATTTTCTTCGCTAAACGTTGCGCTTGCGCCGCTTGATGTGAAATAAATAAGACTGTCACATTCTTTTCTTCTTGTTCTGCTAAAATCATTTTTTCCACAGCAATGGTATTTTCTTCATCAAGGGCCGCTGTAAATTCATCTAAAAGCAGGATATGCGGCTGAATCAGCAAAGAACGAATCAACGCAATACGCTGCTGCTCCCCTCCCGAAAGTTCTGTTGGTTTTTTTTGTAAAATACTTTCACTTAAATTCACTTTTTCCAAGTACTGATGTATCACTAAATAATTCGGCTCCGTTTTGAGCAAAAAGTATGGATATAACAAATTATCAGCTACGGTATCTTCAAACAAATGTGGTTTTTGCATAACATAGCCAATCCGCTTTCTAAGCGCTGTTGGCGAATACGATAAAGTATCCCTATCTAAATACATAACTTTGCCCTGGCTGGGACTTTGCAATAAATTCAAAATACGAAACAACGATGTTTTTCCTGAACCAGAACTGCCTAACAAACCTATACAATCTTTCTGATATACTTGAAATGAAAGTCCCGTCAAAACAGGTATCCCCTTAAATTCAAGCTTTAAATCCACCACATCCAACAACAGCATCTGGCACACCTCAACTTCTTTAATACAACATATATATATATATATTGGTTTATTTAACATTCATCCTCCTTTTCCCTGCATAGCAGCCCATACTTAGGATAAAAACTAAAAAAATGCACCTCCTTTACATATAAAAGAGATGCATTATACTATATAGCTTATTTGTTTAAAAAAGTTCTGATTCGATATCCGGTGTAAACGCAACTAATTGGTCAACTTCATTAGCATGGACTTTTTTTGCCCAGGCAGGATCAGCGAGCAAGGCTCTACCGACAGCTACTAGATCAAACTCTTTCTTTTCTAACCGATCCAATAAAGGAGCTACACTAGATACAGCAGCACCTTGCCCTTTCGTGAAAAAATCAATAAAATTCGTATCAAGACCAACGGAACCAACCGTAATCGTTGGCTTTCCTGTTAATTTTTTTGTCCAGCCAGCCAAATTCAAATTCGAACCTTCAAACTCAGGTTCCCAATAACGACGTGTCGAACAATGAAAAATATCCACACCAGCCTTAACCAGCGGATCTAAAAATGCAGCCAATCGTTCTGGTGTATCTGCTAATTTTGCTTTATAATCGCCAAGTTTCCACTGTGAAAAACGAAAAACAATCGGAAAGTCAGGACCGACAGCACGCCGACAAGCTTCAATCACTTCAACTGCAAACTGTGTCCGCTTAATCGCATCACCGCCATAACGATCCTGGCGTGAATTTGTTTTACTCCAGAAGAATTGATCAATTAAATAGCCATGCGCCCCATGAATTTCAACACCATCAAATCCCAATTTTTGCGCCTGTCCAGCAGCATCACCATAAGATTGAATAATTTGCTCAATTTCTTCAATCCCAAGTGGCTGCGTAACTTTTTTACCGGTCGCTACATCGATCCCCGATGGACCAACTGGAAGCACTTCCGGATGCGGATTGTCGCCACCGATCTGTCGAGCCATACCAACATGCCAAATCTGCGGAACGATTTTCCCACCAGCCTTATGGACAGCCGCTACAACCTTAGCCCAGCCAGCAAGAGGTTTTTCCCCATGAATAACTGGCCGATGCCGACCTTCTGCCGCTGCGGGGTGATTGATCAGCGTACCTTCCGTAATAATCAGACCCACTTCATTTTCCGCCCGGCGTCTATAATAGTCCACAACATTTGCTCCAGGAACACCATGCGGCGAAAAACCCCGTGTCATCGGTGCCATAACAATACGATTTTTCAAGTGAAGAGAACCAATTTTAATGGGTTCGTATAAAATATTTAAATCTTTTTTTTCAACTGCTAATTCTTGATTTATCATAAATAACCATCCTTTTTATTGAAATTAATGTCCTGCATCACGTAAAAATCAATGCAGAATGAGCTTTATACCAGATTGTATTAAACTTCATTTATTAAAACCGAAATCAACTGATAACAATTATTATCTAACTATTTTTAGTATAGTTCCTTTTTTAGCTTTTTGCAAGTAAAATAAATGAATTGAGTAAACAAAAAGAAGACAGTCCAACTAAACTTCATAGCCATACTTTGCCCGCTTTCCTCGACGGAAAATCATAGCGCCGATTTACTGCCCACAAAAAAGCACTCGTTACGATTACAATGAACGCGAGCAGCATATAACCATCCACAAAAATACTAGAATGATTCCATGGATTTAAAACAGGGGCAAATTTTAAATCCAAAAACTTTCCCGTTAAAGCCGGCCCCAAAGCCCCCCCGACAAAAGCACATAAATTATAAAGTCCCATCCCCACATTTACTTCGGCTTTAGGCAGTAGTTCAAACATATAGTTTCCCATAACGACCTGTACTGCCGCAAACCCAATATAAGCAAAAAGTGAAAAAGCAACGATTAAAAGATAAGACCCTCCTGCAAACGTAGCTGTGCACAAAAATCCTGCCAGCAGTAATACCAACACACCAGCAAGAGTATAAATCGCCCCACAAGTATCGTATAGCTTTTTTACATATTTCCCGGAAATAAAAGATAAAATTGACCCGGGAAGCAAGCATAGCCCAATTGCAAAAGCGGTCATGCCATTTACTTGTTTGAGCAGCATGGGCAGCAAGAACAAATTGCCAATGGATACAAGAAATGCAAATAATCCCACTAAAAGCATGCTGCAAAACATTTTGTTTTTCAATAAAGAAAGATCAATAAAAGATATTTTCGCATGCGAAATATAGAAAAAAAAGCCAGCTAAGCATAAAACTCCGCCAATAAAAAGATTCAGGTTAATCGAAATACCAACTACCAGCATAAAAATGCCGCAAATCAGTAAGAAACCGCCAAAAAAATCAAATTCAATCGGTTTAGATTGTCCTTTCGGCATAAGTTGGAATAAAAATGGAAGTAAAAAAATCACTGAAGCCGTAATTAAAAATAAACCTTTATAGCCAATAAAAGAAGTAATAAACCCGCCTAAAACAGGCCCTGCGCCCGTACCCAAAGAAGCGGTCGATGCGAGCAGCGTCATCCCAACCGATCTTTTTTCCACACTATAAAAAGTATGAAAAGCCAGCATCGTTAACGAAGGAATGGCAGCACCACCTGCCGCTTGAACAATACGACCCACTAATATAAAAAGAAAGGAATCGGCAAAATATCCGATAAAAGAGCCGCCAATCAATAAACTGGCTCCAATAATATACAATGTACGAAGCGGGAAAAAATCGGCGAGTTTTCCATAAATAATCGTCCCCACGGAAAAAATAGCTAAATACGTCACACTGACCAGGCTGACCTGCCCCGCTGTCAAATCATATATCGATTTGATAAAAGGCATTGCGACATTAAACATCGTGTTGTTGACAACAGCGAAAAAAATAAATAAACAAAGTATTATGGTTAATTTTGTATTAGATTTCATCTTTTATTTCACCTGCGAAAAATTATAGTTTAGTTTTTATTACGAAGTTGTAAGAGCTTTTGAAAAATCCCCTCTAAATATTGCATCATAGCTCTTTTTTCCTCGACATTCAAATTCGCACTGACTGTTTTTTCAAAATCAGCAAACAGTGCTTCAGACTTTTGTTGCAAACTTCTGCCTTGTTCCGTAAGACAGATTTGAACTTTTCTTGCATCCACTGGATGAATTTGTCGTTGCACTAAATTTTTTTTCAACAATTGCTCAACGAGCCCATTCACCGAAGAGGCTTTGATCAATAGTTCCTCCTGCAGCTGTTTTTGCATCAATGCATTTCTATTCCATAAGCAACGCAGCAGGCGCATTTGTGACAAAGTTAAACCGATTTCCTCAAGTCGTTCATTCGAAATCAAAGTAATTAAATGAGCACTTTTTTGAATATAATGCCCTAGTTCTTGTTCATATGGTTTTTTTAACATCAAAACACCTCTAGGTTAAAATTAGTTAGGTACCTAACTAATTTTAACCCAGAGGTGTTTGTGCGTCAAGCGAAAAACTTATAAAAATGAAACGCTGCCAGACACGGCTCGCCATGTATTGCAGCGTTTCATCTATATAAAATACACGAAATATATAAGTTGCATTAAATATTCTATATGGGAATCGTCAGTAATGAGGTATAGGGTTAAGTGACCTTCCGGAAGAAGCAATCGATGCATAGCTATTACAACGAATCTGTTTTCGCTGCCATAAATAAAGCTTTCGTACTAAGTGCCAAAACCGAAGCTGTGCCAAAAAGCAGCATCGCAATCGACAATGCGGCTACAATATGGATTTCATCTTTCGTCTGCGCAATATTACCTACTGAAGATGCCAGAAAAGCTACATATAACCAAGAAAAAGAATATCCCAACCCGCCAAGGCCCAAACATAAAGAAATAACTTTTTTTGATAAGTCCGCGATGTTGAGCTGTGCTAAAATTGCCAGCAAAACCAATGCTGCTGTACCAATTGCTGCTGCATGCATATGTGCTCGTTGCAGCATCTTCCAAGAACGTTCTACAATCATGGTTATTTTCTGCGGATCATTCTGATAAACTGTTGTCAATCCCGGTTGTGCCGCGGCCGTCCAAGCTTCCTTGATTTGTGATTCAGCGCCCCCCATCGCGGCGCCAAGAACAAATCCCAATAAAATTGTCAATACGGCCAAGGCAATACCCCATTTTACAGAAATTAAATTTTTCATCATCGCTAGACATCTCCTTAAAATTTTTGGACTTTTCTTTTGCCCAGTATGAATAAAGCATACACCTATATTTTGAAAATTAACGGAGAATGGCTTCCCTAAATTTACTGTAGCAAAAATAAAATGCAATAAAAATAAACCAGCATCGTCTTCATAAATGAATATAAAAACAAAAAGGAGCACTATATATGATAAAAATAGATCCTAGTGTAATAGAAGCTTTTGCTTTAATGTGGGGGCAATTCCCTGAACCTGTTACTCTCGTCCATAAAAACCGCACGGTTCTCGCAGTTAACGAAGCCGGTCAGGGAATGCGCGAAGTCGGAACAAACTGTGCTCAACAAGGTTCTCCTGATGCACATAGGGGTTGTTTAGCAAATCAGGCTTTAACCTCAGGCAAGGCAACGTATGTGAAAGGCGAATACAACGGTCGCAAAATGATTTCATACTGGCTGCCACTCGCTGGTTATCCTGAACTATTTGTTCATTTCGGTGTAGGTATCACGATTGATTATGACGCTGAACCGAAGCAAACTTAAACGTTTATACAAATAAAAATTAAAACGACCTTAGAAAAATCATCTCAACAATTTTTCTAAGGTCGTTTCATCTTTAACCACTATAAAAACGCTCCCACCATAATTCTTAAAGTTATTGCAGGTGCAGCAACTTCACTTTCAATATCCGTCGCACTGACGCATCAACTCGGTCGCGGCTAATCCGTCCATCGCGCAGCGCTTGCAGTATACCATTATATACAGCAATTTCATGATCGTATTCATGGCAAACCAACATGATATCCGCCCCCGCCAAAACAGCTTCGACGCCTAGTTCATCAAACGGATACAGTTTTGCTACCGCACCCATTTCCAGATCATCGGTAATAATCAAACCTTGAAAATCCAATTGTGTCCGCAATATGCCATGTATAATGGCTGGAGACAAACTCGCTGGATTTTCGGCATCCAGGGCTGGATATTTTAAATGAGAAACCATAACAAAAAAATCTGAATTATTTTGGGAACGAATCATCGAACGAAATGGCGCCATATCTTCTTTTTCCAGTTGATCACGTGTCACCATAATCTCGGATGATTCCAAATGCGAATCCACCTTTGACTTACCAATACCCGGAAAATGTTTTAGCGCAAAGAACAGTTGATCACGCTGATAACTTTTTCCGACTGCTGTAACAAAACTTATGACTTGTGCCGGATCCGAGCTATAAGAACGACCATTTGCCAATGCCAAATCCGCATCAGGCGCAAAATTAGTATTAATCCCCAAGGCCTTAAGTTCGCCTGCCGTCACATGCGCATAATCCGCAGCCAATTGAGGATTTCCTGTCTTACCCAATTCTTCGGCCGCTGGTGCTGCACTCAAATGTTGTTTCATTCGCACAACCTTGCCACCCTCTTCATCAATTGCAATAAATAGCGGCAAGGAATCCGCTTGTTCGGCCCTTTTTTGCAAATCTCCCGTGAGCATCTGCACCTGCGCAACGGTATCCATATTGCGATCAAATAAAATGATCCCACCGATATGATATTCCTGGAGCAAATAACTAACATTATCCTCAACCGTTTTTTCCTTAATACCAACCATCATCATTTGCCCAATTTTCTGTGAATCTGACATATTCACTAAAATTTCTTCAACCTGATCATCGAGGCTAGGCGGTGCAGCCTCCGGAACCTTGGAAATTTTCTCATCAATCAACCCATATCGTATCAACAATGTATGCCCCCAATTATTATTTGCCAAGATATAACCAAAAAAAACAGCAAAAACCACCAAGCCTAGTCCGCCAAATAGCCACATTTTTTTCTTATCCATATATACACCTTATCCGATACAATGATTCGTTGTTTTGAACCGGAAAAATCAATGTATCCTACTTTTTAATCTACATAAGCATTATAGTTACTGTTCTACTCGTTTGTGGCTTTCTCCTTTACTCAATAATTGTCGGTTGCTGAAGTAATACAAAAAGACCAAATAGCTCGAAAGCTATCTGATCTTTACTGTAACCCTGTTTGGAGCAATCCTTATAAAATCTATCTATTTTATGGTTTTATATAGCAATATCCTTGTCCCTGCAACGTAACCAGCCGAGTAATCCCCGCCGACACTACAGTAACATATTTAGGTAAATCTGTTTCTTGTACAGCATTGGCTTGCATGGCATTCCTACAAACCATTATCTTTATTCCCTGCTGCATGAGCCATTCCATTTCCTGCAATAGTTCATGCGACCCTTCATTATTGGTACCGTCAAAAATCTTTACAGCCTCGGCATTCGCAACAATTTCTATATAATACTCAGCGGTGCCAATATCTTTGATAAAATTTTTTGCATTACCTAAAGTTAGTGCCCATTTATGCATTTCGTCAATATGAAAAACGACCTTAAATAAATCCATTTTCTCCCCTCATCTCTGCTGCCATGGTTCTGTGCCCATATCGCTCAAGTTTAATTAACAGCGGCAAAACTTCATTTTATTAATTTTTATAGAAACACTTTCTATAAAGCACTCGCCGCGCAGCACCTGCAATTCTATTTATAAAGTACTAAGTACATTTTCTAATTCTTCTTTTGTCACGCCTCCCGTTTTACGATAACGAATCACTCCTTGCGAATCCACAATAATTGTTGTTGGCACCGCACGAACTCTAAATTCTTGAGATATACTTCCATCTGCATCAAGCAAAACAGGCAAACTATATCCATTGTTTTGCAAAAAATCCGTAATTGTATTTTCTGATTCTTCAATATTGATTGCATAAAACTGAACATCCTCCGTATGTGCATTCCCAAATTCATTGAGTTCTGGTAACTCCGCTTTGCAAGGCGGACACCATGTCGCCCAAAAATTCAATACATACGGCACACCTGTACCTCCAACCTGTACATTTTCTCCGTTAAGATTATTTGCCGTAAACGTCGGCATTTCTTTTCCCACTGACACACCTGTTTCTGCTTGAGCCTGACGTATCGAATACGCCCCGGTTTCAGCATTATATCCAGTTCCAAATAAGAAAGTAAAAAGCAATATACTCATGATAAAAATTATTTTGTTCACCATACACGCCCCTTTTCAATGGTTTATAGACTAGTCATAGAACCCAACTTCATTTTTCAAAAAATAGATAGGAACATGCCTAACCCTTTTTCTATCCAATCCATCCAAATAAAAATCCCGATAAAAATTAACATATAGCCTGCTATCTTTTGTATTTTTGGTAACCATTCATATATATTACGGATACAAAAAATATATTTTCTCAACACGACAGCCAATAAGAAAAAAGGAATCGAAAAACCCATCGCATAAACCAAAAGTAAAAAAGAACCCATCCCTACTGTATTTGTTCCACCTGCATAAAGCAAAATCGTTGCCAATATAGGACCCGTACAAGGTGTCCAACCAATAGTAAAAGCCATTCCCAATAAAAAAGAACCAAAAGGTCCGCGAAATGTTTGCTTTAAAAACGGACGATATTCTCTTTGCATCGGGGTGAATTTGATTAAGCCAGATAAAAAAACACCCATAAAAATAATCATCACGGCACCAACTTTTTTGAGTACGGGTTGATAATCAAAAAACCACTGACCCACAAAAGAAGCCGTTGCTCCCATCGCAATAAAAACCAAGGTAAAGCCTATCAAAAAACAAAGTGTATTGATATATATGTTCCGTGGTTTATCCGTTTCATCGGCAATCGAACCTGCTAAAATAGCAGAAAACGTCGGTAATAAGGGCAAAACACACGGCGACAAAAACGATAAGAAGCCGCCTAAAAACACAGCCATAATCGTCATATTTCCAATTTCCATCTTCGCACCTACAATTTCTTTATAATCGTTTCCAATTCGTTTGCTGTAACCCCGCCGCTTTTCCGGTAACGAATACTCCCATCCGCATCCACTACAATCGTTGTCGGGATAGCGGTAATTCGAAACAATTTAGCGACTTGTCCATCTGCATCCATTAATACAGGCAAAGAATAACCTCCAGTATTAAAGAAAGCAGAAATTTTCGGCTCATCCTCTTGCAAATTTACAGAATAAAATTGAACCGTATCTTTATTTTTTTGTGCAAAACTTACCAATTCAGGAAATTCCGCGCGGCATGGTGGACACCAAGTAGCCCAGAAATTTATTACAGTGACTTTTTTATCTTTGCCTACAGTTACTTTTTTTCCATCTAATCCAACAAGTGTAAATTCAGAAATAACATTCCCTATATTCACACCTTGATCTTCTTTAGCAGCAGTTTGGTGGTTATTTATCACAAAGTTATAACCTATGATCCCAATCGTGAAAATTCCTAACACCACAATAGCTATAATCCAATATTTACGCAATTATACGTTCCCCCTTTTCATATTTAGATACAAACCATTTTTTTAATTACATTCGAAACAATAACTAAGGCAGCAATATCTTGTCTGTTTTTCATTAACATAATTCCGCCTTCAAGCATTGCTACAATGGATTGCGCTAAAGTATGACTATCACATGAAAGCGGCAACGTTTCTTTTCGCATAAGTTCATCCAATACAATTTCCAAGTGGCTGATCCAACTTTCGAATACTTTATTTGTTTTTTCTCGAAAAATCTCACTATGTTCACTGAGTTCAACTGCTAAATTTCCAAAAAAGCAGCCACACTTGCTACCATTTTTCGTATGAACATCAATTGCACATTCAAGCATTTTTTCGATTTTCGCCTTCGGATCAGCTTCCGATTCTAAAATATCTTTTATAACTCGTTGATTCCATTTTTCAAAGCAATAGTCAACAACTGCTATACCAAGATCTTGCTTCGAAGAGAAATAATAATAAAATTGCCCTTTGCCAATTTGCGCAGCTTGTAAAATATCTTGAATGGATGTTTTTTCATAACCTTTCGAATGAATAAGTTTTGCTGAAACTTCTATAATTTGTAATTTTTTATTTAGCATATATTTATCGCTCGCCTTCATTTTACCTACCGGTTGGTACACAATATTTTACCATATACTATTTACTAACACAATATTTTTAATTTAAGTTTGCACCGTTCTTTTTGATAAGGTTATATGTCATACTTTTCTTGTAAATACATGAACGTTGGCAAAGACGTAGCCAAACAAACACAAATTGGAAATAAATATTCTGGTGAAAAACGTGACATTTCCAATAATAAGATAGCTGCTGTAAGCGGCATTTTCTGTGCTAATCCCAGGTAAGTAGCTGCACATACAAAAGCAGCCATTCCTGGCGCAATGATTGGAAAAAATTCATTCCATACGATCGCTAATATTAACCCCAGCATACCCCCAAGCATCATCGACGGAGTAATTCGTCCTCCAGAGGCTCCAGCTAGAATAGCCAAAACAACCGCTAACCATTTTGTACCAAATAAACCAATTCCATACTGCCAATCTATAGAATACGTAAAACTTAGCTGATTTCCCGCTTTACCATTCCCCAGAATTTCTGGATACCACATAGACATAAAACCGATAGCAGTAAAAGCTAAAATAGCGATGAATACTGTTTTAAAACTATTTTGATAAACTACCGGGGAAAATTTTAAACTTTTTTCAAAAAGAATAACACTTATAGCAATTATGGGACCAACTACAGCCGCCCAAATAATGAATGTTTCATTGAAATCAGCTTGCGGCAGAGAATATTGTAATGAGTCACCAATTCCTAAACGTACAACACAGGTAGCTGTACCACACGCTAACATCGCGGCACTAATCGAGCGAAAACTCCAATCGCGTATTAGTGTTTCCAATGTAAACACAACTGAAGCTACAGGAATATTGTATACGGCAGCTAATCCGGCTCCAGCAGCACAAGATAATAAGAGCCTACTATTTTGTTCATCAATATGCCACAGGGAAATCAACTTTGCAGCAAAAGCAGCACTAATTTCTCTAGGTGCTGTTTCTCTACCTAATGGAGAGCCTAGTGCTATCGTTAAAATTTGTAGTAAACTATGACAAATTGTAGTAATAAAAGGCATAGAATGATTCGGCATATTTACAGCCATTTCAACGGA
Organism: Propionispira raffinosivorans DSM 20765; assembly: GCF_000381065.1. Lineage (GTDB taxonomy): Bacteria > Bacillota > Negativicutes > Selenomonadales > Selenomonadaceae > Propionispira > Propionispira raffinosivorans. The sequence goes on along the minus strand of NZ_KB905849.1, from coordinate 47,117 downwards.
TATGATTGTTTGACCATATCGATGAATACAGGTCCATCCTAATCCAACTATGATTCCACAAATCATGAGTACAAACAGCCGTCGCCACGTTGATACATATTCCACGATTTCACGAAAAGAAACCTCCCCATAACCGTTATAACCAAAAGCATAATGTTGGATTGTATGCATAAATATAATTAATACAATTCCTGTTAAACCAGCTATTATTCCCAGTATAATCAACTGAGCTATAGTTCTTATATTTAAATGTTTCATAATAAGTAAATCCCCTTTAAAACAAGATTAAAATAAATAGTCTCATTGGATAATTAAGTTTAACTAAATAAAAACCCATAATGAGTCCACTCATACTAACAACACAATAACATCTTATGACAAATGCGACCTCATCACTGAACACCAGAATACGTTGAATAAACTCATTTTTCATCATCAACAATCCTCAAGTCTTTTTTGTTTCAATTTTAGTTTACAACTTAGATATATATAAGTAAAATTATTATATCTTATCTTTTGAATAAGTAAATACTTATCATTAATAACATACATTCGTTCTTATGCTGTTTTGTTTTACGTAGCAGCCTGTTTGTTATTGTTTAAATTTACTACTTTTTCATTGGCTTCAAATTTCTGTATTTGATCCCGCCAAATTGCATACCCTTTTTCATTTAAATGCAGTCCATCCACTGTATATTCAGCAGGTAATCGTCCATCTTTATCCGAAAAATATTTTGTCAAATCAATGTATGGGTCATTGTATGCCTGCGCTAAGCGCTTTATGCCAACATTAAGAATTTTTATATTTTCATTTGTTCTTAAATATGCAGATGGGAAAATATGGTTATTAAAAGGTAAAACACTTTCTACATAAATTTTAGTATTAGGCAGTCTTTGATGTAAAATGCCAAGAATTTTATCGTAATTCGTTATAATATCTGGAATCGCGCGATTAAAACAAAGATCATTCGTTCCTATCATCAAAAAAATTGTAGGTGGATCTAGTGCAGTAACTTGATCTATTCGATTCAGTATTCCTGTCGTTGTATCTCCACCTATTCCCCGATTCACTAAATTCAACTGTGGGAACAATTGATGCCAATGGCCTTCATCCGTCATACTGTCTCCTAAAAAAACAATTGGATCAACTTTATGCGGTTCAATGTAAAAATACGATTTACGAAGCCTATAATGTAAGCTCAAATAAGATGGAGTGTCCTCACTACGGCTAAAGTCATCCAATGAAGAATATAAGTTTGCCTCTATTTTTTGCAAACCTTGCTCAGCAACAGCAATTCCGATAAATATAAATCCTAAAATAAAACAAGCAAGACAGATCCTCAAAACCCTTGCTTGAAAAACGTTTTTCATAAACAATGCTCCTCCTGTTTTTTATATTATCATAATATGGTTTTTAAACTATTGGTACTTTTTGAAAAGCAACAAAAAAACTTTGCTTAACTAAAAATTATAGTTAAACAAAGTTTTGTATTATTCATAACTAACAATAACCTCTTTCATTTCTATAGTAACACAATTTAATAATAATCTAATTTTATGAAAGAAAACTGATAGAATCGAAATATTATTATATTTTAATCAAGTCATTAAGGATGAAAATACCTTGCAAAAGAATAACGTATGTTTCTTTATTTGAAAATAAAAACATCATCCTACGGTATCTTCGGCAATACCATAGGATGACATTTCAAAAACATAATAATACACATTTTTGCGATTTTGTATTTTCGCGATTCCAAGTATTACTTGATCGATAATGCTCCCTTAGGACATATTTGAACGCATTTTCCACAAGTAATACATTTTTCTACGATTATTTCCGGGGCTTGATATCCTGCTTGAATAATCGCCCGTGTTGGACAATGTTTCATTGCCGGGCATACATGATTTTGCGGACAATTTTCTTTAATTACGTATGCAACTGCCATTTTCTTCACTCCTAAAGGTTTCTATTTACTCAACAATGCCAAAATGTGTTCTTTTGGTATAGCACCAACCGATTTTGTCTGCATTTTTCCGTTTTCAAATACCAACAGCGTCGGAATGCTCATTACTGCAAACTGTTCCGCCAGTGCTGCCTGTTCATCAATATTCACCTTGCCTACTTTCACTTTACCAATATTTTCTCCAGCAATTTCATCAATAATTGGTGAAACCATTTTACAAGGTCCACACCAGGGAGCCCAAAAATCTAAGAGAACTGTTTTCTCTGCATTCAGTACTTCCTGCGTAAAATTTTCTTTTGTAATCGTATGCAACTGCCATTCTATCCACTCCTAAAATTTACTAAATAAACAAATTTACATTGGCATCTTCTGCCGCACTGAGATAAGCACCAACGCCACCAATTTGAACACCATCAATAAGTTCTTCCTGCTTAATTCCCATAACGTCCATCGACATCTGACAAGCGATCATTTCAATCCCATTGTCCTGAGCACTCTTTATGAGACTTTCCAAAGAATCTATATTTTTATTTTGCATCACTTGACGCATCATTTTTGTTCCCAAACCAAACATATTCATTTTTGACAGTTGTAAGTTTTTGCTGCCCTGCGGCATCATCCAGCCAAACATCTTATCAATGAAACTTTTTTCAACATATACATTTTCTGGTTTACGCAAAATATTAAGACCCCAAAACGTGAAAAACATGGTAACTTTTTTATCCATGGTAGCTGCTCCATTGGCAATGATAAAGGATGCAATAGCCTTATCCATATCACCACTGAAAACGACGATGGTTTTGTCATCTTTCACCGAATGAAAATCGTTGGCAGCAAGCTGTGATTGTGCTTTAATACTACCTTTTTGTATCCATACAGCCACCTGACCTTTGTCTTGTTCACGTTTCAGCAAAAGATTATGGGTACGATCACACCAGGCTTTACTATCATTGTAAAATCCAGCATCTGAAGCGACTGCCTTCACAATTTTTCCCGCTGGCAACATATCAAATTTCAGTTTTAACTTCATCAACGGACCAGGGCAGGACAGCCCAGTAAGATCCATTTCTTCATCAAAAGCAAATACATTAGGGATTTGTTTTTCAAGCACTTCCGATTTCGTTGTTACCGCTGGCTCTGCCACCACTTCATCTATGGTAAAATCTTGCTGCAATGCCGATGTATAACCACCCAACAGATTTTTAACCAAAAATCCATTTTGTTTTAAAATTCGTTCCGCAATATAACCACGAAGACCAACTTTGCAATAAACAACCATCGGTACCGTCTTGTCAAGTTCTATTAAGCGATTGCGCAGTTCATCTAGAGGAAAATTCACCGCACCACTCAAATGACCATTTTCATATTCCAAATCCGTTCTCACATCAATCAGACGTACCCCTTTTTCTATTGCCTCCGGTAAATCAGTATAGGCAATGACATCCGTTAGCCCAGACAAAACATTTTCCGCAGCATAACCTGCCATATTAACCGGATCTTTAGCAGAAGAAAAAGGCGGTGCATACGCTAGTTCAAGTTCTGTTAGATCATAGATCGTACCACCCAAACGTAAAACTGTGGCAATCACATCGATACGCTTATCAACGCCTTCAGCACCAACGGCCTGTGCTCCTAAAATCCGACCTTCCGAATCAAACAGCAGCTTCAAAGTCATCTGCCTAGCACCTGGATAATAACCTGCATGCGACTCAGGATGGATTTGAACCGACTTATATGGAATTTGCTGCTTTTGCAAGCTTCGTTCATTGCTTCCTGTCGATGCGGCAGTAAGATCAAAGACTTTCAAGATTGAAGTTCCCTGTACCCCTTTGTATTGACTAGGAATGCCAACGATATTGTCAGCTGCAATTCTCCCCTGCCGATTCGCGGGACCAGCTAAAGGTACAGCTGTTTTTCCGCCACTCACAAAATCGACGATTTCAACAGCATCCCCGACAGCGTAGACATCTTCAGCATTTGTTTGAAGATGTTCATTAACTACAATATGGCCACGAGCACCAAGTTTTATTCCACTATTTTGCAGAAACTGGGTATCAGGACGAACACCAATTGCTAAAACGACAAAATCGGCTTGAATTTCCTTGCCGCTGCTAAGGCTGACATCTACCGTATTTCCATTGTCCTTAAATTTCTTAACACCATCGGCCAAAATTAATTTAATACCTTTTTCCACGAGTTCTTTTTCGACAATTTTCACCATGTCGGTATCAAACAAAGCTAAAATATGTGGTGCGGCTTCAATGATTGTAACGTCTAAACCACGCTGACGTAAATTTTCTGCCATCTCAATTCCAATAAAACCACCACCAATTACAGCAGCACGGTGTAAACCGTCATCGGCAAAACGTCTAAGTTCATCGGCATCAGGGATATTTCGCAAGCTAACAATTTTCGGACTGTCAATACCTGGAATAGGCGGGCTTAATGGCTGCGCACCCGGTGCCAAAATCAACGCATCATATGTTTCTTCATAAACACCACGATCAATCGACTGTACTGTCACTTGCTTAGCCTTTGTATCAATTTTTGTCACTTCGCTGCGTACTCTAACGTCAATATTAAAGCGTCCATTTAACTTCTCCGGTGTTTGTACCAGTAAGCGATCACGATCTTTAATTGTATCGCCAATATAATATGGCAAACCACAATTTGCAAAAGATACATACTCACCGCGTTCAAATAATATAATTTTCGCTGATTCATCAAGTCTTCTAAGGCGAGCCGCTGCCGTAGCACCACCGGCTACACCACCAACAATAATATATTTTTTCATACTTACTACCTCCTAATATTTTCTTTTATGTTGAAACTTTATCAATCGTTTTTTAATACAAGCTCTGTTTGAAATACTTCACTCCATAAGATCAGATTTTGCTGAACAAGATGGGCAATAATACTTTTACCCGTTCATCGCTTACCGTGTATTTTATTTCTAAACCATTACGAGAACCTGTAACAATACCAGCACTGCGTAATTTTTGCAAATGTTGTGAAATCGTAGACTGCGGAGCACCTAAACACTCTTGCATATGCGAGACATTGCAGCCTCCATTTTCCAGCAAACCCTTCACGATACATAATCGAACCGGGTGAGCCAATATTTTCAACATTTCAGCAACCTCATTGTATTTATTGAAATCATTATCCATACCATCACGCTTCCCTCTTATAAATCATTATATTCATATATTACGATATATTAATTTATAAGTCAATAAAAAAATACCTGTTTTCTCAAATATTAAGGGAAACAGGTATTTTGTATAAGATTTCTTGCCTTTCAAAATCTCTTTTAATTAACCAAATTTGGGTTAATAAAAAATAAGGGTTTAGTAATTCAAACAATTTTTATTATCGATCCAAAGAAATATATAACAAAAAAGAACCAAACAGCTCGAAAGCTATCTGATCCTTATTATAAACATTTTTGGAGCGGGCGAAGGGAATCGGACCCTCGTGTCTTGCTTGGGAAGCAAGCGCTCTACCATTGAGCTACGCCCGCATATGCGGTACACTGACTTAACTAGTCTAACACAAACCCGTTTCGATTTCAAGATAAATTACCATTTTTCTCTAAACAAATTCACCTCTGTACAAAGAAAACTGTGCAGAGGTGCAATTTCTCATTATCGTAAACAAGGTCCGGTTGTATCTCGTTCAATTAAGATGTTATCGAGAACTACTTTTTTATTTTTTCCAGTTTGAATTTTTTCAATCAGAAGTTCCGCCGCATTGGTACCGAGAGCAAACATATTTTGGTCCATTGTCGTGAGTTTTGGCTCGATAACGTGACTGAGTGAAATATTATCGTAACCAATAATCGACATGTCCCGTGGAATTTGAAGCCCCATTTTTTTACAGGCATTAACTGCTCCCACTGCCATGAGGTCATTGCACGTAAATATAGCTGTTGCATCCAAGTTGAGCATCATATCCATAAGTTTATACATGCTATTATCAACGGTTTCCGTACCATTTCCCTCGCCGACATTCACAATATAAGCTGGATTGTACAAACCTTTTTTCTTCATGATCTCGATATAGGCATCTTCTTTAATCTGATAAGAATCACTATTAATGCCCCGCAAGAACAAGATTTTTTTATGCCCGTAATCGAGTAAATATTGCAAAGCCATTCTGGAACCCATATCTTCATCATTCGATACATAGGATATATTCGGTAATTTCGCATAACTGTTGATAAAGACAATCGACTGATGCTGTACCAGCTGTTCATAAAAATTGGTTTCAATATTTTCCGTATTCGGACTAATGACGATAATTCCCGATACATTCCGAGAAATAAAATCATTGATGCACTTAGCTTCCTGTTTCGGGTTGTTTTTAGCACACGATAAGAGCAGTGAATAAGAATCTCGGCTCAAATAATCTTCGATCCCGTTGATAACTTCGGCAAAAAACATATTATAAAGACTTGGCACAACGACACCAATTGTCGTTGATTTTTGCATATTAAGTTCCCGCGCCTGGATATTTGGCACATAGCGCAGTTCTTCAATTGCCCTCATAACGCGTTGCCTAGTTTCTTCCTTCACAGGGTAGTTCCCATTGACGACCCGTGATACGGTCGCCACAGAAACACTTGCTTTTGCTGCTACATCAATAATCGTTGCTTTCATTTTCGTATCCTACTCTTCTTTATCATTCTATTTTTTTACAATTTGAACAAAAGCATCAAATGCTTTGATCCCATGATTGTCTCGTTTAAATACACCAGCATGTGTCAAAACTTGCATAAATTTAAGACCAATTTCTGTTTTGAGTATATCATCAATTGTTGTTTCCGTAAATTGAGGATATTTAAGCCGCAAAGCCTGATACCAATCTGCATGTTTTTTTATGGATTCTATATTGGAAACATCCGGACTTCCCTTTAAGAGTTCCGTACGTAGAAGTTCTAGTTCTTCTTTTAGGCGAGCTGGCAAAATAGCCAACCCAAGCACTTCAATGAGACCGATATTTTCCTTTTTGATATGATGTACTTCGGCATGTGGATGAAAAATACCCATTGGATGTTCTTTGCTTGTCCGATTATTACGAAGAACTAAATCAAATTCATAAGCGCCATCACGTTTGCGGGCAATTGGCGTGATCGTATTATGTTTTTCGCCATCACTTTCAGCCAAAATAGCAGCATCTGCATCGCTATAGCCACGCCATAAATCCAGTATTTTTACAGCAAGATCAACGATCTGCTGCGCATCGTTTGAATGCAGACGCAAAACAGACATTGGCCATTTCACACGACCAACCGAAACTTTTTCAAAGCCTGGTATTTTATATTCTTGTTCCACAAGGGCTTTGTCCATCGCAAATGTATAACGACCGCCTTGATAATGGTCATGTGATAAGATGGAACCACCTACAATCGGCAAATCAGCATTCGACCCAGCAAAATAGTGCGGAAACAAGTCAAGAAAATCTACTAAATTCGCAAAAGTTATGCGCGATATTTTCATCGGTATATGTTCACTATTTAGGATAATACAATGCTCATTATAATAGGTGTAGGGCGAGTATTGCAAAAACCAGGCTTTTTTCTGCAATTGCATTGGAATAATGCGATGAGTTTGGCGCGCCGGGTGATTGATATGTCCCGCAAACCCTTCATTTTCTTTGCAGAGAAGACATTGTGGATACGATGAAGATTTGACTAGTTTAGCTTTCGCAATGTCACGCGGATCTTTTTCTGGTTTGGACAGATTGATCGTAATATCCAAGTCACCATATTCCGTTTGTGTCTTCCATGCGATATTTTTATCAATGCGTGTTTTACGAATATAGTTTGATGCAATATTAAACTTATAATAGAAATCCGTTGCTGCCGCTGGCGAAAGCTCATATTGCTTTTTAAACTGTGCAATGACTTCGGATGGACGCGGCATCAAACAGTTCATGATCCGCGTGTCAAACAAGTCGCGTTCCGTAGTTGTGTTTTCGATGAAACCATTTTTTACTGCATACTCAAGAATCTTTTCGAGAATTGGTGTTGGTGTTTCCAGTGTTTCTTCGACTGTTTCTTCAGTAAATTCTGCCAGCTGTAATTCTGCCAGTAAAAGATTGGCCGCATAAATTTTATCTTCGACAACTAACAGCCCCTGCTGCAGGGCAAAATTCACTAAACGATTTATTTCGTAATTAATCATAATCTTCTTCCCTCTATCCCCAAGCCGATGAACTCTGTTTTCTATTCGTCGTAACCGTTTGGATGTTTTTTATGAAAGGTCCATGCCGTTTTGATAATTTGTTCAATATTTGTATAGCGAGGTTTCCAACCCAAAATTGTCTGTGCTTTTTCGCTGGAGGCGATAAGCTGCGCTGGATCTCCAGCTCTACGAGCGCCGACTTCAACTTTGATGGATTCACCCGTAGCCTTTTCGGCAGCAGCGATCATTTCTTTGACTGAAAAGCCTTTGCCGTTACCCAGATTGAAAATATTGCTTTCTTTGCCACTTCGTAGATAATTCATCGCACGGATATGGGCATCCGCCAAATCAATGACGTGAATGTAATCACGCAGACAAGTACCATCTTCCGTTGGATAGTCTTCACCAAAAATTGTGATATGCTCTCTTTTTTTGAGTGGAACCTGTAAAATAAGCGGAATCAAATGTGTTTCCGGTGTATGGTCTTCGCCGATGGAACCATCATCGAGTGCTCCCGCTACATTAAAGTAACGCAACGATACATAGTTGATACCATTGGCTTTATTGACCCATTTCATCATTTTTTCCATCGTTAATTTTGTTTCACCATATGGGTTTGTTGGTTTTGTTTCATCATCTTCCATAATTGGCACTCGTTTTGGTTCGCCATAAACAGCCGCTGTAGAAGAGAAAACAATCTTGTCAATTTTGTATTTAACCATGCTTTCGAGTAAAACCTGCATGCCATACACATTGTTATTGAAATATTTCAATGGTTCAACCATACTTTCACCAACGAGTGAATTAGCCGCAAAATGAATGATCGCATCAATTTTGTTTTCCGTAAAAATCTTATCAAGTATTACCGCATCACGAATATCACCCTGATAAAATTTTGCTTGCGGATGAATCGCCTGTTTATGTCCTGTCTGTAAATTATCGACAATCACAACGTCTTCATTTTGTTGAATCAATTCATGTACAGCGTGTGAACCAACATACCCTGCACCACCACATACTAATATTGCCATTTTATATTCCTCCTATTTTATCAAACCTGCACCGTCCGAAATATTTGCTACATAAAAATCTGGGGCATAACCAATTTTTGCTGTGTATTCTGCTGCGATATTTTTTTCAAAGGCAGCAATGCATTCATCTTTAACAATACTTACGGTACAACCGCCAAAGCCACCACCGGTCATACGTGAACCCAAAACGCCTTCTTGCTTCCAGGCAAGTTCAGCTAATGTATCAAGTTCGATACCCGTAACTTCATAATCATCTCGCAAAGATACATGCGAAGCATTCATTAATTGACCAAATTTAACCAGGTCTTTATTTTCTAATGCTGCGACCGCTTCTAATGTTCTCTGGTTTTCATAAACGGCATGATGGGCACGCTTACGTTGGATTGGATTCGAAATAGCCTTGGAAAGTTCATCGAACTGTGCATCCGTAAGTTCGCCCAAGGCCTTCATGGATTTTACAGTTTGCAGCTGCGCCAGTGCGGCTTCACATTCACCGCGGCGTTCATTGTATTTTGAATCACCAAGACTATGTCTTTTATTGGTATTGGCTATAACAATGCTATACCCATTAAGTTCTATTTTACTATATCGATAGACCAATGTGTTGCAATCGAGCAAAATCGCATGATTTTTTTTACCCATGCCTACAGCAAATTGATCCATAATTCCACAGTTTACACCCACGAATTTATTTTCAGCTTCCTGGCTCATTTTCACCAAATCGACCCGATCGATTTTCAAATTCAAAAATTCATTTAAGATAACTCCAGTCAGTACTTCTAATGAAGCGGAAGAGGAAAGACCGGCACCATTTGGCAATGTACCATAAAATAAAATATCGAACCCTGTAGCAATTTCAAAACCATGATTCTGTAATATTTGGATGACACCCATTGGATAATTTGCCCAGTCATATTTTTTATCATAACTCAAGGATGCAATTTCAAATTCAATAACACCTTTTTCTGGTATATTCATCGAATACAAACGCATTTTTTTATCCGTGCGCTTGGCAGCGACCGCATAGGTACCAAGTGAAATAGCACAAGGAAAAACATTCCCTCCATTATAATCGGTATGTTCACCAATTAAATTAACACGTCCTGGAGAAAAAAAGGTACTTGTTGCCTGGTCACCAAAAATTTTTTTAAATTCAGCCTGCATGTTTTTTACAATATCCATTGTAATTCGCCTCCGCTTATATTTTTAGTATATCTAAAAGCTGTTTTCTTTGTCGTAAAACAAAAAAGAAGCTGTTTTTCCGGTAAATATTATATATTCCTTTCTATTTTTATGTAACTATTTAAAAAACCATATAAAGCAATTCTATTATTCATAAAAAAACAGCCACAACAGTAAACGTTTACCATTATTAATAAAATATAAGGAACGCATGAATTTAGTCAGCAAGTCCAATTGTTCCAAGTGTCTATACAAAAATTAATTTTTACTATATATGTATTACTTTACTACCTGCAATAATATCTGTCAATATGTTTCCGTAAACGTTTCCCACCCTAATGACCCACATCACAGGAAAACAGAAAGCATATTTTCCACATGCTTTCTCCCTGCATCGATTGGTCTTAACGAATTGAAAAACCATATGTTGTTACATGATGATAGTGCTGACCCTTTTTGAGAACAGGCGACGGAAACTGCGGTAAGGCTAAGGAATTTGGAAAATATTGTGTTTCCAAACAAAAACCACTGCGGCGTTGGTAAGCCATGTCATTTTTACCAAGCATACCATTTAAAAAATTACCACTATAAAACTGTACGCCTGGCATCGTCGTTTGAGACGTCATTTGGATACCACTTTCCGTGGCATAAGCAACGGAAAATTCATTGAGACCTTTGCTTTCTGTCAAAACAAAATTGTGATCATAGCCCTTACCGAAACGAATCTGCTCATTCGTATCATCATCAATTTCAGCACCAATTTTTTTTGGCTGCCGAAAATCAAATGGAGTGTTTTCTACAGGCAGATATTTACCGGTGGTAATCGATTCATGGTCCATTTCGGTAATTTTATCACTATGCAATTGCAAGAACTGATTTAGCATTGTACCGCTGTCTGCTCCATTTAAATTGAAGTAAGTATGGTTGGTAAGATTCACCACAGTGTCCTGATCTGTATCAGCCTGATAATCGAGTGTCAATAAGTTATCGTCATCAAATGAATATTTAACGGCTACCGTCAATGTGCCTGGATAATGTTCTTCACCATCTGGTGAAACACGTTTAAAAACGACACCGTCTGTTACGATTTCATACTGCCAAATTCGGCGATCAAAGCCAGTCGGGCCACCATGCAAATGGTTTTGATTATTATTTTTTGCTAATTTATATGTTTTGCCGTTAAGGATAAATTCTGCTTTGCCAATACGATTGCCATAACGACCGATAGAACCGCCTAAATGCCCGCCATTGTCCTCATACTCAGCCGCAGAGTCATAACCGAGACATACATCAACCAATTTTCCTGTGTGGTCAGGAACCACAATGGATTGAATCGTTGCACCATAATCCAAAATATTTACATAAGCGCCTTTGCTGTTTTCCAAGTGGAAGCAGGTAACTTCCTGTCCATCTTTGGTCTTACCAAACGAACTACGAGAAATTTGCATAAAAAAACACCCCTTAGATTTTATTAATTCATCCTGCTACGTCTGATTTCAGTCGTATATTGTATTTATATACACCAAATAATCCACAAATCCTGCAAAGCAAGAAAAATACGTAAACGTTTTCTGTCGAAAAAAGTGCTGGCAAGCCCATGCAGCAAACTATCACCTTTCGATTTTTACAGCGAATAAAAACGCCGTAGTAACATGATTCACAAAACGTATACACATTTCGATAAAAACCAGCAATAATTTTATATATTGTATACATTTCGTGAATCATGTATACATATGTCGTATCTATTTACTATTTTTTCAGCACATGTCATAATGAATTTACATTCTTTTTTTAAATTAAAATTTATATTGATGGAAAGGTCGTGTTTCTTATGAATAAACAATCTACTATGCAGTGTCAGTATTGTCACGAAAACAAATGTTATGCAAATGCCGCAACATCTCCGGAAGAATATGATAACCATCCCATTCAATGCCATGGTTGTAAAACTCCGGTACTAAAAAAAGAAGCTTAACGCACATGAACAAAATTTTCTTATCACAGCAAAAAGCTCCAGCAAATCACAAAATGCGCTGAAGCTTTTTTTCATTTTTTATTTCAACGCATAACAAAAATCCTGTCTAAAGAGACAGGATTAATTTTTCATATGGTGGGCGATGACGGGATCGAACCGCCGACATCCTGCTTGTAAGGCAGGCGCTCTCCCAGCTGAGCTAATCGCCCATATGGTGACGCGTATGGGATTCGAACCCATGAAACCGCCGTGAAAGGGCAGTGTCTTAACCGCTTGACCAACGCGCCAAATAAAACTTCACAAACTATGCTTGCATCACTAGAATATTATACATAATTTATCAATGAATTGCAACTTATTTTTCATTCCAAAAAACAGCTGCCACTCATAAAATAAAAAACCTTCTAAACAAGAGCCTAGAAGTGTATTAACAAAATGGTGACCCACCCGAGATTCGAACTCGGGACACCCTGATTAAAAGTCAGATGCTCTACCAACTGAGCTAGTGGATCAAAATAAATGGTGCCTTAGGACAGAATCGAACTGCCGACACGAGGATTTTCAGTCCTCTGCTCTACCGACTGAGCTACCAAGGCATAATGGCGACCCGAAGGGGACTCGAACCCCTGACCTCCGCCGTGACAGGGCGGCATTCTAACCAACTAAACTACCGGGCCATATATTATTTTGGTGGGCGATGACGGGATCGAACCGCCGACATCCTGCTTGTAAGGCAGGCGCTCTCCCAGCTGAGCTAATCGCCCGTAATGGTGACGCGTATGGGATTCGAACCCATGAAACCGCCGTGAAAGGGCAGTGTCTTAACCGCTTGACCAACGCGCCATAAATGGTGACCCACCCGAGATTCGAACTCGGGACACCCTGATTAAAAGTCAGATGCTCTACCAACTGAGCTAGTGGATCGTCTTGTGAGTAAAAAATGTTTTGGTGACTCAATTTTGTCTCGCATTTCATGTGCCACTCACAAGACAATATTATACTGATTTATCGAGTCTTTGTCAACACTTTCTTTTTGAAAAATTTTTAGTTGTGCTTAAATTCGCTTAAAATTCGTGATATCGCTTGTTTTTTAGTTATATTTCATCAAAATATTCTTGATTGTTCCCGTATCTGCTTCAAACTGCAATCAACTGGAGATACCAACTATATCTGCTAAGTTTAGCTGCTATGAAACCGTTGTGTTGTGGGGTGCATCGTCCGTAAGGACGTAACTGATAGACTTGCTGGCAGACCCTTCTAATACAATGCCAGGCGATGTTGTATCGATTATAGAGTCCTGCCCGCCTTTTCTGATAAACGGATATATAAAGCCAATTTCTGCCATACAGCCTTATAAACAAATGCAGCCTGAACAAGCAAATCGTTTGTTCAGGCTGCATTAAAATTCCTATAAGCTTTCTTGCTTAAAAAATATCCTTTTTAACAACAATCGTTTGCGCACGATTCGGGCCAACAGAAACATAGCCTATGTTGATTTCTGCCACTTCAGCCAAACGTTCTACATACTTTTTAGCATTTTCCGGCAAATCTTCATACTGACGAATTTTTGTAGTATCCGTCATCCAGCCAGCAAATGTTTCATAAACTGGTTCTACTGCCCCAAGCACTTTAAGGCTGGCTGGCATTTCATCGATGATTTTACCATTATATTTATAAGCAACACAAATTTTAACTTCTTTAAATGTATCTAAGATATCAAGACGCGTGATTGCCATGTAGTCAATCCCACTCAAGTAACCTGCATAACGGACTACACACGCATCGAGCCAGCCAGTACGACGTGGACGACCAGTAACCGTACCGAATTCATGACCACAGCTGCGAATCTTATCACCGACTTCATTGAGTTGTTCCGTTGGGAACGGACCTTCTCCGACACGTGTACAGTATGCTTTGACAACTCCAACGACCGTATCAATTTTTTTCGGTGCAATACCAGCACCTACACAGGCACCACTCGAAGTTGGATGTGAAGATGTTACATAGGGATATGTACCATGGTCAAGATCCAACAGCGTTGCCTGCGCACCTTCAAACAATACTTTTTTCTTTGCTTTGAGCTGTGCATTCAGGTAAGCAGATGTATCAATGACATGCTTACGCAGGCGATCTGCATAAGCCAGATATTCGCTGCGAACTGCATCATAGTCAAAACCATCATGGTTGTAAACTGCTTTCAATTCTTTATTTTTAATAGCAAGAACTTCTTTAAGTTTTTCGCTGAATACTTCTTCATCCATAAGATCAACAATACGAATACCGATGCGGTTATCTTTATCCATATAGCAAGGACCAATACCACGTTTTGTCGTGCCGATTTTATTATCGCCACGAACGTTTTCTAAGAGTTCATCCATTAATTTATGGTAAGGCAAAATAACATGAGCCCGATTGGAAATACGTATTCCATCTACCTCAATTCCTTGTGCCGTCATTCCATCCATTTCCTGAAGAAGAACTTCCGGATCAACAACAACACCATTGGCGATAACACATGTTTTACCTTTGTATAAAATTCCTGAAGGCAGTAGACGCAGTTTAAATTCTTTACCTTCTACGGTAACTGTATGACCTGCATTACTCCCTCCTTGAAAACGAACGACAACATCGGATTGTTCTGCTAAATAATCGACGATTTTACCTTTACCTTCATCGCCCCACTGAGTTCCCATTACAACAACTGCTGACATAAGACCTCTCCTCTCAATAATATGATTTATATAAAAGTGAATTTAGATACCCAAAAACGCCATAATTGCATTTACATTCGTAAGTACTAGAAAGCGTATTCAAAATATTCACAGCTTCCTATTTCTTGACATTCATTTTGGAAATCTTCACCTTTTATCCATTTTTCCATAGCAATACTGTACGCATTTATAAAAAGCATCACCTGTAACGTATCGATTGAAAACGGTAATTAGATCACTTGTTTTTTTCTATATTGGCTTATAATGTCAATGAAACAACAAAAACACTCAAATTGGCATACGCATGCCTCTTTTTGAGTTTGGTGAAAAAATATGTCCTAATTTCCCTTGAATATCATAGCATTGATTATAGCAGCATGTCAATTTAATTTACAAAAACCATTCTATTTTTATCATTTTGATCCTACAATGACAAAACGAGCCTGTCCCATATAGACAAAACACTATTTTTATGCGTCAAAAGCCATCACAGGTAAAGATACCTGAAGGGCAGTACGCAAAACAGGCTGCCAGCTTATAAAAAGCGAGCAGCCTGTTTTTTAGTTAGGTATTATGACCAATAACAACACCAAGCACCAGTGCTGCTATTTCATTTAATGTATTATTATGGCGATCATTTTCCCGATCTTGACGTTCCTGCCATTCTCTATCACTTTCATGATCATGTCGTCTCATTTCTCGTTCATGTCTTTCATTTTCTTCACGCATCCGTCTATCATGCTCAACTTGACGGTCACCATTGTCGCGGCCACCATCATGTCTATCATCAAAACGAACGTCTTGGCGGTTATCACGATGCATCGGAGAAGCTTCAAGCACGGCGGTCCCAAAACCTGTTTGAATGATACCAATCATAGAAAGTATCATGATTTTTTTTGTTATATTATTCAAAACGAACTCCTCTTTTCTTTAAATATTACGAATCTTTATCTATGGAAAATATACTATCTTAATTTCACCTTCTGTGGAAAGGACCCTGTTGATCTTTTTCTCGTGCTAACCTCTGTAATATTTGTTCATGACGATGTTTTTCATGTGATCTTCGTTCACGCCAATCCTGTCTGGTTTCAAATCGATGCCGTTGAATTTCTTGTTCATAACGGTCGTTCTCTTCGCGAACTTTTCTATCATATTCTCGCTGGCGAAATTCATCGCGATCATGATCTCGATGATCAAAACGAGCTTCTTGATGATCTCGGTTCATCGGACGATCGTTCTGAAATGCCGATGCTTCAATTATCGAAGCGCCAAAGCCTGTTTGAATGATACCAATCATAGAAAATATCATGATTTTTTTTGTTATATTCCTCAAAATAAAACCTTCTTTCCAATCAGAAAATACGATATGCTTAAATATGGAAGAATAGCGATGTATACGCTTCTATTATTTAAGAGTATACATTACTATTCTTAGGAAAGGGTTTGAATTCTAAAATTTCACCCATTTAATTTTTTTCTGCGTACCAGTTTACAAAACAGAACAGATTCCGAGGAATCTGTTCTGTTTTGTATAAATTAGTTTTGTATCCGTGATAAATCGGCAAATTTTGTAAATTGTTTGTGAAAAAACAACTGGATGGTATCAACCGGACCATTACGATGTTTGGCAATGATCACATCTGTAATATTTTTATTTTCCGTATCAGGATCATAGTAATCTTCCCTATAGAGAAACATAACAATATCCGCATCCTGTTCTAGGGAACCGGATTCACGAAGATCGCTGAGCATTGGTTTTTTAACCTGCCGTGATTCCACACTACGACTGAGCTGAGAAAGAGCAATAACCGGTACATTGAGTTCCCTTGCTAATGCTTTGAGTGAGCGAGATATTTCCGATATTTCCTGCTGGCGATTATCGCCGCCTTTGCTGCTGCTGCCTTGCATGAGCTGCAAATAATCAATAACAATCAATTTCAGGTCATATTCCGTTTTCAAGCGTCTTGCTTTCGAACGCAATTCCATAACAGTGATACCAGCTGTATCATCAATAAAAATTGGTGCAGTTGACAATCGATCTGCAGCACTAATCAGTTTTCCCCAATCCTTATCGTCGAGTTCACCGATGCGAAGACGCTGCGAGTCAATCGCTCCCTCCGAACAGAGCATACGCTGTACAAGCTGTTCTTTTGACATTTCCAAAGAAAAAAAAGCCACTGCCTTTTTTTCTCGCACAGCAATATGGGTAGCCAAATTGAGTGTAAACGCTGTTTTCCCCATACTTGGACGAGCGGCGACCAAAATAAGATCGGAGGGCTGGAGTCCTGATGTTAATTTATCCAAATCCTTAAAACCAGTTGGAGTTCCTGTAATTCCGCCTTTAGAAGCGTATAAAACTTCAATTTTACTGAACGTATCCAGCAAAATGTTTTTAATCGGTGTAAAATCACCGCCGCCGCGTTTTTCTGCGACTTCCAAAATCATTTTTTCAGCCTTGTCCATTACATCAATTACATTTTCATTGTCTTCATACCCCATACCAGCAATCGCCGTAGCAGAATTAATCAAATGCCGAAGCTGCCCTTTTTCTTTGACAATCTTAGCATGATACTCAATATTGGCTGCCGTCGGCACACTATTGGCCAACGATGTAACATAGGCTATCCCGCCAACCTTATCAAGTTGTTCATTTTTGCGCAGTTGTTCCGTAATCGTAATAAGATCAACCGCTTCATTTTTATTGAAGAGTTCGAGCATTGCATCAAAGATAATCCGATGCGCGTCTCGATAAAAATCTGTTCCAATTAAAATCGTCACAACTTCCGAAATCGCTTCTTTTTTTATAAGCATCGCACCTAAAACAGCTTGTTCGGCTTCAATATTCTGCGGTGGTATTCTATCAATCAACAAGAATCACTCCTCTCAAACAAAAACGGAGACCGGGGCAAAATATGCCCCAAATCCCCGCCCGTCCTACAGACGGAAACCTCCTGTAACAGAGATTTATGCGATTATTTCTTTATCTTTATCGTCTTCAAACAATACCGCAAAGGCACCTTCAGCAGTCGTTACCGGATGTATGTCCAGTCCCAAATGTCCTTCTGGTATGTCTTTTTCATTTTCTTTTGGAATTACCAACGTTGTAATACCAGCTTGTTTTGCCCCATAGGCTTTCTCAAATACACCGCCGACTGGACGAACAAGCCCTTGGATCGATATTTCACCGGTAACAGCAACGTTCTGCCTAATTTTGCGTCCCGTAATAGCCGAAATCAAGGCGGTCAAAATAGCAGTACCAGCTGACGGACCGTCAATATTACCACCACCAATGACATTGATATGGATATCATAGTCATGCACATCTTCACCAGTGATTTTACGAAGTACGGAGGCTGCATTAAATACGGAATCTTTCGCCATGCTGCCAGCTGTTTCATTGAACCGAACCGTCCCTTTGCCTTTTTCATTTGCCTTAAAAGCCACTGCTTCAATTTCAATGACAGATCCCAAGTATCCTGCTACCCCAAGTCCAAAAACCTTACCAACTTCAGATCTCTCTGATGCTTTTTGTGTAACAAATGGTGACAGACGACTTACCTGGGTAACTTCATACACATCTTCTTTGTTTATAATAATAGCCTCATCTGTATCACCGATTCTTTGTAATGCCAAACTGTACGCATCAGCCAGAATATTGATAGCTTTTCGGCCCTCAATTGTATATTCACTGATCAGTGCAGCCACATCATCAGCAATCGTAACTTCCAATTTTTCAGCTGCATTTAAAACAATCGTTTCAATGTGTTTGGGTGTAAGCGGTTCAAAATAGATTTCAGCACAACGCGACCTGAGGGCTGGATTAATATACCCGGCATCACGCGTAGTCGCTCCAATCAAGACAAAATCTGCCGGTGCACCGTCTTCAAAGAGTTTTCTGATGTATTTCGGCACATTTTCATCCGTCGGATCATAATAGGCCGATTCAAAAAAGGCCCGTTTATCTTCTAACACTTTAAGTAGTTTATTTTGCAGCATGGCATCCATTTCACCAATTTCATCGATGAATAAAATGCCACCATGTGCATCGGTTACCAGCCCCGGTTTTGGTTCTGGTACGCCACTGTCGGCAAGATCTCGGCGAGCACCTTGATAAATTGGATCATGCACAGAACCCATAAGTGGATTTGTCATGTCCCTCGGATCCCAGCGCAAGGTAGTACCATCGGTTTCGACAAACGGCGCATCTTCATTAAATGGTGTATATTTCGTTTTACTGGCAGCTTCCAAGACCAGTCGTGCCGCTGTCGTTTTACCAACGCCTGGCGGTCCGTACAGAATCAAATGTTGTGGATAGGGGGAGCTTAGCTTAGCTTGAAGCGACTTCACAGCTCGTTCCTGTCCCACAATCTCAGCTAATTTATTCGGTCTCAATAGTTCCATCACAGATTTCGTCAATTTAACGGTTTCCAATTTTTCTAAAGCCTCAAATTTTCCTTTTGCCTGCGGTGTTTCTTCTTCTTCAACTTTTTCGTCTTTTAAAACCTGCATTTTGATATCTTTAACATACTCTTGATGGCGTTCTTCCATTTTTTCAGCAATTTTTTTCTCAATTTTATCTTCTACACTACGTCTAGCCATAAGTTCTGCCAGTTCTTCCGACAATTGTTCCAAAAGATCCGGAATTTCTTCATCAGTCGGAATTTTATCCAGTGTCGGATTTTCCCAAATCAGTTTTTGCAGTGCTAAAACTCGTTCACCACGGTTTTGTGAACGCATCAAATCCATCGCATCGAGTTTTCCCGCTCGCAAAACAAGTTTTTCCGAACTGAAAATATCAACTAATACGCCATATAAGGCATCGATTTGTTTATCGATGCCTTCTGTCTTTTTGAGTATTATTTTTTTATGCCCGATTTTTTCCATCGGTGCTTCTTCTTGTTTATTTCTACGAAATAATTTATTAAAAAAACCTTTCATACTCTGCCTCTTCCTAGCCAGCGATTACATGTACCTTAATTGTACTTGTAATCTCCGGGTGCACTTTGATTACAGCATCATAATCGCCAACACCCTTTATACCGCCTTTAATTTCAATTTTTCTTTTATCAATCTCAAGATTGTGTGTGGTCTGTAAAATATCCGCCACATCTTTACCCGTTACAGAGCCAAATAATTTACCGCCTTCACCGATTTTAACAGGAATGCTTACTTCAATTTTTGACAGCTGGGCCGCCATAAGCTTTGCCTCATCCGTTTCTTGTTGTTTTTTTAACTGGGCTGATTTTTTCTTTGCATTGGCTACATTCATATTAGCAGTATTGGCTTCAACTGCATATTTTTTCGGCAAAAGAAAATTTCTGCCGTAACCTTCCGATACTTCTAAAATATCACCTTTATTGCCTACTTTTTTAATGTCCTGTTGTAATATTACTTTCACTTTTGTCACTCTCCTCAATATACTGAACGCTCAGCTCAATCGCTTTGCGTCTTATTTCTTCTATATCAGCATGTTTAATTTGTGCACCAGCAACATTTTGATGTCCACCACCGCCAAACTCCTCCATGATAACCTGTACATTGATTTCACCGGTTGACCTGGCACTTATACCTACGATACCATCTTCCAAATGGAATAAAACCATACTCATTCTCACATCTTCAATCCTAAGTAAAGAATCCGCAATCTGAGCCGCAATAACTTGGGCATTCGAAATTCCGGCTGGGCAAGAAGCCACGATAAGTCCGCCTTTAACAAATTCTGAACTACACAAAGACCGTGCTTTCGCCAGATTTGTTTCATAGTCAGTCCTAAAGAGGTGTCGCACCATCACTGGATCTGCACCAGACCGCCGCAAATAGGCAGCTGCATCAAAGGTTCGCACCCCCGTCTGCACTGCAAAATTTTTGGTGTCCACAACAATTCCTGAATAAAGTGCCGTCGCATCCATACGAGTCAAAACAAGGTCTTCACTGAAATACATCAAAAGTTCTGTAATGAGTTCGCTCGTTGAAGAAGATGCCGGTTCTATATAAACCAGCAGGGGGCTTTCAATAAACTGCTCTGAGCGTCGATGATGATCGATAACGATTACTTGCGAAACACGATCCAGAAGTGATGGTGCTGCAACAAGATGTGGAATATGCGTATCAACAATAAATAAAACCGGATTCAGCGCCGTAATTGTCCCTACGTCACTACTACTCATAAAGAGGTCTTGATAACTTTCATCATCTTTAAGCAAATCTGTAAATTTATCAATGCCTTCATTCATATCACTTAATATAATATGAACGTCCTTATTCATATGGCGAGCCATTTTGGCAATCCCCATCGACGACCCTAAACAATCAAAATCTTCATTGTGATGACCCATTATGAGCACGCTGTCCGAATTGTCGATGATTTCATGTAAGGCATGTGCCACAACACGAGCTTTCACTCGCGTGTGTTTTTCTACAGCTTTCGCCTTACCACCATAAAACTGCATCTTCCCATCAACCTGTACAGCGACTTGATCACCACCACGACCAAGAGCCAGATCCAACCCTGCTGTAACTTGTTCACCAAGCTGAGCAATCGTCGTATCATCGCTGACAGCGGCCACGCCAATACTTAATGTCACCGGAAACTTATTCGCACCATGAATTGCTCGAACTTTATCGAGAATATCAAATTTGTCCGCGAGCACACGATCTAAAGCACGGCGTTCCATAATAGCTACATAAAGATCCTCTGAAATACGTCGCAGAAATCCACCGATGCTCAAAATCCACTCATCGAGCAAACGATTAACTTCTACAATAATTGTTGTTCGCTGTGCTTCACTGATTCCCTGCAAAACTTCATCATAATTATCAATCTGAATATAGCTGAGTACTGGTTTTTCCATCGTACTACGACGCTTGAGTTTTTCAAATTCACTAACATCCGTAACATAAAACACCATAAGGCCCTGTACATCATCCGATGTCGCTACCGGACGATGTTTGGCACGATAAAACTTGTCTTTATAAGCAAAAATATATTCACTATCTTTGCCCCAAATTGGCGTTACAATGGCACGCGGCCAAAATTCTTTAATAGAGGTCCCAATTTCCGGTTTAAAACCCAGCCACTTACTAAGCTCTTTATTGTACCAACGAATTCTGGCGTCATAATCGACAATCAAAATAACCGTTGGCAATTGTTCAATGGCATAATTGGATAATTCATTGATATTTTGAATGATATTTTTATAGTAATAATCCAAAGCCCTCTGGCGATCCTGACAACGTTCTTTTGCATAAAAAAACAACGTAACCCAAATCAGCAGCCCAATCAGCGCAATATAGATATTATAATGCAATAGCACCAAAAGCAACCCGCCCATAATAACCATATGGATACAAATATCAAGCCATGCAGACATATTCCGAGGCATAGAAAAACCTCCCAGTTCACTATCTTTTCTTATCATTTTTTCATTGTAAAACGGCGCCGATAATCAAAAAGTATATCAAACAATCCTGTGAATCCCAAAATCTGAATAAACGCTCCATTTGTGAGGATAAGAATAATTATAATACCTCGCATGAGTTTTGACAATTGATAACGGTTCGCTGCATATTGCAAAAGAGCCAATCCCTGAATAAGCCCTAAAAAAGTTGCCAGCATATTTGCATTGATTGAGATCTGATACAAAACCGTCAGCTCACGCGTCCCGCCCCAGTACATACCCACAAGGGAAAATCCATACAAATAAACCAACACTCTAGGCAGGCGCCATTCTTCAAAGACAGGCAGTGTCGGTAAATCTTTATGACCCAGCCGACGCAAAACTTTCCCCGCTACGGCAAAATTAACATAAGCATCTAATGTGCCCATTAATATAACAATGAGTGGAAACAGCATTGTAACAAGCTGCAATCCTTTTGTGAAATCCGTATCCATTTGCGTTAGCTGCGTTTCGCTCATTCCAGCACCACGATAGATATCCAAAGACATCTCAAAAGCTTCTTTCAGCATATCAACCTGCATCGTTAGTGGATTGATATTCATTAAGAACATCACCATCAAAAGTACAGCTGATTTAGCAATAATAGAAACGCAGACACTACTAATTAATGCTTTTACTGCACTATATTTTTTGCGATAAGCAAATCCAAGCATCAATCCAACCGGTGCAAATGCTACAACCATGCGTATGGCTGTCATGGGTTCGATTAATAGAGCAATCAAAACACCCGATACAATTGATGCCATAATGCCCCAGCGAATTCCATGCCGCACACTTAATATAATAATCGGCAACGGCCAAATGATTGCCATGACGGTTCCCAAAACCGGTACATAGACACTAATCAATGCCATAACAACAGCAATTGCCGATAAAGCTCCACTTTCTGTCAGGGGCGCTAGTTTTTGATTCACCATTGGTTCACCTCTTTTTAAAAATTATTCGGACCCTGTTTTCCACATTATTCGAAATAAAATACAAATCGTTCTGCCGAACACACTTGAAAGAATCGACAGGTAATTTTACATTATTATTTTATTTGATATACATTAAAGATACCATAGATTGAGCAGAAACACAAAAATATTGAAAAGGAGAATCATTATAAAAATGAATTACTGCTAAAAAATGAAATTTCCGGTTGTTCACTTAGAATTGCGTTTATTTTTTCTCAGCATATACTCAATACCTCAATAAAAAAAAGAAGTCTTTTATGAATGATATTTTACTAAATACTTTATGTGTATCTCTAATGATTGATATTGGCTGCCTGTAAAAAAACGATGATTATGTAAAAAACAGTCAACCTAAGCGCATCATATGCTATTATGCTCAGCTTAATTATCATGACCGGGATTGTCTACTGGACGTAAAACAGAAAAAATAAGACTACGGCACCGGAAGCTGCTTGTAAAGCGAGAGCAACCAATGTGTCGTAGTCTTATTGTGATATTTTTTACCATTCAATGCTTGTTTTTTATCAGATAATACCTTCTAAATGAAGCATGATTTCAGCAATAAAAGTTGCACAGATAAATGTTCCTGTATAAACGGCCAAAGCGACCACAATGATACGCCATGACATTTTTTTGAACATGACAATATCTTTCCCGATCGTCAGGCCGGCATAAGACAATACCACGGTACAAATCGCCAGAAAATCAACTTTTGTAGTGTACTCTTTAACAAAGTCAGCAACAGGTGAAATTGGCGTTGAAGACAAAATAGCCAGAATTGATACCCAAAAAACCATGGGCAGCTTGCCTGGAATTATTTTTGCAAGCCATATCCCCAAAAGTGTAATAAAAACCAAAATACCACACCCGATTAAAGCATCCCAAACGGGTACGGCGTAGCCAACCATGCAGACAATAGCAGCAATCAAGCCCGCAACAAGAAAAGTCAATACTGTTTCACGCTGATTCATTGACTTGCACCACCTTTTTTCAAACGATTCGGACTTAAAATCGGACTCAGCCGTTTATATAAATAATTGGTAATCGGCAATGAAACAAACAAACAAAAATAAATGCCAACAATGGTCGTCAGTAAATTACTAGCTCCCGCATACATTAAGATCTGCTCTTTTTGTTCAGGAAATACCGTAGCAATCGCCCCTGTGGCTGCAGCCATCATACTGCCAGAACCAACGCCGGACCCCATCGCTAAAGCATAAGGATGAAAAATGTGCATTGCTGCTAAAAAGCCAGCAATCAGACCAATCCAAATTGCACCAAAAACAGTACCACAAATATAAATTGCCATGACCCCACGGCCTTCTGCTGAATCAAGACCATATTTTTCGGCAATGATTGCAATATTTGGTTCACGATCAATCGAAAAAGTTGCGCCGACTGATTCCCTGCCCAAACCTAGAGCAATTGCAATTGGTAGCCCTAAAACAACCGTCCCGAGAAAATGTCCCAATTCTTGTATTGATAAAGCAAACCCGGCTTCAGCGACTTTATTTAGCGAAGGCCCAATAATGACGCCTAATTTTGTGACCAAAATCAAAGTCAACAGACTAAGTACCGATGTGGCGTGTTTCATTTCGCCAGCTTTTATCATTTTCAACTTTGGCCAACTAATAATGCCACCTAAAATCATTGCGTAGAGCATTGGTAAAAATAGCAGAACGCCTGGTCCAACTGGTATTTTTTTGACTCCAATTAATTCTGAAATAATTGCCAAAATAAGTGCTATGATATGAATTTTCCAGTTTTTTAATACATCCAAAGTAAATCTCTCCTTCATTGTTATGCTTTTTAAGCATAAGAAAAACCTTCGTAATGTTGTATACGAAGGCCCCATTGCCAAACATAAACGATTTTATTAATTTATACAGCTAGCATAAATTGATAATACTTGTTATTATATTGAATAATAGGATGTATGTCAATTTATAAATCGATTTTATGAGTTTTTACTCAAAGGACAACTGTCTTTTACGATAGACAAACACTCTAAACTAAAAACAAGGAGTTGTTATTTTGCAAGATTTATTAAAGCAAAAAGTCTGTGAGGCTATTTATGCCCACAAAGAAGAAATTATCACGTTAGCAAACTCAATTGCTAACGAACCAGAACTTGGTTTTAAAGAAATAAAAACCTCCCAAAAAATCACCGACCTATTCGAAAAATATGAAATTCCTTATACACGTGGTCATGCGATAACGGGCGTCAAAGCGCGACTGCAAGGAAAATCCAGTAAACGAAAAATTGCCATATTAGGTGAAATGGATGCGATTATCTGCCATGACCATCCACTGTCCAATATGGAAACCGGGGCCGCACATGCCTGCGGTCATAACGTACAAATGGCAATATTAGCGGCATGTGCGATCGGTTTAAAGACGTCTGGTGTAATGCAAGCGCTCGACGGCGATGTAATCCCGTTTGCCGTACCAGCCGAAGAATACGTGGAAATCGAATATCGCAACCGTCTAAAAGAGCAAGGAAAACTAAAGTATTTTGGCGGAAAATCCGAACTGATTCGCTGCGGCGATTTTGATGATATCGATATGGCGATGATGATGCATGTTTCGATGCAGGGCGAAGAAAAACGACGCATCGATGTTGGTGGCACAAGCAATGGTTTTATCGGCAAAATGATTCGCTTCAAAGGTAAAGAAGCACATGCTGGCAGTGCCCCACACGAAGGAATTAATGCCTTAAATGCCGCTTTAATTGCGCTTACTGCCGTAAATGCACAACGCGAAACCTTTCGCGATGAAGATTGTGTCCGATTTCATCCAATCATCACCAAAGGTGGTGATTTAGTCAATGTAGTCCCAGCAGAAGTCTGCATGGAAAGTTATGTACGAGCCAAAACAGTCAAAGCGATGATGGATGCAAATCAAAAAGTCAATCGCGCCTTAAAAGGTGGTGCAATGGCCATCGGTGCCGAAGTTGAAATCAATGATATGCCCGGTTTTTTACCGATGATCAATAATTTGACACTAACGACCATCTATGAAAAAAATGTATTGGAACTTTTAGGCGAAGACTCGATTGAGCACCTCGGACACAGCTCAGGCAGCACAGATATGGGTGATCTGTCACATATTATGCCTGTCATTCATCCGTGGTTTGGTGGCGGCACCAAAGGTACCGTACATACACGTGAGTTCGCAGTAACCGATGACGAGATGGCTTACTTGCTTCCCGCCATCACTATGGTAGCAACCATAATTGATTTATTAACGAATCAAGCCGAACAAGCCGAAGAAATTCTGCAGGATTATCAACCAGAAATGACAAAAGAAGCTTATTTGCAGTTTATGGAATCCATTCATTAAGACAAAATGGAGTTATCTCTTGATTGAGATAACTCCATTTTCTTGCATTTACACAAGTTATCCACAAAATCCTGTGGATTTCCTGTGCATAACTTGTGTAAATTTATGTTTTTCTTAAAAAAAAAGAGCCCTAAGGCTCTTCTATCTTATTCAGCAGTGAACGGCAGTAAAGCAATATTACGTGCGCGTTTGATTGCTACAGTTACTTGACGTTGATGTTTTGCACAGTTACCTGAAATACGGCGCGGCAAAATCTTCCCACGTTCCGTAACATAACGGCGTAATTTAGCAACATCTTTATAATCGATAGATTCTACTTTATCAACGCAGAAACTACAAACTTTTCTTTTTGGTTTTCTTCCTCTTTCACGTCTCATCGAACATACCTCCCTTAAAATGGTATTTCTTCGTCAGGGAAGACTTGTGATCCAAAGGAATCTGCACCGCCCGTTGCAGGTGCTGCACCAGCCTGATCTTCCGGTCCTCTAGTAGGTTTGCCACCCATGAATTCAATCTCTTGGGCTACTATTTCTGTCACATAACGCTTCGATCCGTCCTGTGCATCATAGTTTCGAACCTGCAGCCGACCTTCTACTAAGACCTGACTTCCTTTAATCAAATTATTTCCACAAATTTCGGCCAGTTTTTCCCATGCAACAACAGGAATGAAATCAGCTGTATTTTGCTGATCGCTTCTACTGAAGCGGCGATTCACTGCAACAGTAAACGAAGCAACCGCTTTCCCACTTTGCGTATAACGCACTTCAGGGTCACGTGTAAGCCGACCAACTATAATTACCTTATTCATGGTAAGTTCCTCCCTGGCTTTATTATTATTCTTCTTCTTTAATGATCATATGTTTTAAAATCTCGTCAGTAATCTTCATTACACGATCAATTTCAGCAACGCATGCTGGATCACATGTAGCGTAGAATAAGCAATAGAAACCATCTGCATGGTCTTTAATTTCATATGCAAGATGTTTTTTGCCCCAACGATCTTCTTTGTCAACCGTACCACCATTGGCAGCAATCAAATTAGCGAATTTTTCAATTACAGCGTTTGTTGCTTCTTCTTCAATTGGTTTAACAATGAATATGACTTCGTACTTTCTCACGAAATCACCTCCCTCTCTGGACTAATGGCTCCTATATTTCAGGAGCAGGGAAGGCCCAAAATTGTATTTTGAAACCTAACTGTCTTATGACTAAATGATTATATCATTTATTGCCGCATGATGCAAGATAATTCACAAAGACTTTTATGTTCCTCGCGCTAAGGAGACAAAGACACCACACGCACAACAAAAAGCCTGAACGGCAAAAATCACGGTAAAACTGTGCAGCATCACTGTCGCAGAAACCCCCATCGTCTGCGGATAGAGTGACAATATAACCGTCACCACCGCCATACTGAGCGCCTGTCCACTCAGACGCATCACCGATAAAATCGAAGATGCCACCCCATAAATCGGTGGATCCACAGCCCCCATGACTGCATTGCTATTCGGTGAAGAAAAGAATGCAAAACCAATACCTATGAGAATCAAATTTAGACCAAGCAGCCAGATCGGTGTTTGCTGCGTCAAAAAAGTAAAAAAGAACAAACCCATCATTGTCAGAAACATCCCCGCCGAGGCTACGAAACGCGGCTGAATTCTATCTGACAAAGCACCCGCCCAGGGTGAAAAAATTGCCATCAAAAGTGGTTGGATTAACAAAATCAAACCAGCCGTTGAAGCATCAAACCCTCGCACAACCTGCAGATAAAGTGACAAAACAAAACCAATGGCAAACGTTGAACTATAGTGGATCATTGCTGCCAAATTTGACATAGCAAAAATTGTATTGCGAAACAAATACAGTTCAATAATAGGTTGTTGGCTTTTCGTCTGTTCATACACAAAAAGCACCAACAGTAAGACCCCACTCCCCAAAATACCAACCGCCCAAGGATTGACCGCATAGGCTGATAATCCATATAAAACAGCTATACTAGAAGTGCAATACAAAAAGCTGCCAAAAACATCAAGTTTTTCGCCTTTTACGCCATACCATTCTATTTTCACTTTTACGATTGCCACGAGGCTCACCAATAGTCCCACTGCTGTAAAAAAAAAGATAGCCCGCCAGCCTAGATACTGCGTAATCAAGCCACCAATCACCGGTCCAAACGATAGGCCCATATAGGTTGCTGCCGCTGAATAACCAATCACTTTACCACGATCCTGCGCCGTATGCCCCGAAATTAAAAGGGCCATACTCGTACTGAAAATCATCGCCAAGGACAGCCCTTGCAATAACCGAAAAACGATCAGCATTGGCAGCGATACAGAAAAACCGGCTAAGCAGGTCGTTACCAACAAGCAAATAAGCCCGCTTTGATAAATTTTTTTCCGGCCTATGCTGTCAGCCAGTTTTCCAAATGGAACCAAAACGGCAACAGATCCCAAAAGGTATGCGGTTACAACCCAACTGAGCATCGCCGGTGGGAAGACGAAAGTTTCCGCAATAGACGGAATCGCTATATTGATAGAACTGCCCATAAAAGGTCCCAAAAACGATGTTGTCAAAACAGTCAGAAAAATTAAATTTGCCTGTGACATGCTTTTACCCCCTGTTTCTCTTTAAAAGGGTCCTTTGTCATAAAAAATACTATTTTTATAGATGAATAACATTACCACTTATTGCGAATCCATTTCAATTTATAATCCAGACTGTATTTTCCCGGACCAATCGCAATCGCCGCAAAAAAAGAAAAACCATCTTCCAATGATTGAGATGCTTTCGCTAAACCTTTGTCACTCATCATCTGCGTACTGAAAGCAGTCATCATATTGGCAAATAAAAAAAAGCAGGCAAAGCGATAAAAAAATCCTAAGAAAAGAAACAGACCTCCGAAAAACTCAATAACACCAGACATAAAGCCAAAAAAAACTGGAAAAGCGGTAATGCCAAATACGGCCAAAGACTGCCCCAGCCCTGTCCAGACATCAACACCTCCTGTAATTTTGGGAAACCCATGCCACATAAACATGCAGCCAATCACGATACGGAAAAGCAGTACCGCCGCATCGATTCTTGCATTTAAAAATTCATTGATGTCTTGTAAAAAATATTTCATATCATGACCTCTTTTCAGTAAAATTAATATGTAAAAAACAACGCATGACCCTATTGCCATGCGTTATCTGTCTTACTTATACGTTGAATCTAAAATAAGTTACGTCTCCGTCTTGCATTACATACTCTTTTCCCTCAAGACGAACTTGACCTTTTTCCCGAGCCGCTGCATTACTGCCCGCAGCAATCAGATCATCATAGGATACGATTTCAGCTCGAATGAAACCACGTTCAATATCCGTATGGATTTTCCCGGCAGCCTGCGGAGCCTTTGTACCTTGTGTAATAGTCCACGCACGACATTCGTCAGGGCCGGACGTCATAAAGGTCAAAAGGCCAAGTAATTTAAAAGAAGCCTTGATCAATTTAGTCAAGCCAGATTCTTCAAGCCCCAGTTCTTCTAAAAACATCTTGGCATCATCGCCATCCAGTTCAGCAATTTCAGATTCAACTTTTGCCGAAATAACAACGACTTCTGCACCTTCTTCAGTAGCATATTGTTTTACTTTCTGCACATATTCATTCTCGGTTTCCGCCGTTACCACTTCATCTTCCGCAACATTAGCAATAAATAAAGTTGGTTTTAGCGTCAGCAAATGTAGTTCGCGAACCATCGTCACTTCTTCTTCCGTCATTTCAACACGACGAGCTGGTTGTGCTTCTTGTAAAACTTCTTTGATACGAAGAAGTACATTTTCTTCGACTTTCGCATCCTTATTGCCACTGCGAGCAATTTTGGCTAAACGGTCCAATCGTTTGTCCAGCGTTTCCAAATCAGCTAGGCACAATTCCGTATTGATGATTTCAATATCACGCAAGGGATCGATTGATCCTTCAACATGGGTAATATTGGAGTCGACAAAACAGCGCACAACCTGTGCTACAGCATCCACTTGGCGGATATGCGCCAAAAATTTATTTCCCAGCCCTTCACCCTGTGCAGCACCTTTTACAAGCCCTGCAATATCAACAAAACGAACCGATGCTGGTGTCGTTTTTTTTGAATTATACATTTCATGCAAAACCTGAAGTCTGACATCCGGTACATCAACAACGCCAATATTTGGTTCAATCGTACAGAAAGGATAATTCGCCGCTTCCGCCCCCGCTTTTGTAATCGCATTAAAAAGTGTACTTTTTCCTACATTTGGCAGCCCAACAATACCTACTTCTAAATTACTCAAAACATATTCCACCTTATTTTTAATATAGAGACAACTCACTTACATTTATCTTAAACAACCGCCACAAAAAACGGCATTGTAAAATGAACAGAAAACCTAAATTTTCTGTTCATATGTTCGAAATTTTCAATTAAACTATTTTTGTAGTCTTTTCTCATTTTAGATGATACAGACTTGAAATGCAATACCTTACAACATTTTGTTCCAGTATACAGAACACAAAAAAATGACCAGTGCAGGATTTCATAAGCCGTATAGAGAAGTGCTTATTTATTCCACTGTATAGGAAAACGGAAAATTTATAAATTTCTCTCACAAAAACCAATCGTATCCCTGTGAAGACGGCTTCACACAAAGCACACTGTGTATTTTTTAGGAGGCTTTTTATGATTCATCGAAAACGAGTATTAGCCGAATTTTTTGAGCTCGTACAAATTAAATGCTCTACACGCCAAGAAAGAGAAATTGGCAATCTACTCAGCAAACGCCTAACAGATTTAGGTGGTCAAGTGATTGAAGACAATGCCGGAGAAAAAATCAACGGCAGCTGTGGCAATCTAATTGCCACTTTTGAAGGAAATATGCCCGGACTCCCCACCATCATCTTCACTGCACACATGGATTGTGTTGAGCCGTGCAGCCCTGTGAAACCACAAATCATTGATGGCATCATCACTTCCGATGGAACGACCATTCTCGGTGCGGACGACAAGGCCGGCATCACCGCCATCTTAGAAGCCCTTCGGCTTATTAAAGAAGAAAACCTTCTTCACGGTAACATCCAAGTTCTTTTCACTGCAGCCGAAGAAGGCGGCGTATTGGGTGTAAAACATGTCAATCGCAATTTATTGCATGCTGATTTTGGTTATACATTAGATTCAAGCGGCCGTCCAGGAAAAATCATAACGGAAGCTCCTGGCAAAAATAAAATTTTTATTAAAATACATGGCAAAGCAGCACACGCTGGCATCTCCCCAGAAAATGGAATCAATGCCATCGTTACCGCCGGAAAAAGCCTCGCCAAGCTGCCGCAAGGACGAATTGATGCAGAGACGACCTGCAATGTTGGTACCATTCAAGGTGGACAGGCAACCAACATTGTAGCTGATCTTGTAGAAATCGTCTGTGAAGCACGCAGCCGAAATCAACTAAAACTGGATGAACTCACGACGCAAATATGCGATATTTTCAAAAACGAAACTGAGGCAGCCGGTGCAGCACTTGATATTGAGATTCAAAAAGATTATGGTCCCTATATCCTAGACAAAAACTCGCAAGGCATTTCCATTGCGGCAACCGCTGCCAACAAACTTGGACTGCAAGTTGAACTGACGACATCCGGTGGCGGCAGTGATGCAAACGTCTTAAATAAATATGGCATTCCCGCCATTGTGCTTGGTGTCGGCATGGAAAAAGCCCATACCACCAATGAATATATCATTGAAGAAGATTTATATTCATCTGCTGCCTGGGTACTGCAAATTATAAAAGACACAGCTCAGGTACGCGATTAAAAAATAAGCAGCGAGAGCAAATAGATGCTCTCGCTTTTTTATATAAAGCAAACGCCACAAAAACGTATATTGTCTTCAAAAGTTCTTCATAACATCTTCACATTATTTGCGTATTATGAAAGTAAGCTGTATATAATGCATTAAATAAATGACATCTAGCTAATCTGCCAGGAAGGGGGTATAAGGCATCTTTTGCTTCCTACGTAACCCCACTGAGCCCTTCCTGACGATTGCCATATAAAATATTTAATGCAACTTGTATATTATTCACTGAAAAAGCATTTTGACAGACTTCAAATTAAGAAAGGAATTTTCTTTATGCCTCCATATTCCGTCCTCATTGTCGACGATGATGATAAAATCGTCCAATTACTTAAAGCCTATTTCGAAAAAAACAATTTTCTTGTTCATACCAACAGTAATGGCTTAGATGCTATAAAATCTATTCAAGAAAAACATATTGATATCATGATCTTGGATTTGATGCTGCCTGGATTAGATGGCTGGGAAGTCTGTAAAAAAATCCGCCAGCAAAGTGACTTGCCAATCCTTATGCTGACAGCCCGTGATGAAGAAAGTGACCGACTTGTTGGTCTTGAACTCGGTGCGGATGACTATGTTACGAAACCATTCAGCCCCAAAGAAGTCGTTGCCCGTGCCAAGGCAATTCTCCGACGTACGTATCGTGAAACCGGCACACAGGAACAATGGATACAATCCGGTCCATTAAAAATTGATCTGGCACGTCATCTTGCGTTAAATAACGAACAAGCCCTAGAATTGACGCCAACTGAATTTAAACTACTAGAAATTCTTGTCCAAAATCCCGGAAAAGTTTTCAGCCGACTGCAATTAATCGAACAAATACAAGATTTTGCCTATGAAGGGTATGAACGAACCGTTGATGCACATATTAAAAACCTTCGTCATAAATTAGAAGAAGATAGTAAAAAGCCAAAATATATTGTAACCGTCTATGGCATTGGCTATAAGTTTGCAGGTGAATAAACATGTATAAAACCTATATATCTATTACGACTAAAATTGCGGGTTTAACATTTCTTCTAGTTTTAGCCACCATCGCTATTTTATGTTATATCGGTCACAGCCAGATCACGACTTTATTCCATGAATATCTACGCGTCAAAGGTGCTGCTCTGGCTAATGCTTCCATAGACTTCAGTACCATAAATGGTCCAGAACAAGATTTTCTTGATGGCTTTCGTGAATCATTTCGCATGGCCGCCATTGCGGTATCGTTAGTTGCAATCATTGCCGGATATGCTCTAGCGCGTACTATAACAGACCCACTGTGTAAGCTCAGTAAAGCAACGGAAAGAATCGCTAAAGGACACCTTTATCAAAATGTAAACGTTGAGACTAACGACGAAGTTGGGTGTTTAGCTGACAGTTTCAATCGCATGTCAAAGTCATTAGCTAAAAATGATAAAGTGAACAAGCAACTACAAGCAAATATTTCTCACGAGCTCAAAACACCACTTGCTATCATCCAAGGAAATCTTGAAGGAATGCTTGATGGTATCATTGAACCAAGTGATGAGCAACTGCGCTCCTT
This sequence comes from Propionispira raffinosivorans DSM 20765, assembly GCF_000381065.1. Lineage (GTDB taxonomy): Bacteria > Bacillota > Negativicutes > Selenomonadales > Selenomonadaceae > Propionispira > Propionispira raffinosivorans. The sequence continues at coordinate 12,908 of NZ_KB905849.1, read as the reverse complement.
ACATGAAGAAGCGGTTCATCTCAACCACCTAATCAAGGAACTGCATGATTTGTCACTGGCGGAAGTCTATCAGCTTCATTTACAAAAAGTTTCTTGCAATATCAATCAAATTATTGGACGCAGCCTGCGTGTTTTGAAACCACTTAGCGATAAAAAATCCATTGATCTACATGCCGATTTCGCAAAAAATATTCCTAATCTGGAACTCGACATTGAACGAATCCATCAGGTTTTTTATAATATTCTATTAAACGGAATTCGTTATTCTCCTATTGGCAGCCAAGTCCAAGTGAAAACACAGCGGCGCACGATGGCTGGACAACGCTGGGTTTGCATTTCCATCAAAGATAATGGACCTGGTATCAATCCCGAAGATCTGCCACATATATTTGATCACTTTTATCGCGGTGAAAAATCACGTGATCGCAAAAGCGGCGGCTCCGGACTTGGTCTTGCCGTAGCAAAACATATGGCTGAAAACCACGGCGGTGATATCTATGTGACCAGCTCCCTTGGTGTCGGAACAACATTTGAAGTACTACTGCCGCTTGAAACGATCCATGCCACTACCTAAAATGCAAAAGGTGCAGTCTAGAATAAAATTTCCTGACTGCACCTTTTTTTATTTTGGATATTGGAGTGGTATATTTGCCGTCAGCAGCATATCTGAAACCCGTTTTACATCAGTAGAGGTCGCCGCTGGAACACCTTCCAGCTTATAGGCCATACCTAATTCATTCCATTTATAAGCGCCCATAAAATGGTAGGGCAATACATCTACTTTTAGCTGTACACTCTTAATAGAATGCAGCAATTCGATAAGCTTCTTTATTGATTCTGCATCATCGGTAACCTGAGGGATAACAACATAGCGCACGGTTACCGGTTTACGTTCGGCAATATAACACAGATTGCGGATTATAGCCTCATTAGAATCAGCCAGAGTAAGCTTTCGATGCAATTTCTGATCAATCGCTTTCAGTGAAAACAGAACATGGTCTGTATAAGGTAAAACTTGCAAAAGTGCTTCCGTTTTACAAAATCCAGCCGTGTCCAAGGTTGTATGGATACCATCTTTCTGACAGGCGGCAAAAAGGTCTGCTACAAAGTTCGGCTGCAAAAGCGGTTCTCCACCACTAGCCGTAAAGCCTCCACCGGAAGCATCATAAAAATTCCGATACTGATTTATATCCTTGAGTGTCGCCTCGACCGTTATTGATCGTTCACCCTTGGTCCAAGTATCAGGATTGTGACAAAACGCGCAGCCGAGCCCACACCCTGCCAGAAAAAGCACATAACGAATACCCTCTCCGTCCACTGTACCAAACGTTTCTTTCGAGTGATAATAGCCAATCATCATACCACCCGCTTATACAGCTTCATAAAAAGTACGGCTAATGACTTCCAACTGATGAGCCTGACTCAATTTGACAAAATGCACGGCATAACCCGATACGCGGATTGTCAGTTGTGGATATTTTTCTGGTTCTTTCATCGCTGCCACAAGCAGTTCCCGATCAAAAACATTGATATTAATATGATGCGCTCTGTATTTTGAATAACCATCCAATAGTGCTGACAGGTTATTGATTCGAGCCGTTTCTGTTTTTCCTAGCGCCCCCGGCACAATCGAAAATGTATATGAAATACCATCTCGACAATCATCGTATGAAATATTTGCCACCGATCGCATTGCCGCCAGTGCCCCATTGGTATCGCGACCATGCATTGGATTAGCACCTGGAGCCAGTGGTTCTCCTGCTTTTCGACCATCTGGTGTCGATCCTGTTTTTTTGCCGTACATGACATTCGATGTGATCGTCAATACCGATAAAGTATGCTTCGCCTGACGATATGCCGGATGTTTTCTAAGTTCCGTAATAAATTCATGGGTAATTTCTGTGGCCAGTGAATCAACACGTTCATCATTATTTCCGTATTTAGGAAAATCTCCCTCTACGACAAAATCAACAGCGACACCTGCCTCATTACGGATTGGTTTTACTTTTGCATAACGAATTGCACTCAAAGAATCAATGGCCACCGAAAGACCCGCTACACCAAAAGCCATCAGGCGTTCGATTTTACTATCATGCAACGCCATCTGCCCGGCTTCATACGCATGACGATCATGTGAGTAATGGATTACATTCATCGTATTCACATAAAGTCCAGCCAGCCAGGCTAAAACTTCCGAATAATTTTTGCGAACAACTTCATAATCCAGATATTCCCCTTCTGGAATTGGCATTACTGGTGCGAGCTGTTTATCTGTCTTTTCATCCTTCCCTCCATTGATGGAAAGCAACAAAGATTTAGCCAAATTCGCCCGAGCGCCAAAAAACTGCATCATTTTCCCGAGTTTCATTGCAGATACACAGCAAGTAATACCATAATCATCACCATAGACATCACGCATCACTTCATCGTTTTCATATTGGATGGCACTGGTCTTTACTGAAACTTTTGCCGCAAATTTCTTGAAGTTTTCCGGTAAGCGATCTGACCAGAGAACCGTTAAATTTGGTTCAGGTGCCGGACCAAGATTATATAGGGTATGAAGCATTCGATAAGAATTTTTCGTTACTAAAGAACGTCCATCCTGTCCGATGCCGCCGATTGATTCGGTAACCCATAATGGATCACCAGCAAAAAGTTCATTGTACTCTGGTGTCCGGAGCATGCGCGCTAACCGAAGCTTAATCACAAACTGATCGATAATTTCTTGAGCCCCAGCTTCCGTAAGAATACCCGCCGCTAAATCACGAGTAATATAAATATCTAAAAAGGTCGAAGTCCTGCCAATTGACATCGCTGCACCATTTTGTTCTTTAATGGCCGCCAAATAACCAAAATAAATCCACTGCACCGCTTCTGTCGCATTTTTAGCTGGCAGAGAGAGATCAAATCCATAGGACTTACCAAGTTCAATCAAGTCTTTTAACGCTTTAATCTGCTGTGAAATTTCATCACGAGTTCGCATCGTTTCTTCTAACATAGGTGAAACAAAAACCTCGTCTTTGTCTTTTTGTTTCTGTGCAATCAGATAATTTACACCATAGAGAGCAACGCGGCGATAATCACCGATGATGCGACCACGTCCATAGGCATCGGGAAGTCCTGTCAGCAGACCCAACGAGCGCGCGCGGCGCATTTCTGGTGTATAGAGGCCAAAAACTGCCTGGTTATGCGTTGTAACATGATTGGTATAGATGTTTTCAATTTCCTTATCTAGTTTATATCCATATTCTTCACAAGCTTGTTCGGCCATACGTAGACCACCATTAACAATAAGACCTCGTTTAAGGGGTGCTTCCGTCTGAAGACCAAAAATGACTTCATTTTCTCGATTGATGTATCCTGGTTTATGTGAAACGACGGTCGAAACCACTGCCGTATCGACATCAAGAACACCACCTTTTTTATTTTCTGCCGCTAAAAGTTCAGTACATGTATCCCAAACTTTTTTTGTCTTATCCGTTGGTCCGGTCAGAAAGTTATCATCGCCATCATAAGGCAAATAATTTGTCTGTATAAAATCTCGTACATCAATTTCGCTCTGCCATTTTCCTTTGTTAAAACCATCCCAAACATTCATGAACCATACCTCCACTATTTATATGTTACGTTATATTTTTTATGAAATAAATATTCGTCTCACTTGCTGCAGCATGAAAGCTTTGCTCATTATATTCCTATTTCACAAACTATGTCAATATATCACGTGCTGGTTTTAAGACTTACTACTAACTATTTCAAATATTTATTTAAAATCTCATATTTAAAAAGGATATACATTTAGCACCTAATCTTAATTATTGCGCAAATAATCCAGGTTATTTTAGGTCTAAAAATAGACAAAGACCGCCTAGGCAAGGTCAATCTCGCCCAGGCGGTCGGCAATTCACAATACAGTTCCTCGTGGTAATCCACATTTTCCGCCAGTCCTGTATCGGCTAAAATTTATCTCATGAGGTTATTATAGTTTATGCAAATAAGCGTGTCAATAAAAACAGATTACGATTTCCGCTTCTATTATAGTTAAAAATTATCGAAACTTTTAATGGCTATTATGGTATTAAACAACAAGTAAGGCAAAAAATATATATCAAACTTTTTTATAAATAAAAGCTATCTTGCCATAAAAAAATAATCATTTAATGTAAATTCAAAAACAAAACGAATGCCTCTTTTCACAAGAAATTATGTATTTCAATAGCCTAATGGATCAGGTTTAAAAGGTTCTGTATTCTTTTCCACAATCAATTTGACTGCCTTCTCAAATTTCGGACGCGGTATCATTACAAACCGACCACACCCTTTACATTTCAAGCCAAAATCAATACCAGTCCGCGTTATTTCCCATAAATCGCTGCCACATGGATGCTGCTTTTTCATCTTTACCACATCACCAATATCATATTGTATTCTTTCCATAGAATCTTCACCAGCTTCCATTGATATTTCTATTCTTATTTTATACAAAAACACAAGAGAATAAAAGCTTTTTCAGTAATTTGTAAATAAACTTCTGTTTAAATTTACTTGCTTTTTCTATGCTATGGATTCAAAATAGAAGCAATGGCTTTTTTGCTTCGTAAGCTATAAATTTCAGGTTTTTCTTTAACAGTAAATGAGGTGTAATTATTTCATGAAAGTATCTTTACTACAAATGCACATCAAATTTGGTGATTTTGCCGAAAATAAAAGGACTATTGTTAGGCTGCTAGAAGAAACCATGCTTAAAAATCCAGATATAATCGTGCTTCCCGAAATGTGGAACGTCGGATTTTATCCGAAACCAGTTGGAGAATATGCAGACCCAGATGGAACTGACACTAGAAAGTTTTTGAGTAAACTCGCCAAAGATCATCAGGTCAACATCGTCGGCGGCTCCATTGCCAATCGCATCGGAGAAAGAGTCTACAATACAAGTTATGTCTTTAATCGCGATGGTGAACTTGTGTCTACCTATCATAAAACACATTTATTTTCACCCGCTCAGGAAGATATCATCTTTACACCCGGAGAGCATTTCAATACCTATGTTCTTGATGGTGTAAAATGCGCTACGATTATTTGTTACGATCTACGATTTTGTGAACTCGTACGACTTTTAGCCTTAGAAAAAATATCCGTTTTATTTATTCCAGCAGCTTGGCCGATTGAACGATTAATGCACTGGAAAACCTTAACTCGGGCCAGAGCGATTGAAAATCAAATTTTTGTTGTAGCCGCAAATGGCTCGGGGACCTTAGACATGTTGCAGCTCGGCGGAAATTCGCTGATCATCGATCCCTGGGGCGAAATTCTCGCCAGGGCAGATGAAGATGAACAAACTCTCCATGCCAACCTAAAACTGGCTATTTTACAAGATATTCGCAGTTCGATGAATATCTTTCAAGATCGCAAACCAAAATTATATGAACAATAAAAAAACGGGGGACTGTCTCGATTTAAATCGTGATAGTCCCCGTTTTTCATTTTATGCTGCATTTAATTTTCTTTCATGATAAAAGTTTTGGTTCTGCATGATGATCGGATGGTTCTGCATGAATCAGTACATCAAAAGATCCTAACGCCGTTTTAATTTCGCTCTCAAGTTCATCACAAATTTGATGCACTTGTTCTAAAGACATATCTTTCTCAAAAATAAGGTGTACATCAAGCAAACAATACGATCCAGAACGTCTTGTCCGCAAGCGATGAAACCCCATAACGTTATCATGCCGACTGAATATTTCACCGATTATCCTTTCTTCTTCTTCAGGCAGGCTTGTATCTGTAAGCTCTTTTGCACTTTCGATTACCATTTCATACCCTGTTTTAAAGATAATAATCGCCACAAAAATAGCAATCAAGGGATCTAGCCAGAGCCACCCTGTAATTTTTATTCCCACCAATCCTGCAAGAACACCCACCGATGTCCATATATCCGCGCGAAGATGTAAGCCATCTGCCTCAAGTGCTTGTGACTTAGTCTTTTTAGCCACAACCATCAGCCTAGCAGAAACAAAATAATTCACTACAATTGAAATGAGCATAATCAAAATACCATATTCCAAAAATTCAGGTTCAGCAATATTATTAAATTTTTGTATCGATTCATAAACAATTGCAATTGCGGCAAAGACAATCAACAGTGCTTCGATCGCAGACGATAAATTTTCAAATTTACCATGTCCATAATCATGTCCCATATCTGGCGGCTCAACGGCCTTTCTTACGGCAAAAAAAGCGATGATTGCCGCAATAAGATCCACACCGGAATGCATAGCCTCCGAAACAAGGCTTACTGCCCCCACATACATACCAACAATTAATTTCAAAACGACCAGCAGTGTATTTGATAAAATAGATAACCAAGCAGTTCGTTGTTTTAATGCATTATTTTGCTGTTCTTCTGTCATTATACTTCCTCCTAAAAATGGCTCAAAATAGTTTAATAATCCAAACAAATCCGCACAGACCATCCTTATTTTCTCAATTAGGGTATAAAAAAGCCTGTGAGACCCATTTACATGGTCCCACAGGCTTTAACTCTGCTGCAATACGCCCGGCCATCTCAGTTTACACTGATTGGCTTGATCCTACATCTTATCTTACCATAATTTTTTAATTTCTGTAAAGTATTTTCAATAAAAATTTTTAATTGATAATTACTTTCGTTATTATTCTCATTTATATTATCCGATTTTCACAAAATGCTCAACGATATAGGCCTTGGCAGCAAGTTTTTCTTTAATCAATTCAATATTATCAAAATCACCGCGAACAACAATTTCATATTCACCGGTATTTTTTTTACAGGTAACTAAACTATCCAAGTTCAAGCCCATTTCAAAAAACACTTCAGCTATTTCTTTAACTGCACCAATTTTATCTTTCACGGCAATCGTCAGCCTCGTTTTCCCTTCAGGCAAACCCATAACATCCACAAACGTTTTAAAAATATCTGTTTCCGTTATGACACCAACCACCGCACCAACGCTGCTTACAACTGGCATCCCACCAATTTTATGCTTATACATAAGAAGTGCCGCCTCTTCAATTGTCGCATCAACAGGCACTGCAATAACTTCTTTTTGCATGATTTCCTTAACCGTCATCTTAGCTAAAAGCGAATTAATTTCATATTTAGCCAACGTTGTCGCTGGTGATGGAGCCACTTTCATAATATCGCGGTCACTTAAAAAGCCAACCAATGTACCGCCTTCAATAACAGGCAAACGGCGAAATCCATGTTTTTTCATCAATGCAGACGCTTCGTCTACTTTTGTTTCCGGTTCGACCGTAATCGGATTTTTGGTCATTCTATTCGCTACAAACACATAAAACAACTCCTCTCGCAATACTTGCTTATACTGAGTAATGTTCGATATTTCTTAGCATCTTCCTTTAAAAAATAAGCAAACAGCAAAAGCGGTTAGACAATTGCTGTTTGTTTATGATCAACCGCCAAGATAAGCTTTGCGAACCGCTTCACTGGCCGCTAGATCTTTTGCTGCTCCGGCTAAGGTGATACGTCCTGTTTCCAGAACATAAGCCCGATTGGCAATCGAAAGGGCCATATTGGCATTTTGTTCCACAAGCAAAATCGTTGTACCTGTTTTATTAATATCTTGAATAATTGAAAAAATTTCTTTTATCAACAGAGGTGCCAAGCCCATGGATGGTTCATCCAAAAGTAAAAGCCGCGGACGACTCATCAAGGCCCGTCCCATAGCCAGCATTTGCTGCTCCCCGCCAGACAAAGTTCCCGCTTCTTGTGTTTTACGTTCTTCTAACCTTGGAAAACGAGCAAATACCATTTTCAGATCTTCCTGAATCACTGCTTTATCACTGCGCACATATGCCCCTAAATCAAGATTTTCCATTACCGTCATATTCGCAAAAATACGGCGGCCTTCTGGAACTTGTGATATTCCTGATTTAACAATACGCTGGGCTGCAATACCAGCAATATTTTGGCCTTCAAACTCAATTTTACCGGTTTTAGGTTTCAAAAGACCCGAAATGGTCCGCAAAATTGTCGATTTACCCGCACCGTTTGCTCCAATCAGAGTTACAATTTCGCCTTCATTTACCTCCAGGCTGATGCCTTTTATCGCATGAATTGCCCCATAATATACATTGATATCTTCAACTTTAAGCATAGTTCCCATTATTCTACCTCGCTTCCAAGATAAGCTCTGATAACTTCAGGATTATTCTTGATATCGGCTGGCACCCCACTAGCAATGATACTACCATATTCCAGCACATAAATACGTTCGCAAATCCCCATAACCAGACTCATATCATGTTCAATAAGCAGAATTGTCAACCCGAATTCCTCGCGAATCCAGCGAATCATTGTCATCAATTCTTGTGTTTCCTGTGGATTCATTCCGGCTGCTGGTTCATCTAACAACAGCAATTTAGGCTGTGCGGCTAACGCCCGCGCAATTTCCAAACGACGCTGTGCACCATAGGGAAGATTCTTGGCTATTTCATCTTTTTTATCATCTAATTTGAAAATCTTCAGAAATTCAATCGCTTTTGCTTCGATCTCTGCTTCTTCTTTAAAATAACGCCCCACACGAAATACCGATTCAAACAAACCATACTGCACATGAAAATGATAGGCTATTTTTACATTATCCAAAACACTCAATTCCGAAAACAAACGAATATTTTGGAAAGTACGTGCTATACCGCGCTGCGTAATTTGATAAGGTTTCATTCCAAGCAGGCTCTTGTCATCAAAATCAATCGTGCCGGTTGTTGGCTGATAAACACCAGTCAACAAATTAAAAGCTGTTGTTTTTCCGGCACCATTTGGTCCGATGAGTCCCACAAGTTCACCCTTATTTACATACATATCAAAATTAGAAACGGCTTTTAACCCGCCAAACAGTTTAGAAACACCTTCGGCTTTCAGTAAACTCATTACTTACGACCTCCTTTAAAACGCTTAAATATCTTCAAATCGGTAAGTTCTATATTACCAAATAAACCTTGCGGACGATAGAACATTAATAAAATTAAAGCAAGCGAATAAATAATCATTCTAAATTCTGGCCAGCTGGCAAGTGCCGCTGAAATAAATGTCAAAATAACTGCACCGACAATAGAACCTGTAATGGAGCCAAGCCCTCCCATTACAACCATTGTAAGATAGTTAAACGATGCCATAAATGTAAACGACGCCGGATGAGCAATGTAGAAATAATGCGCAAATAAGCCTCCTGCAACGCCCGCAAAAGCAGCACCGATTGTAAATGCCATCACTTTATATTTAGTCGTATCGACCCCCATGGCTTCGGCAGCGATTTCATTTTCACGAATCGCGATACAGGCCCGTCCATGTGATGAATTTACAAAGTTTTTAATAAAGAAAATACTGAACAATACGATAAAAAACGTCCACGCAAAGTTGGTATAGCGAGGAATCCCCATAAAACCAGATGCTCCACCAACATATGAAATGTTAAGGATGCAAATACGAATGATTTCACCAAGACCAAGTGTGGCAATGGCCAAATAATCGCCCTGCAAACGCAGCGTTGGCAACCCAATCAGGAAACCTAAAGTACCCGCACCAGCGGCACCACCAATTAGTCCCACGAGAAAAGGCATTTGAAACTTAACGGTCAAGATAGCACTTACATAAGCCCCCACTGCCATAAACCCAGCATGTCCGAGGGAAAACTGCCCCGTATACCCATTTATTAGATTGAGACTTACCGACATGATAATGTTAATCCCAATCAAAATGATATTAAGTTCCCAAAAAGAACCTATGATATTTTCTGTTAACAAAAGCTGTATGATCGCAAAGCCAACGATACTTAATGCTATAATCTTGATGTCTTTTATTCTTGATAAATTCATCTTTGCCACCTACACTTTCTCGCGGGTATTCTTACCGAATAGACCCGAAGGTTTAAATAATAAAACAAGGATCAAGATGGCAAAAGCCGCCGCATCGCGGAAAGTCGAAGAAAGAAAACCACTAACCAGCGATTCAATAACACCCAAAATGACCCCGCCAGCCATAGCCCCCGGTATAATCCCAATGCCGCCAAGCACTGCAGCAATAAAAGCTTTGAGTCCCGGCATAATCCCCATAAGTGGGTCAATTGAATTGTAATAAACCCCGACTAAAACGCCGCCGGCTGCCGCCAGTGCGGAACCAATACCAAACGTAATTGAAATAACACGATTGGCATCAATGCCCATAAGCTGTGCCGTTTCTGTATCAAAAGATACCGCACGCATGGCTTTGCCGATTTTTGTTTTTTGCACGATATACGTCAAAATCACCATTAAAATAGTCGTAATAACCAAGATCAAAATTTGCTGACTATTAACTACAAAGGGTCCCATATGATAAGTCACCGATTCCATGACATTGGGAAAAGTCCTTGGCTGCGGTGATACAAAAAACATACTCGTATATTCCAAAAATAAAGATACACCAATTGCCGTGATCAATACAGAAACTTTCGGTGCATGACGAAGTGGTCTATAAGCAAGCCGTTCGATAAGCATGCCCAAAAGCCCTGTAACCACCATAGAAATAATCAAAGCTGGCAATACCGGTAAATGCAGCATGGATGTGGCAAAAAAGCCAATGTAGGCTCCCACCATATAAATATCACCATGTGCAAAGTTAATCAGTTTAATAATACCATAGACCATCGTATAGCCCAATGCAATAAGTGCATAAATACTTCCTAGCGATACACCATTAATGAGCTGTTGAATCAACTGTTCGGAAAATGATGAAAAGTCCATTTTGTCTCCTCCATTCGTATTGTAATTCTGCGAAATCAAGCTTCGAACCTTGTTCAGCCTAAAAATAAACGAAAAACCTTCAGCCATCGTTGGCCAAAGGTTCAACTGTCCCCGTCCACGCCATTTTTAAAGGCTGCTCACCATTGAGCCGTAAAGCTTCAATTACCTGCAAATTCATACTATCAACTTACACTATCTAACATTATAGTGTTACATTGTATACCTGTCAATAACATGGAATATATTTTTCTTTTTTAGCAGAACACCTGTCGTTTTGCATGGTACTTTTGTTGCAAAATATCCATTTAATCCCTTTTTGTTTTATTCATTAAAATTTATTTGTCCATTTCAGAAGTACATCTTGCTAAAAGAGATCGAAAAAAAGAAAGAGACGGCTTAAGATTTTCTAAAGAACACTTTTGTCCAATCTCAAACGAGTCTCTTTCAGTATGGTCTTATTCTGGTTTTACTTTTTCTTTAAAAGTCTGCTTGCCGTTTTTAAATTCAATGACAACCGCATCTTTTATGGCATCATGCTTTTCATCCAAAGTAATCATGCCCGATACACCAGCAAAATCTTTTGTTTTAGCCATTTCATCCTTTATTTTCACTGTATCAACCGAACCAGCTCTTTCGATTGCTTTGATAATCATCATCGTTGCATCATAGGAAAGAACAGCAAAAGAATCCGGAACCTGTCCGTATTCCGCTTTATAGGTTGCAACAAAATCTTGGATAGCCGGACTTTGATCATCGGGAGAATAATGATTTGCAAAAAATGTATTATTTAGCGCATCAGTGCCAGCAATTTCCGGTAATTTTTCACTATCCCAGCCATCACCACCCAAAATAGCAGCGTTAATGCCAATTTCACGAGCTTGTTTTATAATCATACCAACTTCTTGATAATACCCTGGAACGAATAAAATATCAGGATTGCTGGATTTAATCTTAGTCAATGTTGACTTAAAATCTGTATCCTTAGCCAAATACGCTTCTTCTGACACAATCTGACCACCATTTTTAATGAAAGTTTCTTTAAAGAATTGTCCGAGCCCTTTTGCATAGTCACTAGATGTATCAATATAAATTGCCGCGGTCTTTCCCTTAAGTGATTTGGAAGCAAAATTTGCCATAACCGCTCCTTGGAAAGGATCAATAAACGATGCTCTAAATAAATAATCACGAACCTTTCCAGTGTCTGGATCAACCGTCACTTTTGGATTTGATGCGGTTGGACTGATTGCCAATACTTTACCATCATTGTTGACCTGTGCTCCAGCCATAACACTCGACGACGCAATCGGGGCAATAATTGCTGCCACTTTATCCTGTGAAATTAATTTCTGCATCGAGTTTGCTGCTTCGGCGGCTTCACTCTTATTGTCAGCGACTACAAGTTCAAGTTTTTTGCCAAGGACCCCGCCTTTTTCATTCGCTTGCTTAATGGCAAGTTTCGCTCCATTCGTAGCGGATTGACCAAAGGTCGCATTTGATCCGGTCATTTCAAGATTTGCCCCAATTTTGATTGTATCACTGCTTTGATCCCCACACCCAGTGGCAAAAACAGTAAACATACCCATTGCGGTTATTGCACAAATTAATTTTTTACTTTTCTGAAATATCATGATTTCCCTCCTGTTATGTATTTTTTGCAAAACTACCTCTATTGAGATTTGCTGCGTAGCACAGGAAACTATGTAAAGATGATACGCACTTGATTCAACATAGATAATTGTAAATTCGCACTTAACTATTGTCAATTACTTTTTTCTATTCCCATCAGTCTTATGTCCTCTTCAAAAATATATAATGTTTATTTTTGTACATATATATGGGATGCAGTCATGACCTCCGGTAAACCGGAGGCTTGCTCAAGCCCTGGAAGGGCATATTACTAACATAAGCCCCTCAAGGGGCGTCCGAATGGTCTAACCAACGTTTTACTTTTTCGGGCGACCCCTAAAGGGGCTTTTTATTTATGCCTTTTGCTTCTTGCTACCCGTAAACGGGTCCACAAACTCCTTTAAACTCATTTGTTCTGTTATTTGATCTTGTTCTAACTGATTCCTAATGTAGTTCTCTATCTGCTTTTTATTTCTTCCTACCGTATCCACAAAATAGCC
>NZ_KB905848.1 GCF_000381065.1 Propionispira raffinosivorans DSM 20765 | reverse complement strand
TTCATCGGGAGAACGGTTATCTTTTTCTTTGAAGGAACCTGATGTTTGATTTTGTTTCACCCATTTATCAAAGGTAGAAGGTGTCAATTCGTACTCGCGAATGATGTCCTGTCGGGGTTTATTATTTAAATATAACTGGACAATTTGGTTTTTGAATTCTTCTGTATAAGTTCTGCGTTCACGTTTGCTCATTGTAAATCTCCTCATCTTATATTGAGTTTAAGTGTACTTGACCTTATTTTATCTGTCCAGTTTAGTGTAACCTATCCATTACCTTTGACTGTAATATTAATTAAGGGGGACAGAATTATGGAAGTGCAGGTTGCTAAAACAACTAATGGTATAGAGGAACAAGTCATCAAAATCATAAGTGAGGAAGATAAAAAAAATCCACTAGCAGATCAAGAGATTTCTAGCAAATTATATATTAGTCGGAGCAGAACTGGTGAAATCAGAAATGCTTTAGGAATACCGGATGCACAGGAACGGCGTAAGACTTTACTTCAGGAAGAAATAAAAAGAATATTAAAGGAAAATCCTAACATCTCTGAACGTAATTTAACAACGGAACTAAATACATTGGGTTTTCATATATCCAGAAATACGATAACAAATAGTTTTTTTGATACATTACAGACAAGTGGTTTTGCAAAAAATGGAAAAAAAGAAAAAATAATGCAAGATCCTTTAGAAAATAAAAAGCCAAGTGATATTTTTTTGATAATGATAGGTCATGAGAGAAGTTTAAAACCAAAAATAGAACAGGCTAAGGCAGCAATCTTGTATCCACCCAATGGTTTACATACCTTGATTATAGGTGCTCCTGGAGTGGGGAAGACGGAACTAGCGGAGCTAATGTATAAATTTGCATTGGTTTATAAAAAAACGAATGCAAATGACTATCCATTTATTCCCTTTAACTGTGCTGATTACGCGGAAAACCCACAATTACTGCTTGCACAGCTTTTTGGGTATCGTAAAGGTGCTTTTACGGGAGCAGAAAATGATCAGGATGGGCTGGTGACAAAAGCGGATGGAGGAATTTTATTTCTTGATGAAGTCCATCGCCTGCCGCCCAATGGACAGGAAATGCTATTTCAGTTGATCGATAAGGGACATTATCGAAGGCTGGGAGAAACGAATACTCTTCATAAAGCAAAAGTTATGATTATTGCGGCAACTTCGGAAGATATAGAGAAAAATCTTTTGATTACTTTTCGGCGGAGAATATCTATGGTGATAGAATTACCTTCGTTAGCGTTGCGGACTTTAGAAGAAAGACTCGATATGATTCGAGAGTTTTTCTTTCAGGAATCGACATTACTGAACAAAAAAATTATTGTAACGGTACAGGCATTGCGCAGTTTATTAAGCTACAACTGTGTGGGGAATATAGGAGAGCTGCGGTCAGATATTCAGGTATCCTGTGCGAAGGGATTTTTAGAATATGTGACAAACGGTCTTGAAGATGATTCTATTATGATTGATGTACCGACTTTGCCGATTCATATTTCGAAGAGTTTATATAATATAGTCTGGGACAGGAAAAAAGTTGAAAAAATTCTTTCCGATGATTTGGTTTTTTTACCAGGAACTAAGCTGTTTGAAAAAGTAAAAGAAAGTGCATATACATTTCCCAATGATATTTATAAAAATATTGAGGAGGAATACCAGCAACTACAGCAACAGGGATTATCGGACGAAATTATTAATCGTATTATTACGGATGGACTTGAAACCAAGCTGAAAAAAATAATCAGCCAAATTAAAAATAATAAATATAACTTAATTACAAAAGATTTGAAAGTAATTGTACGTCCGGAAATTATACTGTTAGTCGAAAAAATGCTTACGATAGCAGAAGCGAATTTAGGTAGCTTTGACAATACATTATTTTATTGTTTGGCAACACATTTGAATGCTTCGATCGACAGAATAAAAAATTGCAAATACAGTTCCAGTCTTTGTCTACATAATGTAAAACAATATTATACGAGAGAATATGAAGTGGCTAAGAAAATGGCATCTCTGACAAAAGATCACTTGGGAATAGATTTGCCAGAAGAAGAAGTCGGATTTATTGCTATGTATTTAAAAGCTACTACAAATAAAGATGTTTATGATACAGCTGCAATTGGAATCGTTGTTGTGTCACATGGAAATGTTGCGCAGGGAATGGTAAGTGTGGCGAATCGATTTTTAGGTGTTGATTTAGTTAAGGCTGTTGAGATGTCATTGGATGAAAAAATTGAAATTGCATTTAAAAGAACACTGGAGGCTGTAATGGAGGTAGATCAGGGAAAAGGCGTCTTGCTGTTGGTTGATATGGGCTCATTGGATACATTTGGAAATCAGATTACTTTACAGACCGGTATAGCAACACGGACAATTACCAGAACTGATACCTTAATGGTGATTGATGCTGTTCGAAAAATTTTATTGCCGGAAAATAATTTGGATATGGTGGCAGATTCTTTAACAAAAGAAAAAATTATCAAAATATCTCATTTGGATAAAAATAGAAAAAAATCGAATTATGCCATAGTTTGCTTTTGTTTAACAGGAGAAGGCGTAGCTCAGTATATTGCAAGTATAATCAAAAAAGAGGTTTTACAAATATGCAATACAATAAATATAATACCAATAGGGGTACTGGATGCAGTGACAATAAAAGAACAGATTGATGCGATTATGCAAAATTCAAATATCCTTATAATTGTTGGTTCGATCAATGAACGATATCATGATATACCTTTTATTTCTGCGGCAGAGGTGATACAGAACGGACCACAAAAACTGATTGAAATGGTGCAAAACCGATATGAAGCAAGTCAGTTGTATATAGATAAAGTTTTTTCTAAAGTTTTCAATAGGGAGCTTATTGAAATAAATGAAGAAGTAAAAAGTAAAAAAGAGGCATTGGTTTTATTGGTAAATAAACTTGTGGATAAAAGTTATGTGACCGAGAATTATATAAAAGGTGTTATGGCAAGGGAAAATATGGGATCCACTGTAATAAATAACTGTTTGGCTATACCTCATGGATATGGGGAAGACATTATTAAATCTGGTATAGGAATTTTGGTCTTGAAAAAAGCCATTGAATGGGAATCAGGGGTAACGATTTCTTTGATATTTATGCTGGCACTGAATGAACAGTCACAAAATGAGTTTCAGCGAGTTTATAGAATCATTAGTAATTTAGATATTATTTCGCAAATAGAGAAAGCAGAAAATGCAGATGCCATTTTTCATTTGTTGGAAAATGCCTGATTTTTTAGTGTAGTTGATTCATAAAACCTCTTTTTAAGAATAAGTTAGGGAATGCTTGTCGAAATTGTTTTATAAATGTTACGGGAGTAGGTGATTGTCTATGCCAGCAAAATAAATCTAATCAACAAGCGTTTTACTTGTCTCACTGCTTTGTATGAAGTTGGCAGTGACCACGGTAAAGTTCGATGGATTTGCAACAGTTAAAGGTATTGGGTACAATATAGGCACAATAGAGAGCGGGCTGAGCAGCTTAATCTCTATTGTGCCTATATTTATTTTATTTTTCCAATACCAAATTATAATAACCGTCTTTTCCTTGAGTGGAAAAAGCCTGTAATGCATCATACGCACGCTTGGCTTGCCAGCCGCTAAGCAGAGCAATTTCTTTTAACAGCTCACTTTCTTGATCGTTGCCGCCTAACTTATTAAGCAATTCAACCTCAGGTTCAAGGTCATGAATATCTCCCAAATAATCCTGCACCTGCTTCAAAACAGTTGCTATACGAGCTGCTTGCTGATCTTTTCGTGTACGCGCATACCACTCCAATATATAGCGATTTTTTTTGCATTTAATCCGCAAGCGATGCATCGCTTCATTATCCATAATATCTATATTCTTCATTTGCTGACGCAAATTTTTCAACCATTTTTTTAATCGCCAATCCGTATAACTTTGCCAAGAATCTTCTTTACCTTGCGTTTTTTCATTTAAAACCCAAACTAAAAAGGCTTGTAGATCTTCGGTCAATTTACCTGTTTGCAGGGATTCGTTAAACAAAGCCAGTAGATTATTTCTATGCTTTGACAGGCAATCACTCAACGGGCTTTGCAAACTATCTACGTTCAGCAAGCTGCTTACTTTCTCCCATTCAGCTTGCAGTACATCCAATTCCCGGATTTCTGCCGTACGTACGCTCCAACTTTGCAAAATATTTTTCCAATATTCTTGCGATTCAACAGAATATAGTAAGGCAACAAAAGATAAATAGGCTCGCAGCTTTCTCAACGCAATTCGTAAAGCATGAACACCTTCCGCTGAGCCATCCAGCGGAAAATACTTCGTCTGCGCAGTCAAGGCGGTGCGTACCGCTTCGGTCATAAAAGAATCTACCGTGGTTAATGAATCAGTTTTCTTTTTCTGTTTTAATTTATGTGCCAATTTTTTACTCATACTTTTTCACCATCCTTTTATTATAAACGCTGAAACTGCTTTGGTCACCGCTTTGTAATTTTTATATAGTCTAAATATTCCGTTAATAATAACTTCGTAAGTTTTTAAATTTTATACAAGTATAAACCTTTTAATATATAAGCTCAAGCTAAATATTAACTGTTAAAAGAAAAATTCCTATTAAAAATGTATCGTTTTGAAACCGGATTTTATACGGTTTATATAGATTGGGCAGAACTTTATGAGAAAATAAACAATATCGCAATGGCGATTGGTGATTATACAAAGGCAATTGCTTTAGCACCGGATCAGTCAGCACTTTATATGCGAGGGTAAATTGCTACAAGATAGTAGGTCAGAAAAAATTAGCTAAAGCAGATTTAGCTATGGCTAGGCACCTTCAGAAAAGAGCTAAATAAATTATAAAAATGACATTCTTCAAATAAAATAATACAGCTGATGAAAACAAGATCTGTAGGGGGCGGGATAAAGTAAATTATCTCCTCCAGTACAGGTCTTGTTTAGGCGTGTCCTTCATGAGTTTAAGCTTTTTTTAGATCTATTCGTTTTGCAAATTCTTCATCTGTCATATTATATACGGCATCGAGCAGGGCAGCCCGAAAGGTTCCGGGACCAGTGGAGTTTTCGGCAGCAAGTTCACCACTAATACCGAGACTGGTAATGGATAATAGGCATCCGTTGAAAATATTTTGTGAAAAGATGCAAGCTGCAGTGAGTACATTGAGCATGCATCCAGTGCCTGTTATATTAGTGAGTCCTGTCGTGCCATTGTTGCCGAGAAAGGTAGTGGTTCCATCGGTTATAATGTCGGTTGGACCACTTGCAATGATTACCGCTTTGTTTTTGCGGGCTAGTATCTGTAGTATGGTGATTATGTCGGGGGAGAGCGTATCGCCTGATCCGACATCAATGCCGCAGGCATTATTACTAAGACCGGCGAGAGCTTTTAGCTCGGAGAGGTTTCCTTTAAGAACATTTGGCTGACACGCAGCAATGAATTTTTGGGCGAATTCTAGGCGAAAGTCACTGCAGGCAATGCCAACAAGGTCAATGATGGAGGGAATCGATTTCTCATGGGCAACTTTGCCAGAGATTAGCATAGATTCAAGGCGTGCATCCGTGACATTGCCGAGATTTACGGCCAAAGCAGCAGATGCAGCTGTAATCTGAGCAACTTCGGCAGGATGTTCAGCCATGATTGGTCTGGCACCGGCTGCAAGTACGATATTTGCGCAGTCATTAATCGAGATGGGATTGGTCAGGCAGTGAATTAGTGGACCGGCAAGGCGAATTTTGTGTTTTAGACTGAGAAGATCGTCTGTGAGAGTTGTTTTATTTATCATAGATTTTCGCTCCTAGTTTTTGCTGCATTGTCTTGAGCATACCGTTTTTACGCATAGCAATGAGAAAGAAGTAGGCAATTGTGCCGCCAATCAGTGTGCCGGAGATGAAAAGTGGTACATAGAACATCCAAGTGAGTTCGGTTTTTCCATAGAGCAAAGCCATAACTGGATAAGATACAATGGCACCGATGAGACCTGTGCCAATGACTTCACCGATAACAGCGCAGATGAGCTTGCCACCTGATGCTCGATAGAGCAGTCCGGATAATACAGCACCAAATACAGCACCTGTCAGTGCTAGGGGAGGAATTCCCATAAGCAGCATACGCAGTACTCCAATCGTGGTCGCACATAGAAGTGCATACCATGGTCCCAGCAACACAGCACAGGTAATGTTGATAAAATGTGCCATTGGACACATACCTTCGATTCGAAGAATGGGTGAGATAACGACGCCAAGTGCAACAAGCATCGATAAGACAATAAGCTTAAAAAGATGTGCGTTTCTTTGCATAAAAAAAATACCCCTTTGACATAAAGTTTTGAAAAACAAAAAAGCCGCTGTCCGAAAGTTTCGGCAGCGACTGCATATTGTCAAAAAGAATAATATTCACCAAAACAAAATAGCAAGTCCTACAGAACATTCCAGCAGGTCGGTCGAAGCTGAAGCTTCCTCTCAGTCCGAAACACGGACTCCCTCGCTATTTAGTTGTTTGTTATAAACTGACGGACGCTCCTCCGTCAGCTAATGGAAATAAGCTTTATCTATTAATTATATCGATTTCAACGGTGAATGCAAGCGGAAATATGCAGAAAAAATGAATTAACAGCCCAATATTCATTTTTTACTTTTCTGATACTGATATTTTTGATAGAATGAGTGATGAACGGATTGATGGTAAATTTTTCTTTTAGCGTAGCCTGCTAGGCTATGACTTCAATATAATAAGAGGATAAAAAATGAATTTTAATGTTCAATCTATAAGTTGGGATAATGAAAAAAGAATAAACAGAGCAAAGGTCATTGCGGCAGAAATAGCTTCTGCCACTGAACTTAAAAAGTCTTATAGTGCTTTAGAATTTGGTTGTGGAACGGGGCTTGTTAGTTTTAATCTTTATGACAAGCTTAAAGATATAGTTTGCATTGATACATCAAAAGGTATGATCGATACATTAAACACAAAAATAAAACAGCATAAAGTAAAGAATATGGCAGCTTATCAACACAATATTAATGATGATTACTTGTTAACACCTAAATATGATTTAATCTATACATCTATGGCGTTACATCATATTGTCGATGTTGATACAACGTTGGCCAACTTATATAAATTACTAAAGCAAAACGGATGTCTATGCATTGTGGATTTAGATGAAGACGATGGTAGTTTTCATAAAGCAGAGACTGATTTTAATGGGCATAATGGTTTTAATCAAACTGAATTAAAGCAAATTCTTGTAAAAGTTGGATACAAAGGGTTACGTTCGAGTACATTTTATAAAGATGTAAAAAATATTGAGGGAGTTATATTGAACTATTCATTGTTTATTATGATTGGGAGAAAGCTATGAGGTAAGCATATAATAGAAAGTTACCTGATGGCGAAAAATTAGCACAATCGGCATTGGTATCATTGTCATAAAATGGTAGAATAAATAATAGATGTTAGCAGATATGTGTACGGAGGGTCAATATGATAAAACAAATCCGTTATTTTCAAGCAGTTGTTCGCTGCAAAAATTTTACGGAAGCGGCAGAGGTTTGTTATATTTCACAGTCAGCAATTTCCCAGCAGATTCAGGCTTTAGAACGTGAACTTGGTGTGAAGCTTCTTAATCGTGAAAAACGTAAATTTTCTTTGACACCAGCGGGGGAATACTTTTATCGGAAGAGTTTGGCTTTTATCGATGACTTTGAGCTAGTATGTCAGAAAACTGCCCGCATTGAACATGGTAAGGAAAAAAATTTACGTATTAGCTATCTGAAACATTATGCTGGACGTGAGTTACAGCTTGCCATTGCCGATTTTATAGAAAATATCCGGCACTTGGTATACTGTCCGTTGCGTAGCGATTTTGCGCGATGGCAGGCAGATAAGTCGTGACTATTATGCTTTTTGGCGCGTCGGTAATGATGAAAATCCTAATGAAGAATTTGCGGCGATGCTTAAAGAAAAATTTATGCAAGTTGATGAATTCGCAAATGAAAAATAAAATAGCGTATGATTTTAAAGACTGTATTCAAGACATTGAGTACAGTCTTTTTTTATAAGTTTTTCTTATGGATAAATTCATAAAGGTGAATTGCTCTTAGTTTGTGCAGGGGGGGGAATAAAATCAGTAATGAGGACATGAAGATGGCGCAATGCATTAGTGAGAGTGTTAAATCCGGCACCACTCCTTATGCTTCTTGGGTTTCAGGCACTCAAAGCAATGATCAAACGACTTGAAGAGCGTATTGCAGATTATAAGAGTCAGAAAAAATTAGCCGTTTTGACAGATATTAAAAATTAATGTTTTAGGTAGAGAAAAAACGAGAATTTCAACAAAAATTTATTTTAGTAAAGATCCATTAGGTCATCGAAGTAAAAAAATAAAGAACGAAAAGAAATAAACAAATTTCTTGACTTAGAGTTAACTGCAGGTTGTACACTAAAAAGGAACTTATAATATCAAACAAATTAGGAGGGATGTTTTTTATGGGAATTTCAAGACGTGATTTTGTTAAATTGGCTGGTTCGGCAGCTGTTGGGGCAGCTCTATCTGCTAGTATTGGTGGAGTGGAAAAAGTGCTTGCGCAGGCACC
Source organism: Propionispira raffinosivorans DSM 20765 (assembly GCF_000381065.1). Lineage (GTDB taxonomy): Bacteria > Bacillota > Negativicutes > Selenomonadales > Selenomonadaceae > Propionispira > Propionispira raffinosivorans. The sequence goes on along the minus strand of NZ_KB905848.1, from coordinate 122,112 downwards.
TGTTATTGGTAGTACAGATGTAACGGGTGGTGTAAGTACGGTTGGTTCTACAGCAAAAGTATATTTTACAAAACAGATTGATGCAGACCATTTAATTCGTTTGTATGATAAGATCGACGAGGGCATCTATGGAAAAGTTGCCATTAAATTGCATACAGGTGAGCAGCATGGTCCTAATATTTTGCCACGTGACATGGTAAAAGCCTTTCAAGCGAAGGTTCCTAATAGTGCAATCGTTGAAACGAATACCATGTATACCGGAGATCGAAATACTACAGAAAAGCATCGTAGGACGTTAGAAGTTAATGGCTGGACATTTTGTCCAGTGGATATAATGGACGAGGACGGCGCAGTTATGCTGCCAGTTCGAAATGCACTCCATCTTGAAGAAGTATCAATGGGCAGCCATATCGTGAATTACGATTCGATGATTGTACTTACACATTTTAAAGGTCATGCTATGGGCGGATTTGGCGGATCGCTCAAGAATATTGCTATTGGCTGTGCTGATGGAAAAATTGGCAAGCGTATGGTTCATGGATTTAAAAAACCAACGGCGCCAGAAGGTGCGGATTGGAACGAGATGGACACAAAAGATTTATTTATGGAAAATATGGCGGATTCAGGTAAAGCAACGGTTGATTATTTCGGTAAACATATCATTTACCTCAACGTTTTACGCCGTATGTCAGTAGATTGTGATTGTGCTGGTGTGCGTGCAGCAGAGCCAACAATTTCCGATATCGGCATTTTGGCATCGACAGACATACTGGCAATTGATCAAGCATCGGTAGATATGGTCTATGAAAAACCAGCAAAAGAGAAACATGATCTTGTGGAACGCATTGAATCCCGTCATGGGCTGCATCAGTTGGATGCTATGCGTGAACTGAAAATGGGCAATGATAAATATGAACTGATTTCTCTGGACTAAGATAGCTTGTGTCATCAAAATTAAATGGAAAAATGTATAAAACAGTCTGGGAGACTGTTTTATATGCAGACGATGCGGACTCTTGCGAGAAATATGGCATTTTTCCTCAAATGTAAGGAAGCTGGTTTGAAAAATGGTGTTGCTTTACCGGAAAAAGAGCAAGGAATTTTTACAAACTTTATTCACGAATAAACCATTTGCAAAGGGCATTTTCAGCGTTGAAAGGGCTTTTTGTAAGTATGAGATAAAATCAATTATTTGTAGCAGACATAGAACTTAGAGTGGAAGACGTGCGTAAATTGCATGCCAAGTTAGTTCGTCATAAGAGTGAACCCGGACTTTGGTGAAGAGATTAAAGTGGGAGGTATTTATCTGATGAAGCAAAAAAAATTTTTGATATTGAGTTTGCTGATATTTTTAGTAACAGGAGGTTTTTTTGCTTTTTCAATATGGTATAATGCTTTTTCAATAAGTGAAGAAGAATATGCTCGACAAAGTCAGGAATTGGTGGAACAGAGTATACAGTCTTGTGATTGTATAGAATAGTAAGTAGACAGTCAACATATTTGTTGACTTCGAGTTTACTGTATATGGTAAGGTGAATTTTAACAGGAAAAATTATATTTGGGAGAGTGAGTATAACATGAGTAAAAAAGTGTTGATTTTATCAGGCAGTCCGCGTAAAGGTGGAAATTCAGATATTCTTTGTGACCAGTTTATGCAAGGTGGTAAGGATGGCGGCAATGAAGTTGAAAAAATTTTTATTAGAGATAAAAAAATAAATTATTGTATCGCCTGTTATGCCTGCAGAGGTACAGGTAAATGCGCCTATAAGGACGATATGGCGGAAGTACTTGAAAAAATGATTGCAGCGGATGTCATTGTTATGTCATCACCGGTGTATTTTTATTCTTTAGATGCACAGATGAAGACACTTATTGACCGAACTGTTGCACGTTATACAGAGATTACAGACAAAGAACTATATTTTATTATTACAGCAGCGGATACAAGCATTCCCATGATGCAACGTACAATTGAATGCTTCCGTGGTTTTGTCGACTGTCTTAATGGAGCACAGGAAAAAGGTATTGTTTATGGAGTTGGTGCCTGGAATCTTGGTGAGATCGAAGGTACTAAAGCCGTACAGGAAGCTTATGAAATGGGGAAAAATGTATAAGTGAAGTGAGCATGTAGTGAAAAATATGGAATTTTATTCGCTATATGAAATACCTTTATGTAAGTAAAATATTTAACATTGGATGCCATAGCAAGGATTAATCAAGCTCAAGTTGCGCTGTTAGTTTTGAGGTATAAATGGATAGAGAAACGGACGTGATGGTATGCAGGCAAGGCAAAGAATTGGTATTATGAGTGGAACATTCGACCCGATTCATATGGGGCATTTGGTGACAGCCGATGCGGCTCGAATGGAATATGGACTGGATCAAGTGGTATTAATTCCGGATACTTGTCCGCCGCATAAACAGCAGATGGTGGTCACGTCGATCCAGCATCGTTATAGGATGGCACTGCTGGCAACAGATTCTAATCTTTATTTCAATGTGTCATCTCCCCTGGAAATCAATGGCCCAGGTCCATCCTACACCATCGACACGATTAAAGCCTTGAAGAAAAACTATGGTGAGAACACGGAACTCTATCTGATCATCGGGTCTGACCTCATTCGAAGTTTGCCAAGTTGGTATGGTATTGACGAATTGCTGTGTTTGTGCAAAGTGATAGTTGCGCCCCGTCAAGGATCAATTGGTGCCATCGAAGCGGTGATTCATCATTTCGGAGAAGCAGGAAAACGGCGGATTTTCCGGATGGAAACTCCTGAACTAGAGATATCTTCAACTGATATCCGGGAAAAAGTACGGGAAGGTAAGTCCATTCGCTATATTGTACCGGAAAGCGTTGAACATTATATTGATAAGGAAAAATTGTATCGCAGTTACTAAATTCGAATAGGAATATTGTAGTATAAAAACTTTTAGGATTGTCTGCGTTGATGTTTTGATGGCACTATTTAACATAGTGCTTTCAAAACAAGGCAGATTTTGAGAAATATAAAGTAAAATTGAGTCAATGAATGGTGACAGAAGAATATGATTTATTGTTTACTGCATGGAGTGAGAACATACTCTGTGCAGTTTTTTATTTATGAGAGAAATATATATTACAATATTACAACATTTATAGAATAAAAGTTTAATTTCATACTTGACATACAAATAAACTATGCTAATATTATAATTACAAATAAAACATATATTAATTATATGTTTTAGCGTAATTATTTTAAAAATAATGAGAAGGCATGGTGAATTTTTTATGACACAGACAAAGAGAGAACTTGTGGAAGCGGCATTAGAAAATAAAAAAATAGAACGAGTACCTGTTGGATTTTGGTTTCATTTTGTAGAGAATGAAGATAAGGCGGATGCATTTACCGATCCAACACTTTCTGAAAAAAATATTGAGGGGCATCGAGCTTTTTATGAGGCATTCAAACCGGATTTTGTGAAACTGATGAGTGATGGATATTTTATTTATCCGCATCCAGCGTTCGCTGCTATTCATTCGGCAGTAGATTTTGGCAAATTAGAGCCACTTGGTAAAGATCATCCTTGGATTGAAAAACAGGTTGCTTTAGTCAAAGAATTACAGAAATTTATTAAACGAGAAGTATTCACCTTTTATAATATTTTTGCCCCAGCACGTGTACTCGAATGGTCATTACCGAATTATAATAAAACCTTACTTGGTGACTTTATTGCGGAAGATAAAGCGGCTGTTAAACGTGGGCTGGACGTCATTGCACAAGATATCGCAACGCTAGCGGAACGAATCATACAAGAAGGTGGTGCGGATGGAATTTATTTCAGTGTACAGAATATTGATGATTCACGTATTACAAAGGATGTATATTTAGATGTTTTTGCTCCAGGTGAACAAAAAATATTACAAGCAGCAAATCGTGCGAACCTGAATAATGTTTTGCATATTTGTGGTTATGATGGACACCATAACGATTTGACGTGGTATGTTAACTATGAGGTAAAAGCATATAATTGGGCGGCGATTGTAGAAAATATTTCCTTGGCAGAAGGGAAAAAAATCTTTGGTGGGAAGGCTGTCATTGGTGGCTTTGGCAACACGGTAGAAGACATTCTCGCTAAAGGTGATGAAGCAGCCGTCAAAGCGGAAACACAGCGTTTGCTTGCAGAAGCAGGTCGTGAAGGCATCTTATTGGGAGCTGATTGTACTGTACCGCGTGGGTTAGCGTTAGAACGTCTTGAATGGGTACGTGACGCAGGGAAAAAGTAAATTTATTTGATAAAAGTTGTAAGGAGATGGAAATTATGAAATTGAAAAACGTTTTTGGGTTATTTATTATAGCTGGTCTTGCTTTGGGGTTAGCTGGCTGCGGCGGTGCAAACAAGACAGTTGATAAATCTTCCGGTGCAGCCGAGGGTGGACCTAAAGTTGTTCGTATTGCCCATACACAAGCTTATGTACCTTATGATTTTGTGAATGATAAGGGTGAATCCGACGGCTTCGAAGTTGCTGTATTACAAGAAGTACAAAAACTTTTGCCACAGTATAAATTTGAATTTGTGCCAACCTCAGATGATGATCTTTTAATTGGCGTTGAGTCGGGAAAATACGATTTGGGTACAAAAGGTGCATGGCTCACCGAAGCTCGTAAGGAAAAATTCATTTTCCCGAAAGAGCCAGTGGGCGCAAGTGTTATCGGTTTAGTATATCGTAAAGACAATGCCGATCAGATTAAGGATATTGAATCCTTTGCCAAGTTTAGTGGCAAGCTAGTACCGATTGCACCACAAAATGCTCAATATAATGTTATTGAAGCTTTTAATAAAACGCATGCGGATACGCCAATTAGGTTGGTTTCTTCGGAAGCTTTTACGGTTGCTGATGCATATACCTGGGTTTTAGAAGGTCGTTATGATGCTTATATTGATATTGAACTTAGTTACAAAAGCAATGTGGAAAAAGAAACCGGTTCTTACCACAATTTAGCGGATAAACTTTCATTTGTAAGATATAAAGCGATTCCAACCTATCCAGTTTTCAATAAAAAGAATCAGCAATTGGCTGATGATTATGATAAAGCAATTCAACAATTAAAAGATAGTGGGAAGATTAAGGAACTCGAAAATAAATATTTTGGTGAAGATCTTTTCCAATATGTAAAAGACTGATTGCTTAAAGGAGAGAATCCCTATGCGTCCATTTTCTCTACAATTTTTAGTTGATGTTTTTCCAATATTGCTGCCCTTTTTGTCAGCAACGCTTGCTGTGGTAGTGGGAACGATTTTTTTCGGTTCCATTGCTGGCGGGTTATTGGCTTGGGCGAAAGAGGGTTCTTACCAGCTTTTTCGGCGATTGGCACAAGCTTATACGTATATCATTCGCTGCACGCCGCCGATCATACTTTTGTTTATTGTGTTTTACGGTTTACCAAAATTTTGTTTGGAAGTATTAGATACGAATATCAATGATTATGACAAATTGTTTTTTGTAATTATAAGCTTCACCTTTCTTTTTGCTGCACCTGTTTCTGAGGTTATGCGGTCTGCATATGAAGCGATTGATCACGGACAATATGAAGCAGCTGTTAGTATTGGTCTTAGTCCGTGGCAGGCGTTTTTTCATATTGTTTTACCCCAGGCGACCGTCGTAGCTTTGCCGAATTTTGGCAACTCGGTCATTAGTTTAATGAAGGATGGCTCGTTAGCCTATACCATCGGGTTTATTGATCTTATCGGTAAGGGGCAGCTTATTGTATCAATGAATTATGGTGCCTATGCAATGGAAACATATTTGGCTTTGGCATTGATTTATCTGATTCTTACCATTGGTATGGAAAAACTATTCCTTTGGATTGAACAAAGATTTTCTCGGCATAAACAGGCAGCTTGACAAGGGAGGAATAGGCAATGGAAATCAATTATAAATTTTTAATCGATACATTTTATATTGTTTTGGCAGCTGTGCCAACTACGCTTAAACTTACCATTATACCTCTTTTGGCGGCAGCCCCTTTCGCTTTCGTGATCGCTCTTATTCGCTTGCAAAAAGGCAAGAACCTTTGGAAGGTGCCTGTGAGTGCTTATGTCACTTTTGTTCGAGGTACACCGATCGTATTGCAGATTCTCATGATTTATAGTTTGTTGCCAAGTCTGCTTAACGCACTGATGAAAGCCTGGTCATTTGATATTAATGTGTTTGACTGGGACCCTATTTTTTATGCATATATTGTATTTACGTTAAATATTATCGCGCTTTTATCCGAAGTACTGCGTTCAGCGTTTGGTAGTGTTGAAAAAGGACAGCTTGAAGCCGCCGAGTGTGCGGGATTAACGAAGGTGCAGGCATATATTCATATTTTACTGCCACAGGCAATGGTTGTTGCTATGCCGAATATTTGTAATCTTACGGTGAATTTAATTAAAGGAACATCACTGGCTTTTTTGATGACGGTAAAAGATATGACTGCAGTGGCAAAAGTTTCAGCTTCTTATGGGTACAATTACATTGAGGCTTATTTGGATGTTTTTGTGGGGTATATTATCATCTGTTCAATTGCACAGGTGTTATTCCATTTTGCTGAAGCACATATGGGACGGTATCGTCTCAGTAAACAAAAGTAGGTGGATAAAATGTTGAAAGTAAAAAATATATATAAAAAATATAAACAAGAAGAAGTTTTAAAAGGTGTTGATATCACGGTCGAAAAAGGTGATGTCGTTGTTGTTTTGGGACCGAGCGGTTCGGGAAAAACAACTTTACTGCGTTGCATGAATTTTTTAGAACGAGCCGATCAGGGCGAGATGGAATTCGACACCATATCTATTGACATGCATAAAGTGTCTTCCAAAGAAATTGGCAAAATTCGCCAAAAAACAGCATTTGTTTTCCAAAATTATAATTTATTTCAAAATAAAACAGCTTTAGAGAATGTAACGACGGGTCTCATTGTGGGTAGAGGAATTGTGAAAACAAAAGCAGTTGAAATTGGCATGAAGGCTTTAGAAAAAGTCGGACTTGCGGATCGGGCTTCTTTTTATCCGTCTCAACTTTCTGGTGGACAGCAGCAACGAGTAGGTATTGCCAGAGCAATTGCTGTGGAACCGGATGTTATTTTGTTTGATGAACCAACTTCAGCCCTTGATCCTGAACTTGTGGGAGAAGTATTGGCTGTTATTAAACAGCTGGCAAAAGAAGGAAAAACAATGGTTATTGTGACGCATGAAATGAAATTTGCTGCTGATGTTGCGACAAATGTCGTGTTCATGGCAGATGGCAAGATTGTTGAAGAAGGACCGCCCAAAGAAATATTTCTCAGACCCAAAGAAGAACGCACGAAAACGTTTCTCCGTCGCATCCTACCGCAAGAAGAATATAATATATAAACGGAGAGGCAATTTTCATAAATTTACACCGACAAATTGCTATTAAATTATCTACGTTGCGTGATGTCGTAGAACGATTGCAGGGGATAAAAAAACTCAGGAAGATTTAAGGATATATAGTAGAATGTATTCGGGGTGGTTGTATGCTGCTATGGAATAGTGAGTAAGCATCTTCTTAATATGTTTAAAATTTTAGAGGTAAATTCTTCAAAATAGACGCTTCATTTTAATGTGGGGCGTTTTTTTATGCCTTAAAATGACAGTGCGTGTTCAATTTGATCTAGTGCTATCGTCATTTATGGAAGTTTTTGAAAATATATTAATCACACATGATTAGCATTTTTAAAAAATATAGTTGACAAAGTTTCATATAAATACTAGAATGATATTCATAGTATTCATATAACCAGAGTATGATATTGCTTTGACGAAAATATCTGTAGGTTTATGTTATACATTTTATCCTTTACAGATAGTTTGGAAATTACATACCGTTTATCAACTGACTAGAAAACTAGAGGTTATAAAATTTGCACTGTGCATATTTTATAACCTCTTTTTTTATGCCAATCCAGCGATTGCTAACTATATGATAGTAGTAGGTTTAATACCATGCTGTTATATATGCAATATAAGAAATTATATTATAAATTTTGAGAGGTCAAAGGTGGAAATTATGAAAATTAGCAAAATTATTACCGTAGTAATGATGAGTTTAGTAAGTATTGTCCTGCTTACGGCATGCGGCACAACCAATAGTGATACAAATGTAAAGACAATTATTGTTGGTACAGGCAATAATTATGAACCATATTGCTATTTAGATAAGGACGGGAATTTAAGTGGTTATGAATATGAGGTATTAAAGGCAGTCAATGAATTATTGCCGCAGTATAAATTTGAATTTCAAACGTATGATTTTGCGAATGTGCTTATTTCATTAGATGCTGGCAAAATTGATATTGGTGCACATCAGTATGAATCAAATGAAGAACGTCAGAAAAAATATTTATTCGGACAAGAAAGCTATACGACGTATACAACGTATGTTACAGTAGCGGCAAAAAATGAAACGATTCATTCTTTAAGTGATTTACAGGGTAAGAAGGTCAAGACTTCAACTGGCAGTAATTCAACGTATCTTTTGGAAAAATTCAATGAAACGCACAAAGATAATCCAATCATTTTGGCTTATGCCGATAATAGTACCGATGAAGAAACGGTTGTTGGCATTAATAATGGGGTCTGGGATGCAGTCATTGTAACAAAACGTGATGCGGATAAATTCAATAAAGCATATGGTAACGGGCAGTCTGTTCTCAAACAAGTGGGGGAACCTGTTGCTACATCCAAGACTTACTTTGTGTTTGCGAAAGGTAATACGGAATTGCAGACGGCAATTGATGGAGCTTTGAAGAAATTAAAAGAATCAGGTAAATTAGCTGAGATTTCTACGAAAGTAATTGGCGGTAATTACACAGAAAGTGAGTAAATAGCGATGGTGGATTTGTTTGATTGGGACAGGTTTTTTACAAATATACCCCAAATTGTAGCGTATCTACCGGTTACTTTTAAAATTGTTTTTTATGCTACGTTGTTTGGTGTCATTTTGGCTATGCTGGTTGCCGTGATCCGGATAAAAAAAATACCGATTCTTCATCAGGTGGCGGGGATTTATGTATCTTTTATGCGTGGTACTCCAATGTTGGTTCAATTGTTGGTTGTCTTTTACGGGATTCCGATCGTGATGCAGCAATTGTTCAATATTAATGTAAATCGTTGGGATAAAATTATTTTTGTATATATTACATATATACTCAATCAGGGAGCTTTTTTATCGGAAATCTTTAGGTGCTCCATTTTAGCGATACCGACTGGACAACTGGAAGCGGCTTACTCTGTTGGATTGACACAATTTCAAGCTTTTCGGCGGATTATCCTGCCTCAGGCAGTGCGGGTAGCGGTTCCGAGTTTTGGCTCTGACTTTATCGGGTTGTTTCAAAATACATCATTGGCATTTTTAATTGGTGTTGTAGACATTATGGGCAGAGCAAAAACGATTGGGACAGCTACAAAACATGTATTAGAAGCGTATGTTTTTATTGCGATATTTTTTATTATTATCAGTTTGCTGGTCAAAGGTGCGTTTTATCTTTTAGATAAAAAATTAGCCTATGGCAGATAAGGAGATACGATGGGTTTTAATTTTATTTATTTTTATGACTCTGTGCGATCGGGTATCGAGTATCTGCCGAATACCTTTGAACTGACCTTTATTCCAATATTGGTTGGCTTATGTTTGGGAATATTGATCGCTGTAATTCGGGTTTATAGAATTCCCTTTTTCGCCCCGCTATTGGCTTTTTTGATTACGTTATATCAGGGTATACCGCTTGTCGTAGCCTTGATGATTTATCATCTTTTGTTTATGGCTACATTCAATAATTTTGCAGCGGTTTTACATTTAAGCATCAGCATGGCTGACATTAATACGATTTGGATTGGTATTTTTGCTTTATCACTGCATGCGACCTGCTATATGGAAGAATCCATAAAAGGTGCGTTTTTCTCCGTTGACCAAGGGCAGTATGAGGCAGGGTATTCAGTAGGCTTGACGAGGCTGCAAACGTTGCGACGGATTATTATTCCCCAGGTTATTCCAGTAGCATTGCCGATGCTGACGAATAATATTGTGGGTACCATTAAAGGTTCTTCGATTGTTATGGTTATTGGAATAACAGAAGTGCTGGCAGGTTCTGTTATTCCAGCTTCAAAAACATATGCTTTTTTTGAAGGCTATATCGCTGCTGCTTTGATTTATTGGATTTTTACAATCCTTGTCGAAAAATTTGCCAGGCGTATTGAAAAACGGGGTGATAAATACAGGAGGAATTTAGTATGATCGAAATTAAAAATGCAAAAAAGTCGTTTGGGAAAAATGAGATATTACACGATGTTTCTATTCAGGTTAACAAAGGCGATGTCATTGTAATACTTGGACCAAGTGGTTCAGGAAAAACAACTTTACTGCGCTGCATTAATTTTTTGGAAAAAGCCGATGCCGGTACATTGACAATTGGTGAGCAAACGGTAGATTTGAAAAAAGCTTCAAGCAAAGAAATTTTGGAAATTAGACGCAAAACAGCGTTCGTTTTTCAAAATTATAGCTTGTTTCATAATAAAACAGCCTTAGAAAATGTTATGGAAGGACTGATTACAGCACGGCATGTACCATATGGGGATGCGAAAAAAAAAGCAGAAGATACATTGGCTTGGGTGGGGTTATTGGCAAAAAAAGATGCCTACCCATGCCAGTTATCAGGGGGACAGCAGCAGCGTGTTGGGATTGCCAGAGCTGTGGTCTTAGATCCTGAGGTTATCTTATTTGATGAGCCAACCTCAGCACTGGACCCTGAACTGGTTGGTGAAACACTCGCGGTTATAAAAAGTGTAGCTGAGCGTGGTATTACGATGATTGTTGTCACGCATGAAATGTCTTTTGCGCAAGATGTCGCGAGCAAAGTTGTCTTTATGGATGGTGGTTTTATTGTCGAAGCGGGTACTCCGGCAGAAATTTTCCGACATCCCAAAGAAGAACGAACGAAACAGTTTTTGGCACGGATTATTTCGGCAGAAAATATGTATTATATTTAATATCGTGAATGAAATAGGCTGATGTCGGGTGGCTTTAAGCTAACCGAGTTATGAGCTTTTCAATGAGGAGGAAGCTGCGTGGGTGAAATATATTCGGGGATTCGTGAAAGCAGACCCCATACATTTAATGATTTAGGCGATACCAGCCAAAATTTAGAACAGGATTTTAACAAGGGTTGTTTGAAAAAGGCGGATCGCAGTTTCGCACAGGGACTGCAATGCCAACAGATTAACAGTATGGCAGCATTGATGTCGTTGGATGATTCCGTGTTTATTGCTCATTCGCCGCAAGGCTGCATAGGTTGTACTACAATGGCAACCGATGGTTTTCGTGTAGGTCAGGCTCATCGTGGTGTGAAACTGATAAAAAATCCACGGATTATTGTGAGTAATATCGATCAAAATGATGTTGTTTTCGGGGGTGAAAAAAAACTTCAGGAAGCGATTGTCTATGCCGGGGAACGTTATAATCCCAAATTGATCTTTATTTTCACCTCATGTGCATCTGGCATTATTGGTGATGATGTTGATGCAGTCATTCGAGATTTACAACAAACGAATAAAGCCTTATTGATACCGATTCATTGTGAAGGCTTTAAATCAAAAGTTTGTGCATCTGGTTTTGATGCGGCCTTTATTTCGATAGCAAAGTATATTTTAAATAAAGAAAAAACCGAAAAGATACCAAATTTGATCAATTTATTTGCACCAACAACCGTAAGTTATAAAGACCAGCTGGAAATTGAAAGAATGCTGGCGACATTGGGGGTAGAAGCAAATTATATACCATTTTACAGTTCTCTAGAAAAAATAAAGAAAATACCGGCAGCGGTGGCGTCAACTTCCATTTGTAAAGTTTTTGCCGATGAGTTTATGCAAGAACTTGCCGATGTTTATGATATTCCGTTTTCTCATACGGTAATGCCAATTGGTGTAAGAAATACCGATAAGTGGTTTCGTGGCATCGCGAAAATTGTTGGCAAAGCCAGTGAAGCAGAAAAAATCATTGAACAAGAGCATGCTCGGGTTTTGCCGGAAATTGCTAAGATCAAAAAGCGGCTCCAAGGTAAAAAAGTTTTTATTTGCGGTGGTACAGGACGATCGTTTGCGGCTGCGGCTTTATTAGAGGACTTTGGCATGGAACTGGTTGGTTTGGAAACACCTACATATGATGTTGATGCGCAGATTGATATTGAATATTTAAATGGAATTCATAAGAATTTTGTGGTGGATATTGCCAATATGCAACCATTTGAGCAGATTAATCTTGTCAAACGCTTGAAGCCCGATGTATTTATTGGCGTGCCAACCTGGGCGGCACGCCTTGGTATTCCAACTACGCATGTTTTAGATATGAAACGACCAACGATGGGGTATGATGGTATTTTGTATTTGGGCAATAAAATTGCCGATCAGGTAGATAATCCAGGATTCAATGTGAAACTTGCCAAACATGCCAGACTGCCTTATAGAGAAAACTGGTACACAGAAAATCCATTTAAATATATCGAAGGATAGGAGTTTAAACCATGTCAAAAGTAACGGAAAATCCAAGAGGCAATTGTGTCCTTGGGGGAATCAATGCAGTATTAGGCGCCATTGACAGGGCATGTCCTATCTTTCATGCAGGACCTGGCTGCTGCATGCAGACAAGTGCCGGTGAGTCGGGGCAGGCTGGAGGTAAGACACCATTTTTTGTATCGAGTGTGTCGATTCCCTCTTCAAATATGTTAGAAAAAGAAGTCGTCTTTGGTGGTGAGGACAAACTTCGCAGTACGATTCAAGGAACGATTGAGGTCATTGATGCAAAAGCTTATTTTGTATTGACTGGCTGCACGGCTGGAATTATTGGTGATGATATTGTAAGTGTTGTTGATGAATTTCGCGCCAAAGGTCATCCGATTTATGCGATAGAAACACCGGGATTTGCCGGTAATAGTGATTATGGTTATGAAACTGTTTTCAAGGTTTTTTTGGACCAGATCGTAGAAAAGGGAAGAACCAAGCAGGAAAATCTAGTGAATTTATTGGGTATTATCCCCAATCACGATCCTTTCTGGAGTGGGAACTTTGAAGAATTGACTCGTATTTTAAATAAACTGGGTTTAGAGGTCAATACATTTTTTACCCAGCATCAAGGTATGGATGAAATTAAAAATTCTGGAGCCGCAGCGTTAAATATTATCGTAAACCCTTGGCTGTTAAAGGATGCTGCTGAGCAATATGAAGTCGAGTTTGCTGTGCCAAGCCTTCGTATTGAAGGGCTGCCAATTGGTGCGACCGATACGACAGACTTTATCAGGCAGGTTGCAGCAGCGCTGAAACTTGATCCAGTGCGGGTTGAAGCGGTTATCGCCGAAGAAGAAGAGTATGTCTATAATTATCTCGAAACAGCAATCGGGGCACTCAGCTGGAAGCGTTTTGCGATTGTGGGTGATTCCAATATGGCAATCGGTTTAACGCGATATTTAGCAAATGATTATAGTTTTACGCCGCTTTTAACCATTATTACCGAGCCGATGTTTCGTGAGGAGGATAAGGAGCGGATAAAAAATCGTTTGACCTCACTTGAGTATGCAAAGCCGCCACAGGTTTTATTTGAGTCAGATCAATATCATATCGCAAAAGCTTTAGCTGAAAATGAAGAGATTACGTTATTAATCGGTAGTACAAATGAACGGGAAATAGGTTTACAAAAAGATATTCAGTGTAGTGTAATTTCTTTTCCAATTACGGATCGCTTGATATTCAATCGTACCTATGCCGGGTATCGGGGCAGTTTAACATTAACCGAAGATTTGTATGATAATTTATAAATCGAACGAAGCACATAAAAGCAGGAGGTAAGTCAAATGGCAATGCAACTCGATATTTCTGATATTGGGACAAGAGAAAATAGACTTGGATCAATTACTGGATATGTAGGTGATTTAAAAGATTTAGCAAACCAAAGTAATTGCGGATCGCTAAAAGGTGGGGTGCGCTGCTTTTCACAATCCAGTACATGCCTTTCTGGTTGTGCACTCGGACAATTATCGGGTATTCGTGATGTCGCGGTCATTCATCATGGACCAGCAGGTTGCTCGGTAACGGGAGCGCAGATCTATACGGTTACGAAACAGGTTGCGAAAAAAAGAGGTGTGGTAAATAACACAGTCTATATCGGAACAGATATGAGTGAAGAAGATACAATTTTTGGTGCAGGCGATTCCTTGCATGATATTGTTATGGAAACAAATCGGAGATATAAACCCAAAGCTATTTTTGTCAGCAGTTCTTGTGCAACAGGAATTATTGGCGAAGATATTGATAGTATTGTTGCTGAACTCAAAGATGAAATTGATGTACCAATTGCAGCCATTCATTGCGAAGGGTTTAAATCAAGAATATGGGCAAGTGGCTTTGATCTTTCCGATCATGCTGTTTTGACAACGATTGTAAAAGAACCAAAACAGAAACGCAACAAGATTAATTTTAAAAACTTTTATGAAAGTGCTCGCGATGATATTATTGCGTTATTTAAAAATTTTGACGTGGAGCCGGTATTTTTGTATGCCAATGCGACAGTAGAAGAACTTTCGCATATCTCTGAATCTTTGGCTACTGTATGTATTTGTGGGACTTTAGGGAATTATTTAGGAAATGGTTTGGAAGAAAAATATGGGGTTCCTTATATAAGAACTATTAATCCTTTGGGCGTTGTTGGTTTTGAGACTTGGCTTAGAGAAATTGGAAAAACAATTCATAAAGAAACGGAAGTCGAACAATATATACAAGCCGAACGAATCAAATATTTACCGCAAATTGAAGAAGTTAAGAAAGAATTGAAAGGCTTGCGGGCTGTTTTGGGCATGGGACCTGGCTATACCTTTGAAGTATCAAGAGTTTTACAAGAACTTGGTATGGAAGTCGTTTGGGCAGCCGCCTGGCATTATGACAAACGTTATGAAAATGGCGAAATTCCGCCAGCAATGGATTATCTGCTTAAAAATACACCGAATTTTGAGGTCAGTGTAGCTGATCAGCAAAATTTTGAGATTCTTAATATTTTAAACACATATAAGCCAAATCTATATCTGTCACGGCATCCGGGTTCTACTGTTTGGGCAATTAAACAAGGTTATCCTGCCGTTTACGTAGCGGATGAGTACATGATATTTGGTTATAAAAGAACGTTGGAATTTGCGCATACGGTTTTAGATACGATTCGCAATCGAAGCTTTGAAAAAAATCTGGCTAAGATGGTTAAACTGCCTTATACAGACTGGTGGTATAAACAAAAATTAGATTTGTTTCTTGAAAAAACAAAATAATTTTTGGCAGCACGTTTATCGAAAGTGCAAAGTAAAAATGGAGGTCTCGTTAGATTATGGCAAAGATATTAGATAAGCAGCGATATAAATGTGCTATGGGGGCAATGTCTACGGTACAGGCAATTGAACGGGCAATTCCGGTTCTTCATTCAGGGGCGGGATGTGCACAAAAGCTATCAAATTCATCCGGCAGCAGCGGATACTTTTCACCCAATATTTTTCCGTGTACAAGTATCAATGAGCAGGATGTCGTGTTTGGCGGCGAAAAAAAACTGCACTCCACGATTGAAAATTCTCTGAAAGTTATTGATGCGGATTTATATGTGGTACTTACTGGTTGCACACCGGAAATTGTTGGTGATAATGTCGAGGAAATCGTAGCTGATTTTAAAGATGCGAAAAAACCCGTTATTTTTGCTTCGACACCCGGCTTTAAAGGCAATAATTATCAGGGTCATGAATGGGTCGTTGATGCAATTGTTGAGCAATATTTAAGCCCCAAGGAAAAAAAGACACCAGGCTTAGTCAATATATGGGCTGATGTACCCTATCAAGATGAATTTTGGCTGGGGAATTTACGTGAACTGGAAAAACTTGTAGCAGAACTTGGCCTGATTCCGAATACTATTTTCGGGTATAAACGCGGCATTGAAAATATAAAAAAAATTCCGGAAGCACAGTTTAATTTATTGGTTTCACCTTGGGTTGGACTGGAAAATGTAAAACGGATGCAAGCAAAATTTGGCACACCATATTTACATTATCCAACTCTGCCAATCGGTGCTTTTGAAACAAGTAAATTTCTGCGGGCAGTCGGCAGCTTTGCGGGAGTCGATCAAGGAAAAATTGAAAACTTGATCAGCGAAAAGGAAGCCTATTACTACTACTATATCGAACGTTTTGCGGATCTGTTCTTGGAAACTCGTGTTATGTCGAAAAAATTCTCTATAGTAGCTGATGCACAATATGTATTGGGAATTACAAAATTTTTGGTCAATGATATGGGGTTGTTTCCAGCTAAACAATATATTGTTGATGATACGCCAAAACAATATCGAAATGACATTGAAGGATATTTTAAAGATTTGAATTACAATATCGAAGCAGCTGTGGAGTTTGGCGTGGATGGTTATAAAATTCAACAAGAGATAGAAAATACGGATTATCATGGCTATCCATTGCTGCTTGGTGGTTATTGGGAAAAAGATATTGCGGCGAAAACAAATGCACATTTTTTGAATGTTTCCTGGCCGGTGAATGAACGTTTAGTGATGAACAGTTATTATGTCGGTTATGATGGCGGCTTAAAATTGATTGAAGACATTTATTCAGTTGTGAAAACCAGATTTAACTAAGCCGGTTATGATTGTGGAGGAGGTCCATTTTATGGGTAAAATAAATAAATCCATTACAGAATTAGTGGGGCATACGCCGTTGCTGGAACTTGTTAATTATGAACAGCAGAATCAATTAAAAGCGGAGGTGGTGGTAAAGCTTGAATATTTTAATCCTAACCAAAGCATAAAGGATAGAATTGCTTTGGCGATGATTGAAGATGCTGAACAAAAGGGATTACTCAAAAAAGGATATACGATTGTCGAAACGACAAGTGGCAATACGGGGATTGGCTTAGCCGCTATCGCTGCGGCTAAAGGGTATAAATTCCGTGTCTATATCCAAGACCAGGTCAGTCAGGAAAGATTCAAAGTAATTCAGGCTTTTGGCGGAGAAACAATCAAGCTGTCAGAAGAACCTGCAGTAGCTAGCGTGCTGGCTGAAACCAAAGGCGATTTTGTAGCCGCTATTAAATCCTTAGAAGAAAATGTATTATCGAAGCAAAAAGATATCTTTTTTGTTAATCAGATTGCAAATCCCATAAATCCAGACATACATAAACGGACAACGGGTCCTGAAATTTGGGAAGATACAGCTGGGAAAATTGATATTCTGGTTGCAACGGTGGGGACTGGTGGAACCATATCTGGTGCAGGCGCTTTTTTGAAGTCTAAAAATCCGAACTTGCAAATTGTTGCGATACAGCCTGGACCTAATTCCCTGCCAAATGATAGCAATCCCAAACCGGAAGAGATTACGGGTGTCCATCCATTTTTCGGTGTTGCCAAAGAACGTGTGCCGGAGACAATGGATACGGATATTTATGATGAAGCTTTTGAAGTTGAAACAATTCATGCCTATGAAGCGGCTCGAGCCGTTGCGAAATCCGATGGAGTTTTATTGGGAACATCCTCTGGTGCAGCTATCCATGTAGCAACTGAACTGGCAAAACGCCCGGAAAATAGTGGCAAACGAATTGTTGTTATTGCAGCGGATACGGGTCTTCGTTATTTATCAACGAATTTATTTATTTAGCTGAAAAAGTTAATCTACATTTTGGGGTTTAGAAAAACCACTATAGTTTACGAATCGAGATGATCATTTAGAAACTATTGTTTATAAACAATAGCTAGAAAGTTGGGGAAAAACATGAGAAAAAGTTTAGCACTTATTTTAAATATTTTATTGGTGGCAGGGTCGACTCAAACCGTATTTGCTGGAGCCGCTACAGCAAATCCATTTCAAAAAGTTCCTTTGGGAAACTGGGAATATAGCAACATCCAACAATTAGAAAAGGATGGGATTTTTGAAGATGAAGACAAACAGTTTAAACCAAATACAGTTTTAACGCGCTATGAAATTGCGGTCATTGTGGCTAAGGCCACAGCGAATTTTGATAAAGCCAATACGGAGGATAAAGCTCTTTTGGAGAAATTACAGACGGAGTATTCGCCAGAACTTAAGGCTTTAGGGGTTCATCTGGCAAACGAAAAACCTGCGGCTCAAAACCTTGCTGACCGGATTTCTTTTTCGGGAGAACATTATTTTCAATATCAAAATCAAGATACGGATTCTCATGGTGTAAAAACAAAAAGCAATCCATTTGCGACGAGGACAAGAATCTATACAACATATAAAATTGACGATCAATGGAGCTTCACAACACGCTTGCAAAATACGAGTACCTTAAATAAGTCCGACCAATATGAAACGGGCACTTTAGGTAAAAATGGTACCGGGACTTCTTTAAATGAAGCTTATGTTACTGGTAAGATTTTTGGTGGTACGACATCAATTGGTCGCCAAGGTCGTCATGCAACTGTACTTGATGGTCTCGTTTATGATGGAGCTTTTAAAGGAATCTTAACAAATTATAAACTTGCAAATAATTTCCAAATAACAGGTCGTTATGGAACGGAAATTTCGACTCCAGTTAATGCCAACAATGATACGAACACGTATGGAAGTCTGGAACTTACAAAAAATATTGGTCCAGCACAACTTGGTTTAGCCTATCATAATTTTTCTAGTCCGGTGGCTGGCACCGGTAAAAATGTTTGGCAGGGTTATGCAACTTTTCCAATCAGTCCGGATTTTTCGGCTAGCTTAGATTATGCAAAGTCAAATGCGAATCAAGAGAATAAAGCATATTCGCTGCAAATTAGTTATAAAAAAACAGATGTATCACAAATTGGATCGTATAAACTATATACACAATATCGTCGTATGGAAGCAAATAGCACAATAAGCACAACCTATGATGTTGCTGGTGTTGGTGATGGTGGTTTTAAGGGGTATGAAATTGGTACCGAGTATGTTCCTTGGAAAAATGTTGTTTGGAGAAATGAATTCATCGATGGGAAATCTACCGTAGATAATAGTTCAACCACTAAATATTATTATAGCCGCCTGTGGTTTTTCTTTTAAACAAAGCGAAAGAATATGAAGACGAATCATGTGGCAGAAAGGATCAGTTTATGGCATACAAAATAGCAATTGCTTCTACGGATGGTGTGGAAATCAATGCTCATTTTGGGAGCACAGAAACGTTTTTGATTGTTCTTATTGACGATGATGGGAGTTTTCAACAGCTAGGCAGAACAAAACCTGCGACTGTTTTGCTGCACCAAGCCGCGGAACATCCTGCATTAGGACAAGATACTTCATCTTGCGGTTCGGGGAGTTCTTGTAAAAGTCAAGGTGTTGGCTGCGGTGGTAGTCATGATGAAACGAAAATAAATGAAAAAATTGTTCAAATTCTTGATTGCCGTTGTTTGTTATGTAAAAAAGTTGGTGCTGGTGTTAAAAAACAATTAGAAAAAAAATCAATTGCCGTTTTTGAAGTCGATTATAAAATCGAAGCAGCTTTGAAAAAAATTATTGACTATTACCGTAAAATTGACCAGCATATTTCACTACGAAAAGCCTGAATAAAAAGTAGAAAGCAAACTTGTGGGAACTAGTTGTTTCAATAAGTTTGCTTTCTACTTTTTGTAGACAGTGACGCAGGTTGTCTTTCGTGCTAGAATATAAAAATACATTATTTGAAAAAAGGCGGAGTTTATGGAGTTTATTATTCGACAATGTACGAAAGATGATGTAACCGTTTTACAGGAAATTTCCCGGCAAACCTATCAAGATACATTTTCTACTGCAAGTACAGTGGCAGATATGGAAGACTATCTACAAAAAGCCTATGATCGTGTGAAGTTAGAGAAAGAAATTTTAAACAAGAATACTTTCTTTTATTTTATTGTTACAGATCGAAAAGTCGTGGGCTATTTAAAATTAAATATTGGGGCAGCACAAACGGATATAAAAGATGATTTTTCTTTAGAAATTGAAAGAATCTATGTTTGCAAAGAGCTGCATGGTCGAAAATTCGGGGCAATTTTAATGAATAAAGCAATTGAAATGGCAAAATCATATAAAAAACAGTATATTTGGCTTGGTGTTTGGGAAAACAATCAAAGAGCTTTTCACTTTTATCAAAAAAATGGCTTTTACAAAATTGGTGAGCATGCGTTCGTTATGGGGAAAACGTCACAAGTTGATTGGCTTTTGCGTAAGGATTTATGTTGATTATTTTATTTTATAAAAAAAGGAGAGTTTTACTATGGAAAAGAAACTTCGTTATCGCTTAATTACCGGGAAAGATGATGCATCTTTTTGCGAAAGAATTTCAGCATTATTAGAGGACGGTTATGAAATTTGTGGATCGCCAGCACTTACTTTTAATGGAAACGATGTGATTGCTGCACAAGCCGTAATCTTAAAAAATGATCTTGATTTTTAAAAGTGATGGTTTAAAATTATTAAAAATAGACTCATTGTAAAATGAAATTGAACTAATGAAAAATCCATAGTGGCTTCAAACTGTAATATAATTAATTTACCACAGAAAGGAATCACACTATAGTAAGACATTATCATATATCGATCACAAATTTTACACTAAGAGGTTAATTTGTATTGACAAATAAAAAATGTATGTTAATATAATACTCATACAGTTAAAAGTAAACATATACGGAAAGTATGCTATTGGAGATTTTTCTATGCGATGTTTTTTCCATGGTAAGCTTTGTAAAATAGAATCTATCTGACTGGTGATTAGAATGCTAAAGCCTGTCAAATGTATCACATAAAAGTGTGTGATACATTTGACAGGCTTTTTTGTTCTATGTCTAAGAACTAGAACAATGTTTTTAACTAGTGGGGTCCTGTTTTAGCTAAATAAGTGGGGGCGTTTTTATGACATATAAAGTAGCAATTTCTTCGAGCGATGGGAAGGTCGTGAATCAACATTTTGGACATACTGAAAATTTCAGTATTATTCAGGTAGACGAAAATAAACAGTATCATTTTTTTGAAGAAAGATTGATAGAAGCACCGTGCAGCACAGGTGGGCATGATGAGTCTGCACTGGAGAAAGCTGTGCTGGCTGTGGTTGACTGCCGTTATGTTTTATGTGCTCAGATCGGTGGTGGTGCAGAACGTGTACTGGAAATACAGGGGATACAGGCTATTGCAGTCCGAGATTTTATTGAAAATGCAATGCAGAAGCTTATTGCTTATGATGTAAAACAATATAAATACAAGGAAGAAGTTGAATCTGTCCTTTAGCGAGGAGAGGATTAAGGCATAAAAAGGAAAGAAGGCAGAAAAATGATCGATAAGGCAAGAATAAGAGAAATACATCCATGTTTTGGTGCCAAACAAAATAAAGGCAGGATGCATCTGCCGGTATGCCCAGGGTGCAATATTGAGTGCAATTTTTGTGATAGAAAAATAAATACAACAGAAAATCGACCGGGGGTAACAGCTTCTATTTTAAAACCGGAACAGGCGATTGCGGCGATTGAACGCGGTTTGAAACTTTGCCCTGATATAACAGTGGCTGGTATTGCCGGTCCGGGAGATACACTGGCGACCGATAATGCATTGTCAACATTTCGGTTGATTCATGATAAATTCCCGCAACTTTTAAAATGTATGAGTACGAATGGCTTATTGCTAAATGAAAGAGCTGAAGAAATTATTGATGTGGGGATTGATACGTTGACGGTAACAGTCAATGCGGTGGATCCAGAGATACAGGCTAAAATTATATCAGGAATTGTTTATCATGGTAAACGCTATGAAGGAATGGAAGCAGCTGATATTTTGATCAAAAATCAATTAGCAGGAATCCGAAAAATAGCCGATGCGGGCATTACCATAAAAATTAATACGGTACTAATAAATGAAATTAATCGGTTCCATATAAAGGAAGTAGCGAGACAAGTCAAAGCAGCTGGGGCAACTTTATATAATATTATTCCGCTGATTCCACAGCACAAATTAAAAGATTGTGTAGAACCAGGTTGTAATGATATTGATGGAGTAAGGCGTGAAGCAGAAAAATATATAGATGTTTTCCGTCATTGCCAGAGATGCCGTGCGGATGCTGTAGGGGTTCCAGGGGAAAGTAATTTCAGTGAGCAGGTTTATCTGGGGCAGCTTGTAGTTAAGGAAACGTTTTCACATGGTTGAAACATACCAGCTGGGATTGGCAGAAAATCATATGTGTTTGCAGGGGGAAAATAAATGTCTAATATTATAGTAGATAATTTAGTCGAACTTATCGGGAATACACCAATGCTGAGATCAAAATCATTTGCGAAATTAGCAAAAGTGGAAGAAAGCGAACTTTTATTCAAATTAGAATATTTTAATCCGCTCGGCAGTATCAAAGATCGGCTGGCTTATGCGATGATTCAAGATGCAGAAGCGAAAGGCACGCTTACAAAAGATTTTGTCATTATTGAACCGACTAGCGGTAATACCGGTGTCGGGCTGGCGTTTGTTGCGGCAGCAAAAGGGTATCGACTGATTATTACAATGCCTGATTCAATGAGTGTGGAACGTAGAACACTCTTGACAGCTCTAGGTGCAGAATTGGTTTTGACTCCAGGGGAAAAAGGCATGAAAGGGGCAATCAGCAAGGCGGAAGAATTGAATGGACAGATTGTAAACAGCATTATTTTGCAGCAATTTGAAAATCCGGCAAATCCCCAAATACACAAAAAAACAACAGGAATTGAGATTTGGGAAGCTACAGAAGGGAAGGTTGATATCTTAGTTGCTGGTGTTGGGACGGGGGGGACCATAACTGGAATAGCAGCTGCGTTAAAGGAGAAAAATCCTTACATCAAAATCGTGGCCGTTGAACCAGCTTCATCACCAGTTTTATCCGGTGGTAAACCGGGAGCTCATCAAATCCAAGGTATTGGTCCTGGGTTTGTGCCTAAAGTTTTAGATTTGAATCTTGTGGATGAAATCTATAAGGTGCGAAATGAAGAGGCAGTTGATACGGCTCGCGTTTTGGCAAGGGTTGAAGGCTTATTGGTGGGAATTTCTTCGGGAGCAGCAGCCTTTGCTGCAGCAAAAATTGCCAAACGATCTGAAAATAAAGGTAAAACGATTGTTGCTATTCTTCCAGATACGGGAGAACGTTATTTGTCGACAGTTTTATTTAATAAAATTCCTCAGGAAAAAAGTACAATCTGGTATTGAACGTAACATAAATTTCTAGTTGATCGAAATAACAAGTGCCAAATTAACATTATAAAAAATAAAAGGAGATTAAATAATGGGAGAAAAAGTATTAAGACAAATTGCAATTTACGGTAAAGGTGGAATTGGTAAATCGACGACCACCCAAAATTTAACGGCAGGACTTAGTGAGCTTGGCAAACATGTTCTGGTTGTTGGCTGCGATCCGAAAGCGGATTCAACGCGGTTGCTACTGGGAGGGCTTGCTCAGAAAACAGTACTGGATACATTGCGTGAAGAAGGCGAAGATGTCGACTTGGAACGTGTCTTAAAATCAGGTTATAATGGGATTCGCTGCGTTGAATCGGGTGGACCGGAACCTGGTGTTGGCTGCGCAGGTCGCGGGATTATTACATCAATTGGATTGCTGGAACGTTTAGGAGCGTATACGGAAGATCTTGATTATGTATTTTATGATGTTCTGGGGGATGTTGTGTGCGGTGGATTTGCAATGCCGATTCGCGAAGGGAAAGCGAAAGAAATCTATATTGTAGCAAGTGGGGAAATGATGTCTTTATATGCTGCTAATAACATATCCAAAGGGATTCAGAAATATGCGAATAAAGGGGTTGTAAGACTCGGCGGGATTATTTGCAACAGTCGTAATGTAGAACGTGAAGTCGATCTTTTAAAAGCATTTGCGAGTGAGCTTGGAACACAGCTTATCTATTTTGTCCCACGTGATAATATTGTTCAACGAGCTGAAATTCACAGGAAAACCGTTATTGAATATCGGCCGGAAGCACAACAGGCGGCAGAGTATCGTGAATTAGCACATAAGATCGAAACAAACAAGAATTTTGTTATTCCAAAACCAATGACGCAGGAACGTCTTGAAGAAATTCTTATGGAATTTGGACTCATGGATACATTGGAAGATGATTATCGCATTTGATACATAAACCGCATCAAGTAATACTATATTTTTAGCATGAAAAACATTGACAAGTTGAGTTGCTCAAACTATAATTATAAACATATTAATCATATATGGTTAATTTGAAATATGGGAAGAATGTGTGATAGTAATATTAACCAGACTTTTGCTGCATTTAATGATAGTTTCTAAGATGAGTTTTTTTAGAAATTTTTTGAGCGTAAAACAAAAGATCTGCTATTTCTCTAGAACTGTTAAAGTTTAGCTGATCAAAAAATGAAGGCTAAGCATGTTGAGGCATGCTTAGTTTTTCTTTATTTTGGTAGTTATTATTAGGAGGGGATTTAATGGCTGTAAGAAAAATACAGATTGGGACAAATCCAAATTCAGCGATTTCAAAACATTTAATGGAACAGATTGTAGATGTTTTAAAAACAACCTTTCATGGTAATGTAACTCTTGTCACACAGAATTTTCGTCTGGTCCAGATTGAGCGCAATGAGAAAATACGGCCATGTGATATGATTACTCGCGATCAGAAATTGAATGTAGAGAAAAAGTCAGATTATACGCAAATTGGTAAAAAGATTCAAAAAGAATTTGGTGATTTAGAATATGGACAAATTGTCATTGTAATCAAGGAAGGGAAAATCATTCAAATTGAACGTACCGAAAAACATCGCTTCCAAGAGTTTACTGGATTGGATGGCGAAGGTATTTGAGGTGAGGTTATTATTTATTTTATATAATCCAGCCCAATCGTTTGCTGATCATGAAAATTGAAGGCAAAGGTTATAGGAATTTATTTTCTGTATCCTTTGCTTTTTTTTATGAAAAATATAGATATTTTATAATGGGGTGAAAAACTATGCCAAAGAAAATCAATTTGGACATTGCCGAAGTGGAAAGTCGGGAACATCGGTTGGGGACTATTATTGCCTGGGATGGCAAAGCAAGTGATTTGCATAGAGAGTCTGGTTATGAAAGTCGTGCCTGCGGCAAGAAGAAAGACGGCTGCCGGCTTTGTGAAGTCAAAGGTCCTTTTACACAAGGCTCAGTTTGCAGTGAACAGATGGTAGAATGTCAGGCCGGTAATGTCCGGGATGCAGTTCTTATTCAACATTCACCGATTGGCTGCGGGGCAGGACAGGTTCCGTATAATTCCATTTATCGAAATGGATTAGCGATGCGTCATCATAAAGTTGAAAATATTCGTATCATCAATACGAACTTAATCGAAAGCGATATGGTTTTTGGCGCTGCGGAAAAATTGAAACAATCGATCGATGATGCCTGGGAACGTTATCAACCTAAAGCAATATTTATTGCTACGTCGTGTGCAACGGGAATTATTGGTGAAGATATGGAAAGTATTGCTCGGGAAAAAGAAGCGGAGCTTAAAATTCCAGTTATTCCAATTGCCTGCGAAGGCTTTCGTTCGAAACATTGGAGTACTGGTTTCGATGCTACGCAGCATGGGATTTTACGACAGCTTGTAAAGCGTAATCCCAAAAAACAAGAAGATTTGGTGAATGTTATCAATCTTTGGGGTTCCGATGTGTTTACGCCAATGTTGGCAAATCTTAATTTGCGGGTGAATTATGTTGTTGATTTAGCTTCGGTTGATGATTTGGCACAGCTTTCGGAAGCGGCGGCGACGGTAGGCTTTTGTTATACATTGTCTTCCTATATGGCAGCAGCCTTAGAGCAGCATTTTGGTGTTCCAGAAGTAAAAGCTCCAATGCCATATGGATTTGCGGGTACGGATGCCTGGCTTCGTGAAATTGCTAAAGTCACACATCGCGAAGATCTGGTAGAACAATTCATTGAGGCTGAACACAAACGTGTTGCACCACGAATTGCCCAGCTTAAGCAAAAGCTCAAAGGAATCAAAGGGTACGTGGCAACTGGATCAGCCTATGCACATGGGTTGATTCAGGTCCTGCGTGAGCTGGATGTTGAAGTTAATGGATCGCTTGTATTTCATCATGACCCTGTTTATGATAGTGGTGACCCGCGGGAAGATTCTTTAGGACATTTAATTGAAAATTATGGGGATGTTGGCTCCTTTAATGTGAGTAACCGGCAGCAGTATCAATTTTATGGTTTACTTAAGGAAGTGAACCCTGATTTTATCTTGATTCGTCATAATGGGCTGGCGCCGCTTGCGTCCAGAATGGGGATTCCGGCAGCACCACTTGGCGATGAACATATCGCCATTGGTTATGATGGTATTGTAAATTTGGGTGAATCGATTTTAGATGTTTTGGCACATAAAAAATTCCATGATGATATTAAAGCACATACGAAACTGCCATATAAAAAATGGTGGCTTGAACAAAAAGATCCATATCTGTTAGCAAAACATCCAGAAGTCATCAATGGGTAAGGGAGTCGAAAAATTATGGCGATAAATAAGGATAAAAATGGACAGACGAATTCCATCAATCAGGTTCGTTATGGCTGCGCACTTGGAGCATTGCATTCCGTGACGGCGATTCCGGGAGCAATGCCGATTGCGCATTGCGGACCAGGCTGTGTTGACAAGCAATATACAAGTTTAGCCTTTTATAATGGATTCCAAGGGGGCGGCTATGCTGGCGGTTCGGTTACACCGAGCGATAATCTTGGAGAAAATGAAGTTATTTTTGGCGGTGAAAAGAAATTGAGCGAATTGATTTCGGCAACGCTTAAAATTATGGAAGCGGATTTATTTGTAGTGCTTAATGGCTGCATTGGCGAAATCGTGGGTGATGATGTATTTTCGGTCGTTAGTAAGTTCCAAGAAAAAAATGTGCCGATTGTATACGCTGAAACAGGAGGATTTAAAGGTAATAATTTTATTGGACATGAAATTATTACCGAGGCAATCATTGAACAATATGTTGATAAATATGCAGTAAATAAAGATAAAAAAATCAAGGGCTTAATTAATGTATGGTCAGAATTACCTTTTCAAAATACCTTTTGGCGTGGTGACTTGGTAGAATTAAAACGTGTCATTGAAGGAGCTGGGTTTCAAGTTAATATTTTATTTGGCAATGGTTCAAAAGGAATTGCAGAATGGAAAACTATACCAAATGCACAATTTAATTTGGTGGTTTCACCTTGGATGGGTTTAAGTACAGCAAAATATTTAGAAAAAAAATATAATCAGCCATATTTGCATATTCCGGTGCTCCCGATTGGGGCTGGGCAAACAGCAGAGTTTTTACACAAAATTGTTGACTTTGCTGGTTTAGATATCACACATGTAGATGCATTCATCAAACAAGAAGAAAAAGAATATTATTATTATCTGGAGCATTTTACTGATTTTTATGCTGAATATTGGTGGGGCCTGCCGGCAACGTATGCAGTAGTTGGGGATAGCATTTATAATTTGGCAATCAATAAATTTTTGGTCAATCAGTTGGGGCTTATTCCAGGTAAACAGATTATTACCGATAAAGCTCCGGAAAAATATCGTGAGGCGATTGCCAAGGAATATGCACATTTGGCGGAAGATGTAGCGACGACGGTGGAGTTTGTGGAAGATGGCTATATTGTGGGAGAAATCTTGAGAAAAACAGATTTTGGGCATAAACCACCAATTATTTTTGGTACAACTTGGGAACGAGATACGGCGAAAGCTCTAAATGGAAATATTGTTGAGATTGGTTTTCCGGCATCGTATGAGGTGGTTTTGAATAAGACATATATTGGCTATCGTGGTGCTTTGACGCTTTTGGAAAATATTTTTACAGCCGCCATCAGCAAGAGTGCTTGATAAATTCAATTGCACACAAATGTTGTACTCCCTTTATATTATCTTAGTTGATTAGAAAATCTAAAGGCTAAGGATGTGTATTTATACCGTCCTTAGCCTTTTTTATTCGTATATAAATAATGATTATATTAAAGCTGATTGCAAAAGCAAAGGCCAATACTATGACTTGTAAAAAGTTAGTATGGGTCTTTGCTTTTTTACGTAATTCAGGCTTTGATAACGATGCTGCGATGATATAGTGCTGACAATAAATACTTGCAGTTTATTTTATATAAAAAATATAAGGAGTGAACTGGCATCATGCTTGTATTGAAAAAAGCCTATGTGTTAAACAAAATAATTCCATGGATAATTCCTGCTATATTATTGCTATTTTGGCAATTTGCAACAAGTGATGGTATTGTATCTAATAAAATTTTACCACAGCCCATAAAGGTAATTGATACTTTTATTAAATTGATAAGTAATGGTGAATTGATACGATACATAGGGTCTAGTACACAGCGTGCTTTTAGCGGGTTTATTATAGGCGGTGGTATTGGGTTCCTATTAGGGCTTTCAAATGGATTATCCAGAACATCGGCACAATTTCTTGACGCGTCTATTCAGATGATTCGAAACATACCTCATTTGGCATTAATTCCGTTATTGATTCTTTGGTTTGGTATTGGTGAAGAGATTAAATTAGTTCTTGTATCACTCGGTGTGTTTTTTCCTATTTATCTAAACACGTTTCATGGCATTCGTAGGATAGATACACGTCTTATTGAAATGGGAAAAGTTTATGGATTACATGGAGCAGCATTGTTTTGGAATATTATATTACCAGGGTCACTATCCTCGATATTAGTTGGTGTACGTTATGGTTTAGGAATTATGTGGCTGACTTTAATTGTAGCTGAAACCGTAGCAGCAAATTCAGGTATTGGTTATATGGCAATGAATGCAAGAGAATTTATGCAAATGGATGTAATTGTATTGAGCATTCTTGTATATGCGTTACTAGGAAAATTGTCAGATAGTATTGCCTGTTACTTAGAAAGAAAATGGTTGAAGTGGCAAACTGAAAAATTGTAGGGAGTGATAGATATGCTAATCAACGAAGCACAAGAATATTTAAATATTGAAGATGTAAACAAATCTTTTGGTGAAACGAAGGTATTGCATGGAATTAATTTGCATATAAAACAGGGGGAATTTGTAGCAATTGTTGGGCGCAGTGGTTGTGGAAAAAGTACGTTATTACGATTGATTTCAGGGCTAGAAACACCAACAAAAGGGTCAATTAAAATGCAGGGAGAAGAACTCTGTGGAATAAATAAAAAGATCCGAGTCCTTTTCCAAGAGGCACGGCTTCTTCCGTGGAAAAGGGTGATCGATAATGTGAAACTTGGTATGCAAAAAGAAAATACAAGCATTGCCAAGCAGGTAATACACGATGTTGGACTTGAAGAGCACAATGATAAATGGCCAGATATTCTATCGGGGGGGCAGCAACAGCGGGTAGCCTTGGCAAGAGCACTTGTTGCTGAGCCGGAAGTGCTTCTTCTTGACGAACCATTAGGCGCATTAGATGCATTAACCCGGATTGAAATGCAACAACTGATTGAAAAACTGTGGCTCGCTAAAAAATTTACGGCTATCTTAGTAACACATGATGTTAGTGAAGCCGTTGCATTAGCAAATCGGGTTGTTTTTATTGATCATGGGAAAATTGCAATGGATATTGCTATTCAATTGTCGCGCCCGCGTCATCGCAATAATGATTTTACGTATTATGAGAAGAAAATATTAAATAAAGTAATGGGCAATGCAGAGTCTGCCATCGGGGATACTAAAAAATTAGAATATGCAATATAAATTTGAATGAACCGAATCTATAGAGATAGACAGAAAATTTATAAGGGAGAATAACACATGACAAAATATAATCTAATTACGCCATTTATCCTTGAACAGTTACAACAAACTGTCGGAGAAGAATATACCTTAATTCATCAACAGATTACAGAGGAATACGGTCATGATGCAGCTACGAAAAATGATAAGCCACAGTATCCAGAGATTGTGATTTTGCCGAAAAATGCAGAAGAAATAGCGAAGATCATCAAATTAGCCAATCAATATTTAATTCCGGTGACACCTCGTGGTGGAGGCAGCGGTCTAGCAGGTGGTGCTGTGGCATTATATGGTGGTATCTTACTAGATTTGGCGCGAATGAATAAAATTATCCATTTAGATCGTGAAGCACAATACATAGTTGTTGAACCGTCCGTACGGACGAGTGATATTCAGACGGCAGCCTATCAACAGGGCTTTTTATATGCCGGAGATCCCTGCAGTAATGATCAATGCGTCATTGCTGGCAATATAGCAACCAATGCGGGTGGAAACCGTGCAGTAAAATATGGGGTGACGGCAGATCAAGTTTATTCTTTGGAAATTGTGACTCCCCTGGGCGAAATTGTTACAATCGGAAGCCGTCTTAAGAAAAATGCTACGGGTTATAATTTACCTCGCTTATTGGCAGGGTCTGAAGGAACGTTAGGCATTGTTACTAAAGCCACTTTGAAGCTGCAGCCACTAGCACCATTTAATCCGAACTATCTGGTTGTTATGCCAGACTTGCAGGGGGTTGTTGCTTTAGTGAAACAGGTGTTAGCCGATCCATTACTAGATCCGTTGTCTTTGGAATTAATTGATATTAAAACTGCAAAAGATATTGAAGCCTATCAAAACTACCCTGTCTTTGATCATCCAGTAGGTGATTGTTTGATTATTCAATGGGAAGCTTATTCTGAAGATGAAATTTCTATCAGAAAAAAACGGCTTGATGAAATAGCGCAAAAACAGGGGAGTCTTGTTGTCAAAGAAATCGCTGGAGATATTATCTGGCCAGCTCGCCGCATTTGGGGTAAGGCAATCGAAGCAAAAAATCCAATTCGTTTTTCAGAAGATTTGGTGGTTCCTGTTGATAAAATCAATAAATTTATTGATATATTGGAAGATCTTTCTCAGAAATGGACTTTTGAATTTCGTATAGCTGGTCATGCTGGAGATGGAAATATGCACCTGGCAATCATACCTCAACCAGAAAATACGAATTGGGAAGCTGCACTGCCGTTATTACGTCAGGAACTTTATGCCCAGACGTATCAAATCGGTGGACGTCTTTCCGGTGAACATGGAATTGGTTTTAAGCGAAAGCAGACGCTGGAAACACTAGCTGATCCAATTGAACTCCTATTGATGAAAGCCATCAAAACGGCATTTGATCCCAATGCTATTTTAAATCCGGGTAAAATTTTTGATATGGATACTGTATAAAAATTTATTTAAGAATGAAATCACGGGAGGTAATTTATGAGAAAGGTCTTATGGTTTTTACTTATAGTTGGGCTCAGCATAGGCTTTGCAGGGTGTGCCGGCAACCAAACAAACAATGCTCAAATAGGCAGTGGTGATACTGATGATTTGAGCAAAGTGACGATTCGTGTTGGTCAAACGGGGTGGAGTAATTTCGAGTTAATGCTAAAAGCAGCGGGGATTGCAGATACACCTTATAAGGTTGACTATAAAGTTTTTCAAGGGGGAAATCTATGCTTGGAAGCGATGGCGAGTGACAATTTGGATTTTACCTTGACTAGCGAAATACCACCAATTTTTTCAGCACAATCTGCAAATCAGGGGAATTTTAAAATTATTGCAGTATCACAATCTACTACGTTAAATCAAGAATTAGTTGTGCCAAAAGATTCTGGTGTCACGAGCATAAAAGATTTAAGAGGTCAAAAAATAGCTTATGTAAATAATACAACTGCACATTATTTTTTACTGAAAATGTTATCTCAAGCTGGTATGAAGTGGGAAGATGTAAATCCGGTTCAATTATCTACATCGGATGGGCTGACTGCCTTTTCAGGTGGGAAAATTGCAGCTTTAGCTAGTTATGGAAATGCAATTATTTCAGCTCATCAACAAGGTGCGGTTACTTTAGTGAGTGCGAAGGATATTTTATCAGGTAATTTCCCCGTAGAGGCCTCAATTTCGGCCTTAAGTGATACTGGAAAGCGAGCGGCAATTGCAGATTATTTAACAAGAATCAACAAAGCGTATGAATGGACTCGTAATAATCCAGAAAAATGGGCGCAGATTATTGCAGACAATACACATCAACCTTATGATCAAGCATTGGCTACTTTTAAAGAAGGTATGGCACAGTCACCGGATAAAGTTGTGGCTGTTTCACAAAAAGCAATCGATTCTCAGCAAGATATTGCAAAGCAATTTTTGGAAGTGGGCGTGCTTAAAACGAATATTGATGTTAGTTCGTTTTGGAGTCATGAATATGATAAAGAATTACCGATTTCTGATAAATGAAATAATTGGTGGCTAGCGTATTGAAAAAACAATTTTGGAGGCGAAATATGACTGCGGTTACACAGAAAATAGAAGGTATTCTATCAAATAAAATTACTGGTTTGCAATTACCTGTTTTTAGAAAGATTGCCCCTTTGGTTAAGCGTTATGATGCGATTGATTTAGCAGGTGGAGTGCCCGATTTTTCGGCACCTGCCTGTATAAAAGAGGCAGCGATTAAAGCCATTCAAGAAGGATGCAATCAATATGCACTGATGCAGGGAAATGAAGAGCTGCGAACAGAAATTTCAAAAAAAATCTATAAGAAACATGGCGTGCATTATAATCCGGAAACAGAAATTACCGTTTGTTGCGGTGCTACCGAGGCGATGGCTGCGACGCTATTGGCTATATTGAATCCTGGTGATGAAGTGATTATAATCGAACCAGCATTTACGATTTATGGACCGGATGTGGAGCTGTTTGGTGGGAAGCCAGTCTACGTATCGCTCACATTTCCTGATTTTCGCATTAATAAAAAAGAAATTGAAAGTGCTATAACAAATAAAACAAAAGCCATTATATTTAATTCACCGCATAATCCAACGGGTCGTATTTTTGATCAAGAAGAGGTAGACAGTATTGTTGATATTTGCAAACGATATAATCTTCTGGTAATTACAGATGAAATATATGATGAAATTTGTTTTGACAACCGTCCTTTGCCAAGAATCTGGTTACAGCCGGAAATGGAGAATCAAGTGATTGCAATCAATGGATTTTCTAAAACATATAGTGTTACTGGCTGGCGATTAGGCTATATTATTGCTCCAGACTGGCTTACAGAAGGAATCCGGATGGCACATAATTACCTTACTATCAGTAGTCCTGCACCGCTGCAACAAGGCATTATACAGGGCGTAACTGCTCCGGTTGCGTACTATGAGGATCTTCGTAAAGATTATACCGAGCGTCGTAATTATCTAACCAATGCTTTTAGAAATATTGGAATCCCTTTCTTAAAAAGTCAGGGGGGGTATTTTTTATTAGCGGACTTTTCTTATTTAGGTTGGAAAAATGATGTTGAATTTGTAAAAGAACTCATAGCTAAGTTGGGTGTAGCTGCTGTGCCTTTATCAGGATTCTATCATATATATTCAGCGGAGTCGGTATGGCTGCGTTTTGCATTTTGCAAAAAACTATCTACGTTGCGTGATGCCGTAGAACGATTGCAGGGGATAGAAAAACTCAGGAAGATTTAAGGGTATATAGTAGATTGCATTCGGAGTGGTTGTATGCTGGCGATGGGATAGTGAGTAGCATTTTCTTGATATGCTTAAAATTTTAGAGGTAACTTCTTCAAAATAGGCGCTTCATTTTAATATGGGGCGTTTTTTTATGCCTTAAAACGACAGTGCGTGTTCAATTTGATCTAGTGCTATCGTCATTTATGGAAGTTTTTGAAAACATATTTAACGGAGACCAGATAGGAATATAAACCTGTTTTGGCGAATTTATGTAATAGATTTTAGATAATCATGAAGAAATTTTTGTTATAAAGAGTTGGGGGCTTGGCAAATGACAAAACAATATTATCTCAGTTTTGATGCAGGAACACAAAGTGTAAAAGTAGCAGTATATGATGAAAATATGGAATGCATCGTGCAGGTATCCAATCAAACAACTTTGACCTATCCACAAGCTGGCTGGGTTGATATGAATGCGAATGAATATCTTGCTTTGACAAAATTGGGTATGAAACAGTGCGTGCGGCAATTAAATGAACGCGGGATTGATCCGGGGCTCATTAAGGTTATTATGGGGGATGGAATTATTTGTGGAATTGTTGGTATTGATGAGAACGGTCAGGCTATTACACCTTACATCAATTATTTAGACTCAAGGACGCAAAGTGATGCGGCAATGCTGCAAGATCTGAAATTTGAAATTTGGGGTAAAGAAACGGGAAATGCTGAACCCTTATGCATGTTTCCAGCATTGCATGCCCGGTGGTTATTGACTCATAATAAAGAATTTCAGACTAAAGGCAGGAAGTTTGTTCATAATGCCCCCTATATATTGCTCAATTTAGCTGGTCTTAAGAGTGCCGACGCTTTTATTGATTGGGGGTCTATGTCAGGCTGGGGGTTGGGCTATAACGTATATGAAAAAGAATGGTCCGATGCACAGTTATCTATATTGGAAATTAACAAAATTTATATGCCTAAAATTGTAAAACCTTGGGACATTATTGGTACTTTATCGGCTGAAGCAGCTTGTGAAACTGGGCTGCCGGAAGGGATATCTATTTGTGCTGGAGCTGGTGATACGATGCAGTCCATGCTTGGCAGCGGTGTTTTTGAAGCAAATAAAGCGGTGGATGTTGCGGGAACCTGTGCGATGTTCTGTGTTTCGACGAATGGAATTATTCCAGAATTAAGCCGTAAGGGCAGTGGTCTGATTTTTAATAGCGGTACACTAGAAAACACCTATTTTTATTGGGGATTTGTCAGGACGGGGGGGCTGGCACTGCGTTGGTTTAAGGACAGTATCTGTCAACAAGCTGGAAATGACCATTATTATGAAACGTTAAGTCAAGGGGCGGCTAAGGTGACTCCGGGCTGCAATGATGTGATTTTTTTGCCGTATTTGACGGGTGGTTATGATGAATTTTCGAGTGTCAAAGGCTGTTTTCTAAACATGACACTTGATACCAATCAATTTGTCTTATGGCGGGCAGTTCTAGAAGCGATTGCTTACGATTATCGAGAAATTACCGATACATATCGTCAATCTGGAATCAAAATTGATCGAATTACCATTACGGAAGGTGGTAGCCGGGACCCCCTTTGGAACCAGATCAAAGCGGATGTTATGAATAGTGAGACAATTACGTTGGAGACTGCTAGTGGTGCGGTACGAACAAATGCTATCATTGCGGCTTGTGCCGTGGATGAAAACCGAGATTTGATGGAGATGCTTACTAATAATTTGAAAATAACCAATACATACATTCCTAAACAAGAAAATTTTGAAATTTACAAGCAACAGTCAGAAAAACAAAAAGATTTATTGCATAAACTAGGTCGATGAGTGAATAATTATAAACATCAAATGATTTTTTTGACCGTAACTTTAATTGATACTCTTCATTATATTTACAGATTGACAATTGCTTCTTGCCCCTGTAAGATTTAGATGTCTTTAGATATTTATTATAGATATAATCTTCATGGAAAATATGGACAATAAAGATTCAATATCATAAGAGAAAGTACCGTGAACCAATGGGATGTGATAACAATGTGTAAGGCAAAGGAAACAAATGAGGTAGTAACGAATGATTTGTTGAATGAAGAACTCTTGACCGCGTATGAGGAACTTACGGCTTCCGAAGAAGAGCTGCATCAACAATTTGATGAATTATTAGTAAAAGAAGAAGCAATTTATCAACAAAATACGGTGCTCAATCTACTACACGATATAGCTATCAATCTTATGTCTGACCTAAAGCATGATGATGTATTGCAGAAAATAATGGATGGGGTGCGAGATCTTTTCGGTGCTCCAAATAGGTTCGTATACTTTGTGGATGCAGAAATACGAACTTATACAGTAACAATCGGGACGGGTGTTTTTAACGAGTTAGACAAAGAAGGTATTCTTACGAAAGGTCTTGTTGGGCAAGCCTATCGAACTGGAACCGTTGCCACAGTGAAAAATTATAATAGCTGGCCGGAGCGTTTAGCGAATCCTATCTTTGATACGATATATTACGTTGCATTAGTTCCATTAAAAAACAAAGATAAAATGATTGGAGCAATCGGACTGGCTTTTTCCGAGCCGGAGCGGATTTTGTCGGAAGAGGAACTATCTTTGTTTCAACGTTTCGCGGATCTGGCATCGTTCGCTTTAGGCAATGCATTGTTATTAGCTTCTTTACACACTGAAATTGTAGAACGTAAGCAGCTGGAGACAGTGTTATTAGATAGTAGAAATATGATGATTTTGGCGGCTGGTTTGGCTAACTTGGGTGTATGGGAATATGATTTAGAGACAAAACTTTATCATTTCAACGATGAGTTTTATGCTGTTTATGGTACGAATGTAGCTCGTGAAGGACAATTTATGTCGTTTGATACTTATGTTAGAGAGTTTGTACATCCAGAAGATATCTGGATGTTTGAAGAGGAACGACAAGTCTATTTTTCTGATGGCAAAGTCCCGCTTAAAGACGTAGAACATCGTATTATTCGCAGGGATGGTATCGTGCGAAACATTCTTGTTCGGCGCAATAATATCAAAGATGCGAAGGGGGAAATCATAAAACTCTATGGTACAAATCAAGATATAACCGAAGTGCTGCAAGTTGATGCGGAACGGAAAAAGCAGGCGAAAACTATTAAGCATATGGCTTATTTTGATTCATTGACAGGTCTGGCAAATCGACACTCTTTAAATGAATGGTTGAAAAATGAAATGGAAGGAGCTCGCTCAGGCAGTGCGGTTGGTTCTATTTTGTTCATTGATTTAGATGATTTAAAGATGATAAATGATACGTATGGCCACTCTTATGGAGATAAGATTATTTATACCGCGGGAACTCGGATACGTGATAGAGCGGGTAAAAATGCATTTGTTTCCCGTATTGGCGGCGATGAATTCGTTGTGATTTTGCCAGGGGCGTATGATCGAGAAAATGTGCGAAAACTTGTCCAACAGATTAGTAAATCTATCGGGAAAGAACAAGAAATTTTCGGCGGACAATTTCATATGACTGCCAGTATTGGGATAGCTTTTTATCCTGATGATGGCGATACCGCAGAAGAACTCATTAAAAATGCAGACAATGCAATGTATGCAGCAAAAAAAGAAAGCAAGGACTGCTGGCGTTTTTATACAGAGAAAATGCAAAAAGATGCCTATGAAAAAATGCGGTTGACTGGTAGTTTGCGGCATGCATTGGAGCGAAATGAATTTTCACTTGTTTATCAGCCACAAATTTCTGCGATTGA
Organism: Propionispira raffinosivorans DSM 20765; assembly: GCF_000381065.1. Lineage (GTDB taxonomy): Bacteria > Bacillota > Negativicutes > Selenomonadales > Selenomonadaceae > Propionispira > Propionispira raffinosivorans. The sequence goes on along the minus strand of NZ_KB905848.1, from coordinate 84,813 downwards.
TCGAAAATTGATTGGTTTTGAGGTGCTTTTACGTTGGAATAGTCCTGAATACGGGAATGTGCCGCCGATGCAATTTATTCCGCTGGCAGAGCAATCGGGTCTGATAAACAGCATTGGAATGTGGGTGCTGCGTGAGTCTTGCCAATTTGCTAGACGCTTATCAGAGCAAGGCGGATCGGATATACGTGTTGCGGTAAATATATCTTCAAAACAAATCGCTGTTGATGATTTTATTGTTGGTGTTTGCAATGCTGTTAATGCAGCAGGGATTGACCCGCAACAGCTTGAACTTGAAATAACCGAAAGCGTATTGATTCAGTCGATGGAGGATGCTATTGGTAAGCTGGCCCATCTTAAAGAATTTGGTGTAAAGCTATCTTTGGATGATTTTGGTACAGGTTTTTCGTCTTTGACGTATTTGAGGCAATTACCCGTCGAAACAGTTAAAATAGATAAGTCTTTTATTGATATGATAACAAGCGATGTGCAAGGAGCAAAAATCATTGCCTCTGTTATCAATATGGCACATGCGATTAATATGAAAGTTGTCGCTGAAGGTGTGGAGACCGAGGCACAACTGGAATATTTATTAGATAAGGATTGTGACATTATCCAAGGCTATATCTTTAGCTGTCCCATCGTAGAAGCAGCGGCATTGAAATTTTTAGCAGATCATAGTGAAGTTTAATTGCTAGCTTAACGTTATTGATTGAAAATATTGCTGGGAGCATATTACAAATTTAAGTATTTACAAAATAGTAGATAATATGCTAAAATAGCACATGTATCTAAGGTACATAATTGGGGTTATAGCTCAGTTGGTTAGAGTGCTTCGTTGACATCGAAGAGGTCACAGATTCGAGTTCTGTTAATCCCACCAATAAATTCAAGGTTTCGCTCATTGCGGAGCCTTTTTTGTTTGCCTTTTGACGACAATTTGCCAATAAATTACCTGAAGAAAATGGTAGCGCATAAACAATCTTGCCAATCCAAAAATTTGATTTGTGAAAATGAATATAGGGGGACAAATAAAAAGAAGATGATTTTTTGCTCGGAAAAATTGTCAGGTGAAAAAATTTTTATACAGAGCGAAAAACGATGAAAGTGCAGCGAACTATACGAAATTCGTAGAGTTCAATCATATCAAAAATTATAGCCGGAAGAGTATCTCCTGTCAGTGAAAAGATGTTTTGGAAACATCTGCAGAGAAAATTATTGAAACCAGTAATAGATACGCAAGCAATATGGTTCAGTTAATATTCAAATGTTTGCTGGCAGAAATGTCGATGTGCTCAAGATTAATAGCGGTCAGATGTAGAAGCCAGAGGTAAAGGCAGAACGGCATATTTAAGAGAACAGAGAGTTGCTATCTTGGTTGAATTTGATTACAATAAAGGTATAGTTGGTAATTCAATCAAATGTTGCAATGAACGGAGGGGATCGTATGACAATCGAGGAACTGTTAAAAGGCGAAGGTAAAAATATCGAATTTAAGCGGCAGTTGCCAGAGAAAAGCGAAAAATACATCAAGACGATAATTGCCTTTGCCAATACGGCTGGCGGCAAGCTTATTGTCGGGATAGATGATGTGTCTAGATACGTGATTGGCGTAGAAGAATCCTCCGTTTTTCAAATTATGGATGCTATCGCCAATGCGGTGGCGGATATGTGCGAGCCACAAATTGTACCGGACATTTCCTTTCAAACGATCAATCATAAGTGCATCGTGATCATTGAAATATATCCAGGCTCGAATCGGCCGTATTACATCCTCTCGCAGGGGCGGGATAAAGGTACATATATTCGTTTTGCAGGAACTACAAGGCCAGCAGATGCTTTCCGCATTAAAGAACTCGAGTTGCAGGGATCGAACCTGTCGTATGATGAAATGATCTGTATAGGATATGAAATCACGGGTGAAGCAGTGCAAAAATTGTGCGGTGATATCCGTAAATACATGCTGGAAGATGCCGTTACGGATGAAGCCAAAAAGGTGATAAAGCAAGTCACGTTGCTTCATCTTGAAAATTGGGGCCTTGTGAAGCGGATAGAGGGCAAACTTCTCGCTACAAATGCTTTTGTATTGCTGACAAGTGATAAATTTCGCTTTTCACGCATACAATGCGCTCGGTTTAAAGGAACGGAAAGAGTTGTATTTATCGATAAGAGAGAATTTACAGGTCCTTTGTATGAGCAGGTTGAAGAAACATATCAGTTCGTCTTGAAGCATATTAACCTCGGAGCTCAAATAGACGGTCTGGTTCGCAAGGATATTTATGAGCTCCCAGTGGAAAGTATCCGCGAAAGCATTGTGAATGCAGTTACCCATAGAAATTATATGGAAAATTCTTGTATCCAGATTGCTGTATTTGATGACCGAGTGGAGATTACTTCACCGGGCATGCTATATGGTGATTTGAGTATCGAGACAATAAAGCAGGGAAAATCAAAAATCCGCAACAAAGGCGTTGCGGAAGTTTTCAATCGTATGAAGATCATTGAAGAGTGGGGAACCGGGATTAGTCGGATCATAGCTGGCTGCCGGGATTACCATCTTCCAGATCCTGAGTTTCTTGAGATTGGAGATAGTTTTCGGGTTAATATTTTTCGGAAACAAGAAAGTAGCCAAGAAAGTAGCCAAGAAAGTAGCCAAGAAACTGTGGTGGAGAATTCATATCAAGATTTGAATGCGACACAGATTTCGATGTTGCATATGATGAAAGAAGATGAAATTCTGAGGCAGCAGGACATAGCGTTGGCATTGAATTTGTCTTTGGGAGCAATAAAAAAGAACGTGCTCATATTGAAGGGAAAAGGATTTCTTGAAAGAACGGGCTCAACAAAGAAAGGCCGATGGATTGTCCATTAAGATAAAAACACAGGGAAAAGCATCGCGGACATTGAATTTTGTCTATGATTGAACAAAAGGGCGGGATAGCTTATGATTTTATGCATTGTAAATGCTTCATGCAAAGCCGGTTAAACTAGACGATAGTTGCATGAAGCATTAAAATAGTCGTCGATTATGCCGGTTTTACTTTTAAAAATTGATGATAAATTTTTAAGTAAAGAAGGCTGGAAAAATGAATTATAAAATAATAGATATGGATAAATACTATCGACGTGGTGTATTTCACCATTTTTCCGAGGATTGTAAGTGTTCGGTGTCTATCAGTAGTCGATTGGATGTTACAGAACTTGTTGTCTATTCAAAACAAAAAGGAACCAAGTTTTATATTGATTTTTTGTATATTCTCGCGAAGGTACTGAATTCGCGTGAGGATTACCGATTGGGATATTTGTATGAAACAGGTCAGGTCATCGTTTATGATAAGATCAATCCAACACAGTATATTTTCCATGAGGATACGGAAACCTGTACGCCCGTGTATACGGAATATTTCCCCGAATATCAGAATTTTTACGAACGTTGTATGGCAGATATTGTACAGGCAAAAGAATCACGGGAATATAGTCTTGATATGGCGAACCATCCAAACTACTTCGATGCCTCCTATATCTCATGGCTGTTTTATGATTCTTTGAATTTGGAACTGCCGGATGGTTACCTTTATTTTTTGCCGATCGTGAACTGGGGCAGATATCGCGAGGAGAATGGACGTCTTATGATGCCTGTTAGCGTGCGGTTGAACCACGCGACGGCGGATGGCTATCTTTTGGCCAAGGTGTTTTTGCTGCTAGAAAAAGAAATAGAAGCATTTTTGCGACAATGTGATTAAGAAGTGCGAAAGAAATGATGGTTCGTTTGCAAATGCGAGCCATTTTTTCTTATATTGAGCATGAATTTCAGACCATTACGGATTAAAGAGTCCGTGATGCAAGGGCGAAATTTGTTATACTTATATAGAAGGTTATAGGAGGGGATCTGTTGCAAAACAAAAAATCTATAGTAGCAGTGCTGTTGCTTTTCTTTATTTTATTAAGTGCAGGGGGAGCTTATATTGGAGATTATTTTGTTGATTTTGCGTTAAAAAGAGGCAATGCGGATGATCCATTGGCTATTCCGGCAGCCTGTCAAAAAATATTAGATCCGAATGTAAAGCCGCAGGCAGCTCTGGATTTTAGAAAAGAAATATGGCAGGAAATTTCGTTTGATGGGCTCAAGTTAACCGCTTCTCATTTTAGTCCGAAAGAGAAGAGCGATAAATGGGTGGTTGTAGTACATGGTTATGGCCGATCACAAAATAGTGTTTTGGATATTGCCAATCAATATTTAAAAAATGGGTATCATGTGCTTATGCCAGATTTACGAGCCTCTGGTGAGAGTGAAGGCATTTATCTTAGTATGGGTTATTTTGAAAGTGATGATGTGAAATTATGGATTGACCAGATCGTTCCATCCGATCCTAAAGCAGACATTGTTTTACATGGTGTATCCATGGGAGCCGCGACGGTTATACAGACAGCATCAAAACCTTTACCAGACAATGTTAAAGTGGTTATAGAAGATTGCGGCTATACGAGTGCCTATACAATGTTTTCATTGCAGTTGAAGAAGCTTTATGGTTTACCCGCTTTTCCAATTATGGATTTTGTTAATGTTTTATGTAGAATTAAAACAGGTTATTATTTATCTGACGCAAATCCGCTTGCTGTTATCCATAAAAACCGTATACCTATGTTATTTATCCATGGCGGAAAGGATGGACTGGCACCTTTTAGCATGATGCTGCAGTTATATGAGGCAGCGAATTGTGAAAAGGAAAAATTAGAAATTGCCGAGGCAGGACATGCCGATGCACGGAACGTCGATCCAGTCGCTTACTATAAAAAAGTTTTTTCTTTTATTGATCAATATATTTATAAAAATGGTGGATATTAGGGGGAATGGAACAAAGAAGTTTATCGAAAATCAAAGGTATTTTATTATTGTAAAAACTTGACATATAAAATAAAAACTGTTAACATGTAATAAGTTTGATAATTCAAACAGCGGGCAAAGGTGACCTGAAACTGAATTCTTTTAATTTAGTTCCTAGGTCATCTTTTTGTATTTCACCCTTATTGGTATACCGGTATACCAATAAGGCAAAAGAAAGGAGTAAAACTATGTACCAACCTTTGAATAAAGTGAATATGAAGGGTGATGGCAGCTTATATCATCAAGTTATAGATAATATTCGCAATCTTGTATTAAATGGAAAACTAAAGGTAGGCGACAAATTGCCTTCGGAGCGCGATTTAGCAGAACTGTATGGAGTTAGTCGTGTTCCAATACGTGAAGCCTTAAAGACACTAGAGTTTTTGGGGATTGTACAAAGTATTCGTGGTGATGGAGTATATATTCAAAATATACAAGCAAAAAATTTATTGGAAAATGTTGAATTTGCTGTGCAGGATGACAGTGATTTATTACCAGATCTTTTTGAGGCGAGGACCGCTATAGAAGTGAAGGCGACGCAGTTAGCTGCTTTGCGTAGAACGGAAGAGGAACTTGAAGAAATGTTGGAGGCTGTATTAGATATGGAACGCGATTTGTTATTGAATCGTGATGCCAGTACATCTTCTTATAGATTTCATGTAGCCATTATAAAAGCTTCACATAATCGGGTATTATATCGTATTCATGATAATCTTTCGGGTCTATTAAAGCTGTCTCGTCAAAAATCATTGTCAGTGAAAGGCCATAGTGAAGTCGCTTTGGATTTTCATAAACAGTTATTAAATAAAATTCGAGAGCAGCAGGCAGAAGAAGCAGGAAAGTTAATGGCTGAGCATTTATATAAGGCAAGTCTAGTGATTGACAATGAAAAAAATAGCAATAATCATGGAAAGTAGATGGTGTTAATATGGCTATAAGTATCGCAATAGTAGTTGTTGCCTGGGTCGTTTATATGATTATTAAAAAGTTTTATCCTCAAGCAGTACTCTTAACAGCAGGTATGGTTCTTCTTTTTGCAGCCTGTTTATTAGGGCATACGCCGATTATGGAAGGAAAGCAGTCTTGTGGTTCTGATTTTTTTGATATTTTTAATACGATAAGTGTTTTGCTTAGTTCGCGAGTGGCTGGTTTGGGGCTCACGATTATGTCTATTGCAGGTTTTGCCAAGTATATGGAACATATTGGTGCAAGTAAGTCTCTGTTTACTTTGGTTGCATTGCCTATAAAACATATCAAATCACCATATATCTTATTGGTATTCAGTTTTTTTATCAGTCAGTTTTTGGTTGTGTTTATACCAAGTCATGCAGGACTTGGTTTGCTGCTTATGGTGATGCTGTACCCGATATTAATACGATCTGGTGTCAGTAAACTTTCTGCATTGGGCGTAATTGGCTGTGCACAATATATGGATGTGGGCCCGGGTTCGGGTAATGCAATACTGGCAGCAAATATCTGCGGGTTAGAGCCATCTGTATATTTTGTAAATCATCAACTTCCCATTTTTTTTATAACAACCTTAATTATTGGTATTACACATTTTTTTGTGCAAAAATGGTGGGATAAAAAAGAAGGGTTTTGTGGACATGAATATCTAACTGAGATTACGGAACAAGATGAAAACTGCCCACCACTTGTTTATGCTGTTCTACCAATTATTCCGATGATTCTTATCTTGGGTTTTAGTCCGATCTTTTATAGTAAGATTAAAATGGATGTTGTTACTGCAATGTTTTTAAGTACGTTTATTAGTATGGTTTTTGAGTATGTAAGAAGCAAAGATTTCCGATCTGTTTTGAAAAGTTTGCAGTACTTATACGATGGGATGGGAAAAAGTTTTGCTACTGTAGTCAGCTTGATTGTTGCTGGCGAAGTATTTGCTGCTGGGTTAACTAAAATTGGTGCTGTTGACATACTGACATCGAGCGTGCAAAACTTAGGTTTTGGTATACATAGTTTAATTATTTTATTTTGTATAGTTATTGCTGGTTGTGCTTTTTTAATGGGATCAGGAAATGCAGCATTTTTCTCATTTGCGGCTCTTGCTCCTAAGATTGCCGCTGTAATGCACATTGATGTTATTACGTTGGTATTGCCAATGCAGATTATGACAAGCTTTGGCCGTGTTGTATCACCAATCACAGCGGCAATTGTTGCCATTGCCGGAGTCGCCGACGTATCACCTGTACAAGTTGTTAAACGAACAGCAATTCCTATGGCAGTAGCCGCACTTATAAATGTGGTGTTTATATTTATTAATTTATAGAGGAGATGTTTTAATTGAAATGTGCAAAATGTATTCAAAAAAAATGCTATTTGGAAGGACAAAATTGTACTAAAATTACGGTTGATGATGTAAAAGATGCTTATACTGGTCAGCAGTTGGATATTATGAAGGCAGCTGCCTGTACGGAGGGGCGCTTTTATAATAATCTAACTCGGTTAGAAGAAACGAAAGAGTTCTGTAAATTAATGGACTATAAGAAAATAGGCATAGCTTTTTGCATAGGACTTAATAAGGAAGCCAAACTGATAGAAGAATATCTTGCTAAAACATTTGAAGTATATTCTGTTTGTTGTAAAGTTTGTGGTGTTGCCAAAGAAAATTTAAATTTAGAGCAAATTAAAAAAGGTGCCCGTGAAACGATGTGTAATCCATTAATGCAAGCCGAACTGCTCAAAAATAAAGAGGTAGAATTTTTTATTACAGTAGGTCTTTGTGTTGGACATGATGCACTTTTTACAGGAGCGGCAACTGTTCCTGTATCTTGTCTTGTCGCGAAAGATCGCGTACTCGCGCATAATCCGCTTGGGGCTGTGTACTCTCGTTACTGGCGGAAAAAACTTGGCATTCCATTAGATGATGAAGTATAGTAAATCACTAAATAAAGACAGGAGAGAAGATATATGATAAAGCATAATTTTGATGAATTGATTAACCGTAAAGGTACTGAATGTAAAAAATGGGATACTTATGCAGATGATGTAATTCCTATGTGGATTGCAGATACTGATTTTAAGTGTCCACAGCCGGTTATTGATGCTATGGTAAAAAGAGCGGAGCATGGTATTTATGGATATCCTGTCAATGATAAAAATTTTGAAGAAGCCATCGTTAATTGGCAGAAAAAAAGATTTGGCTGGAAGATCGAAGCGGAGTGGGTAGAATATACGCCTGCCGTTATTCCTGCTATTGTATATGCAATTTATGCTTTTACAAATCCAGGCGACAATATTGTTATTCAGATGCCAGCGTATCATCCGTTCCATGCTATTATTCCGAACAATGGTAGACATATTCTTGGTAATAACCTTATTTTACAGGAAGATGGTAGTTATGAAATTGATTTTGAAAATCTGGAATCGCTGCTCAGTCAAAAACGAACGACTATGTTTCTTTTGTGCAGTCCGCATAATCCGACAGGAAAATGTTTTACCAGAGAGGAATTGAATAAAATTTCTGAACTTTGTTTGAAACATAATGTATTCGTTGTTTCCGATGAGATACATTCAGATATAATTTATAAAGGAAGTAAACATATTCCTTTTGGGAGTCTTTCACAAGAAGCTGCTGATAACTGTGTGGTTTGTGTCAATCCCAGTAAAACTTTTAATATAGCGGGTGTAAGAACAGGCGCAGCTGTAATACCAAATCGTCGTAATCATGATTTATTTTATGCACCACTTGAAAATCTCAAAGCATATGGCAGGACAATCTTCGGTACGCTGCCAATCGAAATCAGCTATAATGAATGTGACTATTATGCTGATCAATTACTTGAATATCTGGAAGGTAATCTTGAATATCTTCAAAAGTTTCTTGCAGAAAAAATACCGAAAATAAAAATTGGTCACCCGCAAGCTACATATTTAATTTGGCTGAATTGCAAAGACCTGAATATGGAGCCAGCGAAGCTGCAGAAATTCTTTATTGAAGAAGCTAAGGTAGCCATGAATGAAGGTTCTACATTTGGCGATGGTGGTGCTGGGTTTATGAGAATGAATATTGCCTGCCCGCGCGCAAGATTAGTTAAAGCACTTAATCAAATAGAGAAATCTGTAAATATGCTATAAAAGGAAAATTTTTACAAAATAGTAGTATGGATAAGAGATGACAAGTTTTTGTTGAAAATTAAAAACATATAGGATGCTTTATTTTATGAGAGAGAGGCTTCAGTATGAAAAACACGTTGCAAATTCGTTTGACAATTTTAATAGCAGTCTTTTCTTTTTTTGCTGCATTGGTAGTGGGTAGTGTAAGTACATATATGAATGCTGCTGCTACCACGCAAAACATATTTAGCAGTAATGAAAATATTACGGGTCAAATTGCTAAGGAAATTGAACAGTTTGTTAGTAGTGATAAAACTTTAATAGAAACGTTGGCATTATCGCCGACAGCTTATTCAATGGATGCGGCTAAGTTTCGTGAAATGATTGTTGTGGCTCAAAAAAAGAGTCCGGAATTTGAAACTATGTATGTGATGAATCAAAGTGGTATGCAAATTGCGAAAACTACGAATAGCTCATTGAACAATAAAGCCGATAAGGATTACTTTACAAATGCGATTCAAGGGCAGACCTATATAACAAATTCATATATTTCTCAATTAACAAATGCACCAACGATTACGATTTCTACCCCTATTAAGGATGTGAATGGGAATATTGTCGGTGTATTGGCAGGCGATGTTAGCTTGAAATCAATTGGAGAACTTGCTCAAAAAATTGTAATTGGTAAAACAGGGTATATAGATGTTGTTGACCAAAAAGGAGTGCTTTTGGCACATCGTGATGAGGAAAAGGTGAAAAAGCAGGAAAGCATTGCGACCGAAGCGTATGCACAAGCAGTAATAAATGGAAAATCCGGAGTTCAAGAAGGAATGTCTTCGACAGGTATTTCCTCATTAATTGCCTATGCTCCCATCAACAATTACAATTGGGGCGTAATTTCCTATCTGCCTAAAAGTGAAATTAATAGTGTGATTTATCACAGTGTAATGGTTATGGCAATTTTAGTATTTTTAGTCTTGCTAATTGCGGTCGCAGCAGCTATATTTACAGCCAAAGGTATAGCACGTCCACTGAATGAGCTTGTTAATGGGGCTGTTAAAATCGCTGAAGGTGATTTAAATCAAAAAATTCAAGTGACTGGCGTGGAAGAAGTTAATCAACTTGCTGTATCGCTGGAGCGGATGCGTCAAGATTTGCGACATATTATTCAAGGAATAATGAGTTCGTCCGATCAAGTGTCAGCCGCATCGGAAGAACTTACAGCTACAACAGAGCAGTCAACACAGGCAATTGGTTTATTAGCTGATACGATTAGTGAATTAGCACACGGTGCTGATAAACAAGTAAGCACAATCGAAACGGCATCCTCTGTTGTAGAACGAATGTCTGCAGGAATAGAGGAAGTGTCTGCCAATGCTACGACGATGACCACTATTTCTGAGCAGGCCGCGACGTCGGCAAGCGGCGGTGGGAAATCGGTAGAAGCAGTTATGACACAGATGAATACGATCGAAGAAACGGTGGAAGCTTCAGCCCGAGCTGTTAGTAAGCTCGGTGAGCGTTCGCAAATGATTGGTCAGATTGTGGAAACCATATCTGGTATTGCTGGACAGACAAATTTGTTGGCGCTGAACGCGGCAATTGAGGCTGCGCGTGCTGGAGAACAAGGCCGAGGGTTTGCTGTAGTGGCTGAAGAAGTACGCAAATTAGCGGAACAATCTCAAGAAGCGGCCAAGCAAATAGCAGAATTGATTATTGAAGTGCAAAATGAGACTGAAAAAGCGGTGGAGGCCATGAATAATGGCACGCGGGAAGTCAAGATAGGCAGTGAAGTAGTAGATACCGCAGGAAAAGCGTTTACTGAAATTGTGGGGCTTGTAGAGCGTGTTTCTAGTCAAGTTAAGGGGATTTCATCTGCTATGCAGGAAATGGCCAATGAGAGCGAAACGATTGTAAACTCCGTATGCGATATTGACCGTATTAGCAAAGCTGCTGCCGGACATACACAAACTGTATCTGCTACAACAGAAGAACAGTCGGCATCTATGCAGGAGATTTCGAATGCTAGTCAGTCTTTAGTGAAAATGGCTGAAGGATTACAAGATGCAGTTAAACGGTTTAAACTCTAGTTTATAAAAAGAAAGCTGTATTTTATTAAATAGGTAATAATATACTAAGGAATAAAATTTATTCTTTTTAAAAATATAAAAACAGCCGCTGTTGATATATATTCGTTTTACAAGTATAAATCAACGGCGGCTATTTTTTTATTATTTCTTTTTAGGGATTATGTAAAAGGTTAAGTGTAAAAAATATATTAAAGTACTTCATGTACAAATATAAAATCTGTTATACTATACAGAGAATTGTCAAGAGTAAATAGCTTCAAGAATGGCAATGGAAATATGCAATAAAGGGGAAATAAGCGTGCGTGCAGTAGTTACAAGAGTCCAAGAAGCAGCTGTTGTTATTGATGGAATTGTTAATGGACAAATTAAGCAAGGTTTTTTAATTTTATTGGGGATTGCGCCAGAAGATACAGAAAAAGAGGCCATTAAGCTGGCAGATAAAATTTGTGGCACAAGGGTTTTTGAAGATGAAAATGGTAAAATGAATTTGAATCTTGAAACTGTGGGCGGCGAACTTTTGATTGTTTCGCAGTTTACGCTTTTTGCTGATTTAAAGAGTAGAAGACCTGGATTTTCTGCGGCTGCTAAACCGAGTATTGCCATTCCGTTATATGAACAATTTATAAAAGAATGTCAAAGCAAAGGTTTTCATGTTGAACATGGTGAATTTGGTGCAGATATGAAAGTATCGTCAATAAATGATGGTCCTGTTACACTTTTGTTTGATACGGATCATTTGTAAATTTTAGACTACTGTTAAAGTATGTTTGAGAAAGGTGAGAATATGCAATCATCTAAAGTTTTTTATGCATATTGCTTGACGAAACTGGGTGCTGTGGAGGATTATCCTTTTGGACCGGATGTAATTGTTTTTAAGATTGGTGCTAAAATGTTTGCACTTATGGCTCGGAGGAATAATCAAAATGTTCTTTCATTGAAATGTGATATAGACTATTCATCGATACTACGTCAACAGTATGCAAGTATTACGCCAGGGTACCATTTAAATAAGCGATGCTGGAATACATTAATTCTGGATGGCAGCATTCCAGAAAAAGAGATTATAGCTTTGATCGATCATTCCTATAATTTGGTTTTTAAATCACTTTCCCGTAAGGTGAAAGCAGAATATGTTACGGATTTTTAAAATCAAAAATTTTTCAGTAAATAGCAAGGGGCAAACAGGTTTATGCTGTTTGCCCCTTGCTATTTATGTACAATTAGTTTAGTTTTCGTTCTTCGGCAAATTTGGCATAATGCTCTAAGATCATATGGGCTGTTTCTTCAATCGCACGATTTGAAACGTTAATTACTAAACAGTGCATTTGATGCATGATAGATTTTGAATATTCGATTTCTTCGGAGATGCAAGCTATTTTCGCATAGCTTGCATCAGACATTAAACCAATGGCCTTTAGGCGCTCAGTACGAATTTCATTGAGTTTACCTGGATCGACAATTAAACCGACAATTTTATGCGGCGGCACGCGAAATAATTCTTCAGGTGGTGTGATGCCAGGAATCAAAGGTACGTTGGCAACTTTAAGCCGTTTATGTGCCAAGTACATGCTGAGTGGTGTTTTTGAAGTTCGTGATACACCGATTAATACGATGTCAGCCTTGCGTAAACCCAAAGGACTTTTGCCGTCATCATATTTTACGGCAAATTCAATTGCTTCAATTCGTTTAAAATATTCTTGATTGAGTGAATGCATTAATCCTGGTTGATTTTTTGGTTCAAGTCCGGAAAGTTTTTGTACTGCCTGCAGCATGGGTCCTAAAATATCTATCGTTTCGACATTATATTTTTGAGCGAGTTGATTGAAAGCCTCGCGTAGATTTGGCGAAACGAGGGTATGGCAAGTTAAGGCTTTTTGTATGGAAACTTCTTGCAGTGTACTATCAATTTGCTCCACGGAATCAATATAGGGAACACGTACAATATCAAAATTTCCTAACCCAAATTGACTAATGGTTGCCCGAACTACCGTGTCAGCTGTTTCACCAATTGAATCGGATATGACATAAATAATAGGTAATGCAGCTATGATAAATCACTCCTTTTTCCTTCCGCTAGATCAACAAGGACCCGTGTCAGATTTGTTTTGGTCAAACGTCCGACGATTTTATAAGCTCGACCGCCTTCTGGTGAAAGTTGGACAACAGGCAGTGAATCCACTTCATTTTCAATGATTTTTCGGGCGGCTGAAACAACCGATTCATCGGATGTGGTTACGATCAATTTTGCCAGCGGTGTCATGACCATTTTGACCGGTATTTTTGCTAAATCGTCACCAGGACCAAGCGCGGCTTTCAATAAGTCTTTACGTGAAACAACGCCAGTTAAAATTCCTTGTCCTTCGACAATAAAAACACTGCCGACATCTTCTAAAAACATAGTAACAACAGCATCATAAGCATTTGCTGTTGTTGGAAGAACAACGGGTACAGATTGGATTTCATGTACTTTTATAGTATTTAATTCTTCGGTAAAAAAAGATAGTAAACTTTTTCCAGTATAAAAATAACCTACTTTGGAACGTGAGTCGAGTAGGCCGCTCATAACTAAAATTGCCAGATCCGCACGTAGTGCAGCACGGGTGACATGGGTTCGTTCGGCGATTTGTTCTCCGGTCACAGGACCTTCGTTTTTAGCAATTTCAACAATTGCACGTTGCCTTTCTGTTAATGAAATGTTTAGCCACTCCTTTCATACGGGGATTTTCAGTAAGTACTTTTATCATAACATATTTTGCTGAAAAGTTCTCAAAAACCCGTTGCAAAGTAAATCTCTGGCAACGGGCGTGATGAGTTTATAAAATTATTGCTTTACCAAGTATAATCTTCTTTATCAATACGACCTCGCCCCGTGAGTGATTCAAGTATAATGCGCTGCTCGAGCTGGGCGACATTTTTCTTGGTTTGGCCAACCATGTCAGGATTGACCGAAATGGAATCAATGCCACTATGAATTAAAAATTCTGTAAAATCAGGATATACACTGGGTGCCTGACCACAAAGCGAAACTGTTTTTCCATCTTTGTGAGCTATATCAATCAGATGACGAATGGCACGTTTAACGGCTAAATTACGTTCATCAAATAGATGTGAAATTGTATCGTTGTCACGGTCACAGCCCAATACCAGCATCGTAAGATCATTTGATCCGATCGAATATCCATCGACGAATTGATTAAATTGATCGGCAAGGATGATGTTGGCCGGGATCTCCGCCATCAGCCATACTTTGAAATCAAGACCTCGTTGCAATCCTTCTGCAGCCATGAGGGCTGTGACTTTTCTAGCCTCTTCGACAGAACGGCAAAACGGAATCATCACATGCAAGTTTGTTAAGCCATATTCTTCACGTACTTTTTTTATTGCTTTGATTTCCAGCTTAAAAGCCTCCGTATACTTTGGGTCGTAATAGCGGGAAGCACCCCTCCAACCGAGTAAGGCACTTGGTTCGTGTGGCTCATACTTGTCACCGCCTTTCAGGTCACGATATTCACTGGATTTGAAGTCACTAAACCGCAAGGTTACAGGGCGGGGCGACATAGCCTGACAAACCTTCTGCATTCCTTCGGCAAGTTTATCAATCGCTTCTTGCGCTCGACCGTCTTCAATCATATATAAGGGATGCTCATGAATATATGTAGTCCAGATAAATTCTTCTCGCATCAGACCAATACCATCACAAGGAAGTGTACTATATTTTTCGGCTAAATCGGGGTCGCCGAGGTTCATATAGATTTTAGTTCCAGTAACGGGAAATGTTTCTGACGGTGTAACATTTTGCTGTACCGTCTTTTCAGTTTGTTCATCTGATTTTATTAAGTTACCAGCATAAACAATGCCATGAGCTGCATCAACTGTGATGACGGTATTGTTTTTTATGCCTAGTGTACCGGCAATGCCACAGCTTTTTGTGCCAACAACGCAAGGAATACCAAGTTCCCGGCTGACGATCGATGCATGGCAAGTCATACCACCGGCGTCGGTAATAATTGCTTTCGCTTTTTTCATGACAGGCACCCAGTCCGGGGCTGTCATTTCAGTGACGAGAATTTCACCATCTTTAAATTGGTCGATCATCGATGGATGGCAAATTACACGAGCAATACCTGATATGAGTCCGGGACTTGCTGGCATGCCCTTGACCAGCACTTCACGTTTTTTACTGTTTGATTCTAGTTCTTTTGCTGCTTTTTGTATCGTTTCCTTGTTTCGCCATGACCAAACGGTTTCAGGTCTGGCCTGCAAAATCCACAATTGATTTGTTCGTTCATCTATTCCCCATTCAATATCCATATAACAGCCATAGTGTTTTTCAATCGCTAGTGCATATTCAGCTAACTCACATACCTGCTTGGGCGTAAGAACAGCAGCATCAATTAAATCGGTAGGAACAAGTTTTTCTTCGCAGCCGCCATCTGGCATGCGGACGAATTGAATCTTTTTCTCGTTAATCGTATGTTTGTCAATACGTAATGTTTTTTTATCAATTAGATAACTATCGGGTGTAACCATACCTTGAACTACATATTCACCAAGTCCCCAGGCAGCTTCGATTAATATATGAGTATCATCGCCAGTGGCCACATTTACCGTAAACATAACACCGGCTGCTTTTGAAAAAACCATCATTTGAATGACGGCACTCAAGGCTACTTCTAAATGATCAAAACCTTGTTTAGTCCGATAGTATACGGCACGATCCGTAAAAGTTGAAGCATAACATTCTTTTACTTTTGCTATAACATCCTCAGCACCACAAACATTTAAGTACGTTTCTTGTTGACCAGCAAAACTTGCATCAGGTAAATCTTCGGCTGTTGCACTGGATCGTACTGCCACAAATGGTGTGGCTTCACCTTTTTTTTCACCTAAGTCATGATAGGCTTTATCGATAATATCGGCTAGATCCGCTGGCATTTCTTCTGCCATAATTGCAGTTCGGATTTTTTGGCTGATCTGGCGGAGCTGCGGCCCATTTTCTACATCAGTTAATTGATTTAAAAGATCGGATATTTTTTTATCTAAGCCACTTTTTTTCATAAAATAACGATAAGCATATGCCGTTGTGGCAAAACCATAGGGAACTGGTACAGCTGTTTGTGAGGTCATTTCACCGAGAGAAGCAGATTTTCCTCCTACAACATCCACATCGTTTCGATTAATTGTTTCAAACCAAAGTAACAAAGCATTTTCCTTTTCCATGAGATACCTCCATTATTTAAAGTGTATACTAATTAAACTATTTACTCCTATTAGTATACACTAATAGGAGTAAATAGCAATATAATTTAAATATAAAAAATCGCACAGAAAAATCTGTGCGATTTAAAAAGGAGTTAAAATTGAAACTTTGGAGTCCAGAAACATAAGATTAATAGATGTGGATTACTAATCTCAAGTTTTATAATAAAGCATTTTTGTGACAATTTGATGACAAATTCATGAAGATTTTCCTGAATCAGGTACGTGCCGTAAAAATATAAAAGCCATTGGATTCATTCATCCAATGGCTTTGGTTAATCGTATCAGTGATGCACAAGCATCTTGCAGTCTTTTGCTGTTGCGAAATATTTGCAGTCCGCAGTCCACGTTGATGGTTCGGGGTTTATTTCTTCTGGTACACTCAGCGTATGGACAGTAACCTCTTGAGATTCCTTGAAATCCATAGGGTCAGGTTGTTCTTTCGTGTGTTCTGTAATGCTGACCCCTACTGTTTGTCCTTGATAATGACCACTTTCTGGAATCATAACAAAATGACCGAGAGTTTTTCCGACACGCGTGTACATAAACGATTGACTGATTTTACCTTGCAATTCCATCAAAACATCTCCTTTTATTTTGTTGGACTCTGTGGTTCCAAGTCCATTTTCAGTTTAGTCCGTATAGTGTACAATGTCAATGGACAATTATTCCAAAATTTGTATTTAACTGTTAGGGTGAATTTAGCCCTGATTTTGAAAAGGTGAAAATCATATCTGAATAAAAGAATTATAGTTTTTAGAGGAAAAAACATAGTTATAGCGAAATATTTCATTATTAGTTATTATTAAGGAGATGGTCATATGGTTCAGGGCTATGTTGAATTGTATACGAATATACAGGATTTTGAACAGTATTTACTGACAGGCTCTTGCATTGCTACGATAGATCAAACTAAAGTTGAGAAATATAAAATAATTGTTCCCCGAGAGTATGTTCAGACGACTCTTATGGATACGAATCATGGATATGGTATGAAGCCGGGAGTAATTGTAGATCTTAATATAAAAGTTGAATGAAAAAATTAAAATATTTCTATAGAGTGACTTTCTATTTTAAAATACAGTAAAATAAAATATTTTCTTACTTTATAAAGGAATCTATAATTTGTTTAATGCTGGTTTCTTTTTGCTTTAGGGGTAAATTATTTAGCTGCAAAGCGAGTTCAGGGGAGAGTTTTGCATGTTTAAACAATTCTTTTAATAGGAATTGTTTCCTGTTTTCATCTAATTGGCTTATTTGAACTGTCATATTGTTCAGGCTGTTTAATAAAGCTTCATTTGGTTCGTTTAAGTTCATAATTACATTCCTTCTCTCACCTTAAAGGATAGGGTGAGTTTTTTATTTTTGTAGTAAAAAAATCATTGAAAATACGAAATCAAATAGTTGTAGGTTAAATGACCTAATCATTACAAATGAAAATCAAGATTGCTAAGACATTATCGGATAGTATCCCTTTCTGAATGGAATTGTGATACTATAAAATAGTATATGCTTTTATTCTTGAATTTATATTTTCCACTTGCGTGAGATATAGAAGGCATACTTAAAATTATTCTAACGAAATAAATTGAATTAATAATAGGAATATAATCCTATAATATCACATTGCTTTTTTTTTGTCATTTTATTTAATACAATTAATAGATGGTTGAATGCAGATTTTATATGGTGAAGAAGTTAGATTTATTAGGAGTAATAAGCGTTTTATAGTCTGTTGGGTGAATTAAATAAATTTATTTTATGAAACGTGTATTTATAAACGAAAGCTGCAAGGCTGTAAAATTCTTATTGACATTAAAGATGACTGGTCGTATTATATGGATATAGAGACGTACATAACAGATAATTTATTTCGTAACAAAGAAAGAAGGCACAATGTATGGCGAGAAGATCGAGTGCTGATATGGAGAAAACTCGACAAATTTTATTGGAACAGGGCATTTTATTATTGCAAGAGCATGGTTATAATGCCACAGGTATACAGGAAATTGCGACAGTTGCACAGATACCAAAAGGTTCTTTTTATAATTATTTTTCGAGTAAAGAAGATTTTGCTGTAGACGTTATACGTTACTATGCAAAGAAAACGCTTGGCGAATGGTTGGGGTTTTTAAAAGAAGAAAACGGGAATAATGACACTAGGAAGGCTCTGTACAGTTCATTTTTAGCAGCAACTGAAAAATATCGTTGTGCGACGTTAAAGAAAGGCTGTTTGCTTGGTACATTGGCAGCCGAAATTAGTGAGGCTAGTGAAGGCTGCCGACTTGCGTTGCAAGAGTCAATTAGTGAGTTTAAAACGGTTTTGTCTGAGCAGATTCTTTTAGGACAACAGACTGGTTCTGTGCGAAAAGATATTGAGGCACACCGTTTAGCGGCTTTTGTCTGGGATTCTTGGCAGGGAAGTTTACTTCGAATGAAGGTTATAAAATCAGTTGAGCCGGTTCAGGAGAATTTAGAAATTGTTTTTAATAATTTGCTGCGACCTTAGGCAAAAGACAGGATGCGAAGGCATTAAATAAATTACAGCTAAACTATAAGTCTGCCAGTGCTGGGATATAGAAATTTAAGACAACTTATATAGAAAAAATATCAAGCATGTTTTAGTGGAAAATAAGATGGTTCCAGTAAATCATAGCTAAAGAAAATGAGGATGGTTTATATGAGAAAGAAAAAAGTGTTAATGGTAGTTACAAATATTGATTCAATGAAGGGGGTACATGCTACAGGTTTATGGCTGGAAGAATTTGCTGTACCATATATTGAATTTACGAATGCAGGTTATGAAATTACGGTTGCCAGTCCGTTGGGTGGAAAAAGCCCATTGGATCCAAATAGTCTTGTTGAAGAAATTCCCGCTGCTTGGCAGTCCCTAAAGGAAATTCTTGAAACTACGGAAAATTTATCCGATGCTGTTAAAGATGAATATCAAGCGTTGATTATTCCAGGTGGGCATGGTCCAATGTTTGATCTGGCAACGGATGATCTTTTGGCCAGCACATTACAAGATTTTATGGAAAAAAATAAACTTATTGCCGCTGTATGTCATGGCCCGGCAGCACTGGTTCGGGCAGCTTTAGCTGATGGGACATCCATTTTGGCTGGTAAAAAAGTTACAGGTTTTAGTAATGAAGAAGAAGTTGCCGTACAATTGGATAAATTAGTGCCATTTTTATTGGAAGATCAATTGAAAAAACTGGGGGCAAGTTATAGCAAAAAAGATATGTGGCAGGAATATGTAGTTGTGGATGGCAATTTAATTACTGGGCAAAATCCACAGTCTAGTACCTTGTTTGCAAAAACGATTATTAAAGAGTTAAACGCTTAAACGAAACGTATGATAAAAATTCGAGATAATTGCATATATACAAAAAAAGCATCCTGCTAAATACAGGATGCTTCTTTTTGTATATATTTATGATTGATTTGTGTTTTAAGTTGGTGGAGACGAAGAGGATTGAACTCTCGACCCCCAGATTGCGAACCTGGTGCTCTCCCAGCTGAGCTACGTCCCCGTTGGATAAACTAGAATACTTTTATAGTTTACTCCTGTTTTTGGAAATTTACAAGTTGATTTTGGAAGAAATTTCCGAATTGAAGGTTATTTTTTCTAAGAGAACAGGGTTATTTGTATAGCAAATAAGTTATGGGGCTTTGATTTTTATTGTATTTAAATACTGTCTTGTGATAGGATTTAAATACAATAAAAATCAAAGCCCCCTGCTTCTTATAATAGGTGACTTTTGATGATAGGGTGGAGTATATGTATGAGGTTGATACAAAAAAAGAAATTTATCGGGGCGATTGTCTTGCTTTTGGCTGCTGTTTTAGGAATCATTTATTGGCAAATAAATGAAAAACCAAGTGAACAGCCCAAAATTCAGGATGAAATTACGATTTTAGGAGAAACAGAAGTGTCGCCCGAAAAAATGATCGCCTATATCCAAAAAAAGAATCCGGGAGCAAAACTAAATTGTAGTATTGAAGAACTGGTTTGTCTTTATTATGAAGAAGGTAAAACGGAAGGTGTGCGTGCTGATTTGGCACTTTGCCAAGCTATAAAGGAAACTGGTTGTTTTGCCTATGGCAAAGATGTTATTCCCCAGCAGAATAATTATTGCGGTTTAGGGACGACCGGTGGCGGAGTACAAGGTGCTTTTTTTGTAACACCTCAAGATGGCATACGTGCTCATATCCAACATCTTTTGGCTTATGCAACAACTCGTTCACCGCGAAAAAAACTTGTAGATCCTCGGTATGTATTAATTAAAGACAAACATCCGGAGATTTTTGGCAAGGTAAATACATGGGTCGGTTTAAATGGTAAATGGGCTGTTCCAGGCAAAAATTATGGTCAGGAAATTTTAAGTATGTTAGAGGAAGCAAAACGAATGTAAAAATCGGTCTATGATAGTGAGTTTCATTTCCTAGCATAGACCGATTTTTAATTGTTTTTTATCTCGATGATTACAATTTCAGGAGCAGGTCCTATTCGCACCGGAATTCCCCAAAAGCCGTAGCCGTTTGAAACAATCGTTAACATATTGCCAAACATTTTACTGCCGTAATCTAAGTCATATATTTTTTTTGTAATCATGCGATTCGGAAAAAATTGTCCGGCATGGGTATGACCAGCCAAATAAAGATCGTAACCAGCAGCAGCGGCTTCACGAATTCGCCATGGTTCATGATCTACAAGGATATTAAGAACTTTATTATCTTGTAGAGGAACTTTATTTCTAGGATTGAAAATGAAATCATCTAAACCAATAATTTGGATCATACCTTCAATCAAAACAGATTTGTCTTTCAAAAATTGAATAGTAGGAGCCAGAATTTGTTGTTCTTTGTTTATATCGCCGCCATAATAATCGTGGTTGCCATATACGGCATAGGTTCCCAAGGCAGACTTGATTTTTTTTAGATTTTCATAGCTTTTGTCTTTTAGAACGAATTCAAGATTACCATCAATAATGTCTCCACCTAAAATCACGATATCAGGCTGCATGGTATTGATTTTTTCAGCGAGTTTGTTGCTGAAGTTTTTACCTAAAATAGTTCCGAGATGTATATCACTAATAAAGGCAATACGGATATTTTTAGGTAAAGGCTTGTTCGTAAGCAATGTGGCTTTTCGATAAACTGGATGAAACGCATTCCATGTGCCCAGACTAATAACGACTACAATGAAGAGAAACGATCCAATAGAAAAGTAAGGCAAAACTATTTTCCAATCCATTGCTTGCAGGAATAATAAGCTTACTCCAGAGAAAATAAAATATAGCAGCAAAAATCCCAATGAATAGTAGCAAAAAATAAACCAATAACCGCCAATAATAGATAGCAGTTTCGTTAGTAACCGTGGTAAATGTTTTTCAGCAACGTTTGGCACAACGAAAGTTAAAGGTGCTAGCAAAAAAATAGCGAGTGTCCAGGCAGGTTGTAACAATGATAACCCTTGTCGGTACATAAACCATTCGCCAAGACCTCCTGCCATACCAATTATGCCAATAAATATAAAAAAACTAAAACGATGTTTCATGGATAAACGATCACTCCTTAATAACCAAACTACATTCTTATATTATATAAGTTGCACTAACTATTCCTGGCAACCTTATACGTTAGTCGTAATTTCTTTAATACATTATATATAATAATACTTGGAGTTAACTCTAATGCAAGTGTTTTTCTAAAAGTTTAACTTTTGAATGTTTGCTATAAAGTTATACAACTTTCATTCTTTTAGTTTTACGTAAATTTAATAAAATAATAACACAAAAATCATTATAAAAATGGTAAGCTTTTTATAATAAATAAGGGGGTCTGGAAAATGCGATATTTTAATATGAAACAAATTATTTTACTGGTAGGGACAATTATTCTGATGAGTTTATCAACTCAAGTCTCTTTTGCCAAGGAACAACCGCAATTTTATCATCTTACCATTATCCATACCAATGATTTTCATGATTATGATCCGTATGCTTTGGCTAGAAAAGCAACGCTTATTAAGCAGATACGAGCTGAGGCTGATAATGTTTTGCTTGTAGATGCAGGTGATCTTTATACGCGCGGACCTTATCATAAAATTTTTTATGGTGAGATGGAAATGGCAGCTTATAATGCTATGCACTATGATGCCTGGGAACTTGGCAATAATGAATTTAAAGGCGATCCAGATCCTGTTATTGCAGATCAGAAACTTTATAATTTGGTAAAGCAGGCACAGTTTCCTACCTTATGTTCCAGTATTAAAACAGCGGATGATCAATACTTGCCAGGTGTAAAACCTTATACGATAAAACATATACAAGGCTTAAACATTGGCATTTTGGGTGTTTCATCAATAAAGGTGAAAAACTATCCACAGGCAGTCAATAAGGTGGTTGAAAATCCAGTAGAAGCAGCTCAAAAATTACTGCCTGAAGTGCAAGCCCAATCAGATATTCAGATTATTTTATCACATGCGGGCTTGTCTGCTGATGTACAGATGGATATGAAGTTAGCGGATCGTGGTGTTGCATTGATTATTGGTGCAGATGACCATTATGTTATAAGCCAACCTATTTATCGTACAGGCGGAATTCCTATTGTGCAAGCAGGCGGCGAGGATAATATATATTTGGGACGAGTAGACTTAACCTTCGAAAAGAAAGAAGGGAAATGGGTATTGATTGAGCATAAAGGTCGACTGTATCCAATTACCAAGGATATTTCGCTGGAACCAAATATCAAAGCGATTATTGATCGTTATCTATCCAGTACAAAAAAACAGGCAGCAGCTTAGTCAGAATTTTTTTATAAAGTAAATTTTATGCAAAGATGATACTCAGCTTATGTAAATACTACTTGGAAGATTGCCGATGGAATTAGTATATGTCTAAATATTAGTATATATATTTTTTTCCACTTTCTAATTTTGGGCCTAAAGTTTTTAAACGGTGCAACAGAATTGATATGAATCCATTTCCACATCGGCCAATTTGCTTTCGTTATAGTCCATTTACGCATATTTGGTGTAAAAAGTTCTTCCTCAGTTAAAAGCTCAATCCAATCACACCAAGCATTTACGCTATTTTTAAATAAAAGACGCAATTCGTCAAGAGAATGTTCTTCATATTTTGTATAAAAAGATTGATAGAGTAATCCAAGCTGATTCCATTTATATTCCGGGGATGGAGTAATAACCAGTTTACCGTCTAGTTCACTTTGTTCCCATTCCATAATTAAATTTAACCAGCCTATTTGATAGGCAAGCATTTCTTGTGGGGTCTTATCAACTTCTTCAATATGTAAGGTGAATTTTTCGGCAGGGACAGTATCAAATTCTTGATCAAATAGGTGATAACTCTTTTTTATTTCGACGAGTAATTCTTCTTTGTTTTGATAGTTCACGGTAATACCTCTTTTCGTGTAGGTTATTTTAAATCGTTTTTTTATGTTATAAGAAAGATTCGTTAAAATAGAAATAACTCACTAAGGGCAATGCCAGTTTATAAAAGAAATTTTATAATGTCAATGTATTTGTCGCAAAGAGATATGGGAAACTTGTTCCTTATAAGAAGCCATTCATTGTAATTTTTATCTAATTGTGATAAAAAAGAATAAGGTTGAAAATAAAGATCAGAATGTGTATAATGAGGAAAATGTATTGGTATACTTGGCCATGAGAAAAGATATAGTTTATAACTTTGGACAGAGAATCGGTGATTTGGTGTGAACCGAAGAGAGTTTAAGCTGTTCCGCTTTTTGAGCTATCGATGATGAATCGAAGGGACATGCCCTTTATAGCATGTTTGAGTGGTCAGACTAGATGCTGGCAATTTGGGTGGCAACGCGGACTCCTTCCGTCCCATATAATAAAATTATATGGTCGGGGGGAGTATTTTTTTACAAAATAGATAAATTTAGGAGGGAAACATATGATAGATATAAAAATTTTACGAAACAATCCAGAATTGGTAAAGAACAATATTAAGAAAAAATTTCAATATGATAAATTACAATTGGTTGATGAAATCATTGAATTGGATCGACAATTTCGTGAAGCTAAAGGTCGCGCAGATTTTCTTAGAAGTCAGAGAAATTCTATAAGTCGAGAAATTGGTATACTTATGGAGCAAAGTCAAAGAACTGTAGTCGAACAAAAAAAAATAAAAGTTGCGGCTGTCACAGAAGAAATGCAACATTTGAAAATACAACAAGAAACACTTTTTGATCAAATCCAGGGTAAAATGTTAAAAATCCCCAATATCATTGATTCATCGGTCCCTATAGGTCGAGATGATAGTGAAAATATAGAAATTGAACGTTTTGGTGAGCCTACTGTGCCTGACTTTGAAGTTCCATACCATGTGGATATAATGGAGAAACGGAATGGTATTGACCTTGATAGTGCAAGAAAAGTAAGTGGAACTGGATTTTATTATCTCTGTGGTGATGTCGCGCGATTACACTCAGCGATTCTTTCTTATGCGAGAGATTTTATGATTGATAGAGGTTTTACCTATTATATTCCGCCATTTATGATACGTAGCAATGTAGTAGCTGGCGTAATGAGCTTTTCTGAAATGGAAAATATGATGTATAAAATTGAAGGTGAAGACTTATATTTGGTTGGTACTAGTGAACATTCCATGATTGGGAAATTTATGGATACAATTTTAGGTGAAGAACAACTCCCACAGACTTTAACGAGTTATTCTCCCTGCTTTCGAAAAGAAGTTGGTTCTCATGGGATTGAAGAACGTGGTGTATATAGAATTCATCAGTTTGAAAAACAAGAAATGATTGTTGTCTGTAAACCAGAAGAGAGTTTTTGTTGGTTTGAAACACTATATAAAAATACAGTTGATCTTTTTCGCTCTTTGGATATCCCAGTACGTACTGTAGAATGTTGTTCTGGTGATTTGGCAGATTTAAAAATAAAAAGTGTTGATGTAGAAGCATGGTCTCCACGGCAACAAAAGTATTTTGAAGTTGGAAGTTGTTCTAATTTGGGTGATGCACAAGCACGCCGGCTTGGTATTCGTATTAAAAACAAGACAAATGAAAAATATTTCCCGCATACTCTGAATAACACGGTTGTTGCACCACCACGTATGTTGATTGCATTTTTGGAAAATAATCTGGAGGCAGATGGGAACATTAAGATACCACAACCTTTAAGAATGTATATGGGAGGAAAAGCGAGTATTTAAAAACTCAGAGTTTAGGTTTTAAATTCAGTGAATAAAAGAACAGGGGATATTTTAAATTGTTGAGTAGAGGCATGTTCATAGTAGTATAAATACATTAGTTTGAAGAGCAAATGTATTTGCTGCAGAACACAATTTATGGAGGTGATAGGATGAATGCGAAACAAATTCAACAGGCTGTTAATGAGATAGCTGCCTTTCTGGCGGTGAGAGATCTTGATAATTTAGATTATCAAGCTTTAGAAAAGGTCGCTGGCTTAAAAAAAGTCGATGTATTGGTGTTACTAGGAAACTCTATTCCCTATACGATTCAATGTGCAGCAACTGCATATAAAAATAACCTATGTGATCGAATTCTCATTAATGGCGGCATTGGACATTCAACTGAAATATTAAGACAACAGATAAGAAAAAATGAAAAATTTGCTGATATTGAAGTTGCAAATCGAGCCGAAGGCGATATGTTTTTTGATATTATGACTAAATTTTATCATATTCCTGCGGATAAGATTCTAGTGGAAAATAAATCTACAAATTGTGGCGATAATGCATTCAAAGCAATTGCGCTTTTAGATCAATTAAATATAAAATACAGAGCACTCCTTTTAATCCAAGATCCTACGATGCAGCTCAGAACCTATGCATCTTTTTTGAAATACACGGAGAATCAATACGTGCAAATTCTAAACTATGCACCCTTTGTTCCAGTTGTAGATCATAACTTAAAACTGATAAATAAAGACATTAATGGGATTTGGAATGAACAAAGATATTTAGAGCTCATTATGGGGGAGATACCAAGATTGAAAGATGATATGAATGGTTATGGTCCTTGTGGAAAAAATTACATTGTCCATGTTGATGTGCCGCAGCAAATAGAAGCGCAGTATCATAAGTTGAAATCATTTTTCAATGAGGATCTATCGGAGCGGAGTACATTCTAGGTTTCGTGATATTTTGATTGATGTGATTTGAATTTCATATAAAATAAAAAACGTAAAAATGTGATATAGATTGGCAATCAAAAGCCCTACCTATATCATTTTTTTTACTTGAAATAAGAGCATTAAAGGGTTATAATTGTATAAAATTTAATTGTTTTTGTATAAAATGTAAATATGTAAGTTTTGCTGCTTGCTAATATTGCGATAGCGAATCATTGAGATGATTTAAGTGTGCAAATGTTAGAAGCTTTATAAGGCGACTGGACTAACTTATATTGTTGGGTTTAGCCGTCTGTTTTTGTGCAACAGAAAATGTAAATATTTATAAAAACTTCTAGAGCTGAATTATTTACGAATACGATAATTCGATAGACGTGTTATATCGATGAATAAAAGGAGACTAATTATACCTTTAGAGTATGGCTCATTCATGTATCAGGAACATTTTAACAGTGCAGTATCTACGATACATATTGATTAAATTAAGAGCTTTGTGAAATGCTGAAAAGAAACAGCAACTTGAAAATAATGAAAGCGGTGACACTATGAAACGTATGGATAAAATTTATCAATATATACAAGAACGATCCAAGGCTTATTCAAGCGAAGAGATCCAAGGCAGGATTGGTGTTGAAGCTGCTGAGATTTCGCAAGCGTTGCAGATTATGCGAAGTAATGTCAGTCGTGAACTTAATAACTTGTATCGAGATGGGAAAATCCTTAAGTTTTCTGGACGTCCTGTTTTATATTTTGATAGAGAAATATTTGAACAGACCAAGGGCGTGACATTACCTCTTGAAATTGAAGAATTAGCTACAGTTGAAAGTGGTGTAACCTCTGCTAAAAAACTTACCATACAAAAAAGTGGATTTGATTGTTTAATTGGTTCGGATGGCAGCTTGAAAAAACAAATTGAACAAGCTAAGGCAGCGATTTTGTATCCGCCTCATGGTTTACATACGCTGATTGTCGGACAGACGGGTGTGGGGAAAACCTTGTTTGCCCATATGATGTATGAATATGGTAAAACAATCGGGAAATTCAGTGAGCAATCTCCGTTTATTATTTTTAACTGTGCGGATTATTATAACAACCCTCAGTTGTTAATTTCACATATCTTTGGTCATATAAAAGGAGCCTTTACCGGTGCTGACAGTGCGAAACCTGGTTTGGTGGAATCCGCAGATAATGGAATATTATTTCTTGATGAAATTCATCGTTTACCCCCTGAGGGGCAGGAAATGCTGTTTTATTTTATGGATACAGGAACTTTTAATCGATTGGGCGAAACAACGCGAAGTCGTCAAGCAACAGTCCTCATTATTGGAGCGACAACAGAAAATCCTGATTCTGCTCTTACCAAGACATTTATCCGTCGTATCCCCAGCATCATAAAAATCCAACCTTTAGCAGACCGATCTATGGAGGAAAAACTTGATATCATTAAATTGTTACTGGCAAATGAGGTTCATTCGATTCAAAAAACGGTAAAGATTAGCGTTGAAGCATTAAAAGCGTTGATTGGTAACATCGGCGTTGGTAATGTCGGACAGATGAAGTCCAATATCAAATTGTTATGTGCTCAAGCTTTTTTGAATGGCATTGATAATCCGAATTATATAGAAATTGACTTTAAACTTCTGCCGGCTTCTATAAAATCCGGCTTATTGGCACTTAGCTCGAATCGGCGAGAATTGGCTCTTGTGAGTCAATATATTAACGAAGCTTTATTTATCTCGCCAAACGACCAAAAACTTCCGATGGAAGAAACAGAAGATACATCGTTTAATTTGTACCATCTCGTCGATAAAAAAATCAAGGCACTTAAAAGTGAAAATATTCAAAGTGCAGTCATTAAACAGATTATTGCCGCAGATGTTAATGCTTATATAAAATCATTTTGCAATCAACAAGAGGATTTTAATATGTCCGTGCAGGATCGTTTGCTAAAAATCATTGATTATGATTTAATCGATTTTACCGAAGAGATTGCCACGATCGTTCAAAAACACTTAAAAATAAGTTCACTAGATCGTTTCTTATATGCTTTTAGTCTTCACTTAAGCGTATTTTTTAAGCGAATCAAATCGCAGCAGCCACTGTCAAGTCATGCAATTGAAGGTACCGTAGGTAAAGATACGGAAGAATTTCATTTGGCGATGGAAATTAAACAAAAAATTGAAGAATACTATCATATAATGGTCCCTCCGGCAGAAATTGAATACTTTGCAATGTTGCTTAATTCTCTAAAAGAAGAAGATGATGATGAAAAAATCATTATCATTGTGGTTATGCATGGGGTTCATACGGCTACTTCTATGACGGATGTAGCACAGAAGCTTTTGAATGTGCAGTTGAAAAATTTAATTGTTTTTGATATGCCAATCGAGGTACAGCCACAGGTTATATTTAGTAAAATAATGGAACGTCTCCAAACTATGAATTGCCATAAAGGGATTTTATTATTAGCTGATATGGGGTCAATTATTAATTTTGGTCCGATGATCACAGAACAACTTAAAATCCCCGTTAAAATGCTGGATATGGTTTCTACACCGTTGGTATTAGAAGCTATACGCAAAGCTGATGTAGCGGGTATTAGTTTGAATGCGGTTTATGACTCGCTCAACAATTTCAAAGGCTATGAAAGCAGTGCGGATGATTTGCCCGCAGAACACGTTAAACAGCCCGAGGTCATTGTTACGATTTGTGCATCAGGCAAAGGGACAGCCGAAAAACTGCAAAAAATTCTAGAAAATATCTTGCCGACGATTACGCCGCGGCCAATCAAAGTACTACCAGTCGGACTTTATAAAGTACAGGAATCCATAGAGGGAATATCCAAAGAATATCGTATCATCGCAATTGTAGGTGCGGCAAATCCAAAATGTGATATTCCCTTTATACCATTAGAACAGGTAATTGATGGTGAAGTTGAAAATATTTTACGAACGTTGATTGGTATTGGTGGTTCACGCCAGGTACCTCCCAATAAACACTTGGTTTTACGTAGCTTTTGTGAAGAAAGTTTAGTAGAAATGCTTACCTATTTAAATCCGGCTAAGATTCTTGACACACTATTGAAGTTTGACAGCTTATTAGAATCTCACTTGGGGTATCCATTAACAAATCCGCAACGCATTCGTCTGTTGGTTCATTGCGGGTGTGCTTTGGAAAGAATGATCATGAAAACAGGGCTATCTTACGATGAAGAAGAATATCCACCGATTAACACGCAAAAATTACAGTGTGTCAATATGGCTGCAGAGGTATTCGAGAAAACGATTAAGATTGTTTTAACCAGAGATGAAAAGGCATTTATTGCTTCCATGATATAAAAATATTATTTTTTATAGCGATATGTCAATAGTATTTGTTTAGGCTATTTTTAGTATGTTGTAATCTCGTATATAGAATGTCACGATTGCATTTAGTGTGTCATTTTATAAACAGAGTATTAAGACAACATGCTGAAAATAGCCTTTTTTTATTCTGACACACAAATTGGCATGGCACTTGCATTAATAAAGAGTGTACGTTATTTTAAATCTTTTATAACAAATTGAAGTTTGTTTTGAAAGATATATAGGAGGCTGCTTTATGTTAGCAATCATTATCGGAACACATGGCTATTTTGCTGAAGAACTTTTGAAAACGGCTGAAATGATTTTTGGTCCAACAAGTAATGTAAAGGCCATTCATCTCATTCCAGGGAAAGGGGTGGAAGATTTAGTTAAAGAATACAAACAGGCTATTGTTGACATGGATACGACAGACGGAGTCATTTTTCTAAATGATCTGTTTGGCGGCAGTCCGTATAATGCAGCTTGTCGTGTTGCAATGGAGTCGGATGATTATGGTATTGCTGCAGGTGTAAATCTTCCTATGCTAATTGATATGTTGAGCTTGCAATCGCTAGCTGAAAAAACATCAATAGTGGAAGTCACAAATAGGGCGATTGCTGCCGGACATTCCGGTTTGAATTCTTTTCATCGTACATTACTAACTGAGCAGGTTGAAGATGAACTCTAAATTAAGATAATCAAAAAGCAGCCCCCAAAATTTCATGTGGAATTTTAAGTAAGATTTTTAAGCGGAGGTCAAAAAAAATGAAAATCAGTTTTGTTAGAATCGATGATCGTTTGATTCATGGACAAGTGGCTACGGTATGGGTAAAAGCGTATGATTGTAACCGTATTATGTGCTGTAGTGATGAAGTAGCTAAAGATGAACTAAGAAAGCAACTTGTATTACAAGTTACGCCGCCTGGGCTTAAGGCGTATATTCTTCCTATTCAAAAAGCGATTGAAGCTTTTAACAATCCCAAATATGATAGCTTCAATACATTTTTTCTGTTTACGAATCCCACCGATGTATTGCGAATGGTAGAAGCTGGCATTCCTTTTGAGAGTGTAAATCTTGGTGGTATGCGGTATGTTGATGGGAAAACCCAGATATCTCAAGCAGTTTCTGTTAATGAACAGGATATCGCAGCTTTGAAAAAGCTTGACGAAAAAGGAGTTAAACTCGAACTGCGCCAACTCGCTAAAGATCCTAAAGTAAATGTCATAGAAAAATTAAAATCTATGAATTTATGATACTTAAACAAAAAAAGAAGGAGCGATTTTCATGACAACTGGAACTCTTATTTTATTAATTATTGTTGCTGCAATTTCCGGTATGGGAAGCGTGCTGGATGAGGCACAGACGCATCGCCCGCTGATATCTTGCACATTGGTAGGTCTTGTCCTTGGTGATATGACAACTGGTATTATTTTAGGTGGTACTTTAGAAATGTTAGCGCTTGGCTGGATGAATGTTGGTGCCGCCATGGCGCCTGATGCCGCATTGGCTAGTGTTATATCGGCTATTCTTGTCATTGTTGGTCATCAATCCATTGGTGCCGGTATTGCTGTTGCTATACCACTCGCAGCAGCGGGGCAGGTATTGACTATTTTTGTTCGAACTATTACCGTATTTTTTCAACATCTTGCTGATAAATATGCAGCGGAAGGCAGTACTCGCGGTATTGAAATGTGCCATTTTCTGGGACTTTTACTGCAGGGTATCCGTGTTGCTGTACCAGCCGCACTTGTTGGTATGGTAGCGGGAACGGATACAGTCAATGCACTTTTGGCATCGATCCCTGAAGTAATCACGCGTGGACTGCAAGTATCCGGTGGGTTTATCGTTGTAGTCGGATATGCAATGGTTATTAATATGATGAACGCTAAATCGTTGATGCCATTTTTCTTTCTAGGTTTCTTACTAGCCGTTTTTACAAACATCAATTTAATTGGATTTGGAGCCGTTGGTTTAATTTGTGCTTATTTCCATGTAAAGTCACTTGCTCGTGAGCTAAACTCGAGTGCAGGCGGCGACAATACAATCGATGACTCAGATTTAATGTAATTATTTAAGGAGGATGTATCATGGCTGAAAAAAAATTAACGAAAAGTGATTTAGTTTCTATATTTATTCGTTCCAACTTTTTATTGGGTTCTTTCAATTTTGAAAGAATGCAGGCTATCGGATTTTGTGTTTCAATGATCCCAGCACTGAAAAAACTTTATAAAGGTCAAGAATTGAAAGATGCATTAAAACGTCATCTTGAATTTTTTAACACACAGCCGTTTCTGGCAACACCGATTATGGGAATTATAGCTGCGATGGAAGAGCAAAAAGCAAATGGTGCTGACATCAGTGAAGGTGCTATTAGCGGCGTGAAAATCGGTCTGATCGGTCCGCTTGCTGGTGTTGGTGATCCGATTTTTTGGGGCACACTGCGTCCGGTACTGGCAGCGCTTGGAGCCGGTATTGCTTTAACTGGTAGCTTAATGGGACCATTGATTTTCTTTATTGCCTTTAATGTAATTCGTTTGGCAACCAACTGGTATGGCGTTATGTATGGTTATTCAAAAGGAACACAGCTCGTTACAGATATGGGTGGTAATAAGCTTAGGTATTTAACAGAAGGATCTTCGGTTCTCGGACTTTTAGTTATGGGGGCACTTGTTGCAAAATGGACGACAGTGAATATGCCCTTTGTGCTCTCTACCTATGTTGCCAGCGATGGCAAACAAGTGGTGACTACGATTCAAACGGTACTGGATAGCTTAATGCCTAGTATTGTTCCGCTCTTAATGACATTTATCTGCATGTACCTTCTTAAAAAAGGATTGAATCCGCT
The DNA here is from genome assembly GCF_000381065.1 of Propionispira raffinosivorans DSM 20765. Classification (GTDB taxonomy): domain Bacteria; phylum Bacillota; class Negativicutes; order Selenomonadales; family Selenomonadaceae; genus Propionispira; species Propionispira raffinosivorans. The sequence continues at coordinate 52,156 of NZ_KB905848.1, read as the reverse complement.
TGTAATCATTTTAGGATTATTTGTTATCGGTATTGCAGGTTATGCTGTAGGTTTATTCGCATAATTGATTACTACTTGCTAAAAAATGCATCTTTACTTATTGGTAAAGATGCATTTTTTGTAAGAACTTTTAAAAATTTTATATTGCAAATTCTTATTTTAAGTCATTAATTCGCCATTTCACTACGAATACGGGCAAATTCTTTACCTGCTTTCTTTCCGTATAAAACATAGTATAGAACAATGCAAGCTAAGGCAATGATAGCCGTTAGCATATATATTCCAGGAAAACCGATCATAGGTCTTAAAAAGCCCAAGAGAAACGGACCTACACCCAAACCAAAATCAAGAGCCACAAAATAAGTTGATGTAGCAATACCCATGCGATGGGCTGGTGATAACTTGACACAGACGGCTTGTCCATTGGACATGAAAGTGCCATACCCTAAACCAACAAAAGCACCGGAGAGTAACATTAAAAAACTGCTTTGTGCCTGACTTAACATATATAAACCAATCGCTAAAAAAATATAGCATGGATACAAAACGAAATTTTCACCTTTTCTATCAAATAAAATACCGGTAAATGGTCGTGAAACCGTAATGACGAGAGCATAAACAACAAAGTAAAATGTACCGGCTCCTACAAGATTTATTTCTTGAGAATAAGCTGCTAAAAAGCTCAGAACGCTGGAATAACAAAGTCCCATAAATACACCGACGCTAGCAATAGACAAAACATTTAACTCGATAAAATTACTGATTTTATACTCGTGCATTTGTGCCGCTTGCTGCGGTGTAAGTTTAATTTCGGTAATATCCAGAAAGAAGCATACCAGAACGCAAAGACCCAATAAAACAGCACAAAAAATGAAAATGGATGTAAAATCAAAATGCTGATTGAGAAACATCCCTAAAAATGGCCCCATGGCAGCGGCTATACTTGTACTTAAGCCATAATAATTAATTCCTTCACCACGACGTTCTGTAGGAATAATATTCGCGATGATTGTACTTGTTGCCGTAGAAGCAATACCATAGCCGATGCCGCTGAAAAAACGAATAACATATAAAATCATTAAGCTATTGGCACCAAAATAAAAAAGCGTAGTCAGAAAATAAAAAAACATGCCGGCATAAAGCATTTTTTTTCGCCCAACCGTTTCAATCGATCGTCCTGCTAATAAACGAGCTAAAAGAGTGCCAAGAATAAAAATACCGGAAGCCAATCCAGCTTCACTGAGGGAAGCATGTAAATTATTCGTTGCAAATACTGTTATAATAACCATTAATAAATAATATACCAAATAAATGAAAAAATTAACAATTGTATCAATCAGAAAATTTTTTGTCCACAAACTAGCTTTAACCATTTTTAAAATCACCCTTATATAAATTTTTCAACAATATGCTTGAACGGGCTCGCTTTTATTTGAACCTTATCGGGCATTAGAGAATCCATATAATCTATTGTCTTCTCTATAGGCATTTACTATATACCCAATTTATGCCTTTGTATAACAAAATAAATAGATAACTGTTATAAGTAAAACTAATCTATCCACACTTATAGCAGTTATCTATTTATAGTATTTTTCTCCGCTGAAACATAGTTATACAGTTTTTGTTGAAAACTTAACAAAAGTCGCGATTTAAATTAATGATATAATCAATGAACACCTGCATTGTTTTACTTTTTGGATTTTCTTTTTTATATAAAAGATAAGCTTTTAATTGCAAAGATGATTCCATTTCATAATAACCGTCTTCAATTTGCAACGCTCGTAAGAGCCTTTCCGGTAGTAAAGCACCAGCCGGATTTTGTTGACAGTAATGAACAATAGCATATGGTGTAGCTAAACGTGCAGCAGCCGGCAATATTTTACGGCTGTGCTGAAAATATTTTTCAATAATCCCATTCATAAAAGAGTGTGAAGGGTATTGAACTAGCGGCAAAGCTTCCATTTGCTGCAAGCTCACGGCATTTTTTATTTTTGGAATATTAGGTGCATAGTAAACTACGTCATCGAGACGAAATAGAACTTTTTCATAATTTTTTACAACAAGATCTGTTCGTAAAAACGTAGAAACAATATCAATACGATCATCATTCAAGGAAGTCAGAAGATCTTCTTCTTCCATATTATAAACTGTAATTAAGATATTTGAATTATTCTCATGAAAATATGAAATATGTTGATTCATCAGTACATCACCGAGTGATGTCAATACACCGATTTTTAATTCCAATGGTTTTTCACCATTTAAGTGCTGGACATCATAGATCGCTTCCGCCAGCATGGGCATTATCTGGCTGAGCTTTTTAAAAAAGAATTCACCTTCTGGTGTTAATTTGCTGCCGCGATTGGAACGACTGATCAAATTTACGTTAAGCAGGGTTTCTAGATTTTTCATCTGAAAACTAAATGCTGATTGTGTAATATTCGCTTGTTTAGCCGCCAATGTAAAATTACCCACGCGACCATAAATCATAAAATTTTCTAATTGTTGACTACTTGGAATATTACTCATTTTTAAATCTCCATCATCTATATAAATCGATTGGCAACAGTATGTAATTATTATTATTTTACACACGAATAGGTATGATACATAATACTGTATCATACCTATTAAAAAATGAAAAGCTTAATGCAGTGAGAGGGCGATAGTTGTTATTGATAAAATTAATGTAATTCATTTATTTATTTTATTATACATTTTTTTTACTCCTTGCTATACTATTGTTATACCATTAATAAAAAACACCAAAAAATCTTGTAGGTGCAGACGGATGTTAAGCTGTGCTTTAATCAAAAATCAGTTTGGAAATGAAGAAAGAAGTGGACCTGTATGTTTAAGAAAGCAACATTAAAAACTCTTTTTAAATTGTGGGACAAAGGTAGTTTTTCTGTCGTATTTTGGGATGGAGAAGAAGTGTGTTATGGTAGTGAAAAACCTGTATTTAAAATAATATTTCATCAAGCACCAAAATTAAATGATGTGAAAAAAAACCTTATACTTACGTTGGGCGAAGCCTATATGGATGGAGTTATTGATTTTGAAGGATCGCTTGACGATGTCATTGCAACGATGTTCAAAAATAACGGGAATGAAGCGAAAGCGGATTTTCATCTAAAAGATTTGGCGCATCAGTTAAAAGAAATTGACGAAGCAATAGAAAGTAAAAATATACATAAGCACTATGATTTAGGAAACGATTTTTTTGCCTTATGGCTTGATAAAACGATGTCTTACTCCTGTGCTTATTTTAAGACTGAAAAAGATACACTCGAGCAAGCACAACTGCAAAAAATTGATCATAGCTTAAAAAAATTAAATTTAAACTCAAATGAACATCTTTTAGATATTGGCTGTGGCTGGGGCTGGCTTGCTATTCGTGCAGCTCAACAATATAAAGTTCACGCAACTGGCATTACGCTCAGTAAAGAACAATACGAAGGTGCTCGGTCTCGTGTGCATGAACTTGGGTTAGAGGAACTGGTTGATATTCGTTTAGCAAATTACATGGATATGGATCCGAAGCAAGAACAGTTTGACAAAATCGTCAGCATTGGTATGTTTGAACATGTAGGGAAAAAATATTTACCACTTTATTTTTCTAAAGTGAATGCATTGCTCAAAGATAAGGGCACATTCCTTTTGCATTCCATTATGGCAAATTTTGAATCGCCGACAAATTCATGGATAAAAACATATATTTTCCCAGGCGGCTATGTGCCAACCTTGCGTGAAACCATGCAGCTTTTTCCAGAGTTTGATTTTCATGTGTTGCACACGGAAAGTTTGCGTCTTCATTACGCAAAAACATTGGATTTTTGGAATGCTAATTTCCAGAAAAAAATTCCGGAAGTGCGAAAACTATATGATGAACGCTTCATTCGTATGTGGGAACTTTATTTATCCGGCTGTGCTTCAGCTTTTCGTACGGGGGGAATCGATATTTATCAATGTCTCTTAACAAAAGGGATTGATAATAATATTCCTATGATGGCTGACTATATGTATAAATGAACGAAAAATTTAACTAAGTTTATCAATTTGTCACAAAGAGGACTATATAAGGGCGTCGTTTGCTTTTTGCGTAACGCTGCTCAAGAATATAGTCCTCTTTTTAAGTTGTATTATAACATGCTTATGGCATGTTAATTCATAAGTAAAGGCGGGAGATTTGAATAAATTCGTTTGTTGTTTCGATTAAATTCAAATTTATTACAAATGGAGGAGTACGAGATGGAACGTTTAGGAGCTTTAAGTGCAAAATATGAAAGTAATAATAATCCGGCGAGGGTGTCGCAGTCGAATGGAGATGGCGGCGGGTGGTCTTATGGAATATATCAGTTTGCCAGTGCCGCAGGAGTTGTGCAGAATTTTATACATTGGTTATGTCAGCATGAAGTACCGTATGACGAATATGGCAGACAACTAGCTTCAGCTGGAGATCCGTCCAGTGATCAGTCTTTCGTAGATAAGTGGGAAGATATTGGAAATACGGATGCAGATGGCTTTGCAATGCTGCAGGATGAATATGTAAAACCGCAGTATTATGATGCTGGTGCAGAAAAATTAATCGAATGGTATAATTTTGATATTAGCCAGCACAGTAATGCGTTGCAACAAGTTTTATTTAGTAATTGCATCCAGCATGGTACTTACTATGGAGCTCAAGTATTTGGTGATGCCGCAAAATTCGTTGAAAAGGACTTAAATAGTATGAATGAAGCGGATATTATCAACTTTATTTATGAAGTGAAATTAACAGACATGTCTTGGTCAAGTGGCAGTCCTCAATTGCGACCAGGTCTCTTTGCTCGGTGGAAAAATGAGAGAGAAGATGCTCTAGTTTTATTAAACAAGCAAACATAGTCAGATATTTTTGTTTGCTTAGGCTGTAAATAGTTGTGCTAGGAAATAAGCTGCTCCGGCGGCGATACCGCCAATTAAGGTCGTTTGCAGAGCACTGAGCCAAGGTTTATTCCCGATAAATTGTCCTTTGCAATAGCCGAAGAAAAACAACGTCAATAATGTAATGACAACAGAAAGGCGAAGTGCATCCTGACTACTGGAAAGCATCATGTAAGGCAATAACGGGATAATACCGCTGGCTGCATAGGCACCTGCAATCGTTGCCGCGCTTTTTAAAGCTCGTTTTGGGTCCGGTTTTTCTAATCCAAGTTCAAATTTCATCATAAAATCAACCATGGTTTCCGGTTTTTTCTTCAAAGCGTCAACAATGGGGCGACTTGTTTCTTGCGAAATATGATAGGAATTAAAAATATCAATAATTTCTTGTTCTTCATCTGCAAGGCGGGAGTGCAGTTCACACTGTTCCCGCTTTCTTTCGCTAATATAATGTTCAACTTCACTACGGGCTGCCAAAAAACCGCCGAGTCCCATAGAAATAGAACCAGCCGCAATTTCAGCAAGTCCGGCTGTGACGACAATGCCTGTTCCAGCAACGGCACCAGATAGTCCTGCTGCAAGGGCAAAAGGGACTGTTAAGCCATCTGACATGCCAATGACAAGATCTTTGACTATGTCAGATGCCATAAAATGATTTTCTTTATGAATCGTTTGCAATGTTAGTCACTCCTTTCAAAAGCCAAAGGAAGGGATTTTCCTTATTGTCTTAATGATACTCTTTTTTTCATAATGTTAACAGATGCGTATTTGAAATAAACTCGTAATACGAAGCTTGGCAGGTTTTAGGGTTGTTTTTATACTCTGGCGGTTTTGATAGTCACATGTACTTCTTACACCGTACGATTGTTAAGATATTTTTACATACAATTAACAATTAATTAATAATGATTGGCTTATATCATGCTATACTTTTAAGAGTTTACAAGAATAAGTTTTGCAAGACGTTGAGATATGAGATACATTCATCGTATTGCAAAAGCAAGCTTAATTCCAAAGACTATAGTTAGGTGCAAGCTTTACGTATTATAAAAAAACGGAAGGTGTGATATTTATGTTTAAATTTCAAAAAAACCTACTAATAACAACGGTGATGCTCATTATGGTGATGTTCACAAGCTCTATGGCAAGTGCTGCCGGGCAAGTATTAACGCAAGGAAAATGGGCGCCTGCTACACGGACAGCTATGCAAAAATTTATTGATACGTATGGTACGAAGAGTTCAAATTATAACGCAGGAAAGAAACCTTATGTAGTGTTTGACTGGGATAATACTTCCATTATGAATGATACGGAAGAGGCCTTATTTATGTATCAGATTCAAAACTTGGTCTTTAAATTAAAACCAGAAGAATTTGGCAAGATTGTTACAAAAAACGTTCCGCAAGGTTCATTTAATAAAGAGTACAATAATATGGCAGGGCAAGCCGTAACGCTTGAAGCAGTGAATAATGATTTAATAAGAGATTACACTTTTATTTATAATAATTATGCTGGCATGCAGGGGAAAATGAGTTTGGAAGATATCCAAAAAACAGATCAATTTATGGATTTTCGTGCTAAAATGTGGTATATCTATCAAGCGATTGATGATAAATATACCAGTAAAATAAGTTATACATGGGTGCTCTATTTCTTTGAAAATATGACCACAGATGAAGTAACAGCTCTCACTGAAAAATCAAATGATTATAATTTAGGACAGGCTATTCGCAAGGAAACTTGGTTGAGTCCAGATACTTTACCAGGGGAAGCTGGTGTTGTGGGCGTTTCCCATACAACGGGTCTTCGTTTAACGGAAGAAATTGGGGATTTAATGAGTACGTTGCGCTCGAATGGTTTTGACGTTTATGTATGTACCGCATCATTGGAAGATGTGGTAGCTGTGTTTGCCACCAATCCGAAATATGGTTATAATGTGGCACGGGAAAATGTGATCGGTATGCAGCTTGAAAAGACCAATAATGTATATCAAGATTCTTACAAAAAAGGGTTGGTACCAACTGGCGAACATGGAAAGACTCTTGGTATCCAACGTGTAGTAGCTGATAAACGCGGTTATGGACCAATCATGGTTGCCGGTGACAGCTCAGGGGATTATAATATGATGACTGAATTTCCTGATATCAAACGCGTATTGCTGGTGAATCGTCTAAAAAGCGGCAGCTTTGGCAAACTTTGTGCCGAAGCAGCAGCTACAATGGGAAATCCTAATGCTAAATTTGTTCTGCAGGGGCGCAATGAAAATTTAGGCCTATGGAACCCGAGTGAAGAAGTTATCAAATTGGGCAAAAATACAGGAGCATTACTTGCTAAATAAATCTTATAACATTTACAAAATTATTACAGTAAAAAGTCTGCAAAGATTCCAACCTGAATCTGCAGGCTTTTTTTGTATTCAAGCAGCAAGCATAGTAAATCGGGTGGAAGGGGATTTTGAAAGTCGATTTGACTTTGGGTACATAAAGCTGTAATCTATATTTGAAAATTTATTTGTAAAAAAAGGACTATATAGAAAATGCATTAAAGACATTCCATCCAGTCTATTAGTCTGCCAGGAAGGGGTATAGGGCATCGTTTGCTTCCTACGTAACGCCACTCAACCCTATACCCCATTCTTGACGATTGCCATATAAAATGTTTAATGCGTTCTATATAGTTTACTAAATTTTTAAAATGATAGTATGGGTATTTTAATATACTAAAATACATTGAGTCGATTTACTGTGAAACTATGGGAGGCATAAGGTTTGCGAAATAAAGAAGAGAAAACGATGCTGGAGGTTATTGAACCAGACTATATGGCAGAGTTTTCTTGTATTGGGCTGCTTTGCCCGGATACCTGCTGCAGGGGCTGGGATATTGTGATAGATGAAGCTACTTGCGAGCGCTATGAAAAAAGTCATAATGCGGAGTTTAAAGCGATGATCTCGCGTGCGATTGTACACCGAAAAGAAGAGACGGATGAAGGGGAAAAAGATGTTGCCTGTATTCGAATGGGCAAGGGAAAGCGCTGTCTGTTTTTATGTAACGATGGTCTATGCATGATTCAGCGAAAAACAGAAGAAACAAATTTATCAGAAACCTGTCGTACATACCCGCGTGTGATTTATATCTGGAATGAAGAATATGCTGAGCGGTCTCTGTGTGTATCATGTCCTGCGGTCGCACGATTGATTTTGGAACGCAAAGAGCCGTTGCGTTTCGTAACCAAAAAAATTGCTGTTGCTGAACTCGATGGATTGCGTATCACAGACAAAAATCAACGGCTGGAAACGGATTGTCTGCCTTTGCGACGTTTCCTGATCCAAGTTTTGCAGGATCGAAAGTTGTCGCTGGAAAGACGAATAGAACTTGCAAATGAATTTTTTTGGCAGGCAGGTGGTCTTTCAGGACATCATGCAGAAAAGAAATTTCATCATTTGGTCGACGTTTATCAACAAAAGTTAAAAATAGCTGAAACAATACGATCGCAGGACGTGTCTGCTGTGATCAACAATACTTTAATTGTGCACCAGCTTGATGGTATACGACAGTTATTTTTCCAGCGGTTGCAAAACCCGGAACTTCGCCCGTCTTTTCGCCAGCAGTTGGAAACAGTTTTATCACATTGGCAGCTTAATGAAGAATCACAGATTTCTCAAAACAGTGTGCAGCAATACATAGAAGATAAAGAGTTTTACCGACTGTTTTTCCTGCCCCAATATAGTGGCCTTTTGGAAAACTATCTGGTGAATGAAGTGTTTAAAAACATTTTTATTACAGAAGAAGGCGCTCTGTTTTATGTTGAATGGTTCCGGCTGCTTGTCCAGTTTGTTATTGTGAAGGCACTGCTAATGTCAGCCTTGATAGAAGATCCGGAGGCTCTAGTGCAGGAACACATTATCGAGTGTATACGGCAAACGAGCCGCGTTATTGGTCACGATGGACTTTATTTGCAGCAAGTGATGAGCCAACTATCTGCGAATCAATTGGAGGAAGCGGCGCAGCTGCAAGACTTTTGTAATCGATTGCTAAGTGGAAATACCTTGGACATAAAATAAATTTCAAATTGAACGATTTTAGAGAAAACCTTTAAAAGATCCGGTGCAGTCGAAATGCTGTTCCGGATCTTTTGGATTGAATTTTAATTTGTAAAATTTTAACGAATAGGCTTGACTATAACATTGATGTTATACTTTATACTAAGAATCAGCCAGAAAAGAGGGGGCATATCTTGTATATTAAAGAATTAGCTAAAAATACCGGTGCCAGTATAAGGTCGCTGCGGCATTATGAAGAGGTTGGTCTGCTCACAGCCGGACGTATGCCGAATGGTTATCGAATATACGATGAAACAGCAATTGATACGGTGAAAAAAATTCAACTGTATTTAAACTTGGGGCTAGGGACAGCTCAAATTAGGGAGATTATGGGCTGTCCGACCCTAAAACAGTTAGATCGACCGCTTTGTATGGAAGCATATGTCTTGTATCAAAAAAAACTGGCGGAAGTGCAGAAACAAATTGATCTTTTGCAAGCGGTAGCCTATCGTTTGCAAGAGAAACTGGATGAGTTTGAACAGAAAAGTTGAGAACAAGGTAGTGATGAAATGATAATTGACAGTCATGCACATGTGGTTTTGCCGAATGAACGGCAAATTGAATGGATGGAAGAGGCGCAAATCGATAAGACGGTGCTGTTTACTAGTGTAGTGCATCCAGAAAAAGCATCGAGTCTTATGGAGTTTAAAAAAGAAATGGGAATGTTATACGATATAATAAACGGAATAAAAAATCCCATAGAAGAAAGGTTAAAGGCGATAGAGGAACTAAAGTCGGCGATCAAAGAAAACCCTCAGCGATATATAGGGTTTGGCTCCATACCGACGGGTTTATCCTATGAAGAAAATTTGAGTTGGATAGAAAAATATATTGTAAAAAATAGCTTTTATGGAATTGGTGAATTGACACCGAACAGCGGGCAAGTCGAATTGCTTGAACCCCTGTTTCAGGCATCTAGGAGTACGGGAAACCTGCCGCTTTGGGTACATACATTTTTTCCCCTGGTAACGCAAGATATCAAAATTTTATTAGATTTGGCTAAACGATATCCAAGTGTGTCGCTGATTTTAGGGCATATGGGAGGTATCCATTGGCTTGACACTTTAGTAGCTTGCAAGGATTTATCTAACGTTTATATTGATTTGTCGGCAACATTTACGACGCTGGCATTAGAATTTGCTATACGTGAATTTCCTGAAAGAGTGTTGTTTAGCTCAGATGCCCCATATACTTCACCACTATCAGCAAAAATCAATATAGAAACTCTGATAAAAGATAAAGGACTATGCCAACAGGTCTTGGGCGGGAATATAGCAAATCTCTTACAGATATGTTAGAGATTTGTGTAAGTACCGCCAGCAGCAGGCAAGGGAAAAGTGAGGAAAGTCCCATTACCTAAATATGACAAAGAATGTTATAATATGGTACTAGATTCGGTATCAATTTCTGTTGTTAAATTCAGCGTATCTAAAAAAGGGGGTTTTTACATGAACAGAATGAACATTATTTGCTTAGGTGTAAGAAATATGGAAACGTCAATTAAATTTTATCGTGATGGTCTTGGCTTTACAACAAATGAAAAAAGCAACAATCCCGAAGTGATTTTTTTTGATGCATCTGGAACAAAACTTGAATTATATCCGTTGAAATTGTTAGCAAAGGATATTAATGAAAAGAATCCACCTGAAATTGTGAATGGTTTTGCCGGAATTACTCTTGCATATAACGCTAAAAGTAAAACAGAAGTTTGTGAAATTATTGAATTAGCAAGAAGATCGGGAGCAATAATTGTAAAAGAGCCACAAGACGTTTTTTGGGGTGGCTATCATGCCTATTTTTCTGACCCGGATGGATACTATTGGGAAGTTGCTTGGGGCCCAGACTTTACCTTTGATGAAAATGATATGTTGAAATTTTAACATCGTATATTCAAGTAATCAGTATCAAACAAAATAGTTTTTCAGGGCTTTGGTATTTTGCTGAAGCCTTTTTCTTTATGAAATATGAAAGATATTGTACAATAGAAGAAATAAGGTTTGAATTTATCAAGAGGTTACAAGGAGTATTTATGATTTGTACATTAGGAGAAAATGAAATAGATGAAATTATGGAGATTTGGCTCAATGTAAATATAGATGCGCATGACTTTATACATAAAGATTATTGGCTAGATCATTATGACGTAGTCAAAAAATCCTATATTCCTTTAGCAAAAACGTATGTATATAAAGAAAATAATGAGATAACAGCGTTTATCAGTGTTTTAGAAGATTCTTTTATTGGTGCTTTGTTTGTGAAAACAGACTATCAAGGTAGGGGGATTGGTAGGAAACTTATCGATTACTGTAAAACGGTATATCTAAAAATGGAATTGGCCGTTTATGCTGAAAACGTAAATGCTATTTCATTTTATAAAAAATGCGATTTCAAAAAAATGATCGAGCAAAATAATGCAAGCTCTGGAATAAAAGAATATATAATGATGTGGAACCGTAGGGGATAAGAAGAAGTTTTCTGTAAACTGTTTACGGAAGCCGTAAATTCGAACAACTAGAAATGTAGTATTTGAATTTAATTCCAGCGAAAAATGTCTTGTCAATTTCCGCGAGTCTGACAGCTACTTTGCAGGTATAGGGACATGTTTGTCGTATACTATTCTTAGAGATAAAGATAGTGAAGGGACATTAATTGGAACGTATTTTGTTTGAATGTGCATTAGCGAAAGGGAGTTGTTTATTTTGGATCAGACAGATAAGATGCTTCATATCAAATATGTCGATGCGTTAAAAATGATAGCTGCGTTAGAAGTCGATGTAATTCCAGGAGGGGCCGTGTTTCTTTTTATAGAGGGGCGGACGATAAAATGGAAAGCTGCTTCCAAGACATTTGACTTGTCAATTTTCAGCGTGGGTTCAGATTTGAAGGAGACAAGTATTGCAGTCAGAGCGATGAATGAACGACGGGTTTTAAGTGAAAAAGTACCGAGATCGGCATATGGAATGCGTTTGACTACCGTTGCTATTCCATTAGTAGATGATGCGGAAACTATAGTAGGGGCTTTTTCGGTCGTTTTACCACGCCTGCATCCGATAGCGAGTGGGTTTTCTGAATTTGCTCCGATCATTGTTGAATTGTTCCCTGAGGGTGCATTTTTATATATGTCAGACTTAACAAAAATTGCTTACATTCAGTCATCCCGAAAATTTACATTATCGGGGATGGCAGTTGGATATGAATTGAAGGAAACAGATATTGCTTATAAAACGATTCATTCTGGGACTGTACAAATAGTAGAATTGGGTTCGGAACGTTATGGTGTACCAGTTTATATTGCAAATTATCCGGTATATGATGAAGAAAATGGGAACGTAATTGTGGCTACACTAGGCGTTGTTATACCAAAAGCACATGCAGCAAATTTAAAGGATATGTCAGGGAACTTATCGAATAACTTAGCTGGCATATCCACGGCAATAGAACATTTGGCAAAAAGTGCTGCTACGATCAATGAAAATGAACAGGACTTGTATAAATATGTTCAGTATGTTACAACAGCTATTGATAAAATAAATACGATTACGGAATTTATTTCATCCGTATCAAATCAGTCTAATATGTTGGGGCTCAATGCTGCAATTGAGGCTGCCCGTGCCGGTGAAATGGGACGAGGCTTTGCTGTTGTAGCCGAAGAAATTAGAAAATTAGCGACACAATCAGGCGAAACAGTATCACAGATTAAAGCACTAACACGAGACATTAAGAAAAATGTAAGCGAAGTGGACAAAAGGAGCAGTACTTCCTTAACGACCAGTCAGGAACAGGCAGCGGCGACACAAGAGATTTCCGCCAGCATTGAAGAGCTGATTCATCTAGCGGAACGATTGAATACACTGGCACAGGAATTATAGAAAAATGCATTCTTTATAGTAGATTCATATCTATTATAGAGGATGCATTTTTGTATTTATCAGTTTTAAAATAGAAATCAAAGACGAACAGTTAAAGGCGATTCGTCCCCTTCCTTTCACTGATTTTAAGCTATCGGAAAAATATCAGGTAGTACTTTTTAGGCTGGTATTAGTTAAAAAGCAGGAATGTTTCAAGAAAATATCGAAATTATTATGTATAATAAAAGTTCTCATACTAAAGAATTCATTAGGTATGGGAATTGGGTTAACGGCTGTTCACAAAGTATTAATTGCCATGACGAAAAAATTTTGGCTGAGGTCAAGGCTGGTGAAGGCAGTGCCTTTTGTTTTTCTCTAGGCAAAAGAAAGGTGAGTAAACATGGAGTTAAGAACTATTCTATATGTCAATGCGAGCCATCTGGATGGCTTATATTTTTCAAAAATTTTAAAACAAGCCTTAAAATTTAATGAAATAATAGAAAAAACACTGTTTTTTTTTAGTGAAAGAAAAAACTTCGTTAACGTTTATGAATTTGTTGCGAATAAATGCGTCATAAAACAAGTTGGAATATTTCGAGGGTCCGATCATGAAGAAGACTGACAAGAAATATCAATTGAAAATACTTTGCTTGGAAGAGTCTCTGCTCAATGCTGATTTGATACAAAAATACTTAAATGAAAATTCAGACTATTCAATTAGGATGGATATGGTTATTAAGGAGAAAGAATTTGTTGACGCAATATCAACGAAAAAATATGATCTCATCCTTTCTGACTTCATGTTGCTTGGGTTTAATGGGTTTATTGCACTAAAACATGTTAAAGCTATATGCCCAGCTACCCCCTTCATATGTGTATCCGGGCTCATTGGAGCTGGTATCGCAGTGGAACTTTTAAAACAAGGTGCTACAGATTATGTTTTTAAAGACAAACTGGGACGATTGATTTTTGTTATAGAAAGAGCATTAAAAGAGTCAAAAGAAAATGAAGAAAAAGAGAAATTGGCTGCAGAGCTAGTCATTGCGAATAAAGCGAAAGCAGATCGAGCCGCAGAATTAGTCATTGCGAATAAAGAGCTTGTTTTTCAAAATGAAGAAAAAGAAAAACGAGCCGTAGAATTATTTATTGCGAATAAGGAGCTTGTTTTTCAAAATGGCGAAAAAGAAAAACGAGCCGCAGAACTGGTCATCGCGAATGCAGAGCTTGTATTCCAAAATGAAGAGAAAGAAAAACGAGCCGCAGAGTTAGTTATTGCAAATAAAGAACTTGTCTTTCAAAATGGCGAAAAAGAAAAACGAGCTGCTGAGTTGGTTATTGCGAATGAAGAGCTTGTCTTTCAAAATAGAGAGAAAGAAAAACGGGCAGCCGAGCTAGTTCTTGCAAATAAAGAGAAAGTAGACCGATCCATAGAATTAGTCGTTGCAAATAAAGAAAAAGCAGACAGGGCAGCAGAGTTGGTCATTGTCAATAAAGATTTGATTTTTCAAAATAAAAAAAATTCATATTTAGGTTTTCATGACCAACTTACTGGACTATATAATCGTAGATTTTACGAAGAAGAGTTAAAGAGACTTGATACAAAAAGCAACCTTCCGCTGACCATTGCCATGGGGGATGTAAATGGGTTAAAACTTGTCAATGACTCCTTCGGACATGCCATGGGTGATGAACTACTTAGGAAAGTGACAAAAGCGATTGAGAACAGCTGCCGGGCGGATGATATTATTGCCAGACTGGGTGGAGATGAATTTGTTATTATATTACCTAAAACAATTGGTTTTGAAGCAAAGATGGTTATTAAACGCATTTGGGAACGGGCTGCAAAAGAAAAAGTAAGTTCTCTTAATGTTTCTATTTCATTTGGTTATGCAACAAAGATGAATGAGAAAGAAAACATTCAAGAGATATTCAAAAAAGCTGAAGACCACATGTATAAACACAAAGTTTATGAAAGTTCAAGTACGAGGAGTACGACAGTAGACCTTATAATAAATACGCTGTATGAAAAAAATAATAGAGAGATGCTGCATTCGAATCGAGTCAGTAAGCTTTGTGAAGACATCGCAACTAAAATGAATTTTGATAAAGACGATATCAATAAAATTAGAACAGCTGGACTTATGCATGATATCGGTAAAATAGGAATTACGGAAAGTATTCTTAACAAGTCTCAAAAATTAACGAATGATGAATGGACTGAAATGAAAAGACATCCTGAAATAGGGTATCGTATATTAAGTTCTGTCCATGAGTTTTCCGAGATAGCAGATTATGTTCTTGAACATCAAGAAAGATGGGATGGAAAAGGGTATCCGAGAGGCCTTAAAGGTGAAAAAATTTCAATACAGGCTAGGATTATTGCCATCGCTGATTCTTTTGATGCCATGACTACTCATAGGGCTTATGGCACAATTTTAAGTGAAGAAGAGGCCATAGACGAAATAAAAAGATGTTCCAGCGCACAATTTGATCCTACAATTGCAAGAATATTTATTGAAAAAGTTTTGGGAAAAGAGTGGAAGTAAATTTTTTGCTTATTAATGGAGCGATATCAACGATAAATATAGTGACGGATCAAAAATAATAATAAATGGAGTTATTAAAAGGAGATATATTTTTATGGGGAGTATTAGTGGAATCGGCGCCACAGGTGGTGCTATGTGGGATAATGACAACAAGAGCACCACAACTTCGAGTGATAATAAATGGGCGAAGGAACTTCAGAAGATTATTGATGGCACTTCTACCAGTAGTGGCAGTAGTAGTAACAGCGATGGCAGCAAGACGACAATTCAACGTACTGTAGTTATGGGATCCGATGGGTCTATGACGGTTACTCTTACACAAATAACTACAGCAGCAAACGGAACTCAATCTTCAAAAGTGCTCAGTACAACAAAAACAGGTGGGTCCGCTGCTTATGTTGCAAGTGAAAAATCTGGCAAGGATGCTTTAGCTAACAATACACAAGCGCAGGGAAGCATGTGTACAATATCAAATAGTGATCGCAATGAATATGATAAAAATAGTGATATCGGTGCATATCTTTCAGGTGCGGTTTTAAAAAATAACTAATGGATTTAAAAAGAAAGTTTCCGATTTTCTGGAATCTAAATACTAGTTTATAATGAAATCTTATAAAAAAGAACATTGCTCAAAAACCCTCAAGCGTAGAATAATGAATCTATACTTGAGGGTTTTCACCTGTCTGGAAAGAAAGATATAGTAGACTAAATGGTTTTAAAGGCATTTGCTATATGGGGAAGTTTTGTGAAATAGTTAGTTTCTTTCATAAATCATCATGTTTTGGTAATAACATTTTGTGCTTTAATGCATAGTCAACCAGTTCGCTTTTTTGTTTACAGTTGAGCTTTAGCATCAGTCTGGTCTTATAGGTACTGACTGTCTTGATGCTCAAATACAGCATATTTGCTATTACACCTAAGGAGTAGCCGTGAACGAGCAGTTCAAAAACTTCCTTTTCGCGTTTGCTTAAAAAAAACGGTTGCTCATCGAGTAGATCTACTGGATTATTAAAGAGCTTATCGAGCAGAATTTGAGTATCTTGTTCACTCAAATAGCGTGCCCCCCTTGCAACAGTTCGTAAAGCTTCAAAGAGTTCTGTGTCAATTGAGTTTTTCGCCAAATAGCCACCGGCTCCCAGCTGCATTGCTTCTTTTATATAATGATTATCCTGATACATCGTCAACACGAGAACTTTAATAGGAAGTTGCAATTTTTTTATTTCCTTTAAGCATTCTAGTCCGCTCATAACTGGCATGGACAGATCCAAAATCAGGACGTCGGCTTCCGTATGTTCTAATACAGCAAGAACCTCCTGACCGTTTGCTGCCTCACCAACCACCGTGAAATCCGCTTCGTTATCCAGTAGGAGTTTCAGCCCCGTGCGCAGCACGGCATGATCATCGGCTAATATAATTCTCAGCTTTTTCAACATTCTTCACTTCCAATCGGTAATATAACAGTAATTTTAGTCCCGTTACCAGGCGTAGAGTCAATGTTTAGAACGCCATCAAGTAATTCTGCCCGCTCCTGCATGCCAAATAACCCCAAACGATTCTTACCACGGGCAATTTCCACTGCATTTTCGCCCATGCCCTGACCATCATCTTGAATCTGCATATAGATACTGCTGTCAACCTTTTTTATCATAATATATACATTGTGTGCGTTGGCATGCATAACAATATTTGTCATGCTTTCTTGCAGAATACGATATAATGATACCGCTGTATTATTTGACATATTCAACTTCTCCAAGGGCGGAGTAAATTCGACATTTAGCGAATTTTGATTATTAAAATTTATGATATATTTTTCCATAGCTGCTACAAGACCGAGATAATCTAGCTCTGGTGGTCGCAATTCCACTGCCATTATTCTGATGCGTTCCAGAACATTTACCGTGACGGTGCGAGCATCAGCCAACAGCTTTTTTTGTTCTGCGGTGGTCATTTTTGAATGCAGGACCTTTATATAAGCCAGCAATGAAACCATACACTGTCCGGTTTCATCATGCAGTTCTCGCGATAAACGTCGCTGCTCATCTTCCTGAACCGTAAAAAGATTCCGTATCAAAGATACCCGCATTTCTTCTTTGGCCTGTACCTCTTTTAGCAGACGATAATTTTCCCGATTCTTTTTCCGCAGGCTGTGTGCCATGGCGTTAAAAGCCCGTGCCAGGTTGCCGATTTCATCAGCATTTTGACCCTTTATCCGCACATTATAATCACCTTGCTGTATTCGGTGGGATGATTCCAGCAGCACGCGCAGCGGCTTCACGATCAAGTAAGAAAGGCGCGTCGCACCAATCGCCGCCAAAAAGCTAACGAATAATACAGTTAAAATAATTTCCTTGATATTTTCTGCCAGCAGACCCTGCATAATCTTTTCCGACAAACCGATTCGAACAAAACCGATATTCCCTTCTTCAATTGGAAATAAAATTTCTCGAATTTCACCTTCATTACTGTGTAGGTTCTTAATCCAAAGTTCATTGCCATACTGAACGGACAGTTCTTCGGCTACGGGTAAACGAACGTTTGCGAGTCCTTTTGGCAGGCTGTTTCCCAAAGTACTGGCGAGAATTCTGCCGGATGAATCCGTAATAAGTATATAACGGACCTCGGCATTATTGTTCTTGGTTTTATTTAGTCGATCGGAGATATCAAAATAATTTTCAATCAAAATGTCATTACTGCTTAGAGCTGCAATAGAGTTACCAATGTCAATGCCACGCTTGTCAAGCTGTGTTCCCAAAAGATGCGAAGTAGCATTTAACATTATTATGCTAATTACAATACCCGATAACACAATCATTCCAATGACCAAAATATTAATTTTGTAATATAAACTAAAACTATTGATTTTTTCTCTAAACTTAGCGCTTTTTATTTTCATAACTATATAGTAGTCCGATCATAAATTTTCTTCAATGGAATATAGCGCTCTGGCTGCGGTGAAATAAAGCGGTCTATCATAAGCTTTTTCATTGCCTGTGCGGTATCGGGATCTTGATTCATTTCTAAAAATATTTGTCTCAGCTGTTCAATTTGCTCCTGCGGAAGATCCTTGCGCACAACGACAGGTCCCGTCGGAGCCGCATCAAGCACTGAAATAATTCGAATGTTGTTCGTAATCTCAGGGTTTTTACTTTTAGCATAGTCGTAGATCTGGCTATCAATGCTTGCTGCATCAGCTACATGATGAGCAACGGCCCAAATGGATTTATCATGATTATAGGTATAAAAATATCGCTTGAAATATCGTTCGGGGTTTGTTCCCTGTGAATGAAGCATATCTTCAATGATCAAATGCCCGGAAAAACTTAATGGATCAGTGAAGGCAAAGGTCTTACCAACCAAATCCTCCACAGAATATATATTGCTGTCTTTGTTAACAATTATATAAGGACGGTATACAATTTCATCATCCAGTGCGGCCATAGCTAGTATATCAATGTCATAGAAACCATGGTAAGACACATAGGAGCCCGTTGAAAGAAAGGCCATATCGGCTTCTCCGTTTGATAAAAGTTTATTCACTTCCATATATGTTTTGCGCTGAATTAACACAGTCGGATGACCGGTAACCGTTGAGATTCGCTGCGCAAGGATTCGATAACAATCTATTGTTTCTTGTGGTGAAATCACAGCTGCCAGTGCAATAACCAAAGGGCGTTGACCATTCGTTACAGCTATATCATCCTGTACTATTGACTGAGTTTTATTAAAATCAATATAATCTTCAGTCTGCGTCTTACCACATCCCGATAAACTAAATAAACACAGGAAACTGATTAAAAGGAGGGGGAATTGCCGATATATCATATTCTTAAAAATTCCTTTCATAACATTACTATGCGAAATCTGAGTAACTAGTATAATCCGATAACATAGGATTAGGCTTATTATAACAAAAATACCCTGTAAAAGCATCTGCTTGCTTTTGTTTTGACGCTTTTATTATTAATCCAGTACGTGTAATACGGCGAAACGAGATAAATCTATAAATAAGTATTTTTCTATATATAATGTATAAAATAAATGACATCTAACTAGTCTGCCCTATATCCCATTTCTGACGATTGCCATATAAAATATTTAATGCGTTCTATATAGTAGCTTTTTATCGTACAAAAAAACGGTCAGCTTGCACTGTCCGTTTTTTGTATATCTAGATAATTTATATGATTTCTTTTGGTTTGGCATTCCATACGAATAATGCTAATATGCAGGAAAGAACCGCGGCTCCAACCCAGAATTCACCAGCTGCAGTGAAGTCATAAATTTTTTGACCATCAACAATTGTCATATTTGCATTGATTAAATAACCGCTGACGCCTTCTTGGATTGCGGCACCAGCATAACTGAGCAGTCCAATCATTCCCATCGCCGCACCAGTAGCACGTTTCGGTACGATGTCAACAGCCATTAAACCGCCGAGGTAGCAAACCAGTGCGCCCATTACCCAGCCATATAAAGAAAGGCTGAACATATCCATGGCAAAGCTTGGAGGAGCCCAAAGGAAAAGCATAACCGCTATTGTATATAAAATACCATAGATTAAAGCTGGTTTGTTGCGTTTGTGGTTAAAAAATTTATCCGATACCAAGCCACAAGTCATAGCACCAAAGATACCGGCAACCTGCATAACCCCGAGAACACTACCAGCACCAACGGTCGAATAGCCTTTTTCTGCTGTCAGGTAGATGATACCCCAGCTTTCAATTGCATAACGAGTGATATAGCAGCAAAGGCTGGAGAGTCCAAGAATCCAAACTGCCGGATTTTTAACAACTTCCCATTGGAGTTGAGCAACCGTTTTGTCAGTCTTGATTTCTTCTGGAGCGATATCACCTTTATATATTTCAACATTTGGCAGTCCATTTGTTTCTGGACGATCATGCATGCAAAGAAGAATTATTAATGAACCAATCATACATACAATTCCTGGAATGATAAATCCCATCTGCCAGCTATACGAAGTTACCAAAACTGCTGTAACGATATATGTAAAGGCTGCTCCTATATTATGGCTCGTAAACCAAATACCATAATATGTGCCGCGTTCTTTATTGGTAAACCATTGGTTTAAAGCCACGATACAAGGACCGGCACCGAACGACTGGAACCAGCCGTTTATCCCCCAGAGAACAACGAGTGGTGTAAAACTGTTGCAAAAACCCATCGCCGTGCTGGCTACGGAAGACATCAATAACCCGAAAGCAAAGAAACGTTTGTTATTGAATCGATCCGCCAAAAAACTGTTGGTAAACTTACCAAGACCATACGTAATAAATAAGGCGGAACCCATAATACCGAGCTGCTGTGCATCGAGAATACCTAATGTAAGCAACTGTTTTTTGATTACCGAAAAATTAAGACGAAGTACATAGAATAGACCGTATCCGATTGTAATTGAGCCGAATACCTGCCACCGCATTTTGTTAAACTTTGTTTTGATTTCGTTTGGATCTTTGATTGGTGCAATATTTGCGCCAGTTTTAAAGAAATCCCAAATAGCTCCTAACATGTAAAAACCTCTTTTCTATTTTTTCTTTTTGGCATAGCAGACGTGTTTGGTGTCTGCTAATCTGCCGTTATGCATAATAAGTCTTCGTATATATTATCCTTATTTCAAAAAAATAAGGATAGCGGATATAGTCTGATTTTTGTAGGAAAAACACCTACATTAATAAAGTGTTAAATTCCTACAAAAAATAGAGCTTTTCTGCTACAGAAAAAATCATTCAAATGTTATAATTCTTTCAGTCAATTTGTAACAGTTGAATATAAACATGAACCTTAAAAATAAGAGGAGGACGAAATAAATATGGAAAAGGCGACTGTAATTGTAATTGGTGGCGGGGCCACTGGGGTAGGAATACTTCGCGACTTGGCAATGCGCGGCGTAGATGTAATGCTGCTTGAAATGCGTGATATGGTGAACGGCTCAAGCTCTCGTTATCATGGCTTGCTGCATAGTGGCGGACGGTATGCCGTAAAGGATGCGGAAGCAGGGCGTGAATGTATTGAGGAGAATAGGATTCTGCGTAAGATTGGTAAACATTGTGTTGAAGCGACAGAAGGTTTCTTCGTACGCTTGCCGGAAGATGATCCTGCTTATGAAAAAGAATGGGTAGAGGCTTGTAAGAATATCAATTTGCCAGCAATCCAAATTGACCCGATAGAAGCTTGGCAGTTGGAACCGAATTTAACACAGCGTGCACAGGCTGTATACCGTGTACCGGATGCTGCTATCGATGGATTTCGTATGGCTTGGCAGAATGTTGAATCTGCAAAACGCTACGGTGGTCGTGTTAAAACGTATACGGAAGTTATTCGTGTGAATTCTTCCAACGGTCAGGTAACCAGTGTTACGGTACAGGACTATTTTACAAAACAAAAATATGATATCGAATGTGATTTTGTCGTGAATGCTGCCGGTCCTTGGGCTGGGAAAGTTGCTGGATTTACTAATATTCCAGTCAATGTACAGCCAGACCGTGGCACTTTGATCGCTTTTAACCACCGAATTACAAACCGCATTATCAACCGTTTACATAAATCATCTGATGGTGATATTTTTGTACCGCATGGTTCAATTACAATTCTTGGAACGACATCTAAGTCCGTTGAGTCGCCAGAAGATACACAGGTAACAACTGCTGAAGTTGAATACTTGATGCGTATCGGTGAACTTACATTTGAAAATCTGCGTGGCTTTCGTATTTTGCGTGCGTTTTGTGGTTCTAGACCACTTTATACGGCGGATGCTGGAGCGAAAGGTCGTGGTGTATCGCGTGGATTTGTCATCCTTGACCATAAACATGATGGACTTAGAGGCTTTGCTAGTATTTGTGGTGGTAAGTTTACGACGTACCGTTTAATGGCTGAAAAAATGGCGGATCTCGTCTGTGGATATATCCATAACACGATGGTCTGTCGTACAGCAGAAGAAGAACTCGTGCCAGATATCGATATAGCTGATATCAAAGAAGCACGCAAATATTTCCCATCCTTTGGCGTTAAGCTTGCCGCTTCCCGTTTAGGTGGGCAGAGCTTTAAAAATGTTATAAAACGTATGGAAACTGAGCCTTTGAAGCGGGAAATCGTTTGTGAATGCGAAAATGTAACGATGGCTGAAATCGAAGAAGTGACAAAGAATGCGGATACGGCTTCTAGATATACACTCAGCGATATTCGGCGTAAGACGAGAATGGGAATGGGGACTTGTCAGGGCGCATTCTGTACATTCCGCAGTATGGGAATGCTTGCGCAGAATAATCTTGTGAAAGATCATGATACAATCGCAGAAATGAAAGATTTTTTGCAGGCTCGTTATAAAGGCATTTCCCCTGTTATGTGGGGGAATACGGTTCGTGAAGTAGAACTTATGCGTGGTATCTACGACGGTGTATTAAATATTGATGGAGGAATAGATTGATGAAAGCATGTGATGTAGTTGTGATTGGTGGTGGTATCTCTGGGATACTATCGGCGATTGCGGCAGCGAAAAAAGGAAGATCGGTAACGATGCTTCGCTACGGTTATGGTGCTTTTGAAATTGGCGGTGGTTTAATTGATCTCATGGCCTATCCGGACAATAAAAAAGAAAGCAGCTCCTTAAAACATTGTATAGATGCACTGCCGAGTGATCATCCGTACAGCAAACTTGGATTACAGCGAGTCGAAGCAGCCGTAGAATTTCTGCTTGAGCTTACGAAAGAGGAAGGCTATGCCTATGAGGGCAGTGTGGATGAACTTCATTGGGTTCCGACAGCTATCGGAACGATGAAACCGACGGGACTTTATCCGAAATCATTTGATTCACAAATTCTAAAAAAAGCGGATACAATTTATCTCGTTGATTTCAAAGGTTTGAAGGATTATTATGCTAAATTGACGGAAAAAATGCTGAAAAAGACGATTGGCAAAGATAAAAAATATGAAATCGTAACCGTAGATCCGCGGATGGAAGAAGCCATCGGGGGGCGTGATATTATGATCATGGATATCGCTCGCTGGCTCGATACAAAGGAAGGTCAAAAAGACTGTGCTAACCAGCTGCAAGCTCTCGTAAAACCTGGGGCTGCCGTTGTATTTCCACAGGTTCTTGGAACGATGCCAAGCTATGCTGCTTATGACAAAATGAAATCTGCATTGCACTGTGATATTACAGAAGCTCTGTGTATTCCACCAGCGGCGGCAGGCATGCGTTTGTCAAAACTTCTTCATAATGCTGCTAGAAAACATGGCGTAAAAATTATTGAAAAAGCCAGAGTGAACTCGGCTGTCGTAACAGATGGTGTATGTGAAGCTGTTGTAGTCAGCGGGGTCGGCAAAGAACATACATATGCCGCTAAAAGTTTTATTTTAGCTACAGGTGGTTATTACAGTGGTGGTCTTGAAGTTCTCGACAACAATAAGGTTATTGAACCGATCTTCCATTTACCGGTAAAAGTTATGTCCCAAAAAGAAGACGAATGGGCAAATGTCGAACTCTTCTCCAATCAAAAACAACCGTTTTCCTTGGCTGGTGTTATGGTTAATCATGAAATGTGTCCAGTCAATGAAAATGGCGAAAAGGTATTGAAGAATGTTTTTGCTGCCGGACGCAATCTCTGCGGGTATGATTTCTGTTTTGAAAAATCTGGAAATGGTGTAGCACTTGCATCTGCTTATCAAGCTGCTGCGTCAGCGATGGAGGTATAATGAAATGGATGAAAAGAAAATAAATTTGCCAGATTGTTGCATCTCTTGTACAGCCTGTATAACGGCTTGTCCGGTAACGGCAGCAACACATAAATTTCGTGGTCCTAAAATGGTAGGTCCAGCACAGTCGAGACTGCATTTTGCGGATGAGGAAATGGATTCGACCCTGTACTTGTGCTCCAACTGTAAAAATTGTGATATTGCTTGTCCATCGAGTGTGCCAATTTCAACAATGAATATGATGGCTCGAGCTAAATATTATGCAACACATAAACATACGCAGCGTGACGCAATGATCGGACATCCGGAAAAGATGGGACGATTGCTCGCAGGTATTCCATTGGGGGCTTTTTTTGCTAACATTGGTGCCAGCCTGGGGATATCTCTTGGTATGGTAAAAGTTATGGGACTTGCTGATGAAAGACCATTGCCGAAATTTGCTTCAGAAACCTTTGTTTCGATGCTCAAACGTAAAAAACAGTTGTCTTCAGATAAAAAAGTAGTGCTTTTTCCGGGCTGCGTCATCAACTACAATGAACCACAAGTCGGCATGGACTTTGTTGAAGTAATGAATCAGAACGGCTATGAAGTTCTTTTAGAGGAAGATTTCGCTTGTTGCGGCTCGCCACTTGTCACTACTGGCTATATGGCAGAAGTTAAAATAAATGCAACGAAAAATTCGCATTTGATCAAAAAATGCATTGATAAAGGCTATCCGATTCTTACGATCTGCACTAGCTGCAGCCTGATGCTTAAGCAGGAATACCATGAATTGTTTCAAGATGAAATTCCGGATGTTGAAGAAAATGCAAAGCATATTTTTGATGCTTCTGAATTTCTTGTCGATATTGCACAAAAAGGTCAGCTAAACACGAATTTCGGTGCGATAAATCATAAATTTGCCTATCATGCGCCGTGTCATTTGCGTGCACAGGGTATCGGTCTGCCGTCACTCGATCTTTTGCGACTTGTTCCCGGTTTACAGATTGATGATCTTGACGCTGGCTGCTGTGGTATTTCCGGTAACTATGGTTACAAAGCAGAAAACTATGAACGTTCGATGAAGATTGGTGAAAACCTATTTAATGCAGTAAAAGAAAGTTGTGTAGATGCAGTTCTTACGGACTGCGGTACTTGTCGCAATCAAATTTCTCATGGGGCGCAAGTGAAATCTAAGCACCCAATGACAATTTTGGCTGAATCGTATAAAAACAACTAAAATAGGCATAAACAAAAAAACTTATGCCAGTCAGAGGAACTAGCTACTGATAATTTCTCACTAGAAAAAACTACCTTCAACGAAAATGAATATGAAAAAATTATGGACTGATTGATCCGGAATTGTTATACTGATATTTGGGGGATGAAAAAATGGCAAGACCCAAAGAATTTGAAAGAAAAGAAGCCTTGACTCAAGCTATGAAGATTTTTTGGCTAAAGGGTTATGAAGCTACGAGTCTTCCCGACTTAATAGAAGCAATGGCAATCAGTCGGTCTAGTTTGTATGATACTTTTGGCGATAAAAGGCAACTGTTTTGTGAGGCCATCGAGTATTACGGCACGATGGTCAGGCAACGGCGTCGTGAGATATTGGCATCGGCACCTTCTTTGCGAGAAGGCATAGCTTGTTTTTTGCAAGAAATAATAGATATAGCTGTACATGAAGATTATCCAGGTGGTTGTTTTTTTACCAATACGGCTACGGCATTGGTTACAACTGACCAAGAGATTCGTGAGATAATACGGGGCAGCACCGAAAAGATGGAAGACGAGCTGGCAGCTTTTATTGCACAGTGGCAAGAAAGTGGTGAACTTGCTGCGGGGCGGGATGTTCGGTCTTTGGCCAGGTTCTTCGTGGCTTTGGCTACTGGCATGAATGTAGACGCCAGACGGCGTTGTAACCGTGGCGTTTTGGAAGATATGGCCAGAGAGGCGTTAACAGTTTTAAACTGAGGCGTGATATATAGGCATCGGTTTTTTATGTCGATGCCTATATATATAATAATTCTGGAC
This sequence comes from Propionispira raffinosivorans DSM 20765, assembly GCF_000381065.1. Taxonomy (GTDB): domain Bacteria; phylum Bacillota; class Negativicutes; order Selenomonadales; family Selenomonadaceae; genus Propionispira; species Propionispira raffinosivorans. The sequence continues at coordinate 26,014 of NZ_KB905848.1, read as the reverse complement.
TAAACAGTACAAAAAGGAGACGATGATATGGAGATAAAAATTTTGGAAGAAATCCGTCGATTCGTAGCGACAAGTCTGGGAAATCAGCATGAGGAAACGGGGTTGATATATTTTTCGGAACCTCTGGTGGGGTATGCATCTTGGGATGATCCATTGTTCCAGGAATACAAGAATAGTATTGGCGAATTTCATCTTACGCCACGTGAAATATTTGCAGCTACTTTTGATAATCAAAGGGTAGCTGGCGGAACCGTAATATGTTGGATTTTGCCTATTAGTGAACGAGCAAGACAAAGTAACCGTTTGCAGGAGCAGTGGCCTGGACGGGAGTGGGCTCTAACTCGATATTTTGGTGAAGAGTTTAATTGTGAACTTCGTCGTCATATGGTTGAGTATCTTACTGGACTTGGTCATCAGGCTGTGGCGCCTACACTGTCAGATATATTTCAATCTTTTTCAGAAACACCGGTAGGCTTTGCTTCCAATTGGTCGGAGCGACATGCAGCCTATGCGGCAGGATTGGGAACTTTTAGTATGAATGATGCATTTATCTCAGAAGCTGGTATAGCGGTGCGGATCGGATCAGTCATCACTGACCTGAAATTGCTGCCAACTTTACGAAAAGAACAGAATTACCAAGCTAATTGTTTAAATTGTAATGCCTGTATTTCTCGTTGTCCCGTAGGGGCGATTACGACGAGTGGTCATGACAAGATAAAGTGCCGGACTTATTTATTTAGTGAAGAGTCAGTGCAGTTGGCTGAAAAATATGGTGGAAAAAAAACAGCTGGTTGTGGTCTTTGTCAAACTCGTGTACCCTGCGAATTCAAAAATCCAAGGAGAAAAACCGAAGCAAGCTAGATAACACTACTAAAGTAAGCGTTGAAAATGCCATTACCAAAGACTTGTCATCAAGGTAACGGCATTTTTTATGGTCTATTCTTTAGATGATATGTGCAAAATTTCATAGATTTTAATGTTTTCCATAACATAAACTTCATCAGGGATGTCTTCGTAAAAATAAAATTGACTATATGCCCATTTATCAGGATTGTAAATTAAAAACTCTCCGATGGATTTTTCCGATAAATTGTTTTGTGGAAGATTGAAGACAGCGGAATTTAATTTTTGAGTTTCTTGAATGCAGCCAGTACATTCTATAGCAAATTTACTTTTAAGTAAGTTTGCATCGGTTTTTACGTTTAAAGGGATGCCGATATTGATTTTTTGCCAACCGAAGGATTCTAATATATTATCGTAAAATCCGTTGAAAATGAATTGATTCATACCTTCTGTTTTATCCCATAAATATAGTGGGGCGTAAGAATTATAGATATTTTTGTATTTATCTTTTTCTGTTATCAGATAGAATTTAAAAAGCAAACCAGGAAAGGAATCTGTTTTAGAACCATTTTTAAGAACTCTGTCGCGAATACTGTTCATATCATAAGTTTTAGGGACTATGATTTTATATTGCATACCAACCATTATCATCACGCTCTTTTCTTTTTTTGATAGGTTCAGTATATTCTTTTCTTGCAGCATTGTAAAAAAGGTATAAATTATATTTGCCATCATTTATAATGATGAGTATAGAGGTGAGAAAATGGAATTCAACGATCTGCGTATATTTAGAACCGTTGCCCGATTAGAATCTATAACGAAAGCAGCAAACGAACTTGGTTATGTACAGCCGAATGTTTCAGAACGCATTAAAGTACTGGAAAATGAATTGGGTGTTTCTTTACTTAAACGCAATAATAAAGGTGTTCGCTTGTTACGAGCGGGGGAAGTTTTATTACTGTATTCTGATAAAATAATGGATATTCTCGATGATCTGAAACGAAATATTACGTCGGAAAATGAAGTGTATAAAATTGCTACGACGCAATCTATCGCAAAAACTTACATTGAAGAAAAGTTGATGAAATTCAAATCGTATTGCTCACTGTATATAGAACAAAATCGTTTATTAGAAGCTTTGCTGAAAAGTGGGGATGTAGATATAATTGTCACACATTCCACTATTATCAATCCTTTATTCAAACGCGTAGGGGGTTATGAGGAAACGGTTCTTTTATTTACAGAGAAAAATAAAAAGATCACGGCGTTATCTGATGAAACATTTTTTATCAATCGAGATAAAAGTTGTCCTTTTAGGCAAATTTCTTTGGCTTTTGCCAGTGAACATAACATTAAAATAAGTCAGCTATTAGAGATTGATTCTTATGAAATGATCAAATCAATGATTTTGGCAAAACGGGGAATTGCGTTTCTTCCGGCGCGAACGTGTGTAGAAAATTTATCAACGGTTCCACTTAAAGACGAAAATCGCATAAAGATAAATTTTTATATAAGACAAAATAGTCATAAAATTGTTCCAGACTTTTTAATGAAACAGAAAGAAATTTAAAAATGAGAATAACAGCTGTTCGGTTAACGTTTATGTTATATGTATATAGGGACGGCTATTTTTATGTATGCTGTTTGGATTATACCCCTAGGATAAGGGGTGGGTATATTGGCACTGGTTTTCGTGTGTTGATATATCAGGAATAACTTCTGATACTTCTACCGGATTATTGCAGCAATTTCAATGTTATTCTGGTTGGCATGTTTCGTATTGCGGCAAAAAAATCATTTTTATTATTAAAGAAAAAGCGAGATGAGTTAAAAGGTAATACTAAAGACGTAGAGAATATTTATAAAAGTAAAAGTCTAAGAATACCGTTATTTGTTTTTAGGCGCATAAGATTGATAATATATATTAAAAAAATCAAGGTTAACAAGGGAGTGTTTGATAATGGATTCAAACGATGCTTGCGCATTATTAGTTGGTAGAATGAAATCTCAACGTCCAGTCTTAGTACTGGGCGCAGGATTTTCTCTTGGTGCAAAAAATAAAAGTGGAACATCATTACTTTTAGGAGAAAAATTAGCTGAAAACTTGTATAATTATTTTTATATAAAGCATCCATTGCCAGAGATAGATGCTGAAGATTTAAAAGAAGTAGAAGCCATAAAAGGAAATTTACGAAAAATAGCAACTTTATTACGTTCAGAAGGACGGGGAAAAATAAGAGATCAGCATTTAAAAAACATATTATCGGGATGTTATTTGAATGAAAAACAAGATTTTCAAAAAAAGATTTTAAGTTATCCATGGAAAGATATTTATACACTCAATATTGATGATTTAGTTGAACAGATTTATAAAAATGAAAACAAACCATTAAATGTTTGGGATAGGATGGAGCAAGGGTCGAATAAAAATGAAGAAATGAAATTAGTTAAACTACATGGAAATGTTGAATGCATAGAGCGTGGGATTGTTTTTGATGATGAGGAGTATAGGAAGTTTACAAAAAAAAGTGATTGTTTGTTATTAGAATTTGCACATAGTTTTCTTAACAATGATGTTATATTTTTAGGAACAGAATTTCAAGAAGATGATTTGAAGATAATCATCGAAATATATAAAGAAAGTGGATACAAAAATAATGGCAGAAAATATTTTTTTATTACCCCTAAGATAAATGACATGGCATTACGTAATGAAATAAAAAATAATAAACAATATCATTTGATTGATTTTACGACAGAACAGTTTTTTAATTATATAGAAAAAAATGTGAATTATGTTGAAAATTCAAAGAAAGAACTTTCTCAAAAAGGAGCATTTTTTATAGAAGATATTGAAAAATATACAACATATAGCAGTAAACTTTATAGTGGACAAGAATGTTCATATGATGATATTTTAAATGATTGGGATGTTACCAATCATAGTTTTCAAAATCAATTTGAAGAATTTACAAATAAAAATGAATCTAAATTTTTTTGCATTATTGGTAAAGATTACATGGGAAAATCGGTTCTTGCAAAAAGGGCGTTAGTAGATTGTTTTAAAAAAGGGTATATTTCTATTGAACTTACCAAAAGTTTTAGAAATATTGATACAGTACATGAATATTTAGAATCTTTGCCTGAAAAAAGTAAAGTAGTGTTTTTTATGGATGATGCGGCATATAATTATATTAATTTAAAAAAAATAATTAATAATTATCCTAAAAATATAGAACAGGTCATTATTATAACAACCGACACTATAGAAAATCATCGTCAAAAAGAATATATAATAAATACTATACAAGATAAATTTTATGTTGATAATGAATTTGATAAAGAAATTGTTTATGATAAATTATTTGAAAAAAATAGGTTGGGAAATTATCAGAAAAATGGGGCTTTTAAAGAAAATATTTTAAAGGAAATATCAGAACGCACGGATATTATAGATGTGTTGTATTATTCGACAGAGGGCAGATATTTTTTGGAATATTATAAAGAAGAAGCTATACCAAAATTAAAAAAAACGAAGTTTTATGATTATGTAGAGATTTTTTTCTTATTAAGTATTCTTGGAGTGAATTGGGTTCCACAAGAACTCGTTATTGATTTTAGTGATAATGCATTAGGGGATGTAACAATTGATACATTATTGGAGGAAAATAATGTATTTTATGAAAAAAATGGACTAATAAAATTATGCCGTCGTAGGATATTTGAAGAACTCATATATACTGAATTAAATTTTGAAAGAAATATAAACATTATAAAAAACATACTTAACTGTATGCTTCCTGCAATCAGTACTGACATGGATAATAGTTATTATGAGATTAATGATAATTATTATGAAATTTTCCAAAAAATATTGGGTGTTAGAAAACTATTAAAGAAGAAAATTGTTGAAAAAAATAGTTTAAAAAATTTATTTTTAGAAATTGAGAATGAATGCAAAAACATAAGCTATTATTGGGTACAATATGGAATTTTATGTCAACTATCACAAGAATATGAAGATGCAAACAATCATTTATTAATAGCTAAAAATTTGAGAAGCAATTCATATCAGGTTAAACATGCTCTGGCCAAAAATCTTATGGAGTGGGGACTTGATGAAACTAAGAATAGTGATGAAGTATCAAGTCGATTCGTTAGTGGATTTGAGAAAATGGAAGAATTGATTTTATCGGAGGAATATTCAAATGCATTTATATATTCTGTACATGCTTATGTTAATATGGGGCTTAAATATAAGAAAAAAAATCTAGACTGGTTTTTGTCAAATCGAGAGAAAATGGAACTTTATTTAAATAAATTGAATGTATATGGTTTAGATTCTAAAATGCAGTCTTTAATAAAAGAATATATAAGAGTATGTAAATTATGTACAATGACAGTTAGTTCCAAAATAATTAACTTGTCTACATATCATATAAAGGATATATACAAAAATACAGATAGAGAATATTAATCATGAATAGTAGTGTTGAAATAATAATGAAAGGGGCTGTCGTACGCGATATGTTACCCCCATATAGGACATTTGATATATAAAAGTCCTATATGGGGGTATTTCTATGTTTTAGAGAAATTTTTTGGACTGCGGGATTTGGCATCCAAAAAGATACGTTCGAGAGCGGTAATTGCTTTTTGTCGATCCTCATCATTTAATTTATAAGTAATACCATTAAAGATTACTTCTGATTGATTAAGAAAATTTACAAGATCGGTAGAAGGTTGTTGGTCTTCTGTTTTATGAAATTTAGCACCTAATATGTAATTAATTGATACACCAAAATAGTCCGATAGTTTTTTTAGAATATCAGAACTGGGCGTGGCTCTGCCTAGCTCATATTTTGATATAGCAGATTTTTGAACATGTAAAACATGTCCTAATTCCGTTTGCGTAATCCCTTTTCTTTTGCGTAATTCGCGTAGTGGGTTCATGGAAGTACACCTCTTTCTAAGATAATAATAAAGTTGCTGATAGAGATACACAATAAAAGTAGCATTACAGAAAAAATTAAAAAGTATCTTGACAAGATCTATATAAGTTGTATAATTAAAGTGTCTTTAAAAGACACATATAGTGATTCAATAATGGAAAGTTAAGAGAAGATAAAATTAGAATAATTGTCTGTAATAAAAGGGGGGGTTACTAATTAGCAAGATGAAATTTATTTTGATTAAAAATCCGATAAAGTAAAATATGTTGAATAGTAAGACATAAAAGAAAAAAACAAATTTTTTTAATCATAAAGTGTCTTTTAATGATACTCTATGATTAAAATGTCATATTATTAAGTCGCTTTATGTAAGTAGATAGAACTTTACATTATATATCCTTAAATGATTATATCACGAAGCAATAGGCATGAAAATAAAGGAAGAGGCTTGTTTTATGAAGAGGCATAAACTTCTTAAAAAGATCATTTTTTATTAGATTTGCTAACTTTATGGTTTTTTATCCCGTGCTTATGGAGTACATAATCTTTGATGATATCCAGTTCTTCTTTGACGGGGTCTGGTAGATAATCAAGTTCGTTTTCCGCACAGGTCGTGATGGAAGGTTCAGTATCCGTAAAAAATTCAGCTAACGATATATTGAGACCCTCACAAATTTTATAAATCGTAACAACTTGGGGATTACGGCTTTTTCCGTTCACGATGCTATCAAGGGTAGATTGAGTTAAACCCGATAAATCAGCTAATTTATTAATCGTAAGGCCTTTTTCTTTGCAGAGTTCCATAATTCTTGCGGCGATTTTGGCGGTGATATCCATAATCTATAGCTCCTTTTTAACGTGTTATCGTTATTTTAACATAAATAAATTTAAATAGTTACCGATGTAGCATTGACTTATAAACGCTACGTCGTTATAATGACATTTGAGGGGGAATGAAAATGACCTTTGGACAAAATTTACGAGGAATTCGGCAGGCAAAAAAGTTTTCGCAAACCAAGCTTTTTGAGAAAACAGGATTTCCGCAAACTACAATCAGTGATTGGGAAAATGATAAATATTTCCCGAATATTATCGAGGCACAGAAACTGGCTCGTGCTCTGCATGTAAAAATTTCTACGTTGCTAAAGGGTACCTTTCAATTCCCAAAAAATGAAGTGGCTTAAGGAGGGGATGCAGCCATTTTATCTTCGTATTTTACTTAAGTATAACAATAATATTCAGGAAATTCAGATTTTTGTAAATTAAAATATCCATTTTACGTGTTGGAGCAACGGACATGAGGAAATTAAAACATCGAGGTGGAAAAAGTGATACGGGACTTGGTACTTTATATTAAAAGTGAACGTATAGCACAAAATCTTACCATGGGAGAATTGGCTTTGAAAAGCAGCGTCAGTCAAAAGCATATATCCAATATTGAAAATGGAAAAGTGATGCCGACGATTGAAACGTTGGAGAAGCTGGCTAAGGCCTTAGGCTTTGACATTGCCCTGCAGGTAAAAGTCCGCAGGCCTTCCAATAAGAAGGGCGGCTAATCCCAGCTGGCTTTATGGGATGAAGTGAAAGATAAAATCGGAAAATTCTGTTAATTATAACGAGTGCTTTACTGAGTTTTACTGAAATTTGAGGGGGTGATGTGTAGGCAGTTAAGCTTCAGGAAAGAGTCAAAGGAAGGAGGGAAAGTTGACAATCGTTTTTTGCAGGTGAATTTAATAAATTGGAGGGACTTTATTTATGTTATCAGCAATTTTGGTAGCAGTTATTGCTACCATGAGTACTTGGTGGGTAAGCCATGTTATAACGAGGACTTGGTTATATCCTTTGTGGGCAGGTTTTCTTGTGGCACTAGCGATGGGGCAGCCGGTTGAAGGTATGAAGGCGGCGGCTTATATTCAGCTTACGTATTTGGGATGGATTACGGCAGGTGGGACGATGCCAGGGAATCTTATGGTTGCAGGTGTTTTCGGGACAGCTTTGACGCTTGTTTCGGGGGCCGATCCAAGTCTTGCCCCAACGTTTGCGGTACCGTTTAGTTTGTTGGGGATTTTATCGTTTCAAGCTTATATGACCATCAATAGTATTTGGATTCACAAAGCCGATAAATATGCTCTTGAAGGAGACTTAACAAAACTTCGGTTTATGAATTATGTACCATCGGGGATTTTGAGTTTTATCTTAAATGGTATTCCGGCCTTTATTTTAGTTTATTATGGCGGTGATGTGACAACCAGGGCTTTGGCGGCGATTCCAACGTCTATTATTACAGCGTTTTCTGTAGTCGGGGCTTTAATGCCGGCACTTGGAATTGCGATGCTGCTGAGTTATCTGAGTAAAAAGAAGATTGTCGGATTTTTCTTTGCGGGTTATTTTCTGACGGTTTATCTCCATTTGGATACAATGGCAATTACGATTTTTGCCGCGATCATTGGTGTTCTTATTTATTTCTTTACGACGGACAAGAAAACGGGGGTGGCTGAATAATGGCAGATTCGCAAGAAGAAAGTATGGATGTACAGCCGAAAGTGAAGCTGACAAAGCGGGATTTGATTAAGCATTGGCTGCTTGGTTATTCGAGTGAAACTTGTTACAATTTTGAAAGATTACTGGCTTTGGGTACAGCGAATGCAATGATTCCTATTATTAAAAAACTTTATAAAACGAAAGCAGAACGAGCAAAAGCAATTCAGAAGTATATGGTATTTTTTAATACGGAACCATCTTATATTGGGACGGTCATTCACGGGATTGCGGCATCAATGGAAGAACAGGCGGCAAATGGTGTAAAAATCACAGATGAGGATATTAATTCGGTAAGGACTGGTTTAATGGGGCCAATGGCGGGGATTGGCGATACGGTTTCACAGGGGATTGTGTATCCGATTTTGGCAGGGATTAGTTGCAGTCTGGCGCTGGCAGGTAATATTTTCGGACCGATTTTCTTTGAAGTCGGTTATAAAGTCATCATGCTTAGTACGGGTTATAGTATGTACATGCTTGGGTATAAGAAAGGGAAGACCGCTGTTTTGAGTTTTTTGAAGGCGGGTACGCTGAATCGTATTACGGAAATTTTTAGTGTGGTCGGGCTTATGGTTATCGGGTCTTTGGCGGCAACGCGGATTGGCATTGTTACACCGATTGAGTTTAGTGTTGGTGAAGTGGGCATCAATTTGCAGAAGGTTTTGGATTCGCTGCTACCAAGTATGCTTCCGTTAGCAGCAACCTTAGGCGTGTGGAAATTGATTTCGAACCGTATGAGTCCAACATCTATTATTGCGATTTTATTTGTTGTTGGGATTGTCGCATCCTTATTGGGGATTTTAGCACCGTTAGCACAATAAAAATTGTAGCGGCGGAACGGATTTTAAATTTAAGATGAGGTGAATGAAATGGTTGGTGTATTGTTGACGAGTCATGGTGAGCTATGCAAACAGCTCATGGAAAGTTCGGCAATGATTGCTGGAGCGGCAATGCAGATGCGGGCGGTTCCTTTGGAAAAAGGTGAAAATCCAGAAGCCTATAAGGAACGAGTGAGAGCGGCTTTGTTTGAACTGGATACGGGAGCAGGGGTGATCGTTCTCGTGGATGTACTCGGTGGAACACCTTATAATACGGTGGGCTTTTTGAGCAGGTCAGCAGATATTCAAATCATTACAGGGATGAATTTATCCATGGTGCTTTCGCTGACTTTGGAACGAGATGAAAGTTCAGAGATTTGTGATCTGGTTGAGCAGGTGAGTGCGGGAGCCAGAGATGGAATAAAAGTACTTTGCCGAAAAAATAAAGAGGAGTGATTTCATGGAAAACATAGTATTGGCGAGAATTGACGATCGGTTGATTCACGGGCAGGTAATGACCGCTTGGATGAAGACGCGTCCGGCAAAACGGATTTTAGTCATCGATGATAAAGTGGCAGTGGATGCTTTTATGATTGAAGTCATCGAACTTGCCGCACCGACTGGGGTCAAAGTAGATGTGTATTCTTGCGATCAGGCAATTGAAGCCTTGAAGGATGGTTTGGATACACCGACAATCCTTTTGGCAAAAGTTCCGGACACGTATAAGCGCTTGATGGATGGGGGCATTGCTCTTGGCGAAATCAATCTGGGCGGTATGGGCATGGCGCCAGGCAGAAAGACGCTGTATAAGAATATTGCCGCTTCGGAGGTTGAACGCAGTGTCATGAAGGGTTTTCTGGCACAGGGTATCGATATTAAGATACAAATTATTCCATCAGAAAATTGTATTGAAATCGGCAAGCTGTTGTAAGCAACTGTCACAATATAGCAGGACAAAAGTTAAAATAGGGGGAACGTTTCATGAAAGCGATGCGTTTGCATAAAATCAATGAATTCACCTTGGATGATAAGGTGAAACCGATACCAACGGGGGATGAAATCTTACTGAAAATCAGTGCTTGTGGTATCTGCGGCTCAGATATTCCAAGAGTGTACCAACTGGGAACGAAGGTTTATCCCGTGACACTGGGTCATGAATTTTCAGGGATTGTCAGTGAAGTGGGGGATCGTAAGAACGAGGGTTTACTAGGGAAAACAGCGGTTGCTTTCCCGCTTATTCCCTGTATGAAATGTGAGAATTGCAAGACCGGACATTATGCTGAATGTATAGCCTATCAGTATTTAGGTTCAAGAAATGATGGTGGATTTGCGCAATATTGTTTAGTTCCAAGCAAGTGGAACCTCGTGTTTTCGCAAAATCCGCAGGTGAAATCGGAAATGCTCGCTTTGACAGAACCTTTAACGGTTGCACAGCATGCGATTCGCAAAGCAAAACTTACTGCCGGTGAGTCGCTTGTTATCGTGGGAGCAGGCCCGATTGGTATTATGGCGGCTCGTTGGGCACAGATTTTTGGTGCGAGAAAGGTTATTTTACTGGAAATATCGGACGAGAAGATCTCTTTTGCAAAGCAGCGAGGCTTGCAGGTTCTTAATGTCAAAGATGAAAAGCTTGCCCAGAATATTTCGAGCCTAACGAACGGACGTGGTGTCGATGTAGTTATTGAAGGAACTGGTACGACAGGAGGTTTGAATACGGCGATTGAATTGAGTCGAACCTTTGGCAGAATTGTTCTTTTGGGAAATCCACAGAAAGATACGATGCTTGCGTTAAAAAATCACAGCAGCATTTTAAGAAAAGAATTGCAACTTTTAGGGATTTGGAATTCATATTATATGAGCATGCCGTTAAACGAGTGGGAATATACGGTTCATATGCTCGATACGGGCAGATTGGAAGGGGACGATTTAATTACGCATCAGAGTTCTTTGTCTGATCTGAAACATTTATTTGATCAGATTTACCATAAAGAAATTTCGGTTTGCAAAGCAATCTATAATGCAAAACTCGACGGCGATGAACTTATGGAAGGGAAGACTGTGCAATGAAAATGAAGTTTGCTCCTTCTCTGATGTGTATGGATCTTATGCGAGTTCAAGAGCAGGTGTCTATATTGAATCAACGTTGCGATTTATATCATGTGGATATCATGGATGGACATTTTGTCAAAAATTTATCTTTATCGGTAGATTTTGTCAAAGGACTGCGCCAAATCACGAATTTACCGATTGATTGTCATTTAATGGTCACGAATCCTGAGCAGTATATCGATCCGTTGATAAAAGCCGGTGCCGATTCTATTTCCTTGCACGCGGAAACTATCAGTGGTCAGGCATTTCGCTTATTTAATAAAATCAGACAGGCCGATTGTAAATGCGGGGTTGTCCTTAACCCTGAAACGAGCCTGGAGACGGTCAAACCGTATCTGAATTACCTGGATCTGCTTACGTTTATGACGGTAGATCCAGGGTTTGCCGGACAGGATTTTATTACTGAGACAATGAAATCCATCAATGAAGCGGCCCGGTGGAAAGAGCGAAATGCTTATTCTTATATACTGGCAGTTGATGGTGCTTGTAATAAGAATACGTTTTCGAGGCTGGCAGATGCTGGAACCGAGTGCTTTATCGTAGGCTCGTCGGGGTTGTTTAATTTGGATGAAGATTTGAATATTGCCTATGACACTATGATGCAGGATTTTAGGCAGAGTCTAGACACTGACAAATAATAAGAAGAAACGCACAGCCATGGAAACGAAAAAATCATGGCTGTGCGTTTCTTTTAGGCTTGCTCTTTTTGCAGGTAGATGCGTGCGTGAGCTTATAAAAGAAAAAATTACTAGGGTAAATTTTAATGTAAAATAATAGCAGGAATTAAAGAATTTATATAGAATACAAACAGAGTTAATATGAAAAAGTCTTTGTAAATAGGCAATCATACAAACAGGAGGATTAATCATGAAAAAAATATGTTTATTAACAATGTGTTTAGCTCTTATGACTGTAACGGCTTTTGCGGCACCTCAAACTGATATTCAACAAGGAAAAACAGCGGTGGATTTAGGAGTTTTCAATTCTAAAACAGCTGTTAATGGTGATGATTTCGATACGAACACGAAACTTGATGCAGGCATTACAACGGGACTTTCTGATAAATATGCAATTCAATATAAATACCATGCATTAGGGTCAGGTAATATTGATAACGGTAATATTAAGTCAGATATAAATACACAAGAATTTAATGTGCTTTATAAACTGACACCAACTACAGATGCTTTTGTTGGTCTGCATAGAATCGATGGTAGTATTGGTTCGAGAGATATCGATGCAAAAAACAAAGTACAGGTTGGTATTACATCCACTGTGCCATTGAGCAGCGCTGTTAGTGCATGGGGAACTGTAGCCGCTGGTTCTGACTTAGTTACTTTGGAAGCAGGTCTTAGCCATCCATTATCTCGGAGTGCGGATTTAAATGTATATTATCGTTATACAAAAGATGATGATTTGGGATATACCGGGTCAAAAATTGATTTCGAAAACAATGGTTTTGGTTTAGGCGTAACAATGAAATTTTAAAAAAATTGTATGAATTGACTATGTAAAGAGACAATCTTCCATATTGATATGAAACCTAAAAAAGCACCCGGAAGGGTGCTTTTTTATATAACATAATTTAGTTGTCTGCTCAGGCAAATGGATTTTCTGTCGGATAAAGCATGCCTTTTGGTTGATTGAAAGCAATATCTTTAATACCGAGGTATTGGAAGATTGAGAACAGTGCTTTGCCATAATGACCGAAGGCTACAGCACCATGATGTGGATATTGTTTTGCGATGAGGACATGGCGATAGAAACGACCCATTTCCGGAATAGCAAAGATGCCGATGCCACCGAAGGATTGTGTCGCTACTGGGAGCACTTCACCTTGGGCAATATAGGAACGAAGTTCTGCACCGGCAGTGCTTTGAAGGCGAAAGAACGTGATATTTCCGGCAGCGATGTCGCCTTCTAAGGTACCACGGGTGATATCTGGTGTGCCGCCATCTTCGAGCAGGCGGTTTTGTATCAGCTGATATTTTACAGCACCTTTGGATAATTTACATAATGGGGTGTTCCCACAATGGAAGCCCATGAAGGTGTCTTTTAAATCGTATTTATATTTGTTTTGAATGTTTTGAGCGAATAAATCTTGTGGTACTGAGTTATTGATATCGAGCAGCGTTACCGCATCACCACTGACGCAAGTTCCGATATATTCGCTGAGCGCACCATAGATATCGACTTCACAGGCTACGGGAATACCTCTGGAAACAAGACGGCTGTTCACATAACATGGTTCAAAGCCAAATTCGGTCGGGAAAGCCGGCCAGCACTTATTGGCAAATGCTATGTATTTGCTGGCGCCTTTATGTTTGTCGGCCCAGTCGAGTAAAGTCAGTTCATATTGTGCCATGCGTGGTAAGAGTTCTGGGTAAGGGTTGCCATCTGGTCCAAGTTCATTAGACATTTCTTTTATAACGGATGAAATGCGCGGGTCATCTTTATGGGCTCGATAAGAGACGAGTAAGTCAAGTTCGGAGTTTTCTTCTATTTCAATGCCGAGATCATAGAGCGGTTTGATAGGGGCATTGCAGGCAAAGAAATCCTGTGGACGAGGTCCGAAGGAAATAATTTTAAGGCTGGAAAGTCCGATAATCGTGCGGGCTATTGGTTGAAATTCAGCGATCATTACGGCTAATTCTTCGGCTGTACCAACGGGGTATTCTGGAATGAAAGCTTTGATCTTGCGTAAACCAAGATTATAAGAACAGTTCAAAACACCGCAATACGCATCGCCGCGGCCGTTGATTAGATTTTTGCCGGATTCTTCAGCAGCAGCTATATACATCACGGGGCCATCGAAATTTTTGGCGATTAAAGTTTCTGGTGTTTCTGGGCCGAAGTTACCGAGAAATACGACTAAAGCATTACAGTTCGCGGCTTTAACTTCATCTAAGGCTGTGAGCATGTCAGTTTCATTTTCTACAGTGGTTTTTGCTTCGTAGATCGATCCGTATTTTTTATTATAGACGGTTGCGATAGCCTTTCTTCTGTTTTCTGATAAGGAGATAATGAAACAGTCACGGCTTACAGAAATAATACCGCATTTTACCTGTGGAATATTAGTCATTGTCATAATGAAACGCTCCTTTTGTTTTGTTAATTTCTGATATTGCTTTATGTGCTTGAGCACTTTGATGATTTTATTAAAATATAGCACTTGATAAAAGACGTGTCAACCATTTTTTCACATTGTTTAGAATTTTTAAATAATGTGAAATTTAAATAAAAGAACTTGGATTTCGTATTTAAACAGTCTGTGTGGCGTGAAAAATAGCTGTTGACTTCCTGTTTATTCATTAAAAGGGCATAAATAAAATTAAAACAAATATTACAAATTTTCAAATAATATATTGACGGTTTCAAGAAATGGTGCTATATTAATTCTTGTAAATGTGCTTGCGCACACTATGGAAAGAATTGAACTTTTCGACTTATTATATTACATAGTAAAAATGACCCCGTTATCGAAAGTATTTTGCCGAGTGCAGATTTTGCTTTGGAAAGAACTGCTAATATTTTCCTGGTTTTAAAGTAATTTGTTTGGATATCCTTTTGTGGCTGGAAGCTTACAAGGAGGCGAAAAAACGGTAGAAATGTGTTAGCAGACGATATGAGGCAGACTGTTATTGGTATTTACTAGATAAAAATGTGCTTGAGCACTATGAGAAGGAGCAGAGCGTAATGAGTATTAAAAAGATACTGGTGTTTTGTTTAGCGGCAATGGTAGCGGTTGTGATGACTGGTTGTGGTGGTCAAAAAGATACGAGCAGTAGTTCCGGAGGATCTGATAAGCAGATTAAAGTCGGAGTTTCGATGCCGACAAAATCTTTACAGCGCTGGAATCAGGATGGATCTAATATGGAAGCGAAACTGAAAGAAAAAGGCTACGATGTGGATTTACAGTTTGCGGAAAACAAAGTAGAAATGCAGGTATCGCAAATTGAAAATATGATCACGAAAGGCGCAAAGGTTATTATTGTTGGCGCTATTGATGGTGGTGCATTATCTTCGGTACTTGATGAAGCCAAAAGTGCTGGTGTTCAGGTTATTGCCTATGATCGTCTGATTATGAATACAGATGCTGTCAGCTATTATGCAACGTTTGATAATTATGGTGTTGGGAAGATTCAAGGGGAATATATAGAAACGAAGCTGGGGCTTAAAGAAGGCAAAGGGCCTTATAATTTTGAAATAGCTACGGGACCTTTGGATGATAATAATGTCGTGTTTTTCTTTAAAGGTGCCATGGATATTTTACAACCGTATATCGATCAGGGAAAATTGGTTGTGAAATCAGGTCAGAAAACACGGGAACAATGTGCAACACCAAATTGGGATGAAGCAAAAGCACAAGAACGTATGGATAATATAATCACATCCCATTATACTTCGGATAAAATTGATGCTGTTTTATGTTCGAATGATTCGGTTTCTTTAGGTGTACAGTCAGCTTTAAAATCGGCAGGTTATGGAGCTGGTAAAGCAATGCCGGTTATAACTGGGCAGGATGCCAATATTTCTAATGTGAAAGCTATTTTGGCAGGGGAACAATCTATGTCGGTATTTAAAGATACGCGGGCTTTGGCGGATCAGGTAGTAAAAATGGTGGAAGCTATTGTCAATGGAAAAGAACCAGAAGTAAATGATACTAAAACATATAACAATGGTAAAAAAGTAGTTCCATCTTATTTGCTTCAACCGCAGTTTGTCGATATGTCAAACTACAAAAAATTATTAATTGAATCTGGTTATTATAAAGAAAGCGATTTATAGAAATAAGTTATAATGTGACAGATATGCAGTAACTTTACATTATTGCATATCTGTTTCAATTAAAGTGCAGAATGGAAGGTGAAAGTATGCCGAACATTTTATTGGAAATGCAGGATATTGTCAAAGAGTTTACGGGTGGTATACGTGCTCTGGATCAGGTCAATATTCAGGTGAAGGAAAAGAGCATTCATGCCTTAGTTGGTGAAAACGGGGCGGGGAAATCTACGCTGATGAATGTGCTGAGTGGTGTTTATCCGTATGGAACGTACACCGGGATGATCCGATATCATGGTGAAGAATGTAAGTTTAAAACCATTCGGAATAGTGAGGACAAGGGTATTGTTATTATTCATCAAGAATTGGCACTGATACCGTATTTGTCGATTATGGAAAATATATTTTTGGGTAATGAATGCCAAAGTAAGGGAGTTGTTAACTGGGGTAAGTGTCGTTTTGAAGCGATGAAACTTATGGAAACGGTAGGCCTGCACGATTTACCGGATACGCCGGTTAATAAAATCGGTGTTGGTAAGCAACAGTTAGTTGAAATAGCCAAGGCACTTTCGAAAGATGTGAAATTGCTGATTTTGGATGAGCCAACGGCAGCATTGAACGATGAAGAAAGTGAGAAATTATTGGAGCTGCTGTTGATGCTGCGAGAAAAATGGGGCATGACAGCGATTATGATTTCACATAAATTGAATGAAATAACCAAGGTTGCTGATGAGATTACAATCATACGTGATGGCAAAACAATTGAAACATTAAATAAGAATACAGATGAATTTAGTGAAGATAGAATTATTAAAGGCATGGTAGGCCGAGAAATCACTAATCGTTATCCGCAGCGAACGGATTGCAAAATTGGTGACGTCTGTCTGGAAATAAAAAACTGGAACGTATATTCTCCTGATATTGCCAATAAAGTAATTGTTAATAATGTGAATTTAAATGTACGTCGAGGTGAAGTCGTCGGTATCGCCGGATTGATGGGAGCGGGACGGACGGAATTGGCAATGAGCATATTTGGCAGGGCTTATGGAGCACATATATCGGGTGAAATTATTAAAGATGGGAAAACAGTCAAAATAACAACTGTTTCCGATGCTATAAAAAATGGTATTGCTTACGTAACCGAAGACCGTAAAGGACAGGGTCTTATTTTGATCGATGATATTAGGGTGAATACAACCTTACCTAGTTTGAAAAAATTGTCACTGCGCGGTGTCGTGAATGCACAAAAGGAAATAAAAGTTGCTGAATCATATTTGGAACGTTTGCATATCAAAGCACAGGGCATCCATCAGTTCACGAAAAATCTTTCGGGTGGGAATCAGCAAAAAGTTATGCTGGCCCGTTGGATTTATGCCGATCCGGATGTGCTGATTCTTGACGAACCGACTCGCGGTATTGATGTTGGGGCAAAATATGAAATATATTGTGTCATCAACGAACTGGCTCGTCTGGGAAAATCAGTGATTGTGATTTCGTCGGAACTGCCAGAAGTTTTGGGGATCAGTGATCGTATCTATGTGATGAATGAAGGCTGCTTTGTCGGAGAACTGTCTCAGGCAGAGGCCTCACAGGAAAGCGTCATGCAGTGCATTATGCGGTGCAATAAAAATAAGCAAGTAGTCTGAGCGTTTGAAAAGGAGGATAATGTAAGATGAATAATTTTTTGAAGGGCAAGGCGATTCCTGTGGATGAGAGTTGTAAAGCAGAACCAGCGGGTGAACCAATAAAACAATTATCTAGGGAAAATATATTCAGTATTATTATAAATAAATATGCCATGTTTGTTGCCCTGATTGTGATCGCGATTTTTTTCCAATGGCAGACGGATGGTGTGCTGCTGGTACCGATGAATATTTCTAAATTGATTATGCAAAACAGCTATATTTTGATTCTGGCCATCGGTATGCTGCCTTGTATTTTGACGGGGGATATTGATCTTTCGGTAGGGTCAGTTGTCGCAGTTATCGGAGCTATTGCAGGTACGATGATTGTGTCGATGGATATGCCGGTCGGACTAACCATTATTACTTGTTTGGTGGCAGGGCTTCTGATCGGAGCCTGGCAGGGATTTTGGGTGGCTTTTGTCAAAGTACCGGCTTTTATCGTAACGCTGGCGGGGATGCTGCTGTTTCGCGGGATGACAATGGTAATACTCAATGGGAATACCTTGGCACCATTTCCGGAATCTTACC
Organism: Propionispira raffinosivorans DSM 20765; assembly: GCF_000381065.1. Taxonomy (GTDB): domain Bacteria; phylum Bacillota; class Negativicutes; order Selenomonadales; family Selenomonadaceae; genus Propionispira; species Propionispira raffinosivorans. The sequence goes on along the minus strand of NZ_KB905848.1, from coordinate 7,759 downwards.
AATTTGTGGCACAACGCTTTTTGCAGGATATACCGCTAGTTGGCGCAATCCCTTACAGCACGATGATTCTTGGACTCATTCTTGCTGTCTGTGGTGTTTATGCAGAATGGAACGATCATCAGCAAAAAATTCAATATGGTATTCCGGTTAGCGGGAAAAGTTGGCTTTTTACAAAATTTGGCTTAATCGTTTTTGTCAGCCTCTTTTCCACTTATTGGCTGACACAGTTTAAAGGTTTGCCTATTATTTTAATTTTGCTGGCAGCTTTGATTTTTATGTATTCCTTTATTTGCCACAAAACGGTTATCGGTCGGCATATTTATGCTTTGGGTGGTAATGAACGGGCTACGCAGTTATCAGGAATCAAGACGAAATGGGTTCGTTTTATCGTTTTTGTTAATATGGGGCTGATGGCAGCGGTTGCTGGACTTGTTTTTTCAGCTCGTTTGAACTGTGCTGCGCCTTCGGCTGGAACTTCGTTTGAACTCGATGCCATTGCCGCTTGCTATATTGGTGGTGCTTCGGCAACTGGCGGGGTAGGCACGATTATTGGTGCTGTGGTCGGCGGACTGGTTATGGGAGTTTTAAATAACGGTATGTCGATTCTGGGGATCGGTATTGATTGGCAGCAGGGAATAAAAGGAATGGTGCTCTTGCTAGCTGTGGCGTTTGATATTTACAATCAAAATAAAAAAGCTTGAGCAAAGAGTTAGGCAATACAACAAAAAGAAGCTGTGCGTATACTCGCATAGGCTGAGGGGAGCAAATACAATGAAACAGGTAACTGATAAAGCTTTTACGAAATACGGCCGGGTGCTAGAACTGGATTGTCGGGAGATTTCTACGGTCATGGAAACATCTACACCGCTGCCGGACGATGTGGTGTATACACCATCGGAGCCACGTCTTGAAAAATTGTCGGCATTTAAGGTCTTGGAAGAAGAAATATATGGTGGAATGCCGATTCAATTCGGTTATTGTAATGGTGATAATCATTTGCTTAATGCAGTTGAATACCATCGTAGTTCCGAAGTTGACATTGCTATTACGGACTTGATTCTGATTTTGGGGTGGCAGCCGGATGTTGATCTTAAAGACTATTCTTATGATACGGGCAAAATGAAACTGTTTTTTGTGCCAGCGGGAACAACCGTTGAACTTTATGCGACAACATTGCATTATGCGCCTTGTAGTGCTGGGGGCAAGTTCCGCTGCGGCATCGTATTGCCGAAGGGAACCAATGAAGAATTAAAAGTTACGTTAGAAAAGAAGGGCGAAAATAAACTTTTGTTTGCAGTTAATAAATGGCTGATTGCACATAAAGAAAGTAGGCTGGAAACAGTTGGAGCATTTATTGGATTGACTGGAAAAAATTTAAAGGCGTAAAAGGTTAACGTTATATGGTGAATTACGGAGAGAGCAGGGAGAAAACAATGCGATATTTATTAGGAATTGATGTAGGAACTTCAGCGACGAAGACAGTGCTGTTTGATGAAAATTGCCAGGCAATCGCTTCGGCATCCGAGGAATACCCGCTATATCAACCGCAAAATGGTTGGGCGGAGCAGCACCCTGAAGATTGGCATCAGGCGACGGTACATACCATTCAATCTGTTTTGACAAAGTCCAAGGTGCCAGCCGCAGATGTCAAAGGGATTGGATTATCAGGGCAGATGCATGGCTTAGTTATGCTGGATGAAGCCAATCAGGTTATAAGACCAGCAATTATATGGTGCGATCAACGAACAGCAAAAGAGTGTGAGGAAATTACGCAAAAGGTTGGTGCGGATCGTTTGATGGAAATCACGGCCAATCCAGCATTGACTGGCTTCACAGCATCAAAGATTCTTTGGGTACGCAACCATGAACCGGAAAATTATGCGAAATGCCGTCATATATTGCTGCCGAAAGATTACGTGCGTTTTTGCCTGACTGGTGAATATGCTACAGAAGTGTCGGATGCTAGTGGTATGCAGCTTTTGGATATACCGAATCGCTGCTGGTCAGATGAAATTTTAGAAAAACTGGAAATTGATCGGGCTTTGCTGGGTAAGGTTTATGAATCACCGGAAGTTACGGGGACTTTGACTGTGCAGAGTGCAAAGCTGCTGGGACTTACAACAGCAACGGTTGTTGCCGGTGGTGCTGGAGATAATGCAGCAGCGGCTGTTGGAACTGGCACGGTTAGAGATGGGCGGGCTTTTACGACAATTGGCACAAGTGGTGTGGTTTTTGCACATAGTTCCAAAATTACGATTGATCCAAAAGGGCGTGTCCATACTTTTTGCTGTGCTGTACCGAATTGCTGGCATGTTATGGGGGTTACACAAGCGGCGGGGCTGTCACTTAGTTGGTATCTGGACAATTTTTGCACGAATTACAAAGAAAAAGCAAAGCTTGCTAATGTCAGCTTTTATGACTATATCAATAAAGAAGCGGAATCTGTACCAATGGGCAGTAATAAGCTCCTGTATTTGCCGTATCTGATGGGAGAGAGAACACCTCATCTTGATCCAAACTGTCGTGGCGTATTCTTCGGATTGTCAGCGATTCACAAACAGGCTGATTTGCTGCGAGCTGTAATGGAAGGTGTTTCGTATTCATTGAAGGATTGTCAATCCATTTTAAAGGAAATGGGCTTAGAAGTTGAGCAGATGATGGCTTGTGGCGGCGGCAGTAAATCAGGCCTTTGGCGTCAGATTCTTGCCGATATGTTTGGTTGTTCGGTAAAAACTGCTGCTTCTCAGGAGGGGGCGGTCCTTGGTGTGGCTATCCTGGCTGGTGTGGCAGCAGGAATTTTCGCGGATGTGCCGACCGCCTGTGATCAATTTATTGTACAGGATGAATCTTGTCAACCAATCGCAGAACATCAAGATTATTATGCAAAAGGTCATGTGCTTTATCAGCAGCTTTATGAACAGCTCCAAAATCAGTATCGTTTGCTGGCAAATTTATAATTGAGAAGAGTTTGGGGGCAGTGCAAATACTCAGGGTGGCGGAGCCTTTATTGACGGGTCATTGTCTACATGCTATTCTGAATAAAAAGAATTTGGCAATGAGAAGGAATGTGACACATGTCGATAACGATAAAAAAAATAGCAGAAATATGCAATGTTTCACGTGGGACGGTTGATCGTGTTTTAAACAACCGAGGGAAGGTGAAACCGGAAACAGAAAGTTTCGTGCGAAAGATTGCTGAACAGATGGGATATGAACCAAATCCGGCGGGGAAGGCATTGGCCGCAAAAAAGAAAAATATAGTAGTTGGAGTTGTACTTATTTCTGAGGGGAATCCATTTTTTGATGAAGTAATTCGCGGCATCCGCGAAGCAGAAAAGGAATATACAGCATATGGCGTACGAGTTTTAATTCAAACAATGCATGGATATGATGTGGAGGAACAATGCCGCCTTATGGAAGATGTTGGTTCGCAGGTCAATGCTCTTATTTTGAATCCGATTAGTGATCTTAAAGTACAACATAAAATTGATCAGTTGGTGGAGCGGGGCGTATTTGTTGTAACGGTCAATACTGATATTGAAAACAGCAAGCGCAGCTGCTATGTGGGGAGTGATTATATAAATGGCGGCGAAACGGCTTGTGGCATTATGGGAGTATTGACAGGCGGCCGAGCTAAAGTTGGTGTTGTAACGGGATCATTTAAAGTAGCCGGACATAACCAAAGAATTGCCGGTTTTAAAAAAGTTATGGAGAAGAAATATTCGCAGATCGAGATCTTGGAAATCGTAGAATCTGAAGATGATGATATCCTTGCTTTTGAAGTGACGAATCGTTTGCTCCAGACCTATTCGCAGCTGGATGCGTTGTTTATTACCGCTGGTGGTGTTTACGGCACCTGTCGTGCTGTTTTGTCACAGGCCAGACAGCAGCATATTAAAATTGTTTCTTTTGATAGTGCACCAAATACAGTGGAAATGCTAAAACAGCAGGTGATTGATGTGACGATTTACCAACATCCTTATACGCAGGGCAGAAAGGCAATGCAAATTGTTTTTTCTTATCTCGTTAATGGATTGGAAGTCAAAAAAGAAAAACATATTCTAAAAAATGAAATAAAAGTTTTGGAGAATTTGTGAGGCCCATCAGTGCAGATTTTCTGTGGTTAGAAATGATTTTGTGCTAAATCGTGTAGGAAGTAAAAGCAAGATGAATGAGGATTGTCGGCTCAACTGAAAAGGATGAATCGTTAATGGGTTCTATTCTTTTTAGCTGCCTAAATTTAAAATTTAAGCGGAAGAGGATGATTGTTACGGAATCACAAGCTATAACGGAAGGCGATTTAAAACTTCAGGAAAAAATTGGCTATTCTATGGGAGATTTGGCGTGTAATTTAATTTACACTACAGTTTGTACCTATTTACTTTTCTTTTATACAAATGTTTACGGGCTGAGCGCGGAAGTGGCCGCGACGATGTTCCTTATCGTCCGTGTCATGGATGCTGTTGTAGATCCAATCGTGGGGACTTTTGTTGATAAACATACATTTAAACAAGGGAAATTCCGTCCGTATTTGTTATATGGAGCCATTCCTTTTGCTATACTGGGAATATTGTGTTTTACCACACCAGACTTCGGCGATGGTTTAAAAATAATTTATGCGTATGCTACCTATATTGGTTTATCTTTGATTTACACGACGATCAATATTCCGTATGGTGCGTTAACTGCGGCAATGACACGTAATAATAAGACAGTAGTCAGTATGACTTCGATTCGAATGTTATGTGCTAACTTTGGCGGGTTGCTGGTGGCTTTTGGGGTACCGGTTATTGTAACTATGATTTCTGGCAGTTATACGGGCGAGGATGCAAGGTTCGGCTGGCAATTAACGATGGGTGTATACAGTGTTGTTGGAGCGTTACTTTTATTGTATTGTTATTCAAAGACAACGGAGCGCGTTAGATTGGATGTGAAAAACGACAAAAATGTAAAATTCAAGGATTTGTTTCATCAATTTAAAGTAAATAGACCCTTAGTGGTTTTGAGTTTGTTTTTTATCATTCTCTTTGGTATGAATGCAGTTTCTAATTCAATCGGTGTTTATTTTATTACCTATAATTGTGCTCGTCCCGATTTGGCTCAATGGTATGGTCTATTGGGAACGCTGCCGGCATTCTTTTTGTTGCCGTTAGTTCCGAAACTTAACAAACTGTTGGGTAAGGTGCGGTTGCTTGAAATATCACTTTTTTTAGGTATTGTGGGGGCAGCAATGTTATACATTGTTTCCGCAGATAATATTACGATGATTTTTATTGCGCGGTTTATTTCTGCGTGCGGAATGATCGTGGCTGGAGGCTTTATGTGGGCATTGATTCCTGAAACCATTGAATATGGAGAATACAAAACTGGCAAGAGACTTAGCGGGATGATCTATGCGATTATTGGATTCTTCTTTAAATTTGGCTTGGCTCTTGGTGGGATTATTCCCGGGTTTATGCTGGCGCACTTTGGCTATGTGGCAAATCAAGTACAAACACCGGAAGCTTTAAGTGGTATTTTGATTACGACGACTCTTATCCCTATTGTTTTTTTGATTGTGGCAATTGTGGATATTTCTTTTTATAATTTAGATGATAAAAAATATAAAGAAATTATTCAAGTTATAGAAAATCGTAAAACTGAAGTAAATCAGGTTGGTCCGGTCAACGTTAGTCATGTTTGAAATATTACCTATTAAATTTTAAATAAAGTGTTCTTTGCTTGTGAGTTATTCATATTTAAGGGAGGCTATTTGTTGTGTTTATTGAAAATCCAGTATTAAAAGGTTTTAATCCCGATCCGAGCATTTGCCGGGTGGGCGATGATTATTACATTGCTACTTCGACGTTTGAATGGTTTCCAGGCGTGCAGATTCATCATTCGAAAGATTTAGTAAATTGGCATTTGATTACACATCCATTGAATAAAAGCAGTTATTTGGATATGAAAGGCAATCCAGATTCCGGCGGAATTTGGGCACCGGATCTTAGCTATGCAGATGGTAAGTTTTGGTTGATTTATACGGATGTTAAAGTTGTTGATGGTATGTGGAAAGACTGTCACAATTATCTGACTACCTGTGAGCATATAGATGGTGTGTGGAGTGAACCAGTTCGGCTGAATGGCTCCGGGTTTGATGCATCCTTGTTTCATGATCCGAACGGGAAAAAGTATTTGGTGAATATGTATTGGGATCAACGTGTCTACCACCATAATTTTTATGGAATAGTTTTACAAGAATACTCTACGGAATTGAAAAAGCTTATCGGAAAATCATCAATTATTTATAAGGGGACGGATATTAAGTATACAGAGGGTCCGCATCTGTATTATATTGATGGTATGTATTATCTGCTTACGGCAGAAGGTGGTACAAGGTATCAGCATTCTGAAACGATTGCTCGTTGCAAGACTCTTATGGGCGAATATGAAATTCAGCCAGATTATCCGCTCTTGACAGCATGGCAGGCACCACATAATGAATTGCAAAAATGCGGACATGCATCGCTTGTCCAAACGCAAACTGGGGAGTGGTATCTGGCCCATTTGACAGGACGTCCGCTGCCGATAGGCGATCAGCCAATACTGGAACGAGAACAGCACGCTTATTGTCCATTGGGACGAGAAACAGCAATTCAGAAAATTGAATGGATTGATGGCTGGCCAAAGGTTGTTGGTGGTAAACAGGGTTCTGTTAAAGTTGTGGCCCCGCAGCTGTCAGAAAAAAAGTGGGAGCCAACCTGCCCAATAAAAGATGATTTTACAGAACCAAAACTCAACTTGAACTTTCAATCACTGCGGATTCCTCTGACAGAGGATATTGCTTCTTTGACTGCGAGAAAAGGGTATTTGCGGCTTTATGGGAAGGAATCACTACTTTCAAAATTCACACAGGCGTTTGTAGCTCGCCGCTGGCAGGCATTTTCTTTTGACGCAGCAACGGCTGTGGAATTTTATCCCGAATCTTTTCAACAGCTGGCAGGTTTGACTTGTTATTACAATACGAAAAACTGGTCAAGTATTCATATAACCTGGAAAGAAGATGTTGGGCGAGTCATTGATGTTGCAGTGGCAGACAATTTTGTATTTTCCATGCCGCTCGAAAATGCTGAAATTCCGATACCGGATAACATAACAATAGTTCATTTTAAGGTGTCGGTTCGTGTGGATCATTATCAGTATTTTTATTCGTTTGATGGAGAAACGTATCATGCAATTCCCGTTGTATTTAAATCGTATCGCTTGTCAGATGATTATGTAAGCGGCGGCGGCTTTTTTACGGGAGCGTTTGTGGGGATGAATTGTATCGATATTACAGGTGACAATAAAGCAGCAGATTTTGATTATTTTTTGTATAAAGAATTAGAAAAATAATCAAATGAGTTTTATTGAAAAATGGTTTGATTGGCAATAAAAAAATAACGCAGAGCCGGAAGCTGAGCTTCTGGTCCTGCGTTATTTTGGTTCTTTGTCAAGTGTTGGGGTAAAAACATAAAGTGAATTTTTAGCGAGGGATTTCTCCTCGCTATTTTCTATTTTTATGCAGCCATATAAAGTATCCGATTTCTCATTCGTTTAAATTTTTGTATGCCATAACAAGTCCGTTTGAGTACCTTTGTTCGATTGTTACATCCTTCTATATATCCGTTGCTATAACCCGTTGAAATTGCTGCAATAATTTCATTTTTCCATTCGATCACTGTCTTCATTAATTTATTGAACTGCTTTATATCATATGTCATAACGTTTTCTTGCCATT
>NZ_KB905847.1 GCF_000381065.1 Propionispira raffinosivorans DSM 20765 | reverse complement strand
AAATAAAATACTCCGTTCGACTTGCATGTGTTAAGCACGCCGCCAGCGTTCGTCCTGAGCCAGGATCAAACTCTCCAATAAATTATATTAGAGAACCTTGATAGGCTCTTTAAAAATCTAAATTATCTTTTTTGTTAAAAGAAATTGTTAGTTGTTGTTTTCAAACGCAAGCGTTCGAAAACCGCACATCTGGCTTGATACATGTTGGTGTACATATATCTTTTTGTTTTCTACATTGTTTAGTTTTCAAAGAACACATCGCTGGCACTTGCTTAAGTCAGCTTGTATAGATTATCACATCCGCAAGCGGTTGTCAATATCTTTTTCCGAAACCAATTGATGACTTGCGTTAAAGACAAGTAAATCGGTGATTTCGTTTTTTTGTTTTCGCCGTTGTTCTTGGCGACTTGTAATATGATACATGATTTTAACTTTCATGTCAATACTTTTGTTTAAATATTTTTTGTTTTATTTTTTCATATAAACGTAATAAAAATACAGCCTTTCAATTTCAAAAAGAGTTTTTTCTTTTTGCTGTCATTGTAAAAAAACTATCTAAATGGTAGGATTAATTGACTACTCTATGCATTATCGAATAATATAATCTGACGAGCAAGGAGATGTTCTTCATGGAGACTGCACAACTTAGAATTATTTTTGTATTTACTGATTTAATTTTGCCATTATTGATTGGTTATTATATACACCAAAAAAAATGGCTTAGCGGTGAATTTTGTAATGGTTTAATAAAATTTAATATTATTATTGTTTGTACCGTTTTGACAATTTTAAGTTTTTGGGTTCTGCCTTTGACCCTTGAATTGATTTGGCTTCCAGTGTTCGGTATCATCTTTTGTATTATCCCCGGTCTCATTAGTGCTTTTACGGCACTACGCCGTTACCAAAACCCCTTGGATCGTGGCAGTTATCTTGTTTCCTCTATGTTATCAAATCTAGGTACCCTAGGAGGATTATGCGCCTTCATTCTATATGGTGAAATTGGCTTTGCCTATGCCCAAATGGTCGGTATATTCCAAAATATGGTACTTGTCTTATTTTGTTTTCCATTAGCACAATATTATTATCAACAATATACGGCCACCACTACAAAAAGAACCGTGCATCTTGATTTTCGAAATATGTTTTTAAGTTGGAACCAACTACCGGTCCTGGGAATGTTTTTAGGAATGTTTCTTTATCTTGCCGACATTCCTCGTCCCGCTATCTTATCAACTGTATTTTCTTCTTTGATTCATATTGGTGCCTGGACAGCCCTGCTCCCAGTCGGTTACCTCATTAATTTACATGCTGCACAAAAATACTATCATAAAATATTCGATCTGGTTCCTATAAAATTCATATTGACGCCTTTGGTTGTGTATACTATGATTACGCACTTGTTTACTGATCAAATTATCCTTGGTACAATGATGGTTTTAGCTATCACACCTACTGCAATCAATGCCGTCATAACCGCTCGCCTCTTTAAATTAAATGTTGATTTAACAATAGCCGCGTTTATTTTGACTACAGTCATTTATTTACTAATTGTATTTCCCTTATTATTCTTTTATATAACAAGCGGAAATACATTATAAAAAAAGTTTGCATATTTTATATGCAAACTTTTTTAGTTCCTTTATTTATTAAAACCCAACCGTTCCAGCATTGCCACGTCTTCCCGAATCGTCGTACCAGAAGTCGTCAGCATATTTCCTGTAATCGAAGCACTTGCACCACCCCAAAAAGCTGTTTCGCCATTATGGGGCATAATTTTTCGACCTGCTGCTAATCTTATATTCGCTGTCGGATTAATATAACGGAAAAAGGCAATCGTTCGCAAAACATCTTCCGCTGGCATCTGAGGTAAATTTCCTAACTTTGTCCCTTTAATTGGCATTAAAGCATTAATTGGAATCGATTCAATTCCAAGTTCAGCTAAACTGATTGCCATATCAAGACGATCTTCCCACGTTTCCCCCATACCAATAATTCCGCCTGAGCATACGCATAAACCTTCAGCTTGAGCTATTTTAATTGTTTTTATTTTGTCTTCATATGTATGCGTAGAGCAAATAGATGGAAAAAATCGTTTTGATGTTTCAATATTATGATGATAACTGCTAATTCCAGCTTCATGCAGTCTTTTAAACTGCTGCGCTGTCAAAAAACCATGGGACGCACAAATATCAATATGACAGGTCTCCCGCATTTCCTTATAAGTATCAAGAGCTTTTTCAAAATCTTCACCCGATAGTGAACGGCCGGATGTTACCACGCCAAAACGATGCACGCCTTCTTTTTCATTGCACAATGCATTCGCAATAATTTCTTTTTTATCCATAAATGGATATTCTTCAATCCCCGTATGATGGCAAGCCGCCTGAGCACAATATTTGCAGTCTTCACCACAGCGACCACTGCGTCCATTGATAATCGTACATAAATCAACATGATTTCCACAAAAATGTTGACGAATCTGATCTGCCCCGCATCTCAATTCTTCTAAATCCATAGTAACAAAAAACGATAGATCTTCACACCGTTTCAAACGTCTGCCCTGAATAATTTCCGATGCAAGATTTTTTGCTTTACTTTGTTGCGTCATAAACATTGGCCTCACTTTAAAATAATAATATATTTCATTTCTATATAAGTTGCATTAAATATTCTATATGGCAATCGTCAGGAATGCCTATATACCATTCCTGCAGACTGATAGGCGAGATATAATTTTTTTAATGCATTATATACTTTATTTATTATATTTCAGCGAAGGCACTTCGTCAACCATATATTCTAATTAGGTTAACTATTGTTTCAACCAATTATTTTGCCTTACATTTATTTTCCATACTTTTCAATAAACGTTTGCACGATCTGTGTATATTGTCTGCGATCCTGATAAACTGCACAGGCGTGAATTGCTTGCGGAAATATATGCAATTCCTTGGGTCCTTTCACCGACGCATACAAGTCTTCACTCATTTTTGGCGGCACTAACGTATCCGCTCCACCATGAATAAACAGGATCGGTGTCGTAACCGCCGTGATCGCGGTAAGCGGTGACGAGCCTTGAAATGTATAGCTATTTTTATAATAGGATACTACATTACTATAAAAAAGCAATACATCTGGCAAAAAAGAATTCGCTGGCAATTTTATTTGTTCAATTATTTTCTCTTTCAACAGTGGCTCTAACTGCGAATAAGCACTATCTGCTACATAAAAAGCCACTTTATGCTGCGTTTCATCAAAACCAGCGTACATAAGCGCTGTTGCCGCCCCCATCGATACACCATGAACCCCAATGATCCCATCAGGAAATTTATGTTGCACCCAATCCACCCAAGAATCCACGTCATCTTTCTCTTGTATTCCCCAGCTAACTGCACTGCCACCGCTATCACCATGTGCTTTCGAGTCAACAAGTAAAAGATTATATCCCTCTTGTAAATACATTCTTGCATAGTCCAATCCATATAAGCGGTTTTTCGTAAACCCATGTAAAAAAATCAAAGTTTTCTGGGATTTTTGTGAATTTGGAATGTATGTTCCCTTTAATTTATAACCATGTTTCGAAACAAGTTCCACATCTTGCCAATCTTTCGTTGCTTTTCCTTCCGTTAAAAGTTCTTGATGTTTGCTATCCTCGCCCCGATGTTCCCGTACATAAGCCACATCGACTTCTTCATAAAACCAATTTCCAGCATAAAGTCCAATTCCATTGATTAAAACAATACCTATGACCATTATAAACAGCAAGAACCAGCCCATCACTCGCACAACATGCTGTTTTTTCATAAAAATGCCCCCAAAGCAAAAATTGAAAACCCACTCATTCTCAAATATGAGTGGGTTCTTTTTATAGTATTTCGTTTTGACTCCCCATCCGATACCCCTGTAAATCAAGAGTCACATAGGTAAAGCCAATTTTTTTAATTTCGCGAACGATTTCCTCATTCACATTATGCTCCAGTAAGGTCGGCAAAAACTCGGTCGCAACCTCAATCCGTGCCAAACTCCCATGATGCCGAACCCGCAGCTGTCCTTGTACATACTGTCGAACAATTTGCTCCGCATGCTCTACCTGTTTTAATCGATCCGCTGTAATTTCAAGTCCATAACTTATACGTGAAGCCAAACATGCCGCACTTGGTTTATTCCATACAGGCAGATTCCATTTTTTTGCTAAATTCCGTATATCCTTTTTGTTAAATCCAGCTATAGCAAGTGGTGATGCCACAAAATCATTTTCTCGTAAAGCTCTCATGCCTGGACGATAATCTCCATCATCATCCAGATTGGATCCTTCTACAACCTTTTTATAGCCATGTTCTTGCGCCCATGTGGTCAAAAGGGCAAAACGTTTTTCCTTACAATAATAGCAACGTTCACGATCATTTACGACAAATTTGGGATTGGCTAAGTCTTGTACCGAAATCACTTTATGTTCAATTCCAATAATTGCCGCAACTTCTTTTGCATCCGTCAATTCCTCTTGCGGCAGCAATTCCGAAGCGGCTGTAATTGCTGCCGCCTTATCGCCCAAAGCAAGCTTAGCTGCTTTAGATAAAACCGAGCTATCAACCCCCCCGGAAAAAGCAACTATGACAGATCCATAATCGCGTAAAATTTCCAGTAATTTATTTTCTTTTTCCACAATCATTTTCCTTCTTTTCTTTTTGAATATAAAGCATGCGCCATTTGCAATGCTTCTTGTTGTATCAATTTAAGAGGTACATCATGTTGCAGAGCCAATCTTTTGCAGTCTTCATACTCAACTGAAATATTGCTTACAGCATCACCATAATAACTAATTTTACAAGATATTTCTCCATAATTAGTCAAAACACTTGTTACTGTCCGTTTGGCTTCAATGCGTTCAACCTCCTGAATGCGCAGACCAATTGTCGATGTTTCCTTAAAAATAAGGTCTTGGCAAACTTGCACAAACGCATCATCAACCAGCACCGACAGAATTTGTGCCGGTCTGCTTTTTTTCATCATAATTGGTGTAATCCAAACATCTCTTGCCCCAGCTTTAAACAAACCTTCAAATACATATTCATAAACCTGTGGACTTAAATCATCAATATTGGTTTCTATTAACATTTTTTTTGATTTCTTATTTACAAACTCGATATGCCCGATATACATACGCAAAACATTTGGTATAACAAGATCCCATGTTCCCGCACCATACGCAACCATCTTATGTGTAAATCCATCTGGTAAATCTGTTGTATCCACATTCGCTAAGGCTTTAATCACAGCTGCCCCAGTTGGCGTAACCAGTTCTTTCTCAATAGTACCACAATAAAAAGAAATATTCTTGAGAAGTTCTGCCGTTGCTGGCGCTGGTACTGGCATCAAACCATGCGCACATTTCACAAAGCCGCCACCAACATTTAGTTTTGACACATATATTTTTTCAATTTGCAAATATTGAAGGCAAATTGCCGTTCCAACAATATCAACAATAGAGTCTATCGCTCCAACTTCATGAAAATGTACTTCATTAGCTGGCTTTCCATGCACTTTTCCCTCAGCTTGTGCCAATGTTTCAAAAATCAAAATACTAGTTTTCTTAACGGATAAATCCAAGGTAGACATTTCAATGAGTCGACGAATATCGGTCATAGTCCGATGTAAATGTCCATTTACCGACTCATGATGACTATGGTTATGGTCGTCATTATCATCATGGTCATGGTTGTGATGCAAAGTCACTGTTTTTGCGTGGCTTTGTAATAAATCAACCTCAACATACAAGGCTTCAATGCCATTTTTATTTACCTTTGTTACAATAAGTTGAAATTCATCTGTCAAAGATAATTTACTGAGTTCCGTCTGCAAATGGATTTCCGGTACTCCAGCCTGCAAAAATGCTCCTAAAAGCATATTACCACTAATGCCCGCAAAACAGTCCAAATAAATAGCGTTCAATTCATTCACCTCATATGATTTATGGTACTTGCTAATTTTCCCGCACCAAAACCATTATCTATATTCATTACAGCAACCCCGGCTGCACAGCTGTTAAGCATGGATAAAAGAGCTGCCAGTCCTTGAAAAGAAGCACCATAACCAATACTTGTCGGCACCGCAATTACGGGTTTATCAGTAAGTCCCCCCACAACACTTGCCAAGGCACCTTCCATTCCAGCAATTACAACAATGACATTAGCAGCATCAATCAAATATTTTTTGGCAAAAAGCCGATGAATCCCCGCCACGCCCACATCATAACAAGTAACGACAACATTCCCCATAAGTTCGGCCGTCATTTTCGCTTCTTCAGCAACCGGAATATCGCTTGTCCCGGCTGTCAAAATTAAGATACTCCGTGCCTGATCGATAGGTTTTTGCTGCCGCTTAAGAAAAATAACCCGTGCCAATTCGTTATATTCAGCTTCGGGGAGCTTGCAAAAAACCGCTTCATACATTTCTGGCGTCGCCCGAGAAGCTAAAATATTGCTTTGACTTTCCTTCGCTAAGCGTTGCATAATTTCAACAATCTGTTCAATGGTTTTTCCTTGGCAAAAAACAACTTCGGGAAAGCCTTGTCGCATGCTGCGATGATGATCCAGCTTCGCAAAACCGATATCCTCATAAGGGATTTTTTTTATTTTTTCTACTACAGCATCACCAGAAATACTGCCATCTTTAAACGCCTGGAGCAAATCTAAAATTTCTTTTTCATTCATATATTCTCACCACTTCACTCTATATCGGACTTCATATGATTTGATTCGATAAATATTTTTCTATTTTCACTATATAAAACGAATTAGAATACGCTATATATATATGATTTTATTATAATATCTAGAGTCAACTCTAAGTCAAGTCTGATTCGTCATAAATTTAAAAAAAGACCGAAAATCAGCTTCTGCCATTTCGATCTTTTTCTCACAAACTATACGGTTTCTTTTCAGGTTGAATGTCTCACAATCAATTCACACTCCAGCTCAATCAGCCGCGGTGCTGCGTTATGATTGCGATGTATCCGAAACATCATCCGTTTTACTGCTTCACGCCCAATTTTATAACTTGGTTGAGCCACAACCGTCAGGCCGCCACCAACAAGTTCTGTCCAGTTCCAATTATTGAATCCGCACAGACCCAAATCGTCCGGACAATGAATACCCATTCGTTGCAAAGCTTTTACAATATGCAGTGTAACAACACCATTGGCTGTATAAATTGCTTTTCGCTCTGAACCATTGGCATCTATAAACTGCTGTACCAGTTTTTCAACAGCCAGAGATGACTTATCTTCCATAATATATACTTGTGGTTCAATATGAAGAACTTCCTTACAGGCTGCAACATAAGCTTTATGGCGCAAAATCCTTGCACCGTTATTAAGCGGTTCCACAAACCAGCCTACTTTAGTAAAGCCACGTTGTTTTAAATGCTCCGCTACCTTTATCGTGATTGGATAATCTGCCGACCGGATTGTATCAAACATTTTTTCCTCAATTGCACGATCCGCAAGAATAAGCGGAACATTCCCCTTGCCAATTTGGCGTAAAAAATCATCATTTTGTCCCGTCGTATTAACAATAATCCCTTCAACGCGCTGATCAAGCATCGATAAAATATAATCACGTTCTTTTTTAGGGTTATCATTGGTATTCGTAATCAAAACTCCATAGCCATAACGTTCACAGCAGTCACTAATTCCTTTGAGCAAAATAGAAGAAAAAGGACTGCCAATATCCGATACAATAACACCAATAATCCGGCTGCGCTTTGATTTCAGGCTGCGTGCCAAATTATTCGGACGATAGCCAAGTTCTTCAATCACACGGGCAATTTTTTCTTTTGAGTCTTGTGACATGAATTCAAATTTACCATTTAAATATCTAGATATCGTCGTCTTTGATACTCCAGCTTTTTCGGCAACTTCTACAATGGTTATATTTTTTTTCACATTTTGTACCTCTATATTAAAATTTCATTTATTCTTAACAAATTTACGGTTCTTTATAAGTATACAATTCATTTTATAAACATTCAACCAATTCTATAGAATTACAAAATAATGAGAGAATCCATATACAGATTCTCTCATTATTATTCATTAATCTATTTTTTAATTTTGTCGTTTTTTCTTGTAGCAATACCATACCATGAGAGCAACAGCCGCTACAAAAACAAATACAAGACTCGCTTCATGACCGACCTGTCGCATAACTTGCCAATTCTCACCAAGGATCATTCCACAATACAAAATTAAGATCGTCCATGGCAGAGAACCTAAAAACGTATAAAATATAAACTGTTTAAATGACACTTTGGCAAAACCAGCTGGAAGTGAAATAAAGGTTCTGACCACTGGCAAAATCCGACTGAAAAATACAGCTTTAATACCATATTTATCAAACCAACGCTGTGCTGTATCAACATGGGATGGTGACATTAAAAAATACTTTCCATATTTATTAACAAAAGGTCGGCCACCATAATAACCAACATAATAAGCAAAAATTGAACCTAGCATCCCGCCAATCATTCCAGCAACTACCGCACCCGAAAAATCCATCTGTCCGGCAAAAACAAGATAACCGGCAAAACCTAAAACAAGTTCGCTCGGAATCGGGATACAAGCATTTTCCATCGCCATTAATACAGCAACAGCAACGTATCCCCATGTACTAATAAAATCAAGAAAAATTTGTGATAGTTGTTCCATTCAATCCTTCTCTCCCTGCCTGTAAGCATGTTTAATAAATTTATTTAAAGATCACTCTATTTAAAGTATACACTATCAATACAAAATCATAAAATTTTTTCTGTATAAGCTGCGTTAAATATTCTATATCGCAATCGTCAGAAATGGAGTATAGATTCCATATATCCCATTTCTAGCAGATTGATAGGCTAGATGTAATTAATTTATTTAATGCATTATATAAATTATACAAAAATAGTTTTTCACTAAAAAGAACTCGATACGCTAACCCCTGATGCCTGAACCGCCATTGCTTCATATAACCCAAATAGCCCAAACGCAATAAAAATAATAGCCGCGCCCCACTTCATCGTCTTTTCGGGAATCTTTTTATTTAAAACAATTCCAAGGGCAATTCCCAATCCATCTGCCAGCATCATACCAGTCGTCGTCCCCAGCCAAATGGGAATAATCGCATTAAATTGCGCCGCTAAGGCAATTGTGGCAAACTGCGTCTTATCTCCCATTTCTGCCAAAAAAAATGCGATTGCCACGGTCCAAAACGGTCCGTGCCTGGAATCACTGGCCTCGTCCCTTAATTCATCACCACGAATTGTCCATAAACCAAATACGATAAAAGATAGTGCTGCGGCAATTTGAATATAATACAAGGGAATAAATTCATTTAAATACGCCCCAACAACCACCGCTAATAAATGGTTAAAAACTGTAGCCACAAAAACCCCTTTCATTACCACTTTCCAAGGATATTTCGTAGCAAATGCCATAGCTAAAAGCTGCGTCTTATCTCCCATTTCAGCTAAAACAACAAAAACTAACGCGGTTAAAAAAGCTGTCATCTTATTCTCTCCTTCTTTCGACCAAACACGAAATAACAACTTTAGAAAATGATTCCATAAAAAAAAGCGAGACCTTTAGCGTGATAAAAAATAATCACGCTAAAGGTCTCGCTTTTGATTTATAAAATCAATCAGATAAGCCAGATAGCATTACACCACCAGTATGTTGACTTATCCCAAAGAGCTACTCCCCTTTAGTAAAATACACATTCAAATCGTACTAAAAAATGACCCAACTGTCAAGATAAAAAAGCTGACAACCATGCATCCGCATCATTGTCAGCCCTTTGCTTTCATAGATTCTTCATCATAAAACAAGTTTTAAATTCAATCCTTTTACTTTAATTTTTTGATCTTTTCTTCAATATGTTCTAACAGTTCAATATAAGATGCTCCATTATGAGGATAAATCGCTGCCCCCACACTACACGTTGCATCCGGCGCATAAAGTTCTGAATTTCCGCCATTGAAAATGCCACTTAGCTTGCCTGCTTTGATATCAACAATACCAATTTCAGCAATATCTTTCATCAATACAACAAACCGCGAGCCGCCCACACGTCCCAGGATATCACTACAACGAAATAATTTTTGAATTTCTTTACTCAAACCATGCAAAACTTGGTCACCATAATGGTGCCCCCTCGTATCATTAATTTGCTGAAAATTATCAATATCTAATAGCAAAAGCGCACTTACGACCTGACCGCCTTTTCCTGATAAATAAAGATCAATGGCTTTTTCTGTACCCGCACGATTATACAGCCCCGTAAGTGGATCTTGTTCTGAACGAAAACGCAGTGTATCACATTCGCGCATCCTTTCATCGACATTCCACATAACACCAATTGTATGCGTGATTTTACCAGCATCATCTTTGATTTGTTCACTCGTAATTTCATACCAGTAAAATTTTCCTTGTGGATTCAACGGCAAATCGATAAGCACTTCTTGGGATTTACAATTTTGTCCTGTATAAATTGCCAAAAGTTTAT
This sequence comes from Propionispira raffinosivorans DSM 20765, assembly GCF_000381065.1. Lineage (GTDB taxonomy): Bacteria > Bacillota > Negativicutes > Selenomonadales > Selenomonadaceae > Propionispira > Propionispira raffinosivorans. The sequence goes on along the minus strand of NZ_KB905847.1, from coordinate 126,374 downwards.
CAAAAAAATCAACATGTACGAGATTTCTATTCACCGTGAAAAGTTTTTTGCGATACTGCTCAATGCATTTCTTATCATGGGGATGTTTTGCATCACTAAAAGCCATGATATCTTTTGCAATATCATATTCATACGTAATGGCATCCAGATGTGTTAACAGTAAATGGTAGCGTTCCTTATCATAATGTAATCTTGACTCTAAACATGCTTCCATGATTATATGCCCTCCTTTCAAGGCCAATAAATTCATAACATAAAGCAAGCGGATGAATCACATAAAGAATTTTTTATTTTTACCAAATATTCGGTTTTTTCATTTAGTAAAAACAGACTCGTTCCCCCAGAAAAGTAATCCAAAGAACTTCTTATTTAAAATTCCAAAGTAACCCTCCAGTCTAACTTTATCTTGTTTTCATTATACAACAAAGTACATTTCTCTGTACACATTTATGTCCCTTTTGATAAAATTTTATATTCTTTTTCATGGAAACTATTGTATAATTAAGGTATTAACTTACTTTATCCAATAGCAGCTTCAAACTATTTCCGCCGTGAGCCAATCAGGAGGATTTTATGGAGAAAAATAATAATGGAATATTGAAATTTTTGATTTTTGTACTGCTTGGATTTCTCTTCACATGGGCTGTCTCACATTTGTATTTTATACACTTAATGGATTTCAAAAAAACAATGGGCCCTTCATAATTTTCCATTAAATTTCTTTCATAAGTAAAAACTGACAATAAAAGACAAATTTATTTCACGTAACAGAAAGCATACCAAGAGGATCACCCGTTAAAGTGATCCTCTTCAATGTTATGCTTTTTTTCCGTTTTGTACACTGAAGTATTCTCGATCCAAAATGCCTAAAATTACAAGATTTTCATAAATTCCATCGGTCAAAATTGTTTCTCTGATAAGCCCTTCTCGCTGAAAACCAGCTTTCTCATAAACATGCAAGGCCCTTGCGTTATGATCTTTGCAATCGAGCCAAGCGCGATGAAACTTAAGATCATCAAACGCCCATGAAAGCAACATTTGCAGTGTTTCCTGTCCATAACCTTTTCCTTTTACTGCTAAAATAATCCGCGTAAATTCAATTTCTTTGGCTGGATTATCAAGACCGGCAATCATCAAAAATCCTACTTGTTCAAGACCGTCGAGCGTTTCTATAATAAGGTGCACGGCCCCTTTTGTATTGAGTGTCGACATATGTGTGGCACGTGTATAAGGAATAACGTATTTTGCGTTGTCCGATATATATTCAACATCCATAATATAGTCCAAATCTACTTCATCAGCTTGGCGAAAACGCAAGCGTTGTCCTGCTTTTACAATCATTTCTTTTTTCATATTCTGCCCTCATTTCATTTCGTTCTTCCTAGTAATCGTTAGCTAAAAAGTTAAAAAGTCCTGCACAAAAGCAACAAATTTCCTACTAATCAAAATTTCTGTTTTGTAGTATAATGATTGAGCGTAACATTTTTGTCATAAACAAAAGTGAATTTTTCTTTTAGGAGGGCCTCCCTTTGTTCTATGATTTAACTATAAACTGGCAACATATATTCCAGATACTTTTTATTCCTCTATGTATCCAGATTGCCGCCTTGGGCATCGGTATTTTTTTAAATAAGCTTATAAACCGTAAGCTTAACAGCAAATTAGCATTAAAACCAGAATCCATACAATATGTTTTTGTCAATGCATTACGTGGTATGTCTATTTCCTGGTGCTCTGGTGTTGGTCTTTATTGGACCATTCACGCCCTCGACATTCCCCCGACCGTGCAGCAAATGCTTTCTTATATTCTATTCACGGTCATCATTTTTACGCTTACACGGGTGATCGCACGAACCCTGGTCGGAATGATCGATATGCAGACAAAACGAAGCAGCCCGGAAATGCCTAAAACTTCACTTTTAACCAATACCGTCAATATTATTATCTATACCATAGGCATCCTCGTCATATTGCAGTCTTATGGTATTTCGATTACCCCAATCATAACCGCATTGGGGGTTGGCGGTATGGCCTTGGCCTTAGGGCTTCAGGAGACTTTAACGAATATTTTTTCCGGTTTGCATTTAATTCTTTCCAAACAACTCCGCTTAGGTGATTATATTGAACTCAGTACGGGGGAAGTCGGCTGTGTTAAAGATATTACGTGGCGTTTTACTTCTATTCAATCACTATCCAATAATATCATTATCGTTCCGAATCAAAAAATTGCCTCAGCAATTTTAACGAATTACAGTATGCCAAAACAAGATATTTCTGTCCGTATTGCCGTTGGCATAAGTTATGATAGTGACTTAGATGAAGTGGAACGTATCACATTAGAAGTAGCACGCGAGATTATGCAGCTAGATGAAGGGGCTATCAATTATGAACCGTCTATATCTTTTCATACATTTGCCGAGTATAGTATAAATTTTAATGTCTTTTTACGGGCCAGCCAATTTTCGAATCAATACCTGTTAAAACACGAATTCATAAAAGCCTTAACAAAACGCTATCGTAAGGAAGGTATTGTCATCCCCTTCCCGATTCGAACAATTCATCAGGAAAAACAGTCCACCTAGTTAAAAAATTTGCCAGCTGATCATACTCTGGCAAATTTTTCAATAAAAAGTTTTATACAAAATAATCTTCAGCCCCTGCTGTAAGTGCACGAAACATCTTGTAAATGAGTAAGATTACCTAACATAACAATGCACTTTATTTGTATTATTATAAATAAAGTCGCCTTGGATAATACTACATGTAGTATTATCCATTGACACAAATCAATACATATAGTAATATAATCTGTATTCAATAGAAATCAGTCAGAGTAAATTTGAGAGAAAAGAGATTGTATAAATGATACAAAACATCACGAAACGCAATGGTGACATAGTCACATTCGACCCAGCAAAAATAACAGATGCCATTCGTAAAGCAAATCTTGAATCAATTGACGCTACTTTTTCATTGCAACAGGTAGATGACATTACAAAACAAGTCATAGCAAAATTTAATGAAAATAAAACTCCAAATGTTGAACAAATCCAAGATGTTGTCGAACAAGTTTTAATTGCTTGTAACTATGCCAGTACAGCCAAAGCATATATTTTGTATCGAGCTGAACATGCAAAAATACGCCAAGCAAAAGTAGACCTTATGGCTATCTATAATGAATTGACTTTCAAAAATGCAAAAGATGCGGATATTAAGCGCGAAAATGCCAATATTGATGCGGATACAGCAATGGGAACAATGCTTAAATATGGTTCTGAAGGTTCAAAGTATTTCATCGATAACTATATTCTGCCAAAAGACATCGCTGCAGCGCACATCAATGGCGACATTCATATTCACGATAAAGATTTTTACATGCTGACAGAAACATGTTGTCAGATTGATCTCATTAAATTATTTCATAATGGTTTTTCGACAGGGCATGGCTTTTTACGTGAGCCAAACGATATTCGTTCCTATGCCGCTCTTGCCTGTATAGCAATTCAGGCAAATCAAAATGAAATGCATGGTGGCCAATCCGTACCAAATTTTGATTATGCAATGGCACCAGGTGTTGCAAAAACTTTTCAGAAACAATACATAAAATCCTTTGCTCAATATTTAGCAATCATAACCGAGATGCCGTTAGAAGATGCTGAGTTATTAGCAAAAACAGCAGCAAAAAACATTCCAACAAAAATTCGAATGAGTTCTGTAAAACAAGTACGCACAGATATGATTACCTATCTGCCAAAACACCAAAAGGAACTACATTTTCAGGAAATCACCGCGGACCAAGCTGCTAAAACACATGATTATGCAGTAAAAACAGCTCTCGTTGATACCGAGAAAGCCACCTACCAAGCTATGGAAGCTTTTGTTCACAATCTCAATACAATGAATTCTCGTGCTGGTGCTCAAGTTCCTTTTAGCTCCGTTAATTATGGCACAGATACATCACTTGAAGCACAAATGGCGATTCGCAATCTTTTGCTTGCCACCGATGCCGGTTTAGGAAATGGTGAAACACCTATTTTCCCAGTACAAATTTTTAAAGTAAAAGAAGGAATCAATTATAATCAAGGTGATCCAAACTATGAGCTCTATAAACTAGCTATAAAGACATCCGCAAAACGTCTTTTCCCAAATTTCAGTTTCATTGATGCTCCTTTCAACTTACAATATTATAAAGAGGGCGACTATGACACTGAAATCGCTTATATGGGCTGTCGGACGAGAGTTATGGGTAATGTTTATGATAAAACTCGTGAAACAACATGCGGTCGCGGTAATTTAAGTTTTACCAGTGTTAACTTACCACGTATTGCTATCGAAGCAAAAGGAGATTTAAAAAAATTCTATACTGGTCTTGATGAAATTATAGAACTTGTTATTCGTCAACTTTTGCATCGCTTTAAAATCCAATGTACAAAAAAAGGTCGTAATTATCCATTTTTAATGGGGCAAGGTATTTGGATTGATTCAGATGACATTGGCCGTGATGACACTGTCGCTGAAATCCTCAAACACGGGTCATTGTCCATGGGATTTATTGGTCTTGCTGAAACATTAAAAGCACTGATCGGCAAACATCATGGTGAATCCGCCGAAGCACAAAAACTAGGGCTTGAAATTATTGGTTATATGCGAAAACGCATGGATGATGAGGCGGAAAAATCGGGTCTCAACTTTACACTTTTGGCAACACCAGCGGAAGGTCTCAGCGGTCGTTTCGTAAAATTGGATAAACAAATTTATGGTGTAATTCCAGGTGTAACCGATCGAGATTATTATACAAACTCCTTCCATGTACCTGTCTATTATTCCATAAAGGCTTTCAAAAAGATCCAAATCGAAGGTCCTTATCACAACTTGACAAATGCTGGCCATATTAGTTATGTAGAAATGGATGGCGATCCAACAAAAAACCTTGCTGCGTTTGAAGCGATTATCCGTTGCATGCATGACAGCGGTATTGGTTATGGTTCTGTCAATCACCCCATTGATCGTGACCCGATTTGCGGCTATAATGGCATCATTGACAATGTATGTCCAAAATGCGGCCGCAGTGAAAAAGATCATATGCTCAGAATGCTGATTCCCAGGATGCAATGCTGCAATTAACTGCATCCTGATAAATAAATGAATTTAAATAAAAGGGGAGAATTTATTATGTTAGTAAATGGTATTGAAGTTACAGTAAATGGATTTGAAAATATGTCTGAAACAGAGGTTGTCGGTTATATAAATCATATTCAATCACAAACCAATGAAGTCATTGAAACTGTCTCTATTTCCGATGCAGGCAGAGGCGATATTGCGCTCGATTATAAGCTTCGCCCCGCAAAATTTGAACGAATCCGCCGCATTACAGGGTATCTAGTCGGTACGACAGACCGTTGGAACAACGCCAAACGCTCTGAAGAACACGATCGTGTGAAACATGGTCTCAATTAAGATTGCTGGAACAGTTGATGAATCCGTAGTTGATGGCGAAGGGATTCGCTTCACTATATTTACCCAAGGCTGCCCTCATAAATGTGAAGGCTGCCATAATCCGCATACGCATGATTACACCGCAGGAAAAAATGTCACGATTGAAAAACTTTTTACGGAAATTTGTGAAAACCCCTTATTACAAGGTGTAACCTTTAGCGGTGGTGAACCATTTTTGCAACCCGAACCACTCGCAACACTCGCAAAAATGCTTCATAAAAAAGGTTTTGATGTCACAACCTACACCGGTTACACACTCGAAGAACTTCAAGCCATGAATTCCATCATGGTCAATGCGCTGCTTGACGAGACGGATGTTTTAATCGATGGTAAATTCATAATCGCCGAACGAGATTTAACTCTACAATTTCGTGGCAGCCGCAATCAACGTTTGATTGACATGAAGCAAACTCGTGAACAAGGCAAGATCATACGAAAAGAATTTAATTAAAAAAACGGTTAGATTTGTTCAAAATGAACAAATCTAACCGTTTTTTATGGAACGAACACATTAGCGAATTAGACAACGAGTACATTCAGCGTATTCTTATCAAGATTTACACAGCCTTCCAGCATTGTCTTAACCAGATCTAAGATATTTTTGCAATCACCCGAACGATGCCCTTCTATATTTAATGCCATAACCGGATCATGTAACGATGTGCGTAAAAGTGCCCAACCTTGAATTGTTTCTCCAAAAAACGCGACTCGTACCCCTTCATAAGAATTAGGCACAACAAAAAGTCCCTTCTCTTTCGCGCACTTTTCAAATACAGCCAAGATATACTGACCATATGTATGAAAATCATTATCTAAAATCTTCATTCGAAATTCGTAGTCTGCATAAGGATGCTTGAGCCTGGCGATCAAAGCCGAAAGTTCTTTATGCTGCCGCTTTAAATGAACTGCTTCAATAATAATTTTCACAGCTAAATACGAACCATCATCTAAATAATAATTTTCTTTCAATGCACCATGTCCTGACGTTTCAATCGCCAGCGGTGACAGCACCCCAGAATTATTTAAACGAATACATTCATTAATAACATTTTTGTACCCACGTTTAAAGCGCCGGTGCTTTAAGCCAAGATCTTTTTCAATAAACTCCGTCAGCATATCTGATGTCACAGAATCGGTAACAATCGTACTATCAGGAGCTTCTCGAGCCACAATCGCTGCCATCATTGCAATAATTGCATTACGGCTTACCACCGTTCCATCTTTCAAAACAGCTGACATCCGATCAACGTCTGTATCAAAAATAATGCCTAAATCTGCTTTTGATTGTAAAACTGCATTTTGCAAAGAAAGCATCGCTTTTTCATCTTCTGGATTCGGTATATGATTAGGAAAATATCCATCCGGTTCAAGAAACTGACTACCGGAAATGTCCGCTCCAAGTTTTTCAAGCACTTGTGTTGCAAAAAATCCGCCAGCCCCATTTCCCGCATCCACAATAATATGCAATCCCTCAAGCGGTTTCTCCTGATCGCGCGAATCAATACTTTTACAAATTTTTTCACATAAACTGGTACTATATATTTGAATAAGATTGACTTTATCCACTCTTTTTATGTCAGCCTCACCAGGTGGACATGAAACTGAACTATCCAGCAATTCAGTAATTTCAGTTTTTTCAAGTCCACCCATTTTTGTAAAAAATTTCATTCCATTCCGATTGTATGGTAAATGACTTGCCGTAAGCATAATCGCTCCATCAAAGTTCAGTTCCGTAAAAATTGTCGACATAAACATCGCTGGCGTAGATGCTAATCCACAATCAAAAGGATTCGCTTTTAATGACGTAACTGCCTTTAATACTTGTACTTTAAAACGTTCTGCCGAAATACGCGAATCATGACCTACACCTATCTTAAGCTGCGAAACGTCCTTTTCAGTTCGTGCTGCCAGCCAGTGAACAAAGGCTCCCGCAATACGATTTACGGCCTCATCCGTTAATGTAATCGCTTCACCACTGACTCCAGCCATAGCCACACCACGAACATCACTCCCATTTTGCAATTCCAGCAAATTTTGTCTAGATAATGACACATAATCACCCCATGTTTTACATATTACCTATAAAAAAGCAGGCTCTATAATATAGCGTCTCTTATAAAATAATATTCCCGAAAAAGTGAAATTTACCTGCTATGACGTAGAGAATATTTTATTGAAAATATTCTCTACGTCATAGTATCAAACCCCAATATTTTTTAGTTTTTTCCCCGACATAAGATTCTTTTCAATTTTTTCCAATGAAACATTTTTAGTTTCCGGAACTAAGTATATCGTGAAGACTATAAATAAAACATCCATTACACCATATAACCAAAAAGTCGTTGCTGCTCCCAATGTATCTACCAGCGTTAAAAAAGTAGCGCCAATAACAGCACAAGAAATCCAATTCGTCATCGTTGAACACGCAATACCAAAGTCACGACTCTTCAAAGGTTGAATTTCTGAGCATAAAATCCACACAACCGGTCCTGCACTCATAGCAAAACCTGCAATACATAAAAGTGTCATGGATGCTGATACATACCCAATCCAAATAGCAGTATTGCCGCCATCAATGGCATATAAACAAGCCCCTAAAATAAACATGGACAATGCCATAACAAAAAAGCCTATTTTCAATGCTGGTTTTCGTCCTGATTTATCAACCATATTAACCGCAATAAAGGTTGCCAGCACAAAGACAATCCCGTTTAATACGGTACCAATCATCTGATCTTCCATGCTTGCAAAACCAGCTAAACTCAAAATTTTCGGTGAATAATACATGATAATATTTAATCCCGTGAATTGCTGCATCACTTGTAATAAAACACCTAAAAACACTGCTCGCCGCACGTTTTTGTTTGCTTTAAATAGTGACCAGCCAGCCTGTTTTACTTTTAGTGTTTCTTTGATATCTGCTAATTCTTCATCAGCCTCCGCCGCATCTGAATTCAATGAATGCAAGACTTTTTTTGCCTCTTCAAAGCGACCTTTTGTCGCCAGCCATCTTGGACTATCAGGCAAACGAGTAAGTGCCGCTAATAAAATAAAAGCCGGAACAGCAATCACGGTCAGCATCCAACGCCATGATCCACTATAGCTAAGAGCTGTATCCGAGAGGAAAGCTGCTAAAATCCCTACTGTGACCATAAGCTGATAGCCTGAAATAACTTTACCACGAGATTCTTTTGTAGCCATTTCCGCTAAATATAAAGGAGCTGTATAAGAAGCAATACCTACCGATACGCCTAAAACTAAGCGAAATACAATCAATATATCTACACTTGGTGCCAGTCCTGAACCAAGCGAACCAACAATAAACAAACTTGCTCCCAGCACCAAACTGCGTTTTCTGCCAAGCTTTGCCGACAAGAACGCTGCCAGCACGGCTCCCGTTGCAGCTCCCACCATCATGGAACTGACGACCCATTCTTGTAAATTACTACTAAGCTGCCATTCCTGGGTAATAAAAGGCAGCGCACCCGAAATAACACCTTGGTCTAAACCAAAAAGCAGCCCTGCCATGCCTGCCGCAAAAAAAATATAAAGCCTCATCTTCCTGGCTTTACATTCCGCTGCCGTTTGTAATAGTCCATAATTTTCCTGTACGTTTTCTTGCATATCAAAAACATCCCTTCTGCTCAGATAAAACATTACCAAAAGTTCATAGCCTCTTCGCTTTAAAGTGTACTCGATTCATGCATTTGTCCTAGAAGTCAAATGCTCTTTTACATCCCTAAAAAAAACTGTTTTTGCAGCCAAAGAATCAATATCAATTCAATTAGTTCACGCTTCACCATTCCTATTCGATTAAATGTGCTTGAGCACATTTCTTATTTACAATATATCACTTTGTATTGTTTACGTCAATATATAAATTGGTTAGCTACATTTCCCATTTCATCCGATAAAAAATAATAAAAAAAGTGCTCAAGCACAATACAATACTCGCAAAACAATATAAAAAAATTTTATGCTATATTTTTAAACAAGATTTGTTTTGATATAAATCGGTCCAACGTTTTCAGATTTTTTTCGCATTATATAAAAATAAAACAGCAGATATTTTACAATGAAAATCTTTTATCTTTACTTTTTTAGTTACTCAACGCTCTCGATAGAAGGACTTATTTAATAAAAAATAGAAGTAATACAACTATAAATGTAATTTTAAATTTTTGTTTTAAAAAGGGGCACTACTCTTTCTATTCCTGATGCTTCAGGCAAAATTTAGATGAATACTACATGAATCAAATTTGAGTTGGAGGAATCAATGTATGTTGAAAATATTATTGGTCGGCGGTGGCCGGGGCGGTGCCGGAATTTTGGAACTTTGCAAACAAATTTCTGATATTAAAATTGTAGCAATCGCAGATGTTAAAAGCAATGCTGTAGCTTTCGATCTCGCAAACACAATGGGCGTCCGTACATTCACAGATCTTAGTGAAGCCGTAAAAATGCAAGGACTTGATATTATTTTAAATATCACTGGCAATAGCGAGGTTAATCAGTTAATCAAGAAACATATTCCAGATCATGTGAAAGTAGTTGAACCGTATCTGACAGATATTATTTACCATTTGATCAAATCACAGGCACTGATTAATGAAGAATTAAAAAAGAAAGTAGATACTCTTTCTGAATCTGTAAATCAAGCCAAAGACCATATAAGCAAAACGCATGAAGTAATTGGCTTTATTAATAAAGTCTCCCAACAAACCAATTTATTGGGACTAAATGCTGCCATCGAAGCTGCCCGAGCAGGTGAACACGGGCAAGGCTTTGCTGTTGTGGCAACAGAAGTTCGAAAATTATCAGAAGATAGTGTTGAAGCAACTAAAAAAATCAATACTATTTTAGAAAATATTGAAGCATCCATGCAGTCAATCATTGTTGGTATCAAAGAAACAGCCGCCGTAACGGAAGCTCATACACGCAACGATTTATTATCAAAACCAATTTCCGAAAAATAAAAACATAAAAAAAACGATGGGGTAAGCAATTTTATTTTTTGCTTACCCCATCGTTTTTTTATACAGAATGTATTAAATAAATGACCCCTAGCCTATTATTCTGCCAGGAATGGGGTATAGGGGTTTGCTTCCCACGTAACGCGCCACTCAACCCTATACCCCATTTGACGATTGCCATATAAAATGTTTAATGCGTTCTCTCTATATAGAATCGTTTTTTTATTTATTTTGCAATTGATTTACAAATTTCGCATAGCTCCAGATCAATTGATTTTTTCATGCAAAGTGCCTCATTAATATTATAATCAACAACTTCATTATTTTTAATAGCCACAATCCGATTACCAATACCTTTTCGAAGCAGGTCTACAGCCCGATACCCCATCCGTGCTGCAATGACACGATCCATGACCGTTGGCGAACCGCCGCGTTGAATATGACCAAGCACTGTAACCCGAGTACTGATATCTGTTTGTGTTTCAATAAGTTTAGCAATATCGTCGATTTTATCTTTGTAGCCCTCGGCCACAATCACAATATAGTGGGTTTTACCACTAGAACGGCCTTCTCGAATTTTTTCACAAATATCTTTTTCGATGTCACTGGCTTTCTCTGGAACCAATACTGCCGTTGCCCCCGCAGCTACGCCTACCTGCAGTGCCAAATGCCCGGCATAGCGCCCCATAACTTCAATCAGACTGCATTTTTCATGACTCAATGCGGTATCCCGCAAGCGATCGACAGCCTCTAAAGCAATATTACAAGCTGTATCAAAACCAATCGAATATTCCGTACAGACAATATCATTATCTATAGTTCCCGGTATACCAACAGTTGGCATACCCAGTTCACTTAGCTTTTCAGCCCCGCGAAACGACCCATCCCCGCCAATTACAACCAGTCCATCCAAGCCTAATTTTTGAGCCATTTCAAGACCAAGCTGGCGTCCTTCTGGATTCATAAATTCCATACACCGAGCTGTATAGAGAAAAGTCCCTCCCCGCTGAATAATATCCGATACTGAACGAGAATCCAATGCAACTGCATCACCATTAATAAGTCCATTATAACCACGGCGAATACCAACGATATCCATTTCAAAATCAATAGCAGATCTTACAACAGCCCTAATAGCTGCATTCATTCCTGGTGAATCTCCACCGCTTGTGAGTACACCAATTTTTTTCACTTTGTTCATTGATTGACAACCACCCTTAAATAAAAAATGTACCTTGAAAATAAATACGTACTATTATCGTATTTTCAAGCTGCATTCATCAGATTCCTTTATTTATCCAAAAATATTCGTGTGAAAGTTTGTTCTAGACAAAAGAGCATAGTCTGTGTTTAAGAATATTGGTAAATAATAGAACCATAATTCACATTTCCTGCAGTTTTCAAGAAACAGTTTCAAGCGTTGAAAAACCTGCTGCCTCAGCAAAGTTATGCGTGAGAAAAGCCTGTGCAAAGTGCAAATCCTCCTGCCAATTGTCATTACCAGCATACCAGAATTCGGCCACATACCGTCTAACACCTAAACGCCAAGCGACATCAATAATGCGCTTAAAGTCAACATGCCCCGTGCCAAAGGGGATTTCGCGGAATTTTCCTGGAACGGTTTCTTTTAAATGAAAAGCCACTATATGACCAGCACCAGCTTCAATATCTGCCATTAAATCCGATTGATACTCGATTGCTGCATTCGTCAAATTCCCTGAATCCGGATAAACGCCAAGATAGGGAGATTGAATCGCTTGTACATAGACCATTGATTTGGTAACTGTATTCATAAATTCTGTTTCCATGGTTTCAAAACCGAGTACAATTCCCTCTTTAGCTGCCATTTCAACACATTTCCCCAAATTTTTTACAAATAACGCTCGCGTTTTTTCCGATGTTTCTTCATAATATACATCATATCCGGCAAGTTGAATGATTCGAATCCCCAGATCAGCCGCAAGATTTACTGCTTTTTGCATAATTTCAAGACTTTTTTGCCGCACATGCGGATCATGACTCCCCAGAGGATATTTCCGATGCCCACTCAAACAAATAGATCGAATTGGCACCCCTGTTTTTCGCATACTCTCCCGAATTTCCACCCGTTCACCCTCGGACATGTCAAGCCGCGATAATTTAGAATCCGTTTCATCAATGCTCATTTCTAAAAAATCAAACCCCGCTTTTTTTGCTTCAAACAGTTTTTCTCGCCAAGATAAGTCCATAGGCATTGCTTTTTCATATAAACCCAGTACATAATTTTTCATTTTTCCCAACCTGCTTTCTCCTAATCGTAAAGTAAAATCGCCCATTTCATCTGCATATCAAGACAAAATGGGCGATTTTCAGTAAAACATATTATTTTTGTCCATAATAAGCATTCGGTCCATGTTTGCGCATAAAGTGTTTTTCTAATAAAAATTTAGACATGGCCTGTTCATTTCCCGTAATGATTTCCGTATGAAAAGCCATCATTGCAATCTCTTCCAAAACTACAGCATTATGCACTGCCAGCAAAGGATCTTGCCCCCAAGTAAATGGTCCATGATTCTTGACCAAAACCCCTGGCATATAGTTTGGATTCAAATCCGCAAAGCGCTCCACAATGACCGCACCGGTATTATATTCATACTGATTTTTAATTTCTGTTTCTGTCATATCTCTTGTGCATGGAACCGCCCCGCAAAAATAATCTGCTTGCGTCGTCCCATAAGCTTGCACTTCATGACCAGCCTGCGCAAAAATTGTTGCCCAGCGCGAATGTGTGTGAACCACTCCACCAATGTCAGGAAAAGACTGATAAAGTTTCAAATGTGTCTCCGTATCGGAAGATGGATTCATCTCGCCTTCGACCACCTGCCCCATAAGATCGACAACGACCATATCCCGTGCCTGAAGTTGGTCATATTCTACGCCCGATGGTTTAATAACAAAAAGTTCTTGTTCACGATCAATTCCAGAAACATTGCCCCATGTAAATGTAATCAAACCATATTTTGGTAAAAGCATATTAGCTTCATAAACTTTTTGTTTGAGTGCTTCTAACATCGTTTTATCGCCCCTATCAGTCTGTTACAATATACAAAACAGCTTCCCCAATTTCCCTGTTCGCGGAAATAATAATATCACGGTCCTCGCCAGCGACCACTGCCACATTGCTTGGTCCAATATCACTTTCAATCGTTGTTTTTACATAAGCACCATCTCTATATTGAATATAAAAAAGTTCTTTACTATGACGACGCTGACCACCAATGACAGTTGGTATGCCCCTTAGCTTGCCAGCCCAGACAACATGCCCGAATTCCATTGGTTCTGGATATTCATAAACTTTTTCATAGACATTTTCTATTTTTTTATAAATAATAAATTGATTACCATGAAATGGTTCGATCGTAATGAGTTCATCTTGACCATCCCCATCGATATCACCTACCGCTATATCACTTACCGGGCAGGTCAGCACCGTTTCAATCGTCCAGCCTTCACCTTTTTTTTGTGGTGGTGTGACAGCAAATACGCCGCTGTCGCAGGTCACCATGCCTGCCATACAACCACGCCAAGTAGCACGACTATAGCCATGATTTTTAACCAACCCTGATTTAATAATTTTAAGCTTAATGGGTTCATCCAAATCTTCCGGTATTTCACCAACATAAATCTTCCCTGGATCAGACCAGTCTTCTTTATCCGTTTTACTCGTACAAAGAGTACAGCCGATAAAATAATGGATTCCATTTGCTGTTAAAATATCAAAGCGGTGGATATAAGGAAGTTTTAGAATTGTTTTTACGTCCCATTCATTCTTTGCTTTAGGCCTAGCCCACACAATCGTCGCATTTTCGGATTGAAATGTGGGGAAAAAATTCTGCACGGCTAAAAAATCACCATTTTTCCCGGGAACTTGAATCATCGACATCGTGCCGCCAGGTCCATCCCAAATAGTTGATTGCTCAAATTCAGGTCCGGAATACATGTACGCAGCACCCTCACCTTCTGTTGCAAACAATATTTTTTGTTCGCCAGCAATTGTCGTACTGCTTGTTGCATAGCATCTATGTAATTTCGTCAAAAACTGCTTTTTTATATTCACTATAATGCACTCCCATTCACACTATTTATAACTTCATTCAGTTAGTATTATCAGAATTTTCTGGCGTTTAAGGAAAGGGTTTGGTCTAAATTTACGTAACTTCCCTAAGGAAATCCTTATAAATTATCCCCATTCCCTTTCAGCTTTATTGTACGTTTACAATTTTCTCTAGTACTTTTTCTTCTATTTCTTTTTCTGATAAAAGATTTTTTAATCCAATAACAATAACTTTTTTTGCTGCTGCATTCGCAAATGTTCCAATTAAAGAATCCGAACATACTACAACATCATAATTCGCTGCCTGCGATTTTGCATCGCCAATATTCGTATGGTAAATGCTTGCTTCTATGCCGAGTTTCTTAAAAACTTTTTCCAGTTTCATTTTAATGATTTGAGAAGATCCCATTCCACTTCCACATGCTGCAATAACTTTTAACATTATAAACACCTCATTTTTTTATCTAAAACATTCAAGTATCAGCTTAAACTTTTTGAGCCATGACTTCAAGTTCTTCAGCAGATCTTTTTTTCTGCTCCATAACTTCAAGATATTGATCGTAGTCTTCTGCTATTAAAAAATACGTATCCTTACTCCGATAGTAAATGATTTGCGGAATTGCCAGTAAAATAAGAATAACCGCCACGACACCGATATACTGTCCGTAATTCATAATCACGCCAATCGCTGGCCAAAGTGTATCCCAGTCGAAATTCCCGTGCCATCCACCAAAATTTCCGGTTGTAAAAAAGTATGCAGCAAATCCACCACCAAGCACTTGAATTATCCCTGAAACAAATGGAATAATTGCTGCAGCTCGAAGCCCCCCTAAACGATTGGCAAATACAGCAAAGGTAGCATTATCAAAAAACAATGGTACGAATCCACTAATGATAAGGATTGGACTTTGAAACACAATTAAACCGATGATTGCTAAAAATTGTCCCAGTGCTCCAAACAGGAAACCAAATGTTACTGCATTGGGATGACCAAAACCATAGGTTGCCGCACAATCGACAGCAGGCATTGAACCAGGTAGAATCTTACTAGAAATACCTTGAAAAGATTCCGTAAGTTCGGATACAAACATACGAACCCCCAGTTGCAAAATGGTCAAGTATACTGCAAAATTAAAAGATTTTTCAATAATAAAGAATAAGAAACTTTGGTTAGCACTAAAAGATGGATCGATTTTGTGCATCAGTTCAGGACCCAAAATTGTGATGATGACCCCAAAAAAGATAAACATCAAGATACCAGTAGCCACAACATTTTCATTGAAAATTGATAAAAATCCAGGAAGC
This sequence comes from Propionispira raffinosivorans DSM 20765, assembly GCF_000381065.1. GTDB lineage: Bacteria > Bacillota > Negativicutes > Selenomonadales > Selenomonadaceae > Propionispira > Propionispira raffinosivorans. The sequence goes on along the minus strand of NZ_KB905847.1, from coordinate 110,507 downwards.
TTAAGATTTTCCAATGATTTTTCTTTATTGCCTATTTTACCAGCAATTTTGGAAACAATCCAAATACCAAACATCTGTTGATGACCCGTAGCAAACCCGCCGCCTTCCGTAAGCTGCTGACAAGGCTCTACCGTCAAATTCGAACCAACTGACCAGTACGTACCAAGAAGTACCCCCAGCATACAAACAACACCCATATCCTGAAGCTGTGGGAAACAGAATATAACGAGCCATAATGCGGTCGAAGACTGCTGTACCATAACATGTCCCGTAATAAACAAAGTCCGTATCTTTGTATAACGTCTGAATAATACCAATAAAATATTAATCGAAAAGGCAATTAATAAAACAACCATCATCATCGAGAAAGAACGACTGGCATTTTCAATCGAGGCCTGCGCTGCTGCCTGCCCAAAATATGGATCAATTACCGCTGCCGATAAATCAAATCTGTCTTTAAGCCCTGCTAGTACTGGGCGGAAGTTTCCTACTAGTCCACCCGATGCAACATTTAAGATCATATAGCCAACCACCGCTTTAATGAAACCGGCAATCGCCTCATAAATTGGTCTCTGGAGTAATAGATATCCGATAAATACGATAAACCCAATAAAAAATTGCGGTTTCGTTAAAATATTATTCTGGAAAAACTCCCAGATCGGCATTAAAAATTCCATTTATTCTCCCCCTAATAATCAATATTTTATCCATCAGCTCATGCTGCAAGTTAAATTCTTCAATTCTTCTCCAGAATGAACTGCTAATAATTTATTAACAAATTCTTCATCAGACAAACATTCCGATAACTCACAAAGATTTTCCAAATGTACGGCATTATCAACGGATGCCAAAACAAAAAACAGCTTAGCATCATGTTCAGAATTATCACTAAAATGAACCGATTCTTCGGTCTTCATAAAACAGACTGCCGTATCATTTACCCCTACACCTTCTTGTGCATGAGGAATGCAAATATTCGGTGCAATAACAATATACGGTCCAAGTTCCGTCACTTTTTCAATAATGGCATCAATATATTCGGCTTCAATTGTCTTGTCAGCCAACAATGGCTGACAGGCAGCACGTACAGCATCTTGCCAAGTCGCAAAACTTTCATGAAACGAATAGCGGTTTTTTTCAATCAACTCTTTAAACATTTGTGCTCACCACTTTTTTTTATTTTTTGCTGTCGACCTTAAAACTTGCATACGATCGACAGCTGAATTTTTTATAAAAAACTCGTATATGGCAAATTAATGTCAGCGGCTGCAAAACAATCATCAAACCCTCTTGGATAATGATATTCTACATTATTTTTATCATTTGGAAAAACAAATTTTCCACCAACCTGCCAGATATATGGTTTGAATTTATATTGAAGTCTATTTTTTTTCATTTCATACAAAGCAAGAATTTCTGCTGGATCCGCTTGAAAATTGGACCAAATATCATGATGAAATGGTATCACAACCTGTGTATTGAGTGCTTCTGCCATCCGAAGAATATCTACCGATGTCATTTTATCGGTGATGCCGCGAGGATTTTCCCCAAAAGAGCCTAATGCCACATCGATTTTATGTTCGTTGCCATGTTTGGCGTAATAATTGGAATAATGAGAATCACCACTATGATAAATAGATCCACCAGGTGTTTTAATAAGATAGTTTACAGCTTTTTCATCCATATCATCTGGCAGCCAGCCTTTTAAATCACCATCAGGCGGTGCAGTAATCAGTGCCGTTCTATCAAATGCTTCTAATGAAATAATCTCCATATCTTTGATTTTTACAACATCTCCCGGCTTCACAAGAATGCAGCGCTCTCTTGGCACACCCCATTCCACCCATTTTTCAACACAATATTTGGGTCCAATGAAAGGAACGTCTGACGCACAGTTTTGTAGAACAGCTGCCGCAACATTCACATCGATATGATCATTATGATAGTGTGTTGCCAGTACAGCATCAATATTTTTAATACCAAAGGGGTCCAAGACAAAAGGTGCTACCCGTAAGTTTGGCTGCACATTGCGCCCGCCCGACATCCGCGCCATTTGATGCTGTGGATCCATTTTTTTATTTTTTGTCTGTTTACCAGTACCGCACCAAAAATCAATACAAAGATTTGTATTGCCTTCCGACTTAACCCAAATTCCGGTACAGCCAAGCCACCACATCGCAAAAGTTCCTTTTTTCACTATTTCTTGATCAATTTCTTCATTTAACCAAGTACCCCATTCAGGAAACGTATTTAAAATCCAAGACTCTCTCGTTATTGTATCTACTTTACTCATAATGCCCTCCGAATATTTATTTTATGATCGTTTTATGAATGTTCCTTTCTTGTTTTTTCTTTATGCCCTTATAATACACTTTTTTTTTGCACATTTCAAGCTTTTTTGCAAAAAATAATACTAAAATTTTATAAAATCACCTTTTATGTTTGTTTTACGATTGTTTTATGTTATATTTTAATTAAAATATAATTTTTACGTTCTTTTTATGATTTAAAACTTGTATATTTTTTTGTTTTTGCATATAATATAAACAATAAGCATTATGATAATTTTATGCGCACTTCTAAAAACAATCTATCCAGCAACGAGGTTCTAGTAGACAACTGTAATTTTATATTAATAATGAGAGGATTGAATGTCCGATGAAAAATAGTAAAAGTGTCGTTTTTAAACGGCAGCAATATATTTTAAAAGCTTTAAAAGAGTCAAAAGATGTACAAGTTGATGATCTTGCCCAACAACTAAAAGTTTCACCAACAACAATTCGCCGTGATTTGCAAATTTTTGAAGAAAAAAGTATAGTCAACCGGTTTCACGGCGGTGCAAGATTATTAGAAGGAACCTTAAAAGAAGATCCAGCACTTGATACATTGTCCCCCAAAAACATATCGCAAAAAAATGCTATTGCAAAATATGCAGCAGACCTAATTGAAGATGGTGATACTATTTTTATGAACTCAAGTTCCACAACTTTGCTTTTGCTAAAATACATTAAAAATAAACGAGTTATCATCGTAACCAATAACGGCAGTGCCGTCGGGACCGAAAAAGACCCGCGTGTCGAATTGATTTTAACCGGTGGTGAAGTTTACGAGCGCAAACAATCAATGGTCGGAGAATTTGCCCTGCACACCTTATCTAAAATCACAGCAGACAAAGCCTTTATCGGCGTCGGCGGTATTAGCGTTAAAGGCGGCATTACAACGTCGGTCCTCCAGGAAACAGCCGTCAATGAAATGATGCTCAAGCGCTGCCAAGGTCCATGCTTTGTCCTTGCCACGACTTCCAAAATTGGTCGTGAACATAATTTTCTCAGTGGCTCAATCAATAAAGTCACTACAATCATCACCGGTAAAGATGCCGATCACGATGAGCTGCTGCGCCTCAAAGAACAAGGTCTTGAAATCATTGAACTTGATGCGTTAGCGGATGCAGCAGACAGTTGACATAGTAAAAAATAGAACATTTCTCAAAACAAAAAGGCATTGCCTGCATTTTATCAATGCAGGCAATGCCTTTTAACTTAATAGTCTTATTTTACAACGAGCACCGGACATTTTGATTGTTCAACAATATACTGACTAACACTGCCTAAAAGCACACCTTTCACAATTCCAAGTCCTCGGCTTCCCATAACAATCATGTCAATACCTTCTGAATTTGCAAAATCGAGAATCACCACGGCTGGTGACCCAGTTTCAGCAAAGCCTTCTGCTGTAATCGACTCTGGAACATCAGCAAGTGCTTTATCCAGAATTACATTGCCTGCTTTTGTAACAGCTTCTAAAATCGCATCTGATAAACAAGCATTAATCGCCAATTGATTGATATTGGCCACATAGAGAAATGCTATTTTCGCTTCACAAACCTCAGCCAGCGTTATTGCCTGTGAAATTGCTCGATCTGAGCTTTCTGACCCATCGACCGGAACTAAAATACGTCTAATTTTATCCATAATAATATCCTCCTATTTTTCTTCTTCTACTGCTTTCACAACCAGGACAGGACAATTTGCATTGCCTAACAAAGAACGGCTGACACTGCCAACCAAAGTTCCCTTCAGCACGCCTAGCCCCCGACTTCCAACTATAATCAAATCAACCTTCAAGGCTTCTGCTTCTTGCAAAATTGCCGAAGCAGGGTTGCCATTGACACAATGCCCTTTTGCTTTAATAGATTGCGGCACCATATCCAATGCTTGGTCTAATATTTTTCTACCAATTTCTACCACATCTTCCAATATAGAACCACTAAAAGTAGAACGAGGTGATACAAATGCGGGGTAACTTCCCATGACACCATTTAAATTTGCTACATGGATGAAGTTGATTTCAGCATCACAAAGTCCGGCTAACTCAATAGCTTGTTCTACTGCCTTTAACGAACTTGCTGAACCATCAACTGGAACTAGAATATGTCGATATTCCGCCATAATAATCCCCCCCATATTTTTCGATTTATATGCTCTGTTATTTCACGATAAGAACTGGACAGCGGGCGTGTTCAAGAACTTCCTGACTCACACTGCCAAGCAAAAAGCCCTCAACAATCCCAAGGCCGCGCCCGCCAATTACAATTAAATCGCTTGCATGGTCCTTGGCAAATTTCAAAATTTGTTTCGCCGGAATTCCAGTTGCAGTATGTGTCATATAATTTGAACCTGTTGAAATCTGCTTTACGGCATGCTGCAAAACAACCTGGCTGATTTGCTGGATTGATCCCGTAAATTCATCTGGCAGCCATGAAATCTGGTCCGCAGGATCATCGGTATTGCCATTAAAATAAGCCACATATAAAAAATCAATCTGCCCATGGGATACGGAAGCAATATCAACTGCTGCTGCAATAGCCTTATCCGAATTTTTCGAACCATCTACTGGCACCAAAATCCGTCCAAATGCCTGCATAAAGCTCACTCCTCTTTATATGTATCCTTCGTCTTTTTCTAGCCTCTTATTGTCATATATTAATACTTCGTTACAACTGCTAAAAGTCCTGTCTTTTTACAACGACTTCCATAAATAATTACAAATTACCTGAGTTTATAGCAAAACACGACTATATTTTGCCGAATCAAACTTGACAGTAATGCTTGGTTAATGCTAAAATCTACTAAACATTTATCGGTTATTTTTGTGCATATTGTATATAATTTGTAAACATAGTCATTTCCATATGTGCGTTTGACCGCAAAACTGAAGTTGTTAATTGAAGACTGCAATCATTATGTCCCATTGCAAGCTTCAATGTTCAGCTTCATTTATATTTTTAGGAGGCTTCTTGATGTCTGAAGAAAAAAAATCAACCGCTCAATCAATCATGGAAAGTACATCCATTGCGGATGTCTATCAGGCTGCAAAACAGTTAAATCAAGTCGTAAAAAAAACACATTTAATTCAAAGCTCGTATTTTTCTTCTATTTCTGGAAATGATGTCTACATTAAACCAGAAAATCTGCAAAATACAGGTTCTTTTAAATTACGCGGTGCTTATAACAAAATTAGTCAGCTATCCACCGAAGAAAAATCAAAAGGTGTCATCACAGCTTCCGCTGGCAATCATGCCCAAGGCGTAGCATTTGCCGCTCAGCAGCTCGGTGTAAAAGCCGTTATTGCTATGCCAGCAACGACTCCGATCTTAAAGGTTGAAGCGACACGTGCTTACGGAGCCGAAGTAGTTCTTTACGGAGACAGCTACGATGATGCTTACGGAAAAGCCGTTGAACTACAAAAAGAACACGGATATGTCTTTGTTCACCCCTTTGATGATGTTCAGGTCCTTGTCGGTCAAGGAACCACAGCTCTTGAGATCATTGACGAGCTTAAGGATGTAGATGCCATACTTGTACCAGTCGGTGGCGGCGGTTTTATCAGTGGTGTAGCTCTTGCTACCAAAGCAGTAAATCCCAATGTAAAAATCATTGGTGTCGAGCCAGAGGGAGCGGCCTGTATCAAATACTCCCTTGCCAAGGGGAAAGTCAGCACACTTCGACAAGTGGATACGGTAGCAGACGGTACAGCTGTAAAAACGCCTGGTAAATTGACGTTCGAATTCATAAAAAAATATGTAGATGAAATAATAACCGTATCCGAACTAGAAATCATGTCGGCTCTGCTCTCTTTAATTGAGAAGCATAAATTGATCGCCGAAGGTGCTGGTGTCCTATCTTTAGCTGCACTCACCAAACTTTCTCTTAAAGGAAAAAAAGTTGTCGCTATCGTCAGTGGCGGCAATATTGATATATCGACGATTTCAGCTCTAATTGACAAAGCTTTGATTGCTCGTGGGCGCGTTTTCTGTTTTGCGGTCCAACTTCCTGATAAGCCAGGACAATTGCTTAAAGTTTCACAAGTTTTAGCCGCAGAAAATGCCAATGTTATAAAACTTGACCATAACCAAGCCAAAGTGACGGACAGCTTTAAAAAAGTTCAACTTGAAGTCACTATTGAGACGCATGGGCAGGACCATGTCAAACAAATCGTTGCCGCTTTAGAAAAAAATGATTTTATTGTAACTAAGGTATATTAACAGAACGAATTAAAAAAAGCAGATAATTTCTCAGTGTAGGAGTTATCTGCTTTTTAATGCAAAAACACACTTTTTCTTTACAGAAAAAAATACTTATACACAGTTGGGGATAAATTTATTCAGGCTTGTGAATAACTTTTTTATATACCGTAACACATGATTTAGTTTCAGGAGCCTATACTTATCCACAATATATTCGATTTTGTGGATAATATTGTTGATAACTCTCTTTTATTGAAAAGTTATCCACAGATTTTTATCTGTCCCCATTAAGAAAAAACAACTTATTTTCAAAGATTTTATTTTCAAATTTTATTTTTTGCTTTATACTGATATATATAATGCAATTTATTAGCGTAATAATAATATTTTCTGCGTTTAGGACAGTTTCTCTTGCTAGTAGAATAGGAGGATTCAATGATACATGAAAAAAAACCTGAAACTTGCAATTGTGAAACATGTGATGCTTATATCGTACATCAAGATATGGTTCACGCAGCAAAACTGCATTTACTGACGGAAGAAACAACAATGATCTTGGCAGACACATTCAAAATCCTTGGGGATCCAACACGGATTCGAATATTAGGACTGCTCACAAAAAATGAAATGTGCGTCTGTGATATTGCAGCAACCCTGCAGATGGGTCAGTCCGCCATCTCGCACCAACTGAGGGTACTGCGCGGAGCAAGGCTCGTAAAATTTCGCAAAGAGGGTAAAGAAGCATGGTATTCACTTGACGACTCTCATGTTGTAAGCCTAATGAGTCAAGGACTCGAACATATTAAGCATGGCTGAAAGGAAAAATCAAATGATAGGGAATTTTATGAAGTTGATTCTTTACTCTATTATCATAACATCACTGTTTGTTTTACTTCCTCCCACGGCAGCAAATGCAGCAAAATCGCTCTCACAAAGTTCGCATGGCAACGAAGTCATAGCTCTGCAGCAGCAATTAAAGCGACTTAATTATACCATTACAAGTATTGACGGTATTTTTGGTTTAGAAACAAAACAAGCTGTTCTTGAATTTCAGCGTGACCAGCGAATTAAGATTAATGGTATCGTTGATGGCCAGACTTGGCGAGCACTAAAGAAAGCAAAACCTATTGTAAAAAAAAGAGCCGCAGCTTCCGCTATTACTCAAACAAAGTACCCCAGCAAACCAGTCACCGAAAGTTCCCCCTTTATTACGACAAATATGGTTCCTCCCATTATCAAAACAGCAAAACATTACATTGGTGTTCCATACCAATTCGGTGGTACTACACCAAAAGGTTTTGACTGTTCCGGTTATCTGCAATATGTATTCGCCCAGCAGAAAATATCTATTCCCCGTACTGCCGACGAACAATATAGACTGGGCAAAACCATCAGCCGCAGTGCCTTGCAAAGCGGTGATTTAGTTTTTTTCACGACCTATGAGCCTGGGCCTTCCCATTGTGGAATCTATATTGGTGACGGCAAATTCATTCACACCTCATCGAGTAAAGGGGTTCGTATCGATGAATTAGATAATTCATATTGGAAGCCAAAATATATTGGCGCAAAACGTATCACGAAATAACTAATCCTATCCGCTGACATAAAAATGACCTGCATTTCAATTTAGAAATGCAGGTCATTTTTTATTTAACGGTTACGATATTCATCCGCTTTGCTTTTACTTTGATAAGAATCGTGTTCTGGTGTAATATTCGGCAATTCTTCGTCATTTTTTTTAGATGCCATATCATATTTATTCCGATATGGTGAAACATCTTGTTGTGGACGTGTGAAATGACTTACATTATTACCTTTGTTTTTAAACTTATTCCATAAGAAACGTCCTACCATAAAGACGACTCCCAACAAGACTACATTCATCAATAAGCCCATGATATCGGCACCCATGCCCATACCACCCATACCAAACATATTACCAAGCATACTGCCGAGGAACATACCACCGGCAAACAAGCCAACATTTCGCATCATTCCACCCCACGGGGATGAACTGGCAGCAGCAGCTGGCGTTGCTGCCGATTTTGTACTGGCTGCTGGTGCATCCTTGCTTAAGGATTTAGCATCTTTCGATGGCGTATATTCTTTTGATGGTGTAGTCGTTGAAGCACCTGAAGTTTTCGACGGCGTTGAAACACTAGGTGCCGACTTAGGTGCGGAAAATTTTGCTCCGCCCTTCGCCGCAAAGGCAATCGACGATAAGGCAAAGAAACATACTAAAACAATCGTTACTATTTTCTTTAATTTCATTTTATTCTTCCTCCCGATAAGCTTTCACATCTTCTGGAAATGCATAAATCTCTGCTAATGTATCCAATTCACCTGATAAATAGCGATCAATATCATCAACATCAATATAAACTTTACAATCAATATCTAAATAGCCTTGTTCTTTAGCCTGACTGAGATCACGAATCGCCATCAACTTTTCCCGCAATTTCAGACATTCTTCACGAGTCGCATGAATATCAAGCTTAATCTGGGGAATACCATACTCTCTGAGAACATCTTGTAACGTTAATCTTTCTGACATACCGAGCCTCCAAAACTTTATATTTAGTATATTTGAAACTACACTTATTTATATAATTCGACATATATTTATTATATTCCTTTAATGTGAATTTCTTATGAAGTAAGATGTTTGAATTTTAAAATACTTTAACAATATTAAAATTGCAATCACATTCCACAGGCGTCCGGCCAGCTTCCCGAATGGTCGCAATCAAAGTTTCTTTACTGAGTGATGTACTCGATTTCGCTCCTGCTGCATGCATGATTTTTTCTTCCTGGATGGTCCCATCAATATCATTGGCACCAAAACCCAAGGCCAATTGTGCAATCGGCAGTGTAAGCATCACCCAATAGGCTTTAATATTGCGAAAATTATCCAACATAAGGCGTGAAATTGCCATCGTTTTTAGATCATCCCATACGCTGGTCCGCTGAACCATATTAGCCATTTCTGTATGTTCGGGATGAAAAGGAAAACAAATAAAGGTCTGAAAACCGCCAGTTTTATCTTGTAACTTACGCAAAGTCAACAAATGATCAATACGTTCTTCAATGGTTTCAATGTGCCCATATAACATGCTGGCATTCGTTTTAATCCCAAGATCATGTGCCGTCTGTGCCACTTCCAGCCATTCACTGGCCGTCGCTTTATTCGGACAAAGCTGCTGGCGAATTCGATCTGAGAGGATTTCTGCGCCGCCCCCCGGCAAGGCCTCGAGTCCAGCGTCCATTAATATTTGTAAAACCTGTCGAATTGATTTCCCGGAAATCTTAGCAAAATGAGTAATTTCGACTCCCGTAAACCCTTTTAAATGCAACGTCGGAAAATTGGTCTTAATGGCTCGAATAATATTTACATAATACTCAAACGGCCAAGTTGGATGGAGTCCACTCACAATATGCAGACCACTAAGGTCTGGATCCGCTGTCGCCTGCTTAACCACTTCCAAAACACGTTCTTGATTCATTTCATACGCCTGCTGACTGTCTTCATCACAGCCAAACGCACAAAACGAGCAGCGTGATGTACAGATATTCGTAAGATTGATATGCCGATTTACATTATAATAAACATAATCACCGCTAATACGATAGCGAACCAGATCCGCCATCGATCCAAGCCATGCCAGATCATCACAATCATATAAAGCAAGACCATCTTCTTTTGTGAGACGCTCACCTTTTAAAATTTTATCACCAATTTTTTTAGTAACTTCTGTCAAACTTTCCACCTTCTTGTATACAATAAACATATAAATCTAACATAATTCTACTCTATTTGTTTTTGCTAAACAATATGTTTCTTTTATATACTACCATAAAAAAATCACCAAATTCAAATTAAATTACAAGAAAAGTAAAAAAAAATTCTTTTAGGCAGCTATTTTTATCTACTAAGCAGGGATTTACCTGGTTATGTAGAAACAGACAGATGTACGAATCTGCATGTCATTACAAATCTATATAATGAAGGAAATTCTATGCAGCCCCAGGCTAACGATAGCTTAAGCAAGCTATCCCCTTCCATATCGGACAAATACTACTATGGACTTATATTGTTTATTCATTCTATCTAGTTTCCTGTAATATTTTATTTAGGGGGAATACCTCATGCGTATTAAGGTTTCCTATATAGACCGTGTTGGAATTGTTTTTGATATTGCCTATATTTTTATTCATCATCAATTAAATATCATCTCGATGGAAGTGGGTATCAATGTTATTTTCCTCGAAACTGAACCTATGTCAATCGAACTCGAGCAGCCCCTGCTGCGTGATATAGCTCAAATTTCTGATATAACCGCTGTGGCTCAAATCGAATTAATGCCTCACGAAGAAAAAGCGGAACAACTGAAGGCCGTTTTAGATGCTGTAACAGACGGTGTCGTTGCGATCGACAGTCATGGTTGTATCACCCAGTATAATCCAGCAGCTGAAAAAATCATGCACACGTCAACTGTACATGTAATCGGCAAGCCACTGACTGATATTTTCCCTTGTTGTTTATCTCTAGTCGACTCTATTCAAAGTGGCTCAAAGTCAATTAATCGTGAAATATTTTTTGAGCAAACAAATAGCCATTATTTAGTCAGCAGTCATCCAATTATGGATCGGTATAAAAAAATAATTGGCGGCATCGCAATTTTAAAAGATATTAAAGATGTCCGAAAAATGTATCAGAAATTAACCGAACAACCCGTATTTAAATTCGATGAAATTTTACATACAAGCAAAATTATGCAAAAAGTTATTAATCTGGCAAAATCATATGCCTACAATGATTCAACGGTCCTAATTCGGGGTGAAACCGGCACGGGTAAAGAATTATTTGCCCGGGCCTTGCATAGTGCATCTTCACGTTCGGAAAATATATTTGTGCCAATCAACTGTGCCGCAATACCGGATACGCTGCTCGAAAGTGAATTATTCGGTTATGAAGACGGTGCCTTTACTGGTGCCACGAAAGGTGGCAAACAGGGATTATTTGAACTGGCAAATGGTGGCACTTTATTTTTGGATGAAATTGGGGAAGTGTCCGCCCATCTGCAAGTAAAATTATTACGTGTGCTGCAAGAACGAAAAATTCGTCGAATTGGCAGCCGCCGAGAATTTTCGATTGATGTCCGGCTTTTAGCCGCTACCAATCGAAATCTAGAAGCCATGATCGAAGAAGGCACGTTTCGCGAAGACTTGTATTATCGGCTCAATGTAATTCCTTTATTTTTACCACCATTACGAGAACGTAAAGAAGATATCATTGTTCTTGCTCAATCTTTTCTACAACGCTTTTCATCCAAACTTCACAAACAAGCTGATTCCATTAACGAGCAAGCTTTCCAAGTATTAACCGACTATGATTGGCCGGGAAATATTCGTGAATTGGAAAATGTCATGGAACGAGCGGTCAATGTCGTGGAAACTAAAATCATAACTCCTGAACATTTGATGCTGGGGCGCCATGCAGCAAATTTAGAACCTATTTTACCCGCTGTCCCTGAAAAAGGATTAGCTGATATTTTAGCCGAAAAAGAACGGGAAATTTTATGTCGAGCCTTGTGCCATTATCATACTTCCCGCAAACTTGGCACTGTCCTTGGACTTTCACATACCAGTGTCTTGAAAAAGCTGCAAAAATATGGTCTTTCTTTCGAACAATTTAAGGCTAAATAGTAAAAAAGAAGCTTCCTATTTGTATGTAGTACAAATTAGGAAGCTTCTTTTTGATTTTTCACAAAAACAGATCTGTTATTTTTCGAGAACTTGCTTATGCAGTCCACTCATGTAATATGAAGCAATTACACCCGCAAACCAAATTGGTGCAATATAAAGTGCAACCCGCGTATTTTCACTAAAGAACATTACAAAAGCCACTAGAAAGAAAAATGCTATGCAGATCCAACTCGAATAAGGTGAATGCGGCATCGGATAATGCAATTTGCCAATTTGCTCTGGAGATAAAGTTTCTCTAAATTTGATTTGAACAAATAAGATAATACCCCAAATCCAAAGTGCGCCAAATGTTGCCACACTCGTTACATACGTAAACACTTCAGCCGGAACCATATAATTGAGGACAACACCTATGAGTAAAAAACCTGCTGAAACCAAAATCCCATTCGCTGGTACCATATGTTTACTAAGTTTGCCAAACATTTTAGGTGCTTTTCCCTGCAATGACAGATTATATAACATCCGCCCGGTACTAAAAAGACCACTATTGCAAGAAGATAATGCAGCGGTTAAAACAACAAAATTAATAATACCTGCTGCTGTACTTATACCAAGTTTACTAAAAGTCAAAACAAACGGGCTGCCAAGCGTGCCAATTTGATTCCATGGATACAGTGACATAATAACCGACAATGCCAACACATAAAAGATTAAAATCCGCCAAAAAACTTTATCAATTGCCGATGGTATCGTTTTTTCAGGATGAGCGGCTTCACCAGCAGTAACTCCAATAATTTCAATTCCCAAATAAGAAAACATAACCATAACAAGAGCCATGACCATTCCGGTGATTCCATTCGGGAAAAATCCACCATAAGTCCATAGATTTGAAATACCGACCGCAACGCCATCATTGCCAATGCCAAAAAAGATCATCGCACCGCCTACCAGAATCATAGCAATAATGGTAACGACTTTTATAAGTGCAAACCAAAATTCAAATTCTCCATATGCAGCTACAGCAATCAAATTGACAATCGTCATGCAAACGAGTGCGGCGAGTGCGGGTATCCATTGCGGCAAATCGGGTATCCAGTAATTCACATATACCCCCACTGCCGTAATCTCGGCCATACAAGTTACAACCCACATGAACCAGTAAGTCCAGCCCGTAATATAGCCGCACAACGGTCCAACAAACTTGCTGGCATGCGCACTGAATGCACCAGATACCGGATATTCTACAGTAACCTCGCCTAGTGCACGCATAACATAAAAAATAACAACCCCACCTATAAAGTAAGTCAAAATGAGCGACGGGCCAGCAACTTTAATTGCTGCGGCCGAACCAAGGAATAAACCAACCCCGATAGCACCACCTAATGCAATCAGTTGAATATGTCTCTCTTTGAGTCCACGATGTAAGTCTTCTTGAAGTCCATTCTTTAAATTATCCACTTCTTTCCCTCCATATCATATAAATCTTTGGCATGAATGGTAGATATAAGCTGTAAGAATTGACGAATATGCTATATAAAAAAGTAGCAGTCTTTAACGTCAAATTCCACATCGTTTAAGTGTACTACAAAAAGGTTTCCTTGTAACCTTTTCCTTGATAATTATTCGAATATTCATTTAATTTAAGATAAGCAGCTCTATGTTGGTCGTAGCTTGTTTAATATAACATAGAACTGCTTACTATATAAGTTGCATTATATATAACTCTAAAAATATAGTTTATGAAATTATAAGATAGTGCTCAACTCTACATAAGGTAATCCTAAACCGTCAGCAACACCTTTAAAGGTAATATTCCCATTGATTACGTTAATCCCTTTTGCTAAGCCAGGATCATCGAGACAAGCTTGACGATAGCCCTTATTCGCAAGTTGAAGAGCATATGGTAATGTAGCATTTGTCAAAGCCAACGTCGAAGTCCGTGCCACAGCACCTGGCATATTAGCTACCGAATAATGAACTACACCATGTTTGATAAAAGTTGGATTATCATGTGTCGTGCAATGATCGCAAGTAACAATCGAACCGCCCTGATCAATTGCAACATCAACGACCACGGAACCAGCTTCCATCGTTTTGATCATATCTTCTGAAACTAATTTTGGTGTTTTCGCTCCTGGAACTAATACCGATCCAATCAACAAATCTGCTTTTTTAACCCATTCGGCAATATTATAGCTATTTGACATTACCGTCACAATGCTGCTGCCAAAAATATCATCCAAATAACGAAGTCTGTCGCCCGACATATCAATTACAGTTACGCGTGCACCCATTCCAACAGCAATTTTTGCAGCATTTGTACCAACATTACCACCACCGATGATGACAACCTGACCAGATGGTACGCCTGATACGCCGCTTAACAAAACACCTTTACCACCATTTTGTTTTTCTAAATATTGTGCACCTACCTGAACAGCCATACGGCCTGCCACTTCACTCATTGGGGATAATAATGGCAGCGTGTTGTTTCGTCCCACAATTGTTTCATACGCTATACCAATCACTTTGTCTTTTAACAAGGCCTGGGTAAGTTCTGGTTCTGGTGCAAGATGCAAATATGTAAACAGAACTTGCCCTTCGTGGAATAAATTGTATTCTGGTTCAACTGGTTCTTTTACTTTAATGATCATTTCAGCTCGATCAAACAAAGCTTTTTTATCACTGATAATTTTAGCGCCAGTGGCTTCATAAGCTGCATCACTAAAGCCACTGCCAAGGCCAGCACTTTTTTCCATCAATACGGTATGTCCGGATTTACACAATGCTTCGGCTCCAGCGGGAGTAAGACCTACTCTTGCTTCATTGTTTTTAATTTCTTTCGGTACACCAATAATCATTTGAACCCCTCCACTTTATATTAATATGTTTTAACTATTAATATATTATTGCAAGTTATGTGCCAACTTTAAAAGGCAGAAAACCTGCACTGGTAATTTTATTTGGAACGAAATCGATCCAAAAAGTGGAATGAAAAGTTTACAACTGTAAACTTTTCATTCCACTCAATCGAAAAAGGCAACGAAATTTATGCATCAGATGCGGTAATCGAAGCATTAAATTGCGGATTCGAATTTTTTATATATAAAATACGAATTGCATTCAACACACACAACATCGCAACCCCAGTATCGGCAAATACAGCAAACCACATCGAAGCAAAACCAGCCAATCCCAAAACCAATACCATGATTTTGACAACCAAAGCAAAAACAACATTCTGCCAGGCAATTTTATTTGTATTTCGTGCAATCTGCAATGACTGTAAAACTGCTTCCAGTTTTGATGTCATAAATACAACATCTGCTGCTTCAATTGCAGCATCCGCTCCGGATCCCATCGCGGCTCCACAATCAGCTCCCGCCAATACCGGAGCATCATTAATACCATCACCAATAAACATAACCGCACCATACTTATCACGGATTTTGGTAAGTTCATCAAACTTATCTTGTGGCAAAAGACTGGCACGAACCTCCCCAATCCCCGTTAGCGCAGCAATTGCACTGGCACTTTCCTGACTATCACCAGTCAGCATCGTAACACCGATTCCCATTCGTTTAATTTCTTCAATCACAATCTTTGCCCCCGGCTTTACCGTATCGGCAAGCACAAGATAACCGAGTAATAAACCATCAGCCGCCACAAAAACTTCTGTACCATAAAGAGTCTTTTGTACCGATGTAAGATCAATTCCTGCTTTTTCTAATAAAACTCGATTACCGCATAAAACAAATTTATCGGCAAACCGAACTTTAAGCCCCTGCCCGGCGGTTTCTTCAATCGCTGCAAAATTAACCAGCTCTAAGTTTTTTTCTCTCGCTGCGGAAAAAATACTACTGGCAATCGGATGCGATGACTGACTTTCACAAGAGGCCGTTAGTGCTAATAATTCATCTGCCGTGATTGGTCCTACTGGAACAATCTGTTGAACAATAAAATTCCCCTCCGTAATTGTACCAGTTTTATCAAAAATAATATGCTTTACCTTATTTAAAGCCTCTAATGCTGTACCACCCTTAAATAAAATACTTTGCTTTGATCCTGCACCAATTCCTGAAAAGAAAGCCAATGGAACACTTAAAACCAACGCGCAGGGACAACTAATAACAAGAAAAGTCAAGGCAGTATAAATCCAATAATTCCAGTTGCCTGTCACCAAGGAAGGAATAACAGCAACAGCTATGGCTGCCAGCACTACCACCGGTGTGTAAATGCGCGCAAAACGGGTAATAAAACGATCAATTGTTGGTTTGGTAGCTGCCGCATTCTCTACAGAAGCCAAAATCCGGGAAACCATAGATTCTGCTAATACTTTAACCACGCGAATTTTCAGGACCCCTGATAAATTAACACTGCCGGAAACAAGTGAGGTCCCAATGACAGCTGCAACAGGAACTGGTTCCCCTGTAATTGGTGAAGTATCAATGCGGCTTGCACCATCTACAACTACACTATCAAGTGGGATACGGTCACCAACTCGAACCAAAAGGATATCCCCAACCTTAGCATCTTCTGCAGCCATAACTTCGATATCTGTACCAACGATTCGTTGGACGGTCTCAGGACGCAAATCAATCGCATCCATGATCTGGCTGCGACTTTTAGCAACAGCTCGATCTTCAAAATATTCACCAATTCGATAAAACAGCATAACACCAACAGCCTCAGGATATTCACCAATGGCAAATGCACCTAATGTTGCTATCATCATCAAGAAATTTTCATCAAAAACTTTTCCATGAACGATATTCAGCAAAGCTTTGCGAACAATCCGCCCCCCAACCAGCACATAGTCGAGCACATAAACTGCCAAAACAAAAGGATCAGGAATGATATCCAAAACTGCATTCATAAAAAAAAGCACAGCCCCAATACCAACTTCCCATATCATCCAGTCTTGCCCATTTTCTTGGTGTTTATTTTTTCGAAGGACCTTGGGTACAATTTTTACATCAGCTTCAATCGATGTGCAGATTTCACGGATCATCGGCAAATATTCATCCGGCTCTTTGGCCACAATCTTTAGCTGCTTTGTCGTAAATGTAATCGAAACATTCTCTATCCCCGGCAAATTTTTTATTTTTTCTTCCATTTGCCCCGCACAATGTGCACAACCAAGATTTTCTATACTATAGATCTTTTGTCTCATTCCTTCGTCATTTTGTTTTTTATCCATACTATGCTCGCTCCTTTTATTGAAGTTTACTTTACGTATTTACATATGAATATATGTTCATATGTAATTTATAACATAAAACGCAATAAATTGTCAATACATATGTAGTGAATCAAAATTAATTTTTGCCGATCAAACCAAAACAAGAGACGTTTTATCGCAATAGAATTAACGATAAAACATCTCTTGTGAACTTTCATGGGCACAGCCAAATTAAATGCCTATTCTTTATTTTATAGTAATCGTAAACCCTGTTTGCGAACTTGTAAGTGCTTCCAATTTTTGAATGCCAAATTTTTCTGCCAGTTTCCCTGTCGCCTTTGTGTTATCAGGTAAACCAACCCACGGTTCAATGCAAACAAAAGGTGCATCTTTTGGTGTAGGCGACCAAACACATAAATATGGCATGTTATCATACGTAATAGCAACACTATGGGGTGTTTTATTGGAGTGAAGCGTACACGTTGTAGCCCCTGTTGTTTCATAAGCAAACAAACCATCTTTAAATAAACCGTACTGAAGTGGTAAGTCCTGATCCGTTGGAGCCTCTGCAGTAGCTGAAAAATCAAGTAAGAATTCTTTTAAATCCGCTAATTTAAATATTTTTCTTTTCTTTTTAGGTGAAAAGCTCAAAGAATAATCTTCAAACTTCGTTCCTTCTACCATTGGTACATTAAAAGCCGGATGCGCACCTAACGAATAATAAAGCGGATTGCTCATATCTGTATTTTTCACTTGGAAACTTACCACTAAAGATGCTTGTTCTACTTTGTACGTTATTTCAAAAGAGAACTGAAATGGATACACTGTTTGTGTAGCTTTAGAATCGGTCAACACAAAAGAAATAGAGTCTTTTGATTGTTCGGAAACTTTAAAATCATATTCACGAGCAAAACCATGATTTGTCATTGGATAAGATTTACCATTGTATTCATATTGCTTATTTTTCGACTGTCCAATAAAGGGAAATAAAATAGGTGCATGACTTGCCCAAAAAGCCGGATCGGCCTGCCATATGTACTCGATATTCGTGGTCTTGTCTTTGAAGCTTATAATTTCAGCCCCCTTGCTGTCAAATGCAGCAACTACTCTTTCATTTTCGATTTGAAAATTCACTATATTTCCTCCTCCACAAATGTGATCGTAATCAGGAAAGTTTCTTTTTATGATTAAGTTCTAGCAGAAAATCTCCTGTTATCTTATTATAACATTCGAAAATATTTTTGGGGCATTTCAGGCTAATGTTTTCGCAAAATATTGCCACAATTCACTATTTAATCAAACCATTGTATATTATCCCCCCAAAACAAAATAAAAACAAGGCTTATGCAGTGAACGATAAGCCTTGCTTTTTATTTTCGTGAAAAATCTCTTGCTTTTAAAGGGACTGCTGCATTTCTTTTTTGTCAGACTTCATAATTTGCAGCCATACACGTACTGAATTAATGATAACAAACACGATTAATATCATCATTACGGCACTCGCTCCCGCCAATAAATATTGACTTTTCGGCAGATAAAATTCGAAAATATTATAAAACCCAGCCGTAAGTGCTGTAGTGATCATAAAACAAAGTGGTACAAGTGTAGTCCAAATATAGCGGCCTTTGCCAATTCTAAGCAAAATTGTTGTCCCAATCGCCAAGGTCATACTGGCAAGCAGCTGATTGGAAAGGCCAAACAATGGCCAAATCGAGGCAATAGAACCACCAAAGACAAGGTAGCCCCAAGCTGCCGAAATCAAAGCACTCGTAAAGATAATTCCCGGTGTCCAATGAACATCGCCTAGTGGTTTATACACGAGTCCACCAATTTCTTGTAATAGATAACGACCAACCCGTGTACCAGCATCAATAATTGTTAAAATAAATAAAGCTTCAAACATAATAGCAAAATGATATAAAAATGACATTAATGTTTCAAGACCTGGAATCTGCGAGAAAATATGTGCCATACCAACAGCCAACGACACAGCCCCGCCTGGACGGCCGGCAACATTTTCACCAACCATTTCCGAGAGCATAGGTAATTCCTGAATGTTCATGCCAAGTGTTGCAAAAACATCTGGTGCACTATTTATCGCAAAATAATCAGCCGGCACTAAGCTGGTAGCCGCAATCAAGGCCATAATTCCCACAAAAGATTCTGCCAGCATTGCACCAAAACCAATTGGCAGAATTTCTCTTTCATTCATCAACATTTTAGGCGTTGTACCCGTGGCAATAATCGTATGAAATCCCGAAATAGCCCCGCAAGCAACCGTAATGCAAACAAATGGCCATACCGGACCTGGAACAACCGGGCCGCCGCCACCAATAAATTGCGTGATGGCAGGCATCTGAATTGCTGGTTGAACAATGATAATGCCGAGAGCTAATGCCCCAATCGTACCAATTTTCATATATGTACTTAAATAATCACGTGGAGCAAGCAACAGCCAAACAGGAAGCGCTGCTGCAATAAAACCATAACAAGGTAAAATGATATCAAGTTGTGCTCTACTTAAAGTAAAAAATGGAGCCAAAGCAGAGTGTTGTACCCACGCACCACCAAAAACTGCACCAATAACCAGCATAACTCCGATAAAAGAAGCTTCACCGATATGACCAGGGCGCAAATATCTCATATAAACACCAATAAACAGGGCTATTGGAATGGTTGCCCCAACTGTAAAGGCTCCCCATGGACTGTTAAATAAGGCATTAGCAACGGCAATCGCCATTCCAGCCATGGTAATAATCAAAATAAAAATAACGGCAACAGCAGTTGCCAAGCCTGTTGATTTACCGATTTCTATTTTCGCGATTTCTGCGATGGACAATCCATCATGGCGAATCGAAGCAAATAGAATAACCATATCATGCACAGCACCACCAATACACGCTCCAACTAGAAGCCAGATCGTGCCGGGAAGATAGCCAAACTGTGCTGCCAAAACCGGACCAACCAAAGGACCAGCACCAGCAATTGCGGCAAAATGATGACCAAATGTTACCCATTTATTGGTCGGCACATAATCATGTCCATCTTCATGGACGACAGCCGGTGTGGGACGATTTGGATCAAGCGTCAATACTTTTGCTGCCATAAATGCACCATAGTAACGATAACAAAGACTTAAAACTAAAGCAGAAATAATTACAAGATAAAGTCCGTTCATAAAAGTAACCTCCATATAAAGTTGAATTGACTCAATTTTCTGAATCACTAGCAACTTTATAATAGACTACATTCTACTATATGAATAGGATTTTTCATTCAATGGAAGAAAACTCATCCTGAATGGAACTATGCTCCATTTAATGGAAAATTTTTATTTTAAACCCAGAATTGTTTTAATCTCTTTGATCTGACTTTTGCTAACTGGAATTTCATGTTTGCCCTCACTGGTCATCTTAAGCCAATATGTTCCCTTAAACCAAGGAACCACTTCCTCTACTTTATCCATATTAACTAAATAACTTTTATGGACCCGCAAGAGATGTGTACCATAAAGTCGATCTTCCAAATCAGATAATGAACCATTATAATTAATTTCTTCTACGTCCGTAACAATTTTAACCGTGCCCATTGATGCATAAGCATACAAAATTTCATCATAATTAAGCAGCATGATTTTTCCGTTTTTTTCAACCGGCAATTTATTCACTTGAATATTGGTATGCTCCAAAACTTTATCAATTTGCTTAGACATCATATGCCGATCTTCTTTTCGATATGTTTTAATTCGCAGAAGTGTTTGCTGGATACGCTCGTCAATAAAAGGTTTCAAAACATAATCGATAGCACCAATTTCAAATGCTTTTAGAGCATATTCATCATACGCTGTGGCAAATACGAGCCTCGCATCTGGTGCAACACTCAGAAGGATTTTTGCCGCTGCCAGTCCATTCATTTCTCGCATATTGATGTCTAAAAATATCACATCTGGTCTTAGCTTCGCTGCTAAGGCAATCGCTTGTGCTGCATCCGCGGCCTCACCAACAACTTCATTTTCTTCCAATAAAGACAATATATATTTTAGTTCATCCCGGGCCGGCATTTCATCATCCACAATCAAAATTTTCAGCATCAATATCACCATCCATAAAAATTAATTTTGGTATACGAATTATAACCGTTGTACCTGCCCCTGGTATACTTTCGATCGTCAACCCATAACGCTTACCATATTGACGTTGCAACCGTTCATGCACATTACGAATGCCAATATGCCCTTCGAGCGGCTTTTGCAATGGATTCATCCTTGCTAAATCAAAACCAATTCCATCATCTTTAAGCAAAATTTCAATAAAATCCATGTCTTCTCGAATCAAAAGATAAATTGTCCCACCATTTTCTTTCGGCTTAAGTCCGTGTTGTATTGCATTTTCTACGAGTGGCTGAATTGTTAAAGAAGATATTAAATAAATATTAGGATTCAATTCAATTGTCTCTTTGAATGTTAATTTATCACCATATCGTGCTTTTTCAATCGTCAAATAAGCACGCACTTGATTCAATTCTTCTTCCAGTGTAATTTCTTTCCCTGTTTTATGTAACGTGAAACGAAAAATCTCACTAAGTTTAAGCAAAAGTTCCCGCGCGAGCATTGGTTTTGTTCGCACTAAAGAAATAATTGTTGTCAAGGTATTAAATAAAAAATGCGGATTAATTTGCGACTGCAGTGCTTTTAATTCAGCTTGAGCGGCTTGCTGAGACTCACGTTCAATTTCTGCCAGCTCTAACTGAATGGAAAAAAGCTGTGCAAGCCCTTCCGCAAAGACAGTATCGGTTTGATTCAATAAATTACTCACTGTGTAATAAAGTTTAAATGTTCCAACAACTTTTTCACTATATTTCAAGGGAACGATAATAGCACTTTTCAAAGTACAGCCCGGGTGGTTACAGCCAATTTCCCTGGCATGTTCAGCAATATAAATTTCACCTGTTTCAATGACCTGTTTCGTCGACTTGGTAAAATTATTTTCTTCTGTCATATGGTGATCTGCCTCAGCTCCAATGAAAGACAAAACTCGATGTGTATCAGTAACAGCTACCGCATGATAGCCACCATATTGATAGATGATCTGTGCCGCAGCTTGTGCCGATTCCTGACTGATACCGCGTCGAAAATATGGCAGAGTTTTTGCCGCAATACGCAGAACTTTTTGGGCCTGAATCGCACCTACTCTATTTTGTGCATCCATTGTTGTTTTTATAATGAGCATAAAAATCGTAAGACCAATCGCATTGGCCGTAATCATCGGCATCGCAATCTTATTTACCAGCTGTAACGCTTGATCAAAGGGCTGAGCTGTCAATAAAATAATCCCCATCTGCATGATTTCTCCGACAAGTCCAGTCAGCAGTGCCAGCCACCAGGGAATCGGTTTATTTGGATATCTTTTTTTCACATAGCCTGCCAGCAATCCTTCGCAAAGACTCGATAATGCACAGGAAAAAGCCGTAAAGCCGCCCAAGAAATAGCGATGGCCACCCGCAATTACTGCCGCGGCGGCTCCCATGGCTGGTCCACCTATTAATCCTGCTGCCATAACACCAATGACTCTTGAATTCGCCAAAGCATCATTAATTGGAATACCCACATACGTGCCAGCAATACCAATCAAGCCAAAAATAACGGATAATTTTATTTTATCAGACCAGCTTACATACCGATAATTTACCCGACGAAATAGTTTTGCCTGCGATAAAATAAAGGCCAATGTTGCCGCCATACTCATTCTGGCAACCATTTGAAACAGCAATGACTCATCACTCATACATTGCACCTCCTTGCGGCTTACTTCTTGATCTCTTTCTATAATAAGCTGCATTAAATATTATATATGACAGACTGGTGGATTAATGTAATTTCTTCAATGCATTATATATATTGTAGCATAATTTAAAACAAAAAAATGAAATGTCCAAGGTTTTCACCTGGACATTTCATTTTGTACAAACATAAACACCTGCTGTTTATGCGATTTATTCTACACCGATCATAACGGAAGTTGCTTTAATTATTGCATAAGCCTCTTTCCCGACTTTCAGATTCAAATCTTTCACTGCATTCATGGATACGGTTGCACTTACAACATCCCCACTTGCAATCCTGATACCCACAATCGCGTTAACAGAACCTTCTTGAATGGAAACCACTTCACCTTTGAGTTGATTTCTCGCACTGATTTTCATTTTTCATACCTCATTTCTTCATTAATATAATTTTATCTTCAGGGATGGTTAAAAAAAGATTATCTGGTGAGATTCTCTGCCAGAGTTCTTTTCCTAATTCCCAACGAAGCGGCTTAACCAAAGACCCTTGCGGACGAATCATTATCAATATAGAAAAAGTGTCTTCTACCACATCAACAATTTCAACGGCAAAAGAATTTTTGGGTGACTGACCCATTTCAAAAAAATGCGCCCTAAAACCAACATAACATAAATCATCGGGAATCGTACCATCAACACGAAGCTGTAGTCCCCATTCTTGTGCATATAACGTCTGAGAGTCAATTTTTTTCGCAATGGAAATATTTTTACACCCGGTAATCAACGTAGCCGCTAATGTTTCTGGTGAATCAAATAAATCATGTTTGCTATGAATCACATCAATTTTACCTTGCGCTAAAACAGCAATCCGCTCTGAAAGCCGAAATACTTCATCGCGATCATGCGATACAAATAAAACAGGACGTTGATATGTTTTAAGCAAGGCCCGAAGCTCCTGTTCGACCTGCCATTTCAAGTAACTGTCTAAAGCAGAAAATGGCTCGTCTAACATCAATACTTCTGGCTGGGAAGCCAAAATTCTGGCAAAAGCCGTCCGCTGCTGCTGCCCACCAGATAGTTGAGCCGGATAAAGGTCTTCCAATCCTGCTAAATGAAATCTTTGAACCTGCGTCGCCAGCATGTCCAGTTTCGCAGCTCCTGTTGTTTGAATAACAAATTCTATATTTTCGCGCACGGTCATATTCGGAAACAATGCATAATTTTGAAACAAATACCCAATATGACGTTTTTGCGGTGGTAAATTAATTTTTTTTTCACTATCAAAGAGTATCGTTTCATTTAAACGAATCACACCAGAATCCGGTTTTTCAATACCGGCAATACATTTCAGAGTCATACTTTTACCGCAACCCGATGCACCTAGCAAAGCAAATACTTCATTGTCCGTCTCAAATTTAATATTGAGTTCAAACTCTCCCAATGATTTTTTTATATCAACGAACAACGACATTTTTAGTGCCTCGCTTTCTTTTGCTGATAAATTCAGCAAACTGCTGTTGATGATTCATCCAATAGTTCATCATAATAATCACAGCAAAAGAAATGGCACACACAATGCTTACCCAAAAAAAAGCTGTTGCATTATCTCCCGCCTGCACTGCCGAATAAATAGCCGTTGACATGGTCTGGGTAAGTCCGGGAATATTCCCAGCTGTCATGATTGTCGCCCCAAACTCACCTAAAGCACGCGCAAACGAAAGAATAAGCCCTGCCATAATGCCATACCAGGTATTCGGTAAGATAACTCGCCAAAAAATTTTAAATTCACTAATGCCAAGTGTTCGAGCTGCGTAAATCAAATCAGGATTTAATTGTTCGAATGCGCCGCGTGTTGTTCGATACATCAAAGGGAAAGAGACCACCACAGCAGAAACTACCGTTGCTTCCCACGAAAAAACAAAATTCACCCCAACGCTCAAAAAAATTTGCCCAAGAAAACTTTGCTTACCAAATAATAGTAAAAGAAAAAATCCGACTACGGTCGGTGGCAAAACCATCGGCAGCGTAAAAATGGTATCCATTAATCCCTGAAAACGTTTCACTTTCACTACTAAAAAAGCTGCATAAACGCCAAAGAAAAAAGTAATAAACGTAGATAAAAAGGCCGTTTTCAAAGAAATAATAAGTGGTGACCAGTCCGTCATTTTACCTGAAATCCATATGTCTCAAAAATTTTCGTTACTTCTGGTGTCGCTAAAAATGTCAAAAAGTCTTTTGCTTCATCTAGATTTTTACTTGCCTTAATTGCCGCTGCCGGATAAATAACAGGTTTATGGCTGCCTGCCGGAGCCTCTGCTACAACCTTGATTTTAGCTGATGTTGCTGCATCCGTTGCATAGACAATACCACAATCCACTTCGTCAGCTTCTGTCCAAGTTAAAACCTGACGCACATCGGAACCATAAACGGCTTTCGCTTTCATTTGATCCAGTGTATTTAATGAGGTGAAAATTTCTTCCGAATATTGACCAACCGGCACACCTTTCGGTTCACCTAAGGCAATTCGTTTTACTTTATCTGAGGTAAGATCCGCAAAAGATGTGATCTCAACCTTACTATCTTTCGGTGTAATCAATACTACTTTATTAATCAATAAATCTTTTTTTGTTCCTTCAGCCAAAATCCCTTCTTTATCAAGGGTATTCATTTGTTTTTGTGCCGCTGAAAGAAAAATATCCGCGGGAGCGCCTTGCTCAATTGCAGTCTGTAAAGCACCGCTGCTGCCAAAGCTAAACGTCAACTTGGTATCTGGATGATTTTTTGTATAGGCAGCCGAAATTTCTTTCATTACATCGGTTAAACTCGCTGCGGCTGAAACAAAAATTTCTTTTTGCGGCTTAGACTCTGCCGCTGTATTTTTAGTTTCAGCCCCACCACAGCCAGCACTCCAAATTGAAAAAGCAAAAATCGCCAAAACTGCCAATAATCTAGATATTTTATTCACCATTTCACTCAATCCTTTTCTCTGTGCAAATTTATTTCTAACAACTGCACCATCTCTTTTGCTGCTAGTTCTTCCGTCATTATATCATAAAAAGAATGCGCCGCTTTTATAAACTGATAGAAATCACAATTTCCTGTGCGTTCTCCAATACCGTTAATTGTCGTATCAATAAAGCTTGCTCCCGCCCTTGCAGCAGCAATCGAATTAGCCACAGCCATTCCCAAATCATTATGTGCATGAAACTCAATATCAAGCCCCGTGTATTCAATCAAAGAACGTACTTTTATCTGCGTAGTGTGCGGTGTCAAGATTCCCACCGTATCCGCAAAACGCAATTGTTTTACGCCCAGTTGCTGCAAAGCAGTACCCATTTCAATCATAAAAGCCAGATCTGCGCGTGATGCATCTTCAAAACCAATCGTAACAAAGAATCCTTTTTCTAAGGCATAATCAACACAGGCAAGCATTTCCTTTTTGAGCCAAAGACGATCTTTTTGCAGCTTTTGATACACCTGCAAATCCGAGACAGGGACACTGATATGGATAATATCGGGGCTGCAATCCACAGAATGCTGAATATCTTTGATATTCAGCCGATTCCATGCAGCAATCAATGATTTTTTACAAACATCTTTAATGGCAAGAATAGCCTCTTTCTCACTCGCCCCCATAGCAGGAATTCCTGCTTCCAACTGATAAACTCCGACTTTTTCCAAAGCTTTGGCAATCTCGATTTTATCGGTCTTTGAAAAAGAAATTCCCGGACTTTGTGCCCCGTCACGTAATGTCGTATCAATCATATAAAGTTGTTTTTTCATTATTTCACCAGCCTTACAAGGTTGGCAAATTCTGCATCCGTCAAATTTTTTTGCAGTACCAAACTTTTATGCTGTAATAGTTCCACTAGTTTAATAAGATCCACACCATTTTCTGGAATTTGCAGTTCTTTCATTTTTGCGAGCACCGCATTGCGTCCCGAATATTGCCCCATAACAATCTGCCGTTTGTTTCCCACAAATTCTGGCGGATATGGTTCATAAATGCTGGGATTTTTCACGATACCATCCACATGAATACCCGCTTCAACTGCGAAAATAGCTTCGCCAATAACGGCTTTATTGGGAGCAATATTTTGACCGACAATACGCTCTAAACAATGTTTAATTTCGGTGCAGCAAGACAAATCTCCTTTGAGGTCATATAAATTTTCTAAATGCAGCGCCATTAAAAGTTCTTCCAACCCAGCCTGATTGCCAATACCAGAAAAACTGGCAACAACCTTCTGTCCGCCCAGACGGCACCATTCAAACGCCAAAGCCGTTGCACAAAAATAATCGTTTTTCGGACAAAACTCAAATTTTTCTTTCGAGGCCAATATATCTATTATTTCTTGTTCGATCTCTTTTGCCATGCGTTCAGCAAAGCCAACAATACGCAGACCTTGTACACATTTTTCATCAAAAACAAAATTATCCATATTCTTGAAATTAATTTCATATACCGCATTTCCCATTTTACCAAAAGATTCGGCTGGCATAATATAACCAGCAAGTCCCGGATGACGATCCGCCTGCATGGCACTTACGACATGCAATAAATATTTTCTATTTTGCGGCAGCGTTTTTAAGGAAATTAGCTTTTCATATACTGAAGCAGACATTTCAATATAAGTTGTTGGCAGTTTTAATAAGCTTTCCAACAATTGATAAAGATCATGCGGTGATGCATGATATGAATCAAGACAGGATAACGTATTATCAATGATACGAATCATCCTTCTCACCCCGCTAAAATATATAAGTTGCATTAAATATTTCATATGGCAATCATCAATTTTTTAATTCAACCTATATGGTATCTTTATTTTATTGATTTGCTGCTTTTTTAACAGCTTCTTCAATCCGATCATAGGTAACCACAATACGAATTCCCAGAGCCTCCAGCCGTCGTGATGGTGATTCACCAACGCGCAGTGCCAGCACAGCGCTGCAATCTTTTATAGTCTGCAAAATAGATTCAATTTTATCTACCTTATCTTCACAAACATCAGGTCCATTGCAATATTTATCAACATTGCGTTTTTCAATAAAGTTTGCCGTTTCCCCATCACTTTCATAAATATAAAATTCTTGTGCATGCCCAAAATGCTGATCAACCAGCATACCACTCTTCGTGGCTACAGCAAAACGCTGCCGTTCTTTTTTAATCGCTATCACGTTTGTTTCTTGTTTCATTTGATAATTAATAGACTCATCATTGTCCAAGGTCCCCACGGCATCCGCTCTGCATTGACGACAATGATACATTTGCTTCATATGCCCTTCACATTTTTTACGCATTGCCGTGATTTCCTTATTGCTGACAAGCGGCATATCTTCAAACGTACTGCCTTTAACCGGGATAAGCTGCATAATATTGGTAATTTCGCAATGTAATTCTTTTGCTTTTTGCACAACGGCTTCAATTTCCTCATCATTAATTCCCTTTAACATGACAATGTTGATTTTGCAAACAATGCCATGATCTGTAAGGTATTTGATTCCAGCGAGCTGATTCGCCAGTAAAATCGTTGCTCCTTGTTCACCCGTGTAACGAAAACCCATGTAATTCACATATTGATAAATTTGTGCGCCGATTTTTGGTGAAATGGTATTCATTGTAACCGTCACATGTGATACCCCTAAATCAATAAGATCTTGCGCATACATCGGCAGCATCAACCCATTCGTTGATAAACAAAATGTAACTTCAGGATCATATTCTTTAATGAGAGACAACGTTTGTTTGGTTTGATCAAAATTGGCTAAAGAATCACCAGGGCCAGCAATACCAACTACTTTAAGATTTGGCATATTTGCTTTCACCAATTTGTATTTTTCAAAAGCTTCTTCTGGGTTAAGAATCTGCGTTGTTACACCAGGGCGGCTTTCGTTCGGGCAATCGTATTTGCGCAAACAATAATTACATTGTACATTGCATTTTGGTGCAATCGGTAAATGGATACGTGCATATTTACCGCCATTGCAATTAAAACAAGGATGTGTCTCTGTTTTATCTGCAGGCGAACTAACTTTTTCCATCACAACTGGCACTTCGCTCTTCATCTCTACGACTGCTTGTGTTTCCATTTTCCCCGGCTCACCACCTAAATAGTATTTATTATAAAGTTCTTCCCTAAAAGTATGTTCACGCGCCCCTAATAATGAATTGACAATGCGATCCAAAAGCTGCAAAGATCCCTCATAGCCGAGCATTTGAATGCGCTGCCCGCCAATTTGATCATGGATCGGAAACGCGCAACGAATCAAATCGAGACTCAATCTTTGGGCAACACGTCTGCCATCGGAATTGCCAATCATGACATTCACTTTCAAATCAACCATCAATTTTTCAATCATCTCAAAGTCTGCATCATCAACCATTGCATAACGTTCCACAAACACGGGCGCTGCTACTGCTTTAATATCCGGTTCAATCTGTTCGTGGAACGTCTTACAAGCCGACCCCGTAGCACTGACAACTGGGACAATTCCATTTTCAGCACATAATTGGATCACCGCTTTAACAAAATCCGGTTCACCAAAAACAGCCGCCCGCCCCAAAGCACTGTACTTATGTGAATCAATCATTGCATCCAGATAACGTTCCCGTTCTTTTTGCAGTTTGATCGTACTCTTCCCGCCAAGCTCAAGTAGTTTAGCAACAAGTTCATCCATCGCTCGTACCCCGGTTGGTAAATCCATCCGGCTATAAGGTACACCATAGGTATCTGCTAAATATTTCCCAGGCGATGATTCGTCACTGATAAAAGTTGAAAGTTCTATCGTATATTGTGCCCCTGCCATATGTGCGATTTCTGCCAAAGAAGTCCCACCATCCGGCAGTCTATTATAAACATCACTATGCCCGCCATCCAGATTTTCTGACAAATCCGGCAGCAAAATATAATCAATACCCAGCTCTGTTAATAAATTTTTGAGATATCTTGTATCAGCTGGTGAAATAGCTCCCGTGATGATATTCACTTTGTTATTTTTTGTTTCATCCATCTCTGCGTACTCAACAATCGCGCGCAAGGAGCGAAAAAAGCCTTCATATTGCGTCCCTGCATAGCCAGCACTCGATACTGGTATAATCTTCACCTTACAGTCAGGATTCGCCATATAAAAACGTCTGATAATCGCTGGGACATCTTCGCCAATCGTTTCTGCCAGACACGTTGTCGCCACCCCGATTACTTCCGGCTGATACATGCGAATCATATTTGCTAATCCTTTAAGCAAATTATCCGCCCCGCCAAATACAGTACCCTCTTCACTTAAAGAAGAAGAAGCGATATCCACCGGTTCATTATAATGTGTAGCCATATGACGACGAATATAGGTGCTGCAGCCTTGTGATCCATGTAAAATCGACATACAGCGTTTAATTCCATACAACGCGGTTACCGCTCCCATCGGCATACACATTTTGCAAGGATTCACATTTAAATTCGTAAAATTGTACCCCATAAGACCAGCCCCTTTTTATCATCTTTTTATAAATAGCGCCAAACCGGACTATTCATTGTTAAATTTACTTCCTGTGTAAAATTAATAACGCCCTCATAACCACCAAGTGCATGTTTACGCTCATGATTATGATCACAAAATGCAATGCCAAGTTTATAGGCCAACGGTCGTTCCTTAACACCACCGACCAAAATATCGGCTTCTTTTTCTTTCATAAATTTTTCTAGTTCTGCTGGATTGGTATCGTCCAAAATAACGGTATCATCTTCAACCAGACTTTCAATAATATCATAATCTTCTTTTTTGCCCGTTTGCGTACCAACAACTACCGTTTTTATACCCATTTCATTAAATTGGCGAATCAGTGAAATCGCTTTAAATCCACCACCAACATAAATCGCTGCTTTTTTGCCAATAAAATTTCGTTTGTATTTTTCTAGAAATTCTTGGGCGATTTTACTCTGTTCTTGTACAAAAGTTTCAGTCCGTGCTAACGTCTGGGCATCACCAACTGCCTGTGCAACTCGAAGCAATGAACTTGTCGTGTCTTCCACACCAAAAAAGCTCACTTTAATATAGGGAATATTGAGTTCTTCCTCCATACGAGTCGCCAGATACGTACTGGAACCTGCACACTGCACTATATTCAATTCTGCAGTGGAAGCCTGAATTAACGTATCATAGGAAGCATCACCCGTAATCGTTGAAATGACTTTTACCCCAATTTTATCAAAATAATTTTTAATGATCCACATTTCACCGGCTAAATTGAAATCACCTAAAATATTGATTCCTTTTTTGATCTGCCCAACTTTTACATGTGGCTTGATTACTTCCATAATTGCATTACAAGCCATCTTATAACCTAACGTCTTCGTTCCAGAAAAACCTGGTGCTTTAATTGGGATAACGCAAAGATTGTATTTGGCGCTGGCCGCCTTACAGACAGCTTCAACATCATCACCAATTACGCCAACAATACAAGTTGCATAAACAAAAATCAATTTTGGTTTATGCAAGGCAACAATCTCATCGATAGCCGAAGTCAACTTCTTTTCACCACCGAAAATAACATCAAGTTCACGCAAATCCGTAGAAAAACTATTGCGGTAAATATCACTGCCGCTGGATAGACTTCCTCTGATATCCCAAGTATAGCTGGCACAGCCAATCGGACCATGCACGATATGATAAGCATCGGTAATCGGGTTCAAAACTACTCTGGCGCCGCAATATACACAAGCTCGCTGGCTGACGGCTCCTGAGACACTTTGTGTCTCACATTGAATGCCTTTTCCATTGCCGCTGCAATGGTCTTTCACCAAAATAGACTCTTTTCTTTCTTCTAAGATTCCAGCGCCCATAGCTATCCCTCCCAGTTAAAAATAAAAAGACCTTTAACACAAATGAAATACTTCATTGTATTAAAGGTCTTCGGCTCAACGATTTAAAGTTTTTAGTTATATATTCATATTAGGCAAATTCTTTTTTAATGTCAAGTATTTTTTACGAATCTTTACATAACCATTTCTAAATCTTCATCTTTTGCATCACGATCACGACGATCCATCAAGGCATTGCAGATGAGTTCCAAAAGACGCATTGCCCCTCTATACCCGACAAGCGGCATATAAGAATGTACATAACGATCGATAATCGGAAAACCAGCTCTAACCAATGGAATATCTTCCGCTTTGGCAATCTGTTTACCATGTGTCGTACCCAAAAGCAAATCCACCGGATCATTTTTTATCCATTGGTGCAGCTCAAACAAATCACCATTTGCTTTGGCTTTGCAGCCAGTAACACCAAATTTTTCAAATAAAGCATTGGCTTTTGTCATGAATTTTTCATTCGGTGTACCAGTCAACAAGTATTTAGGAATCATACCCATTTCTAAAACAAATGCAGCCAACCCTAAAACTGTATCAGGATCACCATAAATTGCTACAGACTTCTTATCAAAGTTTGCATGCGCATCCATCATAATATCAACTAATTGGCCGCGTTCTTCTTCTAATGCAGCGGGAACTTCCTGCTGTGAAAAATGTGACAGCGCCATAACATATGCATCCGTTGCCTGAATGCCAATTGGCAGCGGCAAAGAATCAAAGTCAACTTCACATTTACGTTTCAATTCGATAGCTGGTTCCATACTGGTAAGCTCGCCCAGTGCTAGTATCTTTTCACAATCACCTAAAGAAACAATCTCAGGAATTGTCGTGCCGCCTTTAGGATACATTTCATATTCGCCAGTCATCGGTGCATCTAAGACGCCGCTGGTATCAGGAAACATGATAAATTCAGCCTTTAATAATTTTGCCAACCGTTTCATTTCACGCATATCTCCAGGATTGACAAACCCCGGAAAAATACCAATTTTACCATTTTTAACGGCTGTAGCTTTAGACAAATATTTAATAAACCCACACATCATATTGAAAAATCCATTAACATGCGATCCCGCATAACTTGGTGTATTCGTATGCACAACGATTTTACCTTCAGGAATGTCCATCTGTTGAATATACGTATTTAAATCGTCACCAATGGTTTCACTTAGACAAGTCGTATGCACCGCAATAATATCTGGATCATAGATTTCAAAAATATTTTTTACGGATTGTTTAACATTGCTCCCGCCGCCAAATACCGATGTACCTTCGGTGAAAGCACTCGTTGTTGCAATTGCCGGTTCCTTGAAATGCCGAGCTAAAAACGTTCTGTGATAGGAACAACAACCCTGTGAGCCATGGCTATGCGGCATACAACGATGTACTCCAAGTGCCGCATACATAGCACCAACTGGTTGGCATGTTTTACAAGGGTTGATGCGCAATGCCGTACGTTCAATTATTTTTTTTGGTGTTAAATCCAGCATTAGTCTGCACCTCCTACTTTTCCTTCAAGCGTTGGCTGCATGCGCCATGGCGGCGTAATATACTGCCAAGCTGGTGTAAATAAACTCATATACGTATCACTGGCAAATTTGATAGCACCTTTGAACCCCGCATACGGGCCGCTATAATCATACGAATGCATTTGTCTGGATGGTGTCCCCGATTTTTGAATCATATATTTATCTTTGATACCAGAATAAAAAATATTGGGATGAAACAATTCCAATAATTTTTCTGTTTCATAATGATTGAAATCATCAAGCGCAATCGTACCGTCACCCATATCCTTGAACATACCTTTATAATACTCAAGCTCCGTGGTCAACTTCAACGCATCAAAACGTTCTTTGTCAACTGATAGATGATAGTATTTATCGTCAGGCGTCATCGTCAGTTCTTCGATATTACGACTATCAGCATCAACTTTTACATTTGGTCGAACTTCCATCCCTTCATAATCGTCACGATGGGCAAATTCATAACCCGCAATAATGGTCTTCATGCCAAAATCAGCTAACAACATTTGATAATGATGTGATCTAGAGCCCCCAACAAAAACAGCTGCGGTTTTCCCATGGAGTTTTTCTTGATAATATTCTCTGGCTTCTGCCACTTCTTCCAATTCCTCAGCAATAACTGTTTCAGTATTTGCAATCAGGGTCGGATCGTTGAAGTAAACAGCAATTTCCCGTAAAGTACGAATCGTTTCATCAATCCCGATAAAATTCACTTTCAGCCAATCAATCCCATATTTTGTTTTCATCATTTCAGCAATGTAATTGATGGAACGATGACACTGTACGAGATTCAAATTCGCCGTATGAGCATTTTTAATGGCTTCATAGCTGCCGTCCCCGGTAAAAATCGATACCACTTCATACCCGATTTTTTCGAGCAACCGTTCTGTTTCCCAGCCATCGCCGCCAATATTATATTCACCAAGAATATTCACGGAATATTTCTTCGTCAGTGGTGCATCACCAGTTCCGATAATGGATTTCATTAACCCATTGTTGGCGATATGATGCCCGGCTGATTGGCTGACACCTTTATAGCCCTCGCAGCTATAGGCCACACATTTAATTTTGAATTTTTCTTCAGCCCAAGTTGCGACAGCGTTGATATCATCACCAATCAGACCGACCGGACAGGTAGAGCAAATCATGATGCAGCTTGGATTAAATAGTTCCATAGCTTCCTCTATTGCCTGTCTCAGTTTCTTTTCACCACCGAAAACAATATCCGCTTCCTGCATATCCGTCGAAAAACAATACTGAATATAACTCTTGCCATCTTCAGATTTTGCTTTATTGCGTCGTGTCCCCCAGCTATAAAATCCGCAGCCAATTGGTCCATGGGTTAAAACTACAACATCTCGCAGCGGCCCTAGTACAACACCTTTACAACCTGCATAACAACAGCCCCGATTACTCATAAGACCAGGAATGGAGCGACTATTGGCAGCAATTTCTTTTGGCATTCCCGCATTGTCAAATTGGACAACATGATCTTTACGATTTTTAAAAACTTTTGCTGAATATTTATCTAAAATTTTCTCGCGTTCATTCACGCTGTTCGCCCCCTATCGGTCAAGTTCTTTTATCTGGCGTTCACCAGTTCTAATATTATAGCCTTCCGCAACCGGCATCACAAACAACCTGCCATCTCCTGGTGTTCCTGTTTGATTTACTTGAATAATAGTTTTCACAGCCAAAGCCACTTGTTCATCATCCACAATCAAAGAAAAAGAACGACGCGGCACCAAACGGATACCTTCTGATAAATGTTCCCCTATTTCATCGGCGGGAACCGAACCTGCATTTTCCATAATAACCTGAATTGCTTCTGCGGCCAGCGGTCTTTTACCTCGTCCTACCGCCTTCGAGCAAGTAAAGGACGGATAACCGACTTTTGCCAGTGCATGCTTGGTTGGATTGACCATATTCAAGCGTATAAAAGCCATTATTTCTTTCATTTGCCACCCATCCTCTCTTATAGCCCAGCTTTTCCAGAACTAATCGTGTACGCTTCATCAACTGGTGTGATGAAAATTCGGCCATCACCGAAGTTGCCATTCTCACCGGTTTTCGCATTTCTCATAATAATTTTTATAATGTCTTCTTTATCGGCATCTTCGGCAATAATAATCAAAAGTTCTTTTGGCAGTTCATCATAATGAACTTCACCAACAATAATTCCTTTTTGGCGACCACGACCATAAACTTCTTCTTTCGTTACACCAACATAACCAGCATCCAATAATTCTGATAAAACAAGCCCCGATTTTTCGGGTCTGACAACCGCCCTTATCATAATCATAATCATATCCCCCTTCTTATCTCAACTGTAAATTTTTAAATATCCATCAATCCATGTTCCATTAATAAAGATTCCAGACGTTCTTGCGACAATGGTTTTGGTATAACAAACATTTGATTACCGTCAATTTTATTTGCCAAAGATCTATATTCACCAGCCTGCGTAGATTCAGGATCAAATTCAATTACAGTTTGTTTATGGATTTCGGCTCTCTGTACCATATTGTCACGCGGTACAAAATGAATCATCTGTGAACCGAGTTCCTTGGCAAATGCTTCCACCAGCTCTGCTTCACCATCAACCTTACGACTGTTGCAAATAATACCGCCCAAACGAACTCCACCAGTATTTGCATATTTTGTAATCCCTTTGGCTATGTTATTGGCTGCATACAATGCCATCATTTCACCAGAAGCAACTATATAAATTTCTTTTGCTTTACCTTCACGGATTGGCATTGCAAACCCGCCGCAAACAACATCACCTAAAACATCATAAAACACATAATCCAAATCCTCTTCATATGCACCAAGGCGTTCCAATAAGTTAATCGAGGTAATAATACCACGACCAGCACAACCAACACCTGGTTCCGGACCACCTGATTCAACACAGCGGATACCACTGAAACCTGCTTTTAAAACCAGATCCAGTTCAACATCATCGCCTTCTTCACGAAGTGTGTCAAGAACAGTCTGCTGTGCCAGTCCTCCCAAAATTAAGCGAGTTGAATCAGCTTTCGGGTCACAACCAACAATCATTATTTTTTTCCCCATTGCGGCTAAACCAGCATTCAAATTCTGTGTCGTTGTAGATTTACCAATTCCACCCTTGCCATAAATAGCTACCTGTCTCATAATAAAACCCTCCATCTCGTTATCACTTAATTTATTTATATAAAGACAAAAAGGATGTTTCCTTATTTGCACTTTACAACAAAGAGAATAAAAAAACGTCTTGATCATAGCGATTGCTATAATCAAGACGTCTCTGTCCGCAAAACCAAAACTATATAAGTTTACTCATTGCATCAACATAAATTTTTTATTTCCTGTTTATAAATCTCAGGGCAATTTCCCTTCGATGTGATAACTATAGATTATAAAAATATCTTTGTCAATTCCATTTTATGTAAAAAAAATCCTCTCTTTTTTAAATTTTCTGTCATTTGTATTCATAGCTTACTAAACAAGAAGTGTCCTCTTTTTACTTTAAAAATTAATACATTCTATATATTTACTTTATTTTATTCGTCGAAGAAATTTTCAAGTTTTTATAAATATTTTGTATACAATCTTTCCGCTTGACTTTTTATACAGTGTAGCCTATATTTTATAAATAAATCATTGATTAATGAAAGGAATGTAAACTCATGTTGGACAAAATTTCTATAACAACAAACACAGCCAAAAATTTTGCTGCACTGAGCGAAACAACGATTATCTTGCTCTATCAAAAGCAAGATGATACATGGCAGTTACGCAAAGAAATTCCTGTACAATTCAATTTTAAAAGTAATTTAGAAGATCTTCGTAATCAGATTCGCAATTTAATCACAAAATTAGAAGACTGTAAAATCATTCTCAGTCCTTCGATTAATGGTCTCCCTTTTCATATCTTTGACCGAATGGGCTTTCATATTTTCGAAATGACGAACTTTACACCGCAAGACTTCGATGAAATAGTCGCTGATGTTTATCGCTCTGAACACGAAAACAGTGAACAGTCAGACACTGCATTAGGTCCTGTAAAAACCGTAGATGGTATTTATTTTTTAGATTTAATCCAGCTCCAAACTACACATCCCGATATCTCATCCAAAAGAGCCTTACAGCCATTTTTGAAAAACACACCCTTTATCAAACTGGACTTTATCTGTTCCCACCTGCCGCCATGGCTTGATACAAAAGAATTTAAATCACAATATGATATTACGACAAAAAAGAATCGAGACACCTGTCTGGTAACGATTTCACATAAAATATGTCTACCAAAAAACAAAGCATAAATAAATACGTAACCATACTAAATAAGACCTCTCAGCAAAAAAGCTGAGAGGTCTTATTTATCACTGTACGGCTTGGATTTCTTTGATAATTGGCACTAAATTGGGGTATTTTTCATATAACGGCTGCATGGCATTTGTAAAAGCCGCTTTATCCGGTTTAATAAACTGTACACCCTGCTTTTGTAATTCATCCATCCCCTTCTTTGTGAAATCATCCCATAATTTCCGTTCATATTGACCAGCTTCCGCACCGCACTCTGCTAATAATTTTTGATCATCCGGACTTAACTTATCCCAGGATTGTTTACTGATAAACAGGATTTCTGGAATTGCCATATGCTCATCCAAGGTATAATATTTAGCAATTTCAAAATGTTTTGCACTTAAATAACTCGGTATATTATTTTCAGCTCCAGTGATTTTCCCCACCTGCAATGCTGGATAAATATCATTATACCCTAGCGCCACACTCTGCGCTTGCAATATTCCCAGCATATTTTCAAACACATCACCACTTAGTACCCTGAGCTGCATTCCATTAAGGTCTTCCGGTTTCATAATCGGTTTCATAGCATAAAAACTTCGCATACCTGAATCATAAAAGGCCAAAACTACCTTATCTTTATCTTTTAATTCACTTTTGACCCGCTCACCAATAGGCCCCTCAAGCACTCTCCATACATGCGCTGAGTCACGAAATACGTAAGGCATAATGAAGGCCTGCAGCGTCGGAATCTGACTTGCATAACGATCAATACCTTCCCGATCGATATCAATGACCCCCTCAGCCATAGCATCTTCAATTACCTTGCCATCCCCTAGCTGCCCATCTGAATAGATTTGCAATTTAATCCGGCCATTACTCCGCTCTTCCAGTAGCTTCCCCATATATTTTGTGCTTTGTGTCGTTGGGTAATCGTCTGTATGTACATCATTTGCTTTTAAAATGATCGTCGCATTTTTCTCTTTATCTGAACTGCCACAGCCAGATATAAGAACAAGCAAAGAAATAACCAGCAGCAATAAAACAGTTTTCCTCATCATATTCCCGTAAACCTCCATCAACTGTATTAAATAAATTAAAGTTTAAACCGATCCATCATTGATTCCAATTTTTTTGCCTGTTTTGCCAGCAAACTGCTCGAAGATGAAATTTCTTCAATGGATGCCAGCTGCTGCTCGGTTGCAGCCGAAATAGAGTGTGTCCCCGAAACCGTTTTCCCAACCATTTTTTTAACCATTTCAATGGAATCCAAAACTCGAGTACCTGAGGTGGATGCATTTGCGGTTCCCTTGGTGATATCGCCGACTTGCTGATCAAGTTCCTGTATAAGTGTTGCAATGTTATTAAATTGCTCGAGGGTTGACATCATTTCAGTCGTTCCATTTTGTACATCGACACTGCCCTTTTCCATCATTTCAACCACCGAATGGATACGTACTTGTATATCATTGATAAGTTCTGTAATACTCTGCGCTGCTTTTTGAGACTGATCCGCCAATTTTTTTACCTCACCAGCAACAACTGCAAAACCACGGCCATGCTCACCGGCTCTTGCCGCTTCAATCGCCGCATTCAAAGCTAATAAATTGGTTTGACTTGAAATTTCACTAATAACTTGAACAATTTCGCCAATTTGTTTTGAACTTTCACCTAGATTTTTAACACCATCTGCAGACTGGTTCACGGAATCATTAATCAATTGCATCTGCGATCCGACTTTAGCCACCGCATTTTTCCCTTGTACTGCAACATCCGCGGTTTTCGTAGCCCGCTGTGACAAACGCACTGCATTATCAGCAACATTGCCAATATTATCTACCATGTCCCCCACAACACTGACAACCTGATTCATTTCAGTGGTTTGTCTCACCGCACCTTCGGCTAATTGAGTAGTCGTGTCCGCAATTTCCTGTGCCGCTTGTGCCGATTGATCCGAAACCAAATTTAATTGATTACTAGCTGCTGCGACATCTTTAGCCGTAAGCACAACTTGCTGGACCATACTACGCAGGCGTGTAACCATTTCCTGAATTGCTTTAGCCATATCACCGATTTCATCATTCGAATGATAGCCAACATCCTCTGACCGCAAATCACCACCGGCAACTTTTCCGGCAACACCTGCCATCATCGCCACGGGTCGTGATATTTTCCGTGCTAAAATAATGGATGCCAAAACAGCAAAAATCAAAGTCAATAAATTGCATACAACTAAAATTACACTTGCCTGTTTTTGTTCCGCTTTTGTTTGATCGATCCTTGCGTTAATTTCCGCTCCCACAAAATTCGTAAAACCATCAATGACTTTATCCATTCCATCAGCCCGTTTCCCAGAAGCCGACAAAAATTTCAAGGTCCCTTCAATACCTAATTTATCACGAACTTCATTTCCCTGATTCAACGTCTTATCATACTCGGTCAGAGCTAATTTTAGTATTCCTATTTCTTTTTTCGCTTGAGAAAAATTCATAGAAGATTCTAGCTCATTAACCTTATCGTCTGTCAATTTTTTCACATCATCACTCTGTTTTAAATAGGCTTTATCACCCGTCAATATATAATTTCGTATGTGTGTATTGCGTATCCAAAGCTGTGCGCGAATATCTTTTGCGGCACTGGTAAACTCTGTAGAATCTGTTAATAGAGTTTGATACGTCTGCTCAACATTTATCAAACGATAATACATGTACACATCCATTATCATAAAGATAGCAATAATCATGATACAAGTTGCTGAAATCTGTTTACCAATCGTAAGTTTCATTTTGTTTCTCCACCTCAACACCCAAAATTTTTCATATGCCTTGTCTATCATAGATTATACTTAAATAAACCATTTATGTATATTATTAGGTTAATAGCAATCAATTTAGTTAACCGGTTAGTATTATTATTCGCTGTATTCTAACAATTTCCTCTTTTAAAAACATCCTTTTAAAGCTCTAAAAAAGACGAAATCAATAACTATAAAAATAGTTATCAATTTCGCCTATATTCTTATGAACAAATTCTTCGACGTTATGCCTCCTGTAAGATTTGATCGACAATTTCATCAATTTTTTTAGCACCAAAAATAATTTTTCCGCCATTAATTGACATTGCAGGAACACTCATGATTTTTAATTTTTGCTTAAGTTCAGGAAAGAGTGATATATCAATCATTTCCGCCTCTACCAACGGTTGAATCGATGCAATCTTCTGTCCAGCACTGACTACATCCGGACAAAAATGACACGATAACGATACAAAAACTTCTAGTTTAGTTGGTTTTGTTATTTTTTCGATTTTAGCTTGCACGCTCTGCTCTATTTGCTGTCCCGGGCCGGCCAAATTATAAACAGCCAATACAAATGAAGTCATTTCATGTCCACCTGGTATCCCTGAAAACTTAATACCAACATATTCATTTTTTTCGTTCAAGAAAGCAGCGATTGGCATCCGAGTAAAGCCAATTTGTTTTTCCATATCCGGATTTTCATTCTTGCGATAAAGCAATAATGTTATTTGCTCACTCAAAGCAGTTATCTCTTTTAAAAAAGTAACCATCTCCATTGATTTTGCATCCGTTTCTTCATAAATCGAAACAATTGAGATATCTTTTACCAATGCAGCAAAAAGTCCGGTAAGTTGTTTTTTCATTTCAGCTGGAATAAATTCTGTCGGATTTTCTTCTGAAGTTTGTCCTTTTACAGCCAAAGGTATCTCAGTTTTCGCTGGTGTAACATTCACCGATTCGACAGAATTAACAATACCAAGCCGTTCTTTTTCCTGGGCAATATATTTTTCAGCTGCAGTTGCAGCAATTGCGCCATCGGCTACCGCAGTTACAATCTGGCGTAAACTCTTTGACCGTAAATCACCTGCTGCATATACTCCTGGCACATTGGTTTGCATAAATTCATCCGTTGGAATATACCCAGCCGAATCGAGTGTAATCTGATCTTTAAAAATAGACGTTGCTGGCTGATACCCTGCAAAAACAAATAAGCCAAATGTTTTATCTGTCAAATCTGCTTTATAAACCACTTCTTTTTCTTCTTTTGTATTAAAAAAGACCACTTTTTCTAGAAAATCAGTTCCTTGAACTTCCCGCACCACGGTATTATAGAGCACTTTGATTTTTGGATGTTCTTTCGCCCGATCCGCAATGGATTTTGCGCAAGAAAAATCTTTCCCCCGCATTACAATCGTAACGGTTTTTCCATATCGTGTTAAATAAACGGCTTCTTCTGCCGCAACATAACCGCCACCAATTACAAAAATATCAAGTCCCGAAAAAAACTCTCCGTCACAGGTTGCACAATAACCAATTCCTTTGCCGGTAAATTCAACCTCTCCCGGGAATCCTATTTTTTTTGGTGTTGCACCAGTTGCAATAATCACAGCGCGAGTGTTGTATTCAGCATCTGCTGTATACAAACGTTTCACATCACCAGAAAAATCAACCATTTGTATGTCGTTTTGCACAATACTCACAGCAAAATCCTGCATCTGAGATTGCATTTCCTGCATCAATTGAGGTCCTGTAATCTTCCGAACTCCTGGATAATTGGCTATTTCATTGGTATTACTGGTCTGCCCGCCGGGATGATCTCGTTCGATGAGCAATGTATTGAGTTTTGCTCTGCCAGCATAGATTCCCGCTGACAAACCAGCGCACCCGCCGCCAATAATAATCAAGTCATATATTTTTTGCATGTTAACATCACCTATTCATAAACAAAACTCTATCAGGAAACCCTGATAGAGTTTTGTTGTTCTTATAACTTACCTACCAAGTCAAGACTTGGTATCAAGGTTGCCTGACCTGGTTTCCATTTAGCAGGGCAAACCTGATCACCATGTTCTTCGACAAATTGAGCTGCCTGTACTTTTCTCAATAATTCTTCAGCATTTCTGCCGATTCCCATATCATGAACCTCATAAGCCTTTATAACACCCTGTGGATTGACAATAAAGGTTCCCCTCAAGGCTTGACCGGCTTCTTCTACCAAAACGCCAAAAAACCTTGCTAAGGCGCCTGTCGGATCACCGATCATTGGATATTCAATTTTTCCGATCGTATCGGATGAATCAGCCCACGCTTTATGTACAAAATGCGTGTCTTCCGATACAGAATAAATTTCACAGTCAAGTTCTGTAAAATCTTTATAAAAATCTTGTACATCGCCTAATTCGGTTGGACATACAAAAGTAAAATCTGCCGGATAGAAAAAGAAAACCGACCACTTGCCTAAAACATCCTGTTTTCTTATTTCACGAAATTGACCCTTTTGATACGCCTGTACCTTGAAATCCGTCAACTCTGTTCCTATTAAATTACTCATATGCTATATCCCCTTTCAAAATTACATTCATAGTAAAACGAT
The DNA here is from genome assembly GCF_000381065.1 of Propionispira raffinosivorans DSM 20765. GTDB lineage: Bacteria > Bacillota > Negativicutes > Selenomonadales > Selenomonadaceae > Propionispira > Propionispira raffinosivorans. The sequence continues at coordinate 67,236 of NZ_KB905847.1, read as the reverse complement.
GTATTTCTTCTATGAACCTATAATAGCACAGCAGTAGCTTTTAATCAATACTAATTATCATTATCATTTATTTTTTTTACAATTCTTAATTCTCTTTATTCCAAGCACTTCTATTTATATAGTAAGTGGCATTAAAAAAATTGTAACCTGAATGGGGAGAGGTCATCGTTGCTTCCTACGTAACGCCACGGAACCTTATACCCCATTTCTGACGATTGTCATATAAAATATTTAATGCAACTTATATAGATACTTTAAAAAAAAAACATTTCGTGTTACTATATATGATATAAGTAACACGAAATGAAAAGGACGTGCTCTCATGACTGAAAAAGATGCTTTGATCCGCTTTGGCGTTTCGATGAACCAGGATCTGGTTGAACAATTCGATAAAATCATCGACAAACAAGGTTATGATAATCGCTCTGAAGCGATCCGTGATTTGATCCGTAAAGCTTTGATTGAACCAACTATGCTGCAGCAAACGCAAGCCGTAGCTGGTACCATCGTAATTGTTTATGACCATGCTTTTAATGGTTTAGCCGCGTATTTAATTGAATTGCAGCATCATTTCCATCATGAGATCATTTCCACAATGCACGTTCATCTAAATCATGCACAATGTCTTGAAGTACTAGTCGTACGAGGTGTTTATCGAAAATTAAATGAACTTTGCCAGCAAATTCAAGTTCAAAAGGGTGTATTTTATGCCGAATTATCTGTAACCCATATGAATGAAGAATCGGTAGCGGAGCATAGTCATTTGAAATAGATTACCCGTTCACCTAAAAATTCAACAAAATGGAGGTCCAAGTGAAATGCATATTCCCGACGGATATTTAAGTCCTTCAACCTGTTTGGCTCTAGGAGCTGTGATGATTCCTATATGGTATAAAGCTTCAGCCAAACTAAAAAAAGATTTGGACGTAAAACAAGTCCCCCTTCTTTCCATGGGTGCTGTATTTTGTTTTTTAATTATGATGTTTAATGTGCCGATTCCAAATGGTACAACCGCGCATGCCATTGGTGCTACGCTCGTTGCCATTATCTTCGGCCCCTGGGCTGCGGTTATTGCTATGAGTGTGGCACTCGCCATTCAGGCTCTTGTATTCGCTGATGGTGGCATTTTAGCATTTGGTGCAAATGCTTTTAATATGGCGTTTGTTGCCCCTTTTGTCGGCTATTATGTTTACAAATTCATCAGTACAAATGCATTACAAGGTTCAACCCGCCAACTAGCTGCTGGAGCCATTGCTGGCTATATCGCCATTAACTGTGCTGCTTTTGTTGCTTCTATAGAATTTGGCATTCAACCACTCTTCTTTACAGCCGCTGATGGTACACCACTGTATTGTCCTTATGGTTTAGATGTGGCAATACCTGCAATGATGGTTGCGCACCTCACCGTTGCCGGATTTATTGAGGGAATCGTAACCGCCGCGGCATTAAAATTCATGGCAGTGCAACCTGTGACAATGCTGCAATCACAAACAAATAAAAGGGAAGGGGTTGTATAACTATGATGAAACGTTATTGGCTGGCCATTGCGGCACTAATTATATTATCACCACTTGGGTTGCTTGCTGACGGCACAGCGTGGGGTGAATGGGGTGGTGACGATTTATCGGAAACACTAGGGTATATTCCACAAGGGATGAAAAATGTACAAGATGTCTGGGCAGGCATATTCCCTGACTATAGTATCGGCTTTCTCGGCGAAAGTTCTCTAGGTCAATCCATCGGTTATATCTTTGCCGCCATAATCGGTTCCGCAATGGTATATGGACTCTCTCTATTACTTACGAAAATGATAGCAGCAAAAAAAAACTCAACATTGTCTTGCTCCAATAAATGAACAGATTGGATCTGCCTGCGTGGCTCCAAAGTAATGATACCATAAGACTGCCTGCTGTCACCCACTCATGGAAACCACACAATTATTTAGAAAAAACATTGAAAAAAATTCATGCTATCTTGTCTGAAGACAATCGCTCTGTTCTAAATAATCAAGATGGATTACTCCAAAAACTTGAACCGCATATGAAAGTAACTGGTTTATTAACGGTTATTCTTTTAGCGGCTTTAACGCAAAATTTAGTATTTTTAATAATGCTGAATAGCATTATTTTATTTGCAGCATTACAATCGCGTATTCGGTTGGGCGATTACTTCGTACGCATTTGGCTGCCGATTTTCTTTTTTACTGGAATTGCCGTATTACCAGGCATAATCAATTGGGTCACTCCTGGTGATCCGCTTTATACTATATATAGCAATTTAACGTTTAGTGGACACTTCTTCACTTTACCAGAGGAACTAACCATCACCCGACAAGGTGTAAAATCGGCACTCTTTGTAATACTTCGAAGTGCTGCTTCTTTAGGTATTGCGATGCTTTTGATAAAAACAACCCGCTGGTCTGTCTTAACAAAAGTTTTGGCAAAATACGGTTTATCAAATATCATCGTGACAATTTTAGATATGACGTATCGCTATATCTATCTATTTTTGTTTATATTTATGGACTATGTATTAGGTCGAAAAAGCCGCTTAGTTGGTTTGGAAACACAATCATCAAAAATTGCTTGGATAGGCGGTACAATTTCTGATTTTTTAAGAATCACGATAGAGTACAGTCAAGATATTCAATATGCACTAGAATCCCGCGGCTATACTGGCATTTATTATGCAGAAGCAAAGGGGCCACTACATTTGATTGATTTTTGGTTTGCTGCGGCAATTATTATTTTGGGGTGTTATGCCTATGGAGGAATGAACCATGTCTGGATCTTTAGTCTATAATCTCCAAAATCTTTCGTATCGTTATTCATCAAATAAAACCGCACTCAATCAGATTAATCTCAAAATCAACGCCGGCGAACGAATTATGCTGCTCGGTCCTAACGGCTGCGGCAAATCAACTCTGCAAAAAATACTCGCCGGATTAATTTTCTCAACGGATGGCACGCTGACAGCATTTGATCGAAAAATCAGCGAAAATGCAATGAAAGATAAAAATTTTTCCGTTGTTTTTCGCCGAAAAGTCGGTTTTGTTTTCCAAAATTCAGATGTGCAGCTTTTTTGCTCCAGTGTCTTAGATGAAATTATGTTCGGTCCTATCGCCATGGGTTTAGAGCTGCATCAGTCCAAAAAACGGGCCCATGATCTGCTTGCCTATTGTGATATTGCTTCACTAGCACATGATTCGCCACATCATTTAAGTGGTGGGGAGAAAAAAAAAGTCGCCATTGCCGCTGTTTTGGCCAGCAATCCCGATGTATTAATCTTTGACGAACCAACAAATGGGCTCGATCCAAAATCACAACGCTGGATTTTGAATACGATAAATGACCTAAATCGGCAAGGAAAAACGATTATTCTAGCAACCCATCAGCTTAACTTCGTTCCCGAAATAGCGGATCGAGTTATTGTATTAGGTGATGATCATGAAATCACAGCTGAAGGTTTACCGCAAGACATCCTCAGTAATCGTAATTTATTGATTGCAACGAATCTGGTTGATCCTCAAGATCAGCCTTGCTAAGCACCTCCCCGCATACATAAAACTACATCTAACAACAAAAACAGCCTATGGTACAGTTTAAACTGCCATAGGCTATTTTTTATAATTTCCATCGCTGACCGAAAACATGCACTAAAAGGCCTGCCATCACACCAAGAGAGCCAAGCCCCTGCCAAAGAGAAAAAGTCTCCCCTAAAAAAAAGGACGCACTACTCATACCAACAATTGGCACTAATAATGCCCAAGGGGCAACCACCGTAGCCGGGTATCGCGACATCAGTCTACCCCAAAGACCATATCCGCCTAAAGTGGCAATGTAGGAAAGATATAAAACTGCACAAAGTGTTACCCCATCAAAATTTTGATAAGCAGTTCGCCAAGAAGCAATCCCCTCGACACAATAAGATAAAATGAAAAGCGGCACGATTGCGACAGCGCTCGCCCAAACAGCAAGTGACAGCATCGAAAAAGGCGGCAGGTTAAGTGTCGTACGACGCATCACAACATTACCAAGCCCCCAGCTCACCGCCGCCGCAAGCGTAAAAACAAAACCTGCCATTGTCATATTTCCATCTTGATTCATCCCAATCACACTCATACCCCCAACGGCAATCAACAGCCCTGCAATATGGTTCCAGCACCAGGATTCATGAAACCAGGCGATTGCAAAAAATAAAGTGAAAAATGCCTGTGACTGCAGCACCAAAGAAGCAAGTCCCGCTGGCATTCCAACCTTCATACCATAAAATAAGAAAGCAAACTGACCAACATTGATGCAAAGTCCTAATGTAAGCAGCCATTTCCAAGCAACAGGTGGTCGTGGCAAGAAAAAAATAATGGGCACAACCGCCAATAAAAAACGTAACGCCCCTAAAAGCAGCGGGGGTAAAACAAGCAAGCCAACTTTAATGGCAATAAAATTCACCCCCCAAGCAGTCACAACAAGCAAAGCCAATAAAATGTCTTTTCTCTTCATACTCATAAAAACTCCTTTTTATTCGCCAAAATTCACCGTAATAAATTTCTGAATACCCTTCTAACGGAGGGTCTATTGTTATTATATAAAAATTAAGTAAAATAGCCTATCTAAATTTTACTATATTGAACAAAAGACTTTATTGGCAATGATTCTCCTCGTTCTAACAATCTCAACATATTTTTAAGTTTTTAGTTCTGTGATTTTGTTTTAAAATAATGTATAATAAAAATTGTTTCAACAACGGCATTTTTTATTAAAATTATTTTTTATATGGAGGCATCATAAATGGATTTACCAGTATATCGAGCTATCGCACTTGATATCGCTAAAAGGATCGTCAATCAAGAATTCTTAGCAGGCACTAAGATATCAGGTAGAACCTTATTGGCCAGTCAATATAAGGTATCACCGGAAACGATTCGCAAAGCAATTTACATATTAAAAGAAAATAATATTGTCTCTGTCTCGCAGGGAAAAGAAGTGCTTGTGATTTCCACGCAACAAGCCGCTCATCTTCTAGACCACCATCAGGAAATAGATGCAGCTTATTCTTTAAAACAAGAATTAGAACGATTGATCAAAGAAAAAGAAGCCATTGATAAAAGATTTCATAAAGTAACCAATGAGATTATGCATTACTCTGATCGGCTAGAAAACATCACGCCGTATAATCCAATTGAAATCCAAATAGCTCCCCATTCCGCAGCAATTGGTAAATCACTACGTGAACTAAACCTAAGGCAATCAACAGGAACTCTAATCATCGCAATTCGCCGCGGCACGCAAGTTTTAATCGCACCTGGTCCTGATGATATTCTCGAAAAAGAAGATCGGCTTGTAGTAATCGGAACATTGGACAAATTAAACACGGTTACAACTTTTATTAACTAAAAAATACCATCGATCATAAAAAATGAAACTATAAAAGGGAAGACAAATTGGGCTGATTTTGATAACAGCTAAATTCGTCTTCCCTTTTTCTAACGAAAAATTTTATTGTATTTTAAAATAAGCTTCTAATATTTTTCTGACAATCGGTGCTGCGGATGCTGTACCATATCCACCATGCTCAACGAGAACTGCCACAACAACCTCTGGTTTATCAAATGGTGCATAAGCAACAAACCATCCATGGTCATCGCCCTGCGAATTTTCTACTGTTCCTGTTTTACTCGCAATTGGAATCGGGAATCCCTGAAAAACCGTAGATGCCGTCCCGCCGGACATGGCTACATCATGCAAAGCATTACGAATAGCCGTGAGCGTAGATGGTTGTATGGTAATCTGTCCTGTTTTTTCAGGAGAAAACTGCTTCACAATCTCCCCTTGATCCGAAACAATTTTATCGACCAAAAACGGTTTATAACGATCACCGCCATTGGCAATTTCACTCATCAGCATTGCAATCTGCAGTGGTGTCACTAATTGAAAACCCTGTCCGATTGCCGCATCAAACGTTTCAGCAAGATACCATGGTTCATCGTATGTTTTCTCTTTATATTCCTGACTAGCTACAATCCCACTCGCTTCACCCGCCAGATCAATACCAGTTGGTTTCCCTAAGCCATATAAATAAGCATATTGAGCTAAATTATCAATACCTACACGATTTCCCATCTCATAAAAATACACATTATCCGATTTTGCTAATGCTTCTTGGAAACTGATCCACCCCAAAGCCTCACCATCCGCATTCCCCTTTGGTATCAGCCAATGCTTGCCTGTATCTAATATTTTTTCTTCGGTCGTGACTTTGCCAAGTTCTAAAGCAGCCGTGCCTGTAACAATCTTAAACGTAGATCCCGGTGAATATTCGCCCGAAATCGCCCTATTTTCGATTGGATTAAATGGATTATTTATTATAACATCCCAAGCTTTTTTAGAGATGCCTCCGTTAAATAAATTCGGATTAAAATCCGGTTTGCTTACCATCGCAATAATTGCTCCTGTATTCGGATTCATAACTACAACGGCTGCGCCTTGTGCTTTTGTTTTATGCTGCGTCTGAAGCAGTTTCAGCTGCGTATCTACCGCTTCTTCGGCTGCTTTTTGGACAGATGCATCTATTGTCAAAACCAAATTATTTCCCGGAACCGGTAAAACCCGATGCAAGAGTTTTACCATTTGTCCCCCAGCATCCACTTCGACTCGATCCGCTCCAGCTTTACCCCGAATATATGCATCATATGTTTTTTCAAGACCTAATTTACCAATAAGATCCCCGCTCTTATACTCAGTAGGATTTTTCGCTAATTCATTTTGGCTGATTTCTCCTGTATAGCCAAATATTTGCGCGGCAAAATTACCATACAAGTAATTTCGGATGGGCTCCGTTTTTATAACAATCTGCGGAAACTCTTCTTTCTTTGCTTCAATCTGCGTAATCGTTGTCAAATCAACATCTTCTTTTATCTTAACTGGAAGAAATGGCAAACTATGCGGCTGTTGGATCTTTTCCTGAATTTCTAGCGAGTCCATATGCAATATGTCAGCTAATCTTTGTATTTCATCTGCAGAAATATTACGTGGGAACAACCACGCAGAAACCACAAAGCTCGGCCGATTCGAAACTAAAAGACTGCCATTTGCATCTAAAAACTTACCGCGCGGAGCCTCTATTGATACAGTCCGAATGCGATTCGTTTCCGACAAGCCTTCATAATATTGACCTGTAATAATCTGTAAAAAAGCAACACGTCCCAATAACAGAAAAATTATACTTACAACGATCCATTGTACAATCATTAAACGTTTTTGGATCATAGCTTCTCGAAAACGAACTTGCATTGAATCTTTCATAAACGGGTCTCCCCTCTAAACTAACAACCTAAATATTATCATAAAGTGCTAGTTATGTAAATAATCTTTACGGCTTTATAAGAGCTAAAATTGACAACTAACAGCTTTTAATGTATTATAGAGTTGTTAGTTGCGTTGGAATTATCCAGATGAATCAATCTAGAATTTCAACGCAACTTTTATCAAAAAAAGGATTTGACGAAAGGATGCGTTGTAAAATGTATTTACGTAAAGAAAAACTTATATCAGCATGGCAAGATGTGCCAAATCAAGACTGGAATGATTGGCACTGGCAGGTAAAAAACAGAATTACAGACGTAACTTCCTTAAAAACTAAAATAGATTTGACTCCCAGTGAAGAAAAAGGTGTTAATAATTGTTTGAAAACTCTGCGTATGGCGATTACGCCTTATTATGCATCTTTAATTGATACTGCCAATCCCGACTGTCCCATTCGGAAACAATCCATCCCGACAATGGACGAATTAGTCAACACGGTCTACGATTTGGACGATCCTTTGTCGGAAGATGCCGATTCTCCGGTTCCCGGAATAACCCATCGGTATCCAGACCGCGTATTATTTTTAGTTACAAGTCAATGTGCTATGTATTGTCGTCATTGTACAAGAAGACGGTTTGCCGGTACTACAGATCAGGCAAGAAGCCCTGCCCAAATCACTGCGGCTATCGACTATATTGCCAAAACACCTGTAATTCGTGATGTTTTAATATCCGGCGGAGATCCGTTTCTGCTAAGTGACGAATTTATTGAATCTCTATTAATACGGCTTCGCAAAATCCCCCATGTAGAAATTATTCGTTTTGGAACACGTACCCCTGTTGTAATGCCACAACGAATTACCGATAAACTATGCAATATGCTAAAAAAATATCATCCAATTTGGGTTAACACTCATTTTAACCATCCAAATGAAGTAACTGCTGAATCCACTGCTGCTTGTGAAAAGCTTGCTGATGCCGGTATTCCTATAGGAAATCAAACCGTCCTGCTGCGTGGTGTAAATGATTGTTCTTATATACAGAAAAAGCTGGTACATTTATTAGTGCAAATGCGTGTTCGTCCCTACTATCTATATCAATGTGATTTATCAAACGGTATTGATCATTTTCGTACATCTGTCTCCAAAGGAATTGAAATTATGGAAATGCTGCGCGGACATACCTCAGGTTTTGCTGTACCGACTTATGTAATAGATGCACCTGGTGGAGGTGGAAAAATCCCGGTTGGACCACAATATGTAATATCCCGATCCGAAAAAAAAGTAATACTACGTAATTATGAGGGTATTATTTCCACCTATGCAGAATCAACTCATAAACAAAGCAAGTGCCACGAATGCGGACTCTGTGAAGAATATAAAAGCAAAAGCAGCAAAATCGGCATCGGCAAATTATTTTCTGATAAAAAAATCAGTCTGATTCCTACCGACAACAACCGTGAAAAACGCCGAAAATCTTTTTCTCAGTTTAAACGAAAAGGAGAAAAATTATGATTTTAACACAAAAAGAACCCATCGATAAACTTTTAGATGAAGCCCATCAGCTAAGCTACCACGCAACCAAAGAAACGGACACCTTTAAAGTTCTCTTCTTTATAGATTTTGTAAACAATAGACTAAAAATCGAAGACTATACCTGTGAAAACTATGATGATTTTGTTGGATTCTTAGAAACAACTGCCCAAAAACACAATTTATACAAAATCATTATCGTTGCAAAACAAAAAGATTGGGAAGCTTTATTTGTTCGCGATTTTTTGCTGGAAGCACTTCACCCATCTTTTTTTAAGGGTGAACCCGGCTTTCACTTAGCAAAATTCACCAATATAGAAAGACAGGAATCGAATCATCGCCTGATTGAAAAAGCTTTATTGAAAAAAGTCCAAGAAAGCCCTCACACAAGCAGAGATTTACCATCTGAATATAGCATTAAAACAGCTGACCCCGTCTCAATTCCTGAACTTTCCAATTTATATACCAGTGTTTTTTCAACGTATCCATCACCAATGAATGACCATACCTATCTAGAAAAAATCATGCAAAAAACTTCTATTTTTAAGATAATGCTGTATCAAAATAAAATCATTAGTGCTGCATCAATTGATGTAGACCAACGAACCAGCAGTGCTGAACTTACTGACTGTGCTACTATTAAAAAGCATTCCGGCAAAGGTCTGATGTCACATTTAGTCAAAAGCCTCGAAAGCGAGGCCAAACAACTACAACTTATAACATTGTATTCTATAGCGCGTGCTAGTTCCATTGGAATGAACAGCGTTTTTTTTCATAATATGTATAACTACTATGGCTGCCTGATAAACAATTGCCATATCTGCGGGCAATTTGAAAATATGAATATTTGGTCAAAAAGAATAAACTAACAACTCTATTTCTGGCAGCCTAATAGTCTAGATGCAATTTCTTTAATGCATTATATATAACAAAAAAATAAAAAGATCTCCTGTTATCATCTTTATATTGATAACAGGAGACCTTTTTGTTTTTTATGCTTTTTCACCAACAACCGTAAACCGTTTACGAATATGAGCTTTCTTTTCAACTTCATCAACAAGAGCAATCGCATAATCCGCATAGGATATATAACTTTCACCCGCTGCATTTTCAATCAAATTGTCTGCCCCCAGCTTGTAAGATCCAGTGCGGTTTCCTGCATAATCAAAATATGCGGCCGGACTCAAAAACGTCCACTGAATACTGCTTTGTTGTAATTTTTTAAAAGCTTCCGCCATATTCGATGCCGTTGGATAATATTCTTTCGGGAAATTTTCTGTATCCAGTAAACGAACTTTCTTATCTGGATCAACAAACAAACTCGCCGCTCCACCAACAACGATAAGCCTCACCGACGGTAATTCTTCAAAAATTTTCGTCAGATGAGCCAATGCGCTTTGATGAAGTTCTTCTTTTCCAGGTGGTGCATTAAAAGCATCAACGACAACATCATACTGTTTTAAATCGGCTGCCGTTAGCTGAAATAAATCCTTTTCTACTGTCGTTACTGCATCTGTAATTTTAGTTTTATCTCGAACAATTGCCGTAACCTCAAAACCTCTTGTGCTGGCTTCTTTTAAAATCATATTTCCCTGCTTACCACTCGCGCCAATAATTGCAATTTTCATATTCATAAGCTCCTTTATTATCTATTTCTATCTTATAAATACAATGATAACCCAATTAGCCCCTTATGGGAAGTAGACACTCTAAAGTGCCATAGTATCAAAAATGATACCATGATACTTATAAAAACACCGTGCAGACAATATGACTGCACGGTAAAAAAATCAATCTGTACTTAAACTTTAAACGTTCGGATCGAATGTTGTAATTCTTCTGCCATCTGTGCCAGATGTTCACTGGCCGAGGCAATTTCTTCAACGGTTGCCGATTGTTCTTCGGTCGCCGCTGATATATTCTGTGTCTGTTCAGACGTTTTCTGACTTTCCTTATCAATATTTTCTACAGAAGTTACAACATGCTGCGTGCCACTGGTAACTTCTTGCAGGGATGCGGAAATTTCATGAATTTCTTTTGTCATTTCACTAACCATCAGCAAAATTGCACTGAAATTATCACCAGCTGCCTTAACGACTTCCGCACCTCGATTGACTTCATTTTGACTGTCACTCATATAGGTAACAGCATTATCCGTTTTTTCTTGTACTTCATTGATCAATCCCGTGATTTGCTTCGCCGCTTCCTGCGATTGCTCAGCTAATTTTCGAACCTCTTCCGCCACAACAGCAAAGCCGCGACCAGCCTCACCAGCTCGAGCTGCTTCAATGGCTGCATTTAAAGCCAAAAGATTCGTTTGGCTGGCAATACTTGCAATCACTTCAACAATTTGGCCAATTTGCTTGGATTTAGCTTCCAGTTCACCGATAACACCCGATGTACTTTTTGTTTTTTCTTCAATAATTGACATCTGCTGAACTGCTTTGCGAATTGCTTCGCCGCCTTTATTAGCCGTTTCTGCTGTTTTTTCTGATGAAGTAGAAACCACTAGCGTATTATCAGAAACCTGATTAATTGCTTTTGCTATATTTTCGACCGCTGTATTGGCTTCATTGGCCAAATGCAATTGCTGCTCAGCACCTTGCGCTACTGCTGTTACAGCTCCAGCTACCTGATTGGACGCCTGAGCCGACTGTTCTGCATTGGCTGTCAGTTCTTCCGAAGAAGCTGCGAGTTGTTCCGAGGCCTGCGCTAATTTTTGAATCAAGGCCCTAACATTTTTATTCATACGATCCACGGCTGCTGATAAAACACCAAATTCACTTTTATCAGCTAAACTATCAGCTGGAACGTCACGAGAAAAATCACCTTGGGCAATTTCTTCTAAAAACCCTACCGCTTGCTTTAGGCGCATTGCAATACGTTTAGCAATAACAATGCCCAAAATAAGTCCTAAGAAAATAGAGCACAGCACGATAATACTAAAGGTAACATTCGCTCCCGTAAAATCTTTTTTACTATCTTCATTCGTTGCCGCCGCTTGTTGTTTCGCCTTATCACTCATCGCTAAAAGATCCTGACTAAATTTTTTCGATAATGGATCTCCCTGCTGTTGATATAAACGATATGCATCCTCGTCTTTATTTTGAGCTGCAAGTTCTAAAACTTTTTTGCGAACTTCGCGATATTTCACTAGATCTTCACGTACATTCTTCAAACTCATCTGTTCATCACCCGATAAGCCAAGTTTTTCATATGCACTTAAATTTTCATCAAACTGTTGACCACGCTTTGTAATATCAGCCTGCAATTTTTGGATATCCTGTGGCTCTTTTGCCAAAATCATAGCAAACATATTTGACTCAATTGCACGAGCATGATTGCGATTTTCTGTTAATAAATTAACGGCCGCAAAATTCTTGCTATACATGGATTCCATATTTTCATTCGTTTTGTTTAAAGAAACATACCCCGTAATCCATACTGCAACCAGACCAACCATAAAAATCGAAATCAGTAATGCCAGTTTTTTTGCTACATTTAGATCATTCAACAACTTCAAATAAACCCCTCCTATTTATACATAAGTCCTATTGTTCATTTCTGAATGTTAAGACAAATTAACTGTTATTCCATGATATTTTTGAAACAATATAGTTAAGTATATAAAATTCAAGTCTTTTTATTAATAGGAACAAAGTCCCTTGTTTGTGTTTTTGCTTTTTTTGTAACTAAAAAAAGCAAAAAAAATTCTAGTGACAACTCGTATCACTAGAGATTTATTTTCATTTTTGTAAGAGCCCTATCGGGCAAAAGGTTTCACCAATCCCATTTTTATCGCAGTATGAATTATAAGATCACTGGCTTTATCTATATCTGCCACTGAATGCGCCCCTGTTATCGTCAAGCGCAATCGGCTGCTCCCAACGGGAACCGTCGGCGGACGAATCGCTGATACAATCAATTTTTCAGCATAAAGTTTTTCGGCAAAGTCCATAGCCTGTGAAGCAGTGCCAATTAGAATTGGAAGAATCGGTGTCTCACTTTTCAGTAAGGGAACACCAGCCAGCCTTAATTCATCTTTCATTATAGCAGCTTTCACAGCCAATTTTTCCACTCGGTATGGCTCTGTTAGCAAAATCTGCAATGCAGCACTAGCTGCAGCAAGCGTTGCTGGGGACAAAGCGGTTGAAAAAATAAAGCTTCTGGCTTTATTAATCAGATAGTCAATAACCAATTGACTGCCCGCTGCAAAGCCTCCTTCAGAAGCCAAAGCCTTACTCAATGTGCCAAGTTCCAGCGAAACCCTCCCGTTAAGTCCATAATAAGCTGCTGATCCCCGGCCCCCACTGCCAATAACGCCAGTAGCGTGTGCATCATCTACGATCACAAAACCATCATATTTTTCTGCTAAATAAACGATTTTATCCAGACAAGCAATATCCCCATCCATACTAAATACACCATCCGTTATAATAAAACGCTGCCCGCTGCAAGGTATATTTTGAAGCAAATCTGCCAGCGCTGCCATATTACTATGTGGATAGATAACCGTTTTTGCTCTCGCTAAACGACAACCATCAATAATGCTCGCGTGATTTAAAGCATCACTAAAAATAACATCTGCTGCTGTATTGGCTAAAGCACTAATGGTTCCGATATTCGACATATATCCAGAATTAAATATTAAAGCAGCTTCCGTCTGTTTAAACTGGGCGATATCCTTTTCCAATCGTCCGTAAAGCGGATGGTTACCACTCGTCAATCTAGATCCACCTGAACCTGTACCATATTCCTCTATAGCAGCAGCTGCCGCTGCTTTAACCGCCGGATGATGCGTCAATCCCAAGTAATTATTGGATGCCATCAATAGATATTTTTCATTTTTTATGTAAACATGCACGGGATCAGCAAAATGGAATTCATGAAGTTGACGTAAAACAGCTTCTGCATGCATGGAAAGCAGCTGCGTTTTTATCTGTGTTAATTTTTGCATGGATCACAGCCTGCTTTCGCTTGTGGTCTAATTAAAACAGGTGTGTTTTCTAAATAAGAAACCAATGCTTCAATATTCGTATCTGGTTTAATAAAAAATGCCCGTCCGCCATTTGGACTATTCAACAATTTTAAATGTGGAATTCTATAATACCCCGATTGATTGGCTACGTAGCCTGTTGTATAAGTCAAATCGTCCGACCAGCAAAGTTCCGCCATAACACCTGCTGCAGATTGAACTTTAGAAGCCAAAACTACAGCCTCACGAACATGCATATCCAACAAGCCACAATTTCTAAGCACCATTTTATAGGCAGGCAAATCTGCAACATCCATATTACTGACTCGAATTCCTCGTTGTGCCGCTGCGTCCAGCCGTTGCCCGGTCGTTGAAGATAACAGCATCGCTCCATGCATACTTTCACTGAGTCCAGCTAATTGTTCTATCCCCGATAGCGCTGCCGCTTTCGTTACCCCCGAACTTATAAGTTTTTCCACTGCAGCATTGCGCCCTGATAACATCGTATCCGCTGCAAGCGTGGAGATTGCCAGCTGCCTAATATAAACAATATTCTGCGGCACAATTTGTTCAATTTTTAAATTAATAAAATCAGCGCAGCCACGATCATGTTGAAATGCTCTTTCGATCATGGCTTGGACACTTCTTGCAATTTCTTCTTGATTTACAATACGTTCCGCACCAGAAATATGTTTTCCACCCAATTCATGTGCTCCACCTTTCGCTGAACGCATTTTAACGCTATACAACATTTGTAAGCATCCTTTCTGCGGTTTGTCGAACTCGACGTAATACCAACGTAAGTGGCCAAGCTGCCAAAGCTGTATAAATCATGCCGGGAATAGCTGCAAAAATAACAACCCAACCGGCCTGCCCTATAATGCCTATAAAAGCTAAACGAGCGATAAAGGAAGCGATCGGGCCCGCAATAACAATAACAAACAACGATGTCCCCCCCAAATAGAAAACGATTCCAATAACAACCCGAAACAATAATGCAATGGCCACATTTAAAACAGTTTGTGTCCCCAACAGAAGAACAAGCGTACTAGCTATAACACCCGCAATAAAATACCGTTGAAACCCATAAGCTGCACAAATCGCTACAGCTAAAGGCGCCGATAGTTGAAATTCAGTTCCAGGAATAAACCCTGGGATCTTGAACGAACCTGAAATTGCAATAAGTGCCGCAAGTAACGCAGTGGTAGTCATATTTCTTAGGCTCATAAAAACATCCCCCCCCTTATACTGGTCAACCTTATTTTAAAACAAGGTTGACCAGTATATTATAATTATAGATACTCTAATTAGCTCCATGATCACCCTTACGAAATTAGCAACCTTGAGTCTACCAATCTGAATTATAAAAGAAAAAATTGTAAAAGTCAATTGTAAACCTTTTATTTAAAGTGGTTTACAATTGACTTTTATTTTTCTTTATTCTGCACTGGCCTTTTTCAATAAAAGTGCGGCCATCACAGCCACCATCGGTACAGTGAAAACAACGCCCAGACTGCCGGAAATCCCCTGCATAATTTCAATGCCCATCGAATTTGAATTAAGGACCTGTCGATATGGTAGATCATAAACATAATTCAGGACTAGAATACCTAATGAACTTCCCGTAAATGCCAAAATCAAGGTGGTCGCCATCGTTCCCATGATGTCACGCCCTACATTCATACCGCTTTCAAAAAGCTGCCGTCTGGTAAGCTGAGGTGTCTTATCATGTACTTCACTGACCGCTGCCGCAATATCCATAGCTATATCCATTACCGCCCCCAATGTCGCAATTAAGACACCCGCAAACAACAATCCACCAATATCGATTTTCGTATTTTGCCCCACAAAAAGCAATGCTTCAATATTAGAAACATTATAGCCTGAAATACTGGCAAAATAACCAAAAACAGCGGCTGAGGTTCCGGCAATGACAACACCAAAAAATGTACCAAGGATTGCCGCTAGCGTCTTACGATTCAAGCCGCCAATCAAGCTCAGACTCACAGTTACTGTAACCACAGCAGTTATACTGGCTGCCAAGAACGGAGAAATACCTCGAACCAGCATTGGTAAAAACAGATATACGATACAAACCATCGTGAAAATCAAAGCCCCCGCTGATTTCATACCTTTTTTCCCACCGATCACACAAAGTGACAAAAGGAAAAAACCAATAAAAGCATAAATTGGCAAAGCACGATTTACACTATAAACTGTAACCATTTGGCTATCTCCGGCTAAACTAACGATGGCAACGACTTTCCCGCCCACAGTGCAGGCTGCACCAAACAAAAAACCATTGGCACTTGTCGCTTCAACCGTTTTACCCGATAGCACACCACTATCGATCTGAAGCCTTACTTTCTGATCCCCGATTCGCATGCCATTTTCCTGCATATTATCTTCCAGAATATCCAATACCGTCGCATTTTCAAACGTTCGTCCGCCCGTATTCACTAAAACCGGTTTTTCCACTTGCTGAAAAATATATAAAAAAGTTGCCAAGCCAACCAATATAGCGATCGTTCCCAGCCATACATAAATACGTTTATGCTTTAATCTGCTAAATCTCATCTGCCATCGATCCTATCTCCTGAATTTCCAAAAAGCTGCGATAAAGTTTCATCACTTTACCGCAGCTTCGCTTACCTAAAATAACATTTTTTATTTTTTTACGATACTGTACGTATCGTCAATTGCCTTACCGGTTCCTACATCATACGTTGTAATGGCGAATGTATCTGCGGTAATATTTACCACTGAATACGTTGGGCGCCAGCTCTGATTACGAGCTGCGATATAATCCTGCTGGATTGGCAATAGCTCATAATATTTCGATCCCGTAGCAGAGTTGGCTGTCATATAGAAAACACCCTTAGGATTTGTAACTTTTCCCTGACGCATATCAGCAATATTGTAGCAATTATTTTGTGTTAAAAAATCCGCCCGTGTCTGCTCATTTTTTAAATCCACCGTCTTGTCAAAGGCCTGATGTTGTTTGCTGTCCCCCGTTAACTGATACGTTCTTGCATAAGTATGATCATGTCCCTGCAAAACAGCATCAATATGATTTGCATCAAATATTGGGGTAAGCTGCGTACGAAGAATGATTCCATCTGAATCCGAATGATCAAGCCCTGAACCATAAATGTCTTGATGAATCATCACAATACGCCATTTAGCCTTCGGATTAGCGGCAATAGCCTTTTCGATAAGAGCTTTATGGTCGGCTGCATTATAATTGTTTGTATTAAGGACAATGAACAAGGCATTGCCGTAACTATAATAATAGCCATGTCCAGCTGCAGTTGGACTCTGTTCTTCTTTAAAAGGGTTCGGTGTATTAAAATGGTTCTGATACCCTCTTGTCAAAGAATCATGATTACCAATCGTTGTGGAAACTGGTAAAGAACGAAGTGCCGCAGCTGACAAGTATCCGGAATATTGGTATTCTTGCTGCTTGATCTCATCCGGTGTATTATTTTTTGCCACTTCATTAATTTGATCACCCGCCGAAATCATAAAACTGATTTCAGGATGCTGTGTAAGCGCTGCATTTAATGTTTTGTTCCAGTTATAAGCATCATTTCGCGCAGCTAACTCCGAATTCTGTTTTTGATCACTGCCTACAGGAACCTGCCCTGTCGAAGCACCGATCTGTGGATCACCAACAAACAAAAAAGAAAAATCAGACAAGCTTTTTGTCTTATACTCTTGCGGTTTCTGCCAAGTTCCATCAATCTTCACTTGATACCAGTAGGTCTGATTCGCCTTAAATCCGTCAGCAACAACTTTATTCGCATAATATTGAATGCCTTCTACAACGGACCCAGTCTCGGATGTTCCTGAAAATTCTTTTGCATTCTTCATCGAAACATCTTTCGCCACACGAACCTGCGCCCCGTCCATTTTCGAATACCAGGCAAAATTCAGCTGGCTCGCATCACTCCCGGGAGACAGGGAAACCTGCTCATGATTTGTTTTTGTATCATCCCAGGCAGCTTTCCAAGCTTGCCAATCTGTATCTGCAGACACTTGCGTTTTTGTCACAGCTTGTGGTGTTAATGAAGCATCATTCCAATGTTCCGTAGCTGCAAAACTAGTCAAAGTTCCCAAACTTATCGCCGCAAAAATGGCCGCTGTCAAAATCCTTTTTTTTGTTTTCATATTTCCATTTCCCTCCAATTATATTTAAACTGGACTACGATGGTACTAATTTTCATCATACGCTGTTACGTACTAGAAATGGTTATGATTTTGTTATATTATTGTAAAGATTATAGACCAAATAAACGCATAAAAAAAAGCGACAAAAAATTCATTTTCGCCGCCTGCTGAATCAATATTTTTTTAGAGTATATATTCTAATATGCCTTGTGCTACACCATCATGATGCACAGAATCTACTGTATAATCCGCAATCTTCTTCAGTGAAGCATCCGCATTATCCATAGCAAAACCGTACCCTACAGCCGCCAGCATTTCCTTGTCATTTTTACCATCGCCAAAGGCATAACTGTTTTCCAGCGGAATATCCAAAGCCTGCAAAGCCCGCTGAATGCCCGTCGCTTTTGTTTGTGCTTTCGCATAAAGTTCAAAGTTCAGCTTATGACGTGGATCGGTCATGAATTCCATTTTATCATTCACAAACGACATACATACATCCAATCCTTGCTCATTCTTCGAAATAAATTCCATTTTATAAACATCTAAATTTCTCGCATCAAAATCATACACAAACCGATTTTTTGCTATTTCAATATCTTCATAAAAATCGTCCAGCTGTTTGAATTCCGGCTTTAAATAAACATGTTTCGTCCCTTGCAATATATATTCCACTTGATGGTCATCACACTTTTTACAAGTGCTTGCTACATAAGCTTTATCCAGTGGTTTTTTATAAAGCACCTGATCTCCCATGATAACGGCTGCACCATTCATCAATACATATCCATCAAAGCCAAATTCAGTGATTTCTTTATCTAAAAAAGCAAATGGTCTGCCTGAAGCAATAAAAGTATAATGCCCCGCATCCTGCAGCTGACGAATGGTTTTTTTTGTTTTAGCGCTCATCGTCATCATGCCTTTGCTTATATCAATCAATGTGCCATCCACATCAAAGAAAATCGCTTTTTTCATACATTACCCTCACTTTTCCCTGTGATTATATATATTCTATTATATATGGTTTGTCCCCATAATACCAGTACGGTCACACAAAAGAAAATAAACCGGCTCCGCTTACTTGTTCCTTGATAAATATTTCGCTAAATATGCCTCAAACACAACATCAAATTCTGTCGGTGTCATACCATATACTTCAGTAAAAGCTTTTTCAGCATCACCTGTAGCTTGAACCTGTTGTGTCCAATTATGAATTGAAGCCACACCATACATATCCACTAAGTAACAAGCGGCCAATTCAGCGACTTCATCAACCGTACCTTCGCCATAGGTTTTTACGGCATTTTCCCAGCCATCAGCCGTTTCCAATTCTAGCAAACTTGGTCTTGTATCTGCTTTTGCCAATAGGCGAAACCATGTTTTTTTATACATATTCAAATTGGCCAGACCTGCTGACTCAACGGTGTAAGCCGCTGTAACATAGATACTTCCATTACTAAACCAGGTCAGCTTTGCTAACTGTTCTTGTGAAGCGGTTTGTTCTTGAAAATAACTAATCAAGATCATAGCCGGCACAAAAACACGCTGCTCTTTATGAGATAAACTCGTCATATTTAAAACAACGGTATGCCCATAATTATAATAAAGGCTTTTGCCTGCCCGTTTTTCAGCCTCTGCCAGGCTCAAACCCAATTCACGTTGCAGCGTCATTCGATATCCTGCTTCATTTGTAAGGATGATTTTTTGGGAAGCACGCAGATCACTGCCCCACTGATTTTTTAAAAACTGCCGCGTCAGCATAACACTATTTTCAACATCCTCATAATAAGCAGCCGATACACCATCTTGTCGAACAATTTGCAGCGTGGTTGGCTCAGACAGCTGATTAGAAAACCATGCTTCAAAATCACTTAAAAATACATCTGGTTTTTTTTGAAAAACCTTTTCAAATGCTTTTTCACCATTTCCCAGTTGACCTACTTCCCGAAAATATGCAGCAATTAATTCATATTTTTGATTATCTGGTACAGAAGCAAGCAGATAAAACACCATCAAATCCGCGATACGATAGGATGATTCGTCCTTTTCCATAAGTTTTACCCATTGATCCTTGTTTGCATGAAACACCTCGCCTGGATTTAATTGGTCGCTTTTACTGCGCAAAGCATTGATGCGCTCGACCGGAAATTGCCGCATCGGTAAATAGCCACTTTTCTCAGCCATACGAGCACCCATATAATCAGCCGTACCTTCCGTCAGCCAGCGCAAAGCTTTATCACCTTTATCATGTGATAATTGTGCCTGTAGCTGATGAAATAGTTCATGTCCCATGGTAGCTACGCGATTTTGTGACAAACGCATATTATTCGAATAACCATTTAGCGCAACGACTTTCAGGTCGGCATTCGCCATACCGCCGGTTACTTGCGCTTCTCGATCAATATTTTTCTCTTTCATATGAAATTCTTTTTGCAAAACAGATGCATACTGCTCCTTGGTTGGACAGATGAAAATCTTGATGTCCCTATTTAATGTAACCTTCATATCTGCCTGCAAAACCTGATTAAATAGATCCGCCGTTTTTTGTACATCATCCTGCATCACTGCATCTGTCCCATCTTGCGCGACAACTTGAAAAATTCCCGAACTCTGTTTTTCGGGCCACATTGTATTTGAGTAAAAAGCCACCCAGGACAATAGACCGAAAATAATACATATATTCACCAAAAACTTCACTTTTTTCAAGTACATTGTCTCCTTTGCTATGACCATTACAGAATATCTTTTTATTTTAACAGATCGTATGCAAAAATGCTCGAAAAAAAACATCCTATAAAAAAGACATAAAACATGTCTTTTTATAGGATGTTTTAACGATTCATCCAATTATTTCTTTTTGATAACCGCAGGCACTTCACTCAGTTTCATACTTCTCGATATACTTGTAAAAGTAAGCAGCATGCTAAAAAACATTAACATTGCTATAATTTTCATATACATGATCTCCACTCATAATTTATTTTATAGATACGCATTAAATAAATGACATCCAGCCTATTCGTCTGTCATATAAAATATTTAATACAACTTATATAGTATATTTTACAATTCATTTCTTTGATCTCTCTTTGATTTTGGAAAATACAGGCAAATATTTTTTTATTTACAGCAGATTATACACACAGGCTTCATATGGCTTCAAGCAAATCCGATCGATATTTTCTTGTATATCATCCTTATAATTACCAATCACAAATTCAGCTTTCGTATACGAAATATCCTCTGGTAAATGGAAAGTCACAGCATGAGCAAAAAAGTTTAAAACGACCAACCATCTTGTTTTTCCAAATTCGCGCATAAACGCGTAAATTTTCCCATCGTTTTCCAAAAGAAGTCGATACGATCCGTAAACAATAATTTCATGTGTTTTCCGCAATTCAATCAATTGCTTATAATAATAATAAATGGAATTCTCATCACGTTTAGCAGCTTCCGCATTGATTTCTTTATAGTTCGAATTCACACCAATCCATGGTTTTCCCTTTGTAAATCCGGCATTTTCTTCCTGATTCCATTGAAATGGCGTCCGCGCATTATCCCGGCCACTGCGATAAATAGCTTCCATAACAGCTTCTTTATCCTCACCACATTCTATTACTTTTTCCTGATACATATTCAAAATTTCAATATCACGATAATCCTCAATCGACGAGAATTTCACATTGGTCATGCCAAGTTCTTCCCCCTGATAGATATATGGTGTCCCTTGAAGCATATGATTAAACGTTGCCAGCATTTTTGCCGACTCCACCCGATAAATTTTATCATTGCCAAAGCGGCTGACCATACGCGGCGTATCATGATTATTCAAATATAAACTATTCCAGCCTCGATCTGCCAAACCGATCTGCCACTTACTGATAATCCGTTTCAGTTCCAAAAAGTTCCATGGTTTAGAGTGCCATTTGTCCTCATCGGCACGATCCAAATCCATATGCTCAAACTGAAAAATCATGTTCAGTTCATGTCGATCTTGGCCTGTATATAATATAGCATCTTCAACACTCGCTCCTGGCATCTCACCAACCGTTAAGATATCATAATTCGTCAATACGTTTGCATGCATTTCCTGTAAAAATTCATGAATTCTCGGCCCGTTGATAAAAAACTGCCCGCCTGCCTGGTAAGCTCGTCCAGCTACTATTGAAGCATCTGGCAAAGATTGTACTTTTGAGAGGAAATTAATGACATCCATCCGAAAGCCATCAACTCCTTTTGCCAGCCACCAGTTCATGATAGTGTAAATTTCCTTACGCAAAGCTGGATTCTCCCAATTTAAATCCGGTTGTTTTTTCGAAAACAAATGTAAATAATAAGCATCCGTTTTTAAATCATATTGCCAGGCTGACCCACCAAAAAATGACTCCCAATTATTTGGTTCCCTTCCATTTTTTGCTGAACGCCAAATATAATAATCACGTTTTGGATTGTCTTTGGATGATGCAGATTCAATAAACCATTTATGTTCATCAGAACTATGGTTTACCACTAAATCCATAACAATCTTCATGCCACGATCATGAATTCCTTTTGCTAAAACATCCCAATCGACCATCGTACCAAAATCTTGCATAATCGCCTGATAATCACTGACATCATACCCATTATCATCATTTGGTGACTGATATACCGGTGACAGCCATAGTACATCAACCCCTAGATCCTTTAAATAATCAAGTTTTTCATAAATCCCCCGCAAATCACCAATGCCGTCACCATTGCTGTCATAAAAACTGCGCGGATAAATCTGATAAACTACACTTTCTTTCCACCATGTTTTTTCCATGATACCAGCTCCTCACTGCATTATTCGTGGGATATTATTTCAATAAATACTGTTCTTGTGTTATCTACACTATAACACTTTATGAAGGAAAAATGAATGTCCCTTTTTTATCATAAACCAATAAGCAGCAAAATAAATTTGTCAACCATCAGAATCTAACTTGGTTGACGATTTAACCGGACATAGGTATAATGAAGAATAGCATAAACGACCAAAAGCCCTAATGCCAAATCGCAAAAATTATTTACATTCCAAAATAAAAAAGTAGGAGCTTGATTACCATGAATACAAGAGTTTTAACCAAAATAGCAATCTGTGTAGCACTCTTAAGCGTATCCGCTTACATATCCATTCCATTGCCGTTTACCGCCGCTATGCTGACCGCATTAACGGTCGTAGTAAACCTGGTCGCATTTGTGTTAACGCCAAAACAAGCCTTTCTGACCCTTGCCGTATATATCTTACTTGGAACAGCTGGTCTGCCTATTTTCGTAGGAGGAATGGGCGGCCCTGGTAAATTATTCGGACCGACTGGTGGTTTTATTTTCGGCTATCTTTTAGCCGTACCTTTAATGAGTCTCTTAAAAGGAAAAACCCCTGATTTCAAACGCTATATGGCGGTTGCTGTTTTTATCGGAATGCCTGTTATTTATATAGGTGGTTCCATTTCAATGTGTCTCGTGCAAAATTTAGATATCTTTTCTACACTGGTGGTGGCAGTTTTTCCTTTCATTATCGGTGATATCGTCAAATCTGGAATTGCTGCCTATTTAGGAGTTAAGTTGAATAAAATTTTTGCAAGTCAAAGAGGATAAATAAAATGGAAAATGTTTATATTCTAGGTGGTATGCGAAGCCATATCGGACTCAAAAATGGTATATTTAAAAATGTACAGCCGGAAGACTTAGCAGCTGACCTCTTAAAAGAATTGATCAAAAAATATCAACTCGACACCATCGACCAAATCATTGGCGGCAATGCCGTTGGAACAGGCGGAAATATTACCCGTTTAATGGCATTAAAAGCAGGTATTAGCGAAGAAGTCCCTGCTTTTACAATTGATATGCAATGCTCGTCAGCTTGCATGAGCATCGATGTTGCCTTCGCCAAAATCCAAAGCGGACAATGTGATTTGATTATCGCCGGCGGCATGGAGAGCAGTTCCCTCCAGCCACTTCGCAGCTACGTAAAAAATGACAGTCGTTATAGCGATGGTCATGCCCAGTATATGGTGGCACAATTCTCACCAAACGAAAACAGTGACCTTGCCATGCTCGAAGGTGCACAGCGAGTCATACAAAAAGAAAAAATAACAAAAGCCGAACTTGATTTTTGGTCGTTAGAAAGTCATATCCGTGCCAAAGCTGCCAAAAATCAAAACCAACTTGCCGATGTGATCCTGCCTCTATATGGCAGCACCAAAGATGAAGGTATTCGCGAACGAATGAGCCAAAAATTATTAGACCGCCTGCCCTTACTGCTCGGGGAAAATACGCTCATAACCGCTGGAAATTCATGTCTGATCAACGACGGAGCAGCTTTTATTGTCCTCGCTTCCGAAAAATTTCTTAAGCAAAATGGACAAACTCCCCTCGCACAAATTTTGCACACCTGCTCCATCGGAACCAACCCTTTATACAGCCCGCTGTCAGCAATGAAAGCAGTGGATAAACTCCTAACAAGTGCCAATTTGAAATACGACGATATTGCAAATTTTGAATTCAATGAAGCCTTTGCTGTTATTGATGTATTATTTGAACGTGCCTATCCAAAGCTTGTTGACCGTTATAATATATTGGGCGGCGCATTAGCGTACGGGCATCCCTATGGAGCCTCTGGAGGAATCATTATGCTTCATCTATTAAAAGCCCTAGAATATACAAAGGGACTTTATGGCGTTTGCTCGATTGCCGGAGCAGGCGGACTAGGTTCAGCAATTTTAATCAAGAGGACGAAAGCGTAATGAATTATTTTACATTATTGAAAGAACTGTCATATAAAAACAAAACTAAGCTGTTTGTAAGGCTCAATCAAAACAATTATTCTTATGAAGATCTATTTTTTGCAGCAAATTGCTTAGGTGATCAAATACAACTAAGACACTCTGTTGTGCTTATCTATTCTAACAATTTACTTTTTCAAGTCACCGCTTTTTTTGCGGCCATGAAATCCGGGAATATTCCCATTTTGTCGCATTACAGTCTCCCTATTGAGTCATTAAAAAAAATGATAATTAAAAATCAGATAAAATATATCCTATCAGATCAAAACCCGAATTTTGATTTTCTTGTCAAGGTTGAAACGATGCCCGAAGCTTTTTTATTAACGACCGAGGTTGAAGAAGAACAAAGTACCACGTCTACTATTTGTATGGGAGTATTAAGCTCTGGATCAACCGATGTCCCTAAAGTCCTCTTTCGTTCCTATGAAAGCTGGGCCGGATTTTTTCCTACGCAAAATAAAATTTTTGGCATAGACGCCTCAAGCATTTTATTTATGCATGGCAGTTTAAGTTTTACCGGAAATCTCAATGCCATTCTTTCTGTTTTATATGCAGGCGGCTCAATCGTATTAACCGATGTGTTCCACTGCAAAACCTGGCTGAACGAAATAAACGAATTTGAAGTAACGACGATTTACCTTGTGCCAGCCAAATTAAAAGCATTCATCAAGTTCATCCATGAACCAAATAAAAGCGTAACGATGATTTTCACCGGTTCGCAGCTCTTATTTTCTTCAATGGCCCGTACCTTAAAAGAAAAATTCATCAATACCAACATCATTCTCTATTATGGCGCCAGCGAATTAAATTACATTACCTATCTCGAATATAGTGATCTACTAACAAACCCACTCAGCGTAGGAAAGCCATTTCCCGGCGTAACCGTATCGATCAAAGAAGGATTTATCTATGTTGATACACCGTATCATATCGAAGGGATCACCTTGCCGTATACGGTGTATGATCGAGGTTATTTTGCTGAAAATCAGCACTTAATATTTTTAGGCAGACAAGAAGATGTGATCAACAAAGGCGGCTTCAAAATAAGCTGTGTAAAAATCGAAGAGGCACTCAAAAAAATACCCGGCATCAAGAACATTGCCGTCATTGCCTATCAGGATGATAAAAGGGGCAATGAAGCAGCTGCGTTTCTTGTTACCGACGGTAAGGTCAAAAAAGATTCTATCCGCTCCATGATAAAAGAAACTCTGATGGCAGTCGAGATACCAAAAAGATTTATCTTCATCCATGAAATACCACTAAACGATTCCGGTAAAGTTGACCGGAAAAAATTAAAAGCACTCTTATAAAATAAGGGCAAGGGGATTTCGCACTCCCCTTACCCTTATTTTTTTGCATTAAATTCATATCCCTATCATTTTAAAAAATGTGAAGGGGCAAATCCTTCACATTTTTTAAAACATTTACTGAAATAAAAAACATCACTGAATCCAACCTTTTCAGCGGCAACAGAAATCGTGTGACCATCAAGTAAAAGTTCTTTGGCTTTTTGAATCCGCAAATGGATTAGATAGTTAATTGGTGATTTCCCTGTGATCTTTTTGAAAATATTTTCTAGATAGGTTGGGCTAATATTAATTTTATCAGCAAGATCCTTCAATGTAATTTTGCTGCAATAGTTTTTGGACATAAAATGAAGTAAAGTTTCTATTTTCCTTATGTGGTCATAACTGAAATTTGTGGTTGTTTTCCAATAGAGCAGCAGCGACAAAATTTCCATAAAAATAGCTTTAGCCCGTATCATTCGATTATAATCGCTAAAAAACCATGTTTTTATGAAACTGGAAAACAATTCGGCGATGCGGGAGTATAAAAAATGATCGGCAATGTTTTCTACCGTGCAAAATGGAAGAGGATTATCTGTCTGAATCCACTGATTATCACTAAAAATTGGATGCGTGTAAAAGAAATCGACGGTAAAACATTTCATCAAATTTGGGGAACTGGTACTCCCTAATCGATAATCTTCCGGACGATAATAGACCAAATCTCCTTTTTTAACATTATAACTTTTTTGATTACAAACCAGCTTGGCTTCACCATCATAAACTAAAATTAAATTATGTCTGTCATAAATGGTTTTTCCCTCGAGCTTCCAATCGGGAGTACATTTTCGTTCCGCGGCATACGTAATTTGGAGAAACATGTTTTCTAATAAATATTCAGGCGATAAATCAGACATAAGCACCTCCATAAATAGTGAGATAGTACAAATATAATTATATAATATATGTTCAAAACATTCTATAAGATGTAGATTAATAGTAGTCTAATGATTGATATTTTGTGTACAGAGATTAAATTATTAGATTATTCACAAAAATAAAACAGTTATATTAGATAAATAAATACCCAGCAATATACAGAGAAAAATTTTAATTTATTAAATCAAATTACGAGTGGAGGAAAATAAAATGAGAATACCTTTTGAAACAATGAAGGCAGAAGTAAAGCGAGTTTTCTTGAAAGTCGGAATGTCGGAAGAAAAGGCGGAGGTCTGTGCGCAAGTCCATACAGAGTCAAGTCGCGACGGGGTATATTCCCATGGTCTAAATCGTGTAGCTCGATTTGTTGATTACGTACAAAAAGGCTGGGTTGATATAAATGCTGAACCTACTTTATTTTTAAGTGCAGGGGCTATCGAAAACTATGATGGGAATCGTGGCCCTGGCATCCTGAATGCAAAATTTGCTATGAATCGTGCCATTGAAATCTCCAAAAAATTTGGTATTAGCCTTGTTACTTTACGCAACACCACGCACTGGATGCGCGGCGGTACATATGGCTGGGATGCAGCCAATCAAGGCTATGTGGGGATTTGCTGGACCAATACAGAATCTTGCATGCCGACCTGGGGCGCAAAAAATACCCGAGTTGGCAATAATCCTTTTGTAATGGCGCTGCCGCGAACTGAGGGAAATATTGTCCTAGACATGGCTATGTCACAATTTTCTTATGGTAAACTGCAAGTGACAAGACTGAAAAATGAGCTTTTACCCGTACCAGGTGGCTATGATAAAGACGGTAACTTAACCAGTGTCCCTGGTCTTATTGAGGAATCGATGCGAATTTTGCCTACAGGTTATTGGAAGGGGTCTGGATTTGCTATTTTACTTGATACCGTAGCTGCGATTTTATCGAATGGTCTAGCTACTTCTGGGATTGATAAGATCCAGGAAGGAAGCTGCGGCGGCTGCAGTCAAATTTTCATCGTTATTGATCCTTATGCCGCTGGGACAAAGACTTTTGTCGAACAAACTTTAAATGAAACGGTTGACTATATAAAAGCTTCTGAACCCGTAAAAGAAGACGGAGAAATTTACTTTCCTGGCGAATTAGCTGCAAAAACACGCCGTGAGAATATGGAACAAGGAATTCCCGCAGATGAAAATGTATGGCAGGAAATACTCAAACTATAAATATTTTTGACTAAAACTAAATAAACAAAGGATGATTATGATGATTTATGGTTGCATAAAAAATCTAGAACAGGAAAAAAGTGCTTTTTCACCCATGATTCAAAAAGGATTAGAGTATTTAAAAACTACAGACATTGCGAAATTATCTCCGGGTAAGCATGTAATAGACGGTGATACAATGTTCGCTGTTGTCTCAGACTATCTGCCAGAAAGCAAGGCGATGCGGCGCGCAGAAGCCCACCAGGAATACATTGACATTCAATATGTTCATTCGGGCGAAGAATTCCTTGGCTGCAGTTTTTTATCTGACAAAAATGAAGTTTTGGAAGATTTACTAGCCAAGCAGGATGTCATTTTTTATAAAAACACCGTGGATGAAATCAATGTAAAACTAGCAGCCGGCAATTATGCGGTTGTTTATCCCAATGATGTTCATCGTCCGGGCTGTTCTACCGGTTCTGTTGATAAAATCCGCAAAGTTGTTGTAAAAATAAAATTATCCAATTCATCACCAAAGAACCGGAAATAAATTCTGGCCTTTTGCCGCTCTAGTTTATCTATATATTGCATCTAACCTATTAGGCTGCCAGGAATGGATATAGGGCATCGTTTGCTTCCTCCGTAACGCCACTCAACCCCATATCCATTCCTGACGATTGCCATATATAATATTTAATGCAACTTATAATAGAAGATATTTTTTCTTCAATGTTAAATTTGTCTAAAGATATAAGAAATGAGGCTGCAGCTTATGAAAGCAATTGAAGTGCTAAAACCTGACGAAATCACAATTGTAGAACGTCCAATTCCTGCCTGTGGAGAAAATGAAGTTTTGATAAAAGTGAAAGCTGCTGGAATTTGCGGTTCTGATGTTCATATTTATCATGGAAAAAATGCCTTTGCAACATATCCGCGTATTGTTGGTCATGAATTTGTGGGAGAAATCATCACAATCGGTGTGAATGTAAAAAAGCTGCAAGTGGGTGATCGAGTTGCCGTTGATCCCGTTATGGCTTGTGGGCATTGTTATGCCTGCCGTATCGGCCGACATAATGTCTGTAAAAACCTCAAGGTTCTAGGCGTACATCAAGATGGCGGCTATCAAGAATATATAGCTGTAAAAAGTGAAAATGTCTATAAAATTCCTCAACATATTTCATGGGAAATTGCTTCACTGATTGAACCTTATACGATTGCGGCACAAGTCTTAGAACGAGGACGACTAACAGCAGATGATCAGGTTCTAATTTGTGGTGCAGGACCGATTGGCTTAATTATTTTGCAAGCGGTTAAAATGGTTGGTGCCAAAGCTGCTATTATGGATGTACTTGCGACAAGACTGAATCGTGCCAAAGAAATGGGAGCAGATCTAGTTATTGATGCCTCTAGCAGCGATGTGACGGAAGAAATGATGACGTTTACCAATCAAGAAGGTGCCAGTCTTATTTATGAGGCAACCGGCAATATTAAGGTACTTGAAACATGTATTACTAAAATTGCCTCCCCTGCCGGCAGAGTTGTCGTTCTGGGTTTCAGCACAGAACTGGTACAAATACCACAAGTCGCAATTATGAGCCGCGAACTTGAGATTATCGGGACTCGCCTTAACAGAGGCAAGTTTCCTCAAGTAATTGAATGGTTTGACAAAGGCTTGCTGCAACCAGAAAAAGTTCTTACTCATACCTTTCGTGTTTATGATGCCAAAAAAGCTTTTACCTTTATGGATACAAATCCAGCTGAAGTTTGTAAAATAGTGCTTACATTTTAACACTGTCATTTCATATAAAATTGATCAGCAAAATTTAAAACACACTTATAAAAATAAGGACAAGAGGGATTCGTCTCCCCTTGTCCTTATTGTTTGCATTGCTTACACCGAAATTAAATCTTTAACAGCAAAATCGGCATGTATGGTGTAGGTTTCATTTATATTATTATATTTAATTTTAGCTATTTTTTGTTCCATATCATAGTACCAGCCGGCAGTACTTGCTTGCCATTCTCGTTGATTTAGAAACATCGGGAGTTTCCTGCCCTGCAATCTAATTTGAATTGGTGCGATATCATGGCAGATTAAGTCTAACTGCACTACTTTAACGGGTGTCAAAAAGCTGCCTTCTGGCGTAAAGGTAATTTTCGTGCCATTACTTTTGTTGATATTAACTTTTGTTTTTAAATAATCGCCGTGCTTATAGTTATTTGTAATACCATCATCTTCATATAAACTAAATTCCGCCTCTCTTGAGACTTCCACAAGCAGGTGCAGTGTTTCGACTACATCCTTATGAATATTCGTTAATTCTTCGCTCATCGGTATAATAGCACCACTTCTAAGAAACATTGGAATGGAGCCCAGTGATACTTCTACTTCAATTGTTTGCCCGCCCTCGTAACGCTTCTTAGTGTACCAGTCAAACCATTCTGCTCCTGCTGGCAAATAAACCCGCCTTGTTTTTGCACCCTTATCTAAGATATTAGCAATCAACAAGGAACTACCTAACATAAAATCAAAACTTTCTTCCAGTACATTGTGATCATTTTGGAATTCATATATTAAGGGTCTCATAATCGGTGAACCTTCGGTAGCCGCCTCCACAAGCAATGAATACAAATAAGGAACTAAGCGATACCTCAATTGAATAGCCGCCTTGATATATTTTGTATACGAAGGGAACATCCACGGTTCCGTAACAGTATTGTCCGTATTGCAAGAATGAATTGAAAATCTCGGTTGGAAAATTCCATTTTGTACCCATCGGACAAAGAGTTCCGGTTCAGGGGCCGGCCCAAAAAATCCTCCAATATCACAGCCCTGATTCGCTACCCCAGACAAACCCATACCGAGTATCACCGGAATGTTAAATTTCAAACTTTTCCAACTTGTATTATTATCCCCCGCCCAGGTTTGGGCATAACGTTGAATACCGGCAAACCCAGCCCTGCTGACAATATAAGGCCTAATATTAGGATACGTCTCTAAAACGGTTTCTTTAGCCATAAAGGCCATAAGATTTGGCATAAGGGGACGCAAGGCACTCACATTTTCCTTCAATCCCTCATAGTGACAAATTGATGCTAAATCATTCATTTCATATTCATTATTATCATTCCATATTGAGGTAATTCCAAGGGAAACAATCGCTTCTTGCAAATACTTTTTCCAGAGTTCACGACCTTTAGGATTTGTAAAATCAACAAAAGAAGCTTGTCCCCCCCAATACCTGTCAGTTTGCGGTTTCTCATCACTGTCATCTTTTATATAGGCTCCGGCCGCAGCAAACTCTTTATATAACGGATGCGTCGTTAACATGCCCGGTTTGATATTAGGTGCTAATGCCGCACCCTTTTCCTTCATTTCTTCTACAAAGCCTTGAGGATTCGTAAAGCGGTCATAGTTCCAGTTAAATACATATCTTTTTCCATCCACCCCTGCAGTATAACCTGAAGACAAGAAAAATCCATCGCACGGAATTTCTTCTTCTTTGCATTTGTCCAAAAATTGTAGAATAGCCTTGTCAGCAGAAACATCCAATTCCGTATAATACATTGTAGATCCCATATAACCCAAGGAATATTTTGCGGGAAAGATTGTTTTCCCTGTTAAATCTGTATAATTTTTTATGACATTTTTTATTTTCGGCCCACAAATAAAGAATACATCTAACTCTCCTCCATCTGCGCAAAAATAGCTATACTTATTCCAATACCCACTTCTTTCACAACCCATATCGAAAACAGAATCGTAGGAGTTGTTATAGAATAAACCGCTCGCTATATTGTTTTTGCTATTTAGCTTAATATAAAACGGAATATGCTTATACAGCGGATCTGTCAATTCAGAATCATAGCCAAGCGTATCAACATTATGCATTCTCATTCGACGTTTCTTCTTATTTAAGTCCCCTGCTTTTTCACCAAACCCATAAAAATAATCATCATCATCCATACAGGAATAATGATAAATTCTCCCTAAGTCATCTTGAACACTGGCTTTTTCTTGTAAATCAGAATGCAATATATTTCCGTTTTTATCTGAAATCTCTATTGCAAAAGGATTTTTGTAAATTTTGATATTCAATTTTTTAGCAGCCCATAAAATATAAGTATCACAATCTTGATAAGCCACGGCAATGGCTTCTACTCTTTTTCTTTCACCTTGCAGCAGCTCGTCCATATGATCTTGCCAAGCTGTCAGGACCAGTGCATAGGAAGCCTCTGGTTTGAATTCAGCTGCAAACGTACAGCGAATCCGTACAATATCGTCATTTAACAAGATCAATCGATACTTGCCCGCATCTGTCTCTATATCTAAATAAGTATGGTGGTTCTCTATTTTTACAACTTTTCTGCTCACTTTCATAAGCAAGGCCTCCCTCGATAATCTTTATTTTGTATAATACCCCTAGCTGTCGCAATTTTTAATTCATGCAATATCATATATTTACAATTCATCTTCCATGCCAATTAAATCGAATTTTTCAAAACTGACCACGACTTTGTAATCAATTGGAATATTTTTATATTTTATGCATACAACTCCCCTTGAAGGATTATAATGCCACCCTTCAACTGCTTTGGCGAAGGTATCAACATGTAAATACTGTTTTAGCTGCTTCTCATTAACAGTAACCCAATAAGCCCCTTTTTCTTTATTAATTACCTGTAAAAATATGCTTTCAATACTTGAAACAAATTTACCCTCTTTGTGAAAAATAATTTCTGATCTTATTTTATTTTTTACCGTAATCATAGTTTTTAAATATGTACCATTTAAATATTCATTCGTTTTTCCATCATCTTCATAAAATGTAAATTTGCTGTCCCTATCCGTCGCAATAACCAATTCTAATTTTTCAACTTGATCTTTACTGATATTTGATATGTCCTCGGTCATTGGCACAATAGCAGTATCTCGAAAAAACATTGGAATTGATGCTAAAGATATCGGTATTTCAATCTCTTGACCACCATCAAATTTCTCCATTGTTTCCCAGTAATACCAAGCTGATCCGGCCGGCAAGTATAACTTTCTGGATACAGCCCCCTTATCAAAAACATTCGCTACTAATATGCTGGATCCAAACATAAACGTAAAGTTATCATCCGTCAAACATCTTGTATCGTCTTGAAATTCCAAAAACAACGGTCTAATAATCGGTGTACCTTCACTGCAAGCTTCATACATTAAGGAGTACATATATGGCAATAATTTATATCTTAATTTATAGGCTGCTCTGACGAATTCAATATTTTCAGCATACATCCATGGTTCCGTCACTGTATTATCATTATTTGCCGAATTTATAACAAATCTAGGTTGAAAAATGCCGTTTTGAATCCAGCGTAATAATAGTTCAGCCTCAGGTGCTTTTCCCGCAAAGCCGCCAATATCACACCCATTATTCGCTACACCAGACAGGCCCATACCGATAATTGTATTTATATTAAACTTAGGCGTACGCCAATCTGTCAAATTATCGCCTGCCCAAGTTTGTGCATATCTTTGAATCCCGGCAAACCCGGCTCGGCTAATGATATAAGGACGAGCCTCTGGATAGACTTCGGCAATTGCCTCTCGGCCAGCATGTGCCATTAAATTACTCTGCAAACTTTTCAGCTGCGCCATAGTCCCTAAGCCGCCATCAAAATCACAAATAGCTTCTTTATTCGTAATTCCATCATATTCACAATTATCGTTCCATACGGTACTGGTTCCCTTTGTCAAAATGTTTTCCTTTAGCAATTTCTTCCATGCATTTCTACCGCTTGGTTTGCTAAAATCAATAAATTTCCCGAGTCCACCCCACCAGTTTCCCAAGCAGTCTTCTTTATTGTCTGCATCTTTAATAAAAGCCGACTGTTCTTCATAATATGTAGCATAAGGATGGTTTTTTAGTACACCCGGTTTTAAGTTTGGTATAACATTAATTCCCTTATCATTCATACTTCGAAAAAATTCATTTACGCTAGGAAATTTTTTATGATTCCAGTTAAAGGTATAACGTAAATTATCTTCTTCACCAGACGAATATCCTGATGCCAGCCAAAAATTATCAATTGGTATGTCCTCTTTGCTATGTTTATCAATCACGTTGTAAATTTCTTGATCACAGTTTTCTTTTAACTCAGCATAATACATGGTCGAAGCCGTATACCCTAATGATTGCTTAGGTGGAAACGCTTGCTTACCTGTTAAATCTGTATATTTCGTCACTACATCTTTAACTTTTGGTCCATGAATCAAGAATAAATCAATATCACCACCATCTGTCATATAATAACTATAGCGTGGCCAATAACCACTAATTTCACGACCCATATCAAAAACGGCATCATATGAGTTATGGTAAAACAGCCCCACTGCCTTTTTGCTGGTTTCATTGATGCGAATATAAAACGGAATATGTTTGTACAAAGGATCGCCATTTTCAGGATCATGTCCAATCGCATCTTTAGGACTCATCATCATCCGCTGTCCTTTTTTATCTAAGTTTCCCGTTTTTTCACCAAACCCATAAAAATGATCTTCATCTAAATCAATCGCATTATAATGATATCTTCTGCCTAACTGGTCTTTGACAAAAGATCTGCCTATCAAATCGGAATACAACAGCACTTTCGTATGATCATACAATTTGAAGCCAAATGGTTCTTTATATAACTCGAGTATTAAACTGCTCGTTTTAAAGATCATTTTTTGTTTATCTTCCGTATAGGAAACATCAATCGCTTTGATGCGTTTTCTTTCTTTGCCTAGAAAGTTATCAAATCGATCTTCCCAGGCGGTTAAAGTTAGTACATAAGATTCTTCAATAAATTTTTTATCAAATGATGTCCTTATTCTAATAATATCTTTCGTTAAAAAAATAAGCTTTATAAATGGTCCATCCGTTTCTATCAAATAACCATTTTCGATTTTTTTGCTGTTTGTAACTTTTGTTGCACAAATCAAAGCAGCAGCACTCCTTTAACATAAAAATTCATGAACGGATAAAATGAATTTGAAGCGGTTTCATAACCGCTTCAAATGCAATACTCCCAGACAGTTATTTCTTTTTATTTTTTATGCCAATTACGCTTTGTAAAGCATTATAAGCACGATTTACTTTTTTCTCCAAGGCTACTTGGAGCTGTTCACCAACGATAACAGCATCTTTAACACCATCTAAATTTTTTAAAACTTCGCAGTTTGCCGCTGTATTATCGGATAATGTAATTCTGAGACGGGTAGCGCAATATGTATAATAATCGATATTATAGGCACCACCAACATTTTTCAAAATTGCATTTGCCAAAACCAGTTGATCCGCTTCCACTCCTTGTGGATATTCTACTTCATTTGGCTGACTCCAAAGTTCTTCATATTTATACCCTGTTAACTCTTCTGTAATCGCCCTTGCTTCAATACTGACATCCGCTTTACTTCCCCCAGCTTTTAAACGATCAATTTCTTGAATCAACACAGCATGGGTCTGTTTATTTAGCTTAAAGTGCCAAGCAAAATACAAGGCAATACCAATCAGACCAGCTGTTCCAATCAATAATGTATTCGCAATCGTATGAATCGCTTCTGGTGACTGAACCAACTGCCCTTTAACAAAACCGCCTTCCTGCATAACAAAACCTACAATAATGGTAGCAATTGCTACTGTAGTTTTTCTGGCAAAGGTCATGACCGCCGCAAACAAACCTTCTCTTCTTTTCTGTGATATAATTTCATCTACATCCGGAATAAAAGGAAAAACATTCCAGGGTGTAAATTCGAGAAGCTGGCGGCCAATTTGATAGAAAAAACCAAGTGCATATAAAATAGCTAATTTTGAAGCGGGATCATACAGATATACGGCAAAAAAGCCAAACAAGCAGGCAATCATTGTTATATACGAAATTTTAAACAAATTGCGCGGACCAAATTTAATCATTAAGAAACCACCCGCAATTGTTGTCGGTATTCCAATAAGACTAAGTGAAAGTATATCTGCGGCATTTGCTGATGGAAGATCCAGACAAAATACAGCAAAGAAAATAAAGATTGTATTAAAAACATCTTTTCCCGTAAAAGAACAAATATAGATCAATAAATGCTGACGAAAAGCTTTAACCTTCAAAGTAGACCAATATTCTTGGGCAATATAGACAATACTTGAACACCTTTGCGCAAAACTTTGTGGCACTTCAGCTTGAAGAAGTTCTTCTTTCATTTTCGCAGTAAGATCTCTTTCCCAAGTCACTTTATAGCTAATAAAGAGACAGATAGCAAACAATACCGCAAAGATCGTACCATTTAACGTATAGGCATACGCATTATTTTCACCAAAATAACGAATTAAGATGGATGGAACAAACGTAGCTAAAAAAACACCCGTAGAGGATATAAACATACGACAGGTCGACAGCTTGGTCCGAGAATTAAAATCGGTTGTCATCTCTGATGGTAAAGTTTCCCAAGGTATCAATACCATCGCCGCAATAATTTCAAAAGCTAAATAACAGGTTAGATAATACCAATAACTCATGCCGGTAAGCCAAAGCAAAGCATAAACCAGCATAAGGGGTGACCCAATCAGTAAGAAAAACCGGCGGCGTCCGAACCGTTTGCCCAGGCTATTCTTGAAAAAGTTATCGGATATACTGCCAATCGCCAGGCTGACAACCGCATCAACGATCCGAGCAATTCCGACTATGGAAGCCGCCTGAACCGGTGTTAAGCCTGCATAGGTTGTATAAAAGAAAAGCATCCATGCCCCGATAATGGTAAATGCACCGCCACCCATTAAATCAGTTAATCCATAGCCAATGCCAATCGGAATTGTAATTTTTCTGTTTTTCGCAGTCATATGAATTCCTCCTATATTCTAAATTGAAAGTCGCTTGTATTTTTTATATATTCTGATAATTATTTCTGTAATACGTTTAAATGGTAAGACCTGAAATGGAACTTTCATAGCACCCTTTCAGATCTCACGTTTCAGCCTAAATATTTTTGCAAAGTTTTCTGAACAGCTTCCGGTCCAGTAATCATTTCTTTAAAATAGACTTCAATCCGATCCCCTAGCCCAATTTTATATAAATTCAACCCAAAAATAGTTGAATCGCTGAGAATCGGTTTTAATGCAGCATGGACATCGATGTTTGAACCAAAATGTACATCGGTCAAATGACCCTGCAGCTCTGCCAATAATGGATCGGGACTCACCGTAAATGGATTGCCAGAATCATCAAGGCCCAGCAAATAACGACACCAGCCCGCAATCGT
The DNA here is from genome assembly GCF_000381065.1 of Propionispira raffinosivorans DSM 20765. GTDB lineage: Bacteria > Bacillota > Negativicutes > Selenomonadales > Selenomonadaceae > Propionispira > Propionispira raffinosivorans. Next base: position 29,756 of record NZ_KB905847.1, on the reverse strand, counting down.
CAACGGAATGTAGGTAAGCGTGCTCACATCTAAGTCTGGTGATTTTTGGTACGCTTTAATCGTTTCACCAAATCGAATGCCAAGTTTTTGTGAAGTATCACAAGCTATACGCTGTGGCGTATCCGGTATTGCGGGATTTGGAAAACGTTCTGTCAAACATTCCCGTATAAAATCTTGTGGATTTAATACCCCTGGGTCAGCGACAACTTTCATACCTTCTTGATAACCAATGTTTTCAACAAGCTTATAGAGCAACGGATTTTTCATTTCATCGGCAATTAATGTATAACCTAACAAACAACCAAAAACCGCCAATGCTGTATGCAGTGGATTCAAACACGTACAAACCTTCATTTTTTCCACACAATCAACCGTCTGGCGGTTCGTGAAAATCACACCAGCTTTTTCGAGAGGCGGCCTTCCATTAAGGAATGTATCTTCTACGACCAAATATTCGGTCTTTTCCGCATTGACAAAAGGAGCATAACAGCCACCACGTTGGCTAGAAATAAACTCCATATCCGTAAATCCGTCTTCCAAAAGTTCTTTTTGTATGGCTTCTGACGGGCGCGGTGTTATTTTATCAATCATACTGCACGGATAAGCGACTTGTTGCCTTAGATATTCCAAAAAGCCTGCTTTGACAAGACCTGTTTGTTCCCAAACCTGAGCAATCTCTTGTACCGCATTTTTCAAAACCAGACCATTTTGTGAACAATTATCCAGACTTAAAAGCGTTACTGGACAAGCACCTGCTATATAACGTTCATAGAGTAACGAAACTACCCTTGCTAAAAAGCTTTGCGGTGCTTTGGGTCCAGCTACCAGATCTGCAGCAATATCAGGTAAGTAAGTACCGTCCTTCGTTTTAACCTTGTACCCTTTTTCGGTAATCGTAAAACTGATAATCTGAAGCGATGGATTACGCAGAATTTCTTGCAGCCGCTTCCAGTCAGCTTTTTCTTCCGTACGGCAAGTCAAGCTTTCTGCAATGCTGCCAATTACAGTTTTGCGAATACTCTGATCTGGATACAATGTAACCAATAAGTTCAAATTATCATGTGGCTGATAAATTCTTTCAATGATTTCGCGAGTATTCGTTGCGGCTACTATGATTCCCGTGTTCACAGCCCCTTGATTGAGCAAATTCTGCTGTAAGGAAGCAATAAAAGCACGAAATATATTTCCCGGTCCAAAATGCAGCCAGCTTGGATTTTTTGCGGTTTCCTGCAGCATTTTGCTGCGATCAAACTCTGGCAATGCTATCCCTTTACTTTCCCAAGTAAATGCATCCTGCAGACTTTCCACATTGAGTTTCATCTTATATCCTTCTTTCTACTATTTTCTGCTATTTTCCCGACAAATGGCATCCCACAAGCCGCATAAATAGTTCGCACCAAGTGCTCGATCAAAAAGTCCATAACCTGGGCGTCCAACCTCTCCCCAGATCATTCTGCCATGATCCGGACGAACTGGTCCAGTGAAATTAACATCGTACAAGGCACGCATCATTTCATACACATCAAGCGAACCAAATTTTGATTTATGGGCAACTTCATTAAACACCCATGGTTCATGCACTTGAACATTTCTTATATGCGCAAAAGCTAAACGATTCATTTTCCCAAAATGCCGAATAATTTGTGGAATATCATTTTCCCGATTTGCGCCGAGTGACCCACTGCAAATTGTCAGTGCATTGCTTGGGCTGTCTACCAAGTCCACAATACGTGCTAAATTCTTCTCGCTTGTCACAATACGCGGTAAGCCAAACACGCTGCAAGGTGGATCATCCGGATGGATCGCTAGTTGAATCCCATATTTTTCTGCATATGGCACAACTGCTTTAAGAAAATAGCCAAGATTTTCAAATAATTTTTCTTCATCAACATCGCTGTATTGCTCAAATAAATGCGTCAATTCTTTCAAACGTTCCGGCTCCCAGCCAGGCAAAGAAAACCCGTTACTACTTGCCTGAATTTCTTTCACCATCGTCTGAGGATCTTTTCCCTCAATTAAATGATAGTCAAAGGCTAATGCCGTAGACCCATCATAAAGCGGTTTTGCAAGCTCCGTACGAGTCCAATCAAAAACCGGCATAAAATTATAACAAACAACCGTAACGCCGGCTTTGCTAAGATTTTTTAAAGATTCAATATAATTTTCAAGATATTTATCTCGGCTTGGTAACCCAAGTTTAATATCTTCATGTACATTAACACTTTCTACCGTTTCAAAAGCAAGACCATTATCTTCAATCTCTTTTTTAAGACACATAATTTTATCTAACGGCCAAACGTCACCTACCGGCACATCAAATAATGCACCAACAACACCATCCATACCTGGAATTTGCCGAATTTGCTGCAATGTAATTTTATCTTCATCTTTCCCATACCAACGGAATGTCATCTTCATTTTAAATTCCTCCAGCTCTATAATTGTTATAGATATACTACCATACTAGTATTTCAATAACAATTTTATTTTCATTCATTTTATTATAATTACCATTTATTATCTTTAATTTTCTTCTATTCTCTCCACATATTGAAGTTTTATAAATAATCTGACTTTTATCTATATAAGTTGCATTAACTATTTTTATATACTATTCCTGACAGACTGATAAACTGGATGTAATTTCTTTAATGCGCTCCATATAGCACACCATACTTTTAATTTCTTATATAAAAATATCCCCGGCAAAATAAATATTCTGCAAGGGATACTATCTCTTAGTCTTTGAAATACAATGGATATTTCTCTTTTAAATCTTCTGTATCTTTTAACACTTTATTAATATGCTCGCCTATAACTTTCTCGCCTTTTTCCCAATTGGACTGCTCAATTGCCATAAAAATATCCTCATGCTGACCAAACAGCTTTGGCATTTCATAATACCCATTCACCAAATTCAGCATGCGAACTCTATTATAGTTCAAACTCATCTGCTCAATCATTTGCCAAATCCGAGTTTTATCACACGCAGCAAAGATGATTCCATGAAACGTTCCATCCATTTCAAAAAAGCGTGGAAAGTCATCCCTTTTCACACAAAGTTCCTGCAAATCCAAACAAGACTGCAATTTTTGCAGACTACTTCCCGAAAAAGTTTTACAAGCGGCTTGCATAATGGCATGTTCCATTGTTTCCCGCAAAAAAATAGACTCAGCAACCTGTCCCAAATCTATCTTTGCTACATACGTACCCTTTTGCGGCAAAATATCCAATAAGTTATCATGAGCCAAGCGAATAAACGCCTCCCTAACAGGAGTCCGGCTTATCTCCAGTTCATTGGCTATTTCCTGTTCTGACAAAGCCATGCCGGGGGCGAGATTCATGTTCAACAAATTTTTATTCATGATTCGCAAAGCATATTCACGTATCGATTCATACTTCTTCTTTTCTGAAATCTCCAACTTCATATCATTCGCTCCTACGACGTGGTTTTTCTCAACTAATCTTTACTCTAGCACAGAAAAAAGTTTTTGGCAAAACTTTTACGATGCTGCAAGATAATCAAGTGCGTATCTTCATTTATAAAAAACTTCATATGAACTTCGCCGTGAGAATTCCCAGCCACAGAGCAAGTAAGCCGATACATAAATTGGCTCCCATATTCATAAACGCGTTCACTAAATCACCCTCGCGTAAAAACTGCATCGTTTCGTAACCAAAAGAAGAAAACGTTGTTAACCCACCCAAAAATCCAACCGTAACCAAAAGTCTCAGATTGGTCGACACTGTAAAACGATCCGTCGTCAGCATCATAAAAAAGCCCATAACAAAACATCCCGCTACATTAACAAACAAGGTACCAAACGGAAAATATGCCCCATATTTACTGGCAATCCACGTTGTTAAAACATAACGTGCCACCGCACCGCAGCCCCCGCCAAATAAAACAATTAAAATCTGATCGATACTAAACACCACTGACCCCACCTTTATTCATGCCCAGGAAGTTGCTTCCCATATTTTAAAACTTTAACATCATCAATCGTAATCATACCTTTTTGCACAAGCGTATCCAAATGCGGCATGAATTTATCAATATATTCCTCACTGTCGATAATTTCAATCACAATTGGCAAATCACAGGATAGCTCCACCAACTTTGCCGACCGAATTTGCCGATTGTTTTCACCATAACCCATAATCCCACGAAAAACCGTAACCCCTGCCATATCAAGCTCCTTGGCTTTTTTTACAATGCGGTCATAATGATCGGTTTCACCGATATAAATCCGTAACCGTTTCGCACATTTTTTAATAGCAGCCATAAAAGTCCCTCCTATACTAAAATTTCTTATCTCCTATTATGTCATACTTCCATGAGATATTCACGCCACGTATTCTATCCCCATAATCGTTTAAACACATTCTCCGATAAAAAAAATAGACTCCTACCATTTAGAAAAATGGTAGGAGTCATCATTGTTCACCGAACAAATTTATGGCGAACTCCATCGCCTATAAGAGATTGAATTGATTATATCAAGAATCAGCATAGCCGTCAACGGTACAGCGGATTTTATTACCTTGCTGAAAAGTTTAGGAAGCAGCCTTCTAAATAGAAGGTTGCTATCCACTACCTTATGAAACGGTTACCATTCAATGGATACTCTGTCTAGTTTGTGCTTTTTCTTGGCATAGCATCAAAATCGTTAAAATTAATTTTTTCTTCAGCAATATTATAAATATCAATTCTATTTTCGACATCAATTTTATTTACAAGCCAACCCCTAAGCGAACAATTTTTTATAAAATCATCAATTCGATTAACACCATTTATTTCTTTTAAAGTTACTACGATGCCAAACTTTATACCTGCTCCATATTTTTTATCCAAGCGTTCTTTTGTTTTTAAACTTATTCCCCAAAGACCTTTATCATAAGCAGTCTTTGGACGATTTTTTTGTGTAAATACTTCACGAATATGTTTTATATTATCCCATTTTCGGAACAATTTTCTAGCGTCTTCTTCCCATGTAAAACATTCCGTTTTAGCACTTTGATAATTATTATTTATTGATTTTATTCCATCTTTATTTAATCTGCCAAACGATATATCAAGTTCTGTGTTCGTGTAATCAACACCTTGGTTTCGAGAACAACAGGGGAAATAGCATAAAGTGGCTTTTGCGACAAATGGATGTTTATCCTTACTTACCGGTACCGGAATATTATAGTTATAAGTATCATACTTTTCTGAAACACCCGATAAAACAAATTGTATTTCATCATCTGGACAACGAACGACATCATCTATTTTCAGAGGAACTATGCCATGCCCGATAAGCGAAATATCTATTTTCTGTTTTTCCCAACCAGTTGCTGAATTAATTATTAATGCTTTTGATACTTCTCTACTTAAACCTAAAATATCGATTAAGTAAGACATTTTCCTTGATATCCATGGAGCTGAAAAAGAAGTTCCTTTCACAAAAGCTTCACCTGTTGGAGTGCAAACGCTCATAAGATTCTTTCCATCCCCACCATAATAGCTAATATCAGGTTTTGTGAAAAATGATAATACTGGCCCCTTTCGGGTATATGAGGCAGGTTGATTGTCAAAATTAACAGAATTAACAACCAAAGAATTGATAGAGTCCGCCGGAGCGCCAATAGCTTTAGGTTCTTTTTCTGTTGCATTATTATTAGTTCCGGCAATAATAAATATCACCTCATTTTCATATTGAATTTTGTCTAACATTGCCGCTTCAGGTGAAATAAAATTCGGATTTATCTCCAATTTAGATCCAAGTGATAAATTCCAAACTTTAATATCTTTGTTTGACGATATTATTTCATCTATATTTCTTAAAATTGTAAATGAACTAAACTGATTTCCGGCAGCAACACCAAAATGTCTTACACGAAATCTACCGCAGCCATCATCCATATGAGGATTAGATGACGGACCATCTACTATAATAGATGATACCGCGGTTCCATGTTTATAGTCGCTTGGTGATAGTGGAATGTCTTCAGACAAGACATTTGTAAATTTAACCCATTCGGAAAAATAAACATTTTCATCAAACATAGTATCGATTACACCTATAGTAGGTTCATTTCCAGGGGAAGGAATAGAGATTACAGCATTATCACAAAAGTCAAAATCAACTTTACTTAATTGTGTTATGTCACTAACCGCCATAGATATTAAATATGGTGCTTTTTGTTTTAAAAGAGCAAATTCATCTGGTCGCAATAAAATAGTCGTATCGTCCATAACTCTAGTAAACTGTAAACTGATGCCCAATTTTTCCATAAGTTCTTTTGTTTTAACATCTGTTTTATATATAGTGATAATGGATTTATCTTTTAAATCTATATCATCAACTAATACATCGAATTTTTCAACATAAAAAGCATCTACTATCACTTTAAGAAACTTTGTTTTTGCAATCTTTGATGAAACAAAGGACCTTTGATTTGAGTTTATTTTTTTTATTATATCGTAGGTTATTGTCCCATCAAAATTTTCATTTAATATGTTAATACATATATTTAAGCGCTCAATTGACTCATCTATTATTTCCATAGAAACATAATGTGTAATTATGTGTTTTGGAGATTCAACATTTGTAAATCTTGCACCAACAATAGAGCTATTTGCGGTAATACTACTTTTCGATAATAAACCTTGTATCCTATTGCTTTTAGCTGCAACTTTATTATAGTACACGCTAATCAATGCTCCAGAAAATATATTTTCCTTTGACCAAAAAATTTTTAATTCCTCTAAATTTTTTTTAAGTTGTTCTAATTGTGAAAATTTAACAGATTTTCCAGATGGTAGATTCGATGCGCCTGGTCTTGAATCACTTGAGGCTTGTTCAAAGGTTCCCTTTAGTTGTAATAAATTATTCATTTGCAATTACTCCTTTAATTCTCGAGATACCTGACTTTTAGAAACACCCGTTAAAATTTCAATTTCTCTAACTGTAAAGCCTCTATTTTGCATATCCTTTAAATCAGTTTCTGCAATATGTTTATTTACAGCATGATAGAACCTTTTTAGGTAGTCATACTCATTATTAGGAGCACTAAAAGCTAATGAAGTTTTTATAAGATTTTTCAACTCACCAGGATAAGGAATTTGACTCATACAACTAAGGATTTTTCTGAACAGCCTTATATTCCTACCAGCAGATTTGAATTTTATTAATAATTCATTTAATATGATCTCGCCAATATCCATTAAATCGTCTTGAGTATAGCTGCTGAAATCTATGACAGAATCAAATCTTCTTATTAATGCTTTATCAAACGACTTATATAAATTAGTAGTTGCAATTAACACTATATTATCATTTAAGCTGTCTAACCCTTTTAATACTGAAGAAGTGGCTCTACCCATTTCACGCAAATCATTCGAATTAATTCTGTCAATAGCTATAGCATCTATCTCATCAAACAAAACTATAACTTTTTCTGGATGTGATACATTACGAATTTCATCGAAAAGACTTGCTATATTTTTAGATGTTTGTCCAAGTTTGCTATCGATAACCGAATCAAAATCAACTACAAATAACTCTCTTTCAAGTATGCGTGCTATTTGTTTTGCAGTCTCTGTTTTTCCGGTTCCTGGAGGTCCTTCAAACAAAAACTTGTTGACTCCTGCATTACGACTAACTGCATTTACAATGCCTAAAACACTATCTTTTATACGATCCGGTAAGGGAAGCGAATCCGTGTTAATATCTATTCGGTTAAAAAATATATGTTTAGTCTCATCCATTTGCGGAGAAAACGTGTTTGTGTCTGACAAAAGCGCCATAATATACTCAGAAAGTTGATAATTATTTATTTCATCAAAATATCTTGCTATTTCATATGCTTCATTTCTAAAAGCGGCATCATTTTTTTCGGCATAATATTTTATTAAGTTTAAAACATTCTTTTTTTTCATTATAATCACCTCCAAATATAGACTACCACACCTGGGACAAAAAATCAATATTAGGGACAAAATTCATTTTATATTATTAACAATCTTTTTTTCTACATCTATCGTCTCTATTAGATAGCAAAAAAACACTTTCAGCACGGAACTACCGCTATCTGAAAGTGTTTTTTCGGTAAAATATATAAACATATGGTTGGTAAGCTAATTTAAATATGTCGATCTGTAACCGAGGAGATTAAATCAAAGCGTTTGGAAACAAATCCATATAAGGTCCATCCGGCGAAGGTAATCATTGCACCATACATCATCGCTGTAAAGCCGCAGGCATACAACGCATAAAGACTGTACAACGATCCCACGAAGGCAACAAAATTTACCCAACGGCTTTTCCCGAAAGGGACGCCCGCGGTTTCTTGAATGACGGACACGGATGCCATTGAAAGGAGATATGGAATGATATTGGTCACAACCGCCAAATCGACCAGAATATTAAACTGTTTGTTCAACGAAGGGCTCATGGTCGACAAGGCCAGACCTGTCTGAACGGCTGTAATAATCAGCATAGCCGTCAACGGTACGTCGGATTTTGTTACCTTGCTGAAAAGTTTGGGAAAGTAACCTTCTACTGCTGAACTTTTAAACACCTGTGCAATCGTAAACTGCCAGCCCAGCAAAGAGCCAAAGCAGGACATCACCATGAGGCCCATGACAATTTTACCGATTGTATCATTAAACATCGCTGCAAATACAAGGCCAAACGGTGCGGTTGATTCAGCCATAATTGCGTTTGGTACGATACCTGCCATAACATTGGTGGAAAGAATATAAATAACACCTGCACCCAATGTACCGCCTAAAACGGCAATCGGGATGTTCTTTTCTGGATTGTCGACGGCGTCCGTATTTGCACAGGCCGATTCAAGCCCCAGAAACGCCCATAAGGTCATGGAAATCGACATGCTGATTGCTTCAAACTGCGGATAATCATGCGGATTCCAGGAAGCGATATATAAACTGCTGTCAAACCAGAACCAGCCAAAAATGCTTAATATGACCACTGGAATAATAACGCCTAAAATCGTGAAGGAACTGATTTGCCCCGTAATTCTGGCTCCGCCAAAATTCAGCACGGTTGCCAGCCACAAGGTAAAAATGGTCCATAGACTCACGGTAAACGGTGAAAGCGTCACATCAAAAAGTTCTGCCCCATAGCCTACCGCCGAAATAGCAATTGCTGTATTGGCAATAACCAAAGAAATTCCATACGTATAATTCGCCATAAAATTTCCAGCTTTACCAAAAGAATGTTCTGCATAACCACCCATTCCGCCGGACTTTTTACTGAACATCCCACATTTGGCAAAAGCATACGCCAGTGCCATGGAACCCGTTGCCGTCACCAGCCAGGAAACAATCGAAATCGTCCCCACTTCCGCCAGTTTGGTCGGTAACATAATAATGCCGGAACCCATCATATTGATTGCCGTTAAAAAAGTGAGCTGCATAACACTCATTTTATTGTTTTTTTCAGACATTGTGATTCACCCTTTCTTCTGGTGATACAAATATCAGACGGCTTTTAGACGAACCTGACAGACTAAAAGCCGTCTGTCAGATCAATCCTTTTTCAATACATAGCCATACCCTTTAATCAGATTTCCAGCTTGTTGCAGATAGACCCCTTGAATTTCAGGCGCAAACCCTGGGAAGTCATTAATTCCGGCTTCCAGCGTCAAGAAATAATGCTGTGCCGTTTTATTCCAGCGTTCACCCGGTACAACGCAGATAATGCCTGGCGGATATGGTAGAGCTCCTTCCAAGGCAACACGATCCACAATATGCGTCAATGGTACAAGTTCCGCTTCATTGCGAATTAAAGCCCATTGTGCTTCCTGGGCGCTGATTGCTGTCCGTGGTAACGTTTTACTGCGGAATAAATCCCGTTGCAAATTCTTTACATTGTTTTCCTTATAAAAATCATGCATTTCCTGACATAAAGCACGGATTGTATAGCCTGCATACCGATCCATATTATTTTTATAAACGGTTGGCAATACTTCACTCAGCGGCAAATCTTCCTTAATAGCAATTTCAAAACGAGCAATTTGCGATACAAGGTTTTGCAATTTCGTCGAAGTTTCTGCTGGTGTCAGTAAAAATAAAATGGAATTCAAATCGCATTTTTCCGGAATAATCCCGTTTTCACGCAAATAATTCGCTAAGATGGTCGCCGGAATACCGAACGTATCATATTCCCCGGTATCAACCTTAATCCCTGGTGTCGTCAGCATTAATTTGCAGGGATCGACAAAATATTGATTTTCTGCATAGCCTTCAAACGAATGCCATTTTTCACCAGGGTGAAAGTTAAAGAACTCCAAATCATTTGCCATTTCATCGGTATCATAATCCTGCCATTTTTTCCCGTTTACCATTAAAGGAATAAACGGCTGAATCATCGAACAATTCTTTAATAATGCTTTTCTCGCTTCAATCCCCATTTTTACACAGCTCATCCATAGTTTGCGCCCAGCTTCACCAGCGTGAATCTTCGCATTCACATCTAAGGTTGCAAAAAGCGGATAGAATGGGCTCGTCGAGGCATGAAGCATAAACGCATTGTTAAAGCGCTTGTGGTCGCAGTATCGTTTCTGCCCTTTTATATGGCTGTCTTTCTTATGAATCTGTGAGGCCTGCGAAAATCCGGCCTGCTGTTTATGAACGGATTGTGTTACAATAATACCCGGATCATCTTTTGTCAGCGTCAATAAAAGTGGTGAGCAGTCTTTCATCATAGGAATAAACTGTTCATAGCCGACCCAGGCTGAATCAAACAAAATATAATCGCATAGAGAACCGATTTTATCGACGACCTGTCGGGCGTTATAAATCGTTCCATCATACGTGCCGAGCTGGATAACCGCCAAGCGGAAAGGTCGTTTTTCTTTTGTTTTGCGTGGCGCAACTTTGGCAATCTGCTCACGCAAATACGTTTCATCAAAGCAGTGGCTGTCAATCCCGCCGATAAAGCCAAACGGATTTCGTGCTGTTTCCAGATAAATCGGTATAGCACCCGCTTGTGTCAAAGCTCCCTGATGGATGGATTTATGATTATTGCGATCAAATAAAACCAAATCGCCCGGAGAGAGCAAGGCATTGGTTACAACCTTATTGGAGGCTGACGTGCCATTTAAAACAAAATATGTCTTATCCGCATTAAATACTTGTGCGGCTTGCTTTTGGGCTTCGCAGGCAAATCCTTCATGAATCAAAAGGTCGCCCAGTTTCACATCTGCATTGCAGATATCGGATCGAAATAGGTTTTCGCCATAAAACTCGTAAAGATAACGTCCTGCCGGATGTTTGCGGAAAAACTGCCCGCCTTGATGACCTGGACAGTCAAACGCCGCATTGCCGCTTTCTACATATTCACTCAACGCCTTGAAAAAAGGCGGTAATACTTTTTCTTCATATAAAACAGCCGCCGCTTCAATCTGACGGCTGTAAAGACGCAGATCAAAATGCGTCGTATCCATCACATGATAAACCCTTCCCACGAAAGCTTCTTCCAAGGGAACATCTTTGACCAGTACGATAAAGAGTGGAATACCAAACTTCGTATCCTGAACGGCCTTGGCATAGCTTGTTTCTTCACTCGTAAGAACAATGGCAGCCACATCGGTATAATCCGTCTGCCCTGCCTCTACCAAATCCCGTTCCGTAGTAAAATACTTTTTAGCTTCAGGTCCATAAGCAATTTTGAAATGTTTCATTTGCTTCCTCCTAATATTTGAATGAAGTAGTTTCTAAAAAAGTATTATGCAGTTTTTGGTAAGTCTTAAGTTCTCTTCACCCTCCGGCCGGTAGGGTTTTTATAAATTTATTAACGTAACTATTCAACTTACATCTTTATTATACATCTGTATTCTAAATATTTCAATAAAAATATCTTTAAATTAGATTTTTTAAACAAAAGGAGGCCTTCTATTAATGCCTGATATCATTGATAGTATTGGAAAAAGATTAAAATTATTGAGAAAAACCCATAACTTGACCCAAAAGGAATTTGCTACATCTATCAAGATTTCTCAAGGTAATTTAAGCGAAATGGAAAAAGATAAGATTTCTCCATCATATGATACGTTGATATTGATAACAAAAAAATATGATGTATCTGCAGATTGGATTTTAACAGGAGAAACTACTTTACACAAAAATGAATTATCAGAAAATCTTGATTTAAAAGAAATGTATGATGTCCTTCACAAAATAATGTCTGACCCAGATCCTGAAATTCGCATCTGGGCAAAAATTCAATTTCGTAAATCTTTTTCCGAATACATGCCAACAAAAGAGCAAAAAAAATAATGCCGCTTACCAATATCACAATTATAAATATATTGAAAAAAACATTACACTCCCAAAACAAGAGCGAGACCAACACTATTTTTTAATAACCGTTGATCTCGCTCTTGTTTTATCGATACGTAACAGAAAACGCCTAAAGCACAAGAGAGGTCCGTGGATTTTTCATCTCCACGGACCTCTCTTATATTACCCAACATTTTTTTCCATAACTATACACATCAATTAATACGTCGTTTTCATCACCTTCAGAAGCTACTTTTAATGATTTTGCATATAAAATTTTACTTGGATCAAGTTCTGTTTCATAAATACCATTTTATTTCTCCATCCCATTCAAATCTGTCCTTCTTATCCATTATTCATTTACTCACACATAAGCTAATACACTCTTTGTATCAATCACGTCTGCAAACATTCCATCCAGTGCCCCCATAAAAACCTTATGAACAATATCGGCTGTAATCACTTCATTATAAAATGTAATAGGTTTCGCTGCACATGCATCATGAATTAATGTAACTTTAATTCCATAATTCTGGCATGCCCTTACCGTTGTATCAATGCACATATTGGACATCATTCCTACAATCACAACATGACTTATCTTTCGTTGTTGTAAATTTTTTAATAAATTCGTTTCTAAAAAAGAATTTGGATATTTCTTTTCTATCACCAATTCATCCTGTAATGGTGCAACTTTTTCGTTAATACAATTAAGATAATCCTCTTGCTCACTTAAGTGAAAATGATGTTTGACATGAATTACTGTTTTTTCATTGTCCCGCCATACATCTAAAATTTTTTTTGCATTATTTACAGCAGCTTTGGCATCAGGTAAGTAAAACTTTCCTTCATGAAAATAAATATTCTGAATATCAATGATAAGTAATGCAGCATTTTCCATATCGATCGCTACCTCCTAGTAGATTTTTCTTTATTATAGCGATAGAATTCTTTCCTGTAAATTACCCACTTTTTTGTAAGTATACTCATATAAGACCTTTACACTTCAATATATCAGCCATTCCGTTTTCTTTCATATAATCAATTCCTATAGCCTGCATAATCAAAACCGCATCTAACATTTTCTTTCCCCGTTCAGGCGTTATTGAATATTCTACCCTCAACGGATAACCTTCATATTCTGTACGTTTTACAATGCCATACTCTGTTAATTCCTTCAATTGCTCAATTAACATTTTCTGATTAATACCCTGTATTTGACGTTCCAAATTAGCTAATGTTACGGCTCCATTTCTAAGCTGAAATATAAGAATTGGCTTCCATTTCCCCTTTACCATATCATGCACAATTTCTAACGGACATGTATACTCATTGCGTATTTTCATATTATCAATGCTCCATTTCAATCCCTATGTTTGGTTTATATAAAATACTCAAATCTAATAGAAGTATCCCATATAATTAAACTTTAAACAATGACCATAAAAGGTACATTGCGCAACAAAAAAACACCCCCAGTACGGCCATGCCGCTATATGAAAGTGTTTTTTTCGTAAAATATATAAATTTCAGCAATAAATCTTCCGTAATATCAATCAGGAACATATAGGCTCCCTCTTTCTGCACTTCACGTACAAAAGCGATAAAAATCCTATCATCCTGTCAAAATTTTACACCATAACCATTATTAAAAGGGCATGTCACCCAAGTATATGCATTGTTTCTGGGATTGCCGTTAATTTGATAGCCAAACTTTATTTCCGCATTATGTACAACCATAATAACGGATGCCATGGTATTAAACGCAGCTTCCCCCCGAGGACATATTGTACTTTCCCTACAAATTGAAAGCACTGATTGTCCATAATATTGATCTTGCAGTACATTCTCAACACCAGCCTGGCTAGGATTCTGCTGCAAAATGCTTTCCGCCCGCTGCAGTCTGAGATATGTGCTGTGATTTTCTGGAAAAGTAGTTCCACCGTGGATATACCGAAAATGATTGGTTGACGCAAAATAATTGGCAGTATCGGTATCAGCAAGCTTAACGTTAATTACTTCACCATTATAAGCTTCAATAAAATATCGCTCGCTGGCATCGCTAATCAATAAAATATCAGGATCTTTAAATTCATTCGTATAAAAATCAACCATTGCATCAGCAGCTTCTTTTGCTGTTTTGTAGTTTGAAACAATTTCCCGATACTTTGTAAAAATATCTTCTGATGCCGATTTAGGACTCGTATGATGCCCTCTGTGGTTATCCATTCCTGTCAAATATGAATCAGCAGCCACAAAAGATACACCGTAATTATTAAGCCCTGCCCATAATCCATTAGTATTTTCCCTACCAAATTTAACGTATTGAATATCGTCTTCACCTTGCAAAATTTCAGGTTTCAAAAAATTAGTCGGATCTGTCAAATCACATTGTTTAAAACTAATCATAGAGTTCCCGTCATATACTGCACCAATTGTACACATCATCTTGCCTCCTTATTTATAATAATTATTGGCAAACTCCGCCGCTTCACGCATAGTCGCACAGAACCATGCAGCCTCATACTGCGGTGTAGAAGAATACTTGGTTAAAATTTCATCATCCGTCATGTCGCAGATCTGCGTAAAATCATCAGCAATTGCCCGATCTACAAGAGTTTTAATCTCATTTTTCGGAAACTCCAGCTCATCTGTATTATGCAAGATAAATAACTGTTCGGGATGAATATTCATAGTTTTAAGACCATACACACAAAAAAGCGTTTGTACCCCTTGTGCTGTACAGCGATCCGTGTTACTTAATTCATAATAGCGGTTAGTCGGTTGCAGATAATCTGCTGATGCTGCATCTACACTAACGCCGTATGTGCCCCAGCCACAATTAGGATTTCCTTGCCCGACAGATATACTTAGGGTTGCAAAGTATGCACTATTGGCATTGATAATTGACTGAAGATTTTGCATTAAAATGATCACATTTTGCGTAGAAGTTTGCGTTGTACTGTCACTCACCGGATTAGCGCCCTGAGCATATAAATAAACTCCCTGTTTTAGGGTTTTGGTCATAAGCTGAAAAAAAGCATCAAAACGCTGCAGTCTGCTCAAATGAGCCATGCATACTGTCTTGTGACCGTTTTTCATACTTTCGCCGATAGCAATAACGATAATGCAAGATGTAGCACTATCTGAATATAAGTATGAATACGGCGTTTGCTTTTCAGCTTCCAAATCATAAATGCAGTAATTGTCTTGTCCTACATACTTAAACCCAGCAGGTAAACGTCCTGTGTAAAATTCCATCATAACACTCCTCTTTTTATAGTCGATTATCATACCCGTCTTACCGTAATAAAATAAAACAACTCCCTGTGTTATCTTTTACTATTTACACTGTTACATTTACACAAATAATCTAATATTCCTGCCAAATTTTTAATATATTCAAAATTTCAAAAAATATGGAATCTCGCCAGTAAACATATATGGATTTAACGATGTCACAAAATAAAAAAGCCTATCTTCTGCAAGGAAAATAGGCTTGATATCTTTCGATTTATCTAATACTTATGCATATTCTCTGCTCCCGTCAGGGTATTGTATATAAGGAGCCTTCTTTTCATGGTCATATTTTGATATGGGCAGCCCTTTAATTGTTTTGATTTCGTTTTCAATTCGAACTGCCTCCCTAAATCTTTTTGTAAGCTCATCATCTGATATACCACAAGTAGAGTCCAATTCATTTTGTTCATTCTTCATGATCCATGCCCCCGTTCTCGCTTATCTTCGTTATATAGTATTTTTAAATAATTGGACATACTTACTATTGCTCTACATTGTATGGGCCGTTTCAATCGTTTGTGCACATAATGGAAATTGTATTATTAATAGGAATTTATCACCTGTTAATTAGGTGTCACTAGTGTAACTCTAAAGGATCAGGTCCATAATAGTTATAACCTACAGTGCCTTTAGTAAAGAACAAATAAAAATTCAATATAATATTTATTATTGGGATAAATAAACCTATTACCAGCGCTCCATGACGTTCAATATCATGCAATCGCCTAATCGCTAAACAAATATGCGCTACCACACCAGCTAGTAAACTAATTGCTACAATTAGTCCAATCACACTTTGCGATAGTGAAAGTGCTTTTTCAAGAGAATAAAGTAACATCATTATTATTAGTGGAGAAACGGAAGCAAGCACCCAATATAAAATAAATTTCTTTCGGTTAAGTCTACCGTTAATTATAAAAATTTCTCGAAACATTGTAACCATTCCTTTCCGAATGTCATTAGATTATTTATCCGTTATTTTCTTTAACACATCATCCGTAATATCTTGACCGCCATATATGGTAACACTTTTATCCACGACAATGGCTAACCCTTTGGAATCAGCTACTTCTTTAACAGCAACATTTACTTTACTAAGAATAACATTTAATAGTTCCTGATGTTTTTGCTGGATTTCTTGCTGTAGTTGCTGAAATAAAGCTTTTTATCTTGGTCATTAATATCTGCTGATTTGGCATTGAAGTCATCTTGCGCTTGTTTGACGGCTGCTTTGTAATTTTCATTAGCTTGAACCATATTAGGATATTGATCAATTAATTTCTGGTAGTTTGCTACTCCGACTGGTGATGTAGCAACATATGCTTGTGCCTATACTGGTCGTCTGATCCAGCGTATCTAATGTTGTGGTGATCACCGTCGAAAAACCGCCCCCATGTTCTTGGTGTTTATGCGCTTCATCAACCGTTTGATTCATTGCGGCTAACATCGCTTACTTATTGCCGTCTTTCCCCGTAGTTCCATGGAAGATATTATCGATCTTTTTATCGAGCCCGAATAAAGATGAAGAAACGAGGTCAATAGATTTTCACATCCATTGACCTCACTTATCAAGCTAAAATAAAATCTATTTTTGATGATACTTCTTGGTATTATCTTTATTTGGAATCATGCCCATTGCTAAAATTATCATTAATGCAACAGGGTTAACGAAAGCTTTAAAAAAATCATTGAAAACCCAAAATAGCATTATAACTATCATAAAAAATCTAGAATATATCATACAACGGCATCGTTGTATGATACTACTAATTGCTAAAAGCTCATACAAAATTATCAATATTGCCACAAGATTTCTCATTAAGTCATAGACTAAAATATTATGGACTTCAAATAGTTTTGAAAATACAATAATCAAATATACGATTATATCTATAAGTAAACACATTATCCATCGACAAAAAAATCTTTTTCTTGTAATCTTCTCACCTACATCAATCCATGATATATGCAATTTCATTCCCAAATAAAGGATTACTATTACTGTACCATATACTACCAATTCGTTATTTATATAACTTATAGATAATTCTATCATATACATTCACGCCTTTCGCTGCGTTCAAGGCACAAAAAGTTATGAAAATTCGTTTCAAAACGCCGTGTGCTCATAAGAAAGATATTATCATAACCGCTAAACCGGCGCGCCTTCTTCACTTGGTTTTAAATCTTGGTTGTTGTTTATCTCAATTAGTTTCTTATGCAGCCTCAGCCCACGGTATATACCAAATATTGCAATTCCATGTAGTCCTAAACCTATGTAATCTTTGACCATAATAAAAAGAATAGCATCCAAAATATAGAAAATCATACCTGTTATAAAAGCCCACCTATATCCTTTATGTGCCATTTTACCGAAAAATACGAATATCCCCGATAAAATCAATGTCGCTATAAGCGACATACCATTATTTTGAAATATCACATTTGTAACCTGCGTTATTCCGAGTCCTATAGCAAAAATCCAACCTGTGTTGGTTTGATAAAATATTTCATTTAAAATGGACATTCCCGCAATCCAATAGAACCAACTGGCTCCATTTTTATACCCATTTTCTATTCGAATCCTTGTTGCTATTGCCTTTTCATCTTCCACATTCTTCCTCCTCATTAATAGAGTCTCCTTGTGCTCTTTATGATCTCAAATCATCTAATATTTCACCATCATCAGTAATCCAAACTCTGATAGGTTTCGTAAAATATACCCCGCATCCGATCGGATCATAAATTCCGCCTAAACGCTTCTTCTGTGCAAGGTTCTGTCGAAATTCCTGTTCGTTATCCGTAGTAATAATCCCTAATTCCACCGCTTTTTGAGTTACAATATCAAAGACAGCAGCCCGTGCCATACTTCCGGCAATACTTGCTTTGTGATCAATATCCTCCGTGCCCTCATAATATCCATACCCCTCAGCTTCAATCTCCCAATGTTCATCCGTATAGTTGAAATTTTTAATAACAGCAGGCTGTGATATTATCTTCTTTTCAATAAATGGATTAAAGGCATTACTGTCAATTTTTTTCTCGCGAAAGACCACGGTCATGTACTTTGATTTTTTCCCATTTATTTCTTGTTCCTCAATTTGTTCCGATACCTCTTCCAACGGAATCGATTTCGTTGATACCGAAAAAGTGTCGGCATGCAGTCCTAAATTTGCAGCATAAATCCGCGAATTATATACACGCGCTAAATCAAACTGCACCTGGTTTTCAGCAAACCCCCGAGCTGTCGCTTCCGAAATTGCTTGTTTCATAAAAATACGTTCCATAGGAACTGTCACTGCATACACTTGCTGCTTATTGAAAAACATATTATTAAACTCCTTTGTTTTCTCTCCAGTCGGATCAGGCAAAGAAAACGCGCTTACCATCGAAAACATTATGCCTTGAAGTGATATAACCAAAAACAAAACAAGTATGATTCGCTTATTTAAAAATTTCAATTTCAAAAACATTACCCCGTTCCAGTAAATTTTATTAGTTATACAAAATATCACAAACCAATCACATATGATACTATTCTTATCCACCAAAATGAGTCGGCTTTTATCAGCTAATCCATTTCATTTATTACCCATCTATGATCTCAGTCAGAAGCGTATTTAACTCTTCAACATTGGGAAATGTACTTGTCCTGTATCTCAAAACACCATCGCTATCAATTATTATAAAAGCAGGGAAAACTCGACTATATTGAAGCACGTCGCCTCCAACTAACGTTGGAAAACTGCTATAATATCGATCAAGTATACTCATCGTAAAACGGCGTTCGCCACTGCCGTTGATGGTATAAAAATTAGCTTTTTTTCCATTTTCTTCATAAAGACTCTGCATAACAGGCATCATTTGATTAAGAAATTTGTCATTTGTGAAACTCATCCAATAAAATATAACGGTTGGTTTTCCTTTATAATCTAACTTGACGGGAGCCCCTTCCAAGTCACGAAAAACATCTACAGGTACGTTTTCACCAAGATTGATCAGCCTTGGTACTTCCTTTTTAACTTCTTTCGGTGCCGAATATAATAATCTAGGGGTTTGATTCCCTTTACCCGAAATTAAATTTTCTATAAAACTATCCATAGAATTTGCATCGACCCAAAAGGTATTATTGTAGCGAACAATACCTTTCTTATCAATTATAACCATTGTTGGTACACCGATATTATACTTAGTTGAGAATTCTTTTTTCCGTTCAAAATAAACCGGTATGTCGAAGTCGTGCTTCATTAAAGATACTTTTACATATTCGGCCTCGTCCCTTACAACAAAGAGCAATTTTATATCCTTTCGCTTTGCATATAAATCTACTAGCTGTTGTATCTTATTACTATCACCATTTAGCCTATATAGCGAAATTAGGATTGCCGGAGAATTTTTAAATGAAATGTTCTTTAGATTACCATTCAAATCAAATAATGTTAAATCTGGTGCAGTATCCCCTGCATGTACACCAACAGTCTCCCCTGTAGTTGGAATTAGATCACCATCCTTTAGTTCTGCACAAACAGCATTATTACTACTACAAACGGTAAAAACGAAAACAATTACTAATAATAGATACTTAACTTTCACTAGACCATCCCTTTCTATATGTGAGTCAATAATTTTTTTACAAAAGCACAATAAGAGTCTTGTTTTTTCATCATTATTAAGAATACGCTTCTGTATATGTTCTAATCTGCCGCTCAAAAAATAAATTTCCATAAGTTTTCAAAAAAAATAGTTTAATATGCTCATTTTCCAAACTGCTTATTATACGTGGTTAAGTCTTGCGCCAAAGGAAAGTAGTTCATAAAATTATCAATAACAATATTGTTTCTGCTTATTGCTAAGACAAGTGAACTGTCCCAAGGTACAATTTCAATATCCGCAAAGGATTTTGTATATTTAATGTTGATCCCCAAAATCCAATAAAACCATCTGCGTACGGTAGTTTATACTTTAAAACTTCTTCTAGGGTAATGTTTTTCATAAAACCTGATAAAACACCCCATATCCATTGAAAGTCTTCCCGATCAATCATGTGAGTCAGTTCTTCTCCTGTGATCCAAGCATATTCTTGCGACAGAAGTTCCGTATATTTAGCATTTTGAGGATAACATATACAATCTGTTATTAACCAGTTATATTTCAGTTGTTCGTCTTTAATCGTAGCAAATACTTTACTCATGTGGGTATAATATTCTTCACCCCTTCTTAAAAGCGCACCTTTCAAATTCGTTCCTCCTTAAACTTAGGCTGACTGTAATGTTATGTAGTACAAAATGCTCATAAAAAAAACGGCTCTGGTTCATTTATAAAATCTTCAAAAATTCTATAAATAGTAACCAGAGTCATTTCATCAACCTTATTATTCATCAATTACATGTAAGATAATCCACTAAATATAAGGATATTAACTAAATCTTCCATGATTTATATTGTTAAATAACAGATCCATCTGTTACTACATCGTAAATTAACAACTTGCTTTATAATTCCATATCTCATTATTTTTATCGATGATTAAGTTGGTTTACTTAAGTCCTAATTTTTTAAATTTTAAAATATTGATCAAATCAAGTAGTTGTCTATATCTTGTTGGTTTGTGGGAACAACTACATAATACTAATTTTAAAGGGGTCGAATTCGACGGGTTTAAAAAAGAAGCTGGTTTAAATGCTTTTACTCTATCTCCACAAAAATGGATCAACTCTACCAATGCAATAGTTGTACTTGATACCAACTACACCTTCTTTATCTAATATAGAGAGCCGCGAAGCGTTTATCGCCTACTGCGATGGTGTATTCTAGAACCCCTATCCGCATAAAAGCCAGCCCTATTCAATAAGAGCTGGCTTTTAAATGAAGAATTCTATCTACTTAAAGAGTAAATCAATCTCTATTGTAAACCATCGTAGATGGTTTACAATAGCCGTCCGCAATCAATTTGTTAATTGACATTGGCAACTTTATACTGCCCCCCAGAATCAGCACCCCATTCTGCCACTGTAGCCTGAGTTACAATAATGCTTCATCTGTTTTAATAAAACCATCTGTCCAATGATCTTTATCTATTTCATATTTACTAATATAAAAGCAACTTATAGGATAATCTTTAAAACCTGAAAGCATTTTATAACGAGCTATTGTTTTTTCTGCACTTTCTCGGGACGAATAAACTCCTATCATTTTTATCTCATCAAATTGTCCATCTTCCCCAACTTCATAACTATGTTGAAGAATGTATACTGCTCCCATAGCAAACTCCCCCTTCACGTATTAAAACCGCTATCTCCCCATTTTCGAATTTTATTATATTCAGACCCTAGTCCTTTATCATAATTTTCCTCACCATATTTTTCGTCCATTAAACGTTTTGCAAAATCTTTGCCACTTTCTCCCTCATCCGGCTGATTCCCTTTTGCCCATGATGGAACATCCTGACTGTTTTGCCCAATAAATAAGATCATCTATGGTATCTCCGGTACTATATTACACCAGTACTCTAGGTATCTACTGCACCCGTACGAATCATTCCAACAAAGACAAAAAGTGCCTTTGTTTCGGATAATGCTTTGATGAAGTTGCTGTATTTAACAACCATAAACATCATTGATAAATGGAAAATGTCCATTCGAAATTGGGGAATGATACTTGATAAGCTAATGATTTATGTTGGTGATCACGTCAAAATTTCTTTGTAAAACTTAAATTAATTTCATCCTAATATTTGGGCTTTACACAAAAAAGTAGGCCCTCTCACAAGAAAGGTCAGCGGATTTTTTACGTCTGCTGACCTCTTTGTCTTTTATGTTGTTTTCTTTTCACTCATATCAAGACTGATTTGTGGTGCATAAGTTGATAGTACTTCTACAACATCATCACATGTGAGAAATACATAATGCTCAATATTATAATCAGAGTACATATTATAAGTTTCTTGATTAAACCATTCAATATAAGTCGAATTAATAACTTTAAAAAATGACCACTCAGCATAAAACTCTTTTCCATATTTTTCAGTTAAAAATTTTAACATTTTTAATCTTCGTCCTTCATCTGTGTTTCGATATGAAAACACAAAATTTTCGAAACAAATTTTAATCGTAATCTTCTCATCTTTACTTTGACAAAAAAGCTGCAATCCTTTTTTGTCATCGATTACCTTTTCTATATACATTTTTAAAGAAAGCTCTTTAGATGGAATCCACTTTTTCCATTCTTCTATCAATTCAATCATTCCCCCATTAATCATCGTATCGAACCTTCGTACGTGTACCGTTTTTATTCATAATTTCCAATGTTGGTCTACCATCTGAGCTATCAACTCTTACGTTTGCATTCCTACCATCTGCTAATTTTCCTGTCTTACCACTAGGTATATGCATAAACATTTCACTTCGTACTTTTTGCAATGATATCACATGCTATTGAATATCTCTTTCTCTTCCTTATTAAAATCTTCAAACGTATTCAATTAGATTTGATACAAATTTGAATACGTCTTATACCAATCAGGGCGTTGCGCTTTAATCAAAGACAGTGCTTCGGTCAATGTAATTCCTTTTAAGTTTGATAATTTTTCGTAATCAATTCGTTGATTGGTCAGCCATATCTTTCGCTTCAACAAGCTTCCTAAAATCATCAAGCGTACGCATAATTCAAAATAGTCTCTTTAATAACCAAAAATCAAACTTTAAATTGCCCTTTTCCCATTCTGAAAGTGTCATCTTAGTCAAGGAAATAACCCCTGACCCGTAAATTTCTTCTATACTACATTTTTTTAATCTTCCGTCGAATAAATCATTATAGAAGCCGTAATATTTATTTCATCTCCAGAGCTTAGTACAATTTCTACTTTTAATAAATCTCCTTCAATTGAATCAATATCTAATGAAATAATATTAATCCCCGGTCCCCATGGTTTCCTTCGATTAACTTCTACGTGTACCACATTTTCGAATTTCAACAATGCGTTGTATCTATATGGACCTATATCATCCATAATTATAGGCATTTCAACTGTTCCATTATAATAATCACAAATAATTTTCGCTACTTCTGCATCATGAAAATTTATTTCCTGTAATTTCGACTTTTCACTTACGATCAGCACTTATTCATCATCTCCCTTTTTTATTCTGGAACATTATCTCCCGGATAATAATGGGTATTGCCAGTGTCCGGGTCCGGCACTCTTCCATTACCGCCTTCGGGAAGCTTATGATAATGCTCTCCATTTGCGGGATCTTCATCCCATTCATATCCCGCACCTGTTTGAGGATCTTGCCATTTTATTATCTTACCATTTTTGGTGCCAGGATACTCATTTTTAACTAATCCATCAGGATTAAAATCATATGGACTACCTGTTTAGCATACTCAGCAGATACATCCTCCCATGCCTTTATCGAACTTGAATTATTGATATCCCATTCAGGCATACTTATTTTTTTCTCTGCAATCATTGATTCCAACGTTGTTCCGCCCTGAGATTTTGCAATTTCAGCAGCCTTTTCTGCGCCACCAACTCCATTAGTTTTTCCAGACCAGAAATCTGACTGCCTTTGGCTTGCGTAGTGTCATTGGTACTGTTTTGTGTCTTGCTGGTACTGCCGAGGCTGACATTGAGGCTGATATCGCTGACTTTTTTACCGTCATTTGTTGTGGCTCCATTGACGGTATTATTGATCTTTTTATCAAGCCCAGATAAAGCCTGGACTGCCTGCACAGCATAGAGAGCCGCTAATCGTTTATCCCCTACTTCGCTGGCTCTGTCTACTTTATTGCTGATGCTTTGTATCGTATCGATGGCCGGACTGCTTACGTATACCGTTAATCCGCTTTTACTGTATTCATAGCTTTGTTTTTCGTGTGATGTTTCTAGACCATCTGTTATATTTACATTGGCTCCGATAATTTTCGTGTTTTGTCCGCTAATAACATCGGAAGCTTGTATCGTAACATCTTTTCCGGCTTTTATGTTTACATTACCCTGTACGGAGCCGACTGTACTTTTGGCTTGTGTCGTTTCGGTTCCATCCAGTGTATTTTTCTGCATTTCAGTTCCGATTGTGAAGCCAAAGCCGCTTCCCATCAGGCCTGATTTTTTTTCTTGCCGCATATTTTTTTCGGTTTTATTTTCTTGTGCGGCGGCAATGGTTATATTGTCTTTTGCTGCGAGGTTAACATCATTGGTTCCAACGACACTGCTTCCCAGTATCTCTATATTTTGCCCTGCTTGCAGGTTGACACGATCACCAGATATGCTTGTGCCTATACTGGTCGTCTGATCTAGTTTATCTAATGTCGTGGTGGTCACCGTCGAAAATCCACCACTATGGCCTTTGTGTTTATGGGCTTCATAACCTATCGCTTACTTTTTTACCGTCGTTTCCTGTTGTTCTCCTACTCGTATGTGTGTACCTTTTTCTAATTCAACATCACATACATATTTAGGAGTATTCGGCAGAGCAAATTTATCTTGAATCTGCTTCGGCGTCAAACCTTCTATATCTTTAGCATCGCCTGTTACGGTTGAACCTTGAATGATCACATTGCCATCGTTTTTATTCGTACCGGTTGCGATAATATCTAGATTTTTACCAGCACTAATCTGACTGCCTTTGGCTTGTCTAGTGTCATTGGTACTGTTTTGTATCTTGCTGCTGCTCTAAATCCTTGTTCTTTTCCTAAATCATATATTGTTCCTGCTGCATTTTTTATGCCATCTATTGTCTCGTCAAAGTTGGCAAACATATTCCATAATCCTTGTGCATCATTTTTTAAGCCCCGATAAAGCCTGGACTGCCTGCACATCATAGAGAGCCGATAATCGTTTATCGCCTACTTCGCTGTTGTGTTCTTAACCCATATCCGCATAAAAGCCAGCCCTATTCAATAAGAGCTGGCTTTTAAATGAAGAATTTCAAGTATATACTTAAGGGGTAAAATCAATCTCTATTTTAAACCATCATAGATGGTTTACATATAATTCAGGATAGTCTCTATTCTGCTTGTAAAATTATGGATTAATTTTCTGTAATAACCTCTTTGCATCCTCTAATCCTTGATCTGCTGCTTTCTGCAACCATTTAGATGATTCAACAGGATCTTTCTCAACCCCATTCCCTTCATAATAAGCAAAGCCTAAAAATAATTCACCAAAACGATTGCCTTGATCCGCTGATAGTCGGTAGAGCGTAATTGCTTTTGAATAATCTTTTATTAAACCGTGTCCCGTATAATCTGCATTTCCCAATAACGCTTGTGATGTTGGATCGCCTTTTTCAACTCCCTTACGAATCCATTTTAATCCTTCTTCTATATCTTGTTCTGCTCCACGGCCAAAATAATATGAAAATCCCAGCCAACTTATAGCATTTACCTCGCCTTGCTCTGCTGCTTTCTTTATCCATTCTATTGCTTCTGTGCTATTCTTTTCAATACCAAATCCCGATGAATAAGCTTTTCCGATCATATATTGACCTAAAGGCTCTCCTTGTTCAGCAGCCTTTTTCCACCATTTTATAGCCAATTCATCATTCTTCGGCACACCTTTTCCTTCATAGTAACTAAATCCTAACTGAGTTTGCATACGACTGTCACCACCGTCAGCCGCAAGTTGTTGCCACTTTGCAGATTCTATTAAATCAGTCCCAACACCTTTTCCTAAAGCATAAGAATTTGCTAAATAGACCTGAGTTCTAGCAACACCATTATTAGCTGCAAGTTTCCACCATCGTATGGCTTCCTGTAGATTTTCTTCGACCCCGTCACCAGTGGCATATAATTCTCCCAGCCTAGCTTGAGCTTCTCCTACGCCTTGGTCTGCAGCCTTTCGATACCAAAACGCTGCTTGTTCATGATTTTTTTCTACTCCTATTCCTTGTGAGTAGGCAGTTGCAATCATCAGTTGTCCTATTTTTGATTTTTTCTCTGCCGCCTTGGCATACCACTTAGCCGCTTCACCTTCATCTTTAATAACACCCATACCACTAGCGTAGGCAATCCCCAAATACAATTCAGCTCCCGGATTTTCTTGTGCAGCTGATAGTTTCCACCATTTTATTGCTTCCTTATTGTTCTGAGTTATGCCATTTCCATTTGCATAAGCCAATCCTAGCGTAAATTGAGCAGCTGAATTTCCTTTTTCTGCTTCTACTTGCATCTTTTCAAAATTATCTTGTGCTTGCGCAGTTATGTTATAGTTACACAATAAACTAATTACAAAAAACAATATTAGCATAATTTGTTTCACGTCTTCACCCCTATCTCTAATTACTTAGCCAAAATACATTTATTCCCCATGGCTTGATGCCATCATTCTGCAAAAATGTTAATTCATGTTCAACCTTTCCATCAATAGATATTACTTTCAACCGATGATCCCTTTCACCACCAAAAAACTGAATTCGTGCATATTCAACTACCGCCAAATGCTTTTTATCTGGACTAACAACGGGGGGGTAATCCCACCATTGATCATCGCTTCCCATGCTTGTAGTTTCTCCACTTTTTAAAATAAACACATTAATTTGATTTCCGCTTTTAAAAAGAATACTTTTACCCTTCTCATACCATGATGGAAAATGCGCCTTAGAAAGCAAAACTTTTTTCTCTCCTATATTAGATATCTGAATAATTTCAGAATGCCCATCTAGTTTACCGGATTGTTGAACAAGAATGATTGACTCATCCGGAGCTACTAATATACCAGATGAAAAATCAATACGATCATCAAATAACTTTTCTTTCATTCCATTTATTCGATTATATTTCCACAGGGAAGTTATCCGAGCCGTTTTATTATCATTGTCCTCAGATTGAAGATACCAAATCGTATTTAAGTCAGGAGATACAACAGGAAAATAAATTGATTTATTAGAATTCAGCATCTCACTAATATGACCATTCTCGACTCTAAGCAAGACATTATCTCCAGTTTCTTTATTCTTAGCAACACACATAAAATCTCCCCCAATGATAAAAGGATATGCATATTTTTCATACCTCTCATCACTAAAGTATGGTTTATCAGATATTTCTGTCAATGTGGATATCTGATAAATACCTGCTTTTTTATTTGTCGTTTTTTCATTATAATTAATTGGCAATAATAGAGTGCCCTCAATATCCATATATGCACCATGCTTCCAATTATAGTAATAGTACATACTACTTAAAACTATTAAAACACTAACAAAAACTGACAAATAGGCAATCCATTTACTAGTCAATAAAAACACCTCTACAACTTTTCTTTTACTAAGTCACCACCATGGCCCTGCACATCCTGATCTAAAATAGTTGCCGCATCATGCGGAGCAAGTACTAATTTTAATGTACCAAGTCGCGTATCTCCTTCAGGCAAAGCTCGTGTCAACATATCCGTAACAAAAGTTGTACAGTTTCTCTGCCACAAAACATATTTTTGATAAGACGCCCCTTGATTAAATCTATAAGCAGAATCCACGCCTACGTTATTTTCCTTATCGGTCCAATGCCATCCATTTGAATCCACCTCATCATTTATAGCTTGAACCAAATTAGCCGATTCTGAATTTGAAAGATTTAACGTGTAAACATTTACGGTTTCACCGCTTTCTTTTGCATTATTAATCTTTTGGTTTGCATCATCCGCAACAACCACAGCGCCTTCACCGATTGTACCTCCTGCCGACCTTAACGTATCTTGATCTTCAGGCACATATCTACCATAGTTAACCTCTTTATTATCAATAACAAGTGAGGTATGTCCAAATTCACCATGCAGTAAGTCCTGATCATACACAACTATTTTAACTTCTACAGGCTGTGATGACAAGGCGTTATATTGTGTTCCCATCCAAGCCGTAGATCCACCAGTTTGAGAATCTCCCACAAGTCCCCCTACTACATTTCCTACTGCCAAACTAATTGCACGTCGCAAAGACGGATCTATATCTTTTTTATTTTCAAATTCCCATTTCGCTATATATCCATTTACAATTTCATTTACGGAAGATCCTGCAGCTCCTGCCAATACATTACCACCAGCAAATTCCGAAACTATTGCTCCTATTGCACCATGTAGTAAAACTTTCTCTGTAGAACCTTCTGCCCAGTGATTATCCCTTGCTATTTTTCCTATCTGCTCATATGCCTCTTGTGCAAATAGGCTAGATAATTCTTGTTGTTCTTTTATTTTATTTTTATCAAATATCTTTGTTAAACCTTGATAATCACTACTAGGATTTCGATTTAATCTATCCAGATTAGTCTTATCTTTCTCAGTTTTGTTCTTGTCAGCACGAATCTCCAATGTCCCTTCCGCAATGCCTGATTGTGTGATACTACTTGCCTCTCCTTTACTAACAGGACTAACTTCCGGCCGCCATCCTTCTTGCCTTTTATGTTGGTCATCTTTAGTTCCTTTTTCATAAGCAATTCCTGTACTACTTGCACTATAATCCGCTTTATTCTTTATATCCGAATAACTCAGTGTATCCGTACTAATCTTATTCTTGTCTGGCGTTGCATCACTGGAGATAACCGCACCTTTCAGGTCGGTATTTTTCCCTACTTCGATGTTAAAGCCGCCTTGTCCTGCATGGATTTCTGCCTGCGTGGTTACGGATTCATAGTTCGAATCGATTTTTCCTTTGCTGGCATTGCCTTGCAGACCGATTCCTGCGGTTCCTATTTTGCCGCCGCTGTTGCTGCTTTTTTCATTGTAGTTGTCTATATCTTGTTGGCTGGCAAGGTTTAAATTATTGCCGGCATTTACTTCGACACGATCGCCGCTGGCTTTGGAGCCTAGGATATTTACATCATGTCCTGCTTCAATTTTGAGCGTATCTTTAGCCGTTACCACACTTGGTGTATGGGTCAAAATGGTTCCGTTTTCAAGTTCTTTGTTTTTGCTGGTTTCTGCATAGAAACCAACACCTTTGGCACTGATCTGGGCTCCGATTCCAGAGGATTTTCCATCGGTTTGTGTATGATTGCTTGTTTGGTTTTCGGCACTTTCGATGGTTATATCTTTTACGGCTTGTATATGGACTTTATCGCCTGTTACGGTTGAACCTTGAATGGTCACGTTACCATCGTTTTTGTTCGTACCGGTTGCGATAATATCTAGATTTTTACCAGCACTAATCTGACTGCCTTTGGCTTG
>NZ_KB905846.1 GCF_000381065.1 Propionispira raffinosivorans DSM 20765 | reverse complement strand
TGGGCACGCGGCTATTTTGTGGATACGGTAGGAAGAAATAAAAAGCAGATAGAGAACTACATTAGGAATCAGCTAGAACAAGATCAAATAACAGAACAAATGAGTTTAAAAGAGTTTGTGGACCCGTTTACGGGTAGCAAGAAGCAAAAGGCATAAATAAAAAGCCCCTTTAGGGGTCGCCCGAAAAAGTAAAACGTTGGTTAGACCATTCGGACGCCCCTTGAGGGGCTTATGTTAGTAATATGCCCTTCCAGGGCTTGAGCAAGCCTCCGGTTTACCGGAGGTCATGACTTTAAACCCTTTATCTAAATAGAGCGGGCATGGTATAATAAAAAATATGTGAAAAATTAAAGCGATGCGTAGGAGGATTTTGTAGTGCAAAAATATATAGGATGGATGACGGCTGTTTTTGTATCAATCATGGTTTTGTTGCCAGGAATGGTTTTGGCTAAATCAGAAGCTAAGACAATTTCGTTAGATGATAATCAGTCTAAAAAGCTAGTGCTGCAGCAGGAACCGACAATGGGGAATGATACCAGCACAGCTGTTGGTACTGCTAAAATTAATCTTGTCTGGCAGCCTACCTTTGAAGCGGTCAATAACTTGGCTTCACTTGATAAAGTACCCGGCATGAATGTTATAGCACCATCCTGGTTTTCGATTGTTGGTACAAATGGATTTATTAAAAATTGTGCAGATGAAAGTTATGTTGCCAATGCCCATGCAAAAGGATATAAAGTTTGGGCGTTAATTACCAATAGTTTTGATCCGGATTTAACGAGTGCCGTTTTACATGATCCGAAAGCGCGTCAATATGTAGTAAACCAGTTGCAGTTTTTTATCGAAAAATATAATTTAGATGGTATCAATCTTGATTTTGAGAATATTTATGACGAGGATAAAGATGCGTTGACAGCTTTTGTTCGAGAAATCAAAACGGCACTGGAACAAACTGGTACGATTGTGTCAATGGATATTACAGTACCTTCGGAAACCTCGCGCTGGTCAACTTGTTATAATCGACAGGCATTAGGTGAGACCGTTGATTATGTGATGCTTATGGCATACGATGAACATTGGCGAACTTCCCCCGTTAGCGGATCCGTGGCTTCGATTGGCTGGGTTGAAACTGGTATAATAAATACATTAAAAAGTGTTCCGGCGCATAAATTGATTTTAGGGATACCTTTTTATATGCGTAAATGGGAAGAAAACAATGGTAAAGTTACGGCAAAAACTCTCACGATGGATGCAGCGGAAAATTTGATTCGTGAGAAACAACTCCAGCCGCAATGGATGGCTGATCAAGGGCAATATTATTTCGAATATGAAGAAGATGGCAAATTATATCGTGTTTGGCAGGAAGATGCCCGTTCGATTGCTCTCAAAGTCGGGCTTGCCGACAAATATCAGTTACCGGGTGTGGCAGCATGGCGAAAAGGGTTTGAAAAACCTGAGATTTGGGCTGTTATTGATAAATCCTTGAATATGAAATCAGTCTTGAAGGAAAAAAACGTCTTAGCAGGCCCTAAGGCTGAAGCATTGCAGCTTAATCAAAATGACAACAAACGGTCGCATGAGCAGATCGTTCAATCGGCAAAGAAAAAGATACAGACACAATAAAAAATGACAGCTATCAAATGTAAAAATATATTTGATAGCTGTCATTTTTATTCTATTTTTGGATATTTCCTTTTTGCAGACTCAAAGTTCCTTTACAAAAATCAATGAAGGATTGAGCAGCTTTAGAAATATAACGATCTTTTTTCCAAGCAAGACCAACATCAACAAAAATTGGCTCTTCCAGCGGAAGGGCTTTAATGCCAGGTGTATCTTCGGCAATAAAATCCAATAGATAGGCAAGTCCGACATCGCTGGCAACCAGACCTTTAATCGTTTCAATTTGATTTGATTCTAAAACGATATTTGGCGTGATATTAGCACTTTTTAGTTTTTGTAAAACTAAATGACGTAAATAGGATCCTTCTTTTAGCATAATGAGGTCAATATCATTCATATCTGAGATATTGATTGACTCTTTGCTGGCGAGTTCATGATGTTCAGGTACACATGCCAAGATTTGATTCGTAGACATTGGCAGAAGCTGTAAATTTTGCGAAGCACCACTAATGATAACAATTCCAAAATCGAGTTCATCACGTTCTAATTGTTCGCGAATCGCCATGGAGCCTTCTTCATATAAATAAATATCAAGATGTGAATAGCGACGCTGGAAACTCGAAAATATTTTAGGGAAAAGATAAGACCCTATCATGGAAGGAATACCAATTTTAATAGTACCTTTTTGTAATTGCTTGTAATCGTTGACCTCAAGCACAGCATCTTGAATATTGCGTAAAGCAAGTTCAATACGATTTAAAAATACAGCACCTTCAGGTGTTAAGGATAGCTGCTTTTGGCTGCGATCGAAAAGTTGAATACCCAATTCAGCTTCAAGTTTTTTTATTGCTACGGTGATATTTGGTTGTGATACACGGAGTCTTTCAGCCGCACGGGTAATGTTTTTTAAACGGCTGGCCATTTGAAAATATTCTAATTGTCGTAATTCCATTTTTTCTCTCCATATTCATAGAATTTAGATGATTTAAATTGTAATGATAAATTGAAGTTATCTAAATATTATTATATCATATTTGGGAAGAATAATAAGACATTATATCTAAAATTTATTATTTTATAAATCATATCTTGTTAAAACACATGAAATCATCCTTTTCGTCAAGTCATTTTTTCTTAAATATTTTATTTGCATAAATGATATTAATATAGTAACATACTATTGATAAAAAATAAATATCGTTGAATTTTTAAAATAAATTTAACTTTTTGGTAAATATTCCGATATAAATAACAGGGATATATTAACAGATTGTCAAAGAGAAAATAAATGAAGATAATAATCACAATATTAGATAGGATTTTTCTGTTTTCTTGTGGAATATTATGTATTAGTTTAGATAAACTGATTTTACTCCCTTCGGGGTTCAGGTAAACATTTATGAGTATTCAATGATGAAATTTAGTGGTACGTGAAAAAGGAGGACTTTCTTTTGGAAAAGTCAACATTATTCGGTCTATTATTAGGGTTTATTTCAGTCTTTGTGGGAATGGTTCTGAAAGGTGCTCCGATTTCTTCACTTAATAACCCAGCAGCGTTTTTGATTATTATCGGAGGAACTTTTTCTTGCCTTTTGACGGGTTTTACTTCGGATCAAATGCGTACATTTCCAAAACTGATTAAGAAAACATTTCAGCCGCCATCGACTCGGCCAAAAGCAGAGTTGTTGAAGCTTTTTGTTGAGTTATCGCAGATTGCACGTCGTGAAGGAATTTTGGCTTTAGAAAGCAGAGTATCTGATATTGAGGATCAGTTTTTTAAATCTGGCTTAAATATGGTCATTGATGGTATGGATCCGGAATTTGTCGGTGATGTTCTTGATGCAGAACTTGAAGTTATGGAACAGCGCCATAATGATGGTATGTCGATTTTTACACAAGCGGGTACATATGCACCAACCCTTGGGGTTTTGGGTGCCGTGGTAGGTCTGATTGCAGCCTTAGGAAGTTTGAATGATATTGATAAACTTGGACATTCTATTGCGGCAGCATTTATTGCAACGCTGCTGGGTATTTTTACGGGATATGTACTGTGGCTGCCGATTGCCAATAAGCTAAAAATGCTGTCAAAACTTGAAATAGCTGAAAAACGTATGATTATTGAAGGTGTTTTGTCCTTGCAAGCCGGTGATTCACCAACTGCTATCGAAGCGAAGCTGATGGTGTTTATTCCGCAGTCAGAACGTGACCAAATTAAGGACAGTAAGGCGGGGAACTAAAATATGGCTAGAAAAAAGAAACATAAGGCACACGAAGAACATGCTAGTGAAGCATGGCTGTTGCCTTATTCGGATCTTTTAACTTTATTGCTGGCACTGTTTATTGTATTGTTTGCAGTATCGCAGACGGATCAGAAGAAAGTAACAGAGATGGCACAGGCCTTTAGTGCAGCGTTTAACACGGGTGGACCATCTATGTTTGACAAGGCTGGGCCGAACATGACACAAAGTACAGAAATTCCTGATGATAAAGAAATCAATCAAGCCTATGTCGACGAAAACCAGCAGCTTACAGCAGTAAAAGAGGCTCTTGATAAATACATCAAGGAAAATGGTTTGGATGCAGAGTTAAACACAGTGCTCACGGAAGATGGACTTATGATCAGCATTAAAGAACGCGCTTTATTCCCATCGGGCAGTGCGGATCTTGTGGCTGATTCACAGAAAATTGGTCCGGTAATTGCCGGGCTTTTAGGGTCAATCAAACAGAATGTTGTTATTTCCGGGCATACCGATAACATTCCAATTTCAAATGCGCAATTTCCGTCGAACTGGGATTTAAGCTCACAAAGAGCCAGCAATTTTACGAAATTTATTTTAGAGCAAGGTGATAATTTGAATCCGGCTCGTTTTAGTGCTGTGGGCTATAGTGAATATCGACCGGCTGCTAGCAATGATACGGAAGAAGGCCGTGCGAAAAATCGACGCGTAGAAGTTTTGATATCGCGTGCTAATCATAGTAGTAAAATGCAGACAATGCAGTAACTTTTATAAAATTGATGCAAAAGGCAGCTAACTTTTTAATTTTGGTTAAGGAGTTGGCTTTTTTTGTGGTTGGGAGGAAAAATATGATTTTAGGTACAGGAATTGACATAATAGAGATCGAAAGAATAAAAAAAGCAATTAAAAATAAACGTTTTCTTGAAAGAGTTTTTACTACAAATGAAATTAAGTACTGTCAAAGTAGAGGGGCACAGTCAGCCGCATCGTATGCTGCTCGTTTTGCTGGGAAGGAAGCTGTTTTAAAAGCTTTTGGTACGGGACTCGTGAAAGGAACTTTACTGGATATAGAAATATTGCCCGATGGAAAAGGCTGCCCCCATGTTTTTTTAAATGGATTTTTTGGTGAGGAAGCAAAACGGTTAGAGGTAAATAAAATCTTTATATCACTAAGCCATGCCCATGCATATGCAACGGCACAGGTAATTTTTTGGAGGGATTCACTATGAAAGTAATAACTGCAGCAAAAATGAGAGAAATCGACTCTGCCGCAATGGAACAATATGGTATACCAGCAGTAGCGTTGATGGAAAATGCTGGGACTGAGGCAGCAAAATTGGTTGAGAAACTCGTGGGGAATTTAAAAAATAAAAAAATTTGCATCTTTTCTGGCTCTGGCAATAATGGCGGTGATGGGTTTGTTGCTGCCAGGCACCTTAGCAATCGTGGGGCCCGGGTGAAAATTTTTTTATTAGGAAATATAGATCATATAACGGATGAAGCTAAAATTAATTTGGAAATTGTTGAAAATATGAATATTGATATTTTGCAGCTCGTAACGGAACGCGACTGGGATAAGGTGCAAGTTGCATTGGCATTTTCGGATTGTTTGGTTGATGCGCTGCTAGGGACGGGCTTTAAAGGAAACTTGACGGAGCCGTTGGCGAAAATAATTCAAATGATTAATAATTCAGGGAAAAAGGTGCTATCAATTGATTTGCCAAGTGGTGTGGAGGCGGATACGGGTAATGTTGTATCGGTTGCTGTTAAAGCAAGTATGACGTTATCACTTGGACTTGCCAAGGTCGGACTGCTATTTTATCCCGGTGCACAAATGACAGGAGAACTTTTTGTTGATGATATTGGAATTCCATCTGTATTGCTCGAAGATTCGAAAATTAACCAAACTCTAATTGATTTAGAAATGGTTCGACGGCTTCTTGTGAAAAGATCGCCAGATGTACATAAGGGGATTTGTGGCAGAGTCTTAGTTATAGCTGGCTCACCAGGTCTTACCGGAGCTGCCGCGTTGGTGACGAAAGCGGCTCTGAGAAGTGGTGCGGGTGTGGTTACTTTGGCTGTGGCCAAAAGTTTGCATGATATTTTTGAAGTGAAATTGACGGAAGTTATGACGGTCTCGCTGCCTGAAATTGATACGGGCATATTAGGACTATCCGCTTTGCCAAAATTACTGGAATTAGCACAGCAGTATGACGTTGTCGAAATCGGTTCAGGACTGGGGCGAAATCCTGCCACAGTTGAATTGATTCAAGAGTTTGTTCGTCAAACCGATCGTCAATTGATTCTTGACGCCGATGCAATTAATGCGTATCATGGCAAGGCTTTGTCCTTGAAAGAAGCACAGATTATGCCGATATTAACACCGCATTTAGGTGAATTAGCTACTTTGTTGAATTTGTCGATAGAAGAAATAAAAGAAGATCTATTAGAAATTTCTCGCCGGGCAGCGGCTGAATATAATGCAATTTTTGTGGTGAAAAGTGCGAAGACAATTGTTGTATATCCAGATGGCAATCTTTATATTACGACGACAGGTAATGCTGGTATGGCAACAGCGGGGAGTGGCGATGTTTTAGCGGGAACCATTAGTGCTCTGTCTGCACAGGGGCTATTGAGTTATACGGCAGCAATTGCTGGTGTATATTTGCATGGCTTTGCAGGTGATTTAGCAGCTCGTGCAGGTATGTCCGGGATTATTGCCAGTGATATTGTAAACGCAATTCCGTCGGCTCGTTTTGGAATTGAAGCAGAGTAAAACGCTAAGAAAAAATTGACATTTGAGTATAAAAATTTTATACTAATAATAGATTTTAATGCTATAACTGCGGGGGTGGAAAGATGGCAGAATTAAGGCGCATTATGATCAGTATTCCCGATAATATGCTTGAGCAAATCGATACGATTGCATCAATTGAAAAACTGAGCCGCAGCCAGTTTGTTCGTGACGCAATGGGCATTTATATCGAAGATCGCAGGCATAGGGCTTTTGTCGAAAGCATGAAAAAAGGTTATCAAGAAATGGCATCAATTAATTTAACGTTGGCGGAAGAGGGTTTATATGCCGATATGGCAGGACAGGAGTAGCCATGATTGTAAAACGAGGGGAGATTTATTACGCTAATTTAAGTCCTGTAATAGGTTCGGAACAGGGTGGACTTAGACCTGTTTTAATTGTACAGAATGATGTTGGTAATAAATACAGCCCTACAGTCATTGTGGCGGCGATTACCGCGCAGATTAGCAAAGGAAAGCTGCCGACGCATGTTGAATTGAATGCCAAGGAGTGTAATCTTGAACGAGATTCCGTGGTTCTTTTAGAACAGCTGCGAACTGTAGATAAAAAGCGGTTAAAAGAAAAGATCACGATACTACAAGATAAATTCATGGTCAAAGTGGATGAAGCCATTGGAATCAGTGTAGGCTTGGTACAATTTTAATTCGTTTGATGTTTAATAGGCAGGTTTTTTTCTGCCTATTTTATTTTTGCAAAAAGTTGGGAATTTTCGAGGTGTTGGTTTCGATCATGTTTTTTTTGAAAAATAAAATACAGGTTTGTAGTGTATTCATCATATTAAGTCTTTTTCTTTTTACTGGATGCAGCACAAAGACGCTACAGCAGGGACAGCTGCAAAGTCAAGAGTCGCAAGATGTGACGATTAAAATGCTTGATATCGGACAGGGCGATTCTGTATTAATCAGAACTTCCGAACAGGTGATTATGATTGACACAGGTGATGTCGATGAGCGAGAACGCTTGATGAGTCTCCTGAAAAAAGAAGGAATAACAACGATTGATAAATTGATTATTACCCATCCCCATAGTGATCATATTGGTGGAGCTTATATTTTATTCAAACAATTTAATGTCAAAGCGGTTTATGATAATGGACAAACAACGAATACGAAAACCTACCAGACTTATTTGAAATGGATAAAAGATAAGAACATTGCCTATAAACAAATTTTGGCGGGGGATCAATTGGATTTTGGCGGCGGTGTCAGTTTTAGGGTTTTTAGTCCAACAGCACAGATGATTAAGGCTGATGGTGATTTAAATGCAGATTCTATTGTCGGTAAACTTATTTATGGTGATTTTTCGATGTTGTTTACTGGCGATAGCGAAGCGGAGACAGAAAAAGGTCTATTGAAAACATATGGCAAAGAGCTAAAAAGTACGATATTGAAAGTACCTCATCATGGCAGTAAAACCTCTTCCAATCGAAACTATCTGCAAGCCATTGCACCAGAGGCTGGATTGGTTTCACTTGGCGCAGGTAATGATTATGGTCATCCGCATCAGGTTACGTTGAATAAATATAATGCTTTAAATATCAAATTATACCGTACTGATCAGGATGGATCGATTACGGTTACCACAGATGGGAAAACCTATAACATTCAGAAGGAGAAATAAATAAAATGCAAGCAGTAATTGATCGTTTTGAAGAAAATAAAGCGGTGCTTCTGTTAGGTGACGAAGAAATAAAAGTAATATTTCCTAAGCAATATTTGCCGGATGGTGTAAAGGAAGGGGATTATTTACAGATAGATATTGCGTACGATGAGGCTGCAACCGCAGTGGCAAAAAGTGAATCCGAACGTTTATTGCGTGACGTACAACAAATGAATAATAAATAATACCGGGAAAAATAACTTGAAATAAGCAATAAAATTAGCGATAATTTTATTGATAGGAGTTGTGCTTTATTGAGTAAAAAAATACTTTTTGTATTCTGTATTTTATGTATCCTATTGGTTCCAACTACCTATGCGGCAAATAATCGGGCAGCATATAAAATCAATCAATTTAGTTATTCGATACT
This sequence comes from Propionispira raffinosivorans DSM 20765, assembly GCF_000381065.1. Taxonomy (GTDB): domain Bacteria; phylum Bacillota; class Negativicutes; order Selenomonadales; family Selenomonadaceae; genus Propionispira; species Propionispira raffinosivorans. The sequence goes on along the minus strand of NZ_KB905846.1, from coordinate 141,949 downwards.
TCAAACCAATAAGCAAAATACCGCCTTGCGGATTGAAATTGGCTTAAATAAAGCGAGTAATGATTTTAAAGTTCATATTGATAAGGCAACACCACAACAATTGGTAATTGATCTCAACCAAGTCGGGATCGGGAAAATAAAACACAATATTTCTTTAGACGGAACGTTTGCTAAACGCATTGATTTTTCGCAGGTTGATAATAACAGTAAGGCGGTGATTCTTTTACCGCAAGCTGTGGCAATGATGCAATATAAAGTCTATACAATGGCAGCAGATAAAAAAACAAACAAACCTTTTCGAATTGTGATTGAAATAATGAATAAAGGTTTGGGTTTTAACGTAGATGGTGTACAAGGGAAAACGATTATTCTCGATCCGGGACATGGCGGTAGTGATTCTGGGGCGATTGGACCAGATGGAATTATGGAAAAAGATGTGACGTTTGCCGTAGCCAAAAAAGTACAGTCAATGTTGGAATCATCTGGGGCAAAAGTTATTATGACACATACGGATGATGTTGATGTATATGGTGTAAATGCTTCAGACCATCAAGAACTTCAAGCTCGCGTCGATGTGGGGCGAAGAAATCCGACCGCGGATGTGTTTTTGAGTATCCATGCCAATTCCTTTACGAGTCCTCAGGCCCATGGGACAGCGACCTATTATTATGCAAAATCATCAAGTGATGGACTCTTGGCGCAAGCGTTGCAAGATGGAATGGTAGAGTCAGGAGGGCTGTATGATCGTGGTGTATCTGAAGCAAATTTCTATGTAATCAAATATTCAGTTATGCCAGCCGCTTTGGTAGAAATGGCATTTGTTTCAAATCCAACGGAGCAAGACTTATTGAATTCAGATTCATTTCAAGATAAAATGGCGAAAGGAATTTGTAAAGGTCTAAGTGCTTTTTTTGGACAAATGAGAAATTAGAGAGGTGGAACGTCGATGTTGAAAAATTCAAAGTATGGGATTGTAACCATGATGTTCATTTTATTGCTTAGTATGGCAGGATGCGATTCAACAGGGACAACAGTTGATAAAAAATCGTCATCGGATACGCAGTCGTCGACAGAACAGCAAAAAAAATCTGAAACGAAGTCAGATCAAACGAAAGTGACAGAAACAATTAAAGTGTATTTTCCGAATGATGAAGGAACAAAATTGATTGCTGAATCCAAAAAAATAAAAAACAGCGGTGCTGATCAGTATACCGAAACAATGAACGCCCTGCTTGAAGGCAGTAAAGACAAAAAAGTTGTATCGATTATTCCAGTTGGAACGAAATTACGCTCCGTGAAAGTAGATAAGGGGATTGCCTATGTGGACTTCAGTCAGGAGTTTATCAAAAAGTTCAATGGCGGTTCTACGGGGGAATTGATGCTCGTTGGCTCTATTGTAGATACCTTGACGGAGTATCCGGAAATTAAGTCCGTGCAGATCTTAGTTGAAGGCAAAAAAGTTGAGACAATTGCTGGACACATGGATACAAGTGAGCCCATTAAACGAATGAAAGATCTTTTGAAAAATTAAAAATTTAGTTGTAAATATTTATTCTTTTTGTTACAATGAATCTGTTTATTAAATAAATAAAAATTTTATAAATCATTCCACTAGGGGAGCGAAAGCTGAGAGACCGCAAGGTCGACCCTTGGAACCTGTTGGGGTAATACCTGCGTAGGGAAGTGGCTACTGGTTTTCGAGAGAAAAGCCATTCAGCCGTTTTATGCTGGATGGCTTTATTTTAATTTATAGGAGGTTTATGAATCATGGCAACACAAATGCAAATGGCTCGTCAAGGAAAAATTACTGATTTTATGAAACTGGTGGCCAAACAAGAACAGGTGGAGGCTGATCTGATTCGTGATCGTGTCGCCGCGGGAACGATTGCAATCTGTGCAAATATAAATCATTCAGCCTTGGTCCCACGGGGCGTTGGACAAGGTCTTTCCACAAAAGTAAATGCAAATATTGGTACTTCGAGCGCTTATCCTGATTTGGAGCCAGAGCTTTTAAAACTTGTAGCTGCCATCAATGCTGGTGCAGATGCTGTGATGGATTTAAGTACGGGCGATCATATTGACATCTCACGCCAGAAAATAATAGAACAATCTAGCATTATGGTGGGGACTGTGCCAATTTATCAAGCTACTGTCAATGCCATAAAAACTCATGGAGCGGTTGTAGATATGACTTCAGATGATTTGCTGCATGCAATAGAACAACAGGCGAAAGACGGAGCTGATTTCATGACATTGCATTGCGGCGTGACAAGAGAAACGATTATGCGAATGCGTCGTCAAACCCGTGTGATGGACGTGGTGAGTCGCGGTGGATCTTTTATTACAGGCTGGATGCTGCATAATGAAAAAGAAAACCCACTATATGAACATTATGATGATATTTTAGATATTTGTGAAAAATATGATTCTACGATTAGTTTAGGAGATGGCCTTAGACCAGGCTGCTTGGCGGATGCAACGGATCGTGCTCAAATACAAGAACTCATTATTTTAGGTGAATTGGTTGATCGTGCTTGGAAACGAGGTGTTCAAGTTATTGTAGAAGGACCGGGACATGTACCTTATGATCAAATTGAAGCGAATATGAAATTGCAAAAACAACTTTGCAAAAATGCACCATTTTATGTGCTGGGACCTTTGGTTACAGATATTGCACCGGGTTATGATCATATTACAGCAGCAATTGGCGGCACCTTGGCGGCAGCGAGCGGAGCCGATTTCCTGTGCTATGTAACTTCTGCTGAACATTTGGCTTTGCCAACGATAGAAGATGTTCACGAAGGTGTTATTACTTCGCGGATTGCAGCGCATGCGGCCGATATTGTAAAGGGTATTCCAGGTGCCAAAGAATGGGATTTGAAAATGGCCAAAGCACGCAAGGTGCTGGACTGGGATGCTCAGATGAATCTTGCTATCGATCCTGAAAAAGCGAAAGCTAAACGTGGCGCCAGAAATGAAGAAGGTACAGAAGGCTGTTCCATGTGTGGAGAGTATTGTTCGGTAAAAATTGTAGGTGAATATCTAAATAAACCCGTTACGTATTGCAATGAGTAAATATATAGAATCTTTTTTTTGATTTTAGGTGTTAAAAAAAGGGTTTTAGGAATAAATCGCGAAATCAGTATCATAGTAAAACTTCAAAAAATAAAAACTCGCTAGGAGGGTTTATTATGGGGAAGATAAATAAAATCTTAGTTCCGGTCGATGGTTCGGTAAATGGTTGTAAAGCAGTAGATCAGGCAATCTTTTTTGCGGATAAATGCAAGGCTGATTTAGATTTCGTTTATGTAGCTAGCAGTATTAATAAGGATATTCCCAGTGATCTTGTTTTTGATCGCATCTGGGAAAAAATACCGCAGGATTTAAAAGCAGAACGTCATGTAGAATCAGGGAACATACCAAAGGCAATTTTGAAAAAAGCAGCAGACTGTAATAGTGATATGATTATTATGGGAAGTCGTGGACTGGGTCTTTTCCGAGGGGCTTTGATTGGCAGTGTAAGTCAAAAAGTGGTGGAAGATTCTACAATTCCAGTTATGGTTATCAAATAGAAAAAATGACGAAAAGACTGTTTCCCAACATGCTGCAGAGCAAAAGGAAAACAGTCTTTTTTATTATAAAAAATAAAAGAGGCCCGAAGGCCTCTTTGTCAATCAAATTACTTTGTGAAATAACGTTTCAATAAACCATTGAATCCAGAACCATGGCGTGCTTCATCTTTTGCCATTTCATGCACGGTATCATGGATTGCATCCAAATTAAGTTGTTTGGCAAGTGTTGCCAATTCTTTTTTACCAGCACAGGCACCTTGTTCAGCAGCTACGCGCATTTCAAGATTTTTCTGCGTGCTTGAGGTAAGGACTTCACCGAGAATTTCAGCGAATTTTGAAGCATGTTCAGCTTCTTCGAATGCATAACGTTTGAAAGCTTCGGCAATTTCAGGATAGCCTTCGCGATCCGCAACGCGGCTCATAGCGAGGTACATACCAACTTCACTACATTCTCCAGTGAAGTTTTGACGAAGGCCTTCAACGATGCGAGCATCAACGCCTTCAATAATTCCTACATGATGTTCATCGGCAAACGAAAGATCACCGCTTTGTTCAACGAATTTTGAAGCAGGTGCTTTACAAATAGGACATTCAGCTGGAGCTTGGTCTCCTTCATGTACATAACCACAAACTGTGCAAACAAATTTTTTCATTTAAAATTCCTCCAAATATATATGTATAATTTTTATTGTATTTTCAGTACCGAGCTGCTCAATGTATTTTCTGTTCGGTATTGATTATGTTTTAAGTATAGCGGATGTTACTTTATTTTGAAATGCCCATAAATAAGCAAATTTGTTTATTTTTATAAGTTTTTCTACACTTTTCGCCGTAATCCATTATTTAACATAACTTTTCAATTTTTATTATTAATAAATAATTGTTATTGATTAAATTGTGCTATTTTATTTATTCATCCATATTGCTGCGGATGCTTAGTACTGGTATGCATTGTGAAAGTAAAGGTTAGCGGGTATAATTATAACAGATGATAGAGTAGGAGTGTATGCAGAATGTTTCAATTAAAAACGTCATCACCAGAGGAAACGTATGCATTTGGGCAAAAACTAGCTGACAAAATCAGACAGGGGATGGCCTTTTGCTTAGAAGGTGATTTAGGTGCAGGCAAGACTTTACTGGTACAGGGTCTGGCCAATGCTTTGCATGTTACCGATGAGGTCACGAGCCCAACGTTTGCCATTATGAATGTATATGATGGTGATTATACGATATATCATTTTGATTTGTATCGTTTGGACTTCGAACACGAGCTGGAAGACATTGGATTTTATGAGTACAGCGAAACCGAAGATGCTGTTATTATTATTGAGTGGCCGGATCGTTTTCCTGATGATTTGCCAAATGATTATATTGGCTTGAAAATAGATCGTGGCAGGCTTGAAAATGAGAGAATAATTACGATTTCACAGCAAGGTAAAAAGAATCAAAAGTTTTATGAGGAGTTGAAAGAGCTTTGCCGATTTTAGCGTTAGATACATCGACATTGGTATCAAGTGTGGCGATTGCTTCACCAGAAAAATTAATTGCGGAGCTGATACTACAGACGAAATTAACCCATTCTGAAGTCTTGATGCCTCATATTGAACAAATTTTAGCAATGACAAAAATAAAAAAAACAGATCTGACGGGAATTGCTGTCAGCATTGGACCGGGTTCGTTTACTGGGCTGCGGATTGGTTTAGCTGCGGCAAAAGGTATGGCCTATGCACTTAAGCTTCCTATAGTCGGTGTTTCGACTTTGGCGGCATTGGCTTACCATTATCCGATGCCGAATATATATATAGCACCACTATTAGATGCACAAAAAGGAAATGTATATACGGCACTATACCGTTGGGAAAATGGAATATTACAAGAAGTGCAGGCACCGGCAGTCAAATCGTTTGATATGGTTTTACAAGACGGGCAGGCACTTGATTTACCAGTTGTTTTCGTGGGTGATACGGCGCAAAAACAAGCACTGGCTATTGCCGAAGCAGGTGGGAATGTTGTGCCAGCTATGCCGCAATTGGTTATGCCGCGTGCCGCGAATGTAGCCATGCTGGGACTGTCCGAGTTTGCCAAAGGCAAAACGGATCATGTGATGCAGCTAGAACCTGTTTATATTAGACGCTCTGAAGCAGAGGTGCTTTGGGAACGCCGAAATGGGAAAAGTGAAGAGTAATGAATCTTACATTTAAACAAATGACACAGGATGATATTGATCAAGTTGTGCAAGTTGAAGAAAATTCATTCAACAATCCTTGGTCAAAGCAGTCTTTTTGCGAGGAAGCCGCTAATCCGGTTGCATATTATTTATTGCCGCTGATGGCGGGAGAAATTATCGGTTATGTTGGTGTGTGGTTTATTCTAGATGAAGCCCATATTACGAATGTGGCAGTTTTGCCGGAGTATCGCAAACAAGGAATCGGTGAAAAAATGATGCGTGAAATACTTCGTATTGCTAAAAATAATGGTGCTGTGGCGATGACTCTGGAGGTTAGGCCATCGAATGTTTCTGCATTGGCGCTTTATAATAAACTTGGTTTTGTCAGTGAAGGCATCCGTAAACAGTATTATGAAGATAATGGTGAAGATGCAATTATTATGTGGCTTAGAAATATTGACACATTTGCTTAAGGTACGATTTAATTTACATATAGATGGAGTGGAGGTTTTTTTTTTGATGGAAGATAAAGCTTGTTTGACGCTGGCCATCGAATCGAGTTGTGATGAAACGTCAGCAGCTGTGCTCTCGGGTGGACGAATTATTTTATCCAATGTCATTTCAACACAAATTCCGGTGCACCAAAAATTTGGTGGTGTTGTCCCGGAAATTGCATCGCGTAAACATATTGCTAATATTATGCCTGTGATTGATGAAGCACTTAGACAGGCACAGGTCAGCTTAACCGATATAAATCAAATTGGTGTAACATACGGACCAGGTTTGGTAGGAGCGCTGCTAGTCGGCGTGTCAGCGGCTAAGGCATTAGCCTTTTCACTGGATATCCCACTTATTGGGGTCAATCATTTGGAAGGTCATATTTTTGCCAATTTTTTAGCTCATCCTGAACTAAAACCGCCTTTTGTGGCTTTAGTTGTTTCTGGCGGGCATACATCACTGGTGCATGTTAAAGACTACAATACGTTTTATTTAATAGGGCAAACACGCGATGATGCTGCCGGGGAAGCTTTTGATAAAGTTGCTCGTGTTATGGGGCTGCCCTATCCAGGTGGTCCGCAAATCGATAAATTAGCCAAACTAGGCAACGCGGATGCGATTGCATTTCCTCAGGCACTCAGTGGAAAAGGCAATTTTGAATTTAGTTTCAGTGGACTTAAATCGGCTGTGCTCAATTATTTACATAATGCTGAGCAAAAAGGTGAAATTGTTAATAAAGCAGATGTTGCGGCGTCTTTTCAGAAAGCCGTTATTGCTGTTTTAATCGATAAAGCATTGCAGGCTGTCGAAAATGCAGGACTTACAAAGTTGGTGTTAGCGGGTGGTGTTGCCGCAAATAGTGCACTGGAAAAACAGTTAAAAGCTTCAACGGAGGCTGCTGGGGTTGAATTTTACTATCCAAATATGATATTATGTACAGATAACGCGGCCATGATTGGCTGTCGGGCTTATTATCAAAGCCTGATGGGAGATTTTGCTAATTTGTATTTAAATGCAATTCCAAATTTGAAATTAACAGATAAAGAATAAGAAAAAACATTCAATGGAGAATGCACTTTCTAAAGAAAAAGTGCATTCTTTTTTTGTATACAATATTATTCATGATCCAGGAGCTGTATTTAAAGGAATTATGGACATTTCAAGGGAAATCAAATATGTTAGAAGGAAATGGAGGCTGCTTAAGCATGAGCTCATTAGCAGACACTTGTCGAAAGTTTACGAAATTATCGGCGATGCAAATAGAAATTTTAAAACGAATCAGTATGAGTTTTCCACTGATTGCCGATTTGGCTCATGCACATTTAACGGTTTATGTGCAATCGAAAGAGGCTGATCGGCTGATCATAGCCGCTCAGGTCAAACCACATACTACGTTTAGTCCAATTGATATCGGACAAGCTGGTGAAAGTATCCGTGTTCAGGAAGAACCAATCATCTGGCGGACAATGACGACAGGAAAACCAATTCAGGGTAAACGGGAATGGGTTTTGGGTTTGATGATTGATATGTATACCTTTGCGATTCATGACGGTGCAAAAGTCATTGCTGTCATGAGTTTTGAGACCAATTCGGAAGAACTAAAAATAGATGCTTATGCACAGCTTTTAGAAACAGCTTGTGTTATTTTGGTCAATGCCCGCAAGCCGATTGATGCGGATTTGTATAGACCTCTTTCCGCGAGTGATGGTATCATCATTACGGATCAAAACAATCGAATCATTTTTGTTAATACAGCTGTAGTTCGCATTTATAAAGTATTAGGTGTAGGAAATCTGATTGGGTATCATATGTTTGACCGTCAGTTGACGATGCATATTACCAAAGAGACGATTGTGAGCCAGCGACCTTATGAAAAAGAATTAGAAGCTGGAGACTTAGTCTTAGTCCAGCGGAATATCCCCATTATGGAAGCGGGAAAATTATTACGGCGTGTGGTGATCATTTCTGATATCACCGAACTTAGGATGAAAGACAAAGAAATTCTTATAAAATCAGCAGTCATACAGGAGATACACCATCGTGTGAAAAATAATCTGCAGACGATTGCGAGTTTGCTTAGGCTGCAGTCACGTCGCAGCAAATCAGAAGAGGTAAAAGCAGCTCTTCGGGAAAGCGTAAATCGTATTTTAAGCATCTCGGTCGTGCATGAGTTTTTGTCGCAGCAAGATGCAGAAATTATCGATGTGGTTGAAGTAACAAAAAACATTTTAAGTCTAGTGGCACAAAATATGTTAGACCCTGACTTTGAATTGGAAACAAGATTTTCGGGTGGTACAATTATTTTGCCATCCGAACAGGCCAGTAACTTAGCGCTGATTATAAATGAATTGGTTTTAAACTCGATTGAACATGCTTTTGAAAATCAAACAACCGGTATTATTGGGCTGGATATTACAAAAAGCAAAATGGAATATGTGATTGATCTTTATGATAATGGTGCCGGTTTGCCGGATGATTTTGAACCACGCAATTCAAAATCTCTAGGGCTGCAAATTGTGCGTACCTTGATTGAAGACGATATGTCTGGCACATTCGAATTATATAATGATCATGGAACACATGCAAAAATCACAGTCCCTAGTAGTCTTGGAGGAGGTAAATAACTGATGGAATCTTTAAAACTTGTAATTGCCGATAATGAATCGATTATTCGTATGGACTTAAAAGAAATTTTGGAAGAAGCCGGACATGAAGTTGTTGGTGAGGCGGTTGATGGTTATAAAGCGATTGAATTGACGAAAAAATACCGTCCTGACCTTGTTATTATGGACATCAAGATGCCGGAATTGGATGGGATTGCCGCTGCAAAAGTTATTGCTGATCAGAAATTAGCGCCGGTTCTTTTACTTACGGCATTTAGTCAAAAAGAAATTGTCGATCGAGCCAAAGATTCCGGTGTGTTAGCCTACCTTGTGAAACCAGTCAAAGAAAGCAATCTTTTTCCGGCTATGGAAATTGCTTTATCCAGATTTAGAGAAATCAAACAGCTTGAGCAAGAGTTGGACGATGTAAAAAATTCATTGGAAATGCGTAAAATTCTCGATCGAGCGAAAGGGATTTTAATGAATGCCTACGGCTTGAGTGAGGCTGAAGCATACCGCAGAATACAACAATATAGTATGGCAAAACGCAAGACAATTAAAGAAGTTGCTGAATCAATTATTCGGTCTGCTTTGAAAAAAAAATCATAAAGTAAAAAAGCCCCTATAAAATGTTATTGTTTTACATTTTATAGGGGCTTTTTGCGAATATTTGCATCATTTTTTAAAAAAGCCCTTGATTTTTTGGTCAAAATTATATATCATAAGAATTGTAATTAGCACTCGCTTCGAACGAGTGCTAACAAAATAAAAATTATTTACATAAATAAAGGAGGAAAATAAAAATGATTAAGCCATTAGGCGACAGAGTTGTCATTGAAGTTTCAGAAGGCGATGTAAAAACTGCAAGTGGTATCGTATTACCAGATACAGCTAAAGAAAAACCTCAAAAAGGTAAAGTTGTAGCAGTTGGCACAGGTAAAATTCTCGAAAATGGTCAGAGAGCAGCTATTGATGTAAAAGCAGGCGACAGCATCATTTTCTCCAAATATGCCGGAACTGAAATTAAAGAAGACGGTAAAGATTATCTGATTGTCAGTGAAAGAGATATTTTAGCAGTTGTTGAATAATTGCTAAATAGTCTATCTTTAACATATTAAAAATTAGGAGGGTTCTTATAACAATGGCTAAACAAATTTTGTTTGACGAAGAAGCACGTCGTGCTTTAGGAAGAGGCGTTGATGCATTAGCAAACGCTGTAAAAGTAACATTAGGACCAAAAGGCAGAAATGTTGTTCTAGATAAAAAATTCGGGGCACCTGTAATTACGAATGATGGTGTTACAATCGCTCGTGATATTGAATTGGAAGACCCGTTTGAAAATATGGGCGCACAGCTCGTTAAAGAAGTTGCGACCAAAACAAATGATATTGCTGGTGATGGTACTACTACGGCAACCCTGCTTGCACAGGCTATGATTCATGAAGGCATGCGCAATGTAGCAGCTGGTGCAAACCCAATGATCATTAAAAAAGGCATTGAAAAAGCGGTAAAAGCACTTGTTAGCGAAATTAAAAACAATTCCATTAAAGTTGAAGGCAAAGCCGCAATTGCACAAGTTGCAGCAATTTCCTCCAGCGATGAAGAAATTGGTGATTTGATTGCTGAAGCTATGGAAAAAGTTGGCAAAGACGGTGTTATCACGGTTGAAGAATCCAAGACGATGGACACCAACCTTTCTGTTGTAGAAGGTATGCAGTTTGATCGTGGCTATATTTCTCCATACATGGTTACAGATACGGATAAAATGGAAGCGGTTCTTGATGATCCTTATATCTTGATTACCGATCGTAAAATATCCGCTATATCAGATATTTTACCTATTCTTGAAAAAGTGGTTAAACAGGGTAAAGAACTTGTTATTATCGCTGAAGATCTTGATGGTGAAGCTTTGGCAACTCTTGTTGTAAATAAACTTCGCGGCACATTTAAAGCTGTTGCAATCAAGGCTCCTGGCTTTGGTGATCGTCGCAAAGCGATGCTCGAAGATATTGCTATCTTAACTGGTGGTAACGTAATCACAGAAGAACTCGGTCGTAAGCTTGAAAGTGTTGAAATTGAAGATCTTGGCCGTGCTCGTCAGGTTCGTTCTTCAAAAGAAGAAACTACAATTGTAGATGGTTTGGGTGAAAAAGCTGCGATTCACGGTCGTGTTGAACAGATTAAAAACCACATTAAAGAAACAACTTCTGATTTTGATAAAGAAAAATTGCAAGAACGTTTGGCAAAACTTGCTGGCGGTGTAGCTGTCATTGAAATCGGCGCAGCAACGGAAGTTGAATTGAAAGATAAAAAACTTCGTATCGAAGATGCATTGAATGCAACTCGTGCTGCTGTTGAAGAAGGCATTGTTGCTGGTGGTGGTACGACATTTATCGATATTCTGCCTATACTTGATACACTTGAAGCAGATGGTGATGTTAAAACGGGTATCAATCTTGTAAAACGCGCGATTGAAGAACCAGTTCGTCAAATCGCAAACAATGCAGGTCTTGAAGGTTCTGTTGTTGTTGAAAACGTAAAACGTGCTGGTAAAGGTCAAGGCTTTAATGCTTTGACTGGTGAATATATTGATATGGTTGCGGCTGGTATCGTTGATCCGGCAAAAGTAACTCGTTCAGCACTTCAAAATGCTGCAAGTATCGCAGCAATGGTTCTTACAACAGAAACTCTTATTGCTGATAAACCTGAAAAAGGTGATTCAGCAGCTTCTGCTGCCGCTGGCATGGGCGGTATGGGCGGTGGCATGGGAATGCCAGGCATGATGTAATTTAAGCCGAATTCCCTGTTACGTAATATATGAAATCTGTGCAGATGATGTACAGAAACTATAATTTTATGAAATCAATACTGCACAGATTGATTTCATAAAATGAAAAGTATTTACTGGTTTTTATAATGATTTATGTTTTAGTTAGGTACTGCTGCACACGGTTTCTATCTGAAATAAGATCATACTGAAATCGCTAAACACAAAAATAAAATCAACCAAGATCTTTGATGATGTCACGATCATTTATTAAGATCTTGGTTGATTTTTTATAAATTATCGATCGTTTTTTTGCTAGAGTAGTTGACAAGTCCTGCTATATTGGATTATTATGTAAATTATATGGAATGAAATTTTGTACGGAACGGACTCTGCACACATAATATTTTTTTGATTTTTCGGCAGCTGTAAAAAGTTTATAAACTCTTACCCAAATGAGAGTTATGGCCTACGGTTGTTATCTCTTGCGTTTGAAGTCATAGCAGCACCAGAATTTTAAGAGGCAAAACACAATCGGTATATATTTATGTATCGATTGTTGAAAATTTTTTATACAATTATTGCTGCACACTTTAATTGTATAAGATTACCTTTAAAATTTATATTTAATCAGGTGCCACGACTTGATTAGCAGTCAGATTTTTTAGGTATTATATTTATGGCAAATTATATATTTGCCAAAACCAGGGGGGCATCCTACCCGAACTGAAACAAAGACTTCAAAGATGATATAATCATTTTTGGAGTCTTTGTTTTATATAAAAAAAATCCGCTGCTGATTTGCAATTTTGGCAGCGGATTTTGTGTGGGAGTATCATAGCTAGTGAATGTGTTTTCTGAAATGAATTGAATTTAATAGATCGACAACTGTAATGAATAAAAAGAATAGACACATAACTTTTGTTGTAAAAGTGAGAATATGCAATGCTGTTTCAAAGTAAATACTCCACACTCCTATGATTGGTGAAATTAAAAGAAAAACCAGTAAAGCACCAAGCGATATTAGAAATAAATAAGCAGCGGGGTAATTTTTTAGCATGATATCATCTCCTTTTATATCTCTATTATATTCTGAATTTTCTGTTTTGTGAAGTAGGCAAAGTAAAAAAGGGACATAAAAACGGATATGAATAACTTTGATTACTAGGCTTACTGCAGCAGGAATTTTTTTGAATATATAGAATATTAAAGGGAGATGTGAATTTATGAAATAACTAAAAAAGAACATACTTTATTTTACATAATACTATATATTCGGATCTTTCTAAAATTCTAGAAACTCATTTTGTGTTTTACTTATAAGGCATGGCTTTATAAAGATTATAGAAGGAGAGATGTAAAATGGACTGGTTTAATAATTTAAAGGTTAAACAGAAACTTAGTGTGTTAATCATTGTTTTTAGTTGTGCTGTTGTTTTAGTGGGGGCTATTGGCTATATCAATTTGAAGCAAAGCAGTGAATACACGGATAAGATGTACGAAAACAACTTAACAGAAATGCAATTATCCTATGAAAGTCGGATTTATATACGAAGAATTCGTACGGATATATTAGATCTTATGATTACGGCAGATGCAAATGAAAATAAAAAATTATCAGCTCAAATAGCGGATTCGCGAAAATTACTCGGGGAAACTTTAGTGAAATATGATGCCTTACCATTATCACAAGAACAAAAAAGTAATGTTAAGGAATTACAAACTAATATAGCAAAATATCGTGATGGCAATAATATGGTTGTTGATTTAGCTTTGCAAAATAAAAATACCGAAGCCTATACGTTATATAAGACAACGGTAGAGCCTTTGGCTGATATAACATCCAAGACCTTGCAGACGATTACGGATGCAGCAAAGAAAAATGCCGACCAGATGAATCAGTCCTCAAAAGATAATTTTGCCAAAGCAAGTATGATGTTTATACTTATTACCATTTTTGCTGTTATCATTGGAGCCGGTCTCGGTATTTTGATTGTGAAGCAAATTGTAAAACGTTTGGGCGAATCGGTAAGTTTCTTAGGGGGAATTGCCTCAGGTGATTTTTCGCAAAATGTTGCGGACAGTAATATGCAAGATAAAAGTGAATTTGGTGTCTTGTCGAAAGCAGTCGACTTAATGAATCGAAATATTCGAACCTTAATCAAACAGCTGCTTAACACATCCGAACAATTGGCGGCGGCCTCACAAGAATTGACTGCAAGCGCTGAGCAGTCTGCTCAGGCATCGGCTCAGGTTGCAGAATCGATCACAGAAGTAGCAAAAGGGGCCGAAAAACAATTGGAAATTGCCATTACCACCAATCGTATTGTGGAAGAGATGGCAAAAGGAATTCATCAAGTGACTGAAAATACAATTGAAGTGGCTAAATCTACAGAAAAAACTTCTGTTGCAGCTGTGGCTGGCGGGAAAGCTGTACAAAAAACCGTTGGACAGATGGGGGTTATTGAGCAAAAAACCAATAATACCGCGGATGTCATTGGGGAGCTGGAAGGCAAATCGAAACAAATCGGACAGATTGTATCTTTGATTTCAAATATTGCCGAACAAACAAACCTGCTGGCATTAAATGCGGCCATTGAAGCAGCCCGGGCCGGGCAGGCTGGGCGTGGCTTTGCTGTGGTTGCCGATGAAGTGCGGAAATTGGCAGAACAGTCTGCTCATGCAACAAAGGATATAACGAGCTTGATTGCGGAAGTTCAGTTTAAAACGCAATCTGCCGTTACTTTTATGAATGAAAGCAAACGTGAAGTGAAAATCGGCTCGGAACTGGTTGATTTAGCGGGGCAAAATTTTAATGAAATTTTAGAAATGATTAAAGGAATATCAGATGAAGTCAATGAAATATCAGCAGCAACTGAACAGCTTACCAGCGGTACCGAAGATGTTGTAACAGCGGCTGGTGGAATTAGTACACAAACGAAAAAAACGGCTGAAGAAACAGAAACGATTTCTGCGGCAACGGAAGAACAATCGGCATCTATGGAAGAAATTGCGTCAGCAAGTACACATTTGTCAACGATGGCCTCAGAATTACAAGAGGCTATTCAAAAGTTTAAAGTTTGATTTTAACAAAAAGGGAATGCATGGGCTTTTAGCCAGCATTCCCTTTTTGTGATACATATGGTCTTTGTTATTTTACTTTGCTGGCAAACAGATAAATTAAGATTGTCGCCGCAATACCGAAAACACCATAAATAGGGCCTTTTTCGATAAATGCATAAATCGTTGCCGCTAAACAAAAAATTACGGCAAAAAATGTTTGCTTGGCACTTTCTTTACGAAAGGCAAACGTTTTGTAGTCCACACCGGTAGCCGCTTTAAAACAGTCGGGGCAGATGATGGCTTGTTCATTTTTTTCATCTTTATGCACAAGGGCTTCTTTTTCCGTGATGACTTTGCCGCACTTTTGGCATGTTAACATGGGCTCAACTCCTGCAATATAAATTCATTGTATTTTAAACTAAAATTCATTTTATCATATTTAGAAATTTCGTGCGATGCTTTGGATGAGTGGGTAATCATAAGAGTCTCCCTTCATTGCTTTATAGGCAGCAACCAGCGAAGTGATGAAAAATCCCGCGCCGATTATGCATAAAAAAGGGATTAAGAGGATACCGATGAGCAGATGTACTAAAAACATAACGATTGTTGAACATAAAACAAACATGGCTTGTGCAATCAAGGCTTGTTTCGCGTGTTCATGGACGAAAGGATCGCTTTTTTTGAGCAGTACAATGATTAATGGTACGATAATCAGTCCGATTCCGAGCAGATAAGCCAGATGCGATAGAACTGCTAAAAATTTTTGTTCACCGGAAATCATAAAAAAACCTCCTTAAAATCCGTTTTCATTATAGTATAACATTAAATTGATAGAAGAAAATAGAGTATCCTCGTTGAAAAAGGATACTCTAGTCTATTTTTATGAGATTTTTATTTTAGATGAGGCCGATGATCCTCTGGACGGTCAAGGATACGACAGCGACGGCAATCCAACAGCACAGCCCTAAAGTAATTGGTTTGAGACCGTTTTGAATTAATGATTTTAGATTTGTATTTAAACCGATTGCACTCATTGCTAGAATAATGGAAAATTTGCCCATATTGCCTAAGGCAGATGTGATTTCGGTTGATAAGATTCCACTTGTATTGATAATGGAAGCAACAACAAACCAGAGGATAAACCAAGGAAATATTTTTGCAAGGTTAAATGTACCGGTTTTCTTTTGGTTTTGTGCTGCAAGAACAGCAAACAGCAGGCATACTGGTACAATCATCAAAGCGCGCGTCAATTTTACGATGGTGGCATAATTTCCTGCGGCTGTGCTATAAGAGTAACCAGCTGCCACGACGGAAGAGGTATCATTGATCGCAGTACCGGCCCACATACCAAAACCAGTATTGCTTAAATTTAAAAAGTGACCAATAGCCGGGAAAATAAAAACAGCTATAACATTGAATAAAAAGATTGTGGAGATAGAAAAAGCGACATCTTGATCTTTGGCACCGATGACCGGTGCAACTGCAGCAATGGCAGAACCACCACAAATCGCTGTACCCGCTCCAATAAGAATCGTTGTATCTTTATCAAGCTTAAGCAGTTTGCCAACGCTATAGGCGACACCAAAGGCCGTAATTAGTGTAAAGATCATTACATAAAGTGATTGTGAGCCGACTGCCATGACATGAAATAAATTCATTTCGAAGCCGAGTAGAATAATGGAGTACTGTAATATTTTTTTGCCAGTGAATTTGATGCCTGTTTCAAAAGATGATGGACGTTTAAATGTTGCTGCGGCAATGCCGAGTAAAATCCCGAATACAGGACCGCCAATAATCGGAAATTGATTACCCAAAAAATAAGCCGGGATTGCAAATAAAAAACAAAATAAAATACCTTTGATGTGTTGTTGATTCATTAAAAAATTCACTCCTTTTCTTGTTGTAAGCTTAGCACTTGCATATTGATATGTAAAATAGTATAATTTTATGAAAACGATAGGTAAAAATAGATAAAAGGAGCAATGTGAATGACTTTACGGCATTTAAACATTTTTCTGTGTGTTTGTGATGAAAATAATATGACACGTGCTGCGGCAAAGCTTCATATGACGCAGCCTTCGGTCAGCCAAGCGATTCAAGAATTAGAAGAGCATTATGAGGTGCTGCTATTTGAAAGATTGGGGCGTAGATTGTTCATCACGGAGGCTGGACAACGATTGCTGCGTTATGCGCAACGGACGATGAGCCTGCATCAACAGACGGAATTGGCCATGCGTGAATTTGGTCAGGTATATCATCTGCGAATTGGTGCCAGTGTAACAATCGGGGAGTGTGTCTTGATTGATTTGATACAATATATGTATGAGATGAATCCCAATCAGGATATTGTTTCTGAAATTCATAATACGGCAGAGTTGGAGAAAATGCTGTTGCAAGATGAATTGGATTTGGCACTGGTGGAAGGTGTTATTCAGTCTGAATCTTTGATCGCGCAGCCTTTTTTAGCGGATGAATTAATTTTTATCGCATCACCACAAAGTGCTTTTTTAGAAAAAAAAGAAATTTCCCTGACGATGCTTAAAAAAATGAAGTTTTTTGTGCGTGAAGATGGCAGTGGTACGCGTGATTTATTTACGAAACTGATGCAGCAGCATGCGGTGGATTTTGAAATCAGCGGTGTTTACAATAATGCAGAAACTATAAAAAAAGCAGTCATTGCGGGTCTTGGCGTCAGCGTTATTTCAAGGCGTGCCGTAAAAAATGAATTGGCTAGAGGCGAGCTATGCAGTTTTACTGTAGAAGATTTATCGTTTAAGCGTGACTTTCATATTGTGTATCATAAAGATAAATATGTATCGAAAGAATTGCAGGCCACGATTGAACTTTGTCGCAACATAGAGGGTATCCTATAAATATTGCAGGAGTTTGTGTGAAAAATAACGAATTATTATTACTTTACGGTATAGCGAGAGGAAAGAACTGAGGTGGACTTATTTTAATGAAAGCAAACTTAACAGCGTCGCAAAAAGCGGCTCAGGGCATACGATTATCCTTTGATGATGCAATGGAATTGTATCGTTTGAATGATTTATTATCTTTGGCCGAGTGGGCGCGTGTCGCCAAAGAACGAAAAACCGGCAAGAAAGTTTATTACAATGTGAATCGGCATATCAATTTGACAAACATTTGTACAGCAAATTGTCCGCTTTGTGCATTTTCCTGTAAAGCAGGAGATCCGCAGGGGTTTATTTTGTCAAAAGAAGAAATACGCACAATGCTTATTGCAACAGCAAAAAAAACACCTGGACTCACGGAAGTTCATATGGTAAGTGCACTGCATCCAGATGAACCATTTTCTTATTATGTGGATATTGTTAAGACGGTGAAAGATGTTTTGCCGAAGGTTCATTTAAAAGCCTTTACGCCAGTGGAAATTGTTCATTTTGCCCAAATTGCAGATTTGTCCATAAAACAAGTACTGATTATATTAAAAGAAGCCGGACTGGATTCTCTGCCAGGCGGTGGTGCAGAAATTTTAGATGATGCGGTACGTAAAATCATATGTCCGAATAAAGCCACAACAGCGCAGTGGATTGAAACAATTAAAACAGCCCATCATCTTGGTATTTTAACGAATGCGACAATGATGTACGGCCACATTGAAACAATAGAACAGCGAATTTCTCATTTATTTACATTACGCGATATACAAGATGAGACAAATGGCTTTCAAGCGTATGTATCGTTTCCCTTTCATCCGGCAAATACAGAGCTTTCTCATTTAAAACGTGTTTCTTCATGGGAAGATCTCAAAATGATTGCGTTGTCACGTTTGATTTTAGATAACATAGATCATATTAAAGCCTTTTGGATGATGCTGACTCAGCCAATTGCGCAGCTTGCTCTGGCTTTTGGTGTTGATGACCTGGATGGCACAGTGGAAGAAGAAAAAATAATCCATGCTGCCGGGGCTACAACAAAAGCAGGAATTACAAAATTAGAAATTATAAAAATGGTTGAAGAAACAGGCTATGTGCCGATAGAACGAGATACCTTCTATCATCTCGTGAAATAAATATAGACGTAAGGAGGGGTTTTTGTGGAAACTCCTAAATTAGGGCACATTAATTTTTTAAACTGTCTGCCGTTGACATACAGTTTAAAATATGATGGCTTTGACCAGGGCTTAGCTGTTTCATCCGCTGTGCCGTCTGTGCTTAATGAAGATATTGTTCAGAACCGGCTTGACGTAAGTCCGGTATCGTCCATTATTTATGCACGCAATAATGAAAAACTTTTGCTTATGCCAGACGTGAGCATTACAGCTGATGGTGATGTTCAAAGCATAATTTTAGTATCGAAAAAACCAATTGAAAAATTGAGCAATGATAAAATTCTCTTAACGGCAAAATCGGCGACTTCACATTGTCTTTTGAAAATTGTGCTCAGTAAGGCGTATGGCGCCAGACCCAATTACTATATCCGTAATATTGATATGGATACTGTGCTATCGGGCGATATTACAGCCAAACTTTTGATCGGTGATGATGCACTTTATGCGAAATATCATAAACAGGCAGGTTTGTATTATTATGATATTGGGGCGCAATGGAAAAAGTTAACAGGGCTTCGTATGGTATATGCTGTTTGGGTTGTAAATCGAAAATTTGCTGAAAAAAGACCGGATCTTGTGCAGTACACGTATGAAAAAGTGACACAGGGTTTTAAAAACGGGTATGCAAAAAAAAGACAGGCGATTGAGTCGATTCTAGATAGCAAACCATTTTCCTTTACGCAGCTGGATGAATATCTCGATGTGATCAAATGGGATTTAGGGCAGGAACATTTAGAAGCTCTTTTGACTTTTTACACGATGGCGCATGAATTGAATTTGATCGATCATGTACCGGAAATTGAAATAGCGGAGGTTTATCGATGAGTTTGACAGAAAAAGAAGGTCTGGAACTTTTGTGCCATGGTGATCTATTGGCGCTGGGGAAAATGGCAGATATAGAAAGACAGAAAAAACATCCAGGGAAAACGGTAACCTTTATCATCGATCGAAATATCAATTACAGTAATATTTGTGTAAATGAATGTAAATTTTGTGCATTTTTTAAACGCCAAGATGATAAAGATGCCTATGTTCTATCGAAACAGACTATTTTAGATAAAATTCAAGAAACGATAGATGCCGGTGGCACGCAGGTCATGATTCAAGGTGGTCTGCATCCAGAGCTGGATTTAGCTTATTATGTAGATATGCTCTCGACCATCAAAGAAAAATTTGATATTCGCATACATTCCTTTACAGCTACGGAAGTTTTATATATGGCGCAACAGGCAGGCCGTTCCGTACTTGATACATTGAAGGAACTTCAGGCAGCCGGCCTTGATTCTTTGCCGGGCGGCGGAGCGGAAATTCTGGTTGACCGAATCCGACAGCGTGTTAGTCCGAAAAAAATCATGACAGATGACTGGCTTCATGTTATGGAATGTGCGCATCAAATCGGTATGGAAAGTACGGCTACGATGGTCATTGGCATGGGAGAAACCATGGCAGATCGCATTGAACATATGGAAAAGGTGAGGGCGCTGCAAGAAAAAACAGGTGGATTTCGTGCTTTTATTACGTGGACCTTCCAGCCGGGGAATACGCAGCTTGGTGGTGAGAAAACATCGTCTTGGGACTATTTGAAAACATTGGCAATGACGCGCCTTTATATGGATAATATTTCTCATATTCAAGGCTCATGGGTCACACAGGGGCAAAATATTGGACAGGTTACATTGGCTTTTGGTGCCAATGATCTTGGCAGTATCATGCTAGAAGAAAATGTTGTACGTGCGGCTGGCACGGCCTATCAAATGTCGATCGATAAGATGGTCAATATGATCCGTGCAGCGGGTTATGAAGCGGCACAGCGTGATACAGAATATAATATAATTAGGAGATTTTAAAAATGAAGACAATTCCTCAAGCCCAATACGCTGTAGTTGGCGGTTCGGGTACATTATCAAGTGATTTTCCGTTAGGCGCAAAGGCAGCGGATGTGAAAATAATAGAAGATAATCTGGTTTTTGAAACACCGTATGGCGAAAGTCCGTTATTTCGTATTTTTCAAGTAGCCGATAAAAAAGTTATTACCTGTAAAATGCATGGCTGGCGCAGTGGTGTCGGTCGCGCTGATGCTTCT
Organism: Propionispira raffinosivorans DSM 20765; assembly: GCF_000381065.1. GTDB lineage: Bacteria > Bacillota > Negativicutes > Selenomonadales > Selenomonadaceae > Propionispira > Propionispira raffinosivorans. Next base: position 121,121 of record NZ_KB905846.1, on the reverse strand, counting down.
CGTCAAGTGTTTTGGGTATTTCGTGAAGCCGGCGTGAAACGTATTATCGCTGAAGGTGGTGTTGGTACCATTAATCATTTGATGGATATTCGTGATTTTATGATTCCTGATGATTATCTTGATATGTCCGTACGTAAGGACGTGGGGCTTGAAGGTCGCTATTTATTGGTCATGCGTGATGCTTTATGTACACAAATGCGCGCTGAGCTTATTGAGCAGACCCGTAAGCATTTTGATGGGCGGATTTTTACACGAGGTATTTATGCGAATACGGATGGTCGCCATTTTGAAAGTCCGGCTGAAATTGCCATGCTCAAAGGGCATGCTGACATTGTTGGACAAAGCATTTGCCCAGAAGTATATCTTGCCCGTGAGATTGGTGCGTGTTATGCGGGCCTTTATTATACAGTTAATTATGGTGAAGGTATCGTAAAATCTTGGTCACATGATGATCTCGAAGCTATTTTTTATGATGATGCACCGATGATTAGCAAGATCATCCTCGATACGATCCGAAATTTACCATTTGATGGGGATACATGCGAGTGCAAAGATTTGCGAAAAGAAACGTTACTCAAAGAAGTTTATAATAAATAAAGAAACGGTTTACAGAACAAATTTTATCTGTAAACCGTTTCTTTTTAATAAAAAATAATTAAGCTGGCAATGTCATCTTATTTGAACCGTTCAACATATACTTCCAGATGATTTGCAGCATTGGTAACCTCCGCAAGATTCGCCGTGATTTGCTGGGTCGAGGCAGCTTGTTCTTCACTGATGGCTCCAGTGGATTCAATAGCTTTTGATAATTCAATAACGGCACCATTGATTTCGGCTAGGATTCGCTGGATTTTTTCAGTTGCTTGTTTGGATTGTTCGGCGAGTTTTCGTACTTCTTCAGCAACAACAGCAAAACCGCGTCCTTGTTCACCGGCTCTGGCTGCTTCGATCGCAGCATTCAACCCAAGTAAATTCGTCTGTTGGGCAATATTATTAATGAAGTTGATAACTTGGATTGTTTCACTATTTTTATCTTTTAAGTTTGTAGCTAAAACAATCGCATCCTGACCGCCCTTAGCCAGTTCACCAGCACTAATAGCAATCTGTTCTACGGTTTCATAAGCCGTTTTGGTTGAACTGGCCAGCTCGCTTACTGTAGTGATGAGATTTTCATTGCTTTCGGTATCGATCCCCGAACTCAATGTTCCAATGACTTCGTTATTTAATCCGTAAATCGGTGTAAATATCGTTTTGATTGGACGACCATATACTTCTTTAGGTACATTGGCGAACGTATCTTTTTTCGTACGAATACATTCAACGATAGTTGGGATATCACCAATTGGTTTGCCAGCTTGTAAATCCAGTTCAAAATCTTTGGCTCGATAGTAATCTAAATATGCTGTCAAATCGCTGAGCCCAACGGCCATATCTTCACGAGAAATATGATTGAGATAAGGTAAAACGAGTTTAAACGCGCTGAGAATATCCTCGTTTGTCTTTATATTATCAGTTGAAATCATCATAAAGCCTCCTTGTATTGTTTTTAGACATTAAGATATAAATTCGATAATTCTGATAAAGTTCCTCTTAATTTTTTTTATAAATCCTGTGTTTTAGCTGGAAAAACGATAGTTGAGTATTTTGTCTTAGGAAAAATGATATAAAGACAAGGGATAAGAACGAAATACTAGGCTGGTTTTAGTGAAAGTGTACACATATCCTGCTTATTGTGTTAAGAATTTTAGAACGAAGTAGAAAAGTATTATATAGTTGTGCTATAATTGAACGATATTAATACATGAGGAGGACTTCTTGAATTGAGCAACAAAGAGATGTTATTAGTGCTGGATTTTGGCGGACAATATAGCCAATTAATTGCCAGACGGGTAAGAGAATGTGGCGTGTATTGTGAAATTGTGCCATATGATTGCAGTATTGAAAGAATTAAATCGGAGAACCCAAAGGGAATTATTTTTTCGGGTGGTCCGAATAGTGTATATGCAGAGGATACTCCTAAAGCAGATCCAAAAATATTTGAACTGGGTATTCCTATTTTGGGGATTTGTTATGGACATCAGTTTATGGCCTATACATTAGGTGGTAAAGTTGAACATGCTGCATCCGGTGAATATGGTAAAACAGCACTAACACTTGATTCATCAGCTAACTTATTTAAAGGGATTGATTCAGATAATGAAAGCTGGATGAGCCATATGGATTATGTGTCTGAAGCTCCAGCTGGTTTTAAGGTCGTTTCATCTACCAAAACCACACCTGTTGCGGCTATGATTAATGAAGCAAAAAAATTATATGGAGTACAATTCCATCCGGAAGTAGAACATACACCATTTGGCAGACAAATGATTTCTAATTTCTTAGTTGATATTTGTAAAGTTAGTGGCGACTGGAATATGGCTTCGTTTGCTGAAGAAAAAATTGCAGCGATTAAAGAACTGGTCGGCGGGAAAAAAGTTCTCTGTGCATTATCCGGTGGTGTGGATTCCTCCGTTGCTGCGGTCTTAGTGCATCGTGCTGTGGGACAACAATTAACTTGTGTTTTTGTTGATCATGGTCTGCTTAGAAAAGATGAAGGCGATCAAGTAGAAACGATTTTCAGAAAACAATTCGATATGAATTTGATTCGTGTCGATGCGAAAGATCGTTTTTTAGGAAAATTAAAAGGTGTTTCTGACCCCGAAACAAAACGTAAAATTATCGGTGAAGAATTCATTCGTGTGTTCGAAGAAGAAGCGAATAAACTTGGACAGATTGATTATTTGGTTCAAGGTACGATATATCCAGATGTTGTCGAAAGTGGAACAAAAACTTCGGCAACGATCAAAAGCCATCACAATGTAGGCGGTTTACCAAAAGATATGAAATTTGGTTTGATCGAACCATTGCGGGAACTGTTTAAAGATGAAGTTCGTGCCGTTGGTGAAGAACTCGGTATCCCACATAAACTTGTATGGCGTCAGCCTTTCCCAGGTCCGGGGCTTGCCATTCGTGTCTTAGGTGAAGTGACCGAAGAAAAATTACTGGTTACGCGTGAAGCGGATGCAATCTTCCGTGATGAAATCGCGAAAGCCGGTCTCGAAGAAAAAATCTGGCAGTATTTTGCCTGCCTGCCTAATATACGTTCAGTAGGTGTAATGGGGGATGGACGTACGTATTGCCATACAATAGCTCTTCGTGCTGTAACCAGCTCCGATGCGATGACTTCTGATTGGGCACATATCCCTTATGAAGTACTCGATAAAGTTTCCCGTCGTATCGTAAACGAAGTAGAAGGCGTAAACCGTATTGTCTACGACGTAACTTCTAAACCACCCGCGACGATCGAGTGGGAATGAATTTAATTGTCTCGGGGCACTGCCATTTATTCTGAAAAGGGTCAAATGGCTTAGCCTGCCGACATAGACAAAAACGACCTTGCATTAAAGCTTTTCGAAGCTTATGCAGGGTCGTTTTTTTATCCTCCACCCGCGTAAATAAAGGGATTTCTGCTTGCGAAAAAGAGCGTTCACCATGGAGTGGCAGGTATTTCTGGCAAAGCCAGAGAGAATAAAGAAAAATGCCCTTTACAGAATAAACGGCAGTGCCCCGCGACATGGTGATATTTTCTTTTATGCTTTTTGGGAAAAAGCATAGTGCTGTGATTTTCATGAGTGTTGGCTTGAAACGCCCGTAATACGGGATAAGAGTATATATTCATGATGATTTATTTCCCAAAAACGGAAGATCCAATTCCCCCAAAACCGCCCCTTTTCATTTTTGGGGAGCGCTTTTGGGAAAATGGAGTCAAGCAGCAGAGCGTTCCTAATATGGAGGTTTTGCAAAGGTGAGGAAGAAAAATTTTAAAGGTCGTTGTGAGAAACGTGTCATTGCCAAGTGCAATGAGGTATGCAGGACATATGATGTCATCCAGTACGCTTATGCGGATATTTTGCAAGCGAGTGATGAGGTAAAAGAGATCAGATGCAATGTCCCGCTTGATGGGCGGGACATTAGCCAATACACATCGGATTTTGTCTGCGTCAAGTCTGACAATGATTTGATGGTGCGAGAATGCGTATTTCGTAAGTTACTGATGAAGCCGCTTACAATCAAACTGTTAGATGTTTCAAGGGAATACTGGTTAAGGCATGGTGTCACAGATTGGGGGCTGGTCATTGATGGAGAAGCATGATTTGTTGAAGGATGGTAACAACATTATCAGGGTTTTAGAGATACTGACTGATAAAATTCTCATTATTGATTGCATCAAAAGGACTATGCCCGTATGGGTGGAATTTTCAGCTTTGGATTCCTTCTCCCAATGCACTGGTGAAGTGCTGAACGAGGCTACGAATTTTGCAGTCACTACTATTGATGCTTTGGATGCTGACCAGAGAAAAGCAATGTATGATCGTTACACGCTGATTGCACCGATTCTCCCTTTTATAGTGGATGAAAGAATGCGTTCTAAAGTTATTAGTTCTACAGCTATAGAAAATAACATATCAAAGCAGACTATTCGGATCTATTTGTGCCTGTATCTAGCCTATATGAATATAACAGCCCTTGCTCCAAGGCAGCGCTTAGATGATGATGGAAAGCTCACACAAGATGAACAAAACATACGATGGGCTTTGAATAAGTTTTTTTATACTACGAAAAAGCAATCCCTTATGACTGCTTATACCATGCTATTGAAAGAGAAATATTGTGACGGTATAGGTGTTTTAGCAGATGCGTATCCTTCTTTCTATCAATTTCGTTACTTCTACCGTAAGACAAAGAAGATACAGAACTTTTATATTTCTCGAGATGGATTAAAGAATTACCAGAGAAACAACCGGCCTCTTATTGGCGATGGTATACAATCGTTTGCTCCTGCCATTGGCGTTGGTATGCTGGACGCTACTGTATGCGATATTTACCTTATCAATGATGCTGGCAATCTTGTGGGCAGACCCATTTTAACGACCTGTATTGACGCTTACAGCGGTTTATGTTGCGGGTATGTCTTATCATGGGCGGGTGGCGTGTATAGCCTTAGAGGGCTGATGTTGAACATTATTGTGGATAAAGCCGCTTGGTGCAAACAGTTTGGCATTTCTATAAATGCAGAGGATTGGTCTTGTGATAAAATGCCTGCTACTTTGGTTACGGATATGGGAAGTGAATACAAATCTGAAAACTTTGAGCAAATTGCCGAGCTGGGGGTTAAAGTAATTAACCTTCCCTCGTATAGACCTGAGTTGAAAGGCATGGTGGAAAAATTCTTTGATGTAATTCAGTCAACCTATAAAAAGCACTTGAAAGGCAAGGGCGTGATTGAGCTTGATTATCAGGAGCGGGGAGTGCATGACTACAGGAAAGACGCTTGCTTGACCATGGCGAACTTTGAGAAAATTATCCTTTATTGCATCATTTATTACAACTCCCAACGGATAGTTGAGAATTTTCCCTATACCGAAGTCCTGATTGCCGAGAATGTAAAACCATATGCAAGTTGTATCTGGAATTGGGGTAAATTCCAAATGGGAGCCAATTTGATTGAAGTAGGTGCTAAAGAGCTTATACTTACGCTATTGCCAAGAGTCATAGGTAAATTTAGCAGGTTTGGTTTGAAAGTGAACAAAATGCGTTATCATTGTGACGGGTATACAGAGCAATATCTCAATGGTGGTGAAGTCATGGCTGCCTATAATCCAGAGGACGTTACTTCTGTATGGCTATTGGAAAATGGAATATATACTAAATTTACCATTATTGAATCCAGATTTGAGGGTAAAGATTTGACTGCTGTACAGAGTTTACAGACAGCCCAGAGAGCCATTGCAAGAGGAACCAAGCCGGATAATCTACAGGCACAGATTAGTCTTGCGCGGCACATTGAGACTATTACTGACAACGTTGGAGGCAGTATTGATGTAAGCATTAAAAACATTCGTGACACCCGGAAACGGGAGCAGAGTAAACACCATAGAGACTATATGAAAGGAGCCAAACCATGATAAATTTTTCAGACATCATCAATGTTCTGCCTCGTATGAAGTCGGGAACTGATTTGATAACAGCATTGGAAGTATTGCCTAAATATAATCCGGCAAGCTGTAATGCGGATGCTCCCGTCAGGCTTATGGCGTTATCGGATTTATACAGGTTGTATATTCCATCACAAATGTCGCTGGAAATCTATAGCAAATTGTATTTGGCTCTTTTGCGATCTATGCAGAAGAAGGGAACGAAGTTGGCAATACAGCAGCAGAATCAAAACTATAGAGCTATCATACAGCAGGAATATAGCGGCATCATGGGCGGCTCTGACAGCTTTACGATTATTGGAACATCTGGTATCGGTAAGAGTTCTGCTATCAGCAGATCCATTAACCTGATTACAGAGAATCGAGTAATTGAAGCTGATAATCCCTATACGCATGTCGTTCCGAGTGTGATTGTACAATGCCCCTTTGATTCGTCAGTAAAGGGTCTGTTATTGGAGGTTCTGCGTAAAGTTGATGAAGTTTTAGATAGTAAATACTATCAGAATGCTTTAAGGGCAAGAGCTACAACGGATATGCTTATTGGCTCTGTCAGTCAGGTTGCTCTTAATCATATCGGTATGCTGGTGGTGGATGAAATTCAAAATGTAGCTAACAGTAAAAATGGAAAAAACTTGATTGGGGCTTTGACACAGCTTATCAATAATAGTGGAATTAGTATCTGCATGGTCGGTACTCCTGAAAGTAGCAGGTTCTTTGAATCGGCGATGCAACTTGCACGACGTTCCGTGGGATTGCAGTATACGACTATGAGCAATGACAAATATTTTCAAGAGTTTTGCAAAGTCATGTTCAAGTATCAATATGTACAAAAAAGAACGGAAATAACGGATGGAATCCTTGCATGGCTTTATGAACATAGCGCAGGAATTACATCGGTTGTGGTAGCGTTGATTCATGATGCACAGGAAATCGCAATCTTGAATGGCAAAGAAATTTTGAATCTGGAATCTTTGAACGAAGCCTATCAACAGCGTTTATCTCTACTTCATGGCTATATTCAGCCGTCTATTTCGCAAGGTAAGCAGACTTCTAAAATCAAGAAAAAAACGCTTGTCCACACGGTTGGAAATGAAACTTCAGATGCTCGCATTAGTATTGCTGATTTGGTTGCTAAAGCCAAGAATGAAAATATGGATATTGTGCAGCTTTTAAAGTCCGATATGTCTGTAGTGGAGGTAGCGGTATGATAGCTTATTTCCCTGCTGCATATCCAGATGAGCTACTTTATAGCCAGTTGGCACGATACTACACGAAATCAGGATATATGGCTTACAGCTTTGCGGCTGAAGAATTGTTTTTATCAAAGACTGCACGCCCAGATATGGATTTTATCAATTGTTATACTCCTGCCGCAGTACAGGCCATAACAAGGAATATATCCATGGAAGCAGTCATTGAAAAACATACGATGTTCCCTTGCTATGGGCGATTTCTGCCGAGAGAACGCAGACAAAAAGCATTTCAATCATTGGTATCTATGTTGGGGAATTACTATAATCTCTTGTCGATACCTCAAAGCAAGAATGGCAAAGTTCGTTGTTTGTGCTACTGTCCGGCTTGTGCAGCTCATGATAGAGAACAATGTGGAGAAGCATATTGGCATCGGATACACCAGATAATAGGAATTCATGTTTGCCCAGTTCATCGGTGTTACTTGATGGATAGCGGTGTGATGATCAGTGGGAAAGCTACGCCCTTTTTAAAAACAGCAGAGGAAATGATACCACAATCGGAATCATGCGTATTTGCGGATCATGAAATCGAAATTCGTGTTGCCGCATATATGGTAGAGGTTTTTCAGGCTGATGTTGACATGGATTCATGTGTTACGGTTGGTGATTTTCTTCATTCCAAAATGGCTAATACCCAATATCGTTCTGTACGTGGAGAGCAGCGTAATATTGCACTCTTTCATGCAGATTTTACAGAGTATTATAGGAATTTGTCCCAAAACTGGTTTACGGAGTTATGGCAGATACAGAAGGTGCTGACGAATGATAGAGTGAACTTCTATGAAATCTGTCTCATGGCTATATTTCTTGGTGTTACCACTGATGAAATGGTACATATGGAACTGCCAGAGAAAACACAACAACAGCTTTTTGATGAAGCGATTTACAGACTTCATGAAAAGGGGGTGAAGTATCCGGCTATTGCGAAAACTCTCAGTGCTCCATATGTGATTGTTAAGGCTATCGGTGAACGGAGGTATGGAACTTATCATAAGCCAACTAAAGTATCACTCAAAAGCGGCGCGAAGCCTCAAAACTGGAATCACATTGATGAGAATACACTACCACTTGTAAAAGAAGCTATCAGCCAGCTACAGGGTGATGGAACAACCAGACCTAAAAAGATTACTACTTTTACTGTTGAGAAAATCTTGCATCTTTCCAGTAAGAAAATATCTTTATATCTGCCAAAATGCCTTGCTGAAATACATCGGCATGAGGAATCACAGGAGCAATATTGGGCTAGGGAAGTAGCTTGGGCTGCACATCAGGTAGAAGATACGAGTGATGATTTGACATGGCGCAAGGTAAGGGATTTAACGAATATGCGCCGTAGAGATTTTGAAGCTTGTCTGCCATATATTTCTGATTATGCGGACGGTGAGCTTGCTGAACAGATACTACACCTGCTGTAAATTATGCTTTTAAAGATCAAGGAATAAAAATTGAATATCATGCCAACACTTAGCTTTCTTACCCTAGGGAAACACTGATTTAACCGAACAAACAGGCAATTGCACCGAAACGCCGAAACATATGGGGAATAGGCAACTATGTGAGGCGTGGGGGAATAGGAGCTGGATAAACAGACGTCCTTTAGCGAGTGGGAATATGCCGGCAAGAAAAAGCAGACGCGTCGTGACCGGTTCTTACAGCAGATGGAGAGAAGGGTTCCCTGGCGTGAATGGGTAGCTCTCATCGAACCCCATTATCCGCAAGGCAAACGTGGCCGTCCGCCAATCGGATGTGAACGCATGCTGCGTCTTTATCTACTCCAGGTCTGGTATCACCTTTCGGATGAAGGGCTGGAAGACGCTGTTTACGACAGTCAGGCCCTGCGCCAGTTTAGCCGGATCGACTTATCCAGTGAGTCAGTGCCGGATGCAACAACATTACTGAAGTTCCGCCACCTTTTGGAAAGTCACCATCTGACAAAAAAGATGTTCACCCAGCTTAGCGGGAGTCTAAGTGATCAAGGTATGCTCATGAAAGAGGGCACCATCGTTGACGCGACCATCCTAGAGGCACCCAGCTCTACTAAGAATAAACAAAACTGCCGCGACGGCGAGATGCATCAAACGAAGAAAGGGAACGAATGGCAGCAAAGCCTAGTAGATAAGTGTAAAATTAGTTGATTATACTTGGTTTCTTTCGGAAATTGGTGGTCTAATCCTTCAATAAAATCGAATCGAGGGGACGGTTCTGTTGAGTAGAAGGAAATTGTGAGGTCATGGGGGCACGACTTATTCGTTTAAGTGACTTATTTTGTAAAAAAAATCGCCTTTACCAATGATACGCAGAATCGTATCACTTGTAACGGCGAATAATGGCCTGAATAAAGATCAGGTTATTTTTAAGAGGAAAATAAGGGGAATAGGGTATTGGTAAAAAATAAAAATAGATAGTTAGAAAGACTTAAGCTCTTGTATTGAGGCTTAAGTCTTTTTTGTTACAGTTGATTTTATCGATGTGTGTTCCTTTTTCATCGTAAGTACCTAACATTTTTCTTCGTTGCTAAAAAAATCAATAAGTTGAGATTGGAAACGTTTGGCAGTAGAAGTTAACTCCCGGTCCTTGTGAACAATTAGACCATGGGTAAAATTCATCTTAGGGCTGAACGGTAAAACCTTAAGTTCTCCGAATTTCAGTTCTTTTTTTATAGCTATTTCAGGAATCAGAGCAAAGCTTTTACCACAGCTTACAATCTGTTTAATCATTTCAAGACTTGCTAGTTCTAATGCATCTTTGACCTGAACTCCAGATTTTTTTAAAACTTCACTTGCTTTAGTATGATACAAGCAAGACGTTCCGCCACTGATAAAGATCTCCCCGTTTAGAACTTGAACACCTAAATCTTTAACCTCCAGGGCTAATCTTGGTGATGCAGTAAATACGATATTTTCCTCTATTAACGGATAAAAAAGAATTTCATGACGATCTGGATTTTGAGGAACTATTCCAAAGTCAACAGCAAAATCTAATACTCCATCCAGAATATCTTGATAAAATCCCGCTTCCACACGTAGCTTCACTTCAGGACACTCCTTGATGTATCGCTGCATAAACGGCAACATGCGGGTGAGAAAAAAAGATTCCTGCATTCTGACTCGAACAGTTCCATGTGGCTGATCCAGTGCATCCATGCTTTCCTGAATACAGTTGCTCAAATGGATGTATTGGTAAGCATATTTAGAGAGTTTTACTCCTGCCTCTGTGGGCTTAACCTCACGAGGAAGTCGATGAAATAATCTTTGACCGCAGATTTTTTCTAATAACTGAATGTGGGTAGTTATAGTCGATTGAACATAGCCTAACTTATCAGCCGCACGGCTAAAACTTTTTTCCTCCAGTACAGCTATGAATGCTTGAAAAAAACGTCCTTCTAATGGATCAATCATATCATTTTACTCCTTGGTATTGCAATTTAAAATACCTAGCATTCTATTCATTCGTTGGTCAAATATATATGCTTATGGTATTATAACAACATAACACGTCAAATGCAACTTTAATAGCAATGACATGTCAGGAAGGAGAGCATGTAGAGACGAAGCGAGGATTCAGATTGAGGCCCGGTTGCAAGAAGAATGAATCCTGAACTTGGATGCATTTCTAATCCCCTGAGGCTGCAGTAAAACGGCAGTAAACGAATATTAGGTAGAATTGTATTTGACGAGAATTAATACGATAGACGCTTTGTACATTGCTAGCCAAATTGTAGGAGCATTATTTATGCTTTGAAAGAGTTACAAAAATTATAGAGAGGATGAAAAAAATGAATATTAATTATCGTACGCAAAAGGTTGGAAATGTTGAAGTTTTTTACAGGGAAGCTGGTCCAAAAGACGCTCCGGTTATACTGCTTTTGCACGGATTTCCAACTTCAAGTCATATGTTCCGTGACTTAATCCCAAAGCTCGCGGATCGCTATCATGTGATCGCTCCTGATCTTCCGGGCTTTGGCAATACAGTGGCTCCGCTGCGTGGTGAATTTGATTATACGTTCGACAACCTGGCCAAAGTGATCGAGGAATTTACCGAAGCACTTGCCTTTGACCGTTATGTACTTTATGTTTTTGATTATGGCGCACCGATAGGTTATCGTCTAGCCATGGCTCATCCAGAGCGCGTGAAGGCAATTATCAGTCAAAACGGTAATGCATATATGGAAGGTTTTAGCGATGCATGGGGGTCTTGGGAAACCTATTGGCATTTACCAACGCCTGCTAATCGTGAAGCATGCCGTGATTCCTTGGCTCCGGAAACGATTCGCGACTTTCAGTATCTTCATGGAACTAAAGCCAGCTTGGTTTCCCCAGATGGATATACATTGGACACAGCATATCTGTCTCGTCCTGAAGCAGAAGAAATTCAACTCGACTTGATTCTTGACTACAGAACGAATGTTGAACGCTATCCCGCGTTTCAATCTTATTTTCGCGAGTATCAGCCTCCTTTCTTGGCAGTTTGGGGAAAGAATGATCCTGCATTTATTCCTGCTGGAGCCAAGGCTTATCAACGTGATATCCCTTCAACAGAAGTACATATGCTTGATACGGGGCATTTTGCACTTGAAACACATGCTGTGGAAATCAGTGAGTTGATTCGTAATTTTCTAAAAAGGATCTCGGTCACTGATGATAACTCTCAAGGTTGACGTTGATAATTGGCAGGGGAGTAGGGAGGATAATATTTACCCAAGTCATTTTTACTCATGATAGATTGTAAAATGAAGTTTCTTACATACCATTCGACGGAAGTTTCAAAATGAGCGAATACCGAATACCGAATACCGAATACCAAGCACCTCTAGTTCATAAAGCGTACACTATCCACCGAAAGCTACGATTAGTAAAGAAAGTGCTGTTGATCTAAATAGAATTGCCCATGATGAAAGCGGACCTGCAGAGAATCTTAAAGCAAGAATTGATATCCTTGCTATTGAGGGTACGATCGCTTCCGCTCGTATAGTTTTAGAAAATGTGTATGGCGCGAACTATACTGATTTTCAACATTTGCTTAAAATAGACGGTGAGTGGAAAATAATTTCAAAAATATACCATCAGCATTTCTAGAGTGAAATAAACATGGAATGGATAGCGCATTGTTTGCAGGATTTACAGCTTATACAATGTAGCAATCTTTTTCTGATGTTACTTCCTACGCGTAGCTAGGCGCATAATAGGGCATAAGATAATAGGCAGAAGGGTAAATAGAAGTAAGAAGGAATTCCCTGTATAAAGTTATAATTTACTATACCAAGGTTACTTCATGTAAGAAAAATCAAAAAAGATGTGAGGCGATTCATATGGATACAATAATACCACATATCGTAAATCGTAGAAGTATCAGATCCTATACATCGAAAAAAGTAAGCCCCAGTGATATTACTAAAATACTAATGGCTGCTAACTGGGCACCATCGGGAAATAATCTTCAACCGTGGAGATTTTCTGTCGTCATGAATGATGAGCAGCTACTCGAAAAGCTTGCCTTACTTACAGTCTACCATAGTTGGGTACAAACGGCTCCCTGCTTGATAGCAGTCTTTCTCGATAAAAAAGTAATCGATCCTAACATCCACGGTATTTATCTCAAACACGTGCAAGCCATAGGAGCGGCAATACAAAATATGTTGCTTGCAGCCCATGAGCTTGGTCTGGGAACTTGCTGGATTGGAGAGATCTTAAAAAAGGAAGAGCAGGTAAAAGAACTAGTAGGAACAACAGATGATTTAGAACTAATGGCTGTGATATCGGTTGGTTACCCAAATAAAACTACTACATCCAGAAGAAGAGATATTTTAGAGAGCATCGTAAGCTGGTTATAAAAGGATCAAACATGAAATGTCATGACGACGAGGTTATAGACATTAACAAATAAGATAGACAGTCCTGATTACATTATGAAGAAGTAGAAAAAGGTATTCAGTAACTACCCATCCATAAGTAGTCACTGATGTCCATTTTATGGTAAACGACCTGAAACTCCATTTCATGAATTTTATAAATAAGACAAGCACTTAAAAATTACAAGTAGCTGTTTATTGGATAGAAATTAGTGGGACAAAGAACCTGTCCCCGTGTTCCTAATTATGCCCATAGATTAAAAAATATGCAACCAGCCAGGAGAAAAATCCTGTGTTGGTTATTCTTATTAAGGAGATGACTACAATGAGCTTAATAACGGTCAACGAAAGGTGTATTAAATGTGGACTTTGCATTAAAGAATGCCCAGTAGATGTTCTACAGATGGGAGAAAAAGGGCCGGAAGAAGTGGCAAGCACCAATTGCAATGCCTGTGGACATTGTGTTGCAATATGTCCTAATTCTGCAATCGATAACGAGAAAGCACCACTGGCGCTACAAGTTGATGCCAATAATTTTCCTAAATTAAATCCGCACCAGGCAGAGCATTTTTTAAGATCTCGTCGTTCTATAAGAAATTATCATGACAAGCCTGTATCAAGAGAAATGTTATCAAAATTAGTGAATATCGCTAGACTAGCTCCTACTGTGTCTAATAGTCAGGGTATATCCTATGTTATCGTAGAAAATAAACAATTACTTGAAAAAGCTGCTGAAATAACTATTCAGATGGCAGAAAAATCCCCTGTAAGGCATTTAATAGAAGTAGCGATTATAGGTTACAGGGAAAAAGGACTTGATTCAGTTTTCCGTGGCGCACCAAATTTAATTATAGCTATTGCAGACAAGAATTTTCCATATGCTAAAAATAATGCTATTTCATGCTTAACCTATCTGGAGTTATTTGCCCCTTCATTAGGACTTGGAACCTGTTGGGCTGGTATTTTTGAACATTTTGCAGCTATCGAAAATTCACCGTTATCTGATTTATTCAATATTTCAGAAGAAAAAACGGTAGTTGGTGCAGTTATGGTTGGTTATCCTAAGTATAAATATATGAGATTAGTAGATAGAAATTCACTAGATGCTACATACATAATTTAACACAGTTTTTTCCTGAAGCAATACTCTGGGTTCGTAATTAATGCGATGAGTGCGATTAATCTATTGGAGCAAATGAGGCTCGTAGAATTGTTGCTAATTTATGGAAGTTTCGTCGTTATACCCAATACAGAGAACAGTCTCACAAGTAACGGTAAGTTTTTGGCTGAACATCATGAGTCACATGGTAGATCGTGATTATGAACCAGTGTACGACTAATCAGTATAACTTGCGTGCATCCAGTATAACGTTTACCTGATATCGATTCAAATATTATAGATGACTTCACCTGCAAATTAGGAACAAAGCAAAAACGCTCGACTCATCGACATAGGATTGTTGAATTTACAGACTATGAAGGAAAAATAATCCGGGTAATTACTAATTTATATACCGTGACAGCTGAAATGATCGCAGGAATTTATAAAGCCAGGTGGGGAGTGGAGCTGTTTTTTAGATGGATCAAGCAAAATCCAAACATTCCGAGACTGTTTGGCACGACAAAAAATGCCGTCTATAATCAATTATTTTCAGCCCTTTTGACTTATGTCTTATTACAGCATACGCATACTTGGGTTAATAAAAACATTAGAGAAAAGCCACTTTCTTTGCTTAGTTTTACGCGTAAAAATTTTGAGGGAAAACTGCCAGTTGAATGGCAAGTTGCCATTCAACATTTTTGTGACCGATTCTTGAGAGTTTACTCGCTCAATATGGACATTAATGGTTAATCAACACGCGTGACCGAAAATAGAGCTATCCACGCAAAAACGCCGCCTTAGTGGGACTATGAGCGACGTTTTTGCGTGGATAGCGGTACTTCGGGTCAACTTGGCTCGGGGTACATAAATCCGCCTGACAGGGCAGCTTATTTATTTTGATTCCTTGCTCCCCATTCGCATAATCCTTCCAAAACAGGCAAGAGCGTTTCTGCTTTAGCTGTCAAACGGTACTCAACTTTAGGAGGAATTTGAGGATACTCTTTTCGTTCTATTAAATCATCTGATGCCAGTTCTTTCAATTGTGAACTCAATATCTTAAAGGTAATCGAGCCAATTTGTCTTTTTAGGTCATTAAAGCGGACTGGCTGGTTTTCTGCCAAAAGGTATATGATAACCATTTTCCATTTACCGCCAATCACTGACAAGGTGTATCCAAAAGGTGTATCTTGGATATTTTTTACTTGACCCTTATATGCAGCCATTCCCATAATTGACACTATCCTTTCTAATAGTACCTATCAATAAAGTGTGTACTATTTTTTTATTTACTGTCTTGTTATACTAAATTTACCTTAAAGTAAAGGAGAGAGAAAATGACTAATATTAAAACTTATAATCATAATCTTTGGGATCATGGCATTTCCCAAGCCTACAGCGTGAACGGCACGATTTATGTTTCTGGGCAATTTTCCCATGATTCAGAGGGCGCATTTATTGGCGAAGGTGACATTGAAACGCAAACTCGCCAGACACTTAAAAATCTTGACCATGTATTAGCGGAGTTTGGTGTCACGAAATCCAACCTCGCTTATGTGGAAATTTATCTGGCAGATGCTGGGGAGCATTCGGATTCCGTTATTAAGCTGTTCAAGGGATACTTAGGGAAGCACCGGCCAGCGGGAACTCTTGTAGGAGTGCCGTATTTTGCTTTTCCGGCACAATTAATAGAAATAAGTGCTGTCGCATATACAGACTAATGTATAAAACAATCTCTATCTGGCTGTCAGGTAGGGATTGTTTTATATAGGAATATCGAAGAATTGCCTGTTTATGTAGAGAAATTATACTTTAAAACAGTTGAAAAAACAAGAATTTTCAAATAGCAGTGTATTTAACTTGTGATAATGGCTACCTATATATATGTTTAATGAAACCTTCTCGGTTGCTCCGATACCAATTGGCTTTCCGGCAGTTCCCTTTAATCGTACAAACAATAAATTTAGCCAGAGAGAAATCCGTACGTAGTATGCACGTGATAACATACATGATATTGTGAGCGCCGGGGTAGGCACCTATCAATCTCTGCAGCTTTGCATGGATTGATCAGGCTCTACGCGTAATGACGAAAAAGGAGGCATTCCTAACATAAACGCATGTTTAATGATGCTCTGTTTAAGGTATTAGTGATGTTTTCACCCTCTCAGGAAAAATTTAAAAAAGTTATCTCCGCGCCCGTATGTGAACTGTTTTACCGAAGGGCGGGCTTGTTTATTCCGCTATAAAAATAAATGTTTACTAAGCGAACTTCAGTGATTTAATCGTTTGACCCAATATGGTCTATCAAATGAGCTGTATCTGAAACGATATATTATTTACATAACACCATAAGAATCCTCATGCCTTAACTGGCATGGGGATTTTTTTCATATGAAGGGGGAAGAAAATGGTCTTGGTAGAATGACTGTATGTGTAAACGATATCATTATTAATCTTTTGCTAAAAGATTTCCTAAATCGTCTGTCGCATGAAGTGATTTTTCACTTCTGCGGCGGCTCCTTTTTTCGGAACAAAACACTTTGAAGTCATTTTTTATATTGAATGATAAAAAAAGGCGCACGAAAACAGCCCACCTATTAATTGGTTTTTCGTACATCTTTTCTTTTAGGCTGCGTTATTTATAGGGAATAGATACTGTCCTGATCGGCTAGACTGTATTTTATGATGCATTTTTCCTATATTATGTGCCATTGCCATCAACATACTTTCTACTAACGCATTTACTTTTCCCCGTCCAAGAAAACGCCTAAACTGTAGGTCGGCTTTGCCATTTGCAAAGGTTCCTTCCGACTGAATGATCCGATTCACCCGTAGTTCAATCCCTTTCTTTGACGTAATGCGTTCCAAATCTTCTGCCCGTTTCTGCTGGAAAATCTTTGAGATTTCAAAATGTTTAGTTCGTGTTTCTATGGGCGTCTTGCTGCGATTCCCATGAATGCACTGTGCTTTTAATGTGCAGTTGCTACAATTTTCACACGAATATTGCGTCTTCCATGTTTCATAGCCTGTTTGGGTTTTCTGTTTTCGTTCGCCACTTACGATGATTTTCTTACCAGTGGCACATACTTAAAATTTACACGTACTCTCAGACGATTAAAAGCCTGGGAGTTTTTTTTTCAAAAAAAAGCTGCCGTACGTTTTTGTAACGTGCGACAGCCCCTTTGTTGCGAGGTTGGAAAAGAAGGATGATTCATATAATTGTAGATTAAAAGATTCAAGGCTAATTGAACTTGAAAGAGAATTATAGGAAAAAGATAATTTCTTGATAGTAGATAAGTGGGATTTTGGAGCATGATCAGAACATAAAGTGATTTCATTAAGTAGGCAGTATAATGGTATCAACATGTTTTATAAGGGAATTATCCATTTGAATATCAAAGATTTTTTGTTGAATAGCTGGTAGAGATATTTCTTAATATTACGATTTTCTAAACATCCCCACTACAAGATGAATCCCTGTGCCGTGATGGCATGGGGATTCATTATGGTGTCATGCTAAGCATATATCGTTTCGGATACCATATGCTGCCCTTATAGATAGAGACAAAGCAATATATCATTGACAAAATTTGTTTTTCTGGTATGGTACATATATCACATTTTTTGTCCTTCGTTTAGAACTTTGTTCATGAGGATACTGAGAAGTTAGTAACGATAGGATAGTTCCATTTCCAGAATTCGTGATTTGTGAATTTACATATTATAGAATACAACATATCAAAGCAAACAATCAGAAACTATTTATGCGTATATTTGATCTATATGAATAAGCTCCTGTGCCAAAGCAACGGTTAGATGATAATGCAGAACTCACACAAGATGAAAAAAACTAAAGAAATTTATCTGATAGATAACTAAGCCATAAAAATTGGCGCGGACACTTTTAATAGTACGGAGAAAGCTAAACTCGAAACTTTGTGCGATAACCGCACAGCGATTTTAATCAACAATTTCTAAAGGAGAATAAAATGTATGTATTGGTTTCAACTAGTAAAAAGCCACTTTACCAACAACTCTACCAACAAATCCGTGATAAAATTCTAAGCGGTGAACTCCGCGAACAGGCAAAACTACCTTCATGCCGATACCTTGCGACTGAACTTCATGTTAGCAGAAATACAGTGGATACCGCCTACCAGCAACTCTTCTCTGAAGGTTATATCATTGGAAAAAGCCGTAGCGGATACTATGTAGAAACAATTCATAATACTAAATATTCTGTTTCTACAGAAGTTATTCCAGATTCGACTACCAACGAATTGCACTTGGGCAGAATGTTATACGATTTTCGATATGGCAATCTAAGCCAGCAGTCCTTTCCATTTGCGCAATGGCAACAATTAACCAATTGCTGTTTGAAACAATACAAGGAACCATTTCTAAACTACGGTGACTTGAGAGGCGAACCAGGATTACGCCGAGAACTGACAAAATATTTGCATGAATATCGGGATGTCCGATGTACACCAGATCAAATATTGATTACTTCTGGAACTACTCAATGCCTTATGTTTATTTGTCAGCTTCTCAAAGATGAAATAGACACCATAGCCATGGAGGACCCCGGTTTCTCCGCTGCTCACTCAGCTTTTACCAATCGCGGTTTTCATGTCCCGCTAGTTCCGGTAAATTATCACGGTCTCAATGTTAAAGCCTTACGGAACACCACTGCTAATGCTGTATATGTGACTCCCTCACATCAGTTTCCAACGGGACGAACTATGTCGATAGCCCGAAGATTACAGCTTATTGATTGGGCCTATGAACGGAATGCCCTGATTATTGAAGATGACTATAACTGTCATCTTCGTTATGATGTAAAACCAGCACCAGCTTTACAAGGACTAGCACCAGATAAAGTAATCTACATTGGCAGCTTTTCCAAAATACTTTCTCCCTCATTAAGAATTGCTTATATGGTATTGCCGAAAAACTTAGCATTGTCCTTACAGCAAAAAAACGAAAGTTTTTCTTGTTCAGTACCATTCATTATTCAAAAACCGCTAGAGCTTTTCTTACAGGAAAATCTTTTTGAAAGTCATTTGCGAAAAATACTTCGTCAGTTTAAGAAAAAAAGAGATATTTTATTACGTGCACTACAAAAGCACTTCGGCGAAACCATTACAGTGTCTGGAGAAAATGCCGGCATTCATGTTCTGTTAGATTTAAACCAACCGATATCTTCAGCAATTTTGATTGACAAGGCACGTAAGGTGGGCATATATCTTTCTAGCAACAATATCTGGATAGAATCTTCACCCAGTAAAGCTGGTCGCGTTCTCCTAGGCTATGGAAGCATAAAAGATGAGGATATTGATCCGGCCATTCGTTTATTGTGCCAAATTTGGCTTAAGTGAGGTGATGTAGTTTATCTCCCAACGAGAAATCACCTCTTCTGAGAGATCCTTTTCACCTTACGTTTCTTTACCCCTTAATAGCACGTCCTTTAACGAACAAAAATCTTTGCCAATGATTTACCTAAGACAGCAAAATATTGTTTTAACTAACTTTTAAATGTGTGCTGATTCATCTAATGTTTCCCCCTCACCTATTGATAGAAGGAGGCTATACCACGAAGTTGCTTACGCTATTCTCACTATCAAGTTACGAACTGTATTGAGCAAACAATTCTAGGGAGAACAGTAAATCCTGTTCTCCCTAGAATTACAAACTATTTATATAAGTTTGGTTTCATGATCATAGCTAATCTCTATCTAGAATAATGATTCAATAGCTGCGACTGGACATAGTTTGGCACACGGACCTATACCGACACAACGTTCAGGTTGAATCATGAATTGGTTTTGTCCTTCTACAACCGCACCAAATGGGCAAACCTTCATGCATTTACCACATTTGATACATTTAGCAGTAATTTTTCGATGCACAGGTAGTCCAACCAACCGTCTTTGTACGCTTTTCCAAGCTTCACCATATTCCAATATTTCACCAGCTTTAAAAAAAGCATCCCGTCCAGCTGTTTTATAGGCAATATGCATTGCTGCATCGTACCCAGCCGTAACGCCAGCTGCCGTGATAATCCGACCATTATCAATAAATCGCTCATCTTTTTTCAGCGTTATTGTAGGATCAATAGCTAATAAAGCATCAAAAGCAAGATGATGTGTTGTAGCCGATGACTCTTTAAGTAATCCTGCCTTTGCAAGTAATAAAGCTCCGCTACACACAGAGAAGGTAATCTCTGCATTTTTGCTCTGATTTTGTAGCCAATCAATTACATTTGGATTAGATAAAAGCGCCTCTGTTATTCGGCCGCCAGGAACAACTAATATATCAATCGCAGGACAATCGCTAAAATCATATTCAGCCTTAAACACTAATCCCCCCGCGCTAACATGTATATCTTTTTTAGTCTCGCTGACAGTAAAAACGTCATACATGGCATGTGGTGTCTGATATAGCGTGGTTTGCTTTTCAGGATGTCCGGAATCTACAGCAGTAAATACATCATAAGGTCCAATGAAATCGGTTGGCTCAACACCATCAAACAAAAATATGCCTACTTTCAAGAACAATTTATTGTTATCCATAACTTATAACCCCCAATTTTTATTATCCGTGCACGTGATAGTTATATTAAAGCATGTAAACTATCTTTCGTAAAAGGGCCAGATTTGAAAAAAGGAAAGAGGCCAGTCTTTGAAAGTCAATATCAGTGACTCATTACATCAATATTATGCAAATTCGTAAATAAACTGGCAACTCATAAGATGTCATACTACCTGCTTTAAATTTGTCCGCAATAGCAAAATTAAATCATATTGATATCCCAATACCTAAATAACTTCTATGATCGGCCATCTGTAAATGGGAGCAAGGGGTTAATTGATGTTTTAAGTGGACGTGGAGGAACACGGTTAACGGAAATGGTCTAAAACCCGTGCCATATTAAAAAAAGAATTTAATAGGATGTAATTGAGTCGCAAAATTTAAACACATTGTTTTTGCAGAGGTTCTTGACAACTCAAATCAATTGTGTATAATATCATTAGATGTAATAAATAGTTTTCTAGGGTTCCGCAGTTCGCTGGTCTGGTCCGAGAGAAAACGATAGTCTACGACTATAGCACGGAGGGATAAAAGCCCGGGAGAATAGTTGCTGCAATATGGCAGCTTATTTTCCCGGGCTTTCTTTGTCCGTATTTCGTTATTACTAAAGAAGGAGGCAAGGCTATATGAACAAAATTTGGATATCAGTTGTTATTGCCGCTTTTTTTGAAGTGGGCTGGGTAATCGGGCTGAAGCATGCGGATAGTGTCTTGGAATGGGGAGGAACATTAATCGCCATAATCATTAGCTTTTATCTGATGATTATGGCTGGGCGTGACCTTGCTGTTGGGACAGTATATGCTGTTTTCGTTGGACTTGGAACCGCGGGAACCGTACTGGCAGAGACTATATTGTTCAATGTACCTGTTATACCTGCTAAGAGTGCTTTGATTGTACTACTGTTAAGTAGCGTTATCAGTCTTAAGATGCTAAGTAATCAGAAAGATAAAACGGTGCTATAAGATGGATTGGTTATTCTTAATCATGGCAGGCATCTTTGAGATGATGGGGGTTACAATGATTAACAAGTTGCATAAAGATCACAACTGGAAGGCGTTTGTTCCGCTGTTCATCGGATTTTGCCTAAGTTTTTTATTTTTAGCACTTGCTATGAGGACATTGCCTATGGGAACAGCCTATGCAGTGTGGACTGGAATTGGAGCTTCGGGCGGAGCGATATTGGGGATGTTTGTATATGGTGAACCTAGGAATTTATCAAGAATTATTTCTATAGCCGTTTTGCTAGGCTCTGCTGTTGGTTTAAAGCTGATTGAATAAACACAAATATCTTAAGCCAACAAATGATTCATAGCGCATGGATGAAACCTATCTTAAAATCAAGGGAAAGGCATCTTTGTATCGTGCAATCGATTCTTGATATTAATAACAAAACTGTATCAATTATGTAAATTTAGGGGGAATGGCAATGAGTGGTTTCACATATAAAGAAATTTATGTTGAAGAGGGGAAAAGAGTGCTTGAGGTGAATGTGCTCCCAGAGAAGTATTGCAACTTCGACTGCATATTTTGTCCTATTGGAAGGTCAAAATATAAAGTGGATACCCAAAAATCATTTAATGAAATGGATCGTTCGATGCTTGAACTAGGACGTATGATAGAGAATAAAAAAGCAGAATTAATCTTTATTAACTCAAAAGGAGAATCATTAATAAATGATAAAATTGTTGATATTATTGAATTTATCAAAGGGAAAAGTTTACCTGTAAGGTTGCTTTCCAATGGATATTTATTAGGTAAAGATGAATATATAAAAATTGCTAATAAATGTGATGAGGTTATTGGAGAATTAAAAGTAATAACAGAAGAAGATTTTCAAACAGTGCAAAGACCGATTAGAGAATATACATTAGAAGAATATATTTCAAACATGATTTCATTTAATAAACAATATGAAGGAAAATTTATCTTTGAAATTACTATTATTAAGGACTATAACGATGATGATAAATCAGTCCGGCAGATCAAAAATATCATTAAAAAAATATCTCCTGATAAGATAATTATTACAAGAATGGAAGATGAAAGATTTAAGAAAAAACTTGGTATAACGGATGAAATATTTAAGAAAATCTCAAATATTCTTTTATGATATAAAATTTTCCATTGCAGAGTAAGGTGTTCTTCATTACTAGTTCCTGTAGCGACAATGCCATATTCGTCACAATAGCAGAGGCTTTGCCGGGAATATGAAGTAGCAGAAGAACAAATCAAAATGTCGGCAAGTATAGGGATACTTCTTTATCCGCAGCACGCTGATATGTTGGAAGATATTATGGAAAAGACTGATGTTGCTTTGTATGAAGCTAAGGAATCGGGTGAAAATTGCTGGCGTTTTTTCTAACTACCATTACTGCAAAAAGCAGAGGATGCGATGCGGATGATTCATGCGAATTTTGTTAAATTAATTATTGCTATGAGTCATACTTTAGATATGAGGATTGTTGTTGAGGGCGTTTAAAGAAAAGAACAGCTGGCAAAATTGGCAGAATGTCAGTGCGATTACATTCAAGGCTATATTTTTAGTAAAGCTGTTTCCGCAAAAGCGGCGATGAATTTATGTTTGCAAGGATAATGAGGGTTTTCTTTTTTAGACAAAAAAAGCGCACAGAACAATAATCTGTGCGATCTAATAGGGAATAGATTTTGAAACTTAGGAGTTGTAATACTTGAGATTAATCTGTGGAGGAGTAATCCCTACAAATAGAATACCTCAATTTTATGACAATTTTGTGACAAATTAAACGTATCGTTCTATGAAATTTCGTGGTGTAAATTTTTTTTGCAGTCACCACAATATCCGTAAAGTTCTAGTTTATGATCTGAAATAAAAAAATTTGTTTTTGATTCCAACGATTTTTCAAATTTTTCTAAAGGGCAATGATCAATATAAATAATTTTTTTGCAATTTAAGCAAATTAAATGGTGCTGATGAGATAATCGTTTGAGCTCAAAAACACTCGTTGTATTTTCAAGAAAGTTTGATTTTTGGATAATTTGTTTTTTTGTGAATAAATCTAAGATACGATAAATCGTCGATAAATTCATTGTATTATCTTCTTGGAGTACTTTTAGATATAGAGTATCCGCTGTTAATAGTTCGTTGCTCTGATTGAGAAGTTTCAAAAGTAAATTTCGTTGTTTGGTACTTTTGATGCCATGCTGGTTTAAAAATGCTTTGTATTCGAAACTTTCTTCTTCCATCAGAATCCCTCTTTTCGTTTGCAATCATACAGTTTATTTTAGCCATATTTTTGAAATTTAGCAAATGTATATTGAATGGAAAATGATGATTTTGCAAAAATAATACGAAAGCCAAAACTAAGACGGACATTATCGCAATAACTCCCCCTGGTGCAGCATCAATCCAATAGGAAATCGTAATACCACTTATTATATCAATGAAACTAAATAAAACACCAAAGAGTAATGTCGTTTTAAAACCTTTTCTAAGCTGCAGAGCAGTTGCAATGGGTAACGCAATTAGAGAACTAATGACTAAAATGCCTACGATTCGAATCGATACCGAAATTGTTGCAGCGACCAAAACTGCAAAGGTATAATTAATGAATTTGATATTGATGCCGGAAATTTTGGCACCTTCTTCATCAAAAATCATGAACATTAAAGAGTGGTATAGCCGAGAAATGATAATCAAAGATAGGATACTTAAAAGCAAAACTATATAAAAATCTTCTCGTGTAACAGTTAGGATACTGCCAAATAAAAAGGAATCGATATTTGCATGTACAAGACCGGAACTAATGAGTGTAATGGCAATTCCGACAGATAGCGATAAGATAACAACTAAAATTAATTCAGCATAATTTTTAAAATGTCGTCGTAAAATTTCAATCAATACGCCAAATATAGAAGTTAAACAAAATGCACTTAAAATAGGATGTATATGAACCATCAATCCGGCGGCTACACCAGCGAATGAGGCATGGGATAAGGTATCACCCATCATAGAATAGCGCTTTAATACAAGAAACATACCAATTAGAGGACATAAAATTGAGATTAAAATGGCAATCATAAAAGCGTTTTGCATAAAATTATATTGAAACATAATTTTCAACTCCTGTATTTTCAATGAGATATTCGCGAATGTAATCTTGTGGATTGCAGATATGACCAACTCCTTGTGCAATATGATATAAAAGGGTGGAGTTTTTAATCGCAGCTTTTAGATTATGCTCTACACAAATAACTGTAATTTTTTTTTCTTGGTTTAGATTTTTTATCAATTGATAAATTTCATTTTGACTTTTTATATCAACCCCATTTGAAGGCTCATCTAAGATCAATAAATCCGGGTTTCCCATGAGTGCACGGGCAATAAAAATTTTTTGGCATTGCCCGCCTGATAAAGTTCCGACGAGGGATTTTTTATAATCCTGCATTTTAACGAGAGCAAGACTATCATCAATGATTTTTTTACCAGGAATATGACGTGCTTTTTGATAGCACGTTAAAATTTCCTCAATTGTTATAGGAAATTGTGTATTGAGGCTCTCAAATCGCTGCGGCACATAGGCTGTTCTTGTGAATGTATTTTCTATATGACCACTAGTTGGTATGAGTAAGTTTAATAAAAGTTTGATGAAGGTGCTTTTTCCTGAACCATTTTCACCTAAAATTGAAATATAGGAGCCGTCTTGAATTGAAAAGTTTAAATTTTTCAATATATATGAGCTTTGCTCATATGAAAAATACATGTTTTTGATATGAATCATTATATCCTCCGTAAATTTGTCACTTGACATATTTTTAATATCATTATATCCTATTTTTAGATGCAAATGCAAACTATTCGCATCTGAAAATAAAAACTGGAGTGATATTATGAAAAAATCAGGTTTTTACTGTTTGTTGTTCATTCTTCTGCTGGGCATTTTTGCGGGCTGTGGAACACCGAAAAATTCGGAACCAACCAAACAGGAAGATAATGGAAAGATAAAAGTGATGGTTTCCTTTAATGCCATGCGAGAAATCGTGGAGGCAGTTGGTAAAGAGAAGGTAGAGGTACAGACGATTATACCCGATGGAACGGAACCACATGATTTTGAACCAAAAGCAAGTGATTTAGAAGGGTTACATAGTGCTAAAATCTTTGTTTACAATGGCTTTGATATGGAAAAATCATGGGTTGATAAAGCTTTAGAAGCTGCAGACAATAAAAATTTGATTGTGGTTGAAGCGGCAAAAGGAGCTGAACCACTGCCAGCGACTGGAGCGGAAGAAATTGAATCAGGTGCACAAAATGATCCTCATTTGTGGTTAAGTTTAAAAGGTGCTGAAATAGAAGCAAAAAATGTACAAGATGCTTTAATCAAGGCTGATCCAGCGAATAAAGATTTTTATGAAGCGAACTATAAAATCTTTTATGATCAACTTGAAACACTTTATCAAGAATATAATCAAAAGTTTCAATCTGTAGCAAATAAGAACTTTGTTACAGGACATGCTGCTTTTGCCTACCTGTCACGTGATTTTGGTTTAAAGCAAAACAGTGTTGAAGACGTTTTTGCTGAAGGTGAACCGAGTGCAAAAAAACTGAAAGAGTTAACAGATTATTGTAAGACAAATCATATTAAAACTATTTTTGTAGAAGATATGGTTAGTCCAAAAGTTTCAGAGACTTTAGCTAATGAAGTTGGAGCAAAAGCCGAAAAAATTTATACTCTGGAAAGTAAAGAAGATAACAAGGACTATCTTCAAAGTATGCGCGATAACTTGGAAAAAATATATCAGAGTTTAAAATAAAAAGTGCAATTTAGTGTTTAGAAGCAGACGAAGTTATATTGTAAGACGCTTCAAAATGGGTAAGATTTTATAGAAATGTTGAATTTTTTTGGAAGGCGGGAATTTATACGCCTTCCTTTTTGTTATGCAAAAAAATCATGGTGCCTATATTTTGCTTTTTTATATAAATTTAGTATAATTATCAAATAGTAATATTACTAATGAATAAAATAATTAAGAGGTGGCTTTTGAAATGAAAAATAAATATCTATTTTACGCAATGATGATAGTATTCTGCTTGTTTATTTTACCGTCTGTCGCAGATGCACAGCCGGAAACCCCTGAC
Organism: Propionispira raffinosivorans DSM 20765; assembly: GCF_000381065.1. Taxonomy (GTDB): domain Bacteria; phylum Bacillota; class Negativicutes; order Selenomonadales; family Selenomonadaceae; genus Propionispira; species Propionispira raffinosivorans. Next base: position 94,183 of record NZ_KB905846.1, on the reverse strand, counting down.
GTGCAATACGAAAAAGGAATTGTGCTTTCCGTTCAACCTATAGACCAAGATTCCTCTTCAAAAATGAAGTTTGGCAAACAAGAACTGATTAAGCTGCAAATAACCTCTGGTGTTGATACAGATCAGGAAATTACGATAGTCAATTATCAACCAGAACGGTCGGCATTCGGAGTCATGGAACTTCACGAAGGGGATCATCTTATTCTCGAAGCTGTAAATCAAATGGGTAAGCTAGAATATCATATCAGTGATTTTCAACGCGATAATTATATTTATTTGCTTATTGGGTTATTTGTTTTTTGTTTATTGATTTTCGGCAGAGCTATTGGATTCAAGTCGATCCTTGTTATTGGCTGTTCCTGTTTCTTAATTGTGGCGGTTTTTATTAATCAAATTTTAAAAGAAAATCACTGGGAAATTGGATTCATGGTTTTTTTGTTGTGTACAATTATTTCAATAATTTCTCAAACATTAATTAGTGGATGGAATAAGAAAACATTTGCTGCTATTTTAGGGACATTGGGCGGTGTTGCAATTGCGGGTATTTTAGCTAAAATATCAATTTATTTAATGCATTTAAATGGATTAGCAAATGAAGAAGCGATTATGTTGAAGGCAACCGCTCTCCCTAATGTGGATTTTCAAGGCATTTTATTTGCTGGAATGGTAATCGGTGCATTAGGTGCTGTAATGGATGTAGCAATATCAATATCGTCATCCATTCATGAAGTTAAACAACATTCAAATGAAATTCATTTTAAACCATTATTTAAGGCGGGGATGAATATAGGGCGTGATGTCATGGGAACCATGTCAAATACGTTGATTTTAGCTTACGTTGGCTCATCTTTACCTTTGATTTTATTATTATCCGTACAAAAAGATCTTTCTTTAATTAAAATCATGAATTTTAATTTAATTGCCACAGAAATAGTAAGAGCTTTGACAGGCAGTATAGGATTGGTTTGTGCTATTCCTTTGACCGCATGTATTTCTGCTTATTTATTTTGTGACAAACGCAAGAGCTCTAGAAAAAAACGCATTGTTAACTCGTAAAGCCATTTTCATAGATTGACAACATTTGTTATAAATTCAGCTTTCTTTCATAAACATTGGTTAATATAGCTATAGTTTAGGTCAATCAGTAATATTACTAAATAGGAGATGTATGCTTTAGTGGGGAAGTCTAAATGGAATTTTTATGTGATTTTTTTTGTGCTTATTTTAATTTGCATTATTTTAAAATTATTATTTTTTAGTCAGCAGGGCATTCCTGTTTTGAATTATCATCAAATCAATAATCAAGATCATAATGCTTTAACGTTAAGTACGACTGAATTTGCTGCACAAATGAAAGATTTAGCGGAAGAAGGATATACAACGATTACGCCAGATCAATTGTTGGATTATTTACAACAAGGAATGACACTTCCTGAAAAACCGGTTTTAATTACGTTCGATGATGGTTATAAAGATAACTATTTCAATGCATATCCTATCCTAAAACAATATAAATTTAATGCAACCATATTTCTGATTTCTAGTCTTGTAAATAAAGATCACTATCTTTCTTGGCAGGAAATTCAAGAAATGAAAAACAACAATATTCTTTTTGAAGGACATACTTTTAGTCATCCACATTTAAATCAAGTAAAAGATGAGAAAATATTACAACAAGAATTACTTGATTCAAAGGAAGATCTAGAAAAAAATTTAGGTTATAAAATTGATTGTTTAGCATATCCTTATGGTGACTATGATCAACATGTTATTTCTATGGTTCAAAAATATGGATACCGTGCCGCCTTTACGGTTCATTTAGGTTCTGATATGGACAAAGATAATCCGTACACATTAAATCGGGTTCCTATTTTTCAATCGCAGACGCATACTTTTCTGCGATTCTGGATTAGTTTACATTTTCCTGCCTTTATGAATTATATACAGACTGAAAAAGTCAATTTTTCGTTATTACACATATAAATTGCAGTATCTTATATATGTTTTTTGTAAGGAGAACTTTTTGATGAATCGCCGAAAATTTTTAATATATACGTTTTATATTTTTAGTTTTTTTTATTTGTTCCCAGAAATTATAGTTAGTAAGAAAAGCTTTGCTGGGGTAAGAAAAATAAATAACAAATCTCCTTTTATTAAAGAAACTTATCTTAAATTTGCCAGTCCTTTAGTGGATCGTTCTGAAACCAATATGATTATTATTCATCATATTGGCGGCACAGATCGTGATGTTTCTGCAGCGGAAGTGCATCAATGGCATCTGGATAATGGTTGGGCTGGTATTGGATATCATTATATTATTCGAAAAAACGGAACAATTGAGCGCGGCCGTCCACAAAATGCAATTGGTGCTCATTGTTATCACTATAATCGTACTTCTATAGGCATCAATTTGGTGGGCGATTTTGAAAAGTCTAAACCTACGGAGGAACAAATACAATCCGCTTTAGAATTAACCACATTTTTATGTAAAACTTATAATCTTAGTCCTACAAACAAAACAATCTTGGGGCATCGAGATCTTAGTTCAACATTATGTCCGGGGAAAAATCTTTATGCACAACTTGGTGCCTTTCGACAGCGTATTGTTGATTCTTTAGCGTGATGTGGAAATTTCACGTTTGGTAGTACATATTGCCCTGCAAGGGGAATCGCAGACGTGAATTTTGAAATTTACGCATAGACAGGAGACTATTTCATGTGGCAGTCATTGTTAAATTTTAAAATGATCTTTTTCAGTATTTTGATTGATGCTTTACCTTTCATTTTAATTAGTGTTATTGTTTCTTCTTTCTTACATAATTTTATTTCTGAAAAATTAATTCAAAAAATATTACCAGCTAATAAAATTTATAGTATTTTATTAGCCTGCTTTTTAGGTGCTATTTTTCCTATTTGTGACTGTGGAACGGTACCCATTGTTAAAAAACTTATACAAAAAGGTGTACCAGCTTATTCAGCGATTGCTTTTATGTTAGCTGCACCGATCATGAATCCTTTAACAATATTTTCTACTTTTTATGCATTTAATAGTTGGGAAATTGCTCTTGTGCGTGTTACGACTGCTTTATTTGTTGCTTATAATGCGTCATGGATTATAAGCAAAAGTTTTAAGCAAACAGTCCTGAAAAATGCGTTGACCATATCACAACACGATAGTTCATGTTGTTGTCATATGCATACAGTATTGCCGACAACTTTAATTGGTAAAGTTTTAGTTTTTGTTTATGATGCATCAAATGAGTTTTTTGAAATGGGAAGATTCCTAGTATTGGGGTCTTTTCTAAGTACGATTGCCCAACTCTGTATTCCGCATGCAACACTATTAAATATAGGACATAATCCATTTTTTCCCGTTATTGTGATGATCTTATTTGCATTTCTGATTTCTGTTTGTTCGTCTGCAGATGCTTTTATAGCAGCTTCGTTTATAAGTAGCTTTAGTACAGAAGCTCTTATAGCCTTTACAGTTTTTGGTCCTATGATTGATATAAAAAATACATTGATGTTATTACATACATTTCGTACAAAGTTTGTAGTTTTTTTAATTACTATAGTTTTTATTTTGACTTTTTTAGGAAGTTATATTATGACAAATTTATTTTAAAAAGGAGTTTTGTATGAAATGACATATCATGTAAAAGATAACTGTGTGAAAACTTTAATATTATTATGCATGGTAAGTCTTCTTTCTTGGATTATTATAATGAATCAAGTGATTTTTTATGTTCATCCACGTTTTACTATTTTACTACAAATATCAGATATAATATTATTTATTATGTTGCTTGCACAATGTATGCATTTACAAAATAGTCTAAACCAAAATATTTTACGTCAAGAAGATTCAAATATTAAAAGTTATCATGTTGAAAAAGAAAAGTATAAACTTTTTTTCTATTATGTAACTTTTATTTTTTCTTTAGCAGTTGCCTTATTTATCCCTAGCACGTCACTTGATTCAAAATTAATTGAAAATAAAGGGTTAAATAATACTATATCGGATAAAGTAAAAAGTGGTATGAGTGTCCCGATAGATAATTTTCAAGATACAAAATTTATTAAAATATCAGATAAAAATTATGTTGACATGATACAAAATTTATATTGCCATCCGGCAGATTATGTTGGTAAAAACGTAGAAATAACAGGATTTGCTTACATAGATCCAACGACACAACGTGTTTCTATTGCTCGTTATGTTATTAGTTGCTGTATTGTGGATGCTTCAGCAGTTGGATTGGCAATCGATTCAGATGATAAAAATAATATTGTTGCTGGACATTGGTATGAGATACAAGGGACAATCCATACACTTGTTTGCAAAAAAGATGCTTCTCCTGTGTTAAAAGTTACTTGGTCTAATGAAATCAAAAAACCTTTATTCACATATATATTCGTACAAACCACTTGAAAATTTTTGTGGAAAGGAAAGCAACCTTGTTTTTCCGCTCTACTTTATTTTCATAGTTATAGTGGTATCAAAATTAAAAGTTTTAATGATGAAAAAAGGATTTCCCCTATAGTCCTGTCGAAATAAATATCAGACTGTAACATAGTGGATTCTTAAGATCCAAGCCTTTAGTGTGTAATCTATTCGGTGTAAAAAAGTCAAATTAGTATGAGCACTGTTTGAAAAACATATGGGTGGTATTTATGGATAAACAGTTGTGAATTGTAAAATTTTCTTGTGCTACAGTTATTATAGATGGTTTTAGGAAAGCAGGTGAAGTATGAAAAAAATTCGTATTATCATTGCTGATGACCATGCCGTACTACGAGCCGGATTGAAGGCCTTATTGCATTGCTATTCAGAATTTGAAGTCATTGGAGAGGCAGGAACTGGTATTGAAGCGGTTAGCCTTGTTAGTAAGCTGGATCCAGATGTACTGATTTTAGATTTATCAATGCCGGACATGAATGGGTTTGAATGTATTAAGGAGCTTCGTTCTCAAAATTTGGCATGTTCAATTCTAGTTTTAACGATGTATGATGATGATGAATTTGTTAAAGAGGTCATGAGTTCTGGAGCAAATGGATATGTGTTAAAACGTTCAGCAGATACGGAGCTGATGGAAGCTATTAAAAGAATTTCTGACGGGAAAAAATATCTAAACGAAAGCATCTCACAAAAACTTATTGAGACACTGCTTAAAAAACCAAATAAAGAGTGTGATACCAAGGACCCTTATACGATGTTAAGTGGTCGCGAACGGGAAGTTTTGCGTTCTTTAGCACAGGGGTATACCAACACGGAAATTGCGGAAAAACTTTTTATAAGTCCCAAAACCGTTGACACGTATCGTTCCCGAATTATGAAAAAATTAAGTATTCGTAAAAAATCGGAGCTGGTAAATTACGCGATTAAATATAAAATGATGGGAACCTAGGCAGTTAAACATAAAACAACGCTCATTGATGAAATACATGGATGAGCGTTGTTTTATGTTTAATAGTTTCTTTGTAAGGAATTATCCTACAGGTTGAATAAGACAAATCCTTACACTTTTTTACAGGGTATACCGGATTTACGAGTTTGCAAATTCGTGTAAAAATGAGACTATAGATTTTATATAAGGAGCATAAATTATGCAAACATTATATATGCAGGAATTCCAGAAAATTGTTGGAGCAGAGAATGTCCTTACGGGGCAGGAAGACTTATTTTGTTATTCCTATGATGCTACACCTGGATATTCACATTTGCCAGAGGCTGTTATAATTCCAGAGAATGTTCAACAGGTATCTGCTATATTGAAGCTTGCTAATCAGCATGAAATTCCTGTTTACCCGCGGGGATCAGGGACTAATTTGAGTGCGGGCTGTGTACCATTAAAAGGTGGAATCGTGTTGCTGATGAATCGTTTTGACCACATTATCGATGTCGATTTGGAAAATCTTGTAGTGGTAACAGAACCGGGGGTAATTGTAGCTGATCTGAATAATCTAGCAGCTAAGCATGGATTGATTTATCCACCAGATCCAGGTACAGTTGCTACAGCGACACTTGGCGGTACGATTGCTGAAAATGCGGGTGGTCTACGGGGGTTGAAATATGGAGTTTCTAAGCATTATGTTATGGGGCTGGAAGTTGTCTTGGCGAATGGAGATATCTTGCATACGGGAGGGCGAAATGTTAAAGATGTTTCTGGCTATGATCTGACAAAATTGTTTACTGGTTCGGAAGGTACGTTAGGCGTTATCACGCAAGCAACTTTGAAATTAGTACCAGCACCGGAATGTAAAAAAAGCATTATGGCAGTATTTAAAAATTTAGATAATGCTGGAAAAACGGTAGCGGGAATTATTGCGGCTAAGATTACGCCAGCTACGTTGGAAATTATGGATAATGCTACGATTCGTACGGTAGAAGATTATGCCCATGTTGGGTTACCACTAGACGCTGAGGCGGTATTATTAATTGAAGTCGATGGTATGCCTGAAGTGGTGGCAAAAGAAGCCAATGAAGTTTTGCGTGTACTGAAAACCAATCATGCGGATGCTATTCAAGTGGCACAAAATGACGCAGAAAGAGATAAACTGTGGGCAGCACGCCGGGCAGCACTGCCTGCACTAGCGAAACTAAGACCAACTACTTATGTGGAAGATGCGACTGTTCCGAGAAGTAAGGTGCCTGAATTTTTGCGCGAAGTTAGTAGAATAGCAAAAGAATTTAACGTAACAATTGGTACGTTTGGGCATGCTGGAGACGGCAATATGCACCCGACGATTGTTTGCGATAGTCGTGATTTAAAAGAAATGGAATCTGTTAAAAAAGCAATGAATGAAATATTTTTGTCAGCCATTAAACTAGGTGGTACATTGAGTGGTGAACATGGAATTGGCTTGGGAAAATTGCCATGGATGGAGCAACAACATGGCAGTAAAGTTATGGATGCCATGAAATCTATTAAACGAGCACTCGATCCTAATCTTATTTTGAATCCTGGTAAATTAGTGGGTGAGTGTTAGAATGGACTATGTTGCAATAAAAGAGATACAAAATAAAGATCAACGGCTGCTTGCTGATATCCGTGATGCCTTGGCAAAGTGTATGAAATGTGGTAATTGCATGGCGGTGTGCCCAATTTACAAAGAAACTAAAAATGAAGCATCTGTAGCCAGAGGAAAATTATCACTCATTGAAGGAATATTAAGTGGTGAAAATGAAATTTCAGCAGATCTTGACCATATTTTGTCAAAATGTTTATGCTGTAAGGCCTGCGCGGCTAACTGCCCATGTGGAGTGAAGGCTGACGAGTTGATTATTCGTGGACGTCAAGCTGTCGTAAAGGCACGCGGACTTCATCCTGTAAAAAAACTAGTATTCAAATTGCTGTCAAATCGCAAACTGTTTGATATTGCATTAAAAGCAGCTGGTCTATTTGGTCCTTTGAGTTTTAAGCGACTTCCAAGAAAAATGGCTGCTGTTGCCAGGTTTCCTATGCCGGGTATTGATAAAAAAAGAATTACAGCACCGTTTGCTTCAGTTCCTTTACGAAGTCGGTATCCAGAGGTAGTAAAGGTCGCGAATGCTAGGCATAAGGTTGGCTTTTTTACAGGTTGTATGATTAATTATATTTACACGGATGTAGGAGATGCCGTAATCCATGTGCTAAATCATAATGATATTGAGGTTGTGATACCGTCAGCACAGCACTGTTGCGGTACACCGGTATATGTTTCAGGCGATAAAGAACTGGCAAAGAGTTTTGCAAGACATATTATTAATGTTTTTGAAAGTTATGATGTTGATTATGTTATCGCAGCGTGCGGATCTTGTGCAGAAGCTTTGAAAATAGAATATCTCCACATGTTTCAAGATGATCCAGTCATGTATAAACGGGCAAAGGTGTTGGCAGAAAAGACTTATGAAATTAGCGAATTTTTAGTTGACATTGTTCCATTTCGTCGAGATGATTTGGGACAAATTTTGCAAACGGTTACCATGCATGATCCTTGCCATATGGCAAGGGGGATTAAAGTGACAAAACAGCCGCGAGAAATTCTGCAGGCTATTCCAGGACTTACCTTCGTGGAAATGAAAGATGCTGATCGCTGTTGTGGATCGGGCGGTTCGTTTAGTGTGGCAAATTATCCATTATCACGTAAAATTAATGATAGAAAGATTAAAAACATTAAAGAATCTTCGGCAGAAATTGTGGCAACAAGCTGTGGTACTTGTCGGATGCATCTGGCTGATGGATTGGAACAAAATAAAGTATATATAGAGGCTGTACATGTTATTCAACTTTTGGATCAATCGTATCAGGCGGGAGAAATCTAAATATCCATATTATACCAAAAGAACGGTATCTGTAATCATCAGATACCGTTCTTTTGGTATAATATGGACAAACTCGTTTATAACGTAAGTGGTTTACGGTTTATTGGAACTTCTATTTTGAGGCAGGTTCCGTGATTTATCGTGGAGTGAATGGAAAAATCGCCATCTAATCCCGCAATACGTTCTTTCATTCCATACAAGCCAAGGCAGGCATGATTGCGATGCTTGTAAACCTTTTGGCTATGAAAGCCGATGCCATTATCAAAAATTGTAAAGGATAATACAGAGGTTTTCTTTACTAAACTGACCTGAACTTCTGTTGCCTCGGCATGCTTAATAATATTAGTTAGGGCTTCTTGTAAAATGCGATAGAGATTGATTTCTAATTCGGGAGAAAACCGTTGCCGCAATAACTGAGGGTCAATTTTCGCGGTTACTTTGATCTTATATTTTTTGGAATAATCCTCGATATATTTTTGTGTGGCACTCACTAAACCCAAATCATCAAGGACTACCGGACGAAGCTGTACTGCCAGGCGGTGAACCGCATCAAGCGTATTGACTGCCAAATCGCGCATTTGTAATAATTCGGCTTTTTTAGCCGGCGTTGTTTCTGCCAGGACTCTGAGACCAACGATAATAGATGTTAAGGCCTGGCTCGTTTCATCATGAAGTTCACGGGAAATTTTTCGCCGTTCTTCTTCTTGAATATTAATAATTTTTTTTATATAGTGCTGATGGAGGGCTTGTTTTTCTTGCAGTGCGTTCACTAGTTTTTCTTGACGGAGATTGGCATTAAGTGCAGCTTCAACAAAATGGGCGGCTAAACGAGCGTAAGACGCAGATTCTTCAGAATTTCCAGTAACACCAATCAAGCCGACACATTCACTTTCAAGCCAAATTGGGACGTTAAATCCGGTGCGTACGCCGGAAAAATGTTGCTGATCATGTTCTGTGACAGAAAACTCATGAGCTTGTCCTGAATTTAGCATTATAGTACTTGCTTCATGACGCTGTCCAATTCGTTCCTTGCTTAACGAAGCGATAATGATGCCCTTTTTATCGACAATATTGACATTTTTATTTAATTCTGCTGCAATAATGTCTACAAGGGATTGGGCGAATTTAGGGTCTAGAGGTTGTGTGTTCATTCTCGTATTATTCCTCCCAATAAATTTGATTCTACAAAGTATAAATTACGAACGACTTTTAATTTTCATCCATCCAGTTAAATATGTTGTCATATATTTTGCTTTGGACAGAATTGCTGCTAACGGTACTTTTAGTTTCTTTATTGATTGTAAGCATTAGATTATTATTGGCATCAAAAAAACGCACGTTTTTTGTTAGCAGGGTTTTATCTGTTCGATTGTAAATGTTATAGGAAGTGCAATAGTTAATTCTGAACCAGCTAGTAGTATCGTATTGATTTTTATAGGCATCAATTAATTCTTGCAGCAATGTTGATGATAATACAGTCTTCATTTTGACACCAATTATATTATCATCCTCATCTGTGGCAGTATCAACCATGGTAATGGCGGCGATAGAAGCTGTAGCAGCTGTAGTACCCGTAGTATCCGTAGTATCCGTAGTATCCGTAGTATTTGTAGCATCGTCATCAGCGGGATCGTCATCGATGTGTGTTGTTTCAATGGTATGCAGCGTATTTGTGTCAAAATAAAAAATAGCACCGTTATCTTTATAAGCAAATTGCCAGTTTGGTGGCAGTTTCATGGCAGATGCAACACTTGAAAATAGGACAAGTGCTAATACAACTCCAGTATAAAAAAATTTATGTTTCATGAATGATATGCTCCTTATCGTATAATACATTTTTAAACCCTGTGTTTATAAAAAAGACCGCATCAGATGGTGCTGATACAGTCTTTTGCTTAGAAAAATATATTATTTAATTATAGCATGTATTAGAAGATCCTGTAAATAAAAAAGAATCGCATGGACCAGCAAGCCAGTGCGATTCTTTTTAGGACTTTTATGAAAAAACTCAAATCACCAATGACTCTAAACATCAATGATTCTAATGCTTATTCTATACTATGATTGTGACAACTTTATGACAACTTTGTGATATGTAAATTTGTCTTTTAGCTGTTTATAGAAGATTGAAAATAAAATATGAGTTTAGACCGAATATTTTGTTTGGGAAAATGTCATTTAAATGAATTAAAATGGCCGCTGTCTAAATAGTTGAATAACTATTTAGACAGCGGCCATTTTTTTAGGTATTATTTGCAATAATAACGCCGAGGACGGTTCCTACGATGCCGGCAGTAATAACTTCACCTTCAGAGTGACCTTCGGATGGAGCTTCATAGTGATGATGACGATGATGTTCATATCGTGGTCCATCATCTCGATAATGAGCTTCCGAAACACCACCGGAAATACCAGCTATCATTAAGCTGCAAAGAGCAAGTGAAATAATTTTTTTTGTTGGATTTTTCATAAGAGAGTCCTCCTTACATTTTGATTTGTAAAATTTTCTCTAAACATAATATAAAGCTTTATTATTAGAAGTCCATTTGATTTGTCTTTGATTTTAATTTTATTTTATATAAAGTTGGTTCGCGATATTATGCAACACATAAAGCAATAGGGTAAAAATTTTTTGCAAAAAAGCATAATCTCTGGGAATATAAGACGGTTTAGGGTTTTATTAACTGGTGCAATAAATATAGTATTGATATACTATTAGTAGGGATTCATCCAGCATGATTTATGCTTGCATAATATTTTTGCAGGGGATTATTAGATGTATCTTAAACTCTAGTGTATTTTAAAGAAAAAGGGTGCCAAAATCAAAATAGTAGGAGGTAATAGTATGATAAACATTAACGACGTCAGTTTTCATATTGGGATAAAGACTAAAATAGTAGGGCTGGCAGTTTGTTTAGCTGTTGCCATGACCGCTGGGATCGGAACTCAGCCAACTTTTGCCAATGCAACGTATGCTCATGGGCTGAATACTGTAGAGAGAAATCATGATTTGTATGTAGATGACGTTCATCAAGCAATTTTGAATTCTACAGATGATTATAATCTTGATAGTATTAATGGAGATTGAGTAAGAAGTAAGGGGCAGTACAAGTAGATTCCATCTACTTGTACTGCCCCTTTTTGCTTTAGCAATTATGCGTTATTTTCTTTAATTGCTTTTTCAGCTTCTTCACGGGAAATTTTACCACGGGCAATAAGTTCTTCGTACCAAGCTTCGTGATGTGCTTTCGCATAGCGTATATGGATATTACCGGCTTTCATCCCGCGCATGGAATCGGGATTAGCAAACATCGCCAAATAAAAATGTCCAATAAATCCAACAAATGCTAATCCAGCGGCCGCACTATGTATTGGAATCATCCAGTACATAGTTTCTTTTGCTAAAGAAGCTCCGCCAAACCATAGTGCAAGTCCAGAAACAACAAGCACGATCCAAGCGAATATTTGCAGGACAGAATTTAATTTTTCTCCTGCATTATAGAAACCTTGTTTTGGCATTCCGTTTGGATGTAAACCAAGAGCTTCTAGTGGGAAATAAATGAAAAATTTAATATCATCAATACCGACATCAATAATTTGTTTTGCCCAGTGCTTCATACTTTTTGGTGCAAGAAAAAGTGATAATATTGGTGTTACGATAAAGAGCACAGCAAATGTGCGGTGCAGTATCTGGAAGGTATACGGACTCAAGATTGTATAGAAAAAGTGAAAATACTCACTATAAAGAGGCAATGCAGTTAAGTACAGCATAATAAATGCCAGTGCATTAAGCCAATGGCAGATAATAAATCCTTTTTCATGGCGGTGGACGTATTTATGATCAATCAGCATCCGATTTCCCTCCTTTTTCATTTTTGTGTTTTTTAGCAATTGCTTTTGTTAAAGCATAAGCACCAGCTGCACCGACAATAGCACCAACACCCATTAACTGACCAGCTGGGCGAATGATATCTTTCCAAAGATCGATAGCATCGTTTGTTTTTGGGTCTGCAGGTAAACCGTATATAGCTGGGCTGTCTGTTAAAATATACATCATGTGTGTTCCACCTACGCCATTCTTATCAACGCCGTAAAGCTGCGCATTGGGGAATGATCCTTTGATGTCATTTAAACGGGAATGGGCAAGGGTTATCATATCATCTTTTTTTCCAAAATCGATCGCTCTGGCGGTGCAAGTTTGCGCACAAGCTGGTGTCATTCCATTTTCAATACGGTCAGCACATAAATCGCATTTTGTGGATTTATGTGTTTGCTCATCGACTTTTGGTACATCAAATGGACAGTTATCAGCGCAGTAACCACAGCCAATGCACTTTTCTTTATCTAACACGACAGCACCGCTTTCGGTTTTACGTAAAGCATTTTGGGGACAACCCTTTGCACAGGCTGGATGGGCACAATGCATACATTGAAATTTGATAAAATCCCAATGAAACGTATCATTTTCAGTCCGTTCCGTCATTTTTATTAGATTGTATGTTTTAGGACTTAATCCTTTATGGGATTGGAAATTGCCATCGAAAGGCGTGCTTTCAGCAGGCAGATCTTTCCATTGTTTGCAAGCTACCATACAGGCACGACAGCCGGTACATCTGGAAACATCATGCAGCATTGCCATTTCTGTTGCCATGGATATCACTCCTCTAGTTAGAACCAATTCTTAAAAGAATATAGTTTCATTAATTTATTAATAAAGAACTTCCTTTTTTGCTGAAACCTTCTTTTTCAGCTAAGAGATCGAGATGAAGGGTTGCCCAGTCTGCTAAATAAATAGCCTCTTGGCCTTCTTTGATATACGTTTTGATATAGGTATGACAATCTTCACATACATCAATTCGCATATCAGGTTCGGCAGCTGTTTCATATAAGCGCAGCTGGTTTAACTCTTCGTTGCCGCAATAAGCGCAGCCAATGCGTTTGTAAGTCCAGCTACTGTGACAACTGCCACAAATGAGATGGCGCTGGTGCCCATCATTCGCCTGTTTTAACTGTGCTAAGACCGGCAATGATCCACAAACTGGACAGTAATTTCTTTCCCAGCCTTTTCCTTCAACCCAGAGTTTAATAGGAAGGGCATTTTGTGATATTACATGACTTATAGAAAGCCATATACTAAAATTGGTGAATTTTTCGTCCAATGAATTTTTTTCGCAAAAAGTATGGACTTGATTTGTTTCTTGACGCAGTACATAACCAAGAATTTCGGCAATACTGTTGTTTTCAGCATAAAACTGCACCGCTTTGCAGCTTTTTTGAAAGGCTGCAGGAACTTGTGTTTCGCTCAGAACTTTAGTTAATGTCAGAAGTACTTGTTCGACTGGGTTAACTAAAGCTTTTTGCAATTCTTCATTTTGCAAAACAGGAATCCCTTTACCGAACGTTTCTTTGTACAAGTCCAAATCCGGTAGCTGGAGCGGTTCAATTTCAATTTTTTCCAGAATTTGAATAATGGAAAGATTCATTTCACCAATATCTTTTAAGAAAGTGTGCTTTTCTAACCATTGTTTGGTAAGTTCGTATTTATTGTTGGTCATTTTATTCACCTTATTATGCTTTCTTGACATCAACGAGACAAGCTTTAAATTCCTGAATTTGCACATTCGGGTCCAGCGCATCAATCGTGATATAATTTGTGCTTGGACCTTTGCTCAAGCCTTTAAAGCCCCAGCCATATGGCATCCAGACCATGAAAGTTTCTACACCGTTTATCATAAGTGGTTTCGCACGGTCTGTGACCATTGCTTTTACTTTTATTTCACCGCGGGTTGAACGGACTTTGACATCAGTGCCGCTTTTTATTGAGAGTTGTGCGGCAAGTTTAACCGGAATTTCAATGAAGGGTTCTTTTACGAGTTCGTTGAGCCATGGTACATTTCTTGTCACAGCACCGCTGCACCAATGTTCTGCAATACCAGACGTACAGAGAACATAAGGGAATTCTTCTTTTGTACCGATCTTTTGGAGCTCAGGAACACGCGGATAGATAACGCATGGGTTATTTTTTACTTTTGCATGCAATGCATTTTCGGTCGGACTTTCGATTGGTTCATAGAACTCAGGAATTGGACCATCAACTGGTGTGTAGGAATGATCTCGTGTCTGCATGGTAGCGTCCAAATCTTTATGCTCAGCAGCAAATAAACGACCGACCCCTTCACTCGCCATTCTAAATGGTTTTTGTCCATTTGGTGTAGAAGGTCCATCAAGAATATTGGGTACATCTGGCACATCATAGCCATCCCATTTTTTAGCAGATTCATCCCACCATACTAATTTGCGTTTTTCATCATATGGTTTACCGTTCTTATCACAAGAGGCACGGTTATAGAGGATTCTCATATTATCTGGCCACGTATAGGCGAATTCTGGGAAGATTCCTAACTTACTCGGATCGGTTCCGCCACGACGTTTCGATTTGTTGATACCATTACCAAATACACCGGCATATAGCCAAAGTCCGGCACTGGTAGAGCCATCATCTTTCATCTCACCGATTTTGTTTAAAAGTTTACCGGTTTTTAAATCATAGCCATTTATTTCTTTTAAAACGGTTTCAGCCGTATCTTTTTCAGGATAATTCCAAGTCCATTTTTGGATGATCTGATCTTTTTCTTGTGTTGAATCTTTATAGAGTTCACGAATTTTCTTAAATAAATGATTGCATATTTCAATATCGGGTTTTGCATCGCCAGGTGGATTCGGACCGGCATAACGCCACTGAATCATGCGGCTCGAATTGATAAGTGTACCTTCACGTTCCAGATAAGAAGCAGCTGGCAGGAAGATAACCTCTGTTTTGATTTTGGAAGCATCACAGCCAGGTCTTTGCCAGAAAGCAGCTGTTTCTGTAACGAAGATATCTTGGACAATCAATGAATCCAAATTTGCTAAACCTTTATCAACAATGGATAAATTCGCATTGGTAACTTGTGGATTTTGACCCGTGATATACATGCATTTAACGATACCTTCAACGGCTTTTTCAAAAGAAACATACAGAGAATCATTATGATATCCGTTTCGTTTTGATAAAAGATCAAAGCCGAAATTGTTTTCTTTCGTGGCATTTTCACCGAGCCATGCTTTTAAGAGATTGACCAATGATTTCCTACCAACTGTGCCGTTATCTTTAGTCCATTCTTCCAGTGTAGCTGTTTTGTGGGTTGGATAAGAAAGATAACCCGGGAAATATTGATACATGATACCAAAATCTGTTGAGCCTTGAACGTTTGGTTGACCACGCATTGCATCAACCCCTGCACCGGAACGACCGATGTTTCCCATTAAGAGCTGTACGATCGTAAAGCAACGAATATTTTGTACGCCAACCGTATGCTGCGTCATACCAAGAGCATACATGATTACACCAGGCTGGTATTTCACGAGCATGTCAGCAACTTCTTTGATTTTCTCTGCCGGTGCACCGGATATATTAGAAGCCATTTCAAAGGTATAACGTTTGTAGAATTCCTTTAATTTGCTAAATACACTGTCAGGATGATTCAAATCTGTTGTTTTGAGTGGTTTACCAGCAGCATCGACTTGATAACCCCAGGTTTTTCTTTCATAACTATGATTTTTCCCATTAAAACCGGAGAAAATACCATCATCAAATTTGAAATCTTTGTTAATTAAATGGTATGCATTTGTATGCGTAAGCATAAATTCTTCATTATAGAATTTATTTTCCATGATGTAATTGATGATTGATCCCAAAAATGCAATATCCGTGCCAGGACGCACTTGAACATGAAGATCGGCAATTTTTGAAGTCCGTGTGAATCGTGTATCAACATGGATGATTTTGGCACCACGTTCTTTAGCCATCATAATACCTTTCATGCCCATGGGGTGGCATTCGGCAATATTACTGCCTTCAATCAAAACGAGCTGCGTATTGCGTAAATCCGTCCAACTGTTGGTCATGGCACCGCGTCCAAATCCGGCATTTAAAGCTGGTGGTGTTGCACTGTGACATACACGTGTTTGGTTATCAATAAAGGCAATACCTAACGCACGAGCCATTTTCACCAATAAATAACATTCTTCATTATTTACCTGCGAGCCCCCAATAAAGCCAATAGCATCCGTTCGATTTACTTTGTATTCCTTACCATCTATTGTTTCTTTTTCAGTCCAGTTTTCATCACGGGCTTTTTTCAAGCTTTTGGCTGAACGTTCAATCGCTTCATCCCAACTGATTTCTTCCCAGTGATCGCTGCCTGGTGCACGATATAAAGGCTTTTTTGGTCTTTGATCTGAATTTGGAATTGCTGCATAGCCAACACCTTTACTGCAAAGGCTGCCTTCGTTCACAATGTGATCGGTTGCACCTTCTAGGTTAATGAGTTTACCATCCCGAACATGTCCGATTACACCGCATCCACATGCACAGAAATGGCAAACAGATGTAAATTCTTTGGCTTTGGTCAATTTGAAATCTTCTGTCGCAGCTTTTACTTTAGGGATATCAAAACCAAAATCTGCAAAGACAAAACCGATGCCGGTCAGTCCAGCAGTTTTAATAAAATCCCTTCTGTTTATGTACATTTTATTGCCTCCTTATAACTGAAATATATATGAGTAAATTTCTCTGTTGAAGTATTTTAGACGTAAAATCATTCAACCAGAAAAGCTCTCCAAAGGGATGATATATTATTTGTGATTATCGTAATGATAAAAATTGTTAATGATAAAAACAACAAATAATAAAATCTAGCTATAATATACGTTGCGACTATATAAATGTCAATCTGTATCAACCTTGAAAAACAAAGAAGAGTTAATAGGAATTTTTAAGTTTTTATCCTTTGCAGTAAGACAGCATAAGCGATAAGGGGGTTTTTGGAAATTTCGTAAGGGGGATTTTTGTCATATTTTTTAAAATTATTTTTTAAAATACCTAATTTTAGGCTTTTGACAGTATTATTGCAGCATTATATGCATATGATATCATAATGAAAAACAATAAAGATGTTTCTTTATTCTAGTAAAATTTATATGCTATAATGAAGAATCGGTTTTAAAAGTAAGGAGTGCAAAAATGGAACAAGGACAAATAGAAGCAATACAGAAATATGAAGCAACTCAATTTAAAAATGGGCTGTTTACGAAAACGGATCAATGGATATCGGAAGAAATGCCATTAACGGTTTATTTAAATGGTAAAGAAACAACAACAATGCTTTGTTCCCCGGTTGATCAAAAATATTTGATCATTGGGTTTTTAGTTTCTGAGGGCATGATTCAACAACTTGAAGATATAAAAGAGTTGACAATCAATGAAGAAGACGGTCTGGTTTATGTGGAAGCCGATTTAGTTGAACGAAAAGCAACGGATGGATATTTGCGGCGTTGCTTAACGACTTGCTGCGGTCGCGGTCGTGCTGGGTTCTATTTTGCCAATGACCATCAAACGACACGTTATATAGATAGTGCGGTTAGGTTTCAGGCAGCGGATATCTTAAAATGTGCGGCAACGTTACTGGATGAAGTCTCGGCAACGCATAGCAAAACGTATGGCGTGCATAGCGGGGCGGTTGTGGAAAGGGGCAATTTAATTGTATATTCAGAAGATATAGGCAGGCATAATATCTTTGATAAACTATATGGTAAATGTTTAGAGCAGAATCTTACAATGGACGATAAAATGATTGTATTTAGTGGAAGAATTTCATCAGAAATCTTGATTAAGGTAAGTAAAATGGGGTTTCCATGTGTCATTGCAAAATCGGTACCGACAACGCTTGCTTTAGGGTTAGCGAAAGATTTAGGTATTACAATTATTGGGCGTGTACGAAATGATTCCTTTTATATCTACACACATCCGGAGCGAGTAGTTTTTTAATAAAAAAAGGTATAGGGAAAATCTTCTCGAAGAATATAAATTAGATATAAGTTTTCAATGCAATGAGGAGATGTTTATTTTATATGAGTATGGAAGTCAAGATTGTTAACACTGCTTTGCATAATGAGAGCAGCAATAAAACAGTGGGAAAGAACCAAACGGAAGATGCTCAGACTACGTCAACGGAAATGTTAAATGAAGATGATCAAATGATGTATGATGAGCTCGAACATGCGGGAGTAGATTTAGTTAAAACTCCCCTGTCGTGGCAGAAACAGCATGTTAAATCTTTAGCTTTCCCTCCTTTTACTGCACCGGCTGCTGTGAAAAGGACATGGGTTGCAAAAATGGATCAACTATCAGCTGATCAAAAAAAACAGATACAACATGACTCTTCGACTTTGTGGCTTAATGCACTTAGAACAAATCAGTCACTCGAAACAGATGTACAGAAAACTGGATTTTCTTATGATGAATTTATGACGAAAATGATTCATAATGCAGAAAAAGTATCACATACTCTTTCGGATGCTGGAAGTACCATTGGATTTTTGCGTGAGTTCAAAAAAACACTGCAGGCATGAACGAATAAATCTTACAGAAAAATAATGGAATTGGAATCATAAAGGGGATACGAAAAGCAAGAGTGCAGAGCTCTTTTGCTTTTCGTATCCCCTTTGTTTGTGGTGACAAGGCATTATATTTTGAAATAATAATTTTTATAATAAATGTAAATTAAAGACAAATCAAAAGAAATTCAAAGCTAAATCTAAAATAAATTAAAGAACTCTTTGTTATTATAGAATATATAGAAAAATATTGAATATTTCTATAGGTAAAGTTTTAAATTTAGCAAGAAAAGGTGATTTGTATGAATAAACGATATCAGTCAGTCAAACAATATACACAGCTCGAACAATTTTGCATGTATGCAAGTACTGTGAAAATGGGGGCAGCTCAGCTGAAAGAATTTTTAAAAAATGAAAATTCAGAAAACAAACTGGAAAATATTAAAAGAATCAAGGGCTTTTTTGATGACACCAATCGTTTCTATACAACATTTTATACATTGATCAATCAACTGATTGTAAGCTGTAAATACTTAAAACATACAGATTTTCGCTTATACAATTACAAGAATGTAGTATATAATATGGAAGAATTTATTCGCGGCTATAATGCAATGCATTCTTTTTTTAAAGAAAATGGTTTGGTCTTAGCGGATATTGTGGTATTTAGTCGTTTTTTTTCAACAAAAAAATATGATAATAGTGCATTTTTGTTTATAGGAATTACAGTAGCGGCGAATGGTGAACTTTTACTTGATCCCGAAAAGGTACAATCTGCATTGTTAAAAGATGGACATATCCTACATGTTTTACTTGGACGTACGGGGGTTTCAAATCAAATTCTCAATACTACTGTACAGATTCGCAATGAATCCGATCGTTTTTTATTAGCAATGCCAAAAGAAATTTGGCAAAAGCATGTCGGTCAGCCGATGACTGGAGCCATTTTGAATCTATCTGCCTAAAGAAAATATAGAAAATAGAATAAACTTCTTGATTTTCATTGTAATTTAGAACTAATAATTATTATCATTGATATTTCCATGGAAAGTGGTAAAATATGAATTAGATGAATAAGTAAATGTAAATTTTTGGCTGTTTACTTATATATATAATTTATAATACGAGGAGGAATTTCTATGGAAAAATCATTGGATAAAGTTTATAAACTTTTAATTGGTGGCGAATGGGTTGAAGCCGAGGGGGGAAAAACTTTTGAGGCAGTTTGTCCAGCTACTGGAGAAGTATTAGCCAGCTGTGCTTTAGCATCTAAGCAGGATGTTGATAAAGCAGTTAAAGCGGCCTGGAAAGCATTTTCCAGCTGGAAAAAGACAAGTCCAGCGGAAAGAGCAGCATTTTTGTTAAAAATTGCCGATTTAGTAGATGAAAATGCAGACCGTTTAGCGATGATTGAAACAATGGATAACGGGAAGCCGATTCGTGAAACACGCAATATTGATGTTCCTTTAGCAAGTGATCATTTTCGTTATTTTGCCAGCGCAATTCGAACGGAAGAAGGCGCAGCAACTTTAATCGATAAAGATACGCTGAGTATTATTTTGGATGAACCTATTGGTGTCGTCGGACAGATTGTCCCTTGGAATTTCCCGCTTGTAATGGCAGTCTGGAAGTTAGCACCAGCACTTGCCGCAGGTGATTGTTTAGTTATCAAGCCTTCGAGTGAAACTTCTTTAAGTGTTTTAGAATTGGCGAAATTAATGCAGCAAGTTTTGCCGCCAGGTGTTATTAATGTGATTACCGGTAAAGGTTCAACCGCAGGTAATTATATTTTACAGCATCCTGATATTAGAAAGTTGGCATTTACTGGATCAACCGAAGTGGGGTATGATGTGGCCGATGCAGCAGCGAAAAAATTAATTCCGGCTACTTTGGAGCTTGGTGGAAAATCGGCGAATATATTCTTTGATGATATGCCATGGGACAAAGCAGTCGAAGGTGTATGTATGGGGATTTTGTTTAATCAAGGGCAGGTTTGCTGTGCGGGATCACGCGTATATGTTCAGGATACGGTCTATGATAAATTTATGGAAGCTGTCAAAATAAAATTTGAGGCAGTAAAAGTTGGTTTACCTTGGGAAAAAGATACGATGATGGGCAGCCAAGTTAATCAGAAACAATTAGATAAAATTCTTGGTTATGTTGAAATTGCCGAAAAAGAAGGTGCTCGAATTTTGACTGGTGGTGCCAGAGCTAGCGGAGCTGGACTAGAAAAAGGTGCATTTATGCAGCCAACTATTTTGGCTGATGTGACGAATTCAATGCGTGTCGCACAGGAAGAAATTTTTGGACCAGTTGTATGTTTCTTGAAATTCCATACAGAAGAAGAAGTCATTGCTCTGGCGAATGATAGTGAGTTTGGTCTAGGCGGTGGTGTTTGGACTAAGGATATCAATCGGGCTTTTCGTGTGGCACAAGGCGTGGAAACTGGGCGTATGTGGGTTAATAACTATAATAATCTGCCAGCTCATGCTCCATTTGGCGGCTACAAGAAATCTGGTATTGGCCGAGAAACACATAAAATGATTTTGAAGAATTATTCGCAGACTAAAAATATTTTTATTAGTTTAAGTGAAGCACCATTAGGCTTATATTAAGTTTAGCGGCGAAACAATAGCGTTAGTATAAAATATCGTAGTGGGTGATCTAGCCAGACTATCATCTGCTGCGATATTTTTTTAGTTAATTTATATGACTTGAATTAAATAATTTTAATAAAATTATCGGATCGCTAATTTAAGCAAGTTATGGAATATAAATAGACAGAATAAACCAAAATTTATCTATACTATTTTATTTGAATACGGTACAATGTATACAGTATAAATTAAAAGCGTATATTGTATTTTTATTAAGACTATAATACAATATTCTTTGTGCTTAAAGCAAAGAAAGACGTCTGATGATATAAATATAGCTTTTCTTTGTATAGTTCGTATTGAGTATTCATAAAATGCTTAAACGTCGTTAGGGGGATTTTTTAGTATGGGACAGAGTAAGAAAAAAATGGGTCTGAGTACACAGATTCTTTTGGGTTTAGTTATTGGTGCCCTCTTTGGTTATTTCTTTCCTGAAATAGGTGCCAAAATGAAACCATTGGGTGATGCTTTTGTACGGATGATCAAAATGATTGTTGTGCCTTTGATTTTCAGTACATTGGTTATCGGGATTGCTGGAACAGGAGATTTTAAAAAGCTAGGTCGTTTAGGTGGTAAAGCCATTATTTGGTTTGAAGCAGCGACTACCGTTGCCCTTGCTGTCGGCTTGATTGTAGTAAATTTTGTTCAGCCGGGTATAGGTGTTGATATGCCGATTCCAGCAGATGCTAGTGCGCAAGCAGCTGCAACTGCAAAAAAAACAATTGATATGGGTGAATACCTTTTACATATTATCCCAACGAATATTGTTGATGCCTGTGCACGCAATGATATGTTACAAATAATTTTCTTTACTTGTTTTTTTGGTGTGGGTGTTGCTCATATTGGTAAAGATGGTGAAACTATTGTCAATATGTGCCGCAGTATTGCCGAAACCATGTTTAAAGTAACGCATTATGTTATGAAATTAGCGCCTATCGGTATTTTTGCAATGATTTCTTATACAGTAGGCAGTTTTGGTGTTGCGATGCTGATTCCACTCGGAAAATTAATTCTATCACTTGTTGGGGCTGCTATTATCTTTTTAGCTATTTTACTTACTTGTGCATCGTTTATTACAGGTATAAATTTCCTGCATGTAGTTACAGGCGTAAAAGAAGCCTTATTACTGGCTTTTTCGACTGCAAGCAGTGAAGCCGCCTTGCCGATTGCGATGCAGCGATTAGAACAACTAGGTGTGCCGAAAAATATTGTAACTTTTGTTATGCCGACTGGATATTCTTTTAATTTAGATGGGTCGACATTATATAGTTCTTTAACCGTTATTTTTATTGCGCAGATTTATGGAATTGAACTTTCCTTAGGTGAACAGCTACTCATGATGCTGACGTTGATGCTATCGACGAAAGGTATTGCTGGTGTTCCGGGAGCTGGGTTCATCGTTGTGGCAGCTACAGCAACTGCATTTGGTTTGCCAGCGGATGGCGTAGCAATTGTTCTTGGTGTAGATAGAATCTTAGATATGATTCGTACATTTTGTAATGTCTTTGGAAACTGTGTAGCAACTGTTGTAGTTGCTCATTGGGAAAAAGATTTAACCAAAGAAAGTTTTAACGAAGCTTATCAAAAGAATTTCAATAGTTAATATATATAAGTTGCATTAAAAAATTATAGCTAGCTTATTAGTTTGTCATATAAAATATTTAATGCAGAAAAATTTTTATAGAACAAAAAAACACGCTAAAAATCCAATCATGGATTTTTAGCGTGTTTTTTTGTTTTTTGTTATGTGTTATGAATCGGATTTTAAGATTCGTTCGAGCATTAAAAATTCTTCCATATCATTTAAAAACTGATATAAGATGCTGCGGTTTTCGAATTCTTGTCGATCTTTTGGCAAATCCATTTCGGTGAAGCTGTTGCGAAGTTTTGTGAGCTTTTCAAACTCTTTTTCAGCTGATTTATGTACTTGGATGGATTCAGCAACTTGTGTTGTAAAGGCGGCAATCAAAATGGTTTGTTTATAAGTTACGGATAATCGGACAAAATGTTTGCGCATTTTAAATAAACAAGCTGCCTGTTGCTGCCGGATATTCATATATTGCACATAGACATTGGTCGTAGAAGAAAAATGATTGTCGACATTTTTATTGGTTAGGATTTGTCCTTTTTTTATTTCAGCTTTCAACTGCTGAAATAACTCTTCTTCTTTGATTGAAACGAAACGATTACGTAATGAATCAGCCATGCCTAATAATATTTTACGCAGCAGTTGATCAATATAGATATTTTCTTTGCGAATTTCATTTTCAAAACTTGGCATGTATAAATTTAAAAATAGTGCAATGGATATCCCAATTCCCATTAAGGATAATTGATTCAATATAAAAGCAATACTAATGTTGTTTTCTATCAGTATATGTGTAATAAGGACAGAACTAACAACGATCCCTTCCTGAATATGCAGCTTCGCTGATAGGGGAATAAAAAACAGCAAGAAAAACCCAAAGACCCATGGAGCAAAACCAAACAAGAAAAATGAGATTACTGCTAGCAGCAATGCTAAAAAAAATGCAGCAATCATTTTCGAGGCAAATTGCCATGATTGTCTTCGGGTACTTTGCAGGCAAAGAATGGTAATGATTCCAGCTGCTGTAGCATAAGATAAATTCAGCGTCTGAGCAAAATAAATTGAAATGACTACGCCAATGACAGTTTTTAGGGTACGATAGCCAATGAAATTCATAAACTACCTCCATTCGCATATGATAATTTATTTTAACATAAATCTATAACAAATCAACTTTGTGTTCTATCTTTGAAAACAGATGTAGATGCATTGTGTTGATGGTAACTCGCTAGATTTTTAAAATCAAATTCATTTGGAAATTTTTTTCCAAAGGAGTTCGTCTAGATTTGTCAAATTACACAAGTACATGATGAAAGTATGGTCGTGTAATAGTATGAATGTATTTTCCGAATGATCGTGAATCTTGTATGGATTGAAATGTTTGGAGGGAAGCCTATGAAAAAAGTATTGATAGTGGACGATGCAGCTTTTGTTCGATTCGCAATGAAAAACATGTTGGAGAAAAATGGTTATGAAGTCGTCGGTGAAGCCCCAGATGGTTCAACGGCAATCTTGCAGTATAAAGAACTTCAACCTGATTTTGTGACAATGGATATTACAATGCCAGGGATGAATGGTATAGAAACATTGAAGGAAATTAAAAAATTTGATCCGAATGCTGTCATCGTAATGGTTTCAGCAATGGGACATGAAAATTTCGTCAAAGAAGCGGTACTAAATGGAGCAGTTTATTTTTTAGTTAAGCCGATTAAGGAGGAAAATTTAATTGAAGTATTGAGTAAAATCATTGAATCATAATTGAATACGAAGGGACTTGATGATGCTGTGGATTCTATGTTGGAAATGTTCATTTTTGAAACGAATCAGAATTTAGAACAATTGGAGCAAATTACGATTCAAAGTGAAAAAAATGGTGCTTTCAGCGGAGAAGAAATCAATGATATTTTTCGGATCATGCATACCATAAAAGGGTCTTCAGCTATGATGGAAGCCTTGGAAGTGACCGCACTGGCCCATGCCGTTGAAGATATATTTTTTTATGTACGCGAAAAAAAACCGGAAAAACTGGATTGTTCTATATTGACCGATCTTGTTTTAAATGCTGCTGATTTTATTAAGACGGAAATTGATAAAATGGAAGCTGGTGAAAAAACAGATGCGATTGCTGCAGATTTGATTGAGTCAACCAGTGCGTTTTTGCTGCAGTTAAAGCAAATAAATGGAGAACAACCAGTAAAAATAACTTTGCCGGTCAAACCAAAACCAATTCAGGCGTCAACTCAAAAGCTCAGTGCCTATATTGATTTAGATGAACCGGTGAATGTTTTTCAAGCTAAGATTACGTATAAAGATCATTGCGAAATGGAAAATATTCGAGCGTACACTTTGATTAATAACGTAAAAGGTATTGTTGGTGAACTGCATTATCTGCCGGATAATATTTTAGAAGATGATGAAAGTGCCAATATAATTCGTAAAAATGGCTTTAACATATGCTTTACCACCAGTAAAGAATATGATGAAATTAATGTTTTACTGAATCGAACTATATTTTTAAAAGAACTTGAGCTTGAACAATTAACGGATGTCACAGAATGCAGCTATTGGCCGAAAAAAGAAATGCTGCCGAAAAAAGTCTTACCAGAAAAAAGTATAGCCAAAGTGGAAGAGCGAGAAGTAAGTCATCCCAGTATGATTAGTGTCAATGTCACAAAATTGGATATTTTAATGGACCTGGTTGGTGAGCTCGTTATTTCTGAAGCGATGGTTACGGAAAACCCGGATTTGCAAGGATTGGACTTGGATAATTTTTATAAGGCGGCACGTCAACTCAAAAAAATCAGTAATGAGCTGCAAGACGGAGTTATGTCGATCCGGATGGTACCGCTTAGTGGAACGTTCCAGAAAATGAATCGGATTGTTCGTGATATGTCAAAGAAGCTTAATAAACAAGCCGAACTGGTTTTAATTGGTGAAGAAACAGAAGTGGATAAAAATGTAATCGAACATATTTCGGATCCTTTGATGCATTTGATTCGAAATTCGCTCGATCATGGAATCGAATTACCAGAAGAACGGGAGAAAGCAGGTAAGAACCCCGTCGGAAAAATTACCCTTGAAGCCAATAATGCCGGCAATGAAGTTATTATCAATATTGTAGATGATGGACAAGGTTTAAACAAAGAGAAAATTCTGAAAAAGGCGCGAGAAAATCAGCTGCTCTATAAAAATGAAAGTGACTTTACGGATAAAGAAATCTATTCTTTTATTTTTTCACCAGGTCTTTCTACAAATGAAAAAGTGACAGAATTTTCTGGTCGAGGCGTCGGTATGGATGTTGTTATGAAAAACATCAATGCGGTTGGTGGTAATATTATTGTGAATAGTGAACCGGGAAAAGGCAGTATGATTACTTTGAAAATTCCGCTCACTTTGGCAATTATTACTGGTATGACCATAAAGGTAGGACAGTCACGGTATACGATTCCGATTATGTCGATTCGTGAATCTTTTAAACCGTCACTGGATAATATTCTTGTCGATCCGAATGGCAATGAAATGATTATGGTACGGGGAAAGTGTTATTCTATTGTGCGGCTGCATCAGCTTTACCATATAGCAGGCGCCGCAACTGATTTTGACGATGGAGTTATGATCATGGTTGAGACCGAAAAAACGACAATTGGCCTTTTTGCCGATCAATTAATCGGACAGCAGCAAATTGTTGTGAAGCCGATCCCAGCTTATATTAAAAACATCAGTAAAACGCAGGGAATAACAGGATGTACCTTGCTTGGCGATGGAAGTATTAGTTTGATCCTTGATGCAGTGGGCATTGCAAATCGTGTTTAGTATGCTATGCATAGGCCAATAATGAAAAAGGAGATGAGTGTAGTGGCTGAAGAGGTAATGGAACTTGATGAAGATACACAAAAAGATAAATATTTGACTTTTTTTATTGGCAAAGAAATTTATGGAATCGATATCCGTTTAGTTACTGAGATTATTGGTATTCAGCCGATTACGGAAATCCCGGAAGTTCCGGCGTATGTGAAGGGAATTATCAATTTAAGGGGGAAGATCATTCCGGTTATGGATGTACGTTTGCGATTCAAGAAAGAATTTTTAGCATACAATGATCGGACCTGTGTTATTGTTATTGAAGCACGAGAAATTTCTTTAGGTTTGATTGTTGACGGGGTAGCTGAGGTGCTGCGGATCGGTGAAGAAAATATCGTACCACCACCGACCATTAGAGCAGCGCAGAATAAATATATCAAGGGCATTGGTAAGGCTGGTAATGAAGTCAATTTATTGCTTGATTGTGATAAGCTTTTAAGTGATCAGGATGAAGCGGCAATTATTGGTTTATAAAAATTGGAGGGATTAACGTGAAATGGTTTAAAGATATGAACGTAGGAAAAAAAGTAACAGGAGCTTTTTTAATTCTATCTTTTATCGTAACAATTCTCAGCGTTATGGTTGTCTATAATATTTATAAAATTGATAGCCGCTATAGTGATCTCTATTCTAATAATGGTCTGGCAACGGGCTATATTGGTGAAATGGGAATGTTTTTCAATGATTCCCGGACGATTTATTATAATATTCTTATTGAGAGTGATTATAATGTTATTACGCAAAATGTCACTCAATTAAAAGATGTTGATAATAAAATTAATGATGTATATAATCTATTGGTATCGAAAGCACAAACTGATCAAGACAAAGAAGAACTCAGACAGTTTAAAGATACGTTAGATAAATACCGAGCCCTTAGGCAGAGCAGTATTGATTTGGCACTGCAAAATAAAGATACCGAAGCCTTGGCGACGTTTCGTCAGGCGGGAGCAAAACAACTTTCGGAAGATATTAATAATCAATTGATAAATTTGTTTAAAACGATGGAAAGTACGGGTATTAAACAGTCAAATATGCTCACGGAACAATCGTATTTTATGATTTATACAATGCTGGCGGTAGCAATTGTCGTCATTATACTATCTTTGCTATTAGGAAATTTTATTGCCAGTTATATTCGTAAGGCCATTCATGCACTAATGGAAGCTGCAGAAAAAATCGCGAGTGGTGATTTGGATGTCAAAATACCGATTGACAGCCGTGATGAATTAGGGCAGCTGGCGCAGGCTTTTGACAAAATGTCAAACAATGTAAATACAGCCATGGAAAATATAAATGCTGCCTCGGAACAGGTAGCAGCGGGTTCAAAAAATGTTTCGGAAGCGAGTATTTCTTTATCCCAAGGAGCAACAGAACAAGCAAGTTCTGTCGAAGAATTATCTTCTTCATTGGAAGAAATTTCTGCACAAACAAAATTAAATGCCAATAATGCAGATAAAGCAAACTCACTGACTAATACAGCTAAAACAAATGCAGGGACTGGTAATGCATATATGCATGATATGCTGCGGGCCATGACGGAAATTAATGCTTCTTCAACAGGAATTTCCAAGATTATTAAAGTCATTGATGAAATTGCCTTTCAAACAAATATTCTAGCGCTAAATGCAGCCGTGGAAGCTGCGCGGGCCGGGCAGCATGGCAAGGGTTTTGCGGTAGTGGCAGAAGAGGTTCGTAATTTGGCAGCTCGTTCAGCCAAAGCAGCGAAGGAAACAACCGATATGATTGAAGGCTCGATTGGTAAGGTGAATGAAGGAACAAAAATTGCCAATCAAACGGCAGAAGCTTTAACACAAATTGTCCAGATTGTAACAGAAGTAGCCGAATTAGTAGAGAAAATTGCGAGTGCCTCAAATGAACAGAGTATTGCCCTCGAGCAAATCAATCAAGGCGTAATCCAAGTTTCTGAAGTCGTACAGTCCAATTCCTCGACCGCTGAGGAAAGTGCATCAGCCAGTGAACAGCTTAGTGCACAGGCTGAACTCTTGAAAGAAACCGTCAGCCAATTTAAATTGCGGGTGAATACACAGGCGAAACAAAATTTTTATTCAAATAAAGATGATTTTACGCAACCGCCAAGAACAGCAAAAGGCAAACATAGTAAAAAAGTTCCGAACCAGATTGCCTTGAGTGATGATGAGTTCGGTAAATATTAGATTCTGGGATAATGGCAGGTGGAACTTATGCTTTCTATGACGGATGCTGAATTTATTGAGTTAGCTGCCTATATTAAAAAGAAATTTGGTGTGAATCTAGGGCTGGAAAAAAGGAATTTAGTTCATGGTCGATTGCAAAAAATTATAAGTGAGCATGGATTTTTGACACTGCGGGAATATTATGAATATCTGTTAGCAGATATGTCTGGGGCAGCCAATATAGAATTGGTTAATGCGATTACGACAAATCATACTTTTTTTATGCGGGAGCCAAGTCACTTTGAGACTTTTTCACAACAGGTATTGCCTTTTTTGTATCAAACGATCCGGAATCGTGATTTAAGGGTGTGGTGTGCAGTCTGTTCAACGGGGGAGGAAGCTTATACCTTAGCGATGCTGATAGCTGATTTTTTTTCTGTGAAAAATCAGCTATGGGATACTAAATTATTGGCAACAGATATTTCCCTGCAAGCTCTCAGATTTGCCCAAAAAGGTATTTATTCAAAGGAAGAGGTCATAAATTTGCCAAGGAAATGGCAAACTATATACTTCAATGAATTTGAAGAGAATCATTATAAAATAAAAAATGAATTACAGGCACAGGTGATTTTCCGTCAATTTAATTTAATGGATGAGATTTTTCCTTTTAAGAAAAAGTTCCATACGATTTTTTGTCGGAATGTAATGATTTATTTTGATGATAAGACGCGTAGACGGTTAGTGGAGAAGTTTTATGAGTATTTGGAGCCGGGAGGATATCTGTTTATTGGTCATTCAGAGGTGATTGACCGCAATGCTACATTGTTTTCGTATGTTATGCCGTCTGTCTATAGAAAGGGATGATTTCTTTGTCTAAAATCAAAGTTTTGGTTGTTGATGATTCGTTGTTTTTTCGTGAGATGTTAGCACGAGGCTTAGCGGCGGATGCTCAAATTGAAATTGTAGCAACAGCTGCTGATCCTTTTGAGGCTAGGGACAAAATCCTGAAATATCATCCAGATGTCATGACTTTGGATATTGAAATGCCAAAAATGAATGGCATTGAATTTTTACGTAAGTTAATGCCGCAATATCCAATTCCGACCATTGTGATTAGTGCGGCTAATAATTGTGTGTTTGAGGCAATCAGTTTGGGCGCAATTGATTTCGTTAAAAAACCGGATGAACAATCCGCAATAGCACGCCGAGAATTTTTGGACGATTTAATTTTTAAAGTTAAAACGGCAGTAGCAGCTAAGATACAATCTATGAGTCCGATTGCACATCATGTGGTAAATAAAGATCATGCGATACGCTTGGAAACGCAGCTTATTGCGATAGGGGCTTCCACTGGTGGTACGGTGGCTTTGACGAATCTATTACTGTCTTTAGAGCCGCCGCTGCCTGGTATTGTGGTTGTACAACATATACCACCGATCTTTTCGGCTATGTTTGCCAAACGCTTGGATTTAGTTACGAAATTCCATGTGAAGGAAGCAGCTACGGGGGATCGAATTCTTCCCGGTGATGTATTAATTGCTCCAGGTGACCAGCAAATGAAAGTTAAAAAGATAGGATCAATTTATAAAATAGAATGTTCCTTTGGCGAAAAAGTGAATGGACATTGTCCTTCGGTAGATGTACTTTTTAATTCGGTGGCCAAGTTTGGTGATAGTGTGATTGGAATTATTATGACCGGAATGGGATTCGACGGCGCCAAGGGGCTGTTGTCCATGCGCAAGGCTGGAGCTCATACAATTGGACAAGATGAAAAAACATCGGTTGTATATGGAATGCCGAAAGTGGCTTTTAATATTGGTGCAGTGGAAACACAGCTGCCGCTTGATCAAATCGGCAAGAAAATTTGTTCCCTTATATAAAATACGATATCCATTATTGCATTACTGATTTTTATGACGTATAATAAAACAGTAAATAAAAGTGATGGGTGTTGCAGGATTAATGGATTTGCGTAAGACTGATATTTTTGCAAATTTAAAATGTTTGAGTACGACAAGAAATCATGTTCTTTCTAAATGGATTGAGCGAGGTTTTTTCCTGCCATTTTCCAAGCTTTACAATGTTTTATCTTGTGGTCCAACATATACTTCAATTTATCTGGAAATGTTGATTTCTAGTTTAAAGAATCGAGTATGGGGCAGAGGTAGGATTTGCCACGGTATAAGTTTGCCTGGTAATGAGGTTTTTGTTGTGAATAAGAATACTTTCATCTGTACAGATTATAATAGGTTCATTCCTTTGTATGTGTTTGCAGATCTATAATAAAACCCAGCCAATGCTGCAAAGCAGTATTGGCTGGGTTTTGCGTGTTTTTAAACAAAAACAGATTGTTTGCGGTTTGTATGAAACAAAGAAGCCATGAAGAAAATTTATGGCTGTTTCGTTGTTGCTTTTTAGTAGTTTCCTGTAATTTCAAATCTCATATGCTATATGCAATGTGAGGTTTTGAAATATATAGCATAATTAAATCAGTAGAGCATGATCTTTATATCGTATAGTGTGTTTTTACGAAGAAAGATTATCCAGATTTTAGGGGGAGGATTCATTTATGAAAGTGGCCATAGTTATGGGAAGCGATTCTGACTGGCCGATTTTAAAACCGGCAGCTGAACTGTTGAAACAGTTTGGCATCGAAACAGAGGTTGTTGTTGCTTCAGCGCATCGCACACCAAAGAAAGTGCAAGATTTGGTTACTTCAGCACCGGAACGTGGTGTTGGCGCGTTTATTTCAGCGGCAGGTGCAGCAGCACATTTAGGCGGTGTTATTGCTAGTTACACAATTTTACCTGTTATTGGCGTGCCAATTAATGCAACACCTTTAAATGGAATGGATGCATTGCTTAGTACAGTCCAAATGCCATCAGGCATTCCTGTCGCAACGATGGCTATCAATGGAGCAAAAAATGCAGCGATTTTCGCGGCGCAGATTTTTGCAGTGAGTGATCCTGAAATACAGAAAAAACTTATTGCATTCCGTGAAAAAATGGTAGAAGATGTAGAGAAAAAAGCGGCTAACGTCGCTGCTCAATTATAAGTAAAGTATAGTTTAATTTAAGTTTGAAAAAATTATTCAATAAAATGGAGGCTTATTCAAAAATGGAAAAAAAAGCGTTATATGAAGGTAAAGCAAAATTAATGTATGCAACAGAAAACCCTGATGAATTATTAGTATATTATAAAGATGATGCAACCGCTGGCAATGGTGCTAAAAAAGGAACCATTCTGGAAAAAGGTATCATGAATAATAAAATATCAGCATTTTTCTTTAATTTATTGACAAAAGAAGGCATTAAAAATCATTATATCAGTATGCCTAGTGACCGTGAAATGCTGGTAAAAAATCTTGACATTATTCCAGTTGAAGTTGTTATTCGTAATGTAGCAGCTGGCAGTTTGGCAACTCGTTTAGGTCTTGAAGAAGGAACGAAAATGTCACAACCGATTGTGGAACTTTATTATAAAAGTGATGAACTGAATGATCCAATGATCAATCATTTCCATATTAAAGCGATGGGGATTGCTTCGCAGGCAGAAATTGATGTTATTGAAGCAGCTGGCTTAAAAGTTAATGAAATCCTTGTAAAATACTTGGCAGCGAAAAAAATCGAATTGATTGATTTTAAACTTGAATTTGGCCGTCATAAAGGCGAAGTAATCTTAGGTGATGAAATTTCGCCGGATAACTGCCGCTTCTGGGATAGTGAAACACATGAAAAACTTGATAAAGACAGATTCCGTCGTGACCTTGGTAACGTGGAAGATGCCTATAAAGAAATTTTGCACAGGTTGACGGGAGAAGTTAGATAAATGATCGATATAGATGCAAACAAATGGAAGGAAGAATGTGGTGTCTTCGGCATATATTCACGTGAAGAAGACGTTGCGATGATGACGTATCTTGGCCTTTATGCGTTGCAGCATCGTGGACAGGAAAGTGCTGGTATTGCGATTACAGACGGAGCTTGGATGGATGTAACGCGTGGTATGGGGCTCGTCAATGAAGTGTTCAGGCATCAATTGCCTCACATGGATAATCAGTATATCGCAATTGGCCATGTAAGATATTCGACTACTGGTTCCAGTCTGCTTGCAAATACGCAGCCGCTTATTGTAAATTATTCTGGCGGTAAGATTAGTTTGGCACATAATGGAAATTTGACGAATGCCACAGCAATCAGAAAGCGCCTGGAAGAAGAAGGTACAATTTTTCAGACGTCCATTGACACGGAAGTTTTTGTGAATTTGATTGCCAGATCGCGTAAAGCTACTGTCGAGGAAAAAATAATGGACAGTCTCGGTCAGATTGAAGGAGCTTACTGCTTGACAATTATGACGGAAGATAAGTTGATTGGGGTGCGTGATCCACAAGGTTTTAGACCTTTATGTATCGGTAAAATGGGAGATACGTGGGTTCTTTCTTCTGAATCGTGTGCTTTAGATGTTGTTGGCGCTGAATTTGTGCGCGATGTAGAGCCTGGTGAAATGATCGTTATCGATGATAATGGACTTCGTTCTTATCAGTTTGCGGAAAAACAAAAACGTGCTTCTTGTATTTTTGAGTATATATATTTTGCTCGTCCAGACAGCGTTATTGATGGACAGAGTGTACATGATGCTCGCTTTATGATGGGCAGGGTTTTGGCTCGTGAAAGTGGTTTTAAAGGTGATATCGTAATCTCAGTTCCAGATTCAGGTACAACAGCTGCCACTGGGTTTGCTTATGAATCGGGTATCCAATTTACGGAAGGCCTTATTAAAAATCGTTATATCGGTCGTACATTTATTCAACCGACACAGCAAAAACGCGATACAGCCGTTCGACTTAAACTGAATGCGATTCGATCCGTTGTTGAAGGAAAATCTATCATTATGGTGGATGATTCGATTGTACGTGGTACAACAAGTGGTAAAATTGTTAAAATGTTGAGAAATGCTGGCGCGAGGGAAATTCATATGTGCATCAGTTCGCCGCCTATTGGCTATCCTTGCTACTACGGTATCGATACATCAATACGCAAGGAACTGATTGCTGCGACAAAATCCGTGGACGAAATTCGTGAATTTATTGGTGCAGACTCTTTACACTTTTTATCGATTGAAGGTTTAAAACAATGCGTGCCGAAGCTCAATTGTGATGACATGTGTTATGCTTGCTTCAATAGTTCCTATCCTGTTGATATGAAACAAGAACATACAGCAGATTCGGATAAATATGTATTTGAACAGCGTAAGAAAAAATAAATAGGATTTGCACATTATCCATAACAGTTCCTGTTATGGATAATGTGATTATTACAGTGGGAAAACAAAAAAATGCAAAATTTGGAGGAAATCATGGCTGAAGACAAACAAACAAAACTCACATATCGTGATGCTGGTGTTGATATTGATGCAGGAAATTATTCGGTTTCTTTAATTAAAGAGAGTGTGAAAGCTACATATCGTCCGGAAGTTTTAGGTGATTTAGGCGGTTTTGGCGGTTTATTTGCATTAAATATTTTGAAATATAAAGAACCTGTTTTGGTTTCGGGGACCGATGGTGTTGGGACGAAACTTCGCTTAGCATTTATGCTTGATAAGCACGATACGATTGGACAAGATGCGGTGGCGATGTGTGTCAATGATATTTTAGTGCAAGGCGCAGAACCTTTATATTTTCTCGATTATCTGGCGGTTGGCAAACTTGACCCTGAGCAAGTGGCAGCCGTTGTTAAAGGTGTAGCAGGAGCTTGCAAAGAATCCGGCTGTGCATTAATTGGTGGCGAAACAGCAGAAATGTCAGGTTTCTATCCAGTGGGTGAATACGATATTGCTGGTTTTGCCGTGGGGATTGTCGATAAGTCGAAAATAATCACTGGTGAAAATATTAAAGCAGGAAATGTCTTACTAGGGCTGCCTTCAAGCGGTATTCATTCGAATGGATATTCATTAGTTCGAAAAATCTGCTTTGATGTAAAAGGCTTTAAAGGTGATGAACATATCGAAGCTTTAAATTCGACAATTGGCGAAGAACTTTTACGTCCGACCAGACTTTATCCAAAAGTTTGTTTGCCGCTTATTGAGAATTTTAAAATAAATGGAATGGTTCATATTACAGGTGGTGGGTTCTATGATAATATTCCGCGCGTATTGCCAGAAAATTGTGGTGTTGAAATCGATGCTGCAGCTTGGCAAAGCCCGACTATTTTCAAACTTTTGCAACAGTGGGGTAATGTAGAGTGGAGAGAAATGTATCGTACCTTTAACATGGGAATCGGTATGGTACTTGTCGTTGATGCCGAAGAAGTTCCTAAAATCCAAGCCCATCTAAAAGCACAAAATGAAGAATGTTTTGTCATTGGACAAGTTACGACTGGTAAACAAGAAGTAACAATTAAAGGCGGCGTATTTAATGACTGAGTCAGTGCTGGGCGTTTTGGCATCCGGTCGTGGTACGAATTTACAATCGATTATGAATGCGATTGCAACAGGTCAAATCAAAGCGAAAATTGGTGTTGTCATTACTGATAAACCAGAAGCAAAAGCATTAGATCGAGCGCGGGAAGCGAATATTCAGGCGGTTTGTATTGATCGTAAAAAGTGCAGTTCTAAAGAAGACTTCGAACAAAAGCTGGTTGCTGCTTTACGCGAATACGGTGTCAATTTAGTTATTTTAGCAGGTTTTATGCGGCTTTTAAGTCCTTATTTCGTGCAGTCATTTAAAGATCGTATTTTAAATATTCACCCTTCGCTCTTACCAGCCTTTGGTGGAGCACATGCCCACCGTGATGTACTTGCCTATGGTGTTAAAGTTTCTGGCTGCACCATTCATTTTGTTGATGAGGGCATGGATAGTGGTCCGATTATTTTGCAGGAAAGTGTACCAGTGCTGCCCGGCGATACGGAAGATACCCTGGCGGCAAGGGTTTTGGAAAAAGAACATAGTTTATATCCGCGGGCGATTGCCTTATACCTTGATGGGAAGCTCATCGTAAATGGTCGTCAGGTCATTATTCAGTCTTAAGGTTTCTTACTAAAAAAGTAGAAGGTGGTTTTACTATGAAGATAAAACGTGCGCTGCTTAGCGTTTCCGATAAAACAGGTATTGTAGATTTTGCTAGAAAGCTCAATGAAGCTGGTGTGGAAATTATTTCAACTGGTGGTACGATGAAGGCAATCAAAGAAGCGGGTATTCCTGTTATGTATGTGAGTGATGTTACAGGTTTTCCTGAAATTATGGATGGCAGGGTCAAAACGTTGAACCCTTATATTCATGGTGGTATTTTAGCTGTTCGTGATAATGAAGAACATGTCAAAGCGATGCATGAACATAAAATTACTGGTATTGATATGGTTGTTGTAAATCTATATCCATTTCGCCAGACGATTGCGAAACCAAATGTAAGTCTAGCCGAAGCTGTGGAAAATATTGATATTGGCGGTCCGGCGATGATTCGTGCTGCAGCAAAAAATTTCAAGTTTGTTACGGTTGTCGTAAACCCGGATCGTTATACTGAAATTGCTGCTGATATTGCCAAAGATGGCGGTACGAGCGATGTGCTTAGAATGCAGCTCGCCCGGGAGGCATTTAATCATACAGCGAAGTATGATGCGTGTATCCAGGAATATCTGGCAAAACAGCTTGAAGGCTGATAAATTTTAGCAAAAAAATAAAGGCGCACTTATACAGGGTGCGTCTTTTTCGATAAGGAAGTGTATTTGTGCATATTTTAGTGATTGGCGGCGGCGGTCGCGAACATACATTAGTTTGGAAACTTTCACAAAGTGAACAGGTAGATAAGATTTATGCAATTCCAGGTAATCCTGGGATGATGCAGTTGGCGGAATGTATCGATACGATCGATATTATGGATAATGTTAGCTTGGTGGACTTTGCCAAAAAACAAAATATTGATTTGGTTGTTGTTGGGCCTGAAGTACCGCTTATAAATGGTGCTGTTGATGCTTTTGTGGCAGCTGGAATTAAGGCTTTTGGTCCAAATCAGGCAGCGGCTGAAATTGAAGGATCAAAATCTTTTTCGAAGAATTTGATGAAGAAATATGGTATTCCGACAGCAAAATATGAAGTGTTCACGGATGTTGAAAAAGCGCGGGCTTATATACAAAAAGAAGGTGCGCCGATTGTCATCAAAGCCGATGGTTTGGCTGCCGGTAAAGGTGTTATCGTTGCTGTTTCGTTAGAAGAAGCTTTGGCGGCTGTCAATGAAATTATGTGTGATCAAGCGTTTGGTAAGGCGGGAAGCCGTGTCGTTATTGAAGAATGTTTGATTGGAGAAGAAGCATCTTTACTTGCTTTTACCGATGGGGATACCATTGTACCAATGGTGTCTTCTCAAGATCATAAACGAGCTTATGACAATGATGAGGGACCTAATACGGGCGGTATGGGAGCTTATGCACCAGCGCCAGTCGTAACGGCTGCTATTTTAGATAAGGTTCAAAAAGAAGTTCTGGAACCGACAATTGCCGCAATGAAAGCGGAAGGCCGAAAATACATTGGTTGTTTGTATGCCGGGATCATGATTACAACTGCGGGTCCGAAAGTAATTGAATTTAATGCCCGTTTTGGTGACCCTGAAACACAAGTCGTACTGCCATTGCTCAAAAGTGATCTCGTAGATGTTATGCTGGCTTGTATTGAAGGCAGATTGAAAGCGACTAAAGTAGAGTGGTCTGATGAAAAAGCGGTTTGTGTTGTTATGGCAGCTGGGGGCTATCCGAAATCTTACAAAAAAGAGGATGTCATCTCTGGTCTCGCTGCAGCGCAAGCATCTGGCGCGTTTGTTTTCCATGCCGGCACTGCAAGCCAGGGGACGCAGATTGTAACCAACGGCGGACGGGTGCTTGGCGTTGTGGCAACAGCACCTGATATCAAAGATGCTGTTGCTAAAGCTTATTTGGGAGTAAGTAAAATTGATTTTGCCAATAAACACTATCGCACAGATATTGCTTATCGGGCCTTAAATCGTCTACAATAAAATACTAAGATTTTTCACGACAAAGAGATTTTTTCTTTGTCGTGTTTTTTTGTAGCAATTCTCCTTTTTTCGAGATAGGATAAGCGGCTGTAGATGTGTTATAATGGAAACTAAAGATTAATTATAATACTTAGATAAATTATGCTGATAAACTATATATAATAAGGTTTCTTGATCCATATAGTTTGATAATAAAAGGAGTAGATTAAATGACATTAGAAATAAATAAAAGCTATCATGGTTTCCGCTTGCTTACTGTGAAAAAAATCAAAGAAGTAGCTTCAACCACTTATCAATTTGAGCATGAAAAAAGCGGCGCCAGACTTTTGTTTTTAGAAAATAAAGATGACAATAAAGTCTTTTCGATTACATTCCGTACACCACCAACCGATGACACCGGTGTGGCTCACATCGTTGAACATTCAACACTTTGTGGTTCGCGTAAGTTTCCAATGAAAGAACCTTTTGTTGAACTTGTCAAAGGTTCACTTAATACGTATTTAAATGCCATGACTTTTCCGGATAAGACGATGTATCCAGTGGCTAGTCGCAACGATAAAGATTTCCAGAACCTCATGGATGTATATTTAGATGCTGTCTTTTTCCCAGCGATGTATACACAACCAGAGATTCTTATGCAAGAAGGCTGGCACTATGAAATCGAAAAACCAGAAGATGAACTTACCTATAGCGGTGTTGTTTATAATGAAATGAAAGGCGCGTTGTCTTCTGCCGAATCGCTGTTGGATAAAGAAATACTGACATCGCTGTTTCCTAATACGACCTATGGTTTTGAATCTGGTGGCGATCCTGAAGCCATTCCGGATTTGACACAGGAAATGTTTATTGATTTTCATAACAAATATTACCATCCAACCAATAGTTATATTTATTTATATGGTGATATGGATATTTTAGCAAAACTAGCATTTTTGGATCAAAACTATTTGAATTCATTTGATCGTATTGCCATACCATCGAAGATTGAAGAACAAACATTGTTTACAAAACCACAAAAAATTACGAAAGAATACCCGATTGCCTCGACAGAACAAACGCAGGATAAAACGTTTTTGAGCTTAAATGCGATTGTTGGAAAAGCAACCGATGCTGAGGAAATGCTGGCACTTGAAATATTAGAACATGCATTACTTAAAACGCAGGCAGCACCACTTAAAAAAGCATTGATTGATGCAAAATTAGGGAAAGATGTATTGTCTTCGTTTGAAGATAGTCTTCTTCAACCTGTTTTTAGTATCATTGTAAGTGGTTCCGATGAAAAGAAAGCCGATGAATTTCAAAAGATAATTCAAACTTCACTGCAAAAACTTGTTAAAGATGGCATTGATCGCGAACTTTTGGAAGCGTCCATCAATCTTTTAGAATTTAAATTACGTGAAGCAGATTTTGGACAATTCCCGACAGGTCTGATTTATGATATAAAACTTATGAATAGCTGGCTTTATGATGGGGATCCAACAATGTTCTTATATTATGAAGCGGCCTTGCAAAAAATGAAAGATGGCCTAAAAAGTCATTACTTTGAAAATATTATTCAGACTCGTTTGCTGGATAATCCACATAAAACAATCGTCGTTTTGAAACCAAACCAGCGGATGGCCGAGGAAAAAGAAGTGGAGCTGACAAAGATCTTGGCGCAGGCAAAAGAAAAAATGTCAGATGCTGAACTGGCGGCAATCATTTCTTTAACGGCTAAACTTAAAGAACGTCAAGAAACACCAGATACGCCGGAGGCATTGGCAACGATTCCACTTTTAGAGTTGAAAGATATCAAAAAAGAAACAGAAGCTTTGATTCAGGAAAAAAGAGTAGAGGATGGAACCGATATTTTGTTTCATGCCGTAACAACGAATCAGATTGCTTATTTAAATCTTTATTTTGATGCTTCTGCTATTCCAGAAGCATTGCTGCCATATGCGTTTCTTTTGTCAGAACTTTTGGGGAAGGTTTCGACGCAAAAACATGACTACAGCTCTTTAGCGAATACATTGAATCTGCATACCGGCGGAATTAGCTATGATATATCTGCTTATACCAAAAATGCAAAACCGGATTCGTTAGTGCCAAAATTCAAGGTCCAAGCGAAATCTCTGGTGACAAAATTGCCTAAACTTTGTGAACTGTTGACAGAAGTGATTATGAGCAGTACGTTTGATGACGAAAAAAGGATCAGAGAATTGATTGATCAATGTAAGGCAACGATGGAAATGTATATGATTAAAGCAGCTCAGCAGCTTGTAGCAGGGCGATTGGCGTCTTATTTTTCACCAGCTGCAGCCTATAATGAAAAAGGCATGCTGTCATTTTACGACTTTATTGTAGATTTTGATAAAAATTTTGCGGATCGCTACAGCCAAATGAAAGAAAAATTTGCCGAGCTTCAACCGATAATTTTCAATAAACAAAATTTACTGGTCAGTGTTACTTTGGAAGAGGAAAACTATCCGGCATTTACACAAGCGTTCAAGCAGGTACAATCTGCTCTTAGCAT
The DNA here is from genome assembly GCF_000381065.1 of Propionispira raffinosivorans DSM 20765. Lineage (GTDB taxonomy): Bacteria > Bacillota > Negativicutes > Selenomonadales > Selenomonadaceae > Propionispira > Propionispira raffinosivorans. Next base: position 53,668 of record NZ_KB905846.1, on the reverse strand, counting down.
AGCAAACTATCCGCAGCAAACATACGCTTTTGCTATCGATAAGAAAAACGAAGGGTTCATGACTTCCAGTAAGGTACAATACGTGAGTAAGGGTGCTAACTTCATTAAGCTTGGCTATGAATTTACGGGAAGCATGCGTGTAATGGAAACAATTTTGCGTTACGACTATTTTTGGAATCGTATTCGCGTCCAAGGCGGTGCATATGGAGCCTTTACGCAATTTAGACGCAATGGGAATATGATGTTTGGTTCGTATCGAGATCCGAATCTGGCTGAAACGATTACAGTTTTTGATGAAACCGTCGCTTATTTACAGGCATTTGCCATCAGCGAACGTGAAATGCTCAAATATATTATTGGTACGATGAGTACGCTGGATACACCGCTTACGCCAAAAATGAAGGGTGAACTTGCGGCCGAATGTTACATCCATGGTGTCACTGAACTCGATTTGCAGCGTGAACGCGACGAAATATTAGCAACTGACCAAAAAGCTATTGCGGCTTTGGGAACTTTAGTAAAGGCTTGTATGCAGCAAAACAATTTATGTGTCCTGGGCAGTGAAACCAAAATTAAAGAAAATGAAACAGTATTTGGTCAGCTAAAAACTATTTTTGATTGAGGTGCGCCGCTTTCTGAAATTAAAAAGAAGGCGGCTAATCCCTTTGTTTGTATATGTTCCATGTACATTTGTTTTATTTTTATCGATGAGACAGCGTATTGACTAAACCGAATTGACTTTCGTGAAGGGGCATGTAATAATAAAATTTAGATGCAATTAAGGAGGTTATCATATTGAAGGATTTCGTATTTAAGGGTGCAGGGGTTGCAATTGTAACACCATTTAATGAAGCTGGTATAAACTTTAAAGAGCTTGCACGTTTAATTGATTTCAATATCGACAATGGAACACAGGCAATTGTTATTACGGGAACGACTGGCGAATCGGCGACGATGAGCGATGAAGAACATAAAGAAGCGATTAAATTTACCGTTGATCATGTGAATGGTAGAGTCGCAGTTATTGCCGGAACGGGTTCGAATGATACGGCTTATGCGCTGCAGCTGTCAAAATATGCGCAAAGCGTTGGTGCTGATGCATTATTGATTGTTACACCATATTATAATAAGGCTACACAAAAAGGTTTAATCAAACATTTTACATATATTGCGGATAATGTTAATATACCAATTATTCTCTACAATGTACCGTCTAGAACGGGCGTTAACATTCAAGCACAAACGTATGTAGAACTCGCGAAACATCCGCGTATCGTTGCTGTCAAAGAAGCAAGCGGCGACCTATCGGCTATTTTAAAGATTCGGGAAGTCTGCGGCGATTCGCTGGCGATCTATTCTGGCAATGATGATCAGATTGTACCAATCTTATCCATTGGCGGTAAAGGTGTTATATCTGTATTGTCAAATATTGCGCCAAAAGATACACAAGCAATCTGCCAGTTGTATTTTGATGGAAAAGTGGAAGAATCTGCTGCGTTGCAGACGAAATACATGGATTTGATACATGGCTTATTTATTGAAGTAAATCCAATTCCAGTCAAGACAGCGCTGCGCTTAATGGATTATCAAGTAGGACCTTTGCGTATGCCTCTATGTGATATGGAAGAAGCCAATTTGGCGGTACTCAAAACCGCACTGAAAAATCATGGCTTAATAAAATAGAGTTTTTGTGTGTTTGAAAACGGATACTCTTTCGGGTATCCGTTTTGTTCTGTACGGATGCAGGTTTATATAATAAATTGATTGACAGGAGCAACTTGATTTTCTATAATTAAATCTATTGCAGAAGCAGTCATTATTAGGAAGTAGAAACGTTTAGATGCAGATTACATCTAACAGGAGGTCTTTTCTTTGGAAGTTGACATCAGTAAAAAAGTAAGTTATATGATAAAATTTGGAGCTATTGGTATTTTGACTTTAGCTGTTTTATGTAGTGTCGGCATCTGGGCATGGCAAAAAAACAATGCTTATTTGACCGTGAAAGATGCCAGTGTAACGAGTGCTTTGGTCAATACAAAAACCAATGCAGCAGGAACGATTGAAGAAATTTTGGTTCAAGATGGAGAACAAGTAAAAGCCGGGCAGGTTCTTGCTAAAATAAAAATCAAAATAACGGATGATCAGATTGCTCAGCTTGAACAAACTCTGGAAACAGCAAAAAAACATTATACCCAAGTCCTTGCTGGTACGACAACATCCGAACAAGTGAACGCTGGCGGTGGAGAGATGCATGTTGACACAGCAGGTGCACAGGCGGAAGTGGATCGTGCGGCACGGGCGAAAGATCGGATGGCACAGCTTTTTGCAATTGGTGCCGTAAGCGCTGTGCAAAATGAACAGGCGCAAGCTGCTTATCAAGAAGCGGTTGCAGCTCTTGGATCTATGGGGGCTGGAACAGGTTCTTCCTCTTCGGTTTCTTATCAAAGCTTAGTTGTACCGAGCAGTCCCGAGGCGGTTAAAGCAGCCCAGCTTCAAGTGACCCAAGCGCAGGCTGCCTTGGAAACAGCCAAAAAGGATAAAGATTCAACAGAAATTATGGCTCCGGTTGATGGAACGGTTTATTTGACAGATTTGCAGGTGGGGGCTGATGTTGCAGCTGGACAGACAATTCTCAATATCGGCAATGCGAATAATATGTGGGTTGAAATGCATATTGATCTTCAACAAAAAGATAAGATTCGTCTAGGACAGTTTGTTACGTATATAATTGAAGGTCAGACGCAAATGCAAGGAACTATTTTTGAAATTATTGATCCGACTGAAGCAAGTGGTGCCTCGGCGGAGGCAACTGAAGATCAACCGGAAGATCAGTCAATTGTAGCGAAAATTTCTTTGCCAGCTGATTTGGATATTACCCTAAAACAAGGAACGGCAGCAACTGTTAAAGTTGCCTTAAAGTAAAAATGAAAGCGGTCAGCCCAGTGCACAAAAATATTTGTTGCATGGGGCTGACCGCTTAAATTTTGACTGTTCAGATTCATTTTTGCGTGCTATAATAAAAATATAACAGTTTCACAAGGTAAAGAGATAAAGAAGGAAAATGTTAAATATATAAGTTGTATTAAATATTTTATATGGCAGGCCTAATAGGCTAGATACAATTTCTTTAATGCAACTTATATAATTCAGTGAACTCAATAATGTAAGGAGTGTTTTTTATGACGGCAAATCCAAAGTTAAAAGATGCTTTGAATAATCAGCTTTGTAAAGCGGTTCTCTTGCTCGATAATGTTGAAGAATGTTACCAGTTTTTTGAAGACATCTGTACAATTAGTGAAATCAAAGCTTTGGCACAGCGACTCGAAGTTGCTCGTATGCTCAAATATGGGCATACGTATGATGACATCGTCGAGCGTACGGGAGCGAGTACTGCTACTATCAGTCGCGTGAAGCGGTGTTTGAATTATGGTGCAGATGGTTATAAAGTGATTTTAGATAAATTGGAAGAAAAGGAATAGGAGCGCACTCATGCACAAAAATGAATTTATGTTAGAAATACCTTACGGAACAAGAGATCTTTTACCAAAAGAAGCAGCGAAAAAACGCGAAATTGAAGCCGCCTTAGCTGGCACTTTTTATAAATGGGGTTATGATGAAATTGTTACTCCGACAATTGAATATCTTGATACATTGACGATTGGCAATGGTCGTAGTCTTGAACCGCATATGTTCAAATTTTTTGATAAGAGTAACCGCACCCTTGCTCTGCGGCATGAGATGACGACACCGATTGCACGGGTGGCCGCGAGCCGTTTAAAAGATGAAAAGCTGCCATTAAAACTTTCTTATATCAGTAGTGTATATCGCTATGAGCAGGCACAGACGGGAAGGCAATGTGAATTTTATCAAGCTGGCGTTGAACTTATGGGAATACCAAATGCGACGGCTGATGCTGAGGTTATTGCACTGGCGGTTGAAGGACTGCGCCAAGCGGGCTTAACAGATTTTCAAATTTGTCTAGGGCAGGTTGAATTTATCAATGGTATTATGGAACAGGTGAAGCTCAGTCCGGAAAAACAAGATGAAATTCGTTATATGATGGAAAAAAGAGATTTAGTAGGTCTCGGTACTGTCATTGATCAAACGGATTTATCACAAAACTCAAAGGATATTTTAAAGAAAATACCTGTTTTACATGGTAAGACCGAAATGTTGAAACAAGCGTATAATATGGTTGTCAATGAACAAAGCAAACGTGCGCTTGATAATCTTACAGAAATTTATAATTTATTAAAAGTTTATGGTGTTGAATCCTATGTAAGTTTTGATTTAGGGGTAATTCGTGATTTTGCTTATTATACAGGAATGGTTTTCGAAGCGTATACACCGGGATTAGGTTTCCCGCTATGTGGTGGCGGCCGCTATGACCATATGTTATCTGATTTTGGCAATGCTTGTCCGGCAACTGGTTTTGCACTAGGAATTGAGCGAATCATGCTGGCAATCGATCGTCAGGGGTTAACGGAGAAAAACAGCCAAAAACAATTTTATGTTGCCTATGAAGAAGGAAATGTTAAAAAGGCAATCAAGCGAGTTAATGAATTGCGCAACCAGGGGAATACTGCTGAATTGGCACTGCTGGGGCAAAGTGAAAAAGAAGCGAGAACCTATCAACTTGACAAAAACTATGTAGAATTAGTTTATATCGTATAAGATGATGTTTAACGTAAGAATCAAACAATTTATTGCCGCTGTTACTGCTGAAATTGTGCCAGCGGATCAAACGTTTATCGATAAATGGTTATCAGGCCCAGAACAAAAATTGTTTTGGGCAATGAGCCTGTCAGATCAGTGCCACTGCCTGCAAGTTGCTTATACCGCAATCAAACTGGCTAAACAGGCAGATTTTGCGGTCAATCAAAACCTGCTGATTCGCTGCGCTTTACTGCATGATGTGGGCAAAATTTTCGGTGATATGAGTACGATTGATAAAATCCTGACGGTATTAGCGTATAAGATATTTCCTGATTTTGCAAAAAAATGGGGGCGGTACGGCAAAGGAAGTTCATTGGATAATCTTCGACATGCTTTTTATATTTATTTATATCATGCAGAACGCAGTCGTGATCAATTGCTTTCGCTGGGGCTGATTGAACTGGCAGAAATTGTTGCTGAACATCATAAAGCTCCGACGGAAAATGATCCGCCGGAGCTTTTATTGCTTCGAAAGGCTGATGATTTAAATTAATAGCCTTTCTGTTTATCGATAATATTGAGCATATCTGCCTGATGTAAAAAACGATTTAAATTTTCGGTAAAAATCTTTAAAGCACGATCAATATAATAGGGTGATTGTGCAGCAATATGCGGTGTAATGAAAATATTTGGCATATCCCAAAGCGGTGAGCTTTCTGGCAGTGGTTCTTCAGCGAATACATCCAGTGCCGCACCTTTAATGGTATCGCTATTGAGGGCGGCAATCAAATCCGGTTCGTTAACGATTGCTCCACGAGCTACATTAATGAAATAGGCCGTCTTTTTCATTTTCTGAAAAGTTTTTAAGGTAAATAAATTTGTCGTTTCCGGTGTTAGTGGCAAAGTAACTACGACAAAATCAGCTTCAGCTAAAATAAGTGGTAATTCTTCAGGTGTATAGAGATGATCAACAAACAATTCTGTCGTTGGTGTCTGCTTTGTCGCAAGGACTCTCATGCCCATGTTTTTGACTCGTTTGGCAATTTCACGACCAATGCTGCCAAGTCCAATAATTGCAATGGATTTTTCATACATTTCATCGACTTGGCGGATATGTTTCCATTGTTTTGCTTTTTGTTGATCATACGCTATGGTTATGCCGCGCGTAAAATTAAGCATCATACCTAGGACATGTTCAGCAATTGGGATACCATGGATGCCGCGGGCGTTGGTTAAAAGAATATTCGTATTCATAAATTCCGGTGTAAGCATATTGTCGACACCGGAGCTGAGTGCTTGGACCCATTTTAAGCGTGGTGCTTTTTCTAGTAAGGGAGTAAGATCGAAGAGTCCCCAAGCAAGCAAGATATCCGTTTCTTCTATATACTGGACTGCTTCAGCGGCTTTGCAGATACGTATATTTACATCTTTATCAACAGCATGAATTGTGGCAATTTGATCGTCAGTGAGTCGTTGCAGGCTTAATACATTAAATGACATATAAAATTCTCTCCTTTGTTACCAAAAAGCTTTTCTAAGATGCCAGTCTTGTTAGTATACGTTAAAATTAGCACTTTATATCTATTCTACGTCTTAGGTGAAAACCCTGTAAAATATATTGACTAATTAAAATTTTGATGCTAATATAGTAACATATTATTACTTTAAACAACTAAAGAAATAAAACATCGGAGGCTATTTTATGACTTCAAGTGATATGGAATATTTAACAATTGCATTACCCAAAGGGAAATTATTTTCAATTTCGGCCGAGCTGCTTGCTAAGATCGGTTATACTGCAGAAAATTTACATGAGAAGTCAAGAAAACTTGTCATTACAAATGAAGAAAAAAAGATTAAATTTATTATAACAAAAACAGCAGATGTGCCGACGTATGTTGAATATGGTGCAGCGGATATTGGTATTATTGGTAAAGATGTCCTGATGGAAGAGGAAAAAGATGTTTATGAGTTGCTTGATTTAAAATTTGGCAGATGTCATTTGATGATGGCAGTGCCGAAAGATGCTAAGCGGGCTAAATTAACAGATTATATGCACACCAGAGTTGCAACGAAATTTCCTAAAACGGCGGAACATTTTTTTAATAGCAAAGGAATGCAGATGGAATTCATTAAACTCAATGGGTCAATTGAGTTAGGTCCAATTGTTGGTTTGTCCGAAAGTATTGTCGATATTGTTGAAACAGGTACAACGCTTAAAGAAAATAATTTAGAAGAAATTGCTTATATTGCGGATGCTACGGCGAGGCTCATTGCCAATCGTGTTAGTTTTAAAATGAAATTCAATCGCATTAATCAAATGGTAGAAGATTTACGCCAAATACTAGAAAGCGGTGAAGCAAAATGAAAATTGTCCGCGCAAAAGAACTTGGCATAGAACAAATAAAACAAATGTTGATGAAACCAGCCTTTGATGAGGTTGTGCTAAATCCAAAGATTCAGGAAAAAAATAAAATCTTGTTTGGTCAGGATTTAACCGCATCGCAGGTTGTTGATAAAATCGTACAGGCTGTGCGTGAAGACGGTGATGCAGCCGCTATGAAATATACAAAACTGATTGATGGTGTTGATTTTTCCCCATCTGACTTTCTAGTGACAGCAGAAGAATATGCAGCGGCAGATAAAGAAGCGGATCCAGCGGTTGTGGACTCACTAAAAAAAGCGGCGGCTAATGTACGGTCCTATCATATGGAACAAAAACCAAAATCTTGGATGACGTATCGGGAGCATGGTTCGATTTTGGGACAGGCATTGATTCCACTTGATCGGGTCGGGATTTATGTACCAGGGGGAACGGCTTCGTATCCTTCTTCTGTGATTATGAATGCGGTTCCAGCTGCGGTAGCAGGTGTTGGAGAAATCATCATGATGGTGCCGCCGGCCCTGGATGGCAAGATCAATCCTTATGTTTTAATTGCGGCTCGTGAAGCCGGTGTTACGAAGATTTTTAAAATCGGTGGGGCACAAGCAATTGCCGCGATGGCTTTTGGTACACAATCCATTCCCCGTGTCGATAAAATTACCGGTCCGGGAAATATATTCGTTACATTGGCCAAAAAAGCAGTATACGGACATTGCGATATTGATATGCTGGCAGGACCAAGTGAAATACTTATTGTAGCGGATAAAACAGCGGATCCGGTCTATACAGCAGCAGATATGCTCAGCCAGGCTGAACATGACACGCTGGCTTCCAGCATCGTGATTACTGATAGTGAAGAACTGGCAAAGCAGGTACAAAAGGAACTTGAACTGCAGCTGGCAAATTTGCCAAGGCAGGAGATTGCCAGAGCTTCATTAGATAAAAATGGTTTGATTGTGATTGCTGAAACTTTAACGCAGGCTATGGAACTTGCTAATGTGTCAGCACCGGAACACATGGAGATTTTAACGGCGCAGCCCTTTGAACTTTTACCTTATGTAAGGCATGCGGGGGCGGTTTTTCTTGGACCTTATTCGCCAGAACCATTGGGAGATTATTTTGCCGGACCAAATCATGTATTACCAACGGGGGGCACGGCACGATTTTATTCGGTGCTGAATGTAGAAACTTTTATGAAACGAACGAGTATTATTTCCTATACGCAGCCAGCGCTTATGGCCGTACAGGATGATATTATTCGTTTAGCCAAAGCAGAAGGGCTTGATGCCCATGCGAACGCAATTCGATTGAGAGGGATGAAGTAATTGTTGAAATATAGAGAGGGTCTTGCTGATCTACCAACGTATGATACAGCAGAAGAAGACTGGAATATAAAAATAAATGCGAATGAATGCAATATGAATTTGCCGCCGATTGTAGAAGATCGGGTTATGGGGCGATTATCACGACTGGAATTTAATCGCTATCCAAACACGGAAATGGATGACTTGAAAGAACAAATTGCCGCAAATTTTGCTTTGCAGACCGAAAATATTCTCATTGGTAATGGTTCGAGCGAAATACTGGAAAAATTGTTTTTCGCCTTTGGTGGGAAAAATCGCAAAATTGTTTATCCGCAGCCATCTTTTTCGATGTATGGTATTTATGCAAAATATAGTGAGTCGATTGGGGTCCCGGTGGAACTTGAAGAAGATTATTCACTGGATGCCGAAAAATTTATTACGGCGGTTAAAAGTTCCAAGGCGGCATTGGCAGTGATTTGTACGCCAAATAATCCAACTGGAAATGTGGTTCCGTTAGGGACGATTGAATATATCGCGCAAAACATCACTTGTCCGTTTGTCATTGATGAAGCTTATGTGGAATTTTATGGTGAATCGGCAGCGGGGGTGCTTTCTAAATATCCGCAGCTGCTTGTTGCCAGAACTTTTTCAAAGGCGTACGGTCTTGCAGCGGCAAGAGTTGGTTACATGCTGGCAGCAAAAGAAATTACGGCAATGATTGATAAAGCATGTATGCCATATCATGTTAATGTATTATCACTTGTTACGGCTGATATTGTATATCAAATGCGGCATGAATTTGTTCCGCGTATCCAAATATTTATCGCCGAACGAAAACGAATGATCAAGCAGCTCAAAACATTGCCAGCGCTAACCGTTTATCCATCCGAAACCAACTTTATTTTAATAAAATATGATAAAGCGGTTGAACTCAATGCGTATTTGGAAAATATTCGGATTGGTGTGCGTAGTTTTGGCAATGCACCAAGGCTCACCAATTGTCTGCGTATCACAATTGGCCGCCGGGAAGAAAATGATGCATGGTTCAAAGCGCTAAAAGACTTTATGGAAAGGGTTTGATTTTCGATGCGTGAGGCAAAAATTGTTCGACAAACATCAGAAACAGATATTCAGGTCAAATTCAATGCCGACGGTGAAGGCGTAGCCGATATTGATACTGGTATTGGTTTTTTTGATCATATGCTGATTCTATTTAGTAAACATGGTTTGTTTGATACGTTGATAAAGTGTGATGGTGATTTAGCCGTAGATGGTCATCACACTGTCGAAGATATTGGATTAGCTTTAGGGCAGGCTGTAAAAGCGGCTCTTGGCGATAAAGCAGGGATTGTGCGGTATGGGACTAGCTTTGTACCCATGGATGAAACGCTGGCACAGGTTTCACTCGATATAAGCGGTCGCCCTTATCTGGTTTACGATGCGGGCGAAATGGCACCGATGATTGGACAATATGACAGCCAATTGACGGAAGAATTTTTGCGGGCCTTTAGTATGCAGTCCGGAATTACTCTGCATGTAAAAATAGTATATGGCAGCAATTCACATCATAAAGTGGAAGCGATTTTTAAAGCTTTAGGTCAAGCCTTGGGTCAGGCCGTCCAGAAAAATCCGCGGATTCATGGTGTGATGTCGACAAAAGGAACACTTTAAGCTAATGGAGGGTTGAACTATGATAGCGATCATCGATTATGGGGTCGGAAATTTATTTAGCGTAGAAAAAGCGTTCGTCAAGCTCGGCGCCGACGTAATTGTGACAAGTGATGCCGAAGAAATAGCAAAAGCTGATAAAATAGTTTTACCAGGCGTTGGGGCATTTGGTGACTGTATGCAAAATCTGATTGAGTCAGGTCTGATTCCGACGATTCTAGATGCTGTTGCTACTGGTAAACCATTTTTAGGGATTTGTGTTGGTTTGCAGATCTTGTTTGAGGGCAGTGAAGAATCACCAGGTATAGCGGGACTGGGCATTATTAAAGGTATGGTTAAAAAAATTTATGCGCCGGCACTTAAAATTCCTCATATGGGATGGAATTCTTTGGAACTTGCCGCGGCCTCACCCCTTTTTCACTCTTTACCAAAGTCACCTTATGTTTATTTTGTGCATAGCTATTATGCAGTTCCCGAAGACCCTTCGGTTATCACCGCGATTACCGAGTATGGTCAGCAGGTAACCGCAGCTGTGGCACAAAAAAATATCCAGGCCACGCAGTTTCATCCGGAAAAATCCGGTGATATTGGACTTTTGATCTTAAAAAATTTTATTAAAAGCGTATAATATAGATAAGTTGCATTCAATATTCTATATATTTTTTAGCAGGAGGATACGAAATAATGATTATTTTCCCCGCAATTGATATTCGTAATGGAAAATGTGTTAGGCTGACCAAAGGTGATTTCAACCAGGAAACAATTTTTGCCGATCAACCGGAAGTTATGGCGAAACAGTGGGCTGATAAAGGTGCTGAATTTTTGCATGTTGTTGATTTGGATGGTGCATTGGCTGGAAAAACAATGAATGCAACGGCAATTGAAGCGATTTTGCAAACGGTGAACATACCAATCCAGTTAGGTGGGGGAATTCGCACCTTGGAAAATATTGAAATGCTTTTGGAGATGGGTATTGCGAGAGTGATCTTAGGTTCAATTGCTGTACGCAGTCCTGAACTTGTGAAAGCAGCCTGTGCGAAATTTGGTTCAAAAATTGTTGTTGGCATTGATGCCAAAGCTGGTATTGTGGCAGTAGACGGTTGGGGCGTATCTGGTAATGTTGAAGCAGTTAAACTGGCCGTGGAAATGGCACAAGTCGGAGTTGAACGGATTATATACACGGATATTTCGCGTGATGGAACGCTGTCGGGTGTTAATGTAGAAGCAACGGCTAAACTCGCAAAAGCCAGTGGACTTAAAGTGATTGCTTCAGGCGGGGTCAGCTCAATGGCGGATATCCGCCAGGTAAAAGCAGCTGGTAAAGATGGTGTAGAAGGTGTCATTGTCGGCAAAGCTATTTATACCAATTCCTTGGTATTAGAAGATGCTTTAGCTTTTGCAAAGGAGGAATAGTATGTACACAAAGCGAATTATTCCATGTCTTGACGTAAAAGATGGTCGTGTTGTTAAAGGTACGAATTTTGTGGGACTGCGCGATGCTGGAGATCCCGTAGAACTTGCTTCGATTTATGATAAAGAAGGTGCGGATGAACTTGTGTTCTTGGATATTACGGCTTCGAATGAAGAACGTAATACGATGGTGCAGGTTGCCTCAAGCTGTGCGTCGCAGGTTTTTATTCCATTTACGGTTGGCGGGGGAATCCGTTCGACGCAAGATATGCGCAAAATGCTCAAAGCCGGAGCTGATAAAGTTTCGTTAAATACAGCTGCTATTAAAAACCCGGAACTCATTCACCAAGGGGCTGAAAAATTTGGCAGTCAATGTATTGTTTTAGCTGTTGATGCACGCAAGTCGGGTGAAAATAAATGGGAAGTTTACATTAATGGTGGACGTACGCCAACGGGTCTTGATTGTATTGAATGGATTAAGCAAGCCGTTTCTTTGGGGGCGGGAGAAATTTTATTGACGAGTATGGATAAAGACGGCACAAAAGATGGGTATGATATTGCTTTAACACGAGCTGTTTCAGAAGCTGTTAATGTACCAGTTATTGCTTCGGGCGGCGCTGGTGAAATGGAACATTTTTACGAAGTGCTTACAGCCGGAAAAGCAGATGCTGTGCTTGCCGCATCAGTTTTTCATTATGGGCAATTTACGGTAAGACAAGTGAAAGAGTATTTAAAATCACGTGGCGTGGAGGTAAGGCTATAATGGATATGAATAAGGTTAAATTTGATCAAAATGGACTTGTTCCAGCAATCGTTCAAGAAGAAAATGGACAAGTTCTGATGCTTGCTTATATGAATAAAGAATCTCTGGAAAAAACAATTGCCACAGGCTTTACATGTTTTTTCAGTCGTAGTCGGCAAAGTTTATGGAAAAAAGGTGAAACATCTGGTAATGTGCAGCGTGTGAAAGAAATTTCATATGACTGCGATGGTGATACGCTTTTAGTGCGGGTTCATCAGACGGGTGTTGCTTGTCATACCGGTACGTATGCTTGCTTTAGCGGGCGCAGTCTTACGGATACGGGCGCCAAAGTTGCTGTTTTAGAAGGCGAAGCTGCTGTTGAGCGTTCACTGGCAGAAGTTCTCAATGATTTATATGCTGTCATCAAGGATCGTCAGATCAACCCCGTAAAAGGATCTTATACAAATTATCTGTTTGAAAAAGGACAGGATAAAATTTTGAAAAAGATCGGTGAAGAAGCAGCGGAAACGATCATTGCATCGAAAAACATGGATAAGGAAGAAATCCTTTATGAAATGGGTGATCTTTGGTATCATTGTTTAGTGCTGTTGGCTTTTCACAATATTTCACCAGATGAATTGTTCGGTGAACTGCTGAATCGTCGTAATGGTGGTAAATACCATAGATTTGAGGATAAAGAAAACTAAGGAGTCGTACATGGAACAATCAATTGGCAGAGAATATATGAAACAATCGACTTGTGCAAACTGTGGCGATTGTGCTCGCGATAAAAAATTAATACCGCCGCCTTTGCAGCTGCCCTATGCAGAGGATTCAAGTATTATAAAATTGCCGGAACCAGATATGCTGGCAGATCAGGAAATAAATTTTCTTGAATTAATCGAGCTTCGGACGAGTGTCCGCCAGTATCATGAAACACCATTGACGTTGGCCGAATTGTCTTATTTGTTGTGGTGCACCCAAGGTGTTAAAATGGCTATGCCGCAAGGTACCAGCATTCGAAATGTTCCGTCAGCGGGAGCCCGGCATGCACTGGAAACCTATCTTTATATTAATCGCGTAGACGGTGTGTCGCCAGGGTTATATCGCTTTTTGGCACTCGAACATGCGCTTTTGCTGGTTCAGTCAGGCGAAGAATTGAATGCGGTCATGGTGCCTGCTTTTAAAAATCAAAAAATGGTAAAAACTTGTGCTGTGACTTTTATTTGGCTGGCGGTTTTAGAACGAATGGCTTATGCGTACGGTCAGCGTGCCTATCGATATATCCATCTTGATGCAGGCCATGTTTGTCAGAATCTGTATCTAGCAGCGCGGACGATCAATAGCGGCGTTTGTGCGATCGGGGCATTTGACGATGAACGCTTAAATGCCGTTCTTGGTGTAGATGGTGAAAGTCAGTTTGCCATTTATGCAGCAACGGTTGGTAAATAAAATAGTCGAAAAAAGGTTGTTCTGCTTAACAGGAACAACCTTTTTTCAATTATTTTTTAAAAAGATTGAAAAAAGGTTGTTTATAGTCTATAGTAGTAATGCTAAGATAGTTTTAAATAAGAATTTTACTATTTTAAGTATCGTGTAGATGTACTATTGGTTTTAGTCTATCGCTGGAGTGAGGGTAAAAACGTGAATAGAAGTGTGTGGAAAATAAGATTTTTACGTTTGGCAATTCGGATACAAAAACTGTTTCGTAAAAATGCAGTTTTTATGGTATTGTTTTTTTTATTTAACTATACAACGCTGGCTTGGTCTTTGGTGAATGCTGATAAGATCGAAGTGATGATAGGGTATGGATTTAGCTTATTTTTGGGTGTAACGTTCGTGACAGCATTACTGCAAATCTTCCGTAATCCTCTACTGAAAAACATTATGAAGATCGTTTTAGTTGTTGGCAGCGGCATTCCGTTTATGATTGAATTTGTGGCTATGTATAATTATAAAGCTTTAATTGGGGCGGGGATTGTTAACTCTTTGCTCGAAACCAATTCGCGTGAGGCACTCGAATTTTGTAATATGTATTTTGGTGCAGCAGAAATCATTGGAGGGGTTTTCTTAATTGGGCTGTTTACTGCGATCAAAAAATATAAGCTTATTTCACGTTTGCACTTTAGTCGACGTGTGCAGCGAAAAATTATTTTTGGTATTTTGGGTGTTAGTTTAGTTTATACAGTGCGAATGTTTGTTGTTTATACAGATTTTTTCTATAGTGAACCGCTGCTGCCAATGCAAAGAGCCTATGCTTCAGCGGAAGTTGCTTATAAAAATATGGAGGCTTATCATACATTGACGTCTAAACTCAATACGGATATCGCAATAACGGAAAATAAAAGTAAAATTAGAAATATTGTGTTTATTCTAGGCGAGTCCACTAATCGGAATCACATGCATCTTTATGGCTATAATGTCCCTAATACACCGAATTTGGATGCATTGAAAGCCAAAAATGAACTTAGTGTCTTTACGGATTGTGTGAGTCCCCATTCGACAACCATAGCTGTTTTAAGCAAATTGTTTACATTTTGTGATTATGAATCGGATAAAGACTGGTATGAATATAATAATTTAATTGATGTTATGAATGCAGCCGGGTATAAGACGTTTTGGCTGTCTAATCAGGAAAGTTCCGGGGTTTGGGGTAATGTAGCTCAGATCTATGCGGAACACAGTACGAAACATGAATTTACAAGAATTCGTGATTCACGGGAAGATTATGGGATTGTTGATGGTGAACTGTTTCCACTAGTAGATCGGGCTGTACAGGAAAAAGCCGATAAAAATTTCTATGTAATTCATCTTATGGGTGGACATGGTCTCTACTATAATCGCTTTCCGTATAGTTTTTCTAAATTTACGAAAGACGATATCAAACTCAATATACCAAATGAGAAGAAAGAAGTTATCGCCCAATATGATAATGCTCTCTACTACAATGATTATATTGTAAGCGGAATTATTGACAAATTTCGCGATGACGAAACAATTGTGATTTATGTGCCGGATCATAGTGAAGCAATTTACGATGAAACAGGTGGATTTACCGGACATATTGAAGAAAATCCAACGCGTCAGATGATCGAAATTCCTGTTATTATGTGGGCTTCGGACAAATTTAAGACGAATTATCCTGATAAGTGGGCACAAATTCAGGCGGCTGTCAATAGACCTTATATGACGGACGATATGATCCATACCGTGCTTGAAATTGCCGACATCAAGACACCAGAATTCGATCCAACGAAAAGTATCATTGATGAACAATTTGATACCACTCGTAAACGAATTTTTGGCGGCAAGGACTATGATGCAGAAATCAAAACAGGAAAAGTTCAAGAAGAATAGAGTTTATACAAAATGCCAGAAGGTTTATCCTTCTGGCATTTTGTGCGGGAAGCTTAAATGTCTCCATACATATAGGCAGCATAGATCTCTTTCATTTGATTACGATTTTTGCTTTCCGGCCAAAGTTCTCCCAATGAACTTTGGCGCATACCCGCAGCAAGATGTTCATACAGCCTAGGGTTGTCATGGCTGAGCTTTACGATAAGCTCTTTGACATCTTGCCTGGTCGTATGTCCATCTAGTGGGCAAGGTGAAGGTACGGGCTTGAAACCGTGAATGGAAATGGTATCGCGAATTTCTTGTTCACGAAAATAGATAAGCGGTCGAATCACGGTCAGATCCGTGCGGCTAAGATATGTATTTGGCGAAAAGGTTTTTAATTGCCCCGAATAAAATAGACTCATGAGAAATGTTTCCACAGCATCATCGTTATGATGGGCATAGGCAATTTTATTATAATTATTCTCTTTGGCAAAGCGATTTATCGCACCACGGCGAAAAAACGCACATGTAAAGCACGGATCTTTGCCAGCTTGATCTTTTATGGTTTGAGCAATGTCGACCGCATGGGTGTAATATGGAATCGAAAGTTCCTGGCAAAAAGCGGCAATACGGGTTGTATCGAAAGTTTCCGTAAACATCGGATTAATGGTGAGTGCACCAAGGGTGAATTTTTTTTTCAAGCGTTTTTGCATGCAAGCTAAGGCGTACGTTAAAAAAATACTGTCTTTGCCGCCGGATAGACCAATTAAAATATGATCATTTTCTTTGATGAGATTAAACTCAACAATAGCACGCATCAAACGGCTGAAATGGGCTTGGGGTAAATTTAGTTTCATACTGCACCTCGAATTAATTAAAGATTATGGATGTATTATAACGCAAATTAAGAAAAATATACACTAACCTCTTTTCTAAGTAGGGGGATTTGTCGTATAATATTAAATAGATACTAAAACATTCCTATTTTGTGAATGTAGAAATATAAATACTTGGAGGTATTCGATGAAAGCAACAAAGCCTATTTATATAATCGGGCATCGTAATCCAGACACGGACTCCGTTTGCGCAGCAATTGGTTATGCACATTTAAAAAAAGCATTGGGAGAAAATGTGGTCTCGGCACGAGCTGGAAAAATAAATGCTGAAACGAAATTTGTTTTAGAGCATTTTAATGTTCCAAGTCCAATGCTGCTTACAGATTTATATCCACGAGTAAAGGATATTGCGCTTAATTGTCGGACGGTTGTAAAAGCAACGGACAGTTTGAGAAAATTAGGTGCACTTATGCGGGAGTATTCTTTAAAGTCCGTACCGGTTGTTGATGAAACACAAAAAATTGTGGGGATTGTAACGGTAAGTGACTTAGCCAAACGATATTTTACGGAACTCAATATGCAGAATTTGGCCGAATCCGGGATTACATTTCGCTCGATTATTGATGTTGTTGATGGCGATGTAATTATTAGCGGTGATGCTGGACAAATGGTTAAGGGAAATGTGCGGATTGCAGCAGGCAGCCTGAAAACAATTCAAAAAATCATAAAGGCACACGATATTGTTCTCATTGGTGATCGTAGTGATGATACAATCCTTGAGTGTGTCAAACAGGGCATTGCTGGTCTTATTGTAACAGGGAACGGTCGTGTTGCCGCTGATGCGATTGAAGAAGCCGAAAAAAGACATATGTTTATCATTAGTTCACCCTATGATACATATACTTGTGCCAGACTGATCAATCAGTGTGTGCCAGTTAGTAAAATCATGCAAAAAGACGTGACGACTTTTAAACCGATGGATATGCTTAGCGATATCAAAGGCTTAATGGAATCAACCAACTATCGAAATTATCCAGTCGTCGAAAATGACTGTTTGTTAGGTGTTGTAAGCCGTGATCAACTGATGCTTCCTGAACGGGAACGGGTTATTTTAGTCGATCATAATGAACGTGGCCAAGCCATTGAAGGTATTGAGGAAGCACAAGTTATTGAAATTATCGATCACCATCGTTTGGGTAATATTCAAACGAGTGAACCGATTTTTACTCGTCAGGAACCTGTGGGTTCGACTTCAACAATTATAGCCAATATGCATTGGCATCGCAATATTGAGATGCCAAAAGAAATTGCGGGAGTTCTTGTCTCGGCGATTCTATCCGATACGGTCTTATTTAAATCACCAACGTGTACACCTTATGATAGACAAACTGCGGAAAAATTAGCAGCTATTGCCGGTATCGATATTCAGGAATATGGTATGGCAATGCTGAAAGCTGGTTCTGGTATTGGGGATATGACACCCATGGAAATAGCGAAAAACGATTTGAAAGAATTTCAGATTGGGCAATTCCGCATGATTGTCAGCCAGTTGTCAGTTATGGATACAGACGCGGTGATGGCAATGAAAACGGATTTATTGAGCAGTATGGATCTGATTTGCAAAAAAGAAGGGTATGATATGAGCCTTGTCATGATTACCGACATTATTAAAGAAGGCACATATCTTCTGTTTGCTGGCGATCCTAAGACTTTGATCGGTGAAGCCTTTAAGAAAAATGCCAGTGACAGCGTGCTTTATCTTCCAGGCGTTATGTCGCGCAAAAAACAAATCATTCCACCTTTATCAGAAGCTGTAAAACGATATAAAGCATAAGTTATGTGAATTATAAACATGTAAATTTGAGAAGACTTAACCTCTGCTGGCTTTTGTCAGTAGAGGTTAAGTCTTCCTTATAAAAGAATTTTAAAAGCAATATAGTTTTTAATTTAGTGGAGGAAAAAATTGGATATTTTTGAAGGCTTAAATCCGGCGCAGGTTGCGGCGGTAGAACATACAACGGGACCATTACTGATTATGGCAGGTGCTGGTTCGGGAAAAACGAAAGTATTAACCTGTAAAATAGCCAATTTACTGGCGCAGGGAGTGGCACCATATAATATTTTGGCGATTACATTCACGAATAAAGCCGCAACGGAAATGCGGGAACGCGTGGATCGGATGATTGGACCCAAAGCGAAAGATGTATGGCTTAGTACATTCCATGCTTTTTGTGCGCGCTTTTTGCGTCGTGAAATTGAAGCATTAGAAGGATATAAGCATAATTTTGTTATTTACGATTCAAGCGATTCACAAACAGTTATCAAGACTTGTTTACGTGAATTAAATCTTGATGAAAAACAATATACACCAAATAGCATTCAGGCAGCAATTTCAAATGCCAAAAATACATTGCAAGGACCACGGGCGTTTGAACAATCGGCAGATAATTTCTTTAAGGAAAAAGTGTCAGATGTCTATAAACTGTATCAGAAAAAATTACGAACGAACAATGCGCTTGATTTCGATGACTTATTGATGATCACGGTTGTGCTTCTTGAAGAACATCAAGATATTTGTGCCAAGTATCAGGCTCGTTTTAAATATATTATGGTGGATGAGTATCAAGATACAAATGGTGCCCAGTATCAGCTGACGAAATTATTAGCTGCACAGCATCATAATCTGTGTGTGGTCGGTGATGCGGATCAGTCGATTTATGGCTGGCGTGGTGCGGATATTCGCAACATTATGGATTTTGAAAAAGATTATCCAGAAGTGCAGACAATCAAATTGGAGCAAAATTATCGTTCAACCAAAACGATTTTGGCTGCGGCGAATGCCGTTATTGAAAACAACATTGATCGTAAACCAAAAGAACTTTGGACGGAAAATGCTGGCGGCGAAAAGATCACGTCTTATTTAGCGAATGATGAACGTGATGAAGCCCAGTTTATCGCAACAACCGTTATGAAACAAAAAACAATTTTCAATTCATCCTTTGGTGATATTGCAATTTTATATCGTACCAATGCGCAATCGCGCGTACTCGAGGAAGGGTTCATGCGGGCGGGCATTCCTTATACGATGGTTGGCGGTTTGAAGTTTTATGATCGCAAGGAAATCAAAGATATCCATGCCTACTTACGAGTGATCTTTAATCCAGCGGATACGGTAAGCTTGATGAGGATCATCAATGTGCCAAAACGTGGTTTAGGTGATGCTACAATTGCCAAAATGAATGAATTTGCAGCTATGAATGATATGACTTTATTCGATGTTGTATCAAATCCAGCACAGGTTCCGGGGCTTACAGCGCGCGTAAAAAAACCACTTGAACTTTTTGCTGAGTTTGTTTTTAAAATGATGGCCTATCAAGATAATCTTTCGGTACATGATCTTATTGATCGTGTTATGAATGAATCGGGCTATATTGCAGAATTGGAATCAGAAAAGAAACCAGAAAATGAAACGCGGCTGGAAAACTTGAAGGAGCTTTTGAGTGTGGCCAAAGACTTTGAAAAAGGCGATGAAATTCCTAATTTAGAGAATTTCCTGAGTCAGGTTGCCTTGGTGTCTGATATTGATAATGCGAATTTAGAAGAGGATCGTGTTACGTTTATGACACTTCATTCAGCGAAAGGTCTAGAATTCCCGATTGTGTTTATTGCTGGGATGGAAGAGGGACTGTTCCCACATTCGCGAACACTGATGAATGAATCGGAATTAGAAGAAGAACGCCGGGCTTGTTATGTAGGGATTACTCGAGCTGAGCGTAAACTGTATTTAACAAATGCGCGCGGTCGGATGATTTATGGTCATACCGTATCATATCCACAGTCACGTTTCTTAAGTGAAATTCCAGAAGAATATATGGAACGACTTGTCGTTCGTCAAAATGCCTACGGTTTTGCAAACTCCAGTGTCGTTCAGCAGCGTGGCTATGGCAGTGCCTTTCGGCCATCCGTTCAAATGCAGCAAGCATCGGGTCATGGTACGATTACGACACCAGTTATGCAGCAAACAGGCACGGCCATCCGCCCCGATACCAATGTTAATTGGCATGTAGGCGATAAAGCAAAACATGGTAAATGGGGGACCGGTACGGTTGTATCGGTGCGCGGCAGTGGAGAAGAAGTGGAACTTAAGATTGCGTTTCCGGGACAAGGAATTAAAGGACTTATGCAAAAATATGCGCCGATTTCCAAAGAATAGAATCAGTTGGAACCGCATGGTTTTGTTTAAGGGGGATTGCTGATGAATCGTAAAGAGCAAATACAAACATTAAAAGAAAAAATTTTTTACCATAATAAGCGTTATTATGATAATGATGATCCACAAATCACGGATTTTGAATATGACCAGTTAATGTCTTCACTCAGGCAGCTGGAGCAGGAATCCCCAGAACTTTTGACCAAGGATTCGCCCTCGCAAACGGTTGGTGGGGCGGCAAAACGGACTGCGGGTGTTTTAGTCAAGCATGATGTACCAATGCTTAGTTTACAAGATGTTTTTGCCAAGGAAGATGTGGTTCAATTTGTTGAAGCGATCCAAGCGGAATTTACGAATCCAGAGTTTGTGGTAGAGCAGAAGATTGATGGCCTTTCGCTGGCACTTCGTTATGAAGCAGGTCAGCTGAACGTTGCTGTTACCCGTGGTGATGGCATTGTCCAGGGCGAAGATGTCACGGAAAATGCGAAAGTTATTAAAGATGTGAAAAAAAAGCTTAAAGAAGCCGTGCCGTATTTGGAAATCCGTGGAGAAGTCTATATGTCAAAGCAGGCCTTTGCTGAAGTCAATGAGGCGCAGGAACTGCTCGGTAAAAAACTGTTTGCGAATCCCCGCAATTGTGCCGCCGGCACACTGCGGCAACTTGATAGTAAAATCACGAAGGAACGAAATCTTTCGTTGTTTATATTTAATGTACAGGCGGCCAAAGGCATTGTCTTTAAGACACATACACAGGCTTATGATTTTCTCAAAAAACAGGGGATTAAGGTTATTGCCGATTATAGAATATGCAAAACAGTTGATGAAGTCTGGGCTGCGATTGAACAAATTGGCGAAAAACGTGGTGATTTGCCATATGATATTGATGGTGCTGTAGTTAAACTCAATGATTTAGCACAACGGGATCAACTAGGCACGACATCGAAAGTGCCAAAATGGGCAATTGCTTATAAATATCCACCAGAAGAAAAAGACACAAAATTATTGGATATTGAATTGTCCGTTGGCAGAACGGGACGAATTACGCCAACCGCAATCTTTGAACCAGTGAGGTTATGCGGTACCAGTGTAGAACGGGCGACGCTGCATAATCAGGATTTTATTAATGAATTAGATATTCGTATCGGCGATACGGTCCGGGTTTATAAATCGGGTGAAATCATTCCGAAAATCCGTACGGTAATCAAAGAGAAACGTCCGCTAGGAACAAAACCGTTTGTCATTCAACCGATTTGCCCGATTTGTGGTTCTCCGGCTGTAAGGGAAGAAAATAGTGCAGATATGAAATGCACCGGGGTCAATTGTCCGGCACAACTTGAGCGGCATATTGTCAATTTCGTCAGCCGGGATGCGATGGATATCAAAGGGTTTGGTATCGCTTATGTTAAAGAGCTTATTGCACAAGGCTATATCAAAACGGTTGCGGATATTTATCGACTCAAAGACTATAAAGATGAGCTGATTGAAAAAGGGATTATCGGTAAAGAAAAAAATACGAACAAATTGTTGGAAATCATTGAGCAGTCTAAGACCAATGAACCGCAGCGACTCATGACAGGACTGGGCATTGCTAATGTTGGGAAGGCGGCAGGTCGTGAATTGATGAGGCACTTCAAGGATATTCAACTATTAGCGAAGGCGGATATAGAAGCCATTAAAGAGGTACGCGATATTGGTGAAGTCAGTGCACAAGCTATTTTTGATTATTTTTCGAATGCAGAAAATCAATTGGTTCTTGAGGCTCTGGCGGCAGCCGGTGTTAATATGCAAGCACATGCTGTCGATGGCGGCGATGACCGGCTTGCTGGACAGACTTTTGTTATTACGGGAACGCTGCCGACCTTAAGCCGCGATGAAGCTGCCAAACTTATTTATCTTCATGGCGGCAGAGTTTCCGGGAGTGTTTCGAAAAAAACAGACTTTGTATTAGCAGGGGAATCTGCAGGCAGTAAGCTAATAAAAGCACAGGACTTAGGTATAACAATTTTACAAGAAGAAGACCTGCTAAAGATGGTGGAATGATTCTCAAATTAATAGAACATTTCGCTTTGTCGTGCTATAATGATATTTAGTTTGGTTTATAGATATGCATTAAATATTTTATAGGGCATCGTCAGGAATGGGGTATAGGGCGCCGTGGCGTTACGTAGGAAGCAAACGATGCCTTATATCCCATTCCTGGCAGACTGATAGACTCGATGCAATTTCTTTAATGCATGATATATAATATAAATGATTAAAATGGAAAGCAGCTAAAATTGAAAGTAAAGCAGCGCAAAAGGACGAAGTGGTTCTTTTGGAAATAATCTCGCGGCTTGACTTTCAGTTTTTAACTTTTCGTTAATTTTATAAATGGATGGTGAAATAATGAAAGTTACAGCTAAAGATGTTGAGAGTGTAGCGATATTATCGCGTCTTGAACTTAAAGAAACAGATATGGAAAAATACACGAAACATTTAAACGCATTTCTTGAGTATGCGGATGTGATGACTAGCTTGAATACCGATGGCGTAAAACCGACGGATCATGTACTTCCTTTGCAGAATGTTTTCCGTGAAGATGTGGTTAAACCTTCATTGGATCGTGAATTAGCCCTTTCCAATGCACCGCAGCGTGAAGATGGCTATTTTAAAGTACCAAAAATTCTGGAAGATTAAGCAAAGAGCAGGAGGAAAAAACGTGAGATTATTTGATAAACCAGCACATGTTTTACATGATATGCTTGTGAATAAAGAAATTACAGCAGTGGAACTTCTCAATGATGTCTTTTTACGTATAGATGAAGTGGAAGATCAGGTTAAAGCTTATTTAACCCAGACCCGTAAAACGGCTCTTGAACAGGCCCAGCTTGTGGATGCGAAAATTGCTAAAGGCGAAACGATTGGTTTTCTGGAAGGAATTCCTGGCGCCATTAAAGATAATATTTGCACAATGGGTGTGAAAACAACCTGTGCTTCGAAAATGCTGGAACATTTTGTACCGCCTTATAATGCAACGGTAGTGGAAAAACTGCAGAAACAAAATCCGGTTATTTTAGGAAAAACGAATATGGATGAATTTGCCATGGGTGGTTCAACCGAAAATTCAGCGTATTTTCCAACCCATAATCCTTGGAATCTTGATTGCGTTCCGGGTGGTTCGAGCGGTGGTTCAGCAGCGGCTGTAGCAGCTGGAACGGCTATCTGGTCAATTGGTTCGGATACGGGTGGTTCCATACGTCAACCGGCTTCTTTTTGTGGTGTAGTTGGCATAAAACCAACCTATGGTCGTGTATCACGTTATGGACTGGTTGCTTTTGCATCTTCGTTGGATCAAATTGGTCCTTTGACACGTGACGTAACAGACTGCGCACATTTACTTAATATCCTTTGTGGTTATGATGCAAAAGATTCTACTTCCATCAATGCAGAGGTGCCAGATTTTACAAAATCCTTAGTTAAGGATATCAAAGGACTCAAAATTGGTCTGCCAAAAGAATACTTTGTAAAAGGGATGGACGCAGATGTTGAACGTGCTATTCGCACGGCTATTAAAAAGCTTGAATCTCTTGGGGCTGAAGTAGTTGAAGTATCGATGCCGCATACAGATTATGCAATTTCAACGTATTATTTATTAGCACCGGCCGAAGCCAGCTCCAATTTAGCCCGTTATGACGGCGTAAGCTATGGTGAACGTGTTGATGGTATCGATATTGTTGATATGATGAATAAAACTCGCAGTGCAAAATTTGGTGAAGAAGTCAAACGCCGTATTATGATTGGCAGTTATGCCTTGAGTGCTGGTTATTATGATGCCTATTATGTAAAAGCGTTAAAGGTCCGTACCTTAGTAAAACAAGATTTTGATGAAGCTTTTGAAAAAGTTGATCTTATCGTAGCACCAACTGCACCAACACCAGCTTATAAAATTGGTGAAATGAATAGTGATCCACTCAAGATGTATTTGCAGGATATTTGTACGATTCCGCTCAATCTGGCAGGACTTCCTGGCATCTCGATTCCTTGTGGTTTTACAAATACAAAAATGCCGGTTGGCCTTCAGCTCATCGGTAAACCGCTTGATGAAGCAACCATTATCCGTGCTGCTTATACATATGAACAAAGCAATGAATTTCATAATAGTATTGCACCACTTGGGGAGGATAAAAAATGAGTTACGAAACAGTCATTGGGCTTGAAATCCATAGTGAATTAAAAACAAATACAAAAATATTCTGCGGTTGTGCCACTACGTTTGGGGCTGAACAAAATACGAATGTCTGTCCTGTATGTCTCGGACTTCCTGGGGTATTGCCGGTTATAAATAAAAGGGTTGTTGAATTTGCGATTAAGGCGGGTATTGCTTTAAATTGCAAAATTAATAATTTTAGTAAATTCGATCGGAAAAATTACTATTATCCAGATTTGCCAAAAAACTTTCAGACTTCACAGTTTGATTTACCGATTGCTGAATTTGGTTATGTCGATATTGAAGTGGATGGCAAAGTGAAACGGATTCGCATTACGCGTATTCATATGGAAGAAGACGCTGGAAAACTGGTTCATTCCGGTACTACCATTAAAGATTCTGCTTCCTCAAATGTGGATTACAATCGTACAGGTGTACCATTGATTGAAATTGTTTCAGAACCAGATATATCAAGTCCAGCAGAAGCAAGAGCTTATATGGAAAAAGTGAAATCTGTTTTGGAATATCTTGATGTTTCCAATTGTAAAATGGAGGAAGGAAATCTTCGTGCCGATGTCAATGTATCACTGCGTAAAGTTGGTGCAACGGAACTTGGTACAAAAGCAGAAATGAAGAACCTGAACTCCTTCAAGATGATTGAAAATGCGTTAGCATATGAAATTGAACGTCAGGAAGAAATTCTCGATGATGGTGGTCACATTGTCCAAGAAACCAGAACTTGGGATGATGCCAAGGGGATTACACTTTCCATGCGTACAAAAGAAGCAGCGCAGGATTATCGGTATTTACCAGAGCCGGATCTTTTGCCAATTATTACAACGGATGAAGAAATTGAAGAATATCGACGCGGTTTACCAGAACTTCCCGATGCCCGCAAAGAACGTTTCATGGAAAAATTTGATCTTTCTTCGTATGATGCACTTGTACTTACGACTTCTCGTCAAATGGCCGATTATTTTGATGCGGCACTGCGAAATGGTGCTGATGCAAAACTCGTTGCCAATTGGATCATGGGAGATCTTTCGAAACATCTCAACTTGGAAAACAAAGATATCTCGGAAAGTTTAGTAACCGCGGAAAATCTTGCGGCAATGGTGACTTTGATTAGTAAGGGAACAATTTCCTCGAAAATTGCTAAAACTGTTTTTGAACAAATGTGGAAAACAGGCGATGATCCTGAAAAAATCGTTAAAGAAAAAGGACTTGTCCAGATTACGGATACAAAAGCGATTGAAGAAATCGTGGATGCTGTGATTGCAGCCAATCCAAAACCGGTTGAAGATTATAAGAGCGGCAATGCAAAATCAATCGGATTTTTAGTAGGACAGGTCATGAAACAAAGTAAGGGGAAAGCAAATCCTGGTGTTGTTAATGACCTCTTAAAAGGGAAATTGGACGCATAAGAAATTTCATAAAAAAATAAGGCTGCACATCATATGCAGCCTTATTTTTTTAGAGAGAGGTATATATTTTGAAATTTATTTTACTGCCATTCATTGCCTGGCTGGCTGCCGGGTTTTTGAAATTCAGTATTCATTATCTGCGGTGCGGTGAGATGAAATTTAGTGAAATCATTGGCTATGGTGGTTTTCCAAGTACGCATACTTCTATTTTAGCCTCAGCCGTATTTTCACTGGGACTTTATCAAGGGTTTTTCACTCCCCTTTTTTCTTTTGGTCTTGCTAGTTTGATGGTTTGTATGATTGATGCACAGGGGCTTAGACGCCATGTGGGGCGGCAGGCTGTTACGGTCAACAAGCTGGATAAAACAGCAAACTTGCAAGAACGTATGGGGCATACCTGGTTTGAACTTAGCGGCGGATTGATTGTTGGCATGATCGTTGCTGGTTTGTTTTACCTTATATAAAACAATAAAAACGTATTTTAGGGCAAGTTTCTCGGAAGAAGAATAAACCAAATGGATTTGGGTTAGTTTACGTTATTTTTAACATTATAGGAGTGACTAACTATGAAAAAAGGTTTTTTTTATCAAACAGCACTGGGAACTTTTTATATTGCCGAAGAATATGCCGCGATTACTGATATGAAATTTGTAACCGCAACGATTGAAAATGAAGATGAGATTGTCGAAACACTGCTTATTCGGGAAGCTTTTATGCAGCTAAAAGAATATCTAAACGGTTTGCGCCAGCTATTTACATTGCCGCTTAGACCACAGGGAACTGTTTTTCAAAATGAAGTCTGGCAGATTTTAAAGACGATACCGTATGGTGAAACTCGCTCTTATGGCCAAATTGCCACAGCAATCTGCAATCCGCATGCCAGTCAAGCCGTGGCAATGGCCAACAATAAAAACCCCATATTATTTTATATTCCGTCGCATCGTTTAATTGCGGCGAATGGAAGCTTGAATGGCTATACGGGTGGGGCAGCCATGAAAAAATATTTATTAGAATTGGAGCAGCTGCATAAAAATAAATAAAGTAAAAGCAGGAAAACATAATAAATTTGACGAAATGGATAATAATGTTTTCGAGTATAAAGAAAGATGAGGTACGTTTTATGCAGTACAAGGCGGTTATTTTTGATTTGGATGGGACTTTAATAGACTCTCTGGCAGACCTGGCCGACAGCGCCAATATAATGCTTACTGAATATGGTTACCCGACACATGAAGTGAAAGACTATCGATTGATGGTAGGCAATGGTTCCCGAATGCTTATGAAACGCTGTTTACCAAAAGAGACTTCAGAAAAATTTATTGATGAAGCTTTGGCAAAATATAAAAAAATATATGAAAGCCGTTTCTTGGAAAAAACAAGATCATATGATGGAATTTTAGAATTGCTTAAAGAATTAAAGGCTGATGCAATACCTTTGGCTATTTGTACAAATAAACATAATAAAGCGGCACACACAATTGTTGAAGTTTTATTTGAAAAGCAGACATTTGATTATTTAATTGGTGAACGGGAAGGAATTCCTCGTAAACCCGATCCGACGGCAGTACTCGAAATAGCACAGGACATGAAGATTCGTCCTGAGGAAATTGTCTACATAGGTGATTCCATGATTGATATGGAGACAGCTTTAAATGCCAATATGCTGCCAGTAGGAGTTTTATGGGGATTTCGTGATCAAAAAGAACTTGAAGAAAATGGTGCAAAAGTTCTTTTAGAACATCCAGCAGAACTTTTAGAAAAAGTTGAGTTTGTTAAAAATTAAATGATTGAATTTTTAAGATGACGAAGTAAACGATATTGTCTGTGGATGGTCGAATTTGTTTATTAGTTTACTTAAAAAAATACATAAAAAAGGAGCTTTGCATTTTGCAGAGCTCCTTTGTGCTTATTCTTTTTTATTGTCATTTTTGGGGTCCGTTGTTTTTGAAAATGCTTTTTTTAATTCGTTGACGCCGTTGCCTAAGGCTTTACCAAGCTCTGGTAATTTACCTGGACCGAAAATAATTAAGGCGATAAACGCAATAATTAATAATTCTGGAATGCCAATACCAAACATTATATCCTCCCATAAATTACATGTTGTCTTTATTACATTGTATCATAAACGAAGAGAATAAACAGCTGTTAATTCTCTTCGTTTATGCTTATGATTTGTCGAAAACGAAAGGATTATATTTCATGATGTGGTTGCAGGCTTGGCTGCCAGTAGGGACTTTGTTTCATTTGCTTCATTTTACGGAAATAACTGATTGTGACGAGTAACATGGCGCCAGCCCAGGAAATTGGATTGGAATAACAAATTCCCAAAAAACCGAACATATTGGTAATGTACAGCGCAGAAAAACAGCGAAGGACCAATTCGATGATACAAGCAATAAAAGGAATTCTTGCATCGCCCATACCTTGCAATGTATTGCGGAAGATAAATAATTGACCGAGGAAAAAGTAGCAGGTTGAACTAATCATTAGGTAGGTTTTCGCAATAGATAAGACTTCGGGTCCGGCATTACTGA
This sequence comes from Propionispira raffinosivorans DSM 20765, assembly GCF_000381065.1. Lineage (GTDB taxonomy): Bacteria > Bacillota > Negativicutes > Selenomonadales > Selenomonadaceae > Propionispira > Propionispira raffinosivorans. The sequence goes on along the minus strand of NZ_KB905846.1, from coordinate 24,976 downwards.
TAAAAATTGCAATGAGTGTTTCACCAAAATTATAGATTATAAACCCCATAAAAAGACTAATTGCAATTGAAATACCAGAACAGCTTAAAACTCCTTGGCGAATACGATCCAATTTGCGGGCACCGTAATTTTGGGCTGTATACGTTGCCATGGCAATCCCAAATGATAACATCGGCTGCGTAGCAATTTGTTCAATTCGAATGGCGGAGGTGAAAGCGGCTATGGTATTGGGACCGAAGCTGTTGCAGACACTTTGTATAATGAAAATACCAATGGCAATAATGGAAAACTGTAAAGCCATGGGCAGTGCGAGCCTTAGATGCTGTAGAGCAAAAGCGTAGTCAACTTTCCAGTCCTCGCGTTTTAACTGCAAAATCGGAAATTTCTTCATAATATAAATGATGCAGCATAGCGACGAAATAGCTTGGGCGATGATTACGGCAATAGCCGATCCGGCAATGCCCATACCAAATACGCAGATAAAAAGTATCGCCAGAACAATATTGATTAACGTTGAAAAAATTAAAAAATAAAGCGGCGTTTTACTATCGCCTAAGGCACGGATAATGCTTGATAAGAGATTATACGCCATCATGGAAATCAAGCCGTAAATTATGATGCTGATATAATCATAAGCGCCCTGAATCAGAACAGCAGGTACGTTCATTACAGCGAGTAAGGGTTTCAAACAAAGAATACTGAAAATAGTTACAACAATCGTTGCCAGTAAACTGATGAGTATAGATACCGTTACCGAACGGCGGACGCCAGATTCATCTTTTGCCCCGAATTTTTGGGCTGTAATAACGGTGAGTCCGCCAGTCAGACCATTACTTAATGTTAAAAGAAAAAAGAAAATTGGTGATGCTGCACCGACCGAAGCTAAAGCATTCACACCGATTGTCCGACCAACGATGATAATGTCAGCTATATTATATAATTGTTGAAAAACATTTCCAATAAGTAAAGGTATGGAAAATGCTAAAATTAATTTAATCGGATTCCCGATTGTCATGTCACGAATCATCTATAAAAACTCCTTTTTTATGTATAGGATTACGATAGTCGAAAATAAAATATTTAGCAATAGTTTTCTAAAAAAAGATTCATTTATCGTGCATATATTTATTGGTCAGAGGGCTAGACATTAGCTGTGATTATACTTTATAATAGAAACTATTAAGATAAGATCGATATGGTAAAAAGTGAATATGCTCCGTGCGAAAATATCTAAGGGCAGGACCTATGATATTGAGCCTGAATAATTCTTTGGATTATTCGCGGGGTAATGAGAGAAATTTCATTGCCTTCCATAGTTGAGAAGGAGAAAAAAAGATCGTTTTACGTAGCAGGAGTCTGCGTGAAGGCTGTTTTTCTATGCTCAATTGTGTAGAATAGCAGCCTTTTTGTTTATTTCTGGTTTATGAGAGGACGAATAGAATGAAAGTCATTAATACAATTGATGCTTGTGGGCAGGTACTTTGCCATGATATTACGCAGATTATCAAAGATGTAACGAAAGATGTACGCTTTAAAAAAGGTCATGTGGTTCAGGAGGCAGATATCCCAGTGTTGCTTTCTTTAGGCAAAGACCATCTTTATATATGGGAGAAAACCGAAATGATGCTCCATGAAAATGAAGCAGCTGAAATTTTACGGCAGATTTGTCAAAATGACAATATGAGACCCTCTAAAGTTAAAGAAGGTAAGATTGAGCTCATGGCAGCTTGTGATGGTATATTGAAGATTGATGTGGAACGTTTGAATAAAATCAACGATCTCGATGAAATTATCATTGCTTCCAGGCATAATAATACTCCCGTGAAACAAGGGGATAAATTAGTGGGAACTCGAGTCATACCGTTGGTTATCGATCGAGATAAAATGCAGCAGGCACAAACAATCGCTGGTGATAAACCGATTTTGCAGCTGCTTCCCTATAAAAAATGGAAAGTCGGTGTTGTAACGACAGGTAACGAGGTTTTTCATCATCGAATCAAAGATACATTTACGCCTGTTATTGAGCAAAAACTGGTTCAATATGGTTTGAAAATGGATGGACATCGGATTGTTAATGATGAATCTGTCAACATTACACAGGCGATTAGAGAATTGATTGCCGACGGTATGGAAATGATTATTTGCACGGGCGGAATGAGTGTTTATCCGGATGATATGACACCAGCAGCCATTCGTGATACGGGCGCTCAGATTGTAACCTATGGTGTGCCGGTTTTGCCTGGGGCGATGTTTTTGTTAGCCTATTATAATGGTAATGTGCCGATAATGGGCTTGCCGGGCTGCGTTATGTATGCGAAAATAACGATTTTTGATCTGGTCTTTCCGCGAATTGTGGCCGGTGAAAAAATTAAAAAATCAGAACTGACAGGTCTTGGCCATGGCGGTTTGTGTTTAGAATGTGATGTTTGTACCTATCCGGCTTGTAGTTTTTGCAAAGGGGTGTAGTTGATGGTTGGTGTAGAAGTAGAGCAGGCGATTGATCTTTTGCTGCAAGAAGCAGCGGCTGTACAAACCGTAGAAATGGTGTCTCTACTTGATGCTTTGCAGCGTGTTTGTGCCGAAGATATTCTTGCTCCTATGGACAATCCACCCTTTGATCGGTCACCGCTTGATGGTTATACTTTTCAGGCAGCCGATACGGATAAGGTATTACCGGGTCAAGCGGCAACTTTTAAAATCATTGGCGAAGTTTGTGCCGGACAAACTTTTTCGGGAAAAGTAGAGTCTGGACAAGCCGTGAATATTATGACAGGTGGTAAAATGCCAGTCGGCTGTGATTGTGTAGTGCGCCAGGAGAATGTAACCGTCGCAAACGGGATTTTATCGGTGTCAACCCATATGTCCCAGCATGAAAATTATTGTTTTAAGGGCGAAGATATTAAGAAAAATAGCTGTCTTATAAAAAAAGGCACGATTCTTTGTGCGGCTCATATTGGTACATTAGCCAGCATGGGATATGCACAGATTAAGGTCTATAAAAAAATGAAAGTGGCCTTATGCAGCACGGGTGATGAACTAGTTGACGTTGGTGGGACTTTACCTGAGGGGAAAATTTATAATAGTAATTTATATATCTTATCGGCAAGGCTCAGGGAGCTTGGACTGGAGCCTTTGATATTGGGAATTGCCGATGATGATGAGGCAGCGGTAGCGGCCTTGATCGAAGAACATAGCAAAACTGTGGATTTATTTTTGACAACAGGCGGCGTTTCGGTCGGTAAAAAAGATATCATGCATGCTGTTATTCAAAAACTACAGGCTAGACGTTTATTTTGGCGTGTTTCGATGAAACCGGGTACGCCGATTTTATCGTATGTGCATAACGATACATTGTGTATCGCTTTGTCGGGAAATCCTTTCGCGGCACTTGCGACTTTTGAACTTTTGGTTAGACCGGTGCTGGCTAAGATCAGTCGTAATTCGAATATGCAGTACAAAAGACAAAAGGCTGTTTTGCAGGATGATTTTATAAAAGAAAGCCAGGGGCGGAGATTTATCAGAGCCCATTATGAAGATGCTGAAGTTCGCCTGCCTGCGAAGAACCATTCATCGGGGTCCTTGTTTTCGGCAGTGGGCTGTAATGCGATGATTGATATACCAGGCGGCACCCCGTATTTAAAAAGTGGGATGTCGGTTGATGTTATCATATTATAAGGAGTATAGAAAAGTATGAGTGGATTAACACATTTCGATCAGGCTGGCAAAGCTATTATGGTCGATGTCAGTGAAAAACAAAATACAGCAAGGGTTGCAACCGCACAAGGTAAAATTGTAGTGAATGAAGCGGTTTATACGGCGATTTGTGATGGCAGTGTCAAAAAAGGGGATGTGCTTGGTGTTGCCCGCATCGCTGGAATCATGGCGGCAAAACGCACGAGCGAATTGATTCCAATGTGTCATCCGCTATTGATTACAAAATGTTTGGTGGATTTTAAAATGCTGCCCGAGCAGTCGGCAATAGAAGCCAGCGCAACGGTTAAAGTGAACGGACAGACCGGTGTAGAGATGGAAGCACTGACCGCGGTTAATGTGACGCTGCTAACGATTTATGATATGTGTAAGGCGTTGGATAAAACAATGCAGCTGCAAGACATTTGTTTAGTCCAAAAATCCGGTGGTAAAAGCGGGGAATTTGTAAATCCGAATTTATAAGCACACTGGATGGTAAGTTTGAGGTGAAATCATGTTAGATCAATATAAACGTAAAATAGATTATATGAGAATTTCCGTAACGGACCGCTGCAATCTGCGCTGTCGTTATTGTATGCCGGCAGATGGTATCGAGCAGATGGCTTGTAAGGATTTACTTTCCTATGAAGAGATTCTTCGCTTATGTCGGATTTTTGCGCAGCTCGGTATAAAGAAAATCAAGTTGACAGGAGGAGAACCCTTGGTGCGTTTGGGGATTTGCCATTTAATTCAACAAATTAAACAAATCAACGGTATTGAACAAGTGACGATTACCACCAATGGTGTATTGCTGCCTCAGATGGCCGAAGAACTGATTAAGACGGGTATTGATGGAATTAATATCAGTTTGGATACATTGCAGCGTGATAAATTTTTAGAATTGACTCGGCGGGACCAATTAGCGGATGTATTAGCCGGCATTGAACGGTTGATGGAACTCGGCTATAAGAATATCAAGATCAATTGTGTGCCAATTATGGAAATAAATGGCAATCAAATTGCGGGAATCGTCGGACTGGCTAAAAAGTATCCGCTTGTCGTGCGATTCATTGAATTGATGCCAATTGGCAATATAACAGGGTATACGGCCATTCACCGTGATTTCATTATGGAAACTTTGCAAAATCGTTATGGCGAATTGGTCCCTTATCAGAGCTCGCTTGGCAATGGTCCGGCAAGTTATTTCTCGCTGCCGAAATTTAAAGGAAAAATTGGTTTTATTGATGCGATCCATCACAAATTTTGTGAGGCATGCAATCGGGTGCGATTGACCTCCAATGGATTTATGAAGTTATGCCTGCAATATAATGTTGGCGTTGATTTGAAAGAAATGCTGCGCAGTGATGCCGATGATGCTTATGTAAAGCAGGTCATCAAAAAAAATATTTACAAAAAACCGCTGGAACATCATTTTTATGACGAAAGTGTTGCACAAATACGAGATGAACGCAATATGTTCCAAGTTGGTGGTTAAGATAGAGGAGCGATACAAAATGGGCAATGTAATGGCAGTATGTAAGAGTGAAAAAAAAGGTACACAAAAACAAAATATTGGTACCGGTTTTTTTAAAGTAGATCATGGTCTGGTGGGGGATGCTCATGCCGGAAACTGGCATCGTCAGGTGAGCCTGTTATCATTTGATAAAATAGAAGATTTTCGTGCTAAAGGTGCCGAGGTCGGTCACGGTGCTTTTGGGGAAAATCTTGTTGTGGCAGGTATCGATTTTAAAACATTGCCCATTGGCACACATTTGCGCTGCAATGAAGTTGAAATGGAAGTTACGCAAATCGGTAAAGAATGCCATTCACATTGTGAAATATACAAAGTAATGGGCGATTGTATTATGCCGCGGGAAGGCATCTTTGCAAAAATCTTGCATGAAGGTGAAATAACAGTTGGCGATACGTTACAGGTCGTTGAAGAATAGGAGGATCTTTTTATGTTTGAAGCGGCTATTATTACAGCCAGTGACAAAGGATCTAAAGGAGAGCGAGAAGATGTCAGTGGGCAGACAATCCGTGAAATCCTTATGGCGGCTGGCTACAAAATCCATAGTCAGAGCATTTTACCGGATGAAAAAGATGTATTGGCAGACAAAATGCGGGAGCTTATCAAACAGGATGTTGCCTTGATCTTAACAACGGGCGGAACGGGATTTTCGCAGCGTGACGTTACGCCGGAGGCAACGCTCGCGGTCATTGAACGGCATGTACCCGGTATTCCGGAAGCGATGCGCTATTTGAGCCTTCAGATAACGAAACGGGCGATGCTGAGCCGCGCTGTTGCGGGAATTTGTCAAAATACCTTACTTGTAAATTTGCCGGGAAGTCCGAAAGCGGTCAAAGAATGTTTGGGCTTTGTTTTACCGGAAATTGAGCATGGACTCAAAATTTTACGCGGTGAAGCAAGTGAATGTGCCAGAGTCTAAATAAAGTCGGTGCAATCACTCGATTTTAAAAGGAGGGCTGCTTATGGAGCTGGGGCTTATTATTCTGGCTGGTGGCAAAAGTTCGCGGATGGGGCGCAATAAAACTTGGTTAAACTGGCAGGGGCAAACTTTTTTAGAAAATATGATTCATAAAGCAAAAGACTATGGTTTTACGGATATCATTGTCGTTGCAAATGATGCGGCTGAACAATATAAAACGCTGCCCATCAAATTGACTAAGGATGTTTATGCTGACTGTGGACCTCTGGGTGGAATCCATGCCGGCCTGAGCTTCGGCAGCTTGTCCTATTACGTAGTGGTCTCATGTGACATGCCATTACTGGACTTTCACTTCGTAGAGGGACTTGCAGCCTATGCGGATGGAATAAATCAGGCAATCGTGCCGCTTACCAAAGAGCATCAACAACCTTTAGCTGCTATTTACCATCGAGATTGTGTTCCCGTCATTGTTCAACTCCTCGAACGAGGTAAACGGAAAATCGATTTGTTATTGCAAAACGTCGAAACGAAACGGGTACCGCTGTATGATTTTTCGCGAAGCTTTTTCAATGTGAATACACCGGAAGAACTGGTTATTGCCAAAGCCAAAGCCATGAATGGAAAACGCCGCATACCGATTGTTTCGATTGTTGCCGGTACCTCCGGCTCGGGTAAAACCACTTTTATAACGAAGCTTCTTCCGCTATTGAAACAAATGGGACTGCGCACGGCTGTTCTTAAAAGTGATGGACATGGTTTTGATCTCGATCATGAGGGCAAAGATACCTGGCAATTTAGTCAGGCTGGTGCCGAGGTGGTAGCGATTGTTTCACCGCAGCAATATGCAATTATTGCGAAGACACAAGAAAAAAAGAGTTTACTAGAAGTAGCCGCTAAAATCGATGCTGTGGATTTAATCTTGATTGAAAGTCGACACCATGGAGTCTTTCCTATACTAGAAATTTTTCGGGGCGATATCCATACTGAGTTGATTACGCCAAGGGAAGATTTAGCAGCGATTCTTACCAATCAGTTTCAGGCAGATACAAACATTAAGATATTACCACTCGACGAACCAGAAAAAACAGCGCTGTTTATTCAAAAATTGCTTTAAATAAAAATATATTTAGTGTAAATGAATCGGCTTTATCTCAGAATATCAGGGCAGAGGGCAGGCAATATAAAACTAAATTCATTTAAAAGGCAAAACCTTCATTTACAAGCTATCCAAAACAAGATATAATAAAAAGTAGACAGCGTTTCGTTATTCATATGGAACGTACCTGATGCGTGAATAAAGCGTGGCGACGGCCGCGCTTTTTATATTTATAAAGGCGCAAGAATGGAGTAAAAATTTTGAAAAAAGAAATACCAGTAAACAGAGGGAAAAAATATACAATTGATATCGTAAGTATGGGGCATAGCTGTGAAGGTGTCGGAAAATATGAAGATTTTACTGTTTTTGTGCCATATGCTTTGATCGGTGAAACCGTAGAAGTCGTAATTACTGAAGTGAAAAAAAGTTATGCCAAAGGAAATATCAAAAAGATAATTACGGCAAGTCCTCAGCGTGTGGCGGCAAAATGTGCGATTTATGATGCATGTGGTGGCTGTCAAATCCAGCACATTGATTATCAGGGACAACTTGATATAAAACATCAGCAGGTTGTAGACGCTTTGAAACATATTGGTAAGCAGTCGGAAATTTTGATCCATCCAACTTTAGGTGCGGAAAATCCTTGGAATTATCGCAATAAAATGCAATTTCCAATCGGTAAAAAAGATGATAAAGTTATTGTCGGTTGTTTTGCTCAAGGCTCACATACAATTGTTGATACCAAAAACTGCCTGATTCAAGATGAAGCAAACAATAAAATTGCTAATGTAGTTCGGGATATCATAAAAGAACTTGATATTAGTGTTTATGATGAAACGTTGCAAAAAGGTGTTTTGCGCCATGTAGTCGGCAGAGTAGGTACTGCCAGTGGTGAAGTTATGGTCGTACTCGTTATTACAACGAAAGTACTGCCAAAAGCAGATCAGTTTGTTAAACTTTTGGAAAAACGCATACCAAATCTGGTAAGTGTTATGCAAAACAGCAATCCAAATGATACCAATGTGGTTCTTGGAGAGCAGACGAAAAAACTTTGGGGCAAAGCAACCATTACGGACAAAATCGGTGATTTTGATTTCATGATTTCGGCGCGCTCATTTTTCCAGGTAAATACCAAGCAGGCCGAAGTTCTTTATAATAAAACATTAGAATATGCGAAGCTTACAGGTGTGGAAACCGTTCTTGATGCATATTGTGGTACAGGTACCATTACTCTCTTTTTAGCAAAACATGCGAAAAAAGTAATTGGTATTGAAATCGTTGCGCAGGCAATTCGTGATGCGAATAAAAATGCGAAAAACAATAACATTGACAATGTTAAATTCATTGTTGGTGATGCAACTGTCTTAATGCCTGATCTGCATAAAAGAGGCGTAACTCCAGACGTTATTGTAGTCGATCCACCTCGTGTGGGTTGCGAACAAAATGTACTGGAAATCTTCGCTCAGATGAATCCAGATCGTATTGTCTATGTTTCCTGTAACCCAGCCTCACTCGCTCGCGACGTGGCTATTTTAGATGAACTTGGTTATAAGGCAGTAGAAGTACAGCCGGTAGACATGTTTGCCCAGACGAGTCATGTGGAGAGTATTACGTTGCTACAACGAAAAATACCCGAAAATCCTTGATTTTCCGTACTTCCAGCCACATTTTCGCTTTAAGAAAAATAAGGATGGAGAGCTCAAAAAAGTGATTGAAGAGTTCATAAAAGTGGAAGTACGGTTACATCTGGTGTGAGTAGACACGTTAATTTTTATTAGGAGCAAGTGGATTAATTATTCTACAATAGCATAAGTGTTTAGTTTTAGACGTTTGATATTTGATAATATTGAACGTCTATTTTTTTATCCGTTTTTAGCGAAGGAGGAACAGAAAATGTTAAGGCAGGGCATGATTGAACGATTTAGAAAGGCTGCTCCAATGATTAGGAAACTTGTTGATGATTTGGCATGGATTCAGAACGAATTCAATCCGGAGAATGCAACAGAAGAGGAACGTACTTATGTGAAACATTTGCTGAGCTTAGGCAGTAATGCTTTCGATGAAAGCGATTGGCGTTTAAAGCAGATGTTTGCAGCTATAGGAAAGAAAGGGCGATTAGTCCGAAATTCAGCAGGTCGGTTCGAAATGGAAGGCACAGATATTGAATTCGCGTGTGGAAGCGGTTGTGAGGTTTATGTACCATATTTCTCGGATGAAGAAGAATGGATGACCTGGCTTCCAACGTCTATTGAATATAGTGAGGATTACTATTTTACGGAACGTCCAGATATGAAGATGGAAGATACGTTAGTAAGGATCAAGGGTAGATAAAAATGGGTATGAAAAAAGCGCTATCAGTTGGCCGCTGATAGCGCTTGACGTGAAAATTTGTTATAAACAAATCTCATTCTCTAAGATTAATTATAGCAGATTTTCGCTTGATTTGTATAGAAAAATTAAGCGAAAGGACTTGAAAAATTTATGAAAATATTTTCGTTCATCAACAAAAAAGGCGGCGTTGGCAAAACAACGATTACCGTTAATATGGCGTATGCCATAGCAGAAAGCTGTGATTTAAGAGTTTTGGTCATAGATAATGACGATCAAGGCAATGACTCGCAGTTCTTTGATGCAGATCCGGAAAAATCATTGGCAGATATCCTGTTAGGCAAGTCAGATATTCAGGAAGTTATCCAGCCTACGCGGTATCCCCAAATTGACATTGTTGCCAGCGGTGCCGCTTTACTGGATGCCAATGTGGCCGTCATAAAGGATGAAGAGATTGTGCAGCAAACCATTTTAAAAGAATCATTAAAACAGGTTGCTGAAAATTATGATGTTTGTCTTATTGATAATCCTCCGACAATTAATGCCTCTGTCATCAATGCCTTGGTAGCCAGTGATGAAGTTATTATTGTGACAACACCGGATATTTATGGCATTCGCGGCGTTTCGCAGATGGTCGACTATATAGAAGCAATTAAGGAATATAATACTGCACTACGATTTCGTGGCTGCCTTCTTAATAAATTTTCTTCTACCCCACATGGGTTCCGTTGCATTGATCTATTAGGAAGTCAATTCCCCTTATTTAGGACAAGAATTCGTTATACAAAAGACAAGCTGGAAGCGTCGGCAGAAGAAAGAAAATCTATTTTCGAGTATTCGCCCAATTGTGGCTTTGCACGGGATCTTGTGCAGTTTTTAAAAGAACTTTTAGCGGGGGAATGAAACGATGAAAAAACAGTCAGTAAGTTTAATTGCAAAGCTTTTAAATAAAAATTCTCAACCGGTGCAAGGCAGCAGTAGAAATGAGCTCCAAGCTACGGAAAAAATTATCATGCGAGACGTTCATGAACTAGTGCCAAATCCTAAAAATGAAATGTACAGTCTGGATAATATTGAAGAGCTGGCAATGATGATTCAGCTTACCCATAATATAGAGCCAATTATTTTAACGACGATGGATGATGGCAGATTTATGATTACCAGCGGCCATCGCCGCCGCTTGGCCCAGCTTTACCGCTTGGAGCAAGGTATGACAGATAATCAAATGGTCCCGACTATTACACGAGAAATTATCAATGATTTTGAGGATGCCATAACGGACGACGAAATGGAAACGCTAAATATCGTATTTCCGAATAAAGGGCAGCGCAGGAATCTAACTCCTTCGCAGGAAGCCGATGAAATTGCATTGATTAAGCCAATTATCAAGAAACTTTATGATTATCAGAAGGCGGCAGGAAATATTGACGGTAAGTTTCGGCCTTATTTTGCTAATATCCTTGGCATTTCGGAGACTTCCTTGCAGCGTAAAGAGGCCATACGGAAGGTTTCAGATGAAGTTAAAGTCGAGGTTGATGCAGGAAATATTACGGCTACAGCTGCAGCAGAATTGGCAAGTATGGATACTGAAGAGCAAAATTCGGTGCTTGAAGCAATTAAAGACCGGGGCGAAGACGTTACGGTGCAGGCGGTAAAAGAGGAAAAGAAAAAAGTCGTTGTGTCTAAAAATGACTTTACTCCTGTTGTAAAAGAGAGTCCAACAGAATGTGAATTAGAGGATGAAGGTCAGACAAAATTGTTTGGCCAAACGCAAAAAAACGATGCAGATAAAAATATAGCTGCAAAAATTTGGCTTCAGCAGGAGATTGCTGAGAAATTAAAAGACGCTGAACAACGGCTTTCCGTAGAAACTGCTGATAAAACAGAAGAAGAGTGTCAGGAGTGGCAGGCACGTGTCAAGGTTATAAAAGAGGTCTTGGACTATTTAGATGAATCTCATTGCCCGGAACGGTGCAAAGAATGTTGTGATGATTGTGATCGGCCCTGTGAGCATTCGAAAAACTTTCAAGTCGCAAATACCATGAATAATTAATGATCTGCAGTTGGGGGAGAGAAGAAAATGAGTAAATTATTGATCAATGAGTTTCCTTTGATGTGCCTGCCCAGCCTTGCAGTAAAAATCGGCTTGAATGAAGCGCTTTTTATACAGCAACTGCATTATTGGGTGGATCGCAGTAAAAATATTATCGATGGTCGGCAATGGGTATATAACACCATGGCGGACTGGTCAAAGCAATTTCCGTTTTGGTCGCAGAAGACTTTATCACGAACAATTTCAAATTTAGAAAAGCAAAAATTGGTTATATCTGGTAATTATAATCAAAAAGGATATGATCGCACAAAGTGGTACACGATTGATTATGTTGCGCTGGAACGGGTAGAGAAAGAGCAGCCGGAAGATCATGAAAAATCGGAGCCAGATGTATCCGGAAAAAATGATGATTTTGTTGATGACCAGTTCATAGGGACAAATTGTCCTCGTAAAGAAAATCAAGGGGTTACGGGTACTTTGGGCGATGATTCTGTTAGTGACCGATCCATAGAGACAAAATGTCCACATGAGGAAGATCAAGGGTCTGCAGATACTATGGGAGGTGCTTCCGTTAGTGACCAGTCCATAGGGACAAATTGTCCTTGTGAGGAAATTCAAGGCTTGCCGGGTTCTTTGGCGGAGAATGCCCAAAATGATTGTTTCATAGGGACAAGTTGTCCAAATCCATCCGGTCATTTTGTCCCTATGGAATCGGACAATCTGTCCTCACCAATACCAGAGAATAACAACAGAGAATTCTCAGAAAAAACAACAACAGACAGGAATGAGGAAACTGTTGTTGGAGATATGGTTAACATAAAATATTCACTGGATCGCTTACTTTTTGTAATGCCAAGCTATGGTATTATGCTTGCTACTGCAAAGAAATTTATTGCTGAATACGGTCTTGAGGCAGTTGAACAGCAATGGGAACTTTTGAAAAGGGCATTGCAAAAAGGGAAGATAAATAATCCTGCAGGTTGGCTGCATATGGCGTTGCGGGAAGGATATGTTGATGCTCCAGCTGCGTTTAAACAGCTTCAGGAGGAAAAGAAAGCTGCTATGCGAGAAAAAATGGCGGAGATAGAACGGCAACAAATAGTTGCTCTGGAACGAGAAGCAGAAGAGGAAGCAAATCAATTTGAAATTCCTGAAAATAGTCCATTTCACGCTTTTCTTGCAAAATATAAAAAAGAGTAGGATGAAAAGAGTCCGGTGTGAATGCCTGGAATTCAAGGTGTCCATTATGGACACCTTGACTGACTGTAGTCAAATTTAATCTTGGGGTAGGTGGGGGGCCAGCGTTGCCGTATAAAAACGACCGATTTTGCCCCTGCTTCTTAGGATACGTCGATTCGTTTGGGGGTCCATAATGGACACACGATTCGGTTTGTAATGATTTTTTATGGGGAAAATCAATGTGCTGGTCAAGGATGTGGATTGAATGAGGGTGGAGTTTATTGAAAATGGGAGAAGAATTATATCGACCAATCGCGGTGTATTCAAGGATAATGAGCTCATTTGGTATGATAATGCCTATGTTTTGAGTTTGAAATTTGATGAGGAAAAGGTCGAAATTGTGATAAAAAAAGATACCAAAAGCAGGAGGTGAAGTGCGATGAAGGCGGAAAAACCGATGGAAGATTACGGAATGGAACTAAATGAACAAGTGCTGACTGAGGAAGAGCAAGAGGAATTGGCGCAGGAATCCGATGAGGAAAACGCAAAACGTTAGGGGGTGAGGATATGGCGTTACCAGAGCATGTGCAAGAGCAGCGGAATGCTCTTGTGGAAAAAGTAATAAAAGATATTGAGGCAGGAAAGCCGTTCTTTTGGGATTCTGAGCACTTTGGCAGACCAGCGCATAATATGGCGCTTGGTGCATCCTATCGTGGGCTTAACCGTATGCGACTGATGATTGCAGTGGAGGACAAAGGTTATACAGATAGTCGTTGGTGCACCTATAAGCAGGCGCAGGAAAAAGGTTGGCAGGTCAAAAAAGGCGAAAAGGGAACGCATATTGAATGGTGGTCGAAATCCATTTCCGTCAAGGAATTAAATCCAGAAACGGGCGAAGAAGAGAAAAAACTTAAAGAGTTGGATCGTCCCATGGTTAAATTCTATACAGTATTCAATGCACAGCAAATGGAAGGGGTTCCGCCAGAGCATCGGTTGACCATTGATGAGAATGAGAAAAATAGATATATGGAAAATATGCTGAAAAACAGTGAGGCAAAAATTTTCTTTGATCAGAGCAATCGAAATTTTTATAGCCCTACGACAGATGAAATCCATGTATTGCCGCGAGAAATATTTAAGACCCTGGACGGCTTTTATGCGACTTGTGCGCATGAAATTGCCCATAGTACCGGACATTCTACCCGGATGAACCGGGATATGTTCAATTTTGAAAAAAGTGAATATGCCAAAGAAGAACTAAGGGCCGAGCTTGCCTCTACGTTTTTGCAGCAGGAATATGGGATTAAATTTGATGAAAAGCATTATGAGAATCATGCTGCATATTTGCAGTCTTGGGCCAAAGTTTTAAAAGATGATCCCAATGAATTGTATAGGGCAGCTTCTAAGGCACAAGAAATGACCGATTACATTGAGAAGAACATGCTATTGAAAGGACTTGAACAAGTGGCGCCAAAAACGTTGGAAAATGGTAAGGAAGTACTGGTTAGTAAAGAGGTCAAGGAAACGACAAAGGTATCACCGTTTCAGGAGATTGCGGATCGGGCAATGGAGAAGAAAAATCGACAGCAACGGAAACAAAAATTGCAAGTTTCGTTAAAGGATAAGCCAAAACAGACAGAATTGGCACGATGATGTAAGGGGGCCCATAATGGACACCTTTTGAATTTGAAGGGAGAAAATCGTTATGGAAAAAGATTTATGGCAGATGATAGATGAAGCCGATGCGCAGAATTATGGTAATCTTGGCAGTCAACTAAAACGGGATATGGAAAAAAGTGTACAGGCTAGGATTGATAAGTCCCCGGAAACCGTGTGCCGTGATATAAGTAAGGCCTCTGACAATTTGTATGAAAAGATGGATCAGTTTTCGCAGGCTGAGCAGGATTATGTACCATCGCCAGAAACTTGGTTGGAATATGAACCGAAACATGAGGCTATCAAGGAAAATTTGCAGAATTTACAGGCTGTGCAGGAAAACGCAAATTCTGAGAAAGACGTTATGGCTACTTCGGATAAAACGGTAGATTCTTTTCAACAGGCGAGTGTTTTTCTACAAATGGAATATGAAAAACTTATAGAGCGTGAGTGGCAGGTTCAGCGAGAAATGGAACAAATCAAAAATATTATTGAGCAGATACAGGAACAGACAAAAGGTAGTTCGCCAGAAAAAATGCAGAAATTAGTGGCTAGTAGCAAAAAGTTTGTTTCTGATATAGAAAATCTCCGCGCGGATATTCGTTGGCAAAAGCCGGTCATTGCGACTGCTTTATGGAAAGAGGCGCGAGAGCAGGTGAAACAAGTTTATACTGGTATTCAGGAAATGCCAGATAAAATAAAAACTGCAGTTCAAGATAAGGCCTATAGCATGGTAGATCAGGCTGTTCAAAAAACTTCTTCCATTTTTCATAAAGGTACTCAATATTTGCAGTTGAAGAAAGAAAGCATTTTAAATCTTTCACCACTGGAAAAGAAACGTCAGGCTGTAGAAAGAGGAACACAGGAAGAAAACCAAACAGTAGAGCAGCACCAAGTGGTTCAGCGTATATCTGAGCTAGTGAAGGGAAAAAGATTGCCATCCATTCAGGATAAGGATTTTGATAATAAAATTAGTATTAAAAAACCAAGAAAAGTGCTTTTTCGTGTTGAATCTAAAGCAAATATGCGTAATCAGGAACATGAACGGGAAAGATCTATCTGATTAACGTTTTATACAAACTAAAAGGATCTGTCGCATTTAATGTGATAGATCTTTTTAGGTTGTATAAAATTAAATGTTTTATGGTGGTATAATATTACAGTAAAAAGATTTAGGAAGTGATTATATTGAATATAGAAAATTATATTGAAATGCAATACCGCGAATTGCAATCGGATATTAATATTGAGTATCAAGACTTATATCATAATATTGAACATAACAAATTGAAAGGAATTCTTTCAACATTACATAGTATTTTTATTTCTACATATAAGGCAATGAATGATAGACTTCCTACAAATGAATATACAGCGCATTTTTTGGCTGCTCCTAGTAGAGAACTGTTGCGTGCCATTGATATTTCTACTGGTTTGCAAAGAACTTTAAAAGATAGTAAATTTGCATTTGATTTTGATTCATATTATGCAGACCTGATTGAGAAATCACAAAAATTTCTTAAAGGGAGTGGAGGAAGTGAAATTCCTTCGCATATGGAAAAAGTTGAACTGTATTATAGTTTGCCAATTTTTACTCTTGTAGATTCTGTAACCGTAGAAAGGTCTAGTGATGTAAAAACATTTTCATTACGGTTAGTTGGAGAGGGATCGTATGCAAAAGTATTTAAATATCAAGATCCATTTTATCAAACCTGGTTTGTTTTAAAACGTGCTAAGAAAGAGTTGAATGATAAAGAGGTGGCAAGATTTAAACAAGAATTTGAAGAAATGCAAAGGTTGAATTCTCCATATATAGTCAAGGTTTATCGTTATGACGAAATAGCCAATGAATATATTATGGAATTTATGGACTGTACATTAGAAAGATATATCAAGCAAAATAATAATAAGTTAGATATAGTGCAACGTAAGGGTATTGTAAATCAAGTATTGCGTGCGTTTCAATATATTCACTTAAAAGAGCGATTGCACAGGGATATTAGTCATAATAATATTTTATTAAAATTATATGATGATGTTCCTGTTGTTAAGATTGCTGATTTTGGCTTAGTCAAACGTCCTGATAGCACATTAACAACAGCTGGTACTGAATTTAAAGGTTCGTTTAATGATCCAACATTACGACTAGAAGGTTTTCAGAATTATAGCATGGTTCATGAAACCTATGCTTTAACATTGTTGGTTTATTTTATTATGACAGGCAAATTAAATACAGGCGAAATAAAAAATACCTCTCTTAGAGAATTTGTTAAAAAGGGAATGTTTCCTGATAAAGAAAAGCGATATCAATCCGTTGGTGAAATGACGGATTTTTTTCGAACACTAAATTATATTGGATAATTTATAAAAATAGGAAAGGAATCTGTAAATATGTTCGTAAAACAGTTTCATATGATTTATGCTCTACAGAATGGAAATCTGGTACATATATCAAATGTTTCTAATGGGTTAAAATGTGAATGTTTCTGTCCGGCTTGTAATGGAAAATTGATCGCCAAAAAAGGAAAAGTTATGATGCATCATTTTGCACATTATGACTCAGAAGAATGTAAATATGGATATGAAACATCATGGCATTTAGCAGCAAAACAAATGATAATGGAACATAAAAAAATTATGATTCCAGCTGTCTATCTTAATTTTCCAGGAAGCGGTAGGGAAAGAATATTGCTTTCGAAAGCAAAGGAAATCAAGGTTGATCAAGTGCTTTTAGAGCAGCGGCAGGAAAGTATTATTCCAGATGTTGTTTTGATTAGTGATCAGAAAAAAATATATGTAGAAATTTATGTTACACATGCTGTTGATACAGATAAGACATTGAAAATAAAAAATAGTGGAATATCAACAATAGAAATAGACTTAAGTGCTTATAAGCAAAGTTTAGAAAAAGAGGATTTGGGAAAAATTATCTTCGAAGATTCAGAACAGAAAAAATGGATTTACAATAGCTTTGAAAAAGAATGTCTACAAAAGTTTATAAGCGTAGCTAAGCCTATGCCAATTATTTCTCGTGGATATACTGAACATGTAGATTATTGTCCAATGAGCAGACGGAAATGGCATGGCAAGCCATATGCTAATTTTATAGATGATTGTTGTGGGTGTGAATTTTGTATCTCTGCAGCAGAAGATAAGATTTTTTGCTCAGCAGAAGCTGGGATAGCGGAGATGGAAGATTTTCGAAAAAATATGGAAGAGCGAAAGCTGTTTTATATGAATAAAGCTGACGATGAAAGATATGATTGTTTTTCAAAGAGAATTTGCCCCAATTGTGGAGGGAAACTTGTAGAGCGTATGGGGAGATATGGAGAGTTTTGGGGCTGTGACAATTATCCGCATTGTAGATTTACAGTAAATATTGATAAAGAGACAGGTGAAATTATCATAAAATCATGATTAACAAATTTTCAAAGTCTTGTTACGTAGGATATTGATTTTACTAAGTAGGAGGAATGTATATGTTGCTTTTAGATGTTCCTTATGGGGAAAAAGATACTGTAAAGGCTTTAGGTGCTAAATGGAATCCTGAAATAAAACGCTGGTATGTAAAGAATCGTTCTGATTATTATAAGTTTTTAAAATGGATTCTTAACAAAACTAATAATGGAGAAATAGAATTTCTTTGTGATTATATATACATTGTGGAAAGTAAACAAATCTGCTATAAATGTCGGCAGGAAACTCCTGTTATTTGCTTTGGTGTAGAACGCTCTTTTTGCCTTGATTACGAAAGTTATTATGACGAAGATAATAACTTACTTAATCAAAGTGAGACTGAATCAGTTGAATTTGATAATGAAATTCATATAATGCCTGCATTTTCTCCAATTCCAGAAAGTTTATTAAAGTATTTGGAGCAACATTTTCATTATCATATGGGTTATTCAAATTTTCGTGGGTGTAGTTATCTGGCGAATCATTGCCATCGTTGTGGTAAACTTCAGGGAAATCATTTCTTATTTGATGAGCCGGAGAGTCCTTTTTATATTGATTCTGCAAAAGCTGCAGCACAATTAAAGCTATACCAAATCTTTCTGCCTTATGATTTACCAGTATATGCAGAAATTACCTTTGGTTCTGAAGATATGTATATAAAAAAATGTGCTCCAATTTATCGTTTAGATATTCATACCAATAAAGTAGAATTAGAATCAGAACCTGTAATTTCTTTAGATGAAATTCTTAACCTCTCTTCAGGTACATATTTCTCTATAAAATAAATTATGTTTATATAAAAAATATAGAGATCACTTCCAAGGATAGTATAGTTTGGATCTGTGGAAGTGGTCTCTATCTATAAAAAAAGTTTTTTAAAAATTTATTTAATACGACATAGCCCAAGCCCCAATGGTAAAATAAAGTAAAGGCAATATTAATTATTTAATTATTAATAATTTTAGGAGCGCAATAATGATTAATCTTAAAATACTTCCTGCACAATATGGTGATTGCTTTTTATTATCAGTAAAAGATGATGGTAGGACATTCAATGTATTAATAGATGGTGGACTAGGAATAACATATGAAAAATTTTTGAGGAATGAGTTGAGAAGTATTGCAACTCAAAATCAAAAAATTGATTTAATGATATGCACACATATTGATGCGGACCATATTAATGGGTTAATTGCATTTTTAAGAGAAAATAACATTAAAAAATTTATAGATGTTGAAAATATATGGTTTAATGGTTTTGAGCAAATTGTAAATAGGTTTTATTTAGATTCAAAAAACATACCGTTAAAAGATGATGTAACAATAATAGATGAAATAAATAGAAAAGGTTATGAAGATGAATTTGCTAAGAAGGAAGACGTTGGCCCAGTTGAAGGAGTAGCTTTTTCAAGCCTAATTGAATATGGAAGATACAATCAAAACATAGTTTCATCAGGAGGGCCAATTACTAATCGATTAGGTGTGATAAATGTTTCTGAAAATATCAAAATTAACATTATTAGTCCATGTCCAGAAACCTTATGCGAATTAGAAAAAGAATGGCTTAATGAATTAGCAGCAAAAGGCTTTCAATTTAGCATTGCTAACAAAACAAAAATGGTTTCCTCATTTGAGTTTTTGATTTCTAGAATAAAAAGGTATTATGAAAAAAATAGAATCGATATTTCTGCAATGGATTGCTTAGAAAATTATAAAAGTGATTTAGAAAAAGTTGATACATCAATTGTAAATAATAGTTCAATTGTATTTGTCTTAGAAGCATACGGAAAAAAACTATTGTTTATGGGAGATTCAGTGGTTAAAGAAGAAAATGAATGTAAAATTATTCAAAGCTTACTAAAAGCATACGGAAACGACGTAATATTTGATCTTATAAAATTGCCACATCATGGGAGTTGCTATAATATTAGTAATGATTTTATAGAATGTATAAAATCAAAAGAATACATTGTTTCGTCAAATTCTGAAAAATTTGGGCATCCAGATATGGATGTTATTGCTAATATCATTTTAAAAAGTAAAGTGATTGATAAAATAATGACGTTTAATTATCCAGTTAAGCAAGCGAATTTTATTTTAAATGAAAGTTGGAAGCAGAAATATAGATACAAAACTATTTTTGGAACTGGAACTAATATTATTGAGAGGAAGTATTAAAACATGAAACTTGATATATCTGAATTTACAGGGAAAATTACTGAAAATGAAGTGTTTGTTGGTTCAGGTTTTTTGATAGATGCAAAATGCTTTATTACTGCAAGACATAACTTAATAAGTCCACTTCAAGATGAAGTGGACGAAAAATGGGTATCCGTTGATATTGGTCGTGGAAAAACAGTTAGGGGAAAGACGCTAAATCTAAAACAAGCTTATGAGAAAAATATCGATTGCGTTTTTATTTGTCTAGAAGATGAAGTGTTAGATACTACTTTTACTAAAATAGTAATTCCAACGTCCGCTACTGTTGGCTTAAATTACGCTATTTATGGATATCCTAAAGAACGTGTTGAAGGCATAGAAATAAAGGGTACAGTAGCTTCGGATGCGGAAGCAAGAAGTATAGATTTTGTGTTAAATGTTGATAAGATCGATAAACTACAGAGCTATAAAGGTTTATCTGGAGCACCAATAGTAATCAATGGATTTATTGTAGGGATAGTTTTGCAACAAGAAACAAGTGAACAGTTATATGGTATTTCCTTCAAACGAATAAAAGAAAGCTTTCCTAAATTTGTACAAACAACTGAAGAAAAAGAGCTTAAGAAAGTTACTTTTGCAAAAAATATAAGTTTAGAAGAGAAACTCAATTTTAATTTTTTTCAAACGCATATTGAAGAAGCTACCAGAATTGCAGGTCCACGCTATACTAAAGAGTTAACTATTGAAAATAAAACACTCAATGATTTAATGATATTTTCCCAAGAAAAAATGATAATAGATAATTTTAAGGCATTAATTGAAAAACTAGAAGAGTATCCTAAAAGATTAGCCGCGTGTTTTGAAGAAGAGCGTTACACAAAGGCAATGTTATTTAGCCAAGAATCATATATGGCGATAGAAGGCTCGAAAAAATTTATTAGAGAATCATTAGGACAGTTTCGTAAAATTGTACAAGAGGGTATTTCGTTTGAAGCGGCCAGCTTTTTTGAGAATTTAGATACAGTGATAAATGATTTAATTAAAGAACTAGAGAGTGTTTTTGCAAGAGAAGTTGAAATTTTTGAATCTAAAAATGGTGTTGGTACTTATAATAATCAAAATTGGCGTGGATGGATGGCGGCATATCAATGTGAATTTCCTTGTGCTAACTTGGACACAATAAAAGAAATGATCGTTATATTGAAGAAAGTAATAGAATCTTTTCGAACAAATCCAGTAAAACTATATTTTTCAAATAACCTATTGCTTTCTGGAAAAGGGGGGATAGGGAAAACTCATAGTATGTGTGATTTAGTTTGGCATAATATACAAGAAGGAACACCAAGTTTACTGTTTTTTGGGCAATATTTCAAAAATATGTCCCCTGAAGAAACCATTTTGGAGAAGCTTTCATTGAAAGAGGTTAATTTTGATGAATTGTTGTACTATCTGGATTTAGTAGGCGATAGATTGGGAACCCCGATAATTATATGCATAGACGCATTGAATGAGACTACAGACAAAACTTACTGGAATAGCTATTTAAACTCCTTGATAGAAGATATAAAAAAATATAAAAATATAAAACTCATCATCACATGTAGAACAATTTATTTGTCTGAAGTATTAAGTGAAGAAATTATTAGTAAGTTTGTACAAATAGAACATACCGGATTTGTAGGTGTGGAGTCTCAGGCCATTGAGGCGTTTTTCAAATATTATGATTTAAAGATACCATCAGCGGATAAAATGCAGGTAGAGTATACAAATCCACTATTCTTAAAATTATATTGTGAAACATTAGTTGATACAAAAGAAGCCGAACAAGTTTTAGACATTGATGGATTTGGAGATTTAATAGAGCGATTTTTAAGAGTTAAAAATGAAAAAATCTCCAAAAAATTTTCAGATTATATTTCTCCTAGAGAAAATATAATTTTGGGATGCATTGATATAATAGGAAAGAATATGTATAGAGAAAAAACAAATGCATTAAGCTGGAGTAAAATTAAAGAATCAATTACATGTGAACTTCAAAATAAAGGTATAACCGATAGTAGTTTGTCGAAGCAATTATTAGATGAACTTATCGCTGAACATATACTTAAGGAAAGTAGCGGTATAGATAATACAATTTCTTTTTCATTTGAACGTTTTTATGACTATGTTATAGCAAAGAATATTTTTGATAGAAATCATGAAGAAGTGTTAGAAGAAATTGAAAATTTATTCAAAAACTTAGCAAATTATAGAGGTGTACTAGAGATTGTAGCAATTCTTTATAAAGAGAAATACGATAAGGAATTGGAAACATTTTTTAGAGAAGGAGCAGAGGAAAGAAAGAAAATTTGGTTAAAATCATTAGCGTGGCGAAAATCAAAACATATAGATATTACTGTGAAAGAAACGGTGTTGAACATATTATTATATCAAGCAGAATTCGCAAAAGATGCCTTGATGACAATGCTTGAACTTTCTTTAAAAAAGAATATTTCTATAAATGCAGATTGTTTACATGGATTACTGCAACAGCAGCAAATGGTTCATCGAGATTTATTTTTAGGATATGTTATGTTAAAAGCTCATGAGAAACATACTATAATTAATAGGTTACTTAAAAATGCTATATATATTGAGAATGCAAAGGTTGAGGTTGATATTGTAAAAATGTGGGAATTGGCTTTGGGCTGGTTTACTTGCTTAAATGATATTTATACAAGAGATTTAGCTAGTAAAGGACTAGTAAATCTTTTAAAAATATATCCAGAAACTATATTTTATTTGATAGATAGTTTTTCAAAAGTGAATGATGAGTATATTCAAGAACGAATCTGGGGAGCTATTAATGCATCACTTATCCTAAATAATAATAAGGAAAAACTTGTTGAAGTAACGCAATATATTTATAAGAATTTTGTTCAACCTAAAAATTTTCCTGTTAACGTAATGATAAGAGATTATCTGAGAAATATAGGAGAGTTTGCTCAATATAAGAGTTGTTTAGAATATAATATTAATGAATTTAGGCCGCCATATGAAAGCTCGAAGGTCAAAAAAATGAGCAGTAATTATATAAAGCGTATTAAAGAAAGATATCCTCGATTATATTGGAATTGCACAAAAAGTGATTTTGCAATATATACTATTCCAGAATATGTAGGAGATTATGGTTTTAGCAAAGAAGAAATAGGGAATATGATTTATAATGAAATAATTGAAATAGGGTATTCGAAAAAGCATGAAGAATTGGATGGATATATTGATTACACCTATGGGGCTCTTCGGAATAGGGATGGAAGTGTTGAAAGAATTGGTAAAAAATATCAAAAAATTGCATTGTATAGAGTTTTAGGAAGCATAATTGATAATTATGAATTTAAATCTCGACATAGATACGATGATGAACCGGAAATAATACCTAAAGAACAGGGCAATGGTTTAAGAAAAATAGATTTAAGTTGTATACCGTACACTGAGGATGGGGAGTTCGTAGGAACAGAATTTAAATATGATTTTAGGAGAACAAACAAACTATCATATATGGATTGGTTTTCTAAAGATGATATAAAAAATGAAATAAAAACAGTTATGGAAACAGAGTTTAACAATCAAAAATACTTATTGTTAAAAGGCTATTTTAGCACTTCTTTCAGTGAAAACGTATTAGAAAAATATCCGATGAGAGAAGTTTGGATGCATGTATATAGTTTTCTAGTAAAAAATGAGGATTTAGCAGAAATCAAAAAATGGATAAAAGAAGATGTCCCAAATAGTGAATGGTTATCTCATGGAGACTCTAGTTTTTATGAAGGGTGGGTTGCTGAATATCCATGGTCAGCCTCTTATGTAAATGTTTTAGATTATTATGATGAGGCTCATGGTGGTTTTGGAAGTAATAAAATCCCTGTGAAAATAATTCCAACAGTAAACGATTATAACAATGAAAAAGACTCGCCGTTTCTTCCGTTTGATATTGGAGGTCGACTTTTATTGCCCTGCCGAAAATTTTTTGATGATTTGCAGTTGGTTTGGGATGGTAAAAATCAATTTTTAAGCCAATTAGAATCTGCATTTATTAATGGAAAAAACAAAGGGGGAGATTTATTTATTAATCAAGAAATTTTAGATAAGTATCTTAACCAACATGGACTATCATTAATATGGGTGACGAGAGGAGAAAAGCAAGTTATTACAGGAAATTCAAACTTTGAAGGTAGGGCAGAATTTAGCGAAAGTTATGTTTATGAAGAAAATAGCATTGTCGAAAATCACTACTATGTTGATATTCTTAAGCCACATTGCTAAAAATCGTACTTAAGTGAATATTTCGCTCAGATGAGTCCACTAAAACGGCGGGCATGAGGCCAACTTGGTGGGCAAAACAAGGCCAGGTTCACGCAGATAGGGCCACATCACAGCAAATCATTGGCAGACGGTAGTTTTCAATAAGTGGCTTTACTTGCTAAAGCGCTATAAGGCCATTACCCCTTAACTATTGCTTTTCCAGAGTAAGGAAGGAGTATGCATGCGATAGCGTGAATGCTCCTTCCTTACTCTGGAAATCATACTTTGAGGGGGCGTATTTTATCTTACTCTTGCAGCCTTTTCTCTTTCTCATGGAGTCCCTACCTTCAATAATAATCTTGTAGGAGTTGTAGATAATTCGATCATGAAAAGGAACGGTCTGGTATGTCAACACTTTATTAGACAGTTATTTTGAGGTGTGCACATTTGTAGTCTATTGGGCTTAAATAGCCTAATGTTGAATGAATTCTTTTGCTGTTAAACCAATGGACGTAGCATTTTAGTTTTTGATTTAATTCACCAAGATTTTCAAAGTGATAATTACGAACAAATTCTGTCTTAATAATTTTGAACGTAGCTTCGGCTACGGCATTGTCATAGGGG
>NZ_KB905845.1 GCF_000381065.1 Propionispira raffinosivorans DSM 20765 | reverse complement strand
GATCATATTGGTATTGCTGTTGCTGACTTAGCAGAAGCAAAAAAATTCTATACAGATATTCTTGGTCTTAAAGCAACAGGCGAAGAAGTAGTTGAAGAACAAAAAGTAAAAGTTTGCTTTATACCATCCGGTGACAGCGAATTAGAACTTTTGGAATCGACGTCTCCAGATGGTCCAATTGCAAAATTCATTGAAAAAAATAATGGCAGAAACGGGATTCAGCATATTGCACTTCGCGTTGATAATATTGAACAAACGATTGCAGATTTATTGGCAAAAGGCGTTCGTATGATTGATGAAAAACCACGTTATGGTGCGGGCGGATCAAGTATTGCGTTTGTTCATCCAAAATCTACCGGTGGTATTTTAGTTGAACTTTGCCAACGCAATAAATAAAATTTACACATAACTTGTATTTTTAAAGATACGCTAGTTTTTGTAGGAGGTATATAATGGCTACTGTTCAAGAAAAGATTGATCTTATGAATCAAACCAAAGAAAAGATCATGCAGGGCGGCGGAGCTGCTCGTATTGAAAAACAACATGCAAAAGGTAAAATGACAGCTCGTGAACGCATTAATATGTTCTTTGACGAAGATACTTTTGTCGAATTAGATCTGTTTATGAAACATCGTTGTACGAACTTCGGTCAGGAAAAGAAAGATTTACCAGCCGAAGGAGTTATAAGCGGTTATGGTACGGTTGATGGCCGTCTCGTATATGCATATGCACAGGATTTCACAGTTGAAGGTGGGTCACTGGGCGAAATGCATGCAGCTAAAATCTGTAAAGTTATGGATTTGGCTATGAAAATGGGAGCGCCAGTTATTGGAATCAATGATTCAGGCGGTGCTCGTATTCAAGAAGCTGTTGATGCATTATGTGGTTACGGAAATATTTTCTTTAGAAATACAGCAGCATCGGGTGTTGTTCCACAGATTTCTGTAATCATGGGACCATGTGCTGGTGGAGCTGTATATTCACCAGCTATCACTGACTTTATTTATATGGTGAAAAATACGAGCCAAATGTTTATTACGGGTCCGGCTGTTATAAAATCTGTTACGGCAGAAGAAGTTACAGCAGAACAACTTGGTGGAGCAATGACTCATAATTCTACTTCTGGTGTGGCTCATTTTGCTGCAGAAAATGAAGAAGACTGTATAAATCAGATTCGTTATCTGTTGAGTTTCTTGCCGAGCAATAACATGGAAGACGCACCAATTGTTGAAACGGATGATGATGCATCTCGTATGGATGAAAGTCTAAATACGGTTATTCCTGATAATCCTAATATGCCTTATGACATGAAAGATGTTATTACATCCTTAGTTGATAATGGCGATTTTTATGAAGTTCATGAACATTTCGCGCAGAACATCATTACTTGTTTTGCTCGTTTTGATGGTAGATCCGTTGGTATTATTGCGAATCAACCAGCAGTAATGGCAGGTTGCCTTGATGTCAATGCATCCGATAAGTCAGCTCGCTTTATTCGTTTTTGTGATGCCTTCAATATTCCAGTCGTAAATCTTGTAGATGTACCAGGTTTCTTACCAGGTACGGATCAAGAATATGGCGGTATTATTCGTCATGGTGCAAAAATGTTATATGCTTATTGTGAAGCAACTGTACCAAAAGTTACAGTTATTATACGTAAAGCTTATGGCGGATCTTACATTGCGATGTGCTCACATGAACTGGGTGCTGATCAGGTTATGGCTTGGCCTACAGCTGAAATTGCTGTTATGGGACCTGCTGGTGCGGCCAATATTATTTTCCGTAAAGATCCTGATGTTGCTGTTAAAACTGCTGAATATGTTGAAGAGTTTGCAACACCTTATAAAGCTGCGGAACGTGGTTATGTCGATATGGTTATTGAACCAAGTGAAACAAGACCTCGTATTATTACGGCATTGAACATGCTTGCTAGCAAACGCGAAGATAGCCCTGCTAAAAAACATGGCAATATTCCATTATAAGGAGAAGGTTTGTAATGAAAATTGATGCACAAAATATCAATCCAGAAGTAATTGCCGCTATTTCAGCTGCAGTGCAGATGATGATTGGTAAAAAAGTGGTTGCTGTGCGTATTACACGCAGTGATGCTTGGGTTATGGCTGGTCGCCGTAATTCAATGTAAAATCGTTATTTAAATAAATTTAATTTATCGTTTTGGAGGAATAAAAATGAAAAAATTTAATATTAAAGTTAATGGTACTGCCTACGATGTTGAAATTGAAGAAGTGAAAGCAGCTCCGGCTCCTAAAGCGGCAGCTCCTAAAACAGCGGCTCCAGCTCCTAAAGCAGCAGCAGCTCCAGCTCCAGCAGCAAAGGCAGCAGTGGCTGCCGCAGCTGGTGAAACAGCAGTGAATGCACCAATGCCTGGTAAAATCGTGAAACTTGTTGCGGCAGAAGGTCAAGCTGTCAAAGCAGGCGACGTTTTATTGATTCTTGAAGCTATGAAAATGCAAAATGAAATTACAGCTCCAGCAGCTGGTACAGTAAAAGCATTTAATGTTGCCGCTGGTCAAAGTGTAAAACCTGGTGAAGCTTTAGTTATTATTGCTTAAGTTTCTTTAATAAAAGGCCATATACGCTATAATTTCGTATATGGCCTTTTATTTGTCTTCATTTTTTGGTATACTATATGTAAATGAATAGTAAGGTTTTTTGGAGGAGTCTGGTCAAACCAGGCTCCTTTTTGTGTTTTTTTAGGTAAATTGACGCATTAACGTGGATTTTTTCCTTTATATATATTTATAAAGGAATCGTAATAAAGTGGAGGTTTTTATGGAAAATATGACAATTGTAGCAGCTGTTATTTTTATTAGCATGTATGTATTTATTGTATCAGAGAAAATAAATCGGACTATTGTTTCAATGCTGGGGGCGATTTTGATGATTACAGCTGGTGTTTTAACGCAAGAACAAGCTTTACAGCATATTGATTTTAATACACTTGGGTTGTTGATTGGTATGATGATTATTGTATCAATAACGGGACAGACGGGGCTTTTTAATTATATTGCCATTTGGTCTGCCAAAAAAGCAAAAGGGAAGCCAGTCCGTATTTTATTTTACTTGGCGTTTATTACAGCTGTATTTTCCGCATTTCTTGATAATGTTACGACGGTTTTGTTGATGGTGCCTGTAACGCTAAGCATAACGAATAAACTTAAGGTTAAGCCAATTCCTTATTTAATTATGTTGATCATTGCATCAAACATTGGTGGAACGGCTACACTGATTGGCGATCCACCTAACATCATGATTGGGAGTGCAGTTCCGGAATTGACATTTTTAGCTTTTATTGAAAATTTAGCAGTAATCGCTTTCATTAATTTAATGGCTGTGATTCTTGTTTTGATTATGTTATATCGTGATTCACTCGTGACTACACCGCAGCTTAAAGCGCAATTGATGATGCTCGATGAAAAAAAGGTACTGAAAGATCCAATGCTGTTAAAAAAATGTTTAGGTGTTTTGACGCTTACAATTCTTGGATTTTTTACACATCAGAGCTTTCAGGTGGAATCCTCTTTAGTAGCTTTAGGTGGTGCATTTATTTTACTGTTGATTGGCAAGCGGGACCATAAATTTATTGAGAAAGCTTTTGATAAAGTAGAATGGACAACAATTTTCTTCTTTATTGGTTTATTTGCCGCTGTTGGTGGTTTGATAGAGGTTGGGGCTATTAAATGGATTGCCGAACAAGGTATGGAATTAACAGGTGGTGATATAACAAAAAGTTCATTGCTGATTTTATGGGCTAGTGCAATCTTGTCAGCTTTTTTAGATAATATTCCATTTGTAGCCACTATGATTCCTCTCATTCAAAATATGGGAACAATGGGAGTAACAAATTTAGAACCTTTGTGGTGGAGTTTGGCCCTAGGAGCTTGCCTTGGCGGGAATGGGACGATCGTAGGCGCTTCAGCTAATCTTATCGTAGCTGGGATGGCGGCAGAAGCGGGTTATAAGATTTCATTTATTCAATATATTAAAGTAGGGTTTCCTATCATGATTTTAACAATTTGTTTATCGACCGTGTATGTATATTTGCGCTATTTAATGTAAAAGCAAGAAACGAATTTTGGTTTTGCAAAAAGGGTGTGTAGAAATATTAAAATGTAGGTTTTTTCTATTTTTCATGGCTTATTCAAAGGTATATGTGATATAATATCGTTTGATTGATACAAGATGAATACTCACTGCGTAAGTGTTTTTGAGAAAAATTTTTATTTTGCAGGGATTTTTGTATACAAAATAGAAATTATAGAATTCGGTAAGAGTATTAAACATGAACCCATTGGTGATTGGAGGCTATGATATTGCGTGGGTCAACAAAAAGTGTTGGTATATGTGTATTGTTTGTGGTTATAGGAGCAGTCTTAGGCGGTATTTTAGGAGAGCTAATGAAAGAAATAACAGCGTTGAATGGCATTGTTCCCTATTTGGTACAAACATATTCCATCCTTGATTTAAGTCCAGTGCATATAAATTTATATGTTATTCAGCTGTCATTTGGCCTTGTTTTTGCGCCAAATCTTATGAGCATTTTTGGTGTTTTATTGGCTGTTTTTCTTTTTAGAAAATATTAACAAACAATTCTTGGGAGGTTGTATTTTGATTATATTAGCTTCAGAATCGCCGCGTCGTCAGGAATTGTTAAAACAAATTGGTTGTGAATTTTATTGTGTGCCGAGTGCTGTTACAGAAAATAATGGAGCGGGCATACCACCGGAACAATTGGTTATTAACAATGCATTGGCTAAAGCCAAAGACGTGGTCAAGCGAGAAAATATAGTTCTTCCTGTAGTGGCGGCAGATACGATTGTTTCATTTGCCGGACATGTTTATGGGAAACCGGTTGATCAAGAAGATGCGTTTCGGATACTTAAAGCTTTAATAGGAAATACACATCAAGTGTATACGGGTATCGTTTTGGCGAAAGGTGAAGAAATTTGGTATGATGTGGTAAAAACAAATGTGACATTTTGTCTTTTGACAGATGCTGAAATTAAAGACTATATAGCGACTGGAGAACCAATGGGGAAAGCCGGAGCATATGCAATTCAAGGCTATGCAGCAGCTTTTGTGAAACAGCTTGAAGGAAGCTATTCCAATGTAGTTGGTCTGCCTTTATATAATTTGTTAAAACTTGCTAAGAGAGCTGGTCTTGATTTACGATGAATAACATGCCTATGGTTAAGGACTTACCCGTGGCAGAAAGACCGCGAGAAAAGTTATTGGCAAAAGGCGCTCAGTCGTTAAATAATGCAGAATTATTAGCGATTCTATTGCGAACCGGTACAAAAGAAGATTCTGTGCTTCATGTAGCTGAAAAGCTGCTGGCGCAATATAAAGAACGAGGATTGGCCTCTATTGTTAATTTGTCGCCCCATGAATTTAGTAAAATTAAGGGTATTGGTACGGTGAAAGCAGTTACGGTTTTGGCTGCGATTGAACTTGGCCGACGCCTTGCGGAACAGACGGCTGAGCTTCGGACTGTTATTGAGAAACCTCGTGATATTGTAGATTATGTTATGCCTCGTTTTCGTTATGAAACCAAAGAGTATTTTATCGTAATGCTGCTGAATACGAAACATCATGTTTTGGCAGTACATACGGTTTCTATTGGTAGTTTAAGTGCGTCGATTGTCCATCCGCGTGAGGTTTTTCGCGAAGCGATGTACCATGCGGCGGCGGCAATCGTTTTGATTCATAATCATCCGAGTGGTGATCCGAGCCCCAGTAAGGAAGATATTTGTGTAACAAGAAAATTGATTCAAACAGGAGTTATCATGGATATTCCGGTGTTGGATCATATTATTATAGGAGATAACAAATATGTTAGCTTAAAAGAAAAAGGTATGATAGAATAATAGTATTTGATTATGGTTTATATGTTGAAGGGAGTTTATGTAAAAAATGTGGAATCTTTTTGGTGGTTTGTCGCATGACATGGGTATCGACCTCGGTACTGCAAATACATTAGTGCATGTAAAGGGGAAGGGGATCATGCTTCGTGAGCCTTCTGTAGTTGCTATTCAGCGTGATAACGGTGAGGTTCTTGCTGTTGGTGAAGAAGCAAAACAAATGATTGGTCGTACACCTGGTAACATCGTTGCAGTAAGACCAATGAAAGATGGCGTAATCGCTGATTTTGATGTAACACAAGCAATGCTTAAATATTTTATCAGAAAAGCGATGAATACAAAATCTTTTGTGCGGCCTCGCGTAGTAATAGGTGTCCCGTCTGGCGTTACGGAAGTTGAAAAAAGAGCGGTTGTTGATGCTGCGATGCAGGCCGGAGCTCGTGAAGCGTATTTGATTGAAGAACCAATGGCTGCAGCAATTGGCGCGGGACTTCCAGTGGAAGAGGCTATGGGAAGTATGGTAGTAGACATTGGCGGCGGTACGACAGAAATTGCCGTGATCTCTCTTGGTGGTATTGTGACGAGTCGTTCTATTCGTATTGGCGGCGATGAAATGGATGATGCAATTAGTCAATATATCAAAAAAACATATAATTTAATGATTGGTGAACGTACATCGGAAGCAATCAAGATTGAGATTGGTTCAGCAATTGTTCCAACTGGTGATGCATCGATGGATATTCGTGGCCGGGATTTGGTTAGTGGTTTACCTAAAACATTGACGATCAAGTCGAGTGAAATTAAAGAAGCGCTCAGTGAACCAATCCAGAAAATCATTGAGGCTGTAAAAGGAACTCTTGAAAAAACGCCGCCAGAACTTGCGGCAGACGTCATGGATCATGGAATTATGATGACGGGTGGTGGTGCTCTTTTACGCAACTTGGATAAATTGTTGAGTCATGAAACGGGTATGCCAGTACTCGTTGCCGAAGATGCATTGTCTTGTGTTGGTGAAGGAACTGGCAAATCTTTAGAAAGTATAGAACTTTTGAAACGTGTTGTAATGACACCTAAAAAGTTAAGATAATGAATAGAGTAAGAAAAGAGACAAATTCAAATAAAAAAATATGGATACTTATCTTTGTTGTGGTCAGCGTATTTTGTCTGATTTTCTTTGCGGCCCGTGGGCGATACCAATTTCCGCTCAGCGAACGGATTGTAATGACAACATTGGCGCCATTTCAAGGCTTGATTAGTACAGTAAACAATGAAATTCGTTATGTGACTTCATCAGTATGGGAGATTGCTACGGTTTATGAACAAAATAAAATGCTGAAATCAGAAGTAGAACAATTGCGTGCTTTAAATTTACAGTCGAATGAGTTGGCATCGGAAAATGAAAGACTGCGCACGATGCTTGCCTATAAACAAGCATCAACGCAGTTTGATCTTGTGATTGCAACTGTTATTGCTCGGGATTCAGTTACTTGGACCAATACGATTATGATTAATCGTGGGACAAACGATGGTTTGAAAAAAGATATGGCAGTCATTACGTCTCAAGGACTTGTAGGAAATGTTGTGGAAGCTTTTTCTTCTTCGGCCAAAGTTGAACTGATTTTAGATCCTCGTTCTGCCGTTGGGACGATTGTACAGCGGCCTGAATCGAGAGTTGCAGGCATTGTTCAAGGCAATAAAGATGATAAAATGATGGCCCGTATGGTTAATATCCCTCGTGATGCGGATGTTGTCGAAGGTGATCAAATTGTTACATCTGGTTTTGGCGGTGTATATCCAAAAGGACTTGCTGTAGGCATTGTTGATCAAATCGACAATGATGAGGGCGGACTTTTAAAATATGCTATATTAAAACCAGCCGTTGATTTTCAAAAATTAGAAGAAGTAGCCGTGATTATAAATTCGCGGGAAGCCTTACCCGCACCGCTTGCACCGACAGTACCTGAACAAACTGCGATTGAGTCAGATTCAGCAGCAGGTGATACCAAATGAAGAAGTGTTTCATTTGGGGCATTTGCTTAGTGGTTTTATATATTTTGCAGTCGTCTTTACTACCGATCATTGCTTATAATGGTGTTAGTCCTGATATTTTATTGATTGTGGTTATTTCTTTTAGTTTATTGCGGGGAAGTCGGTTTGGATTTTTGATGGGTTTTTCGGCCGGACTGTTGGAGGATTTGGCTTCGGGTACTTTTTTTGGGATGAATACATTTTGTAAAATGATTTTAGGTTATGCATTTGGACTTGTTGAGCATAAAGTATTTAAAGAAAATTTCTTTTTGCCTATTATGTCAATGATAATTGCAACAAGTTTAAATTATTTCATTTCAGCCGTGCTTATGGTATTATTAGGTTATCGGTTTAATTTGATGCATCATATGGAGCATATATTATTACCGCTCTTGCTGTATAATGTAATATTTGCTTTTCCAGTGCATAAATTCGTTTATAAAATTTGTGAATTGGTAAAAGAAAAACGTTAAAATTCTTTGAATAATAATTAAGGCACCTTGTTTTCTGGGTGCCTTAATTATTAGGTTTATGGGAGAGGGATACTGGTGGTCACGAAAGATTTTAAAGGACGATTGAAAATACTATCCATTACAGTGATGGTTGTTATTTTTGTATTGATTGCGAGACTCGGGTTTTTACAAGTTTATGATGGTGAATATTATGCTGGACTTGCTGATGGTAACCGCATCAGGCTGATTCCAGCTATGGCACCGCGTGGTATTTTTTATGATAGAAATGGAACGTTGCTTGTGTCAAATCGTCCAGGGTTTACGGTATCGTTACTTCCACTGACAGCACCGATTTCTGAAGATGTAATAGACCGATTATCTACACTACTTAAGGTGGATAAAGTAGAAATTCACAAGAAAATTGATCAGCATAGTGGTTTTGATCCGATTCGTATAAAAACAGATATTGGGCCGGAAGTTCTTACAATTATTGAAGAACAAAAAGAGGCGTATCCGGGGGTTGTCATTGAAGTACAGCCTATTCGAAATTATATAAATATGGATATGGCGGCCCATGCTTTTGGGTATGTGAGCGAAATTAGTGATGACGAACTTGCAAAACGTAAAGGCGAAGGGTATCGCTCTGGTGATATTATTGGTAAATTCGGCTTGGAGAAAGTTTATGATAAAGAATTACGCGGTACAGATGGTGGTGAACAAGTTGAAGTCGATGTTACAGGTAAACCAGTACAGATTTTAGGCAGAAAAGAACCGATACCTGGTGCGAATTTAACATTGACAATTGATGAGAAGATTCAAAAAGTCGCTGAAAAAGCGATTGATGAACAGCTGCTCAAAATTCATGCGAAAGCTGCCGCTGCCGTAGTACTTAATCCTAAAACAGGTGAGGTTTTAGCAATGGTAAGTAGGCCAGCTTTCAATCCAAATCTTTTTGCCCGCGGCATTTCCAATAAAGATTGGAAGATGATTAATGATAATCCCAATTTTCCTCTTGATAATAAAGCAATTACTGGTGAATATCCGCCAGGGTCTCCTTTTAAAATTATCACGGGGACAGCTGCTTTATCAGAAGGGAAGGTAGGTCCGGACGAAATGATCTTTGACTCGGGACGTCACTGGATTATTCCCAAGGTTAACTCCGAAGGCGAGGCATTAGGCTGGATTAGCTTTAAAATGGCATTGGCTCATTCTGATAATGTTTATTTTTATGAAATGGGTAATCGTTTAGGTATTGATAAACTGGAGAAATATGGCCGCATGTTTGGTTTGGGAGCTAGAACTGGCATCAATTTGCCTTATGAATCAGATGGTCTTGTGGCGAACCGCGCCTATAAACGAAAAGTTTTTGATGATGATTGGTATTTATCGGAAACCTTTGATGCTGCCATTGGACAGGGGTTCAATTTGGTAACACCACTGCAGATCGCTGTTGTAATGAGTGAAATAGCCAATGGTGGCATTCGCTATAAACCGTATCTCGTAAAACAGATTACCGATCCAAATGGGCAGGTACTGAAAGATTTTAAACCGGAAGAGCTAGGGCGGCTTGATGTCAGTCCAGATATCATAGCACTTGTCCAAGATGGACTTCGGGAAGTTACAACGGTCGGAACTGCGGCATCTTCGTTCGGTAAAGATTTTCCAGTTAAAATTGCAGGGAAGACCGGAACAGCTGAAAATTCACAAGGAAAAGATCATGGTTGGTTTATTGCGTATGGGCCATTTGACGATCCCAATATTGTAGTGGCGGTTCTCGTTGAACAAGGGGGTTTTGGTTCACAGTCGGCGGTGCCAATTGGTAAAAAAATTTTAGAGGCGGCATTTGGTATTGTAAATCCAGAGGATGCAGCACAAAAGTAATTGATATATTGACAAATTAAAAAAAAGCAGGAATATGTCAAAAAAAAGCGAAGTAATCTTTTAAATACTATAAACTGTACAAATAAAGTGTGGGAGTACTTATGAGTGAAGATGTGATGTTTAAAGGCAGTCGGGTTGGATTACAACTGATTTTAAACGAAACAGCGGATTTTGGTAACATTAGGGATCAATTGAAAAAAAAATTGGAGTCTGCACTTAATTTTTTTTCAGAAGGAACAATCATCAAGGTAGCTGCAAATCGGCTCACCAAAGAGCAGGAAGCCGAACTGAGCTTGTTATTTAAACGTTACGGGATAACATTACAAGCTGTGGATTTTTCTCTGCAAAAATCAATTTCAAGAAAACAGGAAGAAATAGAAGCTGAAATTCCGGGAATACGGGAAACGACGATTATTAATAAAACAGTCCGCGGCGGCCAAGAGATTATTTGTAATGGTTCCATAGTGATTCAGGGAAATGTAAATCCCGGTGCTAAGATTATCGCCGGTGGGAATATTGATATTCAAGGGGTGTGTCGCGGTATTGTCCATGCAGGAGCATTTGGTGATTCAAATGCGTTTGTTATTGCTGATCATATGATGGCAATGCAGATTCGTATTGCAGAATTGGTTGCCAGGGCGCCCGACCACATAGAAAAAACAAAATGTACGGAACGTGCTTTCATACGAGATGAAATGATTGTGATTGAACCGGTACATAGATTGGGGGCTGGCTAATGAGTGAGGTTATTGTTATCACTTCTGGAAAAGGCGGCGTTGGTAAAACGACGACGACGGCAAATTTGGGGGTAGGTCTTGCTGAGCGAGGCAAAAAAGTTGTATTGATTGATACAGATACAGGCCTAAGAAATTTAGATTTATTGCTGGGGCTTGAAAATCGAATTATGTATGATTTGATTGATGTGACGGAGGGCCGTGTTACATATAAAAAAGCACTGGTTCGCCATAAAAAATATGATACACTTTATTTGCTGCCAACATCACAGGTTAAAGATAAAATGGCAGTGAATGAAGAACAACTTATAGCGCTTTGTAATGAGCTTCGCAGTGAATTTGATTATATATTAATTGATTGCCCTGCTGGTATTGAACAGGGCTTCAAGACGGCAATTGCTGCCGCAGATCGGGCTATTGTTGTGACGATGCCTGAAATATCAGCTGTGCGTGATGCCGATAAAATTATTGGCGAACTGGGGCGAGCTGATAAGGAAGACATTGAACTGATTGTCAATCGCATTCGTCCACAAATGGTGCGAAATGGTGATATGCTTGATATGGATGATATTGATGAGATCTTATCGATTAAATGTATAGGACAAGTACCAGATGATGAGTTGGTTGTTACGTCAACGAATCGAGGTGACCCTGTAATTACAAATCGTAATTCTGAGGCAGGGCAAGCTTATCGTAATATTGTTGGACGTATTTGTGGTGAGGAAATTCCATTTATGGAGTTTTTGGAAGATGGATTTTTGGTGAAATTGCGACGCGTTTTTGGCTGGTAAGGAGGTTGATGGGATGTTGGAATCGATTATAAAAATGTTTGGTAAGACAAATAAATCATCAAAAGAAGTAGCTAGGGATCGGTTAAAAGTAGTTTTGATTCACGACAGAGCCAATATTTCACCGGAAGTAATGAAACTATTGAAAGATGATATCATAAAAGTGATTTCAAATTATATGGAAATAAACAAGCAGGATATGGAAATCACCTTGGCTAATGATGAAACGTCCGTAGCACTCGTGGCGAATATTCCGGTAAATAGAATGAAACATAATTCTGGTATCCGAAGATGAATCAAACATGCAGGCGAAATTGTGACTTTTTTGTAGTCAATGGTCTTTTGCGAAATGCGTAAAAGACCATTTTGGGTTGTGCATTTACGTTATATTTTGTACGCGTAAAAAAGAAAAACTCTTTTTTACGAAAATAACAGGGGGACCTAAAGGGTAAATTATTATGAATAACAGATTGTTACGAAGATTGGATATAACAATGATTGCCACAGTAGCTGCAATCATTGTTATAAGTTTAGTTATCATTGGGAGTGCTACGCATATCAATACACCAAGTGATGAACGCTACTGGTTTGTGCAGCGGCAGGGGATTTTCGCAATCATTAATGGTCTATTGATTTTTTTTCTATTGAATTTCGATTATAAAATGTTGCAGCATTATGGAAATCGTCTTTATATTTTCAATTTAATTATGCTGGTTGCTGTTATGGTGCTTGGACAATCGGCTCTAGGAGCACAACGTTGGATACAAATTGGACCGATTACATTGCAGCCATCGGAGTTTTCAAAAATAATTATGATTATTTCTTTAGCAGCAATATTGGAAGATAAAATTGGCAAACTTAATACGTTTAAGGATTTATTGCCAATTGCAGCTTATTTAGGAGTACCGTTTCTGCTTGTGTTGAAGCAGCCGGATTTAGGTACCTCTCTCGTCTTTTTAGCAATCTTTGTTGGTATGATTTTTGCGGCGGGGGTCAACTTGCGTTTACTGGCAATGATTTTTGGTGCAGGTATTGCCTGTTTGCCGGTTTTATGGCACTTTTTAAAAGATTATCAGAAAATGCGAATCATGGTGTTTATGGATCCAAATGTAGATCCGTTAGGGTCAGGATATCATATTATCCAATCTAAAATTGCGATTGGCTCCGGCATGCTCTTTGGAAAAGGGTTATTTGGCGGCACGCAGAGTCAGCTTAATTTTTTGCCAGAAAACCACACAGATTTTATTTTTGCAGTTGTTGGTGAAGAACTTGGCTTTGTTGGAGCGGCTATTTTGCTGATTCTATATCTCATTCTTCTTTATCGTGGGGTGAAAATCGCCCGTGAGGCTAGTGATAATTTTGGAATGTTGTTAGCGGTGGGGATTTCATCAATGCTCGCATTTCACGTGCTTGTGAATGTTGGGATGACAACTGGTATTATGCCGGTTACCGGTATTCCTCTGCCGCTCATGAGTTATGGTGTTAGTTCTCTTACGACTAATATGATGTCAATTGGTATTTTGTTGAATATCTATATGCGAAGACAAAAAATCTTATTTTAAATAAACAGGGTGCTAAGCATGGTGCCCTATTTCTCGTATGGGGAATTTAGACTTATTTGCTCAAGCTATAATATAGAGTAGATCAAATAGTCGGTATGATAGTTTATGTTTAATTTTGAATAGATAATGGAGGTTATTAAATTATATGGTAAAACTTGATCCGGCAATGATTCATGCGGTCAATAAACCAGCAAGGTATACAGGCAATGAATTTAATGCAGTACAAAAAGATCATGCACAGGTGCAGTGTACGTTTGCGCTTGCTTTGCCCGATGTATATGAAGTAGGTATGTCAAATCTGGGCTTGAAAATATTGTATGAGATTTTGAACAAGCGTGAGGATACGGCTGCTGAACGAGTGTATACACCATGGATTGATATGGAAGCTAAAATGCGGGAAAATAAAATCCCTTTGTATTCATTGGAAACATTTACGCCACTGTCGCAGTTCGACTTTGTCGGTTTTTCTTTGCAGTATGAAATGATTTACACTAATATTTTAAATATGCTGGATTTAGCCAATATACCACTTTTTGCGTTGGAACGAAAGGATACCGATCCATTTATTGTCGGTGGCGGACCATGTGTATATAACACGGAACCTATTGCGGAATTCTTTGATTTTTTTATTATTGGTGAAGGTGAAGAAATCATTGTTGAAGTCGTCGAGTGCTTTATTCAATGGAAAAAAGATGGATGTGTTCAGGGTCGGCAAGGTTTGTTGAAACGACTTGCGGTTTTGGACGGAATTTATGTACCATCTTTTTATGCGGTACAGTATAATGATGAGAATTTAATTGAATCTGTTTTGCCTATCTATCCAGAAGCGCGCCCATTGGTTCAAAAAAGAGTTGTAAAAAATATGGATGAGGTTACTTTTGTCGAAAGCCCTGTGGTACCTTATATTGATATTGTGCATGATCGGATCATGTTAGAACTCTTTCGTGGCTGTACAAGAGGCTGCCGCTTCTGTCAGGCGGGGATTTCATACAGACCGGTACGTGAACGCACACCAGAGAAACTGCGCGCCCTGGCAAAACAACTCGTTGCATCGACAGGCTATGATGAAATGGCGTTGACCTCACTTAGCTCAGCGGATTATTCATGTTTGGGCGAATTTGTGACAGATATTATGGAAGATTTTAAAAAGGAAAAACTGGCACTTTCCTTACCTTCACTGCGTATAGACAGTTTTTCGATCGAACTTGCTCATAAATTGCAGCAGGTCAGGAAAAGTGGTTTAACATTTGCCCCGGAAGCCGGAACCCAGAGGCTGCGTGACGTTATTAATAAAGGTGTGACGGAAGAAAACCTTGAACAAGCCGTAACGAGTGCTTTTGAAAATGGCTGGAATACCGTGAAATTGTATTTTATGATGGGGCTGCCGACTGAAACAGATGAGGATATTATTGGGATTGCTCGACTGGCACAGAAAGTGGTTGACTTATATCGGCAGGTTACTGGTAAACGTGGGGCGCGAGTCACGGTCAGTGTGGCTTGTTTTGTGCCAAAACCATATACACCGTTCCAATGGTTTTCGCAAAATACGCAGGAGGAATTTGCCAGAAAACAGAAACTTTTAAAAGAGCATATCCGTGATCGTGCGATTCAGTTTAACTACCATGATGCACACATCAGCTATCTTGAAGGAGCTATTACGCGTGGTGATCGTCGTCTCAGCAAAGTTATTTATGAAGCGTTCAAACAAGGTGCAAAATTCGATGGCTGGTCAGAACTTTTTAGATATGAT
The DNA here is from genome assembly GCF_000381065.1 of Propionispira raffinosivorans DSM 20765. GTDB lineage: Bacteria > Bacillota > Negativicutes > Selenomonadales > Selenomonadaceae > Propionispira > Propionispira raffinosivorans. The sequence continues at coordinate 146,450 of NZ_KB905845.1, read as the reverse complement.
ATCTGGATGAAAGCTTTTGAAACTTGTGGCATTGATCCAGCTTTTTACAATCAGCGGGAGCGCAGCAAAAATGAACTTTTGCCATGGGAACATGTAACGCCTGGGGTTAATAAAGAATTTTTGCTTAGAGAATATCATCATGCTTTAAAAGAAGAACTTACAGAAGATTGCCGGCATGGTAAATGCAGTGCTTGTGGAGTTTGTCCGAATCTTGATGTAAAAGTAGTGGATTGGGGGAAGCGTCATGACTAAATTTCGGACGGAGATTACCAAGGGCGATGAAATTCGTTATGTATCACATCTTGATTATGCATCCATTATGGAACGGGCGATTCGTCGGGCAAAATTGCCGGTTGCCTATTCGGAGGGCTTCAATCCGCATATGAAAATCTCGTTTGCTTCTGCATTGGCGGTAGGTGTAACAAGTGCTGCGGAATATATGGATATTGAACTGAAAGAGTCTGTAGAAGAAAATGTATTTTGCGATAGACTTCGTCAAGCCTTGCCACCAGGGGTAAAACTTCTGCGGGCAAAAATGTTTGAGGGCAAACAAAAGGCAATGATGGCAATTGTTGATCTTGCCGAATATAATGTGAAAATACCGCTGACCGGGGACCAAACAGCTATTTGTGAGGCAATGCAAGCTTATAATTTGGCACAAGCCGTTACGTATATTCGCAGAACACCGAAATCTTGTAAAGAAGTTGAAATAAAGCAGTACATGCAAGAGGCAGTACAGGTCACGTTTGTAAATGAAATGATTGTTTTTACGATGAAGACGAAAATAACACCTGCAGGCAGTGTGAAACCAGGTGAAATCTTACAGGTGTTTAAAACACAATTTTCGATGCCGATTCTGGAAGATGAGGCTTTGATTCATCGTACAGGATTATATGCCGGGGGGCAAACCCCGATCGATCTGGTATAGATTGGGAGAGATGAAGCGATGAAGTCTATTATTGTGAATATCGTTCCAGAAGAGACTCGAATCGCTATTATTGAAGATGGCGATCTTTTAGAAATTTCAGTAGAGCGGACGGAAAGCGCCCACTTAGTTGGCAATATTTATAAAGGCAGGGTACAAAACGTATTGCCGGGAATGCAGGCAGCTTTTGTTGATATCGGGCAGGAAAAAAATGCATTTTTATATATTGGGGATGGACTGCCAAAAGAAGCGGTGCAGGCCATCTCAAGTCATGAAAAAATCCATATAGGGCAAAACCTGCCAATTCAGATTGTCAAGGATGCGCTTGGTACAAAAGGTCCGCGTGCTACTACCCATTTAACGCTGCCAGGACGCAATATCGTATTGATGCCAACTGTGGATTATATTGGAATATCAAGACGCATCGAAGTTGAAACTGAGCGTGAACGATTGAAAGAGATAGCCGAACGAATTTGTCCGACTGGGATGGGGATGATTGTCAGAACCGTTGCAGCGGGTAAAAGTGAGACAGCTTTGCAAAAAGATGTGGAATATCTTACCAGACTATGGAGTTCTCTCATGGCAAGAAATAAAGTATCCAATCCACCTACTTTGTTATACCGTGATGCCGATCTTGTTATTCGGATTGTGCGGGATTATTTTACGGAAAATATAGATAAGATGGTACTTGATAATAAAGATGCTTATGTGCGAGTGCTGGATTTACTCAAATATACATCGCCGGAACTCATTGATAAAGTAGAATTATATGAGGGTAGTAAGTCGGTTTTTCAGATGTATCAAATTGAAAAAGAAATTGAGAATCTGGGAAAACGGCAAGTCGAACTTAAATCAGGTGGATTTATTGTCATTGATAAGACCGAAGCCCTTACCGCCATTGATGTTAATACCGGTAAGTTTGTTGGTCAGGCGAATTTAGCAGATACCGTGTTTCAAGCCAATATGGAAGCGGCTGTAGAAATTGCGAAACAGATTCGTTTGCGCGATATTGGCGGTATTATTATTATCGACTTTATTGATATGGAAACAGCTAGCCAAAAAGGACAGCTTCTGGCACTTATGGAGAAAAAAGTACGACAGGATAAAACGAAAACAAATGTGGTTGACATTACGGCATTAGGGCTTGTTGAAATAACGCGTAAAAAATCGCGCCAAAATTTTGAAAGTATTATTTATAGTGAATGTCCATATTGTCATGGTCGCGGTCTTGTGGAGTCACCAGAAACATTGAGTATTAAAATCAGCCGAGATTTAAGGCGTATGGAAAAAAACCGTCATGCAGAAAATGGCTATCTCGTTCAGGTTCATGAGCGAGTAGTGGCGGTTTTAGATCAATCAAAAATATTGGAAACTCTGGGCAAAGAACTTGGTTTTAAAATACAAATAGAAAAAATCCCAGGTATGCATCCGGAGGTTTATTCTATCTTACAATTGAACTCTTAATAATAGAGATTGACAAGATTATTTGCTTATGATAGAATTTTATGATGTAAGCACATGTATGTGTGTTTTCCCAAACCGCACGATGAGGTTGTAAAAATAGTTTTGACTATACCGTAATCGGCGAGTATTTTATAGGGAGGTGTAATTATGTACGCAATTATCAAAACGGGTGGTAAACAATATCGTGTTGCAGAAGGCGATGTTATCACTGTTGAAAAAATAGTAGCAAATGAAGGTGATGTTGTTACTTTTGACGAAGTTCTTACCATTGCAAAAGATGGCGAAGTACTTATCGGCAAACCTGTTCTTGCAGGCGCTAAAGTAACAGCTAAGGTTGAAGCTCAGGGCAAAAATAGAAAGATTTTAGTTTTCAAATACAAAGCAAAATCAAACTATCGTCGTCGTCAGGGTCATCGTCAACCTTTCACAAAATTAGTTATCGAAAAAATTGAAGCTTAATTTAATAAGATGATTAAAATTCAAATTTTTCGTCAATCGGAAGGTTATGTAACCGGGTTTGAGGTAAAAGGTCATTCTAATACCGCTGACTACGGACAAGATATCGTTTGTGCAGCAGTTTCTGCACTTGCGCAGACAGCACTTTTAGGGCTGGGACAGTATTTGCATCGTGATATGGATTATCGTGTTAAAAGCGGCGATTTGTATACAGTTTTGAAAGATGCACCGGATGATCTGACAGATGCTATTTTGGAAACAATGATTCTAGGATTAAAAGAGATCGAAAATATAAATCCTAAGAGTATTCACATTTTAGAGCACAGGAGGTGAAATGAGTATGTTTAATTTTGAATTACAGTTATTCGCCCATAAAAAAGGTGTTAGTAGTACGCGTAATGGACGTGATAGTGAATCGAAACGTCTTGGTGTAAAAGAGCATGCTGGTACAGTTGTAACAGCAGGTAGTATCTTAGTTCGCCAAAGAGGCACTCACTTCCATCCAGGGCAAAACGTTGGTATCGGTAAAGATGATACGTTATTCGCTAAGGTTTCTGGTAAAGTTGCTTTTGAACGCAAAGGCCGTTATAACAGACAAATTAGTGTTTATGCTGTGGAAGAAGCTATGTAATTAACTGATACCTGCGCCTTTTATAGACGCAGGTATTGTTTTATTCTGCTAAGCGTAGATTGTTGTGATGTATAAAAAGCTGGTATTGGTCTAATACCAGCTTTTTATACATCACAAAGAAGAGATTAAAGGAGACATATATGCAATTTATAGATAGAACAAAAGTAACCGTAAAAGCTGGCGATGGCGGCCATGGTAAATCCGCATTTCGCCGCGAAAAATTTGTGCCAAAAGGCGGCCCAAGCGGCGGCGATGGCGGACGTGGGGCAGACATTATTTTTGTTGTGGATAACAATATGAATACATTGCTTGATTTTCGTTTTCATCATAAATTTGTTGGTAAAAATGGGGAAAAAGGCGAGATTAAAAATTGTTATGGCCATGCTGGAGAACCTTGCTATGTTAAGGTTCCACAGGGGACAATTATAAAAGATGAAGCGACTGGCGAAGTTTTGGCAGATTTGACCGAAATCGGTCAAGAAGTTGTGATTGCTAAAGGTGGCCGTGGCGGTCGTGGTAATGCGAAATTTTCAACGAGTGCCAACAGAGCTCCGACTTTTGCGGAATTTGGCGAGCCCGGTGAGGCTAAAAACTTACTGCTGGAATTGAAATTATTGGCAGATGTTGGTTTGGTTGGTTATCCAAGTGTTGGTAAATCAAGTATTATTTCGATGGTCTCTGCTGCGAGACCGGAAATAGCAGACTATCACTTCACAACAATTACCCCGGTACTGGGAGTTGTAAGCTTAGGTGAAGAACATAGTTTTGTTATGGCAGATATACCAGGGTTGATTGAAGGTGCTGCTGAAGGCGTTGGACTTGGCCATGATTTTTTACGCCATGTAGAGCGTACCAAGGTCATTATCCATGTTTTGGATGCATCAGGAATAGAAGGCAGAGATCCGGTTGAGGATTATCATAAAATTAATCACGAACTTAAAAAATACAGTGAACGCATTGCAAAACGTCCGCAGGTTATTGCGGCGAATAAGATGGATCTGCCGGAAGCTAGAGAAAACTATGAAAAACTTCAGAAATTGGCCCAAGCAGAAGGTGTAAAAATATTCCCGGTTTCAGCTGCTACCAATGATGGCTTGCAAGCGTTGATGGAATGTGTTTCACAAATGCTCGACGAATATGTTGAAGAACCAGAAGTTATTGAAGAAGTGAAAATCTATGAACCGGCGATTGAAGAAGATATTACGATTTCGCGTAATATGTCAGGTGAATTTGTTGTATCCGGTAAAGCTCTTGAAAAATTGGTTGCAATGACGAACTTTAATAATGATGAAGCATTGCGCCGTTTCCAATATATTTGGCGTGTTAAAGGAATTGAACAAAAACTCAAAGAGCGTGGTGTAAAGCAAGGCGATACAGTTCATATTATGGATATGGAATTTGAATATAAAGAATAGTTTTTAGGAGGAAAAATTTTTGATTCGAAATACATTAAATGGAAAACAAAAAAGATTTTTACGTGCATTGGGGGTTACTACTGATCCTGTTGTGCAAATTGGCAAGGAAGGTCTTACACCATCGATTGTTGAAAGTGCGATTGATGCAGTAAAAGCTAGAGAATTAATTAAAGTGCGCGTTTTGCAGAATTGCCCTGAAGTGGCAAAAGATGTGATTATGATGCTTGCTGAACGAACAGATACGGATCTTGTACAAGTAATTGGTCGTAATGGGCTTTTATATAAGAAAAATTTTGATAGACCCAAAATTGAACTTCCATAAGATTACCTGGCAGGTTATGGTTTAAGAAGATGCCTTTGCGTGGAGTTTGATTAAGTCAGTAAGAGTTGTGAGGGAAACATAATGGAGACGAGATTAGAATTAAGCAAAACGAAGCGAATTGTTGTAAAAATTGGGACAAGTACGCTTACGTATGTAAATGGTAAATTAAATTTTAACCGAATTGAAAAGCTTGTGCGTGAATTGTCAGATTTGGTCAATCAAGGTCGAGAAATCATTTTAGTGACCTCCGGGGCTGTTGGAGCTGGTATGGATCGTATGGGGCGTAGAGATCGTCCTAAAACGATCCCGGAAAAGCAAGCTTTAGCTGCAGTCGGTCAGGGGATTTTAATGCATATGTATGAAAAACTTTTTGGCGAATATGGTCAAACTGTGGCTCAAGTACTTTTGACAAAAGAAAATTCTCTGCAGCATAAACAGTATATGAATTCCCGCAATGCCTTATTGACACTTCTCAAGATAGGTGTCATTCCAATTATTAATGAAAATGATGCGATTGCTGTGGATGAACTCAAAATAGGCGATAATGATACTTTGTCAGCGATGGTGGCAACATTAGTCGATGCCGATGTACTTATTATTTTATCCGATATTGAAGGTCTATACACAGCAAATCCACAAATAGATAAAACGGCACAACTTATTTCTGAAATAAAGGATATAACACCTGAGATTGAACTTATGGCTAGTGGTGTTGGTTCAAAATTTGGTACTGGCGGTATGTTTACCAAACTACAGGCAGCTAAAATTGCTGTAAATGCCGGTGTCACGATGTTGATTGCTTCTGGGTCACGTGAAGGGATTGTTCGTGATATTTTGGCTGGAAAAAAACTAGGAACGGTGTTTCCAGCCAGAGAACTGCATTTGAAAGTAAGGAAAAGCTGGTTGGCTTTTGGCAAACAAATTACCGGAGGCATTATCGTGGATGCTGGTTGTGAGAAGGCAATGCTGCAAGAGGGTTCTAGCCTTTTAGCAGCTGGTATTCTTTCTGTTGAGGGGGATTTTATAGAAGGAAACACGGTGCGTGTTTTATCAAAAGACCAGCGAGAAATTGCTCGTGGTATTGTGAACTATAAAGTTGAAGAACTCAGGCAGATTATTGGTAAACAAACAACCGAGTTTGCTGCGATTCTCAAAGGAAAAATCTACGCAGAAGTGATTCATCGTGATAATATGGTATTAATGAGTTAATTGATTGTTTTGGAGGTTTTGTGAAAATGAGCTTAGAAGAAAAAATCATAATCAAAGCCGCTCAGGCAAAACAGGCAGCTTTTGCTTTGGCTGTTTTATCGACTGAAGCAAAAAATCAGGCATTACATGCTATGGCAGCCGCTTTGGAAGCTCGGAGCAGTTTAATTTTACTAGAAAATGCAAAGGATATCGACGCTGCCCGAAAAATGGGGATGAGTCGCTCGATGCTGGATCGTCTAATGCTGAATGAGGAACGAATTTTACAAATGGCAGAAGGACTAAGACAAACAGCAATGCTTCCTGATCCAATTGGGCAGGGAATTGGATCGACACTTCGACCAAACGGTCTTGAAATTCGAAAAGTTCGCGTACCGCTTGGTGTAATCGGCATTATTTATGAAGCTAGACCAAATGTTACGGCAGATGCGGCGGGGCTTTGTTTGAAATCAGGTAATGCTGTTATTTTACGTGGTGGGTCAGAGGCAATTTATTCGAATCAAGTTATTGCTTCGGTTATTACCAAAGCTGCCTATGAGGCAGGAGTTCCTGAGGGATCTATTCAATTTATTGAAACCACCGATAGACAAGCTGTACAAATTTTACTCAATTTGAATCAGTATCTGGATGTAATCATTCCGCGTGGGGGAGCCGGTCTTATCAAGGCTGTTGTCACGAATAGTACGGTTCCGGTGATTGAAACTGGTACAGGCGTTTGTCATACTTTTGTTGATGCTTCAGCAAATTTGGAAATGGCTAAAAATATTTCTATCAATGCAAAAGTATCCCGTCCTTCTGTTTGTAACTCGATGGAAACTCTACTCGTGCATGAAGCGATAGCTGGCGATTTTTTACCATTGGTTATTGATGCAATGAAAGAAAAGGGTGTCGAAGTTCGTGGCTGTGAAAAAACAAGATCGTATTATGGAGGTCTTGTGCCAGCAACAGAAGAAGATTGGCAGACGGAATATGGGGACTTGATTTTATCTGTTAAAGTAGTTACTGATCTTGATGAGGCGATTGCACATATTGCAAAATATAATACAAAACATTCCGAAACAATTGTTACGCAGGATTATACGAATGCACGTAAATTCCAACAATATGTTGATGCCGCTGCCGTGTATGTAAATGCATCGACACGCTTTACCGATGGCTTTGAATTTGGGTTTGGTGCAGAAATAGGAATTAGTACACAAAAACTTCATGCTCGCGGTCCAATGGGGCTAACTGAACTTACCAGTGCAAAATATTTAATTTCGGGTGAAGGCCAAGTTCGATGAATTGGTTAAAATATTTTTGGGGCTGTATGAAGACGTTGTATCAATATATACAAACACCAAAAGGAAACCATGACTTTTTTGATTATCTTCAGTTTTTTTTCCTTATAGGGCTTATTAGTGCAGTGCTGTTTATGTTTATAAAATGGATTTGTGGAAATTAAATAAGATACAACGATAACGTTGCTTATAGAAATAGGCAAATATTATGACTAGGAGCATTTTTTATGTCACAGCAGAAACACCGCATCGGCATTCTGGGGGGTACATTTGATCCAATTCATGTGGGTCATTTGATGACGGCAGAAGCTGTACGTGATGAATATCATTTGAACAAAGTTATCTTTATACCAGCTGCGAATCCGCCGCACAAACAAGACCAACATGTTACGCCAGCAATTCATCGCTTTATTATGACGTTACTGGCAACTTGCTCAAATCCTCATTTTGAGGTATCGTCTTTGGAGATGAATCGACCAGGTTTATCTTATACAATTGATACAATTTATGAGTTAATTCGTCGGTTTGGCAAAGGGACTGAGTTTTATTTTATTACAGGAGCAGATGCCATTCAGGAGATTCCTACTTGGGATCGTATTGAAGAACTTTTGGGGATATGTCAGTTTATCGCTGCTACGCGGCAGGGCTGTTTACCAAATGTTGATAATATAAAAGAATATTTTGGTGGGCTCGGGGAAAAACGAATTCATCGTTTAGCGACCCCGGAACTCGAAATATCCTCCACAGATATTCGGGAGCGTATTAAAAAAGGATATTCGATAAAATATATTGTACCGGAAAATGTTGAACAATATATTCATAAGGAAGGTCTGTATCTGTGAAGCCCTGCGAGTGAAAACTTTTCTTTTTTGTGATGAGGCACAATTGTTGTTGTTTTAAACAGGAAATTGTCAAGATTTAGCGAATTCTAGACGAATAAGAAGGTGTTCTATATGAAAATTGCAGAAATGAAAGAATTTTTATCGAAGCGATTGAAAGAAAAGAGATATAAGCATTCTTTAGGTGTAGCCATGACAGCTGGACAATTGGCAAAACGTTATGGAGTTTGCGTTGAAAAAGCAGAAATAGCTGGTCTGCTGCACGATTGCGCCAGGGAATTTACCATAAATGAAATGATTGAACAAGCGAATAAAAGACAGATTTTTTTTTCGGAAATAGAACGGCATGTACCTATTTTGCTGCATGCGGCACTTGGTGCTGACATGCTGGAAGACTCTTATGGAATAAAAGATCCCGACATAAAGCAAGCGATTCGTTTTCATACTGTCGGTGGTGCGAACATGTCAAAGCTCGATAAAATTATATATTTAGCCGATATGATTGAGCCTGGTCGTGATTTTCCTGAACTTGCCATCTTACGGCGTCTCGCTGAAGAAAATCTTGATCAAGCAATGCTGCTGGCATTTAATCAATCCATGCAGTTTGTTTTGAAGAAAAATAGTATCATTCACCCAGATACAGTGCTTGCACGCAATGAAATCTTATTAAAGGGATAAGGGTTTCATGAAAAATACGCGATATAAAAAGAAAAAAATGAAAAAAACACGAAGAATTCGTTGGGGTAGACTCTTTGTCTTTATCATTGTTTTAATCAGTGTGGTGGTCTTATTAGGTTGGGGGTTATATAGTTTGTTTTTTGTTCTGAAAGGAACCTATGACAACTATTCGTCGTTGTATGCAGATTATCAAACGAGGCAGGAACTTAAGAAAAAAGCACAGGATCCGAAATTTGCAGCCTATACAAATATATTGCTTTTGGGAATTGATAATGATGCGGCCGGCGAGGCAAGTGAGTCTGGTCAGCGTTCGGATACAGTGATTGTAGCGGCAATTTCTCACAAAGATGGAAGCATTCATTTTTTATCGATTCCACGCGATACGGTTGTTTCGATTGATGGACGAAGCCGTGAAGAAAAAATCGATGAAGCTTATTTTTATGGTGGTGCGCAGCTGGCTGTCAAAACGACGGAAAAGTTATTGCAGATTCCGATTCAGGAGTATATTGCGATTGACACAAAAGCTTTTGCTGAATTAGTTGATGCACTGGGCGGTATTGATTTGTATGTTGAAACCAATATGGATTATGATGATCCGTATGCAGATTTGCAGATACATTTAGCACAAGGCTATCAGCATTTAACGGGTGATGAAGCTCAAAAATATCTGCGTTACCGCAGTGATGAACTTTCGGATATCGGCAGAATGCGGCGACAGCAAAAATTCTTAAAAGAATTCTATGCAAAAATAGTTCGTTTTGATACGATATGGAAATTGCCGGAAATTGTGAATATCTTGAAATATCGAGTGACCACAAGCATTGAACTTTTAAATATTTCGCAAATGGAAGCAATCATAAAGATGCTTTTTGCAGCAAAGGTTATGACCGATATTTTACCCGGCACGATGACAACGGTTGACATGATTAACTATTGGCTGCCGGATCAAAGCGGAATTCAGGCACAAATCGATGCGATGTTTAAAAATGAAATAAATGATAAAGATATAGAGACAAGTAATAAATAGATATATTAGGAGGAAATTAATAAAATATGTTTAGTTCAACAGAAGAAATGAGTAAAGTAATTGCCCAGGCGGCTAGTGACAAGAAGGCAAGTGATATCGTTACACTTGATATGAAAGAACTTACGGTGAATACGGATTATTTTATAATTTGCAGTGCTAACACATCAACACAGGTAAAGGCGATAGCAGATCACATTGAAGACGTCTTACAAGAGCAGGGCGTGCCGTTTCTGCATAAAGAAGGCCACCGTGAAGGCGGATGGGTTTTGCTTGATTATGGCGATTGTGTGGCCCATATTTTCACTGAAGAAAATCGTCAGTTTTATAATTTAGAAGGTTTGTGGGGCAATGCACCATTTAAACCTTATGAAGATTAGAGGACATTATGGAAGAAGACAAACAAGAAATTCAATTTAAGCCGAGTACGGTAGCGGAGCTCAAAGTAGCTCGGCTGCATGAAATGGGCGCTTTTTTGGATGCACAGACAGGTAGTACATCGGATGATATTTTACTTCATAAAACGCAGCAGACTGGACCTGTAAAAATCGGGGATGTTCTTAAAGTATTTTTATATCGCGATCCGAAAGGCCGCTTGACAGCCAGTATGCGTGTACCCAAAATGAAGGAAGGTCAAATTGCTCGCTTGGGTGTAATAAATGTGAGCAAGGATGGAGCGTTCCTCGATGTAGGGGCAGAACGTGGTATCTTTATGCCTTATGCTGGTATGCGTGGAAAACCACAAATTGGTGAAGTTGTATGGGCTAAGCTTTATACGGACAAGTCGGGCCGTCTTGCGGTTACCATGGTCGTTGAAGATGAAATGCGGCGAGCATCAAGGCCGGTTGAAAATCTTAAAATCGGTGATATGATCCATGGCGCGGTTTATAATTATACGGATCAAGGTGCTTTTTTATTTACGGATGAGCGCTTTATTGCGTTTGCTGATAATAAAGAATTAGCAACCAGACCACGTGTTGGTGAAGAAGTCGATGCACGTGTGACGTTTATTCGTGAAGATGGACGTATCAATGTATCACTGCGTCCGATAAAAGAACAGGCGATTTCGGTTGATGCGGAAAAAATTATGAAATTATTGACTGCCCGCAGTGGTAAAATGCCATATAGTGATGCTTCTTCAGCTGAAGTAATTCAAGATAAATTCCAAATCAGCAAAGCTGCTTTTAAACGTGCTTTGGGGCATTTATTCCGACAGGGTTTGATTCAACAAAAAGATGGCTGGACTTATTTACTATGAAACTAACAGTTTATGTTTTTTGAAAAAATATAACGAATTTTAAATTTGGAGTAGGTGGGGACTATAGGGTTGAGCAGCGTTAAGGTGCCCTATAGTCCTTTTTTGACAAAGTGACAGCGAGTTTTTACATTGTGGTCTGTACTATATTTTTATACATAAATATAGTTTGTTTTTCATGAAGTTTGCTGTCAAAAACTTTTTATAAAGTCCGCTGCAAAAACTTTTCAATCAATAGAGACAGTTAGGCAGGATTTAGGCGGGCGACAACGAATATTGTGCTAATAGGTATATTTGCTAATGATGTGTATTTTTATATTATAATAAAATTGAATTTACTAGAAATGTGGAGGCGATTCTATGGCAGATAGAAATGCGGAAAAAAAAGGAATTCTTTTAGAAACGGGTACCAATGAATTTGAAATTGTGGAGTTTAGTATTGGTGAAGTAAATTATGGTATCAATGTGGCGAAAGTGCGTGAGGTCATTACGCGTGTGCCTGTTACTAAAATGCCGCAAGTACATCCTTTTGTGGATGGCTTGTTTACTCTCCGTGGTCGTGTAATGCCGTTGGTTAATCTACCACGCTGTTTGAATGCTGTAGGAAGTGAAGAACCAAAAAACATCATTGTCACTGAGATTAATAATTATAATATTGGATTTTTAGTGGATAATGTGTCGAGGATTCATCGTATTTCATGGAAAGATATGGAGCCATCACCAGAAGTTGGTGAAGATTCAATGGTCGTCGGTGTTATTAAAATGCCAGATAAGATTGTGTTATTGCTGGATTTTGAAACGATCATTGCAAAAATTAATCCGGAAATCAATGCAAAACTTACAACGTTTAATAATGGAACGACGGTTGTTAAGGAAAGCAGAGAAAATATGCATATCGTGGTGGCGGAAGATTCACCAATGCTTCGCGACCTTCTTGTTTCAACACTGCATGAAGCTGGCTATAAATTTGTTAAAGATTTTAATAATGGTAAGGCCGCTTGGGATTATTTGTCTATTTTAGCAAAAGAACCAGGTCCGATTGAAGATCAGGTGAAAATCATGATATCTGATATTGAAATGCCGCAAATGGATGGCCATCGTTTACTTAAATTGATTCGTGAAGATGAAGTTCTGGCAAATGTACCGGTTATCTTATTTTCTTCTTTAATCAACGAAGAAATGCGTCGTAAAGGGGATAATCTTGGGGCAAATGGACAGATTTCAAAACCGGAAATTGGACAGCTTATTGATTTGTTAGATAAGTTGATTTTTGATAGTAAGAAAGATACAGAAAAAGCATAATCGCATAGCATAAAAAGCAGACCTCTTTTCGGGTCTGTTTTTTTGTGCTTATTTTTTGTTTTGCAGCAAATTCAGATAAATTTCAGTTTTTAAGTATACAATAAAGCATTGTAATAAGAAACTGTAAAAAAGGAAGTACTGCATAATGTGGAATAGTGGGGTAGTAATTAGATGCGAGAATATATTGAGTTAGGCCGACAAATTTATCATCATCGGGATACAAGTGATTTTAATTTACAACGTTTACTGGTTTTTATTGTGAGAGCCTGCCTGCATCAAAAACAAGTTCAAGAATTAAAGGTTTTTTTTCTAAAAAATGTGGTTTTACAGAATATTGTGAGAGGGAATCCTATCTTTTTTGAACAATTAACACGTCATGTTTTTTATCATCAATCAACCGTTCAGGAACGATTTCTTTTAATTAAAAATCATTTTTCATTTTGTCTGCGACACTTTCAGGCGGCTGCGTTAGAAAAAATATACTATGATCAGCGGCTTGTCTTGTGGGAAGCGGACTATAAGCAGGAATCATTAAGCATTGCCCTGAATTTTCAGTATGTTGACCGAAAAGAAGGATTACTGAGTATTGAGCTTGCTTTAGGGAAACAGCGGATTTATCATATTACATTTGGATTTAGTCAAGATGAAAAACAGAATGCAGTTTTGTGGATTGGGGCCTTACAGGGCAGCTTTGGAGGGGCAGATTGTATTCGTGATTTAACAAAACATTTTTTCGGGTATCGACCGAAAAATTTAATTTTATATGCATTACGCCTAGTAGCTTTACAAATCGGGGTGAATCGAATCAAAGCAATCTCAAATCTTGGCTTTTTTACGAATACACATGTACGTTTAGACAGAAAATTGAAGACATCCCTCGATGATTTTTGGGAAGAAGCTGGAGGGGGTTTAAGTGCGGATGAACGTTTTTTTGAACTTCCGCTGCTGGAAAAACGTAAAACCATTGATGAAGTTAAATCGCAAAAACGTAATTTATATCGTAAACGATATGTTGTGTTAGATGAGATAGCCCAACAGGTGACGGGAAATCTTACGCATTATTTGCAAGTTTAATCCGTATAAAATAGAAAATACAAGTAATGAATTGTTTGTTTTATTTGGCAATTCATTACTTGTATTTTTTCTTTTTCGGAGTTAATCAACAGCATAGGTTCGATGGATTGCATCTTTTACGCTTATCGGTGTAGAATAGAGGAAGAAAATAAAATTAGTATGTTGTTTAGCGGAAATATTTCGCTAAAAAGAGGAGCGGTGTGCAATATAGCTTAAATTTTATTATGAGCATAAGAAGGGAGTAACTTATGAAGCTGTTAGATATATTAAAGGCAAAAGAGAATTTCTCACCAACCGAGCAGGTCATTATCGACTATGTCATGGAACACTATCAAGAAGTTGCTTCTTTATCAGCACGTGATTTAGCGGAAAAAACCTATACGAGTTCAGCCGCAGTCGTTAGATTGTCACAAAAAATCGGTCTTAAAGGATATGCAGAATTTAAGATTAAGTTTACGAGTGAGGCTATGCGTGTTTCTTCACCGGCGGGATTTTATGAAAATTCCATTACGAATAAAGATTCTATTCTATCCATTTTAGATAAAGTCGCGCGTATTGAAATTGAGGCAATTCAGGAAACAAAAAATGAGATTAATGTTGGGCAGATTATTAAGGCGATCCACTTAATTGATCAGGCTGAGCATATTGATTTTTATGCAATGGACAACAATTTACGGATTGCTAAAATTGCTTGTTATTGTTTTTTACATGCCGGAAAATTATCAACGGTAAATTCAGCTGTAAATGCGCAGTATGTACAAGCGTTAGCTTCACCGAGGAGCCATGTTGCTTTTATTATAAGCCGAACGGGTGAAAATAAAAAATTAATTGAGATCGCTGAAATATTGAAAACGCGTAAGGTAAAAATAATTTTAGTTACAGCCGTCAAGCCATCAAGTTTAACAAAACTTTGTGATGAAACTCTCTGGGTATCATCGGAGCGGGAGTTTAATGAATTGGGAACGATGGTTTTTCTTAGTGCTGCGAAGTATATGTTTGATGTTTTATTTAGTGTTTTGTTTGCCAAACATTATGAAAGCACGTTGTCACGTAATGAATTTTTTGAAAAAATATTTAGAGTTTGAATATTCTTATAAATATAATTTACAGGTTATTGTTCAATTTTTGTGAAAATTTGGACGAATGATACAACGAATTGGATAGAACAACTACATATATTGAAACAAATATCCTAAAGCCGTTCAAACGATTGAACGGCTTTTTTTCATGTGGTATATTTTTACTAATCTTATAAGATATAAACACATACGAATAGAAACAGAAAGTAACCTTTGATCAAGGAAAACTTACTGAACCATCTGGAGGGATGTGTATTCGCTGATTATTTCATATAAAAGGTTTGTATATGGCTAAAACATAAAAAACCGTTTAGGCGGTGTAGGAGGAGAAAATCAAATATGAGTAAGCAGGAATTATTTGATAAGTTTTTGGACTATATGGTTCGATTTGCCGAAATTAAGGCAGTCGCGGCTTTGAAAGATGGTTTTATTCTCACGCTTCCGTTAACTTTGGCAGGTTCTGTATTCTTGTTGATTGCCAATTTGCCAATTGGCGGATACAGCGATTTAATGAAAGGTCAGTTTGGTGCGGATTGGGCTGCACCATTGAATCAGGTTGCTGGTTCAACTTTTGGAATTTTGGCAATCTTGTGTGTACTGGGAATATGTTATAAATATTGTCAAGCAGAAGGCTGCGATGCAATAACTGCATCTTTATTAGCTTTAGGATCGTTCCTGATCGTTACAAAAGGTTCGGTTTTAACAAAAGCTGGCGATGTAGTAAATGATGTTATACCAAAAGGCTGGGTGGGTGGTAATGGTGTTATTACGGCTATTATTGTCAGCTTATTGGTTGCCAAGTTTTTTTGCTACTGTGAGAAAAATCATATTGGAATCAAAATGCCAGCTGGCGTGCCAGATGGCGTAACAAAAGCCTTTGCCGCACTGGTGCCGGGTTTGCTTATTTTTACAGGGTCCGCTTTTGTATTTTTTCTCTGTCAAGCTATTGCAGGACTTACTTTTCCAGAAATTGTTTTTCAGGTATTACAGACGCCTCTACAAAATCTCACGGATAATCTGGTAGCTGGTGTCATTATTGCCGGAATCCAGAGTATTCTTTTCTGGGCTGGAATTCATGGACCTAACATAGTTGGTGGTGTAGTCGGACCAATACTTACAGCGAATGCGATTGACAATCAGCACTTATTAGATGCTGGGATGTCGCTCATTGGCAATCCGCAGGCAAAAATCATTACAATCCAAGTATCGGATGTATTTATCAAAAGTGGTGGCTGTGGTATTACATTGGGCTTGTTGATTTCAGCCTTTATAGCAGCACGGTCAGCACAGATGAAATCAATTTCAAAACTCGCTTTTATACCAGGACTGTTTAATATCAATGAACCAATCATTTTTGGTTTGCCAATCGTATTTAACCCATATTTCATTGTTCCGTTTATCGGTGTTCCAGTTATTGCGATGATTATGACCTATGCGGCAATTGCAGTTGGGTTCATGTCACCGTTTTCAGCGGTGCAGGTGCCGTGGACGACGCCAACTGTAATTGCAGGTTTTTTGTTAGCAGGCTGGCAAGGGGCTGTGGTGCAAATTGCGATTGTGGCTATGGCTACGGTAGTATATTTCCCATTCATGAAAATACAAGATAATGTTTATTATCAAGAAGAATTGGATGCAGAGAAAGCTGAAAAACATATAGCCGATGCTGTTGATAATAAGGAAAATTTGCAACTGAAAACGCAATAAGCAAGTGACTCACTGAAAATAGAAAAGACTTATGATGATATTTTGTGAAAAAATATGAATAAATTTCTTAAAAGGGGTTAGCGAAATGAATAAAAAATTGAGTACAGTAATCGCCTTGGCTTTATCGGTTGGTATCACAAGTTCAGCATTTGCTGCAGCAAACAGTTTTTCTGATGTTCCGAAAGACCATTGGAGTTATGCTGCCATCAATCAATTAACAAAAGACGGTATTATTGAAGGAAATGGTGATGGTACCTTTGCTGGGGACCGATCGATGAGTCGTTATGAAATGGCGGTTGTTGTCGCTAGAGCCGTAGATCATTTGCAAACAGCAAATCCCGCCGACCAAGCCTTGGTCGAAAAATTAGAAAAAGAATACGCATCAGAAATGAAAAATCTTGATGCTAAATATACTGCCCTTGATAAGAGAGTCGATAATGTTATGCTCAGTGGTTTTGTACGGGCGAAATATGATAGTGATGATTCTAGCACTGGAAGCACATTCGGGTCAGAAAATAATAATAAACATTTTTACATGGACTTTGAAGGCAAGATGAAAGTTGATGAAAACTGGGATGCGCATTTCCAAAGTGAAACACGCAAAGGCTATACAGCAAATCAGGATTGGCGTCCAACTGCTAAATCGCATAGTAGTGACGACCAAGATGGAACCATTCAAAGAATATGGGCAGAAGGTAAGGTTGGCGCTGTTGGCGTAACTCTGGGGACAAAATGGTGGGGTCTTGGTTATCAGAATGTTCTGTTTGGCCATGCCGCGGATGGCGTGATGCTGGATTATAATGTTACGCCTGATTGGAAAGTAAGCGTTTTTAATTTACGGCCTCGACAAAGTGGACTTACACAATGGATTGGGACAACAGATCAAAATGTACAGGATAACATGAATCTATATGGTATGAACTTTGCGGGAAAATTAGGACACAATTTAGAAACAAATATCGCAATTGGTGCTAATAAAGATAAAGATATTTATGGTGCAGGCAGATGGGGTTCTATTGATTTGCGCACGCAGCTGGTTGACAATTTAAAATTGACAGCAACGTATTCTAGAACAAATGCTGAAAATAATAATTCATCACAGGAATACAGATTGGATTATAAAGGCACTGATCTTAAAAAAGTAGGGTCATTTGGCTCCTATTTCCGGTATTTCAAACTGGCACCATATGGTGATATATCGCATGATGATGAATGGGGTTCGATGCCTGATAATGTAAAAGGCTGGATTCTTGGTGTAACGTATGTACCGTTTACAAACGTTCAATGGGAAACCTTCTATTCGAAACAGGATCAGGTAGTCGGGACGAAAGATCGTAATTTGTTCCGTACGCAGATCGATTTCCATTTCTAAGCAAAGTAAAATAAAAAGCAGCCCAGAATAATTTTTTATTCTGGGCTGCTTTTTGTTTTATGTCGTTATAACAAAAAAAGCACACAATACTGTGTGCTTACATTACTTAATGGTGGCGGCGCAGAGATTCGAACTCCGGACACTGCGGGTATGAACCGCATGCTCTAGCCAACTGAGCTACGCCGCCGATTGAAATTGGTTGCGGGGACAAGACTCGAACTTGTGACCTTCGGGTTATGAGCCCGACGAGCTACCAACTGCTCCACCCCGCGATAAAAACAATATGAAATTTGGTGGGCAGGGATGGATTCGAACCATCGTAAACCGAAGTTGGCAGATTTACAGTCTGCTCCCTTTAACCACTCGGGCACCTACCCATTCTTGTGCAATGGAGCTGGCGAGAAGACTTGAACTCCCAACCTGCTGATTACAAGTCAGCTGCTCTACCAATTGAGCTACACCAGCGCGCTTAAGAACTATATTTATTATAAGCATCACACCTATAAATGTCAATGCTTTTTTTATGTTTTTTATTTATCCGATTGAATTTAAGTTAGGACGTTCCATTTATACCTTTTATTAACTGGATTTTGTATTCGTCCTAATTTTTTTCTTTGGCTTATTTTTATCAATCGTAGCAAGTGCGGGGGAAGCTTTTTTTTCTTGCCAGCCAACATAGATAAATAATATAAAGCCAACTAGAAAAACCAGCAGGCTGGTCATCTGAGCGGATTTAAATAATCCCCAAACAAGATTATTATAATCGCCGCGCAGATATTCCAGGAAAAAACGCGCGAGAGAATAGAGCATTGTATATAAAATAAAAGCTTGCCCTTTGGCATGTTTGCTAGAACGGAAAATTAGGAGCAAAGCAAAAATTACGACATCAATCTGCCCTTCCCATACTTCAGCCGGCCACAAAGGCTGGTTGCCATAGGTTTGATAGGCAAGGGTTGTTGCGGGATAGATGATACCAAATGCAGTGCCGGTCGGTGCACCGAATGCATCGCCATTTAAGAGGTTTGCTATGCGACCCATTGCTTGTCCTAAAATAATGGCTGGTGCCATAATATCGGCCATAGCCCAGGTATCAATATTATGCCGTTTGGTGTATATGATACCGACAATTGAACCTAAAACAACACCGCCTTGAATTGCCATGCCGCCTTGCCAGACATTAAAAATTTCTGTTATATGATTTTGATAGTAGCCCCAGTCAAAGAAAAAAACATCCCAAAGCCGTGCACCAAGGATGCCACCAAGACCGCAATATATGCCAAGATCGGCAATGTGATTGTGCCAACGGCCATCTTGTTTAGCAAGAAAATAAGCAACACCGGTTGCCAGAATAATACTGAGACTTAAAACAAGTCCATAGGCGCGAATTGGAAAATCACCAATGAAAAATAAATATTGATGCATAAAGAAAAAAACCTCCTTTTAGAAATTCGTGCTGGTTACGTAAATATATTTAGATAGTTTATATGTAAAAGCGGTATTATCATGTAGACCAGTTTCATGTTATTATTATAAGAGATATAGTGGAAATAAGCAATTTTACAGCCCTTTCGTTCGGTAAAGTTTATTGCGATTTTGTTTGATATTTTTAAGTCCATGTGATACGATAATAGGCAGTACATTAAATATCATAATAATGTTGATAGAGACAGTAGGCTTTGAACTAAAATTCAAGCGAGCCGGCGGTAGTGTGAGGTCGGTATGAGTCGTTTAAAGCGGAACATCACTCTGGAATTGCAGGCTGAAAGAAATTGCAAGTAGGCTGTGCCGGGACCCACCGTTATATGGGTTGCATATGATTGTATGTGAAATAGGTGGTATAATGACAGCTCAGCTTTCATCCTGTTTTGGGGTGGAAGTTTTTTTAGTTTAGCGAAAGCTTTCATCCTGTTTATGTAGGATGAAAGCTTTATTTTTAAGGGGGAAATGCATTGTATAAGAAAGTAGAAACAAATCTTAATTTTGTTGATCGTGAAAAAAACATTGAACATTTCTGGAAAGAAAAAGATATCTTTAAAAAAAGTATTGAACAGCGTGAAGGCTCGCCAGCGTTCACATTTTATGATGGACCGCCTACAGCGAATGGAAAACCGCATATTGGTCATGTTTTGACTCGAGTTATCAAGGATATGATTCCTCGTTTTCAGACCATGAAAGGTCATAAAATTCGTCGTAAAGCTGGCTGGGATACACATGGCCTACCGGTTGAACTAGAAGTTGAAAAACAGCTGGGACTCGATGGAAAAGAACAGATTGAAAAATATGGTATTGAACCATTTGTGAAAAAATGTAAAGAAAGTGTTTGGCAGTATAAAGGTATGTGGGAGGATTTTTCCAGCACCGTTGGCTTTTGGGCGGATATGGATGATCCTTATGTAACCTATGATAATTCGTTTATTGAATCCGAATGGTGGGCGCTGAAACAGATTTGGGAAAAGGGCCTTTTGTATAAAGGGTATAAAATCGTACCATATTGTCCACGCTGTGGAACGCCGCTATCTTCCCATGAAGTTGCGCAGGGCTATAAAGATGTGAAAGAAAAATCGGCGATTGCCAAGTTTAAAGTAAAAGGTGAAGATGCTTACATTTTAGCCTGGACGACTACACCTTGGACATTGCCGTCAAATGTGGCACTTTGTGTGAATCCAGATATTACGTATGTAAAAGTAAAAAACAATGAAACAATTTATTATATGGCAGAAGCTTTATTAGAATCGGTTCTTGATGGTGAATACCAGGTACTTGAAACGTTTAAGGGTAAAGAGCTTGAATATAAAGAGTATGAACCATTGTTTGCGTTTGCCAATGTTACGAAAAAAGCTTTTTTTGTAACCTGCGATACGTATGTTACAACGAGTGATGGGACCGGAGTGGTTCATACAGCACCAGCTTTTGGGGAAGATGATTCAAGAGTCGGTCGTAACTATGATCTCCCATTTGTTCAATTTGTCGATGGCAAGGGTGAAATGACCAAAGAAACGGATTGGGAAGGTGTTTTTTGTAAAAAAGCTGATCCGTTGATTTTGCAGGCATTGGAAGAGAAAGGACTTTTATTTAAAGTCTTAGATTTTGAACATAGTTATCCACATTGTTGGAGATGTGATACACCACTCATTTATTATGCAAGAGAATCTTGGTTCATCAAGATGACAGATGTTAAGGAAGATTTGATTCGCAACAATAATACGGTTAACTGGATACCAGAAAGTATTGGCAAAGGCCGTTTTGGTGATTGGCTCGAAAACCTGCAAGACTGGGGAATCAGTCGGAATCGATATTGGGGAACCCCGCTTAATGTTTGGGAATGTGAATGTGGAAAGCAGCATTCGATTGGTTCGATTGAAGAGCTGAAATCCATGTCCGATAATTGTCCAGCAGATATCGAATTGCATCGCCCGTTTATTGATGATGTGACCATTACGTGTCCAGCGTGCGGCAAACAAATGAAACGTGTTCCCGAAGTTATTGACTGTTGGTTCGATTCTGGTTCCATGCCGTTTGCCCAGTGGCATTATCCGTTTGAAAATCAAG
Source organism: Propionispira raffinosivorans DSM 20765 (assembly GCF_000381065.1). Lineage (GTDB taxonomy): Bacteria > Bacillota > Negativicutes > Selenomonadales > Selenomonadaceae > Propionispira > Propionispira raffinosivorans. The sequence goes on along the minus strand of NZ_KB905845.1, from coordinate 124,875 downwards.
ATATCTTTAAAGAAAATTTCCCAGCGGATTTCATTTCGGAAGCTGTTGATCAGACTCGTGGATGGTTTTATTCATTGCTGGCTATTTCGACATTATTGTTTAATACAGCGCCTTATAAAAACGTCATTGTTTTAGGACATGTACAAGATGCCAATGGTCAAAAAATGAGTAAATCAAAGGGTAATGCTGTAGATCCGTTTGATGCACTCCAGGAACATGGAGCAGATGCTATTCGTTGGTATTTCTATGAAAATAGTGCTCCGTGGCTGCCAAATCGTTTTCATAAAGCAGCTGTAACGGAAGGTCAGCGTAAATTTATGGGCACCCTGTGGAATACCTATGCATTTTTTGTTTTATATGCCAATATTGATGATTTTGATGCAAGTAAATATACACTTGATTATGATAAATTACCAGTTATGGACAAATGGCTTTTATCGCGTCTTAATACATTGGTTAAAACAGTAGATGATAATTTATCAAATTATAAAGTAACAGAAACAGCAAAAGTTCTGCAAGGTTTTGTTGATGAAATGAGTAATTGGTATGTAAGAAGAAGTCGGGAACGTTTCTGGGCGAAAGAACTTACGCAAGATAAAATCAATGCCTATATGACTCTTTATACAGCACTGGTTACCGTGGCCAAAGCGGCTGCGCCAATGGTTCCGTTTATGACCGAAGATATGTACCAAAATCTTGTTTGTGGTATTGATGCGGCCGCACCGGAAAGCATCCATCTTTGTGATTTCCCAACTGTCAACGAACAATGGATTGATAAAGAGTTAGAAACAAATATGGAACTTGTACTTGAAATCGTGGTACTGGGGCGTTCGGCAAGAAATACGGCAAATATCAAAAATCGTCAGCCGATTGGCAATATGTACGTAAAAGCTGCGGCTGAGTTAAATGATTTTTATAAAAAAATCGTGGAAGAAGAACTGAATGTTAAAGCGGTTACGTTTAAAGACGATATGGAAGAATACTTAACATATAGTTTTAAACCGCAATTTAAGGTTCTGGGACCAAAAGTTGGTAAACAAATCGGCGAGATTAAAGCAGCTCTTGTTACTGTCAATGGTCATGAAGCTAAAGAAGAACTTGATAAAACGGGCGAATTAAAGCTTACCATCAAAACGGGTGAAGTGATTTTACTGGCGGAAGATATGGAAGTTTCGATGGCACAGACTGAAGGATATGTATCCGATCGCTATAATGGTGTCATTGTGGCACTGGAAACGACATTGAGTCAGGAACTTCTTGAAGAAGGTTTTGTTCGTGAAGTCATCAGCAAATTGCAGACGATGCGTAAAGATAATAAATTTGAAGTAATGGATCGTATTGACGTTTATGTAAATGGCAATGAAAAAATTGCGAAACTCATGACGGCGAATGCAGCGACAATCAAAGATATTGTTCTGGGTAATGAAATCCATGTAGGCAGCATGGTCGGATTTACGAAAGAATGGAATATTAATGGTGAAAAAGTCGAATTAGGAATTCAATAAGCTAAATTTAAAAACAAGATCTTCGTTTCGGCGAAGATCTTGTTTTCATTAGGGAAACGCAGTAGAATCTTGACTTTCAATTACTCTATACGCTATAATGTTAGTCAGTAATAGCTAGAAAAAGATGTGTAACTTTGTATATTTATAAAGCTGAGGAAACAGAATAGTAGATTAGGACTATGTGTCAGAGAGTTGGCGGCAGCTGCAAGCCAATACATAGGCTGATTGAACTCACTGCGGAGGCGCAGCCATGCTGCCGTTGATTGCGTTAAAATCAAGAGAGGGCGGCAAGACCGTCAATCAGGGTGGTACCGCGATAAATTCGTCCCTGGCTTTATAAGCCAAGGGACGTTTATTTTTTTATGCAGCAAGCACATGTTTGAATTTTAAGGAGGAAAAAACATGGAAGAACGTTATGTCCCGCAAGGGATTGAAAAGAAATGGCAGAAAAAATGGGCTGATGATCATGCCTATAAAACAGAACTTGACCGTAATAAACCAGAGTATTATGTCTTGGAAATGTTCCCGTATCCATCGGGCAATTTACATATGGGGCACGTACGAAATTATTCGATTGGTGATGTAATTGCTCGTTATAAGGCAATGCAGGGCTACAATGTACTTCATCCAATGGGATTTGATGCATTTGGTATGCCAGCGGAAAATGCAGCAATCAAACACGGTGTGCAGCCTGCAGACTGGACTTATTCAAATATTGAAAATATGAAACGTCAGCAGCGTGAAATGGGTCTTTCCTATGATTGGGATCGTGAAGTAGAGACTTGCCGTCCTGAGTATTATCGTTGGACACAATGGTTTTTTGAACTATTTTATGAAAAAGGGCTCGCTTACAAGAAAAAAGCATCGGTTAACTGGTGTAATGAATGTAATACAGTGTTGGCGAATGAACAGGTTATCGACGGTCATTGTTGGCGTTGTGACTCTGAAGTAATTAAAAAAGATTTAGCACAATGGTTTTTTAAGATTACGGATTACGCGGATGTGCTTTTGGAAGATCTTAAAGAACTGAAAGGCTGGCCGGAACGTGTTAAAACGATGCAGGAAAATTGGATTGGCCGCAGTGAAGGTGCCGAATTTAGTTTTGATGTACCAGATTTTTCCGAGAAAATTCCTGTATATACGACGTGTCCACATACCGTTTTTGGTGTGACTTATGTAGTTTTGGCAGTAGAACATCCTTTAGTGGAAAAACTAATTAAAGGCCGGGAAAATGAAGCCGAAATTCGCAGCTTTATGGAACGGGTTCGTAAGCTGACAGAATTGGAACGTACATCGAGTGAATCGGCCAAAGAAGGTATGTTCACGGGTGCTTATGCTGTAAATCCGTTTAATGGCGAACGGGTGCCAATCTGGATCACGAATTATGTTCTCTATGAATATGGTACAGGTGCCGTTATGGGCGTACCTACACATGATGAACGTGATTGGATGTTTGCCGATACGTATAATCTTCCGAAAAAATTGGTTGTCAATAATCCAGAAGGTACTTTGACTTTAGAATCAATGGATCATGCTTATGTTGATGCTGGTGTTTTGGTGAATTCAGGAGAATTTACTGGAATGGACAGCGAAAAAGCAAAACCAGCTATTATTGACTGGATTGAAGCACAAAAAGTGGGCCAAAAACGTGTTAATTATCGTTTGCGCGATTGGTTGATCTCACGGCAGCGTTATTGGGGTGCACCGATTCCGGTTATTTATTGTCCAAAATGTGGCGAAGTTCTAGTGCCAAAAGAGGACTTACCAGTTAAATTACCGGAAAATGTGAACTTCGCGACAGGTTCCGTTTCGCCACTTGCCCAGGCGGAAGATTTCGTCAATTGTACTTGCCCAAAATGTGGTGGTAAAGCACGGCGTGAAACCGATACAATGGATACGTTTATGTGTTCATCTTGGTATTACATGCGTTATACAGATCCTAAAAATGACAAAGCACCGTTTAGTGATGAACAAGTAAATTATTGGATGCCAGTTGATCAATATATTGGTGGGATCGAGCATGCTATTTTGCACCTTTTATATTCACGCTTTTTTACAAAAGTCTTAAAAGATGCCGGGTTGGTTAACTTTAATGAACCGTTTAAAAATCTTCTGACGCAGGGGATGGTCATTAAAGATGGTTCGAAAATGAGCAAATCGAAGGGGAATGTTATCTCGCCAGAAGAAATCATTAGTAAGTATGGTGCGGATACGGCGCGTCTCTTTATTTTATTTGCGGCACCGCCAGAACGTGATCTGGAATGGAATGACCAAGGCGTTGAAGGTGCGTATCGTTTCTTAAAAAGAGTATGGCGTATTATTAGTGAATTTGAAGATGTTATGAAACAAAATGTCGTAGATTACGATATAGCGGCTCTGGCCAAAGATGAAAAAGAATTACGCCGTATTTTGCATGTTACGATTAAAAAAGTGACAGAAGATATTGGCGAGCGGTTTAACTTTAATACAGCAATCAGCTCCATTATGGAACTCGTCAACGCTTTTTATAATGTTAAAGACAAAAAAGACCTAAATGCGGGTCTGGTTCATGAAGTAATTGTTGATCTGCTTAAATTATTAGCTCCTTTTGCACCGCATATGACGGAAGAACTTTGGAGTCTCATCATCGCCGATGGCAGTGTGCATAAAGCCAAATGGCCTGTTTATGATGAAAAAGCAACGATCCTTGATGAAATCGAAATTGTTTTGCAAGTCAACGGCAAGGTACGTGATAAACTTGTGGTAGCGGCTGATTTAAGTCGTGAAGATTTGGAAAAAGCGGCACTGACAAAACCGCATGTACAAGATTACATCGCTGGGAAAACGATTGTGAAAGTGATTTGTGTTCCGAAAAAACTGGTGAATATTGTTGTGAAATAAAAAATGATCAAATACCGATTGATGGCAGTTTTGCCTGAAATCGGTATTTTTGTCGCTCCGGATATATTGCGAGGTCTTTAGAAAAAATCTGTTTTATATAGGATTTTAAAATTTCATGACGAAGGAAGTATATACAATTTTAAAAAGCAAGAGTCAGTTAGAGAAAGCGGGGATGTTATATGCCAATGTACAAACGATCCATGGCGGTGTTTTTGGTTTTGGCAGTACTGATCATTGGTGGAAGTTTGTATGGTTATTATGAAAAAGATACAGCTATTACGTTAGATGCAGCGGCTAAAGATGATTTGCCAGCAGCTGAGATTACAGTCTATGTGTCCGGTGCTGTCAATAAACCGGGGGTGGTAAAACTGCCAGAAAAAGCAAGAGTTGTCGATGCGGTGAACCTTTGCGGTGGTGTTCTGGCGAGTGGCGATGCTGGAAAGATCAATATGGCACAAGTTTTAAAAGATGGTATGCAGATTGTTGTACCCGAAAGACTGGCGGCCAATACATCGGGGAATGAGGTTCAGAGCAAAGCAGGGACAGCAGGCAGTTCTTCTAAGCTTATTAATATCAATACTGCCGATGCCAAAGAATTAGATGGTCTGCCTGGCGTAGGACCAGCAATGGCGCAGCGTATTATCGAATATCGGACAATTTCCGGTCCTTTCCAATCAATTGAAGATTTAAAGAAAGTCCATGGCATGGGGGCGGCTAAATTTGAAAAACTAAAAGACAAGGTGTCTTTATGAAAATAGGTCAAAATCAGCTGGTATTTATTAATTTGCTCATTGCTTTTTTGGTGCTGGGCATTTTTTGTGCAGGGAAGCTGAGACTGCCTGTTTGGTGTGTTGTGGCTGGTTTTGTTATTTTGTTGATTTACGATATGTGGGGGCTTTATCAAGCCAAAGAATCTGCTGCTTATGGATTATGTTTGCTGTTTTATTGCTTGGGATTTATAGTATGCAGTGAGTCTTTATTGGTGTCAAAGAACAATATTAGCCGTTTTGTGAATGAGTCGGTTCAAATCCAAGGGGTTGTTGCCGAGGCACCCAGGATTACCGTAGGAACAGATGATAGTGAAAAAATTCGTTATATCATTGAAGTTCAGTCCGTTGGCAAAAACAAGGCTCCCGTTTTTGCTGATGGAAGTATATATGTGTACGTTTCACAACCAGTGACAAAGCCCGTGGGCAGAATTGGTGATGTTATTACAGCAAGTGGGGTGGTTAAGGCTCTGCATGGTTACCAAAATCCAGGAATCATTGATACAGTCGCCTCAGCCCAGCGGCAGGGCATTACAGCACGTTTGAATTTAGGGAAAAGCGATGTTAAGATTACCGAAGCAAACGTACATCCTTTTTTGCGTAAAGCGGATGAATTGCGCAAAACGTTACGGGTAGCTATGGAAAAAGTAATGTCCAAGGAAGATGCAGCCGTTCTATTTGCAATGCTGTTCGGTGGCTATGATGGAATCAAACCAGAACTTTTAGATTCTTTTACCGCAACGGGTATTATTCATATTTTATCCGTATCGGGGTCCCATATTACTTTATTGGCTGGAACTTTGGTTTGGCTAGGGGGTGTTTTGCGTTTAAAATCATCTTTAATGGCAGTTTTCATTACGTTGGTTATTTTAGCGTATACAGTATTGGCAGGTTGTGTTTCACCAGCGGTTCGTGCCGCTATTATGGGAATATTGACCTTTGCCGCCTTGGCCTTTGAGCGTGAAGCGGATGCCAGGCGGATATTGAGCTTAGTAGGTTTTTTGATGATTTTGCTAAAGCCACAGCTCATCTATGATATTAGTTTCCAATTGTCGTTTGCGGCGACCGGCGGACTTTTATATTTATCCCCGTTTCTAAAAGGCAAACTCGATTTTTTGCCAAAGTGGCTGGCGGCGAATTTATCTATAACCTTGGCAGCGCAAATCATGGTTTTACCTTTTTTAGCCTGGTATTTTAACTCGGTGTCAGTGAGTTCGCTGCTCGCAAATTTACTGGTGGTGCCGATTTTAGAATACGTGATTGTTCTGGGTCTTACCGCGGGACTTTTCGGGTTGATTCTGCCCGTAGCACAAAATATACTCTTTGCGCTTTGCAGTTTATCCATTGGATTTGCCTATGAAATCACTAACTTCATAGCACGTATTCCTGGTGGGAGTATCTATTTACCATCCGGTGGTATTGCAAGTGGTATCGTTTACTATCTCTGTCTGGCCGGTTGGGTTCAATATGGCAAGGCAAAAGAAGTCTGCCAGCGAATGGATTGGCAGCATTATAAACAGGTGCTTTGTTTGCTTTCTTTTTTGGGAATTGCAGTTTTTATTTGGCAATATAGCAAAGAGCAGCCCCTATCTGTTCATTTTATTGACGTTGGGCAAGGGGATGCAATTCTTATTGTGTCACCACAAGGAAAAGCCGCTATGATTGATACCGGTGGTATATTAAATAGTGATTTTGATATAGGCTCAAGAGTCGATTTGCCTTACTTACGTCATTATGGGGTTACAAAACTTGATTATTTAATTTTGACCCATGTTCATGTTGATCACGCAGGCGGGGCGGGCTCTATTTTGCGTAAAATTCCGGTCGATCATATTATAACGGGTCGTGAAAATCGGCAGGAATATGCGCAAGTATTTAAAATGGGCTTGGAAAATGAGCGCGGCCGAGCGATGATTCCGGCGTATGAAGGACAAACCATTTTTTTAGATCAAGTAAAACTGGAAATCATTCATGCAATGGATGCCGTGCAAGGCGGCACGGGCAATGAAGTCTCCAATGTTATCAAAGTCAGTTATGGTCAGTATAGTTTTTTGATTACGGGAGATTTAACAGAGGCAGAAGAAAAACAGATGATAGCGAGGGCTGCTGATATGCAAAGTACGGTGCTTAAAGTCGGACATCATGGTTCAAAAACATCTTCGAGTCAAGACTTCTTGGATGCAGTTCATCCCGCTTACGGTGTCATTTCCGTTGGAGCCGATAATAAGTTTGGTCATCCCGATCAGGTGGTTTTAGATCGTTTAGCACAGAATCATATTCGGTTTTGGCGAACGGATGAAGCTGGTGCAATCGTTTTTTCTAGTGATGGTAAACGGCTAGATGTTCGTACATTTCGGGGCGGGGGTTAGTTGGTTTTAGGGGGCAGCTTAGTTTTACAAATGCGATAAAATATTATATGATACAGAAAACAGCATTTCCTAACGAAATGGAATAGATAGGTGTAGAAATAAATGAATTATGCTGAAGCAATGACAGCAATTAAAAAAAATGATCTGAAATCGGTGTATTTGATTTCAGGTGAAGAAACATATTTGACCGATAAAATAGAACAAGCTTTGCTGAGAAAATTATTGCCAGATGGAAATCGAGATGGTTTGCAGCGATTTAATGGTGATATTGATTTACATGAATTGATGAATCTCATTGAGTCAGCACCTTTTTTTACAGACAAAAATGTAATCTTGATTCGTGGTACAACTTTGTTTAAGGAAAAGAAAAAAGCAGCTAAGACAAAGGAAACGGCAAATCCAGTGGAAGAGCAATTTATGCATCTGCTAGAGAATATGCCGCCTTACAGCGTTTTGATTTTGGAAACACCAGACAAAGCGGATAAACGTCGTAAAATTTATAAAACAATTGCAAAGTTTGGTATGGCCGCTGAGGTAGAGGCTATTAGGGCCTGGAATATCAAAGACTGGCTGCAGGAAAAACTCATTGAAATCAATAAACAGTTTGATCGTGAAGCGTATACGTATTTTTTTGAAATCACTGGGGTGATGAATCAAATTTCTTTGGGGTTTTTAGATCAGGAACTCGATAAACTGGTTCTTTATACCGATCGCCAGTTAATTACGAAACAAGATTTATTGCAGGTTTTATCGAGTATTCCGGAAGTATCGATTTTTTCGATGCTCGATGCCATTAGTGATAAAAATATAAATAAGGCGATTCTGTTATTATCTGAGCAATTAGCGGGCGGGATTCATCCTCTGGCGATATTGACACTTTTGACGCGTCACACGCGTCAGCTCTGGCAGGCAAAGACTCTGCAGGCCAAAGGATATAAGGGCAAACAACTGGCAGCACCGTTGGGGCTCGTTCCTTTTGTTGCTGAAAAAGTTGGTATGAAAAGTTTGAAGTTTACGGAACCTGTTTTAAAAAAAGCTTTGCTGAATTTGGCAGAGGCTGATTATAAATTAAAATCGGGGCAAGCGAATGTGGCTCTTCTGGATCAAATTGTCATTGAGTTATGTATGTGAACCGAGATAAAAAAGCCATCACTTGCTTTTATTTTTTATTTTAGTAAAAATCAGTGATGGCTTTTTTAGGCAAAATTTTGCTAAACGTAAGAAAGCCTGTCCGTTAGGACAGGCTTTTTATCACATCATGTAAAATTAGTTCGCTAAAGCGTTAAGTTTACGAGCTAAACGGGACTTTCTGCGAGCAGCAGCGTTTTTATGAAAAACGTTGTTAGCAGCAGCCTGATCGATCGTTTTGCTAGCAGTAATAAGGAGGGCCTTAGCTTCATCTGCATTGCCTGCTTCAATAGCTTCGATTAATTTACGGGAAGCAGTTTTAACAGCGGATTTAGCAGAAAAGTTTCTGGCACGACGTTCAGCGTCAGATTTTACACTACGAATAGATGATTTAATATTTGGCAAGTGATTCACCTCCTTAATGGTTTGTTACCTAACAATTCTAGCATGATGGCTTCGGAAAATCAAGACCTAATTTTCCGAAGCGAAGACGGCTGGAGTGATTCTATATTTGAAACAAAGCGTAGCGGCAATTGCTAAAAGCTATCTATTTACTTGCGGGGAGATTGGATAAAATGATATACTTATAAATAGTATTCGTAATTAGCTCGTAGGAGGAAAAAATGCAAACTAAAAATATTCGTAATTTTTCTATTATCGCTCATATTGATCATGGCAAATCAACGATTGCGGATCGTTTGATTGAATATACAGGAACTTTATCAAAACGTCAAATGGAAGCACAAGTTCTTGATACCATGGATCTTGAACGCGAACGGGGTATAACGATTAAAGCACAGACCGTACGGCTTGATTATCAAGGCAAAGATGGACAGATGTATCAACTTAATTTGATTGATACACCGGGGCATGTTGATTTTACCTATGAAGTTTCACGCAGTTTGGCTGCTTGCGAAGGGGCTTTGCTCGTCGTCGATGCAGCGCAAGGCGTGGAGGCACAGACTTTGGCGAATGTTTATATGGCATTGGAACATGATTTAGAAATTATTCCGGTCATTAATAAAATTGATTTGCCAAGTGCTGATCCAGAAAAAGTGAAAAAAGAAATTGAAGATATAATTGGACTGGATACATCCGATGCAGTTCTTGCCAGTGCAAAAGCAGGGATTGGTATTGAAGAAATTTTAGATCAGGTTGTAGCGAAAGTTCCAGCTCCTTCGGGAGATCGAGACAAACCACTTAGTGCTTTGATCTTCGATTCTTATTTTGATGCGTATAAAGGTGTTATTGCCTTGATCCGTGTGATGGATGGCAGCATTAAACCTGGTATGAAACTGAAGATGATGGCTACGCAAAAAGTTTTTGAAGTTACGGATGTAGGCTGTTTCAGACCAGCTCCAGTTAATGTGGGCGAACTTAGTGCCGGTGAAGTTGGCTTCGTTGCAGGAAGCCTCAAAAATGTAAAAGATGTGCGTGTTGGTGATACCGTAACGTATGCTGATAATCCAGTCGCCAAAGCATTGCCGGGGTATCGTGGCATTAATCCGATGGTCTATTGCGGGTTGTATCCAGTGGATAGTTCGGATTATGATAATTTGAAGGATGCACTCGAAAAACTTCAATTAAATGATGCGGCTTTATTATTTGAACCGGAAACATCGATGGCACTTGGCTTTGGTTATCGCTGCGGGTTTTTAGGGCTTTTGCATATGGATGTTGTCCAAGAACGACTGGAACGCGAATATAATTTAAAACTCATTACGACAGCACCGAGTGTAATTTATCATGTTTATAAAACCAATGGTGATTTGTTGAAAATTGATAATCCGGCGAATCTGCCACCGCTTACGGAAATTGACCATATTGAAGAACCATTTGTGAAGGCAACGATTATTGTACCAAATGATTATGTTGGTGCGGTTATGGAAATTTCACAAGATAAACGCGGTGAATTTAAGAATATGGATTATCTTGATGTGAATCGTGTCCTTATCAAATATCATATTCCTTTGAGTGAAATTATTTATGATTATTTTGACCGTCTTAAATCATCGACGCGTGGTTATGCTTCGCTCGATTATGAACTTACCGATTATCAGACATCAAAACTGGTGAAATTAGATATTCTGTTAAATGGCGAACCGGTTGATGCTTTGTCAACGATTGTTCATGTTGATCGGGCAACCTCGCGCGGCCGTCAGCTAGCGGAAAAACTCAAAGCGATTATTCCCCAGCAGATGTTTGAAATTCCAATTCAGGCAGCGATCGGTAACAAGGTCATTGCTAGGGAAACTGTACGAGCTATGCGCAAAGATGTGTTGGCAAAATGTTATGGCGGCGATATTACGCGTAAGCGCAAACTGTTAGAAAAACAAAAAGAAGGAAAGAAACGCATGAAGTCGGTGGGGAATGTTGAAATTCCACAGGAAGCTTTTATGGCGATTTTGAAGATTGATTGATTATGAAGCTGGGACTATACATTCACATACCATTTTGCTTGCAGAAATGTTTTTATTGTGACTTCCCATCTTTTGCAAATATAGCAGATTTAAAAGAGGCTTATACGGACGCTTTGTGTAAGGAAATTCTTACACAAGGCGCTCTTTTGCCTTGTGCGGTCATTGATACACTTTATATTGGCGGCGGTACGCCCACCACATTGTCAGACGGTATGCTGAGCCGAATTCTCGCAGCTGTAAAGCAGGCTTTTCACTTTAGTGAGGCTATGGAATGCAGTATCGAAGCAAATCCTGGTACGGTGAATCAGCAACAGTTAGAAACTCTCCGGCAGGCGGGTCTCAATCGCATCAGCTTTGGTGTTCAGACGTTTGAGGATAAGCTGCTTGCCAAAATCGGCAGAATTCATACGTCAAAAGAAGCGCGTCAGTCTGTTTTGTTGGCACAAGCTGCTGGATTTACGAATATCAACCTTGATTTGATGTATGGGTTGCCTGGTCAGACGTTAGCTATGCTCGAAAAAAGCATGCAAATAGCTATGGACTTAGGAGTGGCACATATTTCAATTTATGGTTTAATTGTAGAAGACGGAACCGTTTTTGCTATGCAAAAAAAGCAAGGTCGATTGGAACTGCCCTCGGAAGAACTTGTGGAACAGATGTATGATCGAATTATGGCAGTCTTGCCAGAGGCCGGATATGAACGCTATGAAATTTCTAATTTTGCGAAAGCAAAGTGCTATAGCCAGCATAATTTGAAGTATTGGCAAAATCAGCCCTATCTTGGCCTTGGCGCGGCTGCACATTCTTATATTGATGGTTGTCGTTATGCCAATACCCATGATGTGAAAGCCTATATCGCGGCAGTAAATAGTGGAAAACTCGTAGCTGAGACGGAAGAGGACATGACAAGCACTGTTTTAATGGAAGAATTCTGTTTTTTAGCGTTGCGGACAAAATGGGGCATTGAGTGTGAAAAATTTGCGGACAATTTTGGTCAGTCGCTTTTTACGGTATATGGTGATGTCATCAAAAAACTGCAAGTGAAAAATTTACTGGCGGTTGATGGCGGATCTGTTTATTTGACAGCATTGGGTATGAAATATGGCAATCAGGTTTTTGCTGAATTTCTTTTGGATACATGACAAAAAAACGATTTACAATGTTGACATTTTGCCGGAAGAGTGGTACATTTTTATTAGACATTAGCACTCACTAGTTTAGAGTGCTAACAATAGGAGGTGGAAAAATGCTTGACGAGCGCAAACAACGTATTCTCCAGGCAATTATTAACGATTATATTTCCACCGCAGAACCTATTGGCTCTAGGACAATTGCCCGCAAGTATGATCTGGGTGTAAGCTCGGCGACAATTCGCAATGAAATGGCCGACTTGGAATTACTCGGCTATATAGAACAGCTTCATACATCATCAGGTCGTATACCATCGTCAAAAGGGTATCGTTTTTATGTCGATGACTTATTGATTCCCGCGGCGATGACGGAGAATGAAATTACACTAATCAGGAATTGGTATAAGGCAAAAGTAAAGCGTGTTGAAGAAGTTTTTCAAGAGACGGCAAAGCTTATATCAAGAATGACAAAAAATGTTTCATTGGTGCTTGCACCGCAGTTATCACAAGCTGCTTTTAGGTGTCTGCAATTTTTACCGCTTGATTCGAAACGTGTGATTGTTGTTATTATGACAGATGCAGGGTTTATTGAAAATAAAATTATTTTTGTGCCATCTGGTGCTGCGTTTGAAGATTTTCAACGTATGGCTATTGTCATAAATAAACATTTAATGGGGCACACGATGGATTCGATCACATCTGCTACTTTGCGTAAAATAAGAGATGATATCATGGATACATCTTTATTTGATGCGGCGATGGATGTGATTGATAAGGCTTTAATGGTTGATAAAAAAGAGCGGATTTATTTAGGTGGTACAACGCAGCTTTTAAATCAACCCGAGTTTCGTGATGTTGAAAAAGTCAAAAATATTTTATTGATGCTAGAAGAAGAACAACTCTTATGTGATATATTACATTCTAATACAAGTCATGGGCTGAGTGTTTCGATTGGTCATGAAAATAAATATAGTGGCATTCAAGATTGCAGTATTATTAGCGCAACGTATCATTTAGATGGCGAGCTTTTAGGTACGATTGCAGTCTTGGGACCAACTCGTATGGAATACGGGAAGACGATCGCTTTGCTTGATTTTATGAATGAGAATTTATCACAGGTTTTACAAGAGTTTGGTTGGTAAGTAAGGGCATTTTGTAAAGAAACGATATAAAATGAGAAGTCACAGTAATTAAGTTGAATGATAAAAAGAGGTGAGGTTTTTAAGATGGCATTTCTCAAAGAGGAACTGAAGAAAAAAGATGCTGTAATAATGGATGAGATGAAAAAAGAAATTGATAAGGCCGAGAAAGAAGACCAGCAGGAAGCTCAAGTTGTCGAGCAAGAAACACTGACGGCCGATGAAGTGACTACGGAAGTAAATAGTGAAATCGAAACATTGAAAGCTGAACTGGAACAAAAACAAAAAGATGTTTTGGAACATGCAGATCGTGTAAAACGTCTGCAGGCTGATTTCGATAATTTTCGTCGTCGTACACGTCAAGAAAAAGAAGAACTATCAACCTTTGTAGTTCAAGGCTTAATTAAAGATTTGCTGCCGCTTTTAGATAATTTGGAGCGTGCTATCAGTGTAGAATCAGCTGATGAAACATCGCTTCGCGAAGGTGTTTCTATGATATATAAACAATTTTTTGCAGCACTTGAAAAAAATGGACTAGAATCTATAAAAGCAGTTGGTGAAAAATTCGATCCGAATTTCCATCAGGCTATTATGCGTGTCGAAGACGCGGATAAAGAAGATGATATTGTTGCTGAAGAACTGCAAAAAGGTTATTCGGTTCATGGTCGGGTAATCAGACCAAGTATGGTTAAGGTAGTTGCTAATTAATTTTAGATAAATAAAAATAAATGATCGCAAAATCAATTATGAGTATTAGTAGGAGGAATTTTACATGTCAAAAGTAATAGGTATTGACTTAGGTACAACAAATTCAGTTGTGGCTGTAATGGAGGGTGGCGAACCAACTGTTATCACAAATACAGAAGGCAGCCGTCTTACACCATCCGTTGTTGGTTTTTCGAAAACAGATGAACGTTTAGTTGGACAATTAGCAAAACGTCAGGCTGTATCAAATCCAGATCGTACGTTTGCATCGATTAAACGTCATATGGGTACAGATTATAAAGTAACCGTTGATGGAAAAAATTATTCACCACAGGAAATTTCAGCAATGATTTTACAAAAATTAAAAGCAGATGCTGAAGCGTATCTTGGTGAAACAGTAACACAGGCTGTTATTACAGTGCCAGCTTACTTCAACGACAGCCAGCGTCAAGCAACAAAAGATGCGGGTAAAATTGCCGGTTTAGAAGTACTTCGTATTATCAATGAACCAACAGCAGCAGCGCTTGCTTATGGAATGGATAAAGGCGAAGAACATACAATTTTAGTATTTGACCTTGGCGGCGGTACATTTGATGTTTCCGTTTTGGAACTTGGTGATGGTGTATTTGAAGTAAAAGCTACAAATGGTAACAATCACCTTGGTGGTGATGATTTTGATCAGCTTGTTATGAACTGGATGGTTGAAGAATTCAAAAAAGAAAACAGTATGGATCTTTCGAAAGATAAAATGGCGGCACAGCGTCTGATTGAAGCTGCTGAAAAAGCAAAAGTGGAATTATCAACTGTACTTTCCACAAATATAAATCTGCCGTTTATTACAGCAGACGCGAATGGTCCTAAACATTTGGATCTTACGCTTACAAGAGCGAAATTTGATGAACTTACAGCCAGTCTTGTCGAATCTACAATGGAACCTACCCGTAAAGCACTCCAAGATTCAGGTCTTACTGCAAGTGATATTGATAAAGTTATCCTTGTTGGTGGTTCAAGCCGTATTCCTGCTGTTCAGGAAGCCATCAAGAAAAATCTTGCCAAAGAACCGCATCGTGGTGTAAATCCCGATGAATGTGTAGCAATTGGTGCTGCTATTCAAGCAGGGGTTCTTGTCGGTGAAGTAAAAGATGTTTTATTATTAGATGTAACACCGCTTTCTTTGGGGATTGAAACATTGGGTGGCGTTTGCACAAAAATTATTGAACGTAACACAACGATTCCTACTTCAAAAAGTCAGGTTTTCTCTACTGCTGCGGATAGTCAGCCTTCGGTTGATATTCATGTATTGCAAGGCGAACGTGAAATGGCGGCTGGCAATAAAACATTGGGACGTTTTGAATTATCGGATATCCCACCAGCACCAAGAGGTGTGCCTCGTATTGAAGTTTCTTTCGATATTGATGCCAATGGTATTGTTCATGTATCTGCAAAAGATTTGGGTACAGGCAAAGAACAAAAAATCACGATTACTTCCGACAACGGCATGAGCAAGGAAGATATTGACCGTATGGTTAAAGAAGCCGAAGCACATGCATCGGAAGATAAACAGCATAAAGATGAAGTTGAAACTCGTAACAATGCAGATTCTTTAGTATATCAAGCCGAAAAAACAATTAAAGATTTAGGCGATAAAGCCGATAAAACACAAGTAGAAAAAATTCAAGCAGCAGCTGAAGTTGTAAAAGAAGCTTTAAAAGGTACGGATCTTGAAGCAATCAAAAAAGCAACGGAAGAATTGCAAAAACCACTTTACGAAATGAGTGCAGCAGCATATCAGGCAGCTGAACAAGCTGGTGCAGCACAAGGTCAGGGAGCTCCTGAGGCTGGGCAAGCTGCTGGCAAAAAAGATGACGATGTAGTGGATGCGGAATACAAAGTCGTTGATGATGAAAAAGACAAAAAATAAGAGACTTCCAGAAAGCAATTGAAGAAAAATTTGTAAATAGAAAATCCAATAACTCCGGCTGAGTATTAGTCGGAGTTATTCGGTTAATTTGACATATATAGGAGTTTAGGTGGTGCGAAGTGAGTAAGCGCGATTATTATGAAGTCTTAGGTGTTGAAAAAGGTGCCTCAGACGTTGAAATTAAAAAAGCCTTTAAGAAAATGGCCCGGAAATACCATCCTGATTTGAATCGGGATAATCAAAAAGAAGCGGAAGCACAGTTCAAAGAAGTAAATGAAGCCTATGAAATTTTATCTAATCCGCAGAAAAAAGCACAATACGATCAGTTTGGTCATGCAGCATTTGATGGATCAGGCGGCGGTGGTGCTGGTGGATTTGGCGGCTTTGGCGGCGGAGCGGAAGCTGGCGGATTTGGTGATATCTTTGACATGTTTTTCGGCGGTAATGGCGGAGGTCGTGGTTCACGTCGACCGGGACCAGAACGCGGCAGTGATTTACGCTATGACTTGGAAATAGCCTTTGAAGAAGCTGCCTTTGGTAAAGAAGTGGAACTCAATATTCCGCGTACCGAAGAATGTAAAACCTGTAATGGCTCTGGTGCCGCAGCTGGCACAAAACCAGAAGAATGTCCACAGTGTCATGGGAATGGACAGGTACAGTATGCACAAAATACGCCATTTGGCAGGATTGTCAACTCGCGTGTTTGTGATCGCTGTGAGGGAACAGGGAAAATCATTAAAACTCCTTGTAAAGATTGCGGTGGTAAAGGTACGAAACGCGTTAAACGCAAAATCAGTGTTAAAATTCCCGCAGGTGTGGACAATGGATCGAGAATTCGTGTTTCAGCAGGTGGGGAAGCTGGCATTCGTGGCGGTGGTCCTGGCGATTTATATGTGTATATCTTTGTCAAAACGCATCGTTTATTCAAACGCGATGGTGTAGATGTACTATGTGAAGTGCCAGTATCGTTTGTTCAGGCAACGTTAGGCGATAAAATTGAAGTGCCGACATTGGATGGAAAAGTTGAAATGACGATTCCAGAAGGTATTCAGTCGGGCTCTGTTCTGCGTCTAAAAGGCAAGGGAATTCCATTCCTGCGCGGCTCTGGTCGTGGCGATCAGCATGTGAAAATCAAGGTATTGACGCCGCAAAAATTAAGCAGCAAACAAAAAGATCTTTTAAAAGAGTTTGGTGCAGCCAGCGGTGAAAATATCAATCCAGAGCAAAAGAGTTGGACCGATAATTTGAAAAAATTCTTTAAATAAAAGCAACAGGACATAGAATTCGTTCAGAAAAGTACTGGTCTAAACTTTGCTTTTGAAATATAATAAAATAAGAAATGCAAAAAAGCAGCCGGGGATATCCTCGGCCTTGCTTGTTTTAGGTGAAGATTGGAATAACTGTTAAGGGAGAGATTGCATAGTGAAATGGGCTGAAATTAGTATAAGAACAACGCATGAGGCAACGGAATTGATCGCGGAAATCTTTCATGATCTGGGAGCTTCAGGAGTCGTTATCGAAGATCCTGAACTGGTGAATACATATCGTAATTCAGGAATATGGGATTATACGGATATCCCCGAAGCAACGAATACAGAAGTTGTTACGGTTAAAGCCTATTTGCCAATGGACGAAGAATTGGATGATAAACTTCGTGCTTTTGAAAAAGAAGTCGATGCCTTAGCAGGTCATAATATTGATAAAGGTGCAGGGGATATTTCTTATAGTGAAATTCAAGATGAAGACTGGGCTAATAACTGGAAAACATATTTTCATACGGAAAAAATTGGTGATATCATCGTAATTAAGCCATCATGGGAAGAATATATGGCAAGCCCGGATGACATAGTTATCGAACTTGATCCAGGCATGGCATTTGGGACGGGGACACATCCAACTACGTCTATGTGCATTCGGATTTTAGAAGAAATCGTTACCGGCGGCATGAAGATATTTGATGTTGGTACGGGGTCTGGAGTTTTAGCGATTGCTGCTGCTAAACTAGGGGCTACTGAAGTCACAGCGGTGGACTTTGATCCGGTTGCTGTTACGGTTGCGAAAGAAAATGTTGCAATCAATCAGGCTGATTCAATCATTTCGGTTGGTCGCGGTGATCTTTTAAAAGGTGTTGAAGGAAAAGCGGACATCGTCATTGCCAATATTATTGCTGATATCATCATTGTTTTACTGGATGATATTCCCAACAAACTTAAAATAGGCGGTACCATGATTGCCAGCGGTATTATTGCCGATCGTCTTGGTGATGTTACGGAAGCCGTTATAGCACATGGCCTTTTGGTTGATCGGGTGCTTGAAGAAGGCGGCTGGGCTGCTATGGTAATTCGTAATGGAGGACCGACAGTGTGAGACGAGTCTTTATTGATGGATTGCTAGCGGATGAAATCAAAATAAGTGGTACAGATGGACATCATATTATGCATGTTTTGCGCGCTAAAATTGGTCAGAAGCTGGTTGTGGTGGATGCCTCACAAATGATTGCTGAGACTGAAATTATTGCTTTTGCCAATGGGGAGATAACCCTAAAATGCCTTAAACAAATGGATGCCAATACAGAAGCTCCCATTGAGGTTGTTTTAGCACAATGTCTGCCCAAGGCGGATAAAATGGATTTTATTGCTCAAAAAGCTGTGGAACTTGGTGTAAGTTCAATCGTGCCAGTCATCAGTACGAATTGTGTAGTTAAATATGATGCAGCAAAACAAATAGCACGAAGGACCAAATGGCAGAAAATTGCCGATGAGGCTGCAAAACAATGCGGACGTACGATACAACCGGTTGTAGAGCCGATTGTTAGATTAAAAGAAGTATTAGAAAACTTAGATCCAGATACAGCAGCCTTTATTTGCTATGAAGGTCAGGCGGATGTTCCAATTCGTGATTTTTTAAGACATAACACAGCACGACGATTTTTTGTCTTGATTGGCCCCGAAGGTGGGTTCACACCAGAAGAGGTGGAGCTTTGTCTAAAAAATGGAGTTCATACAGTGACGATGGGACCTCGTATTTTACGTAGCGAAACAGCATCATTAGCAGCTGTGAGCATCGTTATGTATGAAAATGGAGATCTAGGTGGAAGGAGTTTGTAAGTTTTGCCAAAAGTTGCCTTAACGACTTTAGGATGTAAAGTAAATCAATTTGAAACTGAAGTCATGGAAGGTTTATTCAAAAAAAGAAACTACGAAACGGTTTCTTTTGCGGATCAAGCCGATTTTTATATTATTAATACTTGTTCGGTTACGCATTTGGGCGAGAAAAAATCACGACAGCTGATTCGTCGTGCCCAAAGGCTTAACCCCAAAGCAATTATTGCAGTAACAGGCTGTTACTCACAGATTGCTCCAGAACAGATTCAAGCTATTGATGGCGTGAATGTTGTTATTGGTACGAAAGAACGAAGCAAAATAGTTGATCTTGTTGAACGCGCTGCCGCAGAACATAATCTGATCACAGATGTTACGGATATTATGCAAGCCACAGAATTTGAAGATATACCTTTATTTGATATGCCGGGACGTACACGGGCTTTCCTTAAAATACAAGAGGGGTGTTCAAATTTTTGTTCGTACTGCATTATCCCGTATGCTCGTGGCCCACTGCGCTCAAGAAAATTAAGCAGTATTAAAGCCGAGGCAGAAAAATTAGTCGAGGCGGGTTTTAAAGAAATTGTTTTAACGGGAATTCATCTGGGGGCATATGGGCGTGATTTTTTGGGCAATATCAATCTAGTTGATGCAGCACGTCTTGTTTTAACAATACCAAACTTAAAACGATTGCGGCTGGGTTCACTGGAATCTATTGAATTATCAAAGGATTTATTTGATTTGATTTGTGCTGATGATCGCTTTAGCCCGCATCTTCATTTACCGCTGCAAGCAGGGCAGGATGACATTTTGAAAGCAATGAACCGTCACTATACAACCGAGGAGTTTGGACGGCTTATTACGTATGTAGAAGAATCTGTACCAGGGATTGCGATATCAACGGATATTATTGTTGGATTTCCTGGTGAAACAGATGAAATGTTTGAACAGGGGCTGGCATTTGCGAAATCTATGAATTTTGCCAAGATGCATGTTTTTCCTTATTCGAAACGGGCTGGCACCCCAGCTGCCACGATGAAGAATCAGGTTCCCGAAATTGTAAAAAAACAGCGAGTTCATATCATGCAGAAAATGGCAGATGCGAAGGCGGCAGCTTTTCATGAAGGTTTTATTGGATCGGATGTTTCTGTCTTATTTGAAGCAAATCATGATGGGGTTTTTGATGGACTTACAGGAAATTATATTCGCGTTTATGTCAATGACCGAATTGATTGTGGCGAAATTTATCAAGTTCATATTGAAAAAATATATCGTGATGGTTTATGGGGAAAAATTTGTTGATAAAATTTATTTTTTAGCAGGAATATGCTAAAAAAAGCCGAAGTAAACAAAGATACAGTATAAACTGTATCTGGAAAGATTTTTTTACCGAAAGGAGGTGCATTATGCATACTGATTGCATTTTTTGTAAAATAGCAAACAAGGAGATACCAACCAAGTTTGTTTATGAAGATGAATCTGTTGCTGCTTTTAAGGATTTAGAACCACAGGCACCTATACATGTGCTGGTTGTCTCAAAAAAGCATATTGCTAACCTCCTGGATGTTGCTGCTTCAGATCAAGGATTGCTTTCCCATATTATGGGTGAAGTAATTCCGAAGATTGCTAAAGAATTAGGCGTGGATGAAAAGGGATTTCGTGTCGTGGTCAATACCAAAGCCGATGGCGGACAGACGGTGCCGCATCTCCATTTTCATTTGTTAGGTGGAAGATCAATGACATGGCCACCAGGTTAAGAGTTGACAATAAAACCCTAGTTCATGTATAATATTTAGGTGTAGTTAAGCAGTACACTCCCATGTCAAGTGGAGGGGGGGAGAAATAGATGTCAGAAGTTAAAGTTGGAAAAAACGAAACAATCGATAGTGCACTCCGCAGATTTAAACGTACTTGCCAAAAAGCTGGTACTTTAGCTGAAGTTAGAAAACGTGAGCATTACGAAAAACCTAGTGTTAAACGTAAAAAGAAGTCCGAAGCTGCGCGCAAACGCAAATTTAAAGCTTAATTTTCGTTTCGGGGGAATTTTAATGTCACTTAAAGAACAATTGACTGAAGACATGAAGACAGCCATGAAAGCGAAAGAAGAAGGAAAGCAACGTCTTTCTGTAATTCGTATGGTTCGGTCTGCACTTCGGCAAGTCGAAATTGATGGTAAAAAAGAACTCGATGACAATGGAGTAATTGATATCATCAGTAAAGAAGTCAAAATGCGTAAAGATTCTATTGAAGAATTCAAAAAAGGAGATCGCGAAGATCTTGTTGCGCAAGTTGAAGCTGAAATTGTAGTATTGATGTCGTATCTGCCTGTACAACTTTCTGAAGATGAAATTCGCAGCCTTGTTAAGGAAGCTGTAACGGCTAGCGGTGCTTCATCACAAAAAGAAATGGGCAAGGTAATGGCACTCTTGATGCCTAAAGTTAAAGGTCGTGCAGATGGTAAGCTTGTGAATACCATTGTACGCGAAATGTTGAATCTATAAGAATAAAGACTGTTTTAAACAGATGCAATGAACGAACCTCATCTTGTTTGACGGGGTGTTGTAAAATTTCATAGAATTGCTGGCAGTCGCTATGCTTTTCATAAAACTGACATCGTTTTTACACGATGTCAGTTTTTTTCACTGCTTATCTTTCGAAAATGCAGGGATTCATGAGGAATTTGTGGAATTAAATATATGTGTGAAATGAGTTCTATATAGATTGTAAATAGAGATCAAATTGGTTCAGTAGCTGAACGGGAAGGAGTCATGTTATGCAAATTGAAGTGATGGGCTTGCCGGTAGTTCAAATCTTATTGGTAGCCATTATGTTTTTAGCGGTTTTAGTTGAAATAAAAACTGGTGGTATGGGACTGGGAACCTTGCTGGGGATTGTTGCCGCGGCTGTGTTTTTCGGCAGTCAATATGTAAATGGACTGGTCAGCTTTTATGAAATAGCAATATTTTTAGGTGGGGTTTTATGCATTGGCATTGAAATGCTGACGCCAGGAGCAGGGATTTTTGCGGGTATTGGTATTGGTGCGATGCTCTATAGTTTAGTGTTGTCTCTCGGCGGTACGAGTGAAGCAATTTATGCTATTTTACTGGCTGTAGTGATTGCAATCATCCTGTTTGCATTGATTTTAAAAAAGCTGCCATCGAGCCGTTTGTGGAAAAAAGTTCTGCTGACGGATACTTCAACGGCGACACGCGGCTATGTGAGTGCCAAAGACTATACCTATTTATTAGGTAAAAATGGTATAGCACTCACGGAACTTCGTCCAGCTGGAACTGCCATTATTGAGGAGGGGCCTTTTGATGTGGTTTCTGAGGGGACTTATATCAAAAGAGGTGAAGCCATTACTGTGATTATGGTCAATGGCAGTCGAATTGTCGTTCGGAAAAAAATGAAAGTAGAAAATGAACAAAGTTAAGTAGAGGAGGGTGTTTTTATGGATGTGATTTTAGGATCTGGGTTTTTATTATTAGTAGTAGTAGCCTTTGTCATGTTGTTTTTGCATTTTGTGCCATTAGGTTTATGGATTTCAGCGCTTGCCGCTAACGTGTCTGTTGGAATTTTTACATTGGTGGGGATGCGGCTTCGGCGTGTACCGCCATCGAATATCGTTTTACCACTTATTAAAGCCAATAAAGCTGGTATTGATGTATCGGTAAACCAATTGGAAGCGCATTATTTAGCTGGTGGGAATGTAGACAAGGTAATCGATGCCTTGATTGCGGCTCACCGTGCCGAAATACCACTCCCTTTTGCACGTTCGGCAGCCATTGATTTGGCTGGTCGTGATGTGTTGCAGGCCGTACAAATGAGCGTCAATCCGAAAGTGATTGAAACACCGATTGTTTCGGCAGTTGCTAAAAACGGGATTGAACTTAAAATTAAAGCACGAGTTACCGTTCGTGCCAATATTGACCGCCTTGTTGGTGGTGCCGGGGAACCGACTATTATTGCCAGAGTTGGTGAAGGTATTGTAACGACCGTAGGGTCAGCGAATAGTCATACGGATGTTTTGGCAAATCCAGATGATATTTCAAAAACAGTACTCGGAAAAGGGCTTGATGCCGGAACGGCATTTGAAATCTTATCCATTGATATTGCTGACGTGGATGTAGGTCGTAATATCGGTGCTGAATTGATGACGGATCAGGCAGAAGCAGATAAACGTATTGCTCAGGCGAAAGCAGAAGAACGTCGTGCTATGGCTGTGGCAACCGAACAGGAAATGAAAGCCTATACCCAGCAGATGGAAGCAAAAGTTGTTGAAGCGCAAGCAGAAGTTCCTCATGCGATGGCGGCCGCATTGCGTGAAGGTAAACTTGGTGTGATGGATTATTATAATTTGAAAAATATTAATGCGGATACGCAAATGCGTGAAGCAATCAGCCAAGCTGGTTCTGATGGACAGCTTAAAAATCCGCCACCGGTGAAATAAGATAATATGGAACTGGTATTAATTGTCATTGCTTTTGTGGCGTTTGCGGTCATTAACGATGCTATTGAAAGTAATAAGAAAAAAGGAAAACATGTTCCGCCAGTACCAACGAGATCAGCACCGAAAAATCGCCGGATTGATGTTGATTTTGGCGGAAAGAAAAATGAACCCGATATCGTCATTCCTCCAATAAAAGGCGCACCACAGCGTGAAACCGAAGGTGTTTATATTGAACCTGAGGTAATCGTGCAAAGCCCGCCAATAGCGACTGAAAAAAATAAATATGCTTATTATTTAGAGCATAGACATGAACAAAAAGCAAAAGATCATGCTCAGTATGAACAAGAAACCAAGGTACCAGCAACCGTTAAGCATCATCAGCAATCGACGGATATTCATACAAATGTGATTTTAAGTGCGATGGCTTACGCGCAAATTTTGGAACGTCCTAAAGCCTATCAAACGGTACCAAATCCTTATTTCAATCAAATGAAAAATAAATAAGAAACTTTCCATAAAAAAGCGAAACTCGTATGTGATGCACATACAGGTTTCGCTTTTTCTCATTTGATCAGGCGTGTTGGTTTTGACAGATAGAAGAGCTTCGTGTTCTATAAAAAAGACACAATATCTTCAAAAGTTCTTCACAACATCTTCACATATTACCTGTAATATATATAACATAAGCTATCGCAGAGAACTTACAGAATGTTTTTCGATAGTTGCTTAAAATATAAAAAGAGTCCATATACCTATGGAAATAAAGGGAGTAAATATCATGAATAAAAATTTAAACAAATTAGTAGTAAGTGGCCTTATGGCAGCAGCAGTTTTTGGCTTAGGCTTTAGTAATACGGCAGTGCATGCATCTGCGTTAGACCAAGCAACCGTAAATATGAGTATTGTTTATGGTAGCAGTAATGATGGTAAGCAAGTCACTAACAAGGATGAACAAAACACATCAACAAGTGTAGCTCATGTAATGAGTACTGGCAGCAATCAAAGTAATGCTACCAATGGTTCAGACGGCGAAAATGTTTCCCTTAGCCCAGCTCACGAATTATGAGTTTGTGGTAATGTTTTGTTCAACTAATTACTGAAATAGATAAATGAGGTGTCACACTAAGAAATTAGCGTGACACCTCGCTTTTTTGTGGTGTGCTGCCATGGGAGGAGTTTAACGGGTGAAAGCGGGATGATACCACCGAACTAAATTACCTCGCAGGCGGATCAATTTGCACTGAGACACATTCTTTCTGGTATATTGTTTCATTCAGGTCAGCAACACCAGCCAATATTATGAGACGGAAACGACCTGATGCATCGCCAGTATCAGATGGTAATGGCGTGTTTTTTTACCGCCTCGCAAGAGGGCCAGTTTATCAGTATAATGTAAACAAAGGGGAAAACAGCCTATTGACTGTTTTCCCCTTTGAAAAAATCATATATTCTTTTACACCAAATTGAGTTTTTACAAAATCAAGAATGCCATCTTAACGAGCATGAAACTCCAATTTTGTAGTTATCAACTTTCAAAAATTAAGCTTGAATGTCTAGACCCCCATTTTCCTTAACTGCTGTTTGAATATTGGATGATTGTTCAGCTGCTTTTTTTGCTTCCTCTAAACGGGTTTGCTTTAGGATTTGGTTTTTAGCGGTTTGCTCTGCTTGTTGAAACTTTTGGATCTGACTTGCACTTCCACCACTTTGCTGTAATTGTGTTATAGCACTTGAAAGTTTGTTTATTTGGTTTTGCAAAACAGAAGGATCAGTTGAAGTAACCGTAGTTGATACATTTGTCGTATTTGTCGAACTCGTTTTGGCTACCGGGGCTGCTTTTGCTGCCGGAGCTGCTTGAGCTGCCGGAGCTGCTTGAGCTGCCGGAGTTGCTTGAGCTGCCGGAGCTGCTTGAGCTGCCGGAGTTGCTTGGGCTGCCGGAGCTGCTTGAGTTGCCGGAGCTGCTTGGGTACTGATTGATATTGACATCACACATACACCTTCTTTTTATTACTTTAGATTTTATATATACCCAATAATATATCGGCATTTTTCGACAAATATTAAGTTGAAAGTTCGGTCAATTGATAGAAGCATCAAGTAAACTTTTCAGTGCATTTTGAATATCCTCAGCCGTTTCAATTTTATATTATTGCAATAAGTGCTGCGTGCTTAATTGGAGACGTGGAAAAGGGAGGCTGGGGGCGACTTATAGGGTGATATTTACATCATGTTCTTTAAATGTTTGCATTGTACTCGATAAATCGGAAATAGATATATTTAAATCAGTATCTGTGGCAACAATTGAGTCAATGCTCATTCCCATCAAACACTGGACATTGTTGCCACCTGAAAATAAATTTTGTACCGCACTTCCGACAGCACTTATACCACTGCTGCTTTGAATTTGTTTCGTTCCGACATAAGAGGCATTACATGATAATGGGACGTCTATGTCATTTAGAGTTTTTATAGATGTCACAGAAAACTCGAGTTTGCCACCTTTACCAAAAGATCCAGCAGATACAGCTTTTGTTATTTTTCCGTTCGCAATTGTCCCTGCAGGAATCACGATAACACCATTAATTTTAACATTATCTAATGTTTTAAAATTTATTATGTCTCCAGTATGTGCTGTTTTAGAATCTATTGTATTAAGTAATGCTAGTACAATCCTGGTTTTTCCAGGGATATATGCATGTTTGGTTGAAGCTGCTGTTGCCATAGTCGGAGTAGTTGATGTAGTAGTATCTGCTGCTGCGAAGAGTGGGGCAATTGATATAAATGATAATATCGTAGTACAAAGTAAAATAGGAAATAATTTAATAAATATTTTTTTCATAATGATTAGCTTCCTCTCACAATTAAAATTTTTGTGTAATACTATTTAAAATTAAATTGTATTCTTAAAGTATTTAGTTAGACGTTGTCATGTACTGATTTACTTGTATTCTAAAAACACTTTTAAAGGCTTTGGGTTACTGACTTTTACAATCTCCGTTAGTTTTGAATCGGATTCCGGTTCAACAATTCAGTTGCGAATGAGTTTTGCCATAAAAATAACATTTTAGAACTACACTTATTCTATTCTATTAATATTGAATGATTCGTTCAATTGAAATTTTAAAATAATGGTTATTATCCAATTTTTAGATACTTCTTTTTTAGTGGATAGTCCTTTCGTTTGCTACGTAGGTTCCTTATTAATTATATATATTTTCTCAAACAAAGGTACAAATGTTTTTATTGCTTCGTCAAATTTTGTGAGCTCTAAATCTGCTAAAATATCAATTTTATTTTCAAATACCAATGTTAATAGTCTTATTTCGTTCATAATAATTTTATGACCTTTTTCGGTCAGTGTAATATTTTTGTAGCGTCGATCACTAAGAGCTGTTTGACGGCTAATATAACCATCTTTACATAATTTATTAATGATTTGAAGTACTTGTTGCTTTGAAATAGATAAGTGATTGCCTAATGCCGTGGCGGTCAATGGTCCATAAGAATCTAAAACACATAACGATATCCAGTGATTAGCTGCTATAGGATAGTTTATTTTTTGAAAAAAATTACTATTAAAGGCATGAAAAGAATCAATAAATCTAGCGGAAAGTTCTTTACGATCAACATATTCCATACAAATAGTGACCTTCTTTCTACGAATCGTGATTTTTAAATTAAAAAATTGAAACGACACAACATTATTTATATTATATATTGTAAAATTTTTATCGTCTATATTAAACTTGAAGTATTCACGTAAATTATTAAGTTCAATTTAACGCTAATAAATTCAAGCATTAATATAATCTATATATATGGCATTAAACATTTTATGTGGTAATCGTCAGGAAGGGGGTATAGGGTTGAGTGGCGTTACGTAGGAAGCAAACGATGCCCTATACCCCCTTCCGGGCAGAATGCTGGATGTAATTTCTTTAATGCATTCTATATAGCTAGTAGTATACTCGAAATTTTCTAACGAAAAGTACTTAGGTGTACGTTGTTTTTATATATGAAATTATTGTTTTGGCAAAGCTATGTCATCATGTTTTCCTGATTTCTCAAAACAATAATTGAATTTAATACGGAAAATTATTGACAAAAATGGTATCCATACACTATAATTTGACTGTGGTCAAAATATAGTGTATGGATGTGAATTAGGATGGCAAGAACACCACAAGACCCTGAAATTCGAATTAATGAAATTTTAGATGTTGCACAAAAATGCTTTATTAATATGGGCTATCGTAAAACTACAATCAGTGGTGTTGCTAAAGAAATGGGTGTAGCGAAAGGTATGCTTTATTATTACTTTAAATCGAAGGAGGAATTGTTAGAAGTCTTGCTGAAGCGTCATTCAGATTTGTTTTTAAGTGAAATAAAACAGATGATTGATTCAGAGAGCATTATGCCATCTGAGAAAATTGGACGCATGTTTGAGATAGTAATTTATGGAGTTTTTTATCAAGATGGTGAACTTTTAAGTATTCTTTATGATGAGAAAAACTTGTATATTAAAGAAAAAGTAACTTCTTATTGTGGAAATTCGTTTATGAATATGGGGAAAAAAGTTATTGCGGAAGGCAAGAAAAAAAAAGAGTTCTTTGTTGAACAGGAAGAAGCTGTACTTGAATTTCTTATATTGATTTTAGGTTTTCTTATTGAAATGTTTTATAAAAAATTACCTGGTGACATGTTGCAAATGCGACTAAGAATGACAGAAAATATGATTGAAAATCTATTGCATAGCAAGGAAGGATCGATTCATTTTAATTTATAAAATAAAAAATATGCGAGAGAAACCGTAATTCTAAAAATTTGTTTAGAGTTGCGTTTTTTTCAATTAATTATTTGACCACGGTCAAATAATTATTAGGGCCATTTATAAAGGTTTTTTTGAATAGTATAGGGGAATATATAACTATAGGAAGTGGTAAAACGAAGATGTTGAATATTTTAAAAAAGAGAAAAAAAGCAGCTGTTTTGTTAGGTACTGTAATTATAGGATTTGCAGTGATATTTTTGTTGAGAGGAAAAGATGAAGTACCTGTAGCCAAGGAAGAAATTACTGTGGTACATACGATGACAATTGCTGCAAATGCTGCCACACAAAAATATACATATTCTGGGGAAGTTAGAGGACGTTATGAGAGTAAACTGGCGTTTCAGGTAAAGGGGAAAATTGTCAGTAGAAATGTACAGCTGGGAAGTTCAGTAACTGCAGGTGATGTGCTTATGCAGATTGATGCTAAGGATATTGTGCAAACAGTAAATAACAATTCTGCGTTGGTTGATTCCGCACAATCGGAGTTGGAACTTGCACAGAGCGATTTAAGCCGCTATCAGGAATTAGTTAATGGAGGAGTTATCAGTCAGGCAACCTATGATAAATATGTTAATGCCTATAATGTAAGTGCGTCAAGAGTACGACAGACACAGGCGCAATACGCGCAGAGTGTTAATGAGAGGGACTATAGTTTGCTGAAATCTGATAAATCAGGTGTCATATCGAGTATTTCCGCCGAAGTCGGACAAGTGGTAAGTCCGGGACAGATTGTTGTCACTTTAGTACAAGATGGTGAACGTGAAATAGAAATTAATGTGCCGGAAAATCGTATTGAAGATTTAAGACAGGCACCGGATATTAAAGTGAATTTTTGGGCTTTAGGCAATGAAAGTGTAAGTGGTTTTGTCAGAGAAATTGCACCGATGGCAGATCCAAGCACACGGACCTTTAAAGTGCGGATTAGTATTCCAAGTCCACCAGCTGACATGAAACTTGGCATGACGGCAACCGTAAGTATACCGCGGAGCGGTGGTAATTTGATGAAAATTCCTATTGATGCAATTTATCAAAATAGCGAAACTCCGGCAGTTTGGAAAATTAAAGATGATGAACTTTCCTTGTGCCCGATTCAGGTTGGTAATTATGGATCTGATACTGTTGAAGTTTTATCTGGCTTACAAGAAGGTGACTGCATTGTAACAAAAGGTGTACATATGCTGACAGAAGGTCAAAAAGTAAAATCCGGTGGTGACTCGTTATGAAAAAAAGCTTCAACTTAACGGAATGGGCTCTAAACCATAAACAATATATATATTTCTTTGTGGTGCTGCTCTTTGTCGTGGGGATATTTTCGTATAAAAATCTTGGTCGGTTGGAAGATCCTGATTTTACAATCAAACAAATGGTCATCAGTGTGCCATGGCCAGGTGCAACTGCTGGTGAGGTGCAAGAACAGGTAACAGATAAAATTGAAAAGAAGTTACAGGATCTTCCTGGTTTGGATTATTTGAAAAGTTATTCTATGCCGGGGCAGACTGTAATTTATGTAAATGTAAAAGATACCGTTCCAAAGGAACAAATACGTAATCTATGGCTGGAAACTCGTAATATGGTCAATGATATGAAGGGAACTTTACCAGAAGGCGCGTTGGAACCAATCTTCAATGATCGTTTTGATGAAGTTTACGGTGTTGTTTATACATTGACGGGCAATGATTATAGTTATGAAGAAAAACGTGAGAAAGCAGAAAAAATTCGACGCATGCTGCTGGATACGCCGAGTGTTCGTAAAGTTAAGCTTATCGGTGTTCAGACTGAAAAATTTTATATTGAAATTGAAAACAGTAAACTTGCTCAGCTTGGAATTGATCCGAATCTGATTGCGCAGACATTGCAAGGACAAAATTCAATGATTCCAGCGGGCATGCTGGAAACACATTCAGATGATTTATACCTGAGAGTTACAGGAATGTTCGAGGATGCAGAGGACATTAGTAATACGCCTATTTCTGCACATGGCAAAACTTTTCGCTTGGGTGATATTGCAAAAATAACACGCAGTTATGCAGAACCGCAGGATCCGAAAATGTTTTATAACGGTGAGCCGACCATTGGTATTGCTCTTGCAATGGAGTCTGGTGGAAATATTTTGACGCTGGGGGATAATTTAGAAAAAACTGTTGCCCAGATAAAAAAGGAACTGCCAGCCGGTTTAACACTAAATCAGACAGTGAATCAACCAAAGGTTGTAGACTCGTCTATTAATGAATTTGTTCATTCGTTGGCTGAAGCCATCATCATTGTTTTAATTGTTAGTTTTGCGAGTCTGGGAGTACATTCGGGAATCATCGTTGCACTTTGTATTCCTCTGGTTATTGCTGCGGTATTTGGGTTTATGTATTTAGACGGCATATCTTTGCAGAATATTTCGCTGGGGTCTCTAATTATTGCACTGGGGCTGCTTGTAGATGATGCAATTATTACAATTGAAATGATATCCGTAAAGCTTGAGCAAGGCTGGACACGGTTTAATGCAACGTGCTTTGCTTATACATCTACGGCTTATCCAAGATTATGTGGTGCCATGGTTACTTGTGCAGGGTTTATTCCTATTGGTTTTTCGCCTGGCAGTGCAGCCGAAGCGGTAGGGTCAATTTTCCAGGTTATAACGGCATCGCTGCTTATCTCATGGATTGTTGCCGGTACAGTAACACCATTATTGGGATATCAATTTATCAAGGTAAAACCCATTGAAAGCAAAGATGGTGAACCTGAAAAGTCTGTATATGATAGCAGATTTTATAATAAGTTCAAAAAAATACTAATTTTATTTTTAACGCATCGTAAAAAGGTGCTTATCGTAACACTCATTTGTTTTATAGGATCATGCGCGCTTCTGGGGCATGTAAAAAAGGAATTCTTTGGCGCGACAAAGCGACCGGAACTTATCGTACAGCTGCAATTACAAGAAGGGGCTTCTTTAAAAAATATCGAAGCGGGAGCAAATCAATTTGCTCAGACGCTCAAGGGTGATGCAGATATTGATTATTACACCTATCATGTTGGTGAAGGAGCACCGCGTTTTGTATTGGCCTATGAGCCGGTATTTAATAAAACAAATTTTTCCGAGTTTGTTATTGTTGCTAAAAACAAGGAAGCCAGAGACAGACTGGATGCAAAAATAAAAGAAAATGCAGAGAAAAATCTACCGGGGATACGCGTCCATACAAAACTTCTCAGCAATGGACCGCCGGCTGAGTATCCGGTTATGCTCAGGGTCAGAGGTTATGATGTTGATAAAGTACGGGAAATTGCTGAAAATGTACAGAACGTAATGATGAAAAACCAGGGGATAGCTAAGACAGCACTTAACTGGGATGAAAAATCAAAGGTGATTCATCTGTCTATTGATCAGGATAAAGCGAGGGCTCTCGGAATTACAAGTCAAACCATAAAAGGGGCTTTACAGACAAATGTTTCGGGTACGTCTATTGCTGAATTTAGAGAAACAGATAAGACGGTCAAGATGCTTTTGCGTTCTGAAAATTTGGAACGAAACGATCCATCAAATCTTAAAAACCTGAATATCCGTACAGTAAATGGTACGTATGTTCCGCTCGATCAGATTGCTAAAATAAACTATGAAGCGGAAGAGGGACTTATCTATCGCTATGATCTCAAACCGATGATTATAGTACAGGGAGAAGTAAAATCAGGAGTAACGGGAAATGATGTCACACAAGCGGTATATGATGAGTTAAAAGATGTTCGCGATAATCTGCCGTTTGGGTACAGTATTGACTTTGATGGTTCAATGGAAAATAGTATTAAGGCATCTAAATATCTCGCTGTACCTATACCGGCTATGTTCATTATAATTATGCTTATTTTGATGACACAATTGCAGAGCATTCCCAAGATGGTATTAACACTTTTAACTGCACCATTAGGACTTATCGGGGTGTCAATAGGCTTGATTTTAACAGGACGACCAATGGGATTTGTTGTTCAATTGGGAATTTTAGCGTTGGCAGGAATTATCATGCGTAATTCGGTAATTCTTATTGACCAGATTGATCAATTGCTTAATGCAGGTCAAACACTTTGGGATTCAATTATTAATGCTACAATTATGCGATTCAGACCAATCTTACTTACAGCAACAGCAGCGATTTTGGCTATGATTCCATTGGTTTCAAGCGTTATGTGGGGAGCTATGGCTGTTGCTATTGCTTTCGGTTTAGCCGGAGCTACAATATTGACCTTATTGGTACTGCCGGTTATGTATGCAACATGGTATAAAGCGGAACCAAGTAAAGAAGGTCAACAAACTAAAGCAAGTTGGAGATGATAACTATGGATCAACCAGATACAAAGTCTTGTATACAGTATAAACAAATATTAGTTCCGATAGACGGTTCGGAAAATTCCTGTCGGGCTATAGCCGCTGCTGTTGATATGGCAGAATTATCTCAGGCAACAATCAGTATTTTATATATCTTGACTTTTTCGCAGCAAACTCCGTTGCAAAAACAAATTCATGGCGATAAAGTACCCCATGAAGTTAGGTCTAATCCTGTGGCATTTGCTAAAAGTATGCTAAAAGATGCAGGAAAATTAATTCCTAAGCATATTCGCAGGCGTACGTATTATGAGATTGGTGAACCTGGGATTGCTATTACAGATTTTGCCCAGCGTAATCATTATGATGTTATTGTCATTGGGAGTAGAGGATTAAATTTCCTTTCTGGAATATGGCAGGGAAGTGTAAGTAAATATGTTACAGCGAATGCACAGTGTTCGGTTTTAATTATAAAATAGAAGGGGTTTTACAAGAGATGAGGTTTCGATTTTTAAAAAAACAATCATTTTTTTTGTTGATTGCATTATCTTTTTGTCAACATGTGTCGGCAGAACTTAATTTGTCCTTAGATAATAGTGTTGCACTTGCACTGAAAAATGATCCATTTTTACAGTCCGTAGAGGCACAAAAAGAACAGGCTGTCTGGGGTGTAAAAGAGGCAAAGAGCAGCAAGGGAATATCCCTTGACTATCAGCATACTGATATGCGCTCGACAGCACCGCACACCTGGCAGGCCACCCTGGAAGCTGTTTCACCATATAATTATTATAGCAATGAAATATCCGCCAGCATTCCTCTGTATACTGGTGGACGTCTTGAAAACACAATCGATCAGGCGAAACTATCACTTAATGCATCTGAACTTGAAATTGATGCAACAAAACAAAATCTTAAACTTGAAACTGACTCGAAATATTATGAGGCATTAAAAGCGAAAACCGTTTTGGATATAGCTCATCAAATGGTAGATAATTTTAATCAGCATCTAAATAATGTACAGCAAATGTATAATGCTGGAGTAGTGCCATGGCATGATGTAGTACAGACGAAAGTACGTATGGCGAATGCGGAAAATAATTTGGTCAAGGCACAGAGTGACTATGATTTATCCATTCGTAGTCTAAATAAAACAATGGGATTGTCGCTGGATACGGATATCAGGCTGCTTGATGTGCTTGGATATCAAAAATATGATTTAAATTTAGATGAAATGACAGCAGAAGGCTTGGAAAATCGTCCGGAAATGGCACAGCAGGGAATTGCAGTCAAAATTCAGGAAAAGCAAATGAATATTGCTAGAAGTGCACAGCGTCCGGATGTGCGCATAAGGGGAACGATGGCTTGGGATGATGATGATTTTGCCGGAACCGATAATCGAGACTGGACTGCCATGCTGACAGTAAAACAGAATATTTTTGATTCAGGCAATACAGATGCAAAAATCAAGGCAGCAAAATCAGGCATTCTTTCTGCCCAAAATATACAGCAACAGACAAGAGACAATATTGCTTTAGAAATTAGTGATGCCTGTTTAAATATGAGGAAAGCCGAAAAACGAATTACAACGAACAAGGTTGCAATCGAAGAGGCAAATGTAAATTTAGATATTTCTCAAAAAAGCTATAGCGCAGGAGTTGATACGAATTTAGATGTCATGGATGCCGAGCTCGCACTTGATCAGGCGAAGACAAATTATATAGATTCACTATATGATTACAATATAAATAAAGCAAAACTTGATAGAGCTATTGGCAAAAAAGTAGAAATAAGAGCGTAAGAAAGATACGATGGCATGAGGAAGAGCGACTTTATTTCGTTCACTTTCGCGCTGTCAGCATTTCAATAATTCATTGTAGGCACCTGATTTCTGATCGTTTTTTTATAAATTACGATTTTACAAAAATGGTGCCTATTTTGTTATTATTTTTTGTGGATTTATAAATAATTAATCCTTAACTATTTAGGTGAATTCTAAAATCTAATTCAACGGTGCCAATTTATCTTCAGATGCCAGTCTCTTGCTTTTTCATGAATTTGTAGATTAATTGGGACTCAATCAATTACTTGAAAATCTTTTTAAATCGACTGACAAAGCGAAATGTCAAATTTTAATTCTTATTGAGAAAAATTATACATAGATATGGTATTTTTAAACGTCATGAATAATTCAGGTTAAAGATTAATTGGGAAATGTATGAAAAATGGCTGATTAACGATTCATATTGTTAGCGGGAAAAGTAAATTTCTGTCCTTTAAGAGGTCGTTATCCGATATCAAATAAATTGCTGCTCATCGTAGGGCTTTCTATTCTATTTCGCTAGAAAGTTCAACCAGAGCACGCATAAAAATGTCAAAATTACTGTTAGAGGAAAACCCACACGAAAATACTCTTTGGCTGTAATGATAATTTGATTTTTTTTAGCTATTTCAACAACAATTAAATTTGCAATTGAACCAAAAATTGTAAGATTTCCCGCGAAAGTAGAAAACAAGGCCAAAGCCTGCCATTTTTGTGCAGCATTATCGACTGGAATATAATATTGCAATAAAAGTACTGCTGGAACATTGCTGACGAGATTTGATAAAACAACGCTGATCACAGCAAAGAAACCAAGATTATTCATTTGTTCCATTGGTAGCCAAGTTTGTACTTGAAGCAATAAACCACTAGCTTTTACGCCACCGACAATGACAAATAGACCAATAAAAATAACCAGTAAGTTAAAATCTATGCTTGTGTAAACTTTATTTGGTTTAACTTTCCTGGTAATCAGTAAAAATGCTGCCCCTAAACTTGTTGTTAAGACAATATCATAACCAGCTATATAGGATCCAATTACAAAAAATAAGGTTAAAACGGTTTTCCCTATTAAATAGGTATTCACATAAGGGGCTTGAAAAGAGCTGTGATCCAGCTTACCCTGCAACTTTTTATTATAAGCCATTGCAAGGAACAGATAGGTAAGCAGTAGTCCGATGCATACAATAGGAATGGCCACTTTAAAATATTCCATAAACGTCAATTTTGATAAACTACCAATTAAAATATTCTGCGGATTTCCTAAAAAAGTAGCAGCACTGCCAATATTAGAAGCCAAAGCCAACCCCATTAAATGCGGCAAGGGATCACAGTTTCCTTTATTGCATATAAAAATGATTACAGGTGTCAATAGTAGGCAGATAATATCATTGATGGCCAATGCTGACAAAACACCGCTAAGTAAAATAACAACGAGCAATAAAAGTTTCTTCGAATGTACATTCTCTAAAACGTGCTGCCCAATAAATTCAAAAAATCCGGCAATTTTTAAATTTGCTACAAGCACCATCATAGAAAATAAAATTACAATCGTTCGATAATCAACGGTTTTTACTGCATCGTCAAAGGAAATAATACCGAGTCCCATCATGGCAACCGCACCAATAATAGCTACCCCTGCTCGATCAATACGAAAAAAAGGACTTTTTCCCAAGGTGAAAACCAATAGCACGCCGCCTAAAATCACTGCCGCTGAAAAATTCATTTCTATCTGTGTCAATATTTAATCTCCTTTATACGATTTATCCATCTGCCCTTGTTGTGGTCATCCGCTCTTAGGATATTGACCATCGGGTTTGTTCGTTTGAATCTGGTATCTGTGTCGTTCTGTGCCGCGTGCTTACTGAAGGCCTTGCCACCGGAAGGTGGTATGCTTTCCTTTTCGGTAATAATCAGTTTGTTTTATTATATCTGTATTAGATTATTCCTAAGCTGAACAGCTTCCGCTGCATGGCGATCAGTGATGTGTTCAGAATGATCTAAATCAGCAATCGTACGCGACACCTTAATAATCCGATCATATGATCTTGCACTTAGACTCATCTTTTTAAAAACCAATGCTAAAAGTGATTCTGCTTCGGGAGTCAATGCACAGTGCCGCTTGAGCATCGCGTGGCTCATTTGCGCATTACAGAAAATTTTATTTTTTTGAAGCGATTTAGCTGCACACAACGTGCTGCCTCAATGCGACTACGAATAATAATCGAAGCTTCTGCTGGTTTTGTTTCTGTTAGTTCCTTATATTCGACGCGAGGTACTTGAATATGTATATCGATTCGATCTAGCAATGGACCAGATATTTTTTTGTATATCTTTTTATTTCATTAGCGTTACAGGAACAAGCATGCTCAGAATCCCCAAGAAATCCACAAGGACAAGCGTGTCGTCAACAACATGGGCAGGTAAGACTGATTTTTCCTCGTTTTTGTTAAATTTGTAATGGATTGTAATATTCATATTTGATTTTCTTGATTCGTCAATTGTGGCAACCGTAATCTTATCGACAATCGACATAATGATTTCGCGTTTAAACTCTACTGTATTTTCGGTAGAGCTTATTTTATCTTTCAAGTGATTCAAAAGTTTTTTAGCAGAGGCCTGTGATGCAAATACATTCGACACACATTTTTCTTTTTCCTTTATAGTGGTGATGCGTTCTTGAATTATATTTTTTTCTTGTGAAATTTTATTTAGCTGCAATTCAACATCATTTAAACTAATAAGCTGCCTTCGAAATAAATCTAAGATGCGGCTTTTTTCAGATTCTTTTTGATCGAGTTGCGTATCAAGAAGCAGTTTTCATCAGTTATGTTTTGAGGTTTGGACTTAGTCGTATTGTTTTTTTCGATTTCTTCAATTGCTGTATCTGGATTATTAATATATTTCAGGCAATCATTCCATATATAATTATCTAACCATGGCATATTGATGCTTCGGCCATAACATTTTTCTCTACCTTTAGCTCGCCATTAGCTTCGACCGCCGCACAGGTAGTAAGATGCACCTTTGCTGCATGCAGATTGATAAGTGTAACCACAATTTTTGCATTTGATTAAACTTGTTAAGAGGTAAATATGTTTTGCATTGCGACGAGAAAAAATATAGTGTGCGCGAATGACTTTTTGAGCTTCTTCCCAATCTTCGGGTGATATAATAGCCGGAATGTTCCGCTCAATTATTTCACGCTGCTTAGCAGAGCGTTTTCCATATTGGTGAATGCCTTTATATGTTGTACTTTTTAGCATATTGAGTACACGACCTGGGCGCCATATACCAGCAGTTTCTTTTTTTCGTCTGCCAGTTGCCGGTGAGTCTATAAAATAAGATGGGGGAAGTCCAAGGGCATTAAGGTGGTCTGCAATCTTTATAGTGGTCATTTTATTTTCAATGGTTAGTTTATATATTAGCCGAATTATATCAGCCTCAGATATGCCGCACGATGGCATAATATGATCATTTATTTCTAGGTATTTTTCATCATTTTTGAAATATCCATAGGGGACAATGCCACCAAGCCAAATTCCTTCTCGGGTGGATCGATTTGCGCCGAGCCACATTCTTTCGATTATATTACTTCGTTCAAGGTCAGCGACACCAGCTAATATTGTGAGAAGAAAACGACCGGATGCATCACCAGTATCAAATGGTTCAGTCATTGATTTTAACTTTACGCCATACTTTTCAAAATCATAGATAACGTTTAAAATTACTCTGGTTGCTCTTCCAAGGCGATCAAGCTTATAGACAAGAATGTATCAAAACACTTGTTTTGAGCGTCACGTACAAGCTCTGAGCCAACAGGCCGCTCATCTCGTCTAGATGAAATAACACGGGAACAGCTTCATGAAATTACATGTGCTTTGCGTAAACGAATTTACTCCGTTGGCCAGCCACCAAGAATTCTGCTAGATTTGGATTCGACACTTCTTCCAACTTACGGAAAGCAAGAGGGAGAAGCGTTTAACTACCATTACTCGGCACATGGTTAGCACCCACTGGTTTGTTATGACGGGTTTACAGGGGATTTACTAAAAATTGAATTACGCAAGGGCAATACGTATTCTTCAACAGGAGTTCAGAAGTTTTTGCAGCCGCTTCTTGATGAATATCTCAACCAGTATCCAGATACGGAACTGTTTCTCCGTGGAGACAGTGGTTTTGCTACGCCGGAACTTTATACACAAGCAGAATCGAATGGTTGCTCTTATGCAATACGACTCAAGAACAATCGCTTACTGCGAGAACTGGCTTTCCATTTGGAAGAAGAGGTAACTGCGAAGGCGGCTGTTCACCCTGATCAATTCGTAGCTCTTTATGGTGAATTTTCGTATCAGGCAGGAAGCTGGAATTACGCTAGACGCGTTATT
Source organism: Propionispira raffinosivorans DSM 20765 (assembly GCF_000381065.1). Taxonomy (GTDB): domain Bacteria; phylum Bacillota; class Negativicutes; order Selenomonadales; family Selenomonadaceae; genus Propionispira; species Propionispira raffinosivorans. The sequence goes on along the minus strand of NZ_KB905845.1, from coordinate 86,019 downwards.
TGTAAAATAGAAAAACGTCCGGAAGAACTTTTTGTTCGTCATACATTCATTGTGACGAATATGGCATTGTCGCCACAGGATTTAGTAAGGTTTTACTGCAATCGCGATCGAATGGAAAATTTCATTAAAAAATCCAAAAATGAATTTGGTTTTGCTATGATGAGTAGCCATTCTATCTGGTTAATTCAAATCGTTTGCAGATTTGTATGTTGGCATACAACCTTTTTAACTGGTTTCGCCGCTTATGTCTGCCGGGAAAAATGAAAAAGTTTCGTGCAGATACAATTCGATTGAAATTCTTGAAAATCTTTGCAGCAGCTGTCCGTATATTCGTGAGTTTTATGAAACATTTAAAAATATTGATCGACTAAGACCCAAGTTAGAATAGAACGAACCTGTTCTTTGACAAGTAAAAAATAGATTTTAGAACAGACGGGAGTTGTCTACTGTAAATGGTAATATAAAATAATACACCTTCTTAATTAAAATAAAAACCTATCCACTTAGACTTGCATAAATCCCCCAACGGTCTTGCTCATCTTGCATGAATAGGTTTCTTAATTTATTTCTCTGTCTCGTCAGCTAAAAACACTTTTAAAGCCTCGATCTTATCGGCTCTTACAATCTCCGTTAGTTCTGGATCGGATTCCGGCTTCATAATCCAATTGCGAATGCGTTTTGCCATAAACCGTTTTTCTTCGTCCAGAGTAGGGCGATCATAAGTAATAGACATAAGATACTCCCTTTAAATGTAAAAGGAATAGTACTTTAGGACTACGCTTATTATAAGCTAATACTACTTAATGATTAATTCAATTAATTTTTTTAATAATTGGGAAAACAGTAGCAATTTTGTTGGTTAATGGCCTAATGTGACAATAGAATCAATTGGTTTAAAATTTATAAGTACTAAAAATACACAGCAAAAAACGGCTCGCCTGAGTATCACGAGCCGTTTTTTGCTGTGTATTTTATATTTGGAGAGCTTAATGAAAAGCATGAATATAATATACCATATATGTAAATGATTTTCAATATCAAATATAAAATTTATGAGCTTTTATTTTGTAATGTATATGCTTTATTTAAGTTCAGCATCAATATCATATTTGTTTTTACCTGGTGAGCCTTTTTTTATAGTTAGATATAATACAAATATAGTCTTAAAAAAACATGCGGTCAGGAAAATAATAACTCCAAGTGCCAATGGTATAATATAGTCGTCTTTTGATAAGAAATAAAAAGACAGTGCTACTGTTAAAATTAATATTACAAAAATTGTTATTACTGTAGATAAAATTACTAAAAGCCTATGAGCGTTGCTTAAATCATGTATTCTTCGAACCATAAAAGATATATGTACAATGTTTAGTAATAAAATTGCTATCCCAATAGCAATAAAAATATTCATGTCGTTTTTATAAGCATGGACATTTTTGTATTCTAAAATAAAGTCGATCACAGCAATGATTATTGTTGCGATAATAAATTGTTTACGATCAATTCTTCCCTTGAAAGAAAAGAAGTTTTTAAATATTTCCATAAATACTATAAACACATCCTTGTTTTTATAATGCCAAATTTCTAATATAAGTTAAAGTTGTTTGTAATTTTGTATTATTAAAACGATAATCAAGGCGAAGCTTTAATTTTATTCTTTAGATATAATGCTGGAGGCTTTTCTGGTATCAGTTTTTTCTGGAACTGTAGTAGCTTTTTTTGATTGTTTATCAGCATATCCTCGATCCATTACTTTTTGAAAATTATTATAAGCATAACTTAATGGATAAGTATTTATGTCATATTGCATAGAACCTTTTTGCAATTTTTCCCATTTTGGAGTATGGGGATATTTGGCTATTATATTTTTGTTTGAATCTATATATACATCTAGGTAATCGGAACCTATCATTTTATGTTCATTATCTAAACTAATACCACATAATTCAATCGAGGCATAAACATTTTGAAGCTTTTCTTTTTCTGATGGACTTATGCTATCAAGAAAAATTTTCTTGCCATATTCCGTAAAAATAGATTTTTTGTAATATATTAACGTATGTGTACTTCCAACAATAATAGATTCATACTGAATACTGTCGAAATCAATATAGGTCTTGGCATCTTCTGATCTGACGATCATTATCCAATCTTCAGCCATACATGTATTAGAAAATAAGGTAAAGCATAAAATAATAATCAATAAAATCCTTTTCAACTTATCAAATCCTTTTTTATTTTATATTTATGTTAAACGTGATTTTATCTTTCAACAGATTCCAAGAGCTCAATCACGTATTGTTTGTACATAAATTCATCAAGGGTTATGGTACCTAAAACACATATCCGTTATCGATATAACTAGTCAAAGCAAAAAGCCATCCTTCGGGGTGGCTTTTTTATTTATACGCTTTCAAGGCGTGATAATTTACTTATTTTAAAATTAACCAGTCCATTTTTTTCACTTAAAATTTTAAAAGCAGGTTCCAATAATACATTTAGTTCATCAAGGGTTAAATCAGGGGCTTTGTCAATTTTACATAAGAAGTTCAAAAGAACGGCCTTACTGACGCAAACTTTATTTGGACAATTTTTACAACTGTCTAAATTATGTCTTTCGGCATTTACATAAATATAGAACTGTCTTCCTGATGTTATGACTTGATTATCAAACAGACATTCCCGTATAGCATTTGCAATTGCAGGAGGATTCTTGTTTCCGCCTTCTTTTAACTTACAAGAAATATAGAATTCAATCATAATTTATCAGCACCTCTGTTATTATTTTTAAATTCTAGATTCTAGATTGATTATTTTCTTTAATAAGCATCTTTTTAGAATTTTTTTATAAAAAAAGCCTATCCAAATCGACTTACATAGATCCAAAAGGTCTTACGTGTCGTGCGAGGATAGGCTTTTATAAACTTAAATTCAGCTTATCTGTAAGAAAAATTATACTATCTCACCAGATGGAAGATTGTCAGTATCATTCACATTAGACTGGAATTTTGATTTATTATTCGGAGCATTAAGGAATGCATTCGCAGCCTTCTCACCATACAATTGTTTAAACAACATGATTGATTCTTTAAATGACAAACTGTCAGGGACAACATCAATCGGTGGTTCATCACGAACTGAGTTATATGAAAGGCTGCCATCTTCACTTTGAGCAATGTTTTTAGGGATTTGTATCTGTATGTTTTTTGTATTGAAATCATAAGAGTATATTACTGTAGTTTTAGCCGTAATGCCGTCAGTTTGATCAAATTCGATATTATTGCATCGAATCGTGTAGTAGGGTTGGGCGTATTTTACAGATTTGATAGAAGCTTTATCCAGATAGGTATTAAAAGTTGCGCCGGAATCAATTTTTGTATACTGGTCTGGACTATCATCATATTGATTTGCAAAACAAATACTGCTTAAAATTGCCATAAATATTATAACCAAAAAGAGTGTGCGTTTCATTTTATACCTTCTTTCTTTTGAACTTATAAAAATTTAGCGTTGTCCTTTAAATATTCAGCAGTAAATTTTACAGCCTTATTTGATAACCCTTCACACAGATGTGGAGGGTTATCTGTATTAAATCCTTGAGGACGCAATTTGCTACATAACAGGCTGCCAAATTCTTGTTCGAAATCTTTTGCGAAACCATAACATAAATCAACTATTTTTTCTGTTGATAGTCCGTTTTCTTTACCCCAGATTCCTATAAACATCAAAGAACCTTCTATTAAGCCACACTGCGCACCAAAACCACCAGCACCATGCATACCAATAGCAGAATTGATTATTTGCAGGTCTAATTTTAAGTCATGTAACTCTGCCAATATCTTAAGCATAACTGTTGCACAATTAACATCTTCATACCAATAATAGGTATGTACTTTTTCACGAATGTACTCTTCTTGAATCATATTTTCATCTCCCACTATCTCAGTGTGGCAATATTATTTTGTTTACATAAGAAAGGCAGCTATCTTTTTATACGTAGAGCTCTATTTCGCTAAAAAATTTAACCAGAGCAAGCATAAAAATGTCAAAATTACTGTTAAAGGAAACCCTACACGAAAATACTCTTTTGCTGTAATGATAATTTTATTCTTTTTAGCTATTTCAACGACAATTAAATTTGCAATTGAACCAAAAATTATAAGATTTCTCGCAAGAGTAGAAAACAAAGCCAAAGTTTGCCATTTTTGTGCAGCATTACCCACTGGAATATAATATTGCAGTAAAAGTACTACTGGCACATTGCTGACGAGATTTGATAAAACAACGCTGACAAAGCAAAAAAGCTAAGATTATTCATTTGTTCCATTGGTAGCAAAGTTTGTACTTGAACCACTAAGCCACTAGCTTTTACGCCACCGACAATGACAAATAGACCAATAATAGCTACCCCGCTCGATCAATACGAAAAAAAGGACTTTTTCCCAAGGTGAAAACCAATAGCACGCTGCCTAAAATCACTGCCGCTGAAAAATTCATTTCTATATGTGTGAATATTTAATCTCCTTATTGTTAATTGGTTTATAGAAATTCTTATCTTATTTCCAACAAATAACACTTTCATCGACTTCTTTACGTTTTCCTTTTTGTATTATACTCCCCGAATATCCCACAGATATAACAGCCATAAGTTCCAACATTAAAGGCACTTTTAAAATATTTTTAAGAGTTTTTTCATTTTTTAATATTTCGCCAATCCAGCACGTTCCAAGACCGAGGTCGTTTGCAACTAAAAGCATATTTTGAATTGCAGCACCAATAGATTGAACATGTTTCATGTGAAGCTTAGGGATAGCTAATCCTTCTGAACTTTCTGGATCTAAAAAGACAGCAATCAGGCAAGGTGCTGTTTGTACCCAATGCTCATAAATAGTTAAAGCGGAAAGCTTTTTAATAAGAGCTTTATCATTTATTATGACGGCAAATTTCCAAGGCTGTAAGTTATTACCTGATGGAGCCCATGTTGCAGCAGTCAAGATGGTTTTTATGTCTTCGGAATTTACGGGCTTTTCTTGGTAAGCGCGAATGCTCCTTCGAGTTAAAATATTATCTGTCAAACAACTCATAAAATCCTCCTTATATATTTTAATCACGGTTAATAAAGTGAAATTATTCAATACAGAATTTATAAAATATGCGTCCCAATCCTGTAGGGGCAAGCAACACCCGTGGCAATAAAACAACAAGCTATTCATTCGACTTGCCCCTAAAAGACCTTACTTGTCGTGCATGAATAGGTTGGCATAAACTTAAATTCAGATTATCTGTAAGTTAATCTTCTTATGATTTACTTATTTCAAAATTATCCAGTCCATTTTTTTCGCTTAAAATTTTAAAAGCAGGTTCCAATAATACATTTAGTTCATCAAGAGTTAAATCGGTGGTTCTGTCAATTTTACATAAGAATTGTAAAACAGTTGCAGTGTTACAACTCTGAAAATTATATCTTTCGGCATTTACATAAATATAAAACTGCCTTCCGGAAGTTATCATCTGATTATCAAATAAACATTTTCGTATTGCATTGGCGATTAAAGAAGGCTGTTTTGCGCCTCCTTCTTTTAACTTACAAGAAATATAGAATTCAATCATACTTTATCAGCACCTCTGTTATTATTTTAAAATTATGGATTAACTATTTCCTTTAATAATTGAGTAAATTTAATATTCATGGCCTTATATAAATCGAGGAGGTCTAATTACTAAAAAAGGACTTTCCCCCTAAACTTGCCGAAATAATCAAATGACAAAACAATCAAACTCAGCAGAGTAAAAGGTGAAACAAATTATATTTATTCGACATGAATCCATTTTTACCTTTGAAACATTATTAGAATGTGAGCCACAAACTAGATTAACTAAATTTTTCAGTTGCTGCCGCTTGAGCGAACGTTCTGTAAAAAATATCATTTTATAACAAGGTGCATGCAATTTTTTTACGAATATAAATATGTATATAAGATTTTACAAAAGATATCGTATTTAAGAAGGATCTTTAAGTATGCGGGAAATGACTGACTGAGGGGGCTTTTCATTGTTTGCTCAAACATATGGTTCAACAACATTTGGTGTGAATGGGATTCTTATTCAGGTAGAAGTAGATATAGCCAATGGGCTGCCTGGCTTTGAAATCGTCGGTTTGCCTGATGCTGCAGTCAAGGAATCAAAAGAACGTGTCCGAACGGCGATTAAAAATTCAGGGGTAAAATTGCGGCAAGAAAAAATAACAATTAATCTAGCTCCAGCTGATATAAAAAAAGATAGTTCTGGTCTTGATTTACCTATCGCTATCGGTTTATTAGCAGCCTATGGCATTGTTCCTGTGACAATTTGCCAAAATAGTATGTTTGCCGCAGAACTATCACTTGAAGGGAAATTGCGTGGCATACACGGACTATTGCCAATGGCTATTCATTGTAAAGAATCGAAAATCAAGACCATTTTTGTGGCTCCAGAAAATATCAATGAAGCTTTGCTGGTGGAAGGATTGACGGTTTATGCTGTTGAAACATTAACGGAATTGATTGCATTTTTGACAGGAGAAAAAGTAGTAGAACCCGCTTTGAAAAAAATCGCCGATCCAGTCGAAATCGATAGTTTTGCCGAAGATTTTGCCGATGTTCAAGGACAATTTGTCGCAAAACGAGCTTTGGAAATAGCCGCTGCCGGTGGTCATAATATTTTGATGGTTGGTCCGCCTGGTGCAGGGAAAACAATGTTGGCCAGACGTGTTAGTTCTATATTACCAACGATGTCCAATCAAGAAGCATTAGAAGTAACAAAAATTTATAGTATTGCCGGACTCTTAAGACAGAGCGAGGGGCTTATTACAAATCGGCCATTTCGTAGTCCCCATCATACGATATCCAGTGCTGGAATGATTGGAGGGGGAACAATTCCCAAACCGGGCGAAGTTACATTGAGTCATCATGGGGTACTTTTTCTCGACGAACTGCCGGAATTTGGCAAGTCGACACTGGAAGTGCTCCGTCAGCCACTGGAAGATGGCATGGTGACGATTTCGCGGGTCAATGCATCCATCGCCTTTCCTGCATCGCTAATGCTCGTCACTGCCATGAATCCTTGTCCTTGCGGATTTCTTGGAGATTCTGAACATGTTTGTTCCTGCACCGCTAATGAAATAAAAAGATATACAAAAAAAATATCTGGTCCATTGCTAGATCGAATCGATATACATATTCAAGTACCTCGCGTCGAATATAAAGAACTAACAGAAACAAAACCAGCAGAAGCTTCGATTGTTATTCGTAGTCGCGTTGAGGCAGCACGTTGTGTGCAGCTAAATCGCTTCAAAAAAAATAAAATTTTCTGTAATGCGCAAATGAGTCACGCGATGCTTAAGCGGCACTGTGCATTGACTCCCGAAGCAGAATCACTTTTAGAGTTGGTTTTTAAAAAGATGAGTCTAAGTGCAAGATCATATGACCGGATTATTAAGGTGTCACGTACGATTGCTGATTTAGATCATTCTGAACAAATTACCGATCACCATGCAGCTGAAGCTGTACAGCTTCGGAATAATCTAATACAGATATAATAAATAAAATAGTTATTTCGTTTAGCGATGCCCGCTTTTAGCTTGGGAGACTAATAGGCTGGATGTCATTTATTTAATACATTATATATATTATGAAATTTTAAAATAAGCATTTGAGCATAAAAATGTGTTACACTGAATAGAAATTTAAAAATACAACCTGATGAAAAATAATCGCAACATATTTATGTAGTAGAAAGTTTTTATGAAGGATAAAGAAAGTTGGAAATTCATTCATGGCAAGCGTATTTATAGAGCCGAATAAGGCTGGATTGACTACGATATGCATCGAGGCACTACAAACAGATTATAAAATTTCGGATATGGTGGATATGTCGCTCGTGGAAAAAGAAGCAGCACGATATTATGGAAATTGTTTTGCGGATGAGCGGCATGTCATATATGTGGCACATACTGAAACGGGGTTTGTTGGCTGTGGGGGCATCAGTTTTTACGAAATTATGCCAACCTACAACCATCCATCGGGAAAATGTGCTTATATTATAAATATGTATACATCTCCTTTATATAGAAAACAAGGTGTTGCAACGCAGATTTTAGATTTATTGGTTAAAGCGGCACAAAAACATGGTGTTCGTAAAATCTCATTAGAAGCCACTAAAAAAGGCAGAGGTATTTATGAAAAATATGGGTTTGTGCAAAGTGGTTATGAAATGGAATATAAATAAGTTCTCTGCTGTTTTTCATAAAAGTTTGCTATAATAAATCGTCTTATTTATTTTTAGAAAATACTGCCAATGTACAGTATTTAGATTTAATACCACAGGGGGATTTTGATGAATTTTGATAAAAGTGTATTTGGTCGGTTTTCAGTAGTAATAACAGCAGGAGTTTTATGGTTTGTTTTAGGAATGGTATTGCGTGTTGCTTTGACATTATTTTCTTATCATACGATTGTCGCGACGCCGTGGGAATTGTGCAAGGTTTTTGTTGTTGGCGGCTTTTTTGATTTAGTCGTTATTGGACAAGCCTTATTGCCATTGATTCTTTATGTATCTTTGGTGCCACAACGTTTTTTTGCTGGTAAATGCAATAAAATAATTCTTACGTGTTTCATTTGGATTTCGACGGTTGTTATGTTGTTATTGGGGATTACCGAGTTTTATTTTTGGGCTGAATTCCAGGCTAGATTCAATTTTATAGCCGTGGATTATTTAGTTTATACACAAGAATTAATGGGGATGATTCGTGAGGGGTATCCACTTAAAGCATTATTCAGTGGCATGGCGATTTGTGCTAGTATCCTAACATTTTTTATTTGGAAAAAATCTTTGTGCTGGACGACCAGCATTTCGTTTAAAAAAAGGTTAGGTATCCTCGGGATTTTTCTACTATTCCCAATACTCGTATTTTTTGCAGTTTCTGCAAATTGGAAAAATGTGAGTACCAATGTTCTTAATAATGAATTGGCCGGTAATGGTTCCTATGAATTTTTATCAGCATTTCGTAATAATGAACTTGAGTATGATCGTTATTATAAAACGATTTCGAAAGAAGAACTTGATCCTGAACTCAGAGGACTGTTACAGGAAAGCAACAGTCAATATAGTAGTTCAGATTTAGGTGACTTGACAAAAGTTATAACGGCGGCGGGACCGGAAAAACATCCAAATATTGTTGTAATTACCGTGGAAAGTTTGAGTTCAGATTACTTGGGCATTTTTGGTAATAAAGAAGGGTTGACGCCCAATTTAGATAAAATTGCGCAGGATTCGCTACTGTTTACTAGAGTTTATGCTACTGGAACGAGGACGGTTCGAGGCCTTGAGGCGCTTACTTTATCCATTCCACCGACACCGGGACAATCGATTGTTCGTCGTCCTGATAATGCAGATATGTTTTCTTTAGGATCGGTACTAAACAGTCGGGATTATAAAAGCTGGTTTATTTATGGCGGGTATGGTTATTTTGATAATATGAATGATTTTTATGAAAAGAATAATTATCAGATTCTAGATCGTACGAGTATTCCAAAAGAAAAAATCATGACCGAAACTGTCTGGGGTGTAGCGGATGAAGTTGTTTTTGGCGAAGCGGTTGAAAACCTTGATAAAGCGTATGCCAATGGTGAGAAGACTTTCCAGATGATTATGACTACATCAAATCATCGTCCTTATATTTATCCAGATGGCAGGATTGATATACCATCTCCAGGCGGTCGCAATGGTTCGGTTAAATATACAGATTGGGCTATTGGAAATTTTTTAGCTGAGGCCAAAAAACATCCTTGGTTTAATAATACAGTCTTTGTTATTGTTGCGGATCATCAGGCATCAAGTGCCGGCAATACAGAAGTACCAATCAAAAAATATCATATTCCATTGATCGTTTACGCACCACAATTGATCAAACCGGGGCGCGTGGATCGGCTCATGAGTCAAATTGATGTTGCTCCTACTTTGCTAGGATTGCTTGATTTTTCTTATACTTCACGGTTTATGGGCTACGATGTCATGAAGCTGCCGGAAAATAAGGAACGCATTTTTATTAGTACCTACCAGAATATTGCTTATGGGAAAGGCGATAAATTGATTGTCTTAGAACCAAAAAAACAAGTTTCATTTTATCAAATCAATTATGAAACTGGTGAGTATATTAAACAAGCACCGGATTCCGATTTGCTGAAAGAGGCAATTACGTGGTATCAAGGTGCCAGTACGCTCTATAAAGAGGGGAAATATGGTGCAGTGCATTAAAAATTAGGTAATATGATGTTAAAATAAAAAGACAGTGAATGTGAGATCGTTTAGAATATAGCTCGCATTCACTGTCTTTATTAGTTATGCAGTTGTTCTAAATGACGGTGAAGTTTTTGACCAATCAGGACAGCCATACATAATTTCACAAGGTCACCAAGAATAAAAGGAAGGAAGCCAACGCTTAGTGCTTTGCCCATTGACATATCGGTGATCCAGGCGAGCCAAGGGACACCGATCAGATAAACGATGCCGATTCCACCAAGCAGATTTGCCAGAGCTAATCGAGCTAGTGTATTACTGGACCCTTTTAGCAAAGAGATCAAGACAGCCCCAGGGAGATAGCTAATTAAATAACCACCGCTAGGGCTGGTAAAAGCTCCAATTCCACCACTGAATCCAGCAAAAACAGGAAGTCCGACGGCACCGAGTAATAAATAGATGGTGAGACTCCAAAAGGTTAGCTTCGGTTTTAATAAGGTTCCTGTCAGCATGATGGCAAGTGTTTGCCCTGTGATTGGTACAGGGCTAAATGGCAGTGGGATGGAGATGAATCCCATAACGGATATAAGTGCTGCACAAAATGCAGGATAAATTAAATTGGTTAGAGCAGATTGGTTCATAAAGATACACTCCTCGTCATTTGTATAAAATAAGTACGAGATAAAGTATACCGATTTATTTACATCTCGTCAACAAAGATATATTATATGGTTAACGACTTGCTTGGGAGGATATTTTATGTGTACTTGTTTTGCAGTTTATTGGGAAAGGCCTATTTATGCTATGAATTTTGATTTTGCTCCTATTGAAATGAAAGTTTGCTTAAAAAAGACCGTTTCTGGTAAATTTATTTGTTTTTATATCCGGTATTTTAAAAAATATTCACCACTTGTTGGAATGACGGATACCGGAGAATTTGTTAATTTGCAGGAAATGCATTTTATTGGTAAAAAAAAGAATGTTCTGCCTCGTCAATCAAATCAGCAGTTAAACGGGATGCAGTTATTTCACGATTATTTATATAGGAAGATTAAGCTAACGGAAATTATGGCGCTTGATGGATCACAAGGCTTTTTTATGCCGCCAAGTTTTCAGGTTCATAACATGTATGCCAACAGCAAGGGTCAGGCGAGCATTTTGGAGTGTGTGGATGGTAAACTTCAACAGCAGAAAATAACGGGCAGTAGACTGGTGATGACAAATTTCGCGAATACAATCTATAAAAATTCACAAGATATCGATGCACGATGTCAGGGAGCAGATCGATATAACATTGTTCACCAGTTACTGGATAAAGCGAATTTAGGTGACCCAATTGAACAGGCATTTCATATTTTGCAAACGGCAAGACAGGATCATTCGCAGCATCCAACGCAATGTAGTATGGTTTTTGATCCTGAAAGGCAATTTGTTTATTTTAAAATCCGCAGTGATTGGAACCGTATTTGGTCCATTTCGCTTAGGGATGAGGTGTTAGTTGAAACCAATCGTAGTTTGGCCGTGGAACGATTGCTTGATGAAGCTGGCTGCTTTTTTAGTGAACTATAGAATTTTTTTTTGTTTTTAACTCGTTTTCATGGTTTTATAAAGCTGGGAAACTATACGATATGGTCGCTTACAAAAATATAACTTTACATTTATTTGCTTTAAGGTAAAATTAAAGTACGGGTAAGTTTCGTTGTACGAAAATTTTATCGAAAGAATCCCTATGTTAAATGGAGCAAAAATGCTGGAATTTATTATGATTTTGCGTTTTTGTATAAATGTCGAGAGGAAATTAAAGAAATGGAAATCATCATCAGTACGTATCCAGAAAAAATTAAAAGTAGTCCATCGGTTGAAACGATAGTTAAAGATGCTATTATTAAAGTTGGTGAACTGTATGGATTGGAAACAGCGGAAGTAAGTGTTACTTTAACCGATAATGTGTATATTCATGAATTGAATATGAAATACAGGAATATAGATCGTCCGACGGATGTGCTTTCTTTCGCTTTAAATGAAGGGGAGGAACCGGATATTGTTGATGGACCTAGTATCAACATGCTGGGGGATATTATTGTTTCGGTGGAACGTGCCACTGAACAAGCGGCTGAATATGGGCATAGTATTGAACGTGAAATAGCATTTTTGACAGTGCATGGAATGTTGCATCTTTTAGGATATGATCATATGGAAGAAGTTGATCGGGCTGAGATGCGAAAAGAAGAAGATTACGTTATGGCAAAATTGGGGATTGGTCGTGAATCTTAATTACAGCCTAAGCAAAGCTATGTTTCATTAAAATATAAGAAAAAGAAGAGGCGATCATATGGAAAAAATTCATAAATCAGGATTTATTGCGGTTATTGGCAGACCAAATGTAGGTAAATCAACATTAATCAATAGTTTAATTGGACAAAAAATTGCCATTATGTCCGATAAACCACAGACAACACGAAATAAAATTTTATGTGTATTGACGCAAGATGATGCACAGATTATATTTATCGATACACCGGGGATTCATAAGCCAAAACATAAATTAGGCGAATATATGCTGCATGCCGCGGAAAATACTTTAAAAGAAGTGGATGTCATTTTATTTGTGGTTGATGCCACAGAGGATTTGGGTGCAGGTGAATTATATATTCTAGAACGTTTACAGGCAACGAATAAACCAGTTATTTTGGTAGTCAATAAACTTGATAAGATTACAAAACAGCAAGTTTTGCCGATTATTTCGCGCTATACAGAAAAATATCCATTCATTGGTGTTGTGCCAATTTCCGCTAAAGAAAAAACAAATTTAGATGGCTTACTTGTAGAAATCAAAAAACATTTAGAAGAAGGTCCGCAGTATTACCCAAGCGATATGGTTACAGATCAACCTGAACGCCTTATTGTTGCGGAACTTGTTCGGGAAAAGGTACTTATTTTAACCCGAGAAGAAATACCGCATGCGATTGCGGTGGATGTTGATGAAATGACAACACGGTCAAATGAGGATGTTTATATTCGTGCTACGATTTACGTAGAACGTGATTCGCAAAAAGGTATCATCATTGGTGCAAAAGGTACGCTTTTAAAAGAAATCGGTGCCTTGGCACGTCGCGATATTGAAACATTGTTAGGGTCGAAAATCTATCTGGATCTTTGGGTCAAAGTCAAAAAAGACTGGCGTAATCGAGATGGTGCTCTGAAGAGTTTTGGTTTCGAATAAAATAAAGTAGACTGGGCTGTTTTTATATGTTTTATTTGTCAATAAGTAAAAACATGTGAAATAGCCCATTTTGTATGATGAAAATGGAGTTGGGCAAATGAAACCACTATCGAAGTATTTTATTAATGGACTGATTTTAATTGTACCGCTGGCTATTACGATTTTTGTTATTACAGAGATCTTATCTTTTACGGATGGTGTTCTTGGCCGTTATTTGCCGGTTTATTTTCCCGGAGTAGGGTTGATTACGGTTGTGGCAATGATTCTTCTCGTGGGCTGGCTGTCATCTTATTGGGTTTTGAAAAAAATAATCGGCTATGGCGAAAGTCTTGTGAATAAAATTCCTATTGTAAAACTTATTTATAATGGTGTTAAGCATTTGTCTACAGCAGTTTTTGAATCGAAAAATTTATTCAATCATGTTGTTATGGTGCCGTATCCTCATTCCGGGGTCTTGGCAATGGGCTTTGTTATGGCGGATGTACCCAAAGAGCTGCAAAATCAACTGGGCGATGAATATATCTGCGTGTTTATTCCCTGGAGTCTTAACATGACATCGGGAAGCAATATCTTTGTTCCGAAAAAAGATGCAGTTTATTTGAATATCAGCGGCGAGTCGGCGCTGCAATATATGCTGACGGCTGGAGCTGTGATGCCGAAAAGTAACGGCACGGAACAAAATTATGTAGAAGATATGGAAGCAAACGCTGAAAAGAAAGGTATAGAAGAAAAATAACATGGCGCAGTATAAGACAGATGCTATAATTTTATCCGTCCACAATTGGGGTGAAGCGGATAAAATGGTTACTCTTTTTTCCAGAGATTTGGGAATTATAAAAGCAGCCGCTTATGGCTGCAGGCGTCCGCGCAGCGCCCTTGCCGGCGGGATGCAAATGTTTAGTTATTTGGATGTGCAGCTGGGGGAAGGACAGCGGCTGGATATCGTTCGGCAATGTGAAATGAAACTATCCTTTAAGGCTTTGCGCGAAGATTTAGATGCTATGGCGTATGCGACGTTTGTTGCTGAATTGGTCTTGGGTTTGTGTCCGGAACGCCATCCTGAACCACAAATATTCGATAAGTTATTACAAGCCTATGCGGCTTTTTCCAAACACAATCCTCGCATTGTAGCGCTGGCGGTGGCTTATCAATTTTTAGACTATACGGGTTATCAGTTGAATTTTGATACATGCGTCGTTTGTGGTACACCGATTAAAGGGGATGCATTTTTTTCACTCGAACAGCGTGGCGTTTTATGTAGTGACTGCAAGTCGCCAGGATCCGATGCATTTTCAGATAAACTGCGAATGTTTATTTATCAGTTGCGGGAACTTGATTGGCTTAAGCCGCCGGTCTTTAGTGTAAGCGGAGGAGATTTGGTTTTAGCAGAAACGTTATTACTGCTTTATTTGCAAAACCTGCTAGAAAAACCATTGAAGTCGCTGGCCTTTATTCATCAATTGTCAATGCTTCCCGGGGCGAAAAAAATGTAATGTTAAAAAAGACAGGCGATAATATTTTTCAGCTCGTTAAGTTGATTGACAAGATTCGCGTGATTTGTTACACTAAAATAGTCTTTTGAAGATATGATAGAGATGAATGCGATGAAAAAAAGAGTAGCTCTTGACTAAAAGCGAAGTGGAGATGGTGTGAGTCCGCTAAAAAAAGAGTGAACGGCGTTTTGGAGCAGTGAGAAGAAAGCATTTTGCCAGTAAAACTCACAATAGACGAAGGTGGGCGAAAGCCAATCAGGGTGGAACCGCGGGTATAACATCTCGTCCCTGTAACATTTGTGTTACGGGATGGAGATGTTTTTTTGTTGCCCAAAACCGTACGAATTCAATTCATTGTTTGTTTCATCTTCAAATATACACTGATACAAGCAGCACAAAACAAGAATGAGGAGGTAGTTTTCTTATGAAATTTCAGGAAATAATCCTGACCTTGCAAAAATTTTGGTCTGAGCAGGGTTGTATTTTAACACAAGCATATGATATCGAAAAAGGTGCCGGTACGATGAATCCGTCGACTTTTTTACGTGTTTTAGGTCCAGAACCTTGGCATGTAGCCTATGTAGAGCCATCGAGACGTCCAGCTGATGGTCGTTATGGTGAAAATCCAAATCGTTTGTTTCAACATCATCAGTTTCAGGTGATTATGAAACCATCGCCTGATAATATTCAAGAATTATATCTGGAAAGTTTGGCTAAATTAGGGATTAATCCAGCAGAACATGATATACGTTTTGTTGAAGATAACTGGGAATCACCAACACTAGGAGCTTGGGGATTAGGCTGGGAAGTTTGGCTCGATGGCATGGAAATCACGCAGTTTACGTATTTCCAACAAGTTGGTGGTGTTGATGTAAAGCCGGTATCGGTCGAAATTACATATGGTTTAGAACGTTTGTCCATGTATATTCAAGGTAAGGAAAATGTTTATGAACTGGAATGGGCGGAAGGCTATACGTATGGGGATGTATTTCATCAAAACGAAGTTGAACAGTCAACCTATAATTTTGAACTTGCCGATGTAGATTTACTGTTTGATTTGTTTGATAAATATGAAAAAGAAGCAATTCGTATCATTATGCTTGGGTTTGTTCATCCTGCTTATGATTATGTATTAAAATGTTCGCATACATTTAATCTTCTTGACGCTCGTGGTGCTATTAGTGTTTCGGAACGTACGGCATTTATTGGCAGAGTTCGTAACTTGGCAAAACTTTGTGCACAGTGTTATTTGAAACAGCGTGAGGAACTTGGCTACCCATTGCTAAAGGGAGGTAAAGAGCATGAATAAAGATTTATTATTAGAAATTGGTACGGAAGAAGTTCCTGCACATTTTATGCCGGGAATTTTACAGCAAATTGCCGATACGGCAAAGAAGATTTTTACAGATCTTCGTATTTCCTATGAAGATATTCGTACGGTTGGAACCCCACGCCGTATGACACTTATAATGAAAGGCCTCAATATAAAACAGGCAGATATCCAAAGTGAAAATAAAGGCCCTTCCATAAAAATTGCCTTTGATGCGCAAGGCAATCCAACCAAGGCTTGTGAAGGGTTTGCCCGTGGTCAAAAAGTTGATGTTAAGACACTTGAAGTTAGAGATGGTTATGTTTATGCAATTGTTCATGAAAAGGGTCACGATACAGAAGCATTGCTGCCGGAAGTTTTGCCAAATTTAATCAATGGGTTGAACTTTCCTAAAAATATGCATTGGGCAGATCTTGATGTAAAATTTGTTCGTCCGATTCGTTGGATTGTGGCATTGTTTGATGATGCTGTTATTGATTTTACGGTTGCTAACGTATCTTCTGGTCGTATCTCACGCGGTCATCGCTTCTTAAGTCAAGGCGATTTTTCGATTACGCGGGCGGCGGATTATGAAACATTGCTTAAAGAACAATTTGTTATTGTGGATCAGGTCATTCGTCGCAGTATGATTCGTCAGCAAATTGAAGAATTAGCTGCTGCAAAAGGCGGAAAAGCTGATATAACGGAAGAACTTTTAGAAGAAGTTGTATTTTTGGTAGAATATCCAACTGCACTTTGTGGCAGCTTTTCTGAAAAATATCTCTTATTACCACCAGAAACGGTTATTACGCCAATGCGTGAACATCAGAGATATTTTCCCGTATTAGCAGCTGATGGGAAACTCATGCCGCTGTTCATTACGGTCCGAAATGGCGGCAGTGAGCATTTGGAAACGGTACAACATGGTAATGAACGTGTGCTTCGGGCGCGCCTTGATGATGCACAATTTTTCTTTGATGAAGACCGTAAAGTGAAATTGGTTGATCGTTTAGAAAAATTAAAGACAGTTGTATTTCAAGAAGGTCTTGGCAGCATTTATGATAAAACAACTCGTTTGGAGAAATTGGCAGATTTTATCGGCAAAGCAATTGGAGCTTCGGCTGTTGAAATAGAGACCTCTGTTCGAGCCGCAAAACTGGCCAAAGCCGATCTCGTTAGTGGTATGGTTTGTGAATTCACGGAACTTCAAGGTGTTATGGGACGGGAATATGCTTTGCTTGAAGGTGAAACGAAAGCAACGGCTGCTGCCATTTATGAACATTATTTACCACGTTTTGCCGGGGATGCTTTGCCGCCAAGTACTGCGGGACGTATTGTAAGTATTGCGGATAAAATTGATAATATTGTAGCAACGTTTAGTCGCGGTTTGATTCCAACGGGGTCACAGGATCCATTTGCGTTGCGTCGTCAGGCCTTGGGACTGGTTAATATTATAATTGATGCCAAGTATACAATTTCTTTAGCCGATCTAGTGAATTGCTCGCTGGATTTGTTTGATATTACCGATGCAGCTACAAGAAGTAAAATGCTGGTTGATGTAGAGGATTTTTTACGTTTGCGGATTAAAAATGTTTTAGCGGATGCGAAAATTCGTTATGATATTGCTGATGCAGTTATCAGCGGTGGTGTTTTTGATGTTTACAGTGTATATTTAAAAGCAAAAGCACTGTCACTCGAAATCGACAAAGAACCGATGGGGAAAGCAATTCAAGCATTTGTGCGTGTTACGAATTTAGCGAAAAAAGCATCGATGATTTCTATAAATTCATCTTTATTTACATTGGTGGAAGAAAAAGCTTTATACCAAGCCTATACATCTACGGCAAACGCTGTTGAAAGCTTAGTGGATGGACAGGACTACAGTGGGGCAATTGATGCACTCATGGACTTAACAACGCCGATTGATGTCTTTTTTGCAGGTGTTATGGTCATGGATAAAGATGAAACAATCAAAAACAACCGCCTTGCTTTATTAAAATCCATATTGGAACTGATAAGTCATGTGGCAGATTTTAGTAAAATCGTATAACGTGATATATTTATAGCAAAAAAGCTTCTCTGCTTTACAGAGAAGCTTTTTTGCTATAAACATTAAGTTGCATTAAAGATTTTATATGGGAATCGTCATGAATGGGGGATAGGGCTCCGTGGCGTTACGTAGGAAGCAAACGATGCCCTATCCCCCCATTCATGGCAGCCTAATAGGCTAGAGGCAACTTATATATTATAAAATAGCATTGTCTTTTACGTTATAGCTTATATACGTAGCTGAAGATTGTTGACCATTGTTATTTACGTTGACGTTATTATAAAACTCAGCAATTTTTGTATCCCAGTTATACGTTACAGAATCGGCTGTGATCGATAAACCACTTCGTTCGAGATCAACATTTCCTTTAATGGAAGCTTCTTTTTTACTGCCGTTGACGTAAACGCTATCGCCGGTAAAGGTAATATCATCTTGCAAAACGGTAATGTTTCCCTGCCCCCATACTTCAAAAGAAGAAATATTCACTTGTGCTTTGTCGGCTGTAATGATACGAGAATCTGTGGCGATGCGGACATTGCCTTCAAGAATATATCTGCCTGTATTAATATCAAGATAATTTGAATCAGACGTGATGGTCGGTTTGCTGGCAAAAGCTGCCGCCGTCATCAATGTTAGGATTGTAAAGGTAAGAAAAAACAGTTTAATTGATTTCATGTATTGACTCCTTTCTATCTCAGATTATATTATAACAGATCTAGGTTTCAAAAATATAGGTACAGTGAACTAAAAATTTTCTTTCTTAGAATAGATGTTATATAATGAAAGAAAGACATTGGAGGTGTAAAGGTTGAATATACGTGAACGAACGGAGCAGCTTGAATATGATATTTTATCGCCCTATGCCAGTAAGAGTAAAGAAGCAAAGCGAGTGACTCTAGAGATTGACTGTCAGTTTCGAACGAAATATCAACGAGATCGTGATCGTATTTTACATGCGAAGTCCTTTCGACGTTTGAAACATAAAACCCAAGTTTACATAGCTTCAGGTGACCATTATCGTACACGGATGACTCACAGCTTAGAGGTATCACAAATTTCTCGAACCATTGCCAGAGGTTTGCAGCTTAACGAAGATTTAGTGGAAGCGATTGCTTTAGCTCATGATGTAGGGCATACACCATTTGGTCATGCTGGCGAAGAAACGATGCAGCGTTTAGTGGGCCATTTTTCGCATAATGAACAAAGTTTGCGTGTGATTGAATATTTAGAGAGAGATGGTAAAGGTCTTAATCTTACCGTCCAAGTTAAAGATGGGGTTGTGAATCACACAGGGAAAATAACACCGAAAACATTGGAAGGCCGTATTGTTAAAACAGCGGATCGTATTGCCTATCTATGCCATGACTATGATGATGGGATGCGGGCTGGAATGTTGAAAAGTGGAGATTTGCCGGCCGTTGTGAAAAAAACGTTAGGAATCGATCCGTCTAAGATGATAACAGCAATGGTATCGGATATGATTGTTTCATCGATTGACCAAGCTGATATTTTTATGTCACCGGAATTCGTTGAGGTCATGAATACCTTTCGAGCTTTTATGTTTGAAAATATTTATCATTCGAATATTCTGGCCAAAGAGCGTGCTCAGGCTGGTTTTGTCATTGAACAGCTTTATCTTTATTTTATGAAGCATTTTGATCGTTTGCCCAAAGAATTTTTGCATCGAGAAGAGAATTGGGGTAAACAAATTGTAGTTGTTGATTATATAGCAGGCCTTACAGATAGTTATTCGGTGCAGTTATTTAATGAAATTTTTATGCCGCCAATCTCGATTCGTTTATAAAAACCAACAGATTGTTTTGAAAGATCGTGGGGAATGATTTTGCTAAAAAATCGTTCTTTTTTTTTGCTGAGAACAAAATTATAAAAGAATGTCAATAGGGAAAAAGGATATTGATGATTTATATTGAATATATTTAACAATGAGTAAGATGAAATCGCAAGATATTGGGTTAAAAAATATAGACTCACAGATATGCAGTTGTGAAAGTTGTTTGAAAAAAGCAGGAAAATATAAAATCTTAGCGAATTTAGGTTTAAGTATTTATATTTTGTTTGAAATAGAAGAATGTTTTCACAGCATATAAGTAAATCGAAGAGCGCAATGAAAGGTGAATTTAATGGAAGGCAATATGATTTATGATGACTTTGTTGAACGTGTGCGCTCAGAATCTGATATCGTAGCAGCAATTTCTGAATATGTGGCTTTGAAGAAAAAGGGAAATCGATATTGGGGCTGTTGTCCTTTTCATAGTGAAAAGACACCATCTTTTTCTGTACTGCCGGAGAAAGGCTTTTTTTATTGCTTTGGCTGCCATGCAGGCGGAAATGTTTTTAAATTTATTTCGATGATTGAGAATTTATCTTATTTTGATGCAATCAAATTCCAAGCAAATAAGCTGAATATACCATTGCCGCAACGGGAAAAAACCGAGCAGGAAGTAATCAGAGAACGTGAAATAGCAAAACTATATAAAGTTCATGAAATGGCTCGAGATTTTTTCCATGCCTGCCTGACAAAAACGAAATATGGTATACAGGCCAAGACATATTTTTTACAGCGTGGAATCAATGAGAAAATTATTGCAGATTTCAAATTGGGGTTTGCACCGCAGTCGTGGAGCAAATTGTCTGAGGCATTTCAAAAAAGAGGTATCAGCGATGAACTGCTAATTGAATCCGGCTTGGCAGCAGAACGATCATCAGGCGGTGTCTATGATCGCTTCCGCAACAGGGTTATCATTCCTATCTGCGATGAACGCAGTCGGGTTGTGGGGTTTGGCGGCAGAGTATTAGATGATAGTCAGCCTAAATATTTAAATTCGTCGGAAACGCTTATTTTTAATAAAAGGCGTCTTTTATTTGGTCTTGACCAAGCAGCAAAATCAATTAAAGAAAGCGGTTTTGTTATTGTAGTTGAAGGGTATATGGATGCTATAACAGCACATAATAGTGGGATTAAAAATGTAGTTGCTTCCTTGGGCACAGCATTTACATTGGAGCAATGTAAAAAAATACTTCGTTATGCACCAGAAATTCGTTTTGCTTATGATAGTGATAGTGCTGGACAAAATGCAACGATTCGGGCTCTTTCTATTATTCGTGGCAGTGGTGCAAATGTAAGGGTTATTTCAATTCCTGATGGAAAAGATCCAGATGAATATATCCGTAAACATGGACCAACACAGTTTCGTAAGTTGATTCAAGATGCATTGCCGTTGGTTGAATATCAAATGAAACGAGCTTTTAGTGAACATGACTATTCTACACTGGAAGGAAAAGTAGCGGTGGTTGAAAAACTCACACCGATATTGGCGGAGATGAATAATGCAGTTGAATTGAATGCATATATTACCCGTATATCACAAGTTATAGGTGTTGATGAAGGAGCCATTCGCAGTGAAATACACAAATCTTCAGGATTGGCTCGTACGCGAATGGTAAAGCCATTAAATTCGAGTATGCGTACGATTGCTAAAAAAGTAGATAATGCCGTAATTCAAGCTGGTCGTCATGTTATCAATACGGTATGGATGGATACTAGCATTCTGCCTTATTTGGATGCACAGCTAAGGGTGAATGAGTTTCAAACAGATATGCATCGCGAAATTATACAATTTTTATCAGACAGCTACAAAAATAAGAAGACAATCAATGATCTTACAGCATCTTCGCATTTGAGTGAAAAAGCCAATGCGGAACTATCACATTGTCTGCTGGATGAATTGGAGTCTGAGGACAGACTGCAGTTACTGGATGATTGCATAAAAACAATTCATTTAGCATATTTAAGGAAATTATATGAAGAACATCGCTTGAAGGCAGATGAATTAGAACGTATGGGGGATGAGGGCTTTGTGCAGGAGCTTGCAGAAAGTCAGCGAATAAAAAATGAAATTGACAAAATATGATTTAAAGCAGTGGGAAAATTTAATAAGTGTAAGTATACGGAAAGGAGGTATGTAAATGGCTGAAAAGAAACAACATTTGTCGGCGCACAGTGCAGAAATAATTGAAAAGCTATTGAATAAAGCTAAAAAACGCGGTGCCGTTCTTACGTATACGGAAATTGTTGACGCTTTTCAAAGTGAAGAGCTGTCGCCAGAAGAAATCGATGATATGTATGAGATCTTTACGGGCAAAGGTATCGATATTGTCGATGAAATTGCTGATTCAGATCACACGGATGATACGGATGTTCAGGGACTTGACAAAACTGACGGCGATGAAAATGAAATTGATTTAAGCATTCCAGAAGGTATCAGTATTGATGATCCGGTTCGTATGTATTTAAAGGAAATTGGTCGTGTACCTCTATTGACCGCAGAAGAAGAAGTCTTTTTAGCGAAACGCATGGAAGAGGGCGACGAAGAAGCAAAACGCAGGCTGGCCGAAGCAAATCTTCGTTTGGTTGTCAGCATTGCAAAACGGTATGTTGGTCGTGGAATGTTGTTTCTTGATTTAATTCAAGAAGGAAATCTTGGACTGATTAAGGCTGTAGAAAAATTTGACTATAATAAAGGCTATAAATTCAGTACGTATGCAACTTGGTGGATTCGTCAGGCCATTACCAGGGCTATTGCCGATCAAGCGCGAACGATTCGAATCCCTGTGCATATGGTTGAAACAATCAATAAATTGATTCGGGTATCACGTCAACTTTTACAAGAACTTGGCCGAGAACCCGCTCCAGAAGAAATTGCCAAAGAAATGGAAATTACAGTAGAACGGGTTCGCGAAATTATGAAAATTGCGCAAGAACCAGTATCGCTGGAAACGCCAATTGGTGAAGAAGAAGATTCCCATCTTGGTGATTTTATTGAAGATCAGGATGCACCGGCTCCAGCTGAAGCTGCCTCCTTTATGTTACTGAAGGAACAATTGGAAGAGGTTTTAGAAACATTGACGCCGCGCGAGGAAAAAGTACTTCGCCTGCGCTTTGGACTAGATGATGGTCGGGCAAGAACGCTTGAAGAGGTTGGACAAAATTTTGGTGTGACGAGAGAACGTATTCGCCAGATCGAAGCGAAAGCCTTGCGAAAGCTTCGCCACCCAAGTCGTAGTAAGAAATTAAAGGATTTTCTTGAATAAATTTACAAATTTTTCTTGACATGATAAATGTCATTTTGTATAATAGCTGATGTTGGCATATTCCTTGATAGCTCAGTTGGTAGAGCAATCGGCTGTTAACCGATCGGTCGTAGGTTCGAGTCCTACTCAAGGAGCCATTTTTTAAGGGCCTATAGCTCAGCGGTAGAGCAACCGGCTCATAACCGGTCGGTCCCTGGTTCAATCCCAGGTGGGCCCACCATTTTATAAAGAATTTGGGTAATAGATTCGCTACGTGTATTTCTGCTTATTAAGCGGTTTCATAGCAGTTTTATTTTGGTATTACCCATCAATGTAATACATTTGATGCAAAGCAGAGTCTGCTTTGCATTTTTTTATATTTGAAAATTTGGAGGAAGTATAATGAATTTAGGACCGCGTTTATTATCGGTGGCAAAATTTGTTCCCAAAGGTTCAGTGGTGGCAGATATTGGCACAGATCACGCTTATTTGCCTATTTCGTTGGTAGAAAATAAAATTGTGGATAAAGCCTTTGCTTGTGATGTACATGCGGGACCTTATCAGGTGGCTCAAAAAACAATTTTAGCGGCGGGAGTATCGTCACAGATTGATGTTCGTTTTGGTGATGGTATTACTGTTTTGTCGCCAGGTGAAGTTGATGTGCTGACGATTGCGGGCATGGGGGGAGCTTTGATGATTGATATTTTAAGCAAATGCCCCCGTGTTACAGCTGATTTAAAAGGAGTGGTTTTGCAGCCGATGAATGGAGCAGCACTTCTGCGTTCATGGCTCTACCAAAATGGCTGGAAAATCAACGAGGAAGATCTTGTTTTTGATGAAGGCCGCTTGTATGAAGTGATGTATGCTGTTCATGGGTATACGGCAATGCCAGAAGACCTTTTAATGGAAATTGGTCCAATGCTTTGGCAAAATCGCCATATTTTATTGCGTCAGCACATTGAAAATTTGCTTTTTCAAAGCAAACGTGTTTTAAGGGGAATGGCAAACAGTGAACAGGCAAAACAAAGTGAAAAATATTCCTTTGTTTTAGAAAAAATAAAAGAATTGGAGGATCGAATGCAATGTCTATAAAATGTCAGGTTGTAATGGATATCATGGATAAGATTGCACCACGTATTCTTGCTGAAAGCTGGGATAATGTTGGGCTGTTAATTGGCAGCCCGGCACAAAATATTGAGAGAATATTGGTTTGTCTCGATGTAAGTGAAGCGGTTATTGAGCGGGCCGTGCAGGAAAAATATGATTTAATTATCGCGCATCATCCACTAATCTTTAAACCAATAAAAAATCTGCGAACGGATCTTCCGTTGGGTCACATGCTTAGCAGAATTTTGAAATATGACATTGCTGTATATGCGGCACATACGAATCTTGATACTGCCAGTGGTGGTGTGAATGATGTTTTGGCTGAACTTTTACTTTTGAAGAATGTGAAGCCTTTAGACATCAGCCATGAAGAAGAACTTGTCAAGCTAGTTGTATTTGTTCCTGTGGAGTATAAGGACGTTGTACAGACGGCAATTGGCAATGCTGGAGCAGGTCAAATTGGTAATTATTCACATTGCAGTTTTTCGGTAATTGGTGCGGGGCAATTTTTACCGCTTACTGAGGCAAAGCCGTTTAAGGGAAAATGTGGTGTTTTGGAAACAGTAAATGAAATTCGTCTGGAGACCATTTTGCCAGCTGAAATTTTAAATAAAGTTGTTAAGGCTATGCTGAAGGTACACCCTTATGAATCGGTGGGTTATGATGTATATTCACTTAAAAATAAAAGAAAAGTGGAAGGTATGGGGCGAATTGGCGAACTAAACGAACCCACTACTATTGATGAGTTTGCTAAAACGGTAAAAAATGCCTTGTCGACAAACCAATTACGTGTTGTGAAAAGTGGCAATAAACTCGTCAGAAAAGTAGCTCTGTGCAGCGGCAGCGGGGCTGAATTTATCGGGAAAGCAGCCTATGCTGGTGCGGATGTATTTGTTACCGGTGATGTTAAATATCATGAAGCACAAAAAGCAGTTGAACAGGGAATTCACCTTATTGATGCTGGACATTTTGGCACAGAGATGCCTGTGGTGCAAGTTTTAGCGGAACGATTACGTTCTTGTATGCAAGAACAAGGCCGGCAGGTTGAAATTACCGCCGATGATACGAGTCGGGATTTTTTTACTGTGATTTGATGATTGACGTAGTTGCAAAAAAGAGTTAAACTAAATTTGTTACAGAGAATTTGTGTAACACAATAGATTGCTAGGGAGCTCATGTTATGGGCTGAGAAAGGGCTATTAAGCACCTGACCTGTTACCTGATCGGGATAATGCCCGCGTAGGAAGTGCAAATGTGTATTATATACGCCTATCCTATATGGATAGGCGTTATTTTTGCTCACTATGTTCAGGCGGCATGAAAATACGAAGAGAGCTGGTGTTGACATGGAAATTGTAGTAAATGGGAAAGAAAATATCATTCAGGAAAATATGAGTTTAGGTGATTTTTTGGTGGGAAAAGGTTTTTTGCCTAAAAAAGTCGTGGTTGAACATAATGGTACAATCATTGCAAACAAACATTGGTATGAAATTATCTTAAGTCCACAAGATCGATTGGAAATTGTTACCTTTGTAGGAGGTGGCTGAAATGGGAGATCTATTTACGATTGGCAACACACAAATACAGAGTCGATTATTAATGGGTACAGGGAAATTTTCTTCCAATAAAGATATGCCAGCGGCGATAGAAGCAGCGGCTGCCCAGATTGTTACGGTTGCGCTGCGCCGGGCGGATCGTGACTATGAAGCAGAAAATATTTTAAATTACATTCCTGAAAATTGTATTTTGATGCCAAATACTTCAGGTGCCAGAACGGCGGATGAAGCGGTTCGAATTGCCCATATGGCACGAGCTATGGGGTGTGGGGACTGGATTAAAATCGAGGTTATTTCCGATAATCGGTATCTTTTACCGGATAATCAAGAAACAATTAAAGCAACAGAGATTCTAGCAAAAGAAGGCTTTATTGTTTTGCCGTATATGAGTCCAGATTTAATGAGTGCGAAACGTTTGGTAGATGCTGGGGCGGCAGCGGTAATGCCGCTGGGTGCACCGATTGGCAGTAACCGTGGTTTGCAAACAGTTGAACTGCTTCGAATCTTGATTGATGAAATTGATCTGCCGATTATTGTAGATGCTGGGATTGGCAGACCTTCAGAGGCGGCTGCCGCTATGGAAATGGGAGCTGCAGGCGTTTTAGTCAATACGGCGATTGCTGTAGCGACAGATCCGGCAGCTATGGCTCATGCCTTTAAGTTAGCAGTGCAGGCAGGGCGAATGGCTTATTTGGCTGGTTTGGGGAGAGTTATGCCGAGTGGAGCGGCTGCATCTTCACCGCTTACCGGGTTTTTACATGACGGGGAGGTCCTTTGAAATGAGCTTTTTGCAAGAAATGGAAAAGTATAAGGATCTGGATTTGCTGGATTTTTTTTCAAAAATAAAAGATCAGGATGTTTTGTCTGTTTTAAGTAAAGGAAAATTGAATCGTTATGATTATTTAACGCTATTGTCACCAGCAGCAGAACGTCATTTAGAGGTGATGGCGCAGCGTGCTCGGAGAATGACAATCCAAAATTTTGGTAAAGTAATGCAGCTTTTTACACCGATGTATATTGCGAATTATTGTGACAATCTTTGCGTTTATTGTGGCTTTAACCATGATAATGTGCTGGAACGAAAACAACTTACCATGGCGGAAGTCGAAGCGGAGGCCAAGAAAATTTCGGAAACGGGACTCAAGCATATCCTGATTCTTACCGGTGAATCACAAAAATATAGTTCGGTAGATTATATTTTAGCAGCAGTACAGGTCCTTAAAAAATTTTTTACGAGCATTAGTGTAGAAATCTATTCCCTGACGGAAGAAGAATATGTAAGAACCGTTCAATCTGGTGTGGATGGCATGACAATGTTCCAAGAAGTTTATGATAGCTCGATATACAAAGAACTTCATTTGGCTGGTCCGAAAAGTATTTACGAATTTCGCCTGGATGCACCGGAGCGGGCTTGCCGCTCTGGAATGCGCAATGTTAATATCGGAGCACTTTTGGGGCTGAATGACTGGCGTAAAGAGGCTTTTTTTACAGGTGTTCACGCCGATTATTTGCAACATGTTTATAAAGATGTGGAAGTTGCAGTGTCGACACCGCGCATGCGTCCTTGTGCAGCCGGATTTCCACCGCGTGTTATTGTTAATGATGTAAATCTTGTTCAGTATATTACTGCTTATCGTATATTTATGCCACGCAGCGGTATTACTTTGTCATCCAGAGAAAATCGCATGATGCGGGATCATTTGGTGAAGCTTGGTGTGACAAAAATTTCCGGTGGTGTGACCACTGCTGTTGGCGGACATACAAAAGGTGAAGATTCAAGCCAGTTTGATATTTCCGATACGCGGTCGATTGAGGATATGGCGCAGATGCTCTACAGCGAAGGCTATCAACCAGTTTATAAAGATTGGCAGGGATTGTATTGAATGCATTTGAGGCAGGCCTAAAAAAATATTTATCGACTGAACAAATTGTTAAAATTCAAAGGACTACGGTTGGTATTGCTGGAGCTGGCGGACTTGGTTCAAATTGCGCTAGTATGCTTGTTCGATCGGGGTTTAAAAAAATAACGATCGTTGATATGGATGAAATTGAAACCAGTAATTTAAACAGGCAGAATTATTTTTTGGAGCAAGTCGGAACAGCAAAGGTGGAAGCTTTGGCTGAAATTTTGTATAAGATTAATCCGGATCTTGAACTTAATATTATTCATAAAAAAGTGGATGAAGCAAATATCAACGAGTTATTTCATGGTTGTAGTATTTTAATAGAAGCATTTGATAAACCGGCGTATAAAACTCTATTTGTCGAAACGTTTGTGGGTAAAAAAGAATTTGTCGTAGCGGTATCAGGATTAGCAGGTTTTGGCAATAGTGATCGAATTAAAACTCATAAAATCCGCAATGATTTTTGTATAGTGGGAGATCTTAACAGCGACATTGATCATTTGCCGCCGCTGGCACCCGGCGTAACGATTGCAGCTGCGAAACAGGTGGATTTGGTGTTAGAACATGTTATTGGATAATGGGGGAATACGTATGCGCTCTTTAGGAATGGAAAATTTCAAAAAAACAAAGATTTATGCTTTAACGGATGAAGCTTTGTCAAAAGGTCGCAGTAATTTAGAGGTTGTAGATCAACTAATTCAAGCAGGTATTACGTTTTTGCAATATCGTGAAAAAGAAAAAACAGCCAAAGAAATGTATGAACAGTGCACTGCCATACGCAAAATGACACGAGATGCCAATGTTACATTTGTTATTGATGATTTTGTTGATTTGGCATTAGCCGTCGATGCAGATGGTGTTCATATT
Source organism: Propionispira raffinosivorans DSM 20765 (assembly GCF_000381065.1). Taxonomy (GTDB): domain Bacteria; phylum Bacillota; class Negativicutes; order Selenomonadales; family Selenomonadaceae; genus Propionispira; species Propionispira raffinosivorans. The sequence goes on along the minus strand of NZ_KB905845.1, from coordinate 57,144 downwards.
GGACAGGATGATCTACCTGCACAGATCGTGCGCAAACTGATTGGATCAGATAAAATATTGGGACTTTCAACGCATTGCCCCGAGCAGCTCCGCTTAGCCGAAGCATTGGGGTATGTTGATTATGTAGGTGTAGGTCCTGTTTTTGCAACACAAACAAAAAAGAATGTCAGTGCACCGGTTGGTTTGGCTTTTGTCAAATATGCCGCGACCCAGGGGAAACTTCCTTTTGTTGCAATTGGGGGCATAAAAGAGCATAATATTGCAGAGGTATGTGCTGCGGGTGCTCAAACTACGGCAGTTGTTTCAGCGATTGTTGGTGCAGAAGATATTGGAGCAAAAGTCAAGAGTTTGCAAAGCCTTATGAATATTTCATGTTAGCAGTATGAAACTTAGTTTGACATCTATTTAGCCGAGTGATATAATCACATAGTTATCAAACGACTGTGAGTATGAAAAATAATCGCGAGTGCCTCGAGGCATTTGAGGAAAGTCCGGGCTCCATAGGGCAATGTGCTGGATAACGTCCAGCGAGGGTGACCTTAGGGAAAGTGCTATAGAAATTTAAACCGCCTGATTTTATCAGGTAAGGATGGAAAGGTGCGGTAAGAGCGCACCAGCAGTTAGGTGACTAACTGGCTAGGTAAACCCCACACGGAGCAAGACCGAATAGGGAAGGGATGATGCTGCCCGCGGAACCTTCCGGGTTGTGTCGCTTGAATCAGTTGGCAACGGCTGATCTAGATAAATGATTATTGCCGCGTAAGCGGAACAAAACTCGGCTTAATGATTGCTCATAGTTTGCTTAACAAAAATTAAACTGTCGGATTTTCCGGCAGTTTTTTTATGCAATTGTGCTAAGATAAAGCCGGAAATGTAAGCAAAAGCGCTTTTATAAAAAACAGAATATTTTTAATACGTAAGAAAAAAGTTGAAGAAATACAAAAAATATCCTTATAAAGAAGGATAAATGTATTTATTGTCGAATTGAGTAGGCTGAGGATAAATAAGCCGAATCTAACTCAGGAACGGGGAAACCAATTTGTGTTTTGGGGTGAATTTTGTTGCTTTCATAAGGAGTTATGAATATAACAGCAAGGGTGGTCTTCTTCTCTACCCTAACCCGTCAGCTAACCTCGTAGGCTAATTAAGAGAGGAGTGACCTTTTGAGTAAAGTGTTACGTATTTTAATGCTGTCTTTAGTGATGGTGTGCTGGTTTTCGATTGCAAATGCATCCGCATTTCGCGTTGGTGACCAGGGCGATGAGGTAGCAGGAATCCAAGGGGAATTAGCAAATTTAGGTTATGATGTAGTAGCGGATGGTGCTTTTGGACCAGCTACAGCAGCCGCGATCAAAGAATTTCAGCGATCTAGAGGTTTGTCTGTGGATGGACTTGTCGGAGATTCAACATATCGTGCGTTGATGGGGCGTTCCATTCCAGAAGTCAGCCGTGGATCAAACTACATTTCACGTCGCGTGATTCAATCATCACTGCAATATGTGGGGGTTCCTTATGTTTTTGGGGGAACTTCACCAAATGGTTTTGATTGTTCGGGCTATGTGAGTTATGTTTTTGCTAATGCCGGTATTTCTTTACCACGCACAGCAGACGCACAATATGAAGTTGGCAGTCCAGTTTCGTATGGTGATCTGATACCAGGAGATTTGGTGTTTTTTTCTACATATGACTACGGGGTTTCCCATGTTGGCATATATCTTGGGAATGGAAATTTCATCAATGCATCTTCCAGTCGTGGTGTTGCGGTTGATTCTTTGTCGAGTTCCTATTGGAGTTCATGTTATGTTGGGGCACGTCGAGTGCTTTGATTGTTGTGAGGAGACAGTTGTCTCCTCTTTTTTTATGCAAAAAAGCACCGCAGCCATAAATGGTGCGGTGCTTTTTGAGGCACATTGTTCTTAATTTGTAAAAATTGTATCCCAAAAAGAATAGGTAAATACAAGTACAATTAAAAAAAACAGAAATATATCACCAAGAGAAATTTCCATCTATAAGAGCCTCCTTTAGAAAATTTACTCCACAAATTCCAATCGTGGATTTAAAATAAAATGACGACCAGCTTTAGCACATGGCTTGCCATCGACTAAAACAATATCAGCGGTAAAGTCAACGCTGGTAGCAAAGATACTGCTGCCAACAGCATAGACATCAACCGGTACATTTTTTTCTTCAAACATACGAATCCGTTCGGGGTTAAACCCACCGGAAACCATGATTTTCACGTGTTGAAATCCTTCTTTATCAAGTGCTTCACGAACATTACGCACAAGCTGTTCGTTCACGCCAGTTGGTTTAAAGTGTCCCATTTGTCCGATCAAGGAAACATCGACCATTTTATCGGATGTATCTAAACGCACGCCATAAAGTTTATCGCCTAGTTCTCTGGCGACAGCAAGACTTGTATTGACACAGTCATTATTAAAGTCAACAAGTGCAACGCGGCTGATATTTGGATCCATATATTTATCAAAAGCACGTGTTGCTTTTAAGGTATCGCCACCACAAGCAGCAATGAGAGAATGTGGAATCGTTCCGGCGGCTTCGATACCCCAGGAAACGGCATTGGCAGGTGTGGAAATGCCGCTCATGCCACCAATTTTAGCAGCATAGCCATCTGATTCTTGGACTGCATAATGATCGAATCTTGATGGAAAAAATAAAACTGGCTTTCCGTTAGATGCCTCGACGGTACGTCTGGTATTGGTTGCTACCTTTGTTTGCCTGGCTAGTGTGCCCAGATAAACTGTTTCAAGATGGGAGAAATCAGCAAGATCACCTTCAATGGTCATAACTGTTTCCCATGGAACGATTTGATCGCCGTCATGCAGGGCTTTGATTGTGAGTTTTTCAGGGTGATACGCACAACGTTTAATGATAGCGATTGCCTCATCTATACCGCACAAGGTGGCATAATCACGCTGGAAAATCTGCACCGTAACACGAGGGTGATGATTGGCTTGATTTAAGATTTCCTGTGTTCGTAAAAAATAAATATCGCTGTAGAATCCACTGCGGATTTTTTCGACAGGGAAATCGAATGAGTTTGGATCTAATCTTTTTTTCATTTTAAAATTCCTCCTGGAAATGATATGCGTAAATATATTTGATTTGCAAAGATTTAATTATGTATCCTAGTTATGATACAATAAAAGTGTATTGAGTAGCAATAGGGGGAGCGAAATTGGTGGAAAATATACAAATTAATATTTTAGAAATATGTAGTTTGAAGCAGGCTGTTACTGAGTTGAAAAAGATTGACTGCGATCCTGCAGGAGTAAAACTTATGCAGGATAAAGCCGTTTTTAAAATAATTAAGATTGAAAAAATGAAATGCAAGGCGGCTAATATATTAAAGCAGACTTTTTTGGGGAAAGGCGGCGATGTGGCAGTGTCTGGCCATTCTGCGGATTTAAGTCAGGAGTATACGTCCGTGCTGATTATGGCAACTTTAAAGCAGTATAAGCAGGCACTTATTCAATTGAAAATGCAGCCATGGGGTCTTAAACAGATTGGTGAAAAAATAGAAAATATTTTAAAAAATGCCAATACCTTACCAAAACGTATTTATTCATGGAAAGATCGGCAGTTGGTTTTAGATGGTGAGACAAGTCTCGTCATGGGAATCTTGAATCTTACGCCAGATTCTTTTTCAGATGGTGGTTCCTATAATAAAATTGATGCAGCGATTCAACATGTCGAAAATATGCAAGCGGATGGAGCTGATATCATTGATATTGGCGCTGAATCAACTCGGCCTTATGATGGTGGACAAAAGATTTCAGCGGTAAAAGAGCAGGAACGTCTTTTGCCTTTTTTGCAAAAAATTTTACCGCATTGCAGTGTACCTGTGTCGATTGATACCTACAAAGCAGAAGTAGCAGAAGCAGCTCTTGCCATGGGGGCGCATATAATCAATGATATTTGGGGACTGCAACAAGATGTTTCAATGTCTTCTGTTGTGGCAAAATACGATGTTCCGGTTATTGTTATGCATAATAAAGCGGAAAATTCTTATCCAATGGGTGTAATGGCTGATATCCAGCAATTTTTAAGCAGGAGTATTGCAATTGGTATAGAAAAAGGAATTAAGGGCGAAAATATAATCATTGATCCTGGCATTGGTTTTGCTAAAACAGTTGAAGACAATATTGAAATCATGGGTCATCTAGATCAATTCAAAAAATTAAACTGTCCAATACTGCTAGGAGTTTCGCGAAAAAAATTTATTGGACATGTTTTGGATTTACCTGTCAATGAACGTCTTGAGGGAACGATTGCTGCTTCGGCGCTTGCTAAAATCAAGGGTGTGCAAATCCATAGAGTTCACGATGTCAAAGCTGTGAAACGTACTTTGATGATGATGGATGCAATGATAAGGAGTGAAATATAATGACAAAAATATTAATGAATAATCTTATGTTTTATGGGTTCCATGGGGTATATGAATATGAAAGAGAACAAGGACAAAAATTTTATTTTGATGTGGAAATGACGACAGAAAACGATAAAGCTTCGTTAACTGATGATTTAAAAGATGCCGTAGATTATGCGTCGGTATATCAGTTTGTCAAAGAAATAGTTGAAAATAAACGATTTCAATTATTGGAAGCATTAACAGGGCATATTGATGATGAAATATTAAAAGTCTATTCGGTGGTTAGTTCAGTGACAACACGTGTGCGAAAACCATCTGTTCCAATATCAGGTCCAATTGATTTTGTTCAAGTAGAAACGACGCGGAGCCGTAAATAAATGATTTTTTTAGGATTGGGTTCTAACGTTGGAAATCGAGAAGAGAATATTAAGACGGCAATTCGAAATTTGTCTCAAAATCCCAATGTTACAGTTGTACACAGTTCATCCTTGTACGAGACGGAACCGGTTGGTTATGTTGAACAGGCATCTTTTTTGAATGCGGTTGTTCAAATTGACAGTCGTTTGTCACCACGGGAAATTTTGACCATTTGTCAAGAAATAGAAGCACAAATGGGGCGTGAGCGAATAATCCATTGGGGTCCTAGAAATATTGATATAGATTTACTGAGTTACGACGGTATTATACTAAATACAGCAGATTTGATTTTACCGCATCCTTTTTTAGCCGAGCGGCGATTTGTCTTGGTTCCTTTGGCTGAAATTAGTCAAAGTATAATTTTAGATAATTTTACAGCGACAGATTTATTGCTGAGGTGCAAAGATCATGGTGAAGTAAAAATCTATAAAGCAGAAGTCTTATAAGTTTCCCGATAAATTTATAAAAGTACTCTTTTTTCTTAAAAAATAAGAATCACTAAAGAAAAAAGAGTACTTTTGTTTTATTTTATATTTAAGCAAAAAAATTTAACAAAAGATTCAGAATAGACAATAATGCAATTATAATATGAAAATTAATGAAAAAATATCAATTCGTGTGTTGCAAATTATGCAAGTTCTTTGTATTATAAGATAATGCCATAAATTTTAGTGGGTAAATAAATGTAGTGTAAAAATATTGCTGGGCGGCGATGAGCTTGGAAAAAATGTTTTTGGCGATGTTACAGATGATACCCGGGATAGGTAATGCGCGTTTGCGCAGACTGGTTTCTTATTTTGGCAATGGAGAAACGATTTGGAAAAGTTCGGTGCAAGATGTATGGCAGAGCAAATGTTTGGATCGTGGCAGTTATGAAAATTTTTGCGAGTTTAAGAAAAATCCAATCGATATAGATCTGCTGGCGGAAAAATGGCGCAAGAAAAAAATAAAATTGTGTACATACCTAGATGCAGAATATCCAGAACTATTAAAAAATATATTTAATCCACCTTCTGTTTTATTTTATCGAGGCATACTGTCTGGAGAAAAACAAAGAGTTGCAATTGTTGGTTCACGAAAAACTTCTGCATATGGCAAAGCTGCGGCAGAAAATCTAGCTGGTGATCTGGCTGAGACGGGTATAGAAATAATAAGTGGTGCAGCGCGCGGTATTGATACGGCAGCGCATATAGGTGCATTGAAAAAAGGGCGGACAATTGCCGTATTAGGCTGCGGTGTTGATGTCGCTTATCCAATAGAAAATAAACATTTATTAGAAGAAATTGTGGAATCGGGTCTAGTTGTATCTGAATATCCACCGGGAACGACTCCGAATGCTAAGTTTTTTCCGGCTAGAAACCGTATTATCAGCGGCTTGTCCAGGGGTGTTATCGTCGTTGAAGCGGCAATTAAAAGCGGTTCACTGATTACAGCCGAAATGGCACTTAGTGAAGGACGGGATGTATTTGCCGTGCCGGGGAGTATTTATTCTGAGCAAAGCAAAGGCTGCCACAAGCTGATTCAACAAGGGGCGAAACTTGTTTCTTGTGCGAAAGATGTTTTGGAAGAATATTCATGGAATGAATCGAAATGTAATATAGATAAGAATGTGATAAATTTATCAAAGGAAGAAAAGGTTGTTTATGAAAACTTATCATATGATCAGCCATTGTCAATTGATGAAATTATTTTAAAATCAAGAAGTGATGCATCTAATATCACTTGTATATTATTACAAATGGAATTGCGTGGTTTAGTGGTAGAGCACGCCCCGCATTGTTATGTTCGTGCTGTTAAGGAGGGCGTTTTGTGAGTAAATCACAGGAAAAAACACTGGTTGTTGTTGAATCACCAGCAAAGGCCAAAACTATAGAAAAATATTTAGGAAAAAATTATATTGTAAGGGCATCCATGGGACATTTGCGTGATTTGCCGAAAAGTCAGTTCGGCATTGATGTCGAAAATGATTTTATGCCTAAATATATTAATATTCGTGGCAAAGGTGATTTAATTAAGTCATTAAAGAAAGAAGCCAAACATGCCGATAAAGTATATCTGGCATCCGATCCGGATCGTGAAGGTGAAGCGATTGCCTGGCATTTGGCACATATATTGAATATAGAAGAACATGAAGCCTGCCGAATTGTGTTTAATGAAATTACAAAACCAGCGATTCAAGAAGCTATAAAAAGCCCGCATCCGATTAATTTAGATCGTGTTGATGCGCAGCAAGCAAGAAGAATGCTGGACCGAATTGTTGGCTATAAGCTTAGCCCATTGCTTTGGCGTAAGATAAGAAAAGGTCTTAGCGCGGGGCGTGTACAATCTGTAACGGTTAAGCTAATCTGCGACCGCGAAAAAGAAGTACAAAATTTTATATCAGAAGAATATTGGACAATTGGTGTTCAGCTTCGCGAAAAACCTAAATCTGTTCTATTTGATGCGGAATTGATTACGGCTCAGGGTGAAAAACTGGCAATTGGCAATGAAGAACAAGCAGCAATTGTTACGGATGCTTTGGAAAAAGAAACATTTTGTGTTCAGGAAATAAAAAAACGGCAGCGACAGCGTAAAGCGGCACCACCGTTTATTACGAGTAGTCTGCAGCAGGATGCATCGCGTAAACTTGGCTTTACATCTAGAAAAACGATGATGCTGGCGCAGCAGCTTTATGAAGGCATTGATCTCGGTCGTAAAGGTCCGGTTGGGTTAATCACGTATATGCGTACGGATTCAACACGAATTTCTGAAATTGCGCAAAAAGAAGCTAGAGACTATATTGAACAGGAATTTGGTATAGACTATGTACCTGAAAAGCCACCAGTTTATGCGGTGGGGAAAAAGTCGCAGGATGCACATGAGGCTATTCGGCCAACAAGCGTCGAGTTTGTACCAGCTGAAATCAGCAAATATTTAGCCAAAGATCAACTGAAAATTTATACATTGATTTGGGAACGTTTCATTGCCAGTCAAATGAATCCGGCTATTTATGATACATTGACAATTGCAATCAAGGCAGGAGAATATGGACTAAGGGCAGCGGGATCGCAGCTTATATTCCCAGGCTTTACGGCAGTTTATACAGAAGGTAAAGAAAAGAAAGACAAGGATGTATTTTTACCAGAACTGAAAATTGATCAGAAGCTTGTGCTGCAAGAAGTTTTGCCAAAACAGCATTTTACTGAACCACCACCACGTTATAATGAAGCATCTCTGGTTAAAATTCTGGAAGAAAAAGAGATTGGCCGCCCAAGTACGTATTCGCCGATTATCGAAACGATTTTAGCACGTGGTTATGTTGTACGCGTGGAAAAGAAATTTGAACCGACAGAACTAGGTTTTGTTGTGATTGATATGCTGGAAGAATATTTCAAATCTATTGTTGATGCAAAATTTACGGCAACCCTAGAAAATGAGCTGGATGAAATTGCCGAAGGAAAAGTGGAAAAAAACCATTTATTAAGGGAATTTTATGGCCCGTTTGCCAAAACATTAGAACATGCTGAAGAAGCCATTGGTCACGTTGAACTTCCTGTTGAAGTATCGGATATACCTTGTGAACTATGTGGTCGTATGCTGATTGTAAAACAAGGTCGTTATGGCAAGTTTTTAGCGTGTCCGGGTTTTCCAGAGTGCCGTAATACAAAACCACTATTAAAGGAAATGGGTGTATCTTGCCCGAAATGTGGTGGGAATATTGTGGAACGTCGTACAAAACGCGGTCGTGTATTCTTTGGCTGCAAAAATTATCCTGATTGTGATTATGTTACTTGGGATACGCCGCTGAAAGAGACTTGTCCCACTTGTACGTCATTTATGTTGAAACATCATTATAAAAATGGTCGGGCATTGCTGTATTGCAGTAATGAAGCTTGTGAAACCCGCGTGGATCATCCAATTAACAAAGAACTTGAAAAACTTCGTGAAAAAGCAGCGGCAAAAGAGGCAGCTAAAACCGAACCTGAGTCCGCTGCTGTGCCTGTAAAGGCAGCCCCGAAAAAAACGAGAAGTAAAGCAAAAAAAACAGCTGTGAAAAAACCAGCGAATAAGAAGCCGATACTAAAGAAAAAAATTGAAACAAAAGAATAACATTTATGCAGATGGAGGAAACTGAGTGAAGAAAGTAATTGTGATTGGTGCTGGTCTCGCCGGCAGCGAAGCTGCCTGGCAGATTGCCAATAGCGGTACACAAGTTGATTTATATGAAATGCGTCCTGAAAAATCTACACCGGCCCATAAAACAGCTGGTTTTGCTGAGCTTGTTTGCAGTAATTCTCTTCGTGGGGCCGGGCTTGAAAATGCAGTGGGTTTGCTAAAAGAAGAAATGCGCCAAATGAACTCATTAATTATAGAAGCAGCGGATGCTACGAAAGTTCCGGCTGGCGGCGCTTTAGCGGTTGACCGTGAAGGTTTTAGTACGTATGTTACCGAAAAATTGATGAATCATCCACTGGTTAATGTCATTCACCAAGAAATAAATGATATTCCACAAACTGATGAGGCAATTATTTTGATTGCCTCAGGTCCGCTTACAGCACCAACGCTTTCGGAAAAAATTGCTGCGCTTTTAGGGCAGGACTATCTTTATTTTTATGATGCAGCAGCACCAATTGTTATGAAGGATTCTTTGAATATGGATAAAGCTTATAAAGCGTCGCGCTATGGCAAAGGTGATGATGATTATATAAACTGTCCAATGAATAAAGAAGAATATGAATATTTTTGGCAGGAATTGGTAAATTCAGAAAAAACACAGACGAAAAACTTTGAAAAAGAAATTTTCTTTGAGGGCTGTATGCCGGTAGAAGAAATGGCTAGTCGTGGCATTGATACTCTTTTATATGGACCCTTAAAGCCTGTTGGCCTTGAACATCCGGTAACGGGTGTGCGTCCTCACGCCGTCGTGCAGCTTCGTCAGGATAACTCTGCAGCCAGTCTTTACAATATTGTTGGGTTTCAGACACATTTGAAATGGCCTGAACAAAAAAGGGTTTTTGGTTTGATCCCGGGACTCGATACAGCAGAGTTTGTTCGTTATGGTGTCATGCATCGTAATACGTTTATAAATTCACCACAAGTCTTGCTGCCAACGATGCAAAGTAAGACCAATCCAATGCTTTTTTTTGCCGGGCAGATGACAGGCGTTGAAGGATATGTTGAATCAGCAGCCTCTGGACTTGTAGCTGGGTTAAATGCCTGCCGCTTGATACAAGGGAAACCAATGGTTGCTTTCCCTCAGGAAACAGCACATGGAGCTCTTTGCCATTACATTACAAGTGCAGATATGAAGCGTTTTCAACCGATGAACGTCAATTTTGGCTTGCTGCCGGAATTGGGCGAGCGGATGAAAGATAAAAAACTTAAAAAACAGGCGATATCTGAACGAGCTTTGCAATCTATCGCTGCCTTTAAAACACAGTTATAAAACGGAGCTCATTTTACTTGTGTCTTGAAATAGGAGGAATGATTTTATGTTTCATGCTACAACGATTGTTGCTGTAAAACATAAGGGGAAGACAGCAATAGCTGGTGACGGGCAAGTTACCTTTGGTCAAAATACTATTATGAAAGCCAATGCAAGAAAGGTCCGCCGACTTTATCACGGCACTGTTTTGGCAGGTTTTGCCGGATCAGTGGCCGATGCATTTACCTTGTTTGAAAAGTTTGAAACAAAATTGGAAGAATTTAATGGAAATCTGATGCGAGCTGCGGTTGAACTGGCGAAAGACTGGCGTACGGATCGTGTGCTGCGTAAATTGGAAGCTCTTTTGATTGTTGTTAATAGTGAAACGATGCTTATTTTATCAGGTAATGGGGAAGTAATTGAGCCTGATGGAGGTGTGACTGCAATTGGTTCCGGCGGATTTTATGCATTGGCGGCAGCAAGAGCAATGGTAAAACATTCACAGCTTTCAGCAGCTGAAATTGCGCAAGAAGCATTAGAAATTGCTGCTGATATATGTGTGTATACAAATCATAATATCAAAGTTGAAGAATTGGATTAGGGGGTTATTCAGCTTGAATGAACAGACACCAAGAGAAATTGTGAAAGAACTCGATAAATATATTGTCGGGCAGATACAGGCAAAACGGGCAGTTGCTGTTGCACTGCGTAATCGCTGGCGTAGTAAACGGCTGCCAGAATCAATGAAGGAAGATATAATTCCTAAAAATATTCTGATGATTGGCTCGACTGGTGTGGGGAAAACAGAAATTGCCAGGCGATTGGCTAAGTTGGTTAAAGCACCTTTTGTAAAAGTTGAAGCGACCAAGTTTACCGAAGTTGGCTATGTTGGACGCGACGTGGAATCCATGGTACGCGATTTGGCTGAAGTGGCAGTCCGGATGCTCAAAAAAGAAAGAATGGCTGCCGTTGATGATAAAGCGCAAGAATTAGCTGAAGTACGAATCTTAGATTACTTTGTTCCAGATCAGACAACGAAAAACAAAAATCCATTAGCCCAGTTATTCAACAAAGAAACCGCAGATGCTCAGCCGGATCCGCAGCAGGAAGAGAAACCGAAATATCAGGCTGGTCGTGACTGGTGCAAAAAACGTCTGGCTGCCGGCGAAATGGAAAAAGAAATCATCGAAATTGATGTGGAAGATACTGCCCCGATGGTGGGGATGTTTGCTGGATCTGGTATTGAAGACATGGGCAGCAATATTCAAGATATGCTGGGCAGTATATTACCAAAAAAGAAAAAAACGCGTAAGGTGACCGTCGAAAACGCACGTAAGGTTTTCATTCAGGAAGAAGCGCAAAAGTTGATTGATATGGATGAGATTACAACAGATGCGATTCAAATGGCAGAAAACAGCGGGATTATTTTTCTCGATGAAATTGATAAGGTAGCAGGCCGAGGCAACTCTTCTGGCCCGGATGTATCTAGAGAAGGTGTCCAGCGCGATATTTTGCCAATTGTCGAAGGGTCGACCGTTGTTACGAAATATGGTCCGCTTAAAACAGATCATGTATTGTTTATTGCAGCTGGTGCATTCCATACAACTAAGCCGTCGGATTTGATTCCTGAATTACAGGGACGTTTTCCAATTCGAGTTGAACTTACGGCGTTGTCGAAAGACGATTTTAAGCGCATTTTGACGGAACCGGCTAATGCATTACTTAAGCAATATGCTGCTTTACTTGAAACAGAAGGTCTGACGATTGAGTTTACGGCTGAGGCCATTGATGAATTGGCTGATATAGCCTGTAAGGTCAATGAACAGACAGAAAACATTGGCGCGAGACGTCTGCATACGATTTTGGAAAAACTGCTTGAAGATTTAGCGTTTGATGCACCGGAACTTGAAGTGAAATGCATTAAGATTGATTTGGTTTATGTGCAGAGCAAATTGGCTCATATTGTAGTGGATCAAGACTTAAGTCATTTCATTTTATGAAACTGATTAAATTGTACGGTTTGCATGAATTTTCAAAAAATTTATAAATAATAACACTACTTATCTACAATTGTATAGAAAAGTATGATAAAATAGAAAATAATAAGTATGAATTGAGCGTATCTATTGACGTTGAAGTTTGAAAGGAAGATTTATTTATGGCAAGTGCATTATTAGAAAGAACAAGAAAAATTAATAAATTATTACAAAAATCCGAGAGCGTGGAGTATGATGGTATTTCTCGTGTGCTCAGCAATGTGATAGGGGCAAATGTTTATATTGCCAGCAAAAAAGGTAAAATTTTTGGCTATGCTTTTATTGATGATTTTGAATGTGATCTTATGATTGATAAAGTCATTACCCCGGGAGAATTTCCGAAGCATTATGTAAATTGGTTACTAAAAGTGGATGAAACATCACCGAATCTCAGAACAAAAAGCGGCATGTGTGCTTTTAGTGAAGAAACACAATGCATGTTTAATGGGAAAAATACAACGATTGTACCGATTTATGGTGTTGGGGAACGTATTGGGACATTGATTGTAGCGAAGTTCAATGAAGAGTTTACCGATGAAGATTTGATTTTAGCTGAATATGGTGCAACCGTCGTCGGCATGGAGATGCTTAGGGACCATACACAAAAAATTGAAGTGGAAGCTCGCAAAAAAGCTACAGTACAAATTGCTTTGGCAACATTGTCGTATTCCGAAGTAGAAGCGGCTATTAACATCCTTGGTGAGCTTGATGGGACTGAAGGCCTACTTGTGGCATCGAAAATTGCCGATCGTGTAGGGATTACGAGATCGGTTATTGTAAATGCGCTTAGAAAGTTTGAATCGGCGGGAGTTATTGAATCCAAATCTCTTGGCATGAAAGGCACCTATATCAAAGTTTTGAATGAACATCTTTTGGAAGAAGTTCAAAAATTAAAACGATAAATTTTAGAATACCAGAAAGAGAGTACCATGAAATTGATGGTGCTCTCTTTCTGTTTTCTTTAAAAAAGTAGTTGTTTTGATTTGATTCTGGAAAAACTTAGGACGAATTAACTATGGAGTTTTACTCTGAATTTAGCGACAATATAAATAGGAAAAAATTTGCGAATTTTAAAGGTATTTTAGCTAAAAATAGGGAAAGGTAGAAACTTATATAGATAAATTTGTTTTTTAGACTATTATCGCTATGCACTTATATGTTATGTAAATAAATATGTTGGAGATGGAGGAAAAACATGATAAATGAAGTCGTTGGTTCATCAACCATCAATATATTAGCACAAGGGCTGCATGCTGCCAATACGAGACACCAGGTTATCAGTAATAATATTGCCAATGTCAATACGCCTGGTTTTAAAAAGAGTGAAGTCACATTTGAAAGTTTATTGGCAAAACAGCTTGATCCGGGCAGCGGAGATTTAGATGTAGTGCGGACAAATGATAAGCATTTACCGATGGGTTCATTGAATGGTGAGATTGCTCCGCAAATTAAAGAAATAGGAACAACTACGATGCGTACGGATGGCAATAATGTCGATGTTGATATAGAAATGGCAGATCTTGCTAAAAATAATATTTATTATAATGCAATGGTCAGGCAGATTGGCGATTACATGTCTAGTTTGAAGTCAGTCATTGCTGGACAAAAATAAATCAAGGAGGAGGGTATTATATGAGTATGTTTGGAGCAATTGACGCTTCTGCGTCTGGTATGACTGCTGAACGTTTACGAATGGATGTTATATCGAATAACATTGCAAATGCGAATACAACACGAACAACCGAGGGTGGTGCATACCGTCGGAAATTTGTCGTGTTCGAACCGCGAACTGGTAATGGAGACTCATTTGCTAATATTCTGTCAAGTACAGCCGATAGCCAAAAAGGTGATGGCGTAAGAGCGGTTGGGATTGAAGCGGATACAACGCCTGGACGTCTCGTTTACGATCCTTCAAATCCGGATGCAAAAGCAAATGGATATGTTGAAATGCCAAATTTGAACATTGTTTCAGAAATGGTGGATATGATTACGGCTTCGCGAGCTTATGAGGCCAATGTTACGGCTGTTAATGCAGCGAAAAGTATGGCAATGAAAGCGCTTGATATTGGAAAATGATGAGGTGTGAAAAACATGCAGATTGAGGCGTTGAAGTTAACACCGGTAGCGATGAGCGCAGTAAGTCATCTCGGTGAAAATCAGCAGGTTGTACAGAAAAGTTTTGGACAGTTTTTAGGCGATGCGCTACAAAAGACAAATGATTTGCAGCATCAGGCTATTGCTGCAGATAAAGCTTTAGCGGCTGGACAGGTTCAGGATATTTCACAAGTTGTTATAGCTACGGAAAAAGCTAATATTGCTTTACAACTTACAATGCAGGTCCGTAACAAAGCAGTAGAGGCTTATCAAGAAATTATGCGTATGCAGGTTTAATTGATACTTTTTATTGGGCGAAAGGATTGAGACGATGGCAGACTGGAAGGAACAGTATCTGCAACTTTGGAATAAACTAAGTAAACGACAACGTTATACGATTATCGGCGTGGCAGCACTTTTAATGATATCACTCTTGGGATGGAGTTATTGGTATGGCAGCAAGCCAGATATGGTTCCGCTGTTTACTGGTATGGAAACCAAAGACGCAGGTGAAGTAGCAGCTAAACTTAAAGAGTCAAAGGTTGCTTATGAAGTACAGGAAAGTCCAAATGGTACAGCAATTTTAGTTTCGTCGAAAGACGTTCATAATGCTAGGTTGAACTTAGCAACGCAGGGTCTTCCTCGAGGTCAAAAAGGTTTTGAGATTTTTGAGGATACGAAGCTTGGGGTTACAGAATTTCAAAATAAAGTAAATTATTTACAGGCCTTACAAGGTGAATTGACCAGGACGATTGAGCAGCTTGAAGAAGTTGATAAAGTAAGAGTCCATATTGTTTTGCAGGAAGACAGTTTATATAAAAAAAATGAAAAACCAGCAACGGCTTCCATTATGTTAAAACTGAAACCAAATGCACAGTTATCAAAAAGCCAGGTAAAGGGGATTGTTAATTTAGTCGCTCATAGTGTTCAAGGGTTACAGGCAGAAAATATTACGATTGTTGATAATATGGGGAAAATCTTGAATGACCCGGATGAAAGTGATGAGAAAAATGTAGGCAATACTACATTGACGCAAATTGATATGGCTAAAAAAGTGCAGGATCAATTGCAAAAAAATGTGCAAACCTTACTTGATCAGGCATTAGGTGAAGGAAAAGCAGTTGTTCGTTTGAATGTAGAACTGGATTTTGATCAAAAAACAACAGATAAGCAGACGTTTACACCAGTCGTAGATGATTCGGGTATTATTCGCAGTTCGCAAGAAACAGCAGAAACATATAATGGTACTTCCGGGGCCCCTGGTGGACCTGCGGGTACTACTTCTAATATACCAGGTTATGTTGCAGCTAATAATGCGCAGTCTCAGTATGAAAAAAAAGAAGCGACAAAAAATTATGAAATAAATGAAGAAAAACAAAAAATCATTGCATCGCCCGGAGCTGTAAAGCGTCTGACGATTGCTGTTCTTGTTGACGATCAGGTTACTGGAGCGCAGCAAGATAGTATTTCACGGGTTGTATCTTCGGCTGTAGGTTTAAATACAGTGCGCGGTGATACAATTTCGGTTGAAACATTGCCATTTAGCACTGAAATGATGGATAAAAGAGCCAAAGAAGAACAAGATCAGCGTGATAAAGAACAGAGGATATTCTACTTACAGATTGCGGCTGTTGTCTTAGTTTTAGCACTTATCGCTACAGCAATATATCTGTATCGTCGTAAAAAACGTCTCGAATTGGAAGCTGTTGAAGAAGCAGCTCGACAAGAAGCGGAGGCGATCAGAATCTCTGAAGAAAAACGTGCCGCAGCAATTGCCGCTGGCAAGGTTACCGATAGTGATTTGACTGAAGAAGAACAGACACAAATGACAGAACGTCAGGCGCTCGAAGAATTGATCAGGAACAAACCGGATGAAATGGCTCAATTGGTCAAGACCTGGTTGTCGGAAGACTAATTTGATAATATGGGTGTGAGCAAATATGTATGAAGCTAGTTCCAAAGAAATGACAAATCAACAAAAGGCGGCAATACTTTTTATTGCATTAGGATCCGAAAATTCAGCCGTTTTGTTTCAACATCTCAGTGAAGATGAAATAGAAAAACTTACGTTGGAAATAGCCAACCAAAGAAAAGTGACGCAAGAGCAAAAAACACAAGTGATAAGCGAATTTTATCAATTAGCAATGGCTAGAAGTTATATTTCAGCTGGTGGTCTGGATTACGCTCGAAGTGTACTCGAAAAAGCTCTGGGGGCAGAAAAAGCGTTAAATATTATCAATCGTTTGACAAGCAGCTTGCAAATCAGACCTTTCGATTTTGTACGTAAGACAGATCCAAGTCAATTGCTGAATTTTATTCAAAATGAACATCCACAAACGATTGCTTTAATCATGGCTTATCTCGATCCAGACCAAGCGGCCACTATTATCGCCTCTTTAGCCCCGGAACGCCAAGTTGAAGTGGCACGACGGATTGCTACCATGGATCGAACGTCACCGGATGTTTTGCGTGATGTGGAACGCGTTTTAGAAAAGAAACTTTCTTCACTGGTTAATCAAGACTTTACAACAGCTGGTGGTATTGGCTCAATCGTTGAAGTATTGAATCGTGTGGACAGAACAACCGAACGCACGATTATTGAAAGTCTCGAAGTTGATAATCCAGAACTTGCTGAAGAAATCAAACGTCTCATGTTTGTATTTGAAGATATTGTAATGATTGATGATCGTTCACTGCAAATGGTTTTGCGAGAAGTTGATACCAAAGACTTATCACTGGCACTCAAAGCAACTGCTCCGGAAGTTGGCGAAAAAGTTTATAAAAATATGTCAAAACGTGGAGCCGATATGCTGAGAGAAGAAATTGAATTTATGGGACCTGTCAAGATTCGCGATGTAGAAGAAGCACAGCAAAAAGTGGTAAATGTCATCCGGAGTCTTGAAGAAAAAGGTGAAATTGTTGTAGCACGCGGCAAGGGAGACGAAATGATTGTCTAGGGTAATTAAAGGTGCTGTATGGCATGAAGAACCACGACTTGTAAAAAATCCGGCTGTAACTCATATGGCGGCTGGGTTAGAGAAAGCCACGGATCTATCAACCGCTGCTCAGCTTTTTGTGCTGGAAGAAGAACGAAAGGCACAAAAAGTACTTGAAAATGCAGAACTGGAACGTAATGCAATGATTGCAGAGGCACAGCGCCACGTTGAATCCCTCCTTGCACAAGCTGCACTTGAAGCTGAAGAGATGAAACAAACAGCACAGGCAGCAGGACAAGCAGATGGTTATGACAAGGGGCACAACGAAGGCTACGAAGCTGCTGTAAAAGAACAACAGGGTATTATTGAGACGGCTAATAAAAAAGCAGAATCGACCATTGCTTTGGCAGAAACTGAAAAAGAAAATTGTGTACAACAAGCAGAAAAACAAATTATCGAGTTAGTCATGGCAATTGCTGATAAAGTACTGCCACAGCATTTTATTGATGCACCACAGCTTATCCTGCCGATGGTTCGGTCTGCGCTTAATAAAGTGAAAGACCAAAACAATATTGTTATTCGCGTGTCGCCACCCAATTATGAGTTTGTTTTAATGGGGAAAAATGAATTTCAGTCTATGCTTGACGGACAAGGAACTTTGAAAATTTCCTCGGACCCGGCACTTGGCGATAGTGACTGTATTATTGAATCGGCCAATGGCAATGTGGATGCAAGACTAGCTACACAGCTTGAAATCGTAAAAAAATCAATTCAGGAAGTTTTACAATGATGGAAATGAATACGAAAAAATTTATGGATGCTATTCAGTCGTGTGAATCAATTAAAATGAATGGTAAGATTACACAAGTTATTGGGCTGGTCATTGAGTCGCAGGGACCAAATGTAAGTCTTGGTGAGTTATGTTACGTTTGTTCACGTCTCGATAATATAGAGCCGATTCCCGCTGAAGTGGTAGGCTTTCGTGGTGGTTTTGTTTTATTGATGCCAATTGGTGAAATGCAGGGGATTGGACCAGGCTGTGAAGTTATCTCTGCTCAGAAAGTTCTTAAAGTTAAGGTTGGCAAGCAGCTATTAGGTCGTATCGTAGATGGTTTAGGCAATCCTATGGATGGTAAAGGTCCTCTAAGTGCAGCTCAGGAATATCCGCTGCATGCGACACCGCCGCATCCATTGTCCAGACCACGCATCACAGAGTCCCTTTATGTTGGGGTGCGAGCTATTGATGGTGCAATGACCATCGGTTCTGGACAGCGTATTGGTATTATGGCAGGCAGTGGTGTTGGAAAATCAACGCTTTTAAGTATGGTTGCAAGAAATACGGAAGCCGATGTCAGCGTCATTGCTTTGATTGGTGAACGTGGTCGTGAAGTGAAGGAATTTATTGAGCGTGATTTAGGTGAAGAAGGGCTTAAACGATCTGTAGTGGTCGTTGCCACATCAGATCAACCAGCGTTGGTTCGTATTAAAGGTGCGATGACAGCAACAGCAATTGCTGAATATTTCCGCGATCAAGGCATGAAAGTTATTTTGATGATGGATTCTGTAACTCGTTTTGCAATGGACCAGCGTGAGGTTGGGCTTACGATAGGTGAACCACCAGCGACACGTGGTTATACACCATCTGTTTTTGCTTTACTCCCAAGACTTTTAGAGCGAGCAGGGACGAATGATAAGGGGTCAATTACGGGGATTTATACGGTACTCGTTGATGGGGATGATATGAATGAACCGATTGCCGATGCTGTACGAAGTATTCTGGATGGACATATTGTTCTTTCACGAGCGATTGCCGCACAAAATCATTATCCGGCAATTGATGTTTTATCGAGCGTCAGCAGGGTTATGATGGAAGTTGTCTCCAAAGAACATTATCAGGCAGCCCAGCAATTGCGTTCTACAATGGCAGTTTATCGCGAAGCAGCTGATTTGATTAATATTGGAGCCTATGTAGCGGGTTCTAATCCACAAATTGATCGTGCTATTCAAAAAATAGAGGGAATCAATCGATTTTTATGTCAGGATGTTTTTGAAATTAATACATTTGAGGAAACAAAACAGGCATTGCTTACTTTGTAATTTGGAAGTAAGCTGAGGTTATATCATGAAAAAATTTAAATTCCAATTAGCAGCATTACTCAAAGTCACAAAAATGAACAAAGATAAATCAGAGGTTAAGCTGGCGCAAGCTACGCAGCATTTAATAAATCAAAAAAACGCTTTAACAAATCTTGAAAAAGAAATGCAGGCTGGATTGCAAGAGTATGAAGTAATGACAGCTCGTACGAAAATAAACATTACGGTGCTTACGACATATAGCAGCTTTTTTGCTTGGAAACGGTCGCAAATAGAACAGCAAAAGCAAGCAATAATCAAAGCAGCGCAAGAAAGAATGCAAAGACTTGAAGAACTTAAGATTGTTATGAATAAACTTAAAAGTATTGAACAGCTTAGGGGAAAACGGTTTGATGAATTTAAACAACAAGCTTTAGCCGAAGAACAAAAACAGCTTGATGAAATAGGTTTGCAAATTTATACAAGAGCAGCAAAGTAGGGTGAAGAAGAGTGGATATGGGTAGTAGTGGTGTTACACAAATTATTCAGCGAATCCAGAATATACAAGCACGTTTTGGTTCCGCAGCAGTGGGAACTGCTAACTTTTCAAAATTACTTGAGTCTGAACTACAAACAAAAACAGGGGAATTTGGTGGCGTAGTAACTTCTACGACTGGCAAAAAAACTGGATCATCGGGTCAACTTACGAGTCCGGGAGCCAATATCAGCGGCTTGATTTCAGCTTCTGCCAACAAATATGGACTTGATCCAAAACTTGTTTCGGCGGTGGCGCAGACTGAATCTGGGTATCGCGAGGATGCAGTTTCAGGTTCTGGAGCAGTGGGCGTCATGCAGTTGATGCCAGAAACTGCCGCAGAACTTGGCGTCAATAATGTCTATGATCCTGCGCAAAATATTGATGGTGGAGCTAAGTACTTAAAACAAATGCTGACGACATTTCATGGTGATGTTTCCAAAGCGGTAGCGGCATATAATGCAGGACCTCAAGCCGTGAAAAATTATAATGGTGTTCCGCCTTATGCAGAAACTCAAAATTATGTAAGTAAAGTATTGGATCTTTACCAATAAGCTATAATCCCCGAAAGTAGGTAGTGAAATGGCAGTGAAAAAAGTTAGTAAACCTGCAGCGTCAGCAATCTCAGCTGGTCCGTCAGGCAACGCAGGAAAAAAACCAAGTAAATTCAAAAAAATCTTAAAAATTAGTTCCATAGCGCTACTGCTTTTGATTTTAATTGTAGGAGGATTTTTTTTAGGAATCTACCTTAGAATTTTTGATGCCAATGCGATCAATGAAAAAATGGAACTCTATAAATATCCGATTATTGGTGATTATTTTGTTAAACCAGCTGGAACAGCTAAGGATAGCAGTACAGAGAAACAAACGGATATGAAAGTTGATACAACAGCAAAAACAGATGGTAAAGTTACGGATGCTAAACTGAATACGGAGTCTAAATTAGAACCATCGAAACCGGTCGTTTTGAGTAAGGATGAAGTCGAAAAACAAATGAAACTTCGTCAGGCTGAAGAAAAAAAACGTATTTCAAAATTAGCTCGTTTATATGAACAGATGAAACCTAAAGATGCGGTGGCTATTCTTGATGATTTAAATGATGATATGATCATTGAAATCCTGCAAAAGATGGATGAGTCGCAATCAGCTAAAATTTTAGCTGGATTTGATCCATCAAAAAGTGCAAGACTTACGCAAAGTATGTATAATGGCAAGCCACCAGTTACACAGATTCAATAAGTGCAGTTTGTATAGTGAAGAAAGGAGGTGAATACGAATGAATGCAGCAACGAATTTGAGTAGTTCTGTCTCGGTTGCAAATGATACGCCTGTGACAGTAACTAGTCCAAAAGCAAAAAACAATGTATCAAGTACAAATGACAAAAAAATGGCAAAAATTTTAGTGATATACTAGGTAAGGCACAGCAACAAAAATCAGATTCTGATCAAACTCAAGATACGGATAAAACGGATGTAAAGACGCTAACAGATGACACAAAAGATCAGCCCAAAGGACAGAGTGCTGACAATCTGCTTGCGCAACAAGCTGTTTTAATGGTTAATGTAGCATCATTGCCGAATGTGCAGATTCTTGCCGAGTCAAATCCAGCAGATTTAGCACAACCGAATGAACAGGGCCGTAGTAAGGTAAAGGCTATGTCTACGGTGGATTTTTCTAAATTTCTACAGACAAGTACGACGGCAGCATCTGGGATAAATTTATCATCCCTTGAGCAGCTTTTGCCAAAGAATGGTGAAGTACAGATTCCCAATCAAGACCTGATGAATATGCTGAATGGGAAAAATGTACGCAGCACATTGACAGCAGATATAGCACAGCAAAGTCAAGCTGGAGCTGCTTCAGAAGGTACTAAAACGGCAGTAGGTGTTGGAATACAAAATGATCAGCAATCTCTGTTCAATATGCTAAATGGCAAACTAAGTGCGACTTCGGCACTGGATCAAAAACAAGCATTGTCTGCCCTTTCTGCTACGAATCTTGCGTCTAATCCAGTCGTGTCGACAAAGATGGAAACAATAGATCAGCAGCAAGTCTTGCCAAGTGTTTCTGCTACAGCGAATCTTGCATCTAATCCAGTCGTGTCTGCCAAGATGGCAACAATAGTACAACAGCAAATTTTGCCAACCACTGCCCAAGATACACAAAAAGCAGCCGGCCAGGCTATGCTGAATGCGGTGACTGGAAAAACAGAGGATAGTACGATTCCTATAATCAATACAGCACTCATGGAAAAAATCAGCAAGTTAACCAGTAATGCTGCCAGTGGAAAACCGGACAAGAAGACAGATGTGCCGTCAACAGCAAGTAATGCTGATAAAACAACTATATTGACGAAGTCAAGCCTGGATTCAGTGAATCCGATGCAGGTCGTTGCAACGGATGCTGGACAATCTAAGCCGAATATGCCAATGGAAGTAAGTATGCTGGAAAAACCAGTTGAGAAAATTTCTTTAATGGTAAATGAAGCACCGCATGACAAGCAGCAAGTCCCAGCTAATCCAGAGACAAAAACATCGCCAGCATTTGAACAATTGTTTTTAAACTCATTAAATACCACAGCATCGGCTGGACCTGCAGTAAATGCAGCAACAACGGAGACACAGCAGCTGGCAAAATACGATATTCCTGGACAAATCGTGGATCAAGCTCGTTTAATTAAGACAACAGAAGATACACAGATGGTTATAAAACTAAGTCCAGAACATCTTGGTGATTTAACACTTAAAGTATCCGTGGCAAATGGTGGTGCGGTGACAGCAAGCTTTCATAGCGATAATGCCCAAGTCAGAACCATACTGGAGAATTCCATGATACAGCTAAAACAGGAGCTTGAGGCCAAAGGCATGAAAGTGGATAATGTTGAGGTTTATGCAGGGCTTGGTGATTTTATGTCGAATGGACAAAATAATCAGACCAATAGCCAACAGCAAAATACGCATTTTAAAAATCAAAAAATTAATTTAGCTGATTTTGAAGAAGAAGCAGACAAAATCAATCTGACCAATGGAAATATTACAGAAGACAGTGTAGATTATCGAATTTAAAAGGAGGGATTTTTTATGGCAACTACAATTGATAATACCGCATTAAATACTGTTGATGGCGTAGCTGCATCGAGTGCAACGAAATCAACAAAATCAACTACTGCGGGGGGGACATTGGATAAAGATACTTTTTTGCAATTACTCGTAACACAGATGGGAAATCAAGATCCGCTCAATCCACAAGACAATTCAGAGCAAATTGCGCAGCTAGCACAGTTTTCATCGTTGGAACAGATGACAAATATGGTTACGGCTATAACAAAGGTGGGGGCGCTGGTGCAAAATATGGATACCTCTGTATTAGTTGGACAAGTAAGTTCCATGATTGGGAAAACCGTAACGTGGACAGATGACGCGGGCAAAACATCTTCAACTGGCGTCGTGCAGAGTGTGAGTCTTGCTGGTAGTGTACCAACGATTTTAACGAAAGTTACTGGCGATAATACAGAACATGAAGTCGCGATTGGTAATATTACAAAAATCAGTTAAATGGTAAGAGGAAAAATACAGATTATGCAGTTTTGAAAAGGGGATAAAGGGTATGGCTGATCATATGATATATCTTCAAACACAGCCGCTGATGCCCATTGGCAATTCAACTGTAAACCAACATACCAATGTACATGAGTCAAATATTAAAAGTTCTGAGAAAAATCAATTTGCGTTGCTTTTAGCAAAAGAAACGGATAAATTGACGTTTTCACAGCATGCAATCGAACGACTTCGCAGCCGTGATTTACAATTGAGTGATCAGGATTTAACAAAAATCAATGATGCAGTCAAGCGGGCTGCCCAAAAAGGTGCGAAAGAATCGCTCGTTTATTGCAATGATATTGCATTGGTTGTAAGTGTGCAAAATAAAACAGTGATTACCGCCATGGATGGCAACAGTGCAAGAAATACAATATTTACGAATATAGATAGTGCAGTAATCATTTAAACTGGACCTTCGGGAAGTTTAAGACTGTGGATTGACAGAAGCAGTCTTGCTGCACATATTAAGAGGAGAGTGGATTCATTATGATGCGTTCTTTATATTCCGGTGTATCTGGACTAAAGGCTTATACGACGGGAATGGATGTAACTGGTAATAATATATCCAATATCAACACAACAGGTTTTAAGGCAGGACGGGTAACTTATCAAGATACATTCAATCAGATGCTGGCTTCTGCATCGGGAAGCAGTGGAGCATTGGGCGGTACAAATCCTAAACAGGTCGGTTTGGGGGTCGGTGTTGCCAGTATTGATACAATCTTTACCGATGGGAATGTGCAGGCGACTTCTGCAAATACAGATTTGTGCATATCTAAAGCCGGATTCTTTATTGTATCCGATGGGTCAAATCAATCGTATACCCGTAATGGTGCTTTTCAGTTTGATACGAATGGCAATTATGGTGTAACGGGAACTGGTTTGAAAGTGCAAGGCTGGATGGCTGATTCAACGGGGAAAATTGATCCAACGGGTGCTACACAAGATCTTGTTGTTAAAATGGGACAGTCGATGCCTGCAACGGCCACAACCTATGTAAACTATGGTAAAAATTTATCAGCAGCATCGGCAAATCCTACGATTACGTTATCTGATGGAAAAAAAGTGACCTATAATTCATTGACAACGACGTATGCAAAAGGCGACTCTTATACGGGGGCTACAATCAAGTCTGTTGATAGTGGTTCGTATACTTTGTCAAATGGAACGACGGTAACAGATACAGGTTCACTAGCTACTAATAATTTTCCAACGACCGCAGCTGCACTTACCATTGCAAGTGGATCCGCAGGAAATTACACATTATCAGATGGCTCAACCGTTACAGGTGCGACAAGTGGGTTGGCTGTTGGTTCTACGTATCCAGATGGTACTGGTGTTACGTTCACTTCGGCAACCGCATTATCAAACGGTGCTACGGTTACACCAGCAACGGGGATAACGTATGCTTCTGGCGATTCCTTTACAGCTAAGATAAAAACAGTGAATTCCCGAACCTACACGTTAAGTGATGGCGCAAGTGTCACGGATACAACAACACCAGCTACGGTTTTGGCTGTTGGTGCTACGTATCCGTTGACGATTACTGGCGTGGCGCAAACGGATGTCTCCTCTACGATTAGTGCCTATGACAGTCAAGGGGTGGAACATAAGATTCCTGTAACGATGACTAAGGTCGCAGATAATACCTGGACGGTGAAAAGCAGTGGAAAAACAGATACGGGCTACGATGTATCTGGTTTGAATTATAAACTTGTTTTTGATACTGCTGGTAAATACAGTACAGGTTCGACTTGGGATGCAACGACTAGTTCTTATAAAACAGGTATCAGCGCGGCTTCGTTCGCAACGACGCAGGCGGGGACTGTTAGTATGGCGATGGATTTCTCAGCTGTAACCCAAAACTCAGGATCGACTGAAGCGCAGGTTACCGATCAAGATGGTAATGCAGCGGGATCGCTTACGTCGGTATCAATTGATGTCAATGGTTATCTTATTGGGTCTTATGATAATTCTAAAACAAAAAAAGAAGGGCAGATTGCCCTTGCCGTATTTAATAATCCGGCTGGTCTTACCAAATCTGGGTCAAGTCTTTATGCAGAGTCACAAAATTCAGGCAAATCTCAAGTGACAACAGTTGGTCATGGTGGTGCAGGTACCTTGACTCCATACGCTTTGGAAATGTCAAATGTTGACTTGTCCACCGAGTTTAGTAATATGATTGTGACGCAGCGTGCCTTCCAATCCAATTCTAAAATGATTACGGTAGCCGATGAAATGATTGAAACACTGGTAAATATGAAACGATAAATAGTTTGAAATAGAGGGGGAATCATAACTTCTCCCCCTCTTATTTTAAAAATAAGGAGTGAAATTTCATGATAAAATTAACAAAGTTTAACTCTGAGGATAAAAAAGGTGAATTTATTTTAAATGCTGAGATTATCGAAACAATCGAACAGACACCTGATACTGTGGTAACTTTAATTAATGGGAAAAAACTTATTGTTGAAGAAACTATGGAAGAGGTTGTACGACAGGTAATGACATATCGTCGGGCTCTACATAAATTTTAAAATTGAAGAATCAATGCTTTTGAATAAAATTTTTAATGGCATTTTTATAAAATAAAGTTGCAAAGGGACATCATGGAGGTGTAGAGAGACGTGGCTGACGAAGAGGTTGAAAAAAAGAAAAAATCACCCATTCTACTGATTATCGTTTTAGTTGTTATTGGTCTCATTTTTGCAGGAGGCATATCTTATTTTGTGACAACAAAAGTTATGACGGATTCTGTGGGGAAAGTACAAAGAAAAGATCCAGGTATTTTTGTTAAGCTTGGTGATGCGAAGGATGGTATTATTGTCAATGTCGGTGGAGTGAAGTCCGGGCGCTTTTTAAAAGTTGGTATTGTATTGGAAATGAACCCTGGTAATGAGAAAAATCTCAAAGACGGTAAAATTATACCAGCGGTGGAAACAAAAATACTGGATACAGTGCTGCAGATTTTACGCTCTCAAAAAGTAGAGGAATTTGATCCAGCAAAACAAGATTCTTTGAAGTCTTTAATTAAGGATCAGGTGAACCAGACGATTGGTGATGGATCAGTATACGATGTATATATAACAAACTTTGTTTTACAATGATAGTTTCAGCAATACAATATAATAACAAATATGATAAAGGGTATGAAAGGAGGAAAACGATTGTCAGGGGCTGATGTATTATCACAATCTGAAATAGACCAACTATTATCAGCATTGTCTACAGGTGTTGTTTCAGCACAAGAAATGAAAGATGAAGAATTACAAAAAAAAGTTAAGATGTATGATTTTAAACGCCCTGATAAGTTTTCGAAGGATCAGATCCGTACATTATATATGCTGCATGAAAACTTTGCCCGCCTTTTGAATACTTATTTATCAACGTATTTACGAGCAATGATCAATGTTGACGTGGCTTCGGTAGAACAACTGACATATGAAGAATTTGTCCGTTCTTTATCGAATCCGAGTGTTATTGGCGTTTTAACGGTTCCACCATTGAAGGGGAATGTCATAATGGAAATCAATCCAAGTATTGCATTTGCCATTATTGATCGCCTATTCGGTGGCACTGGCGAAACGATTATGAAGATTAGAGCGTTGACGGAAATTGAAGAAGCGGTGATACGTAAAATTCTAAATAAAGCGATTGAAAATTTCCGTGATGCTTGGGCGAATGTTATCAAATTAAAACCGCAATTGGAAACTATCGAGACAAACCCTCAATTCACACAAATTGTTCCGCCAAGCGATATGGTTGTCATTGTTACTTTACAGGTTAAAATTGGTAAAGTTGAAGGTCTTATAAATGTCTGTATTCCATATTTGGTTCTAGAACCAATTATGTCGAAACTTACTACGACATTTTGGGTGGCTTCTTCCGTTGCAAAACAAGATCATCCTGAACAAATTGAACTTTTGCAGGCAAAGATTCGAAAGACAGTTGTTCCCGTGAGTATTGAACTTGGTTCTATTAATATTACGATTCAAGAATTTTTGACTTTGGGTTTTGGTGATGTTTTGCAATTGGATACAAAAGTAAGTGATGAGTTGAAGCTTTTTGTTGGTAAAAGACCAAAGTTTTTTTGTAGGCCTGGAACCTCAGGGAAAAAGGCGGCAGTACAGATTACCAGAGTGATGACGGAAGGAGATGAGGGCGACGATGAATGATGATTTTATTTCTCAAGAAGAGATAGATGCATTACTTAAAGGTGGAATTGATAACAACGATTCAGCGTCTGCAGATACGAGTTCCAATTCGGATGTAGCAGAACGGCTCTCTGATATAGAGCGAGATGCCTTAGGGGAAATAGGAAACATATCAATGGGAAGTGCGGCAACAACTTTGTCCGTTTTATTAGGTCATCGTGTTTCCATTACGACACCGCAAGTTTCAATTGATACGTTAGCTTCGATTAAGGATCATTATCCAATGCCATATTTAATTGTGGAAGTTGGCTATACACATGGAATTGAAGGTAATAATATTCTGGCAATTCAGGCTCAGGATGCTTTAATTATTGCTGATTTGATGATGGGGGGAGAGGGAACAGCACCCCCTGAGGAATTAAATGAACTGCATATGAGTGCAGTTGGTGAAGCAATGAACCAAATGATGGGGGCTGTTTCGACTTCCTTATCAACGATGTTTAACAAAAAAATTGATATTTCACCACCGAAAGTCAATTTAATCGATCTTGCTAAAGAAGATAAAGTAACTGACCTTGTTGGTAGTGAAGAAAAAGTCGTCAGAGTTTCTTTCCGCATGGAAGTAGAGGGCTTGATTGACAGTGAAATCATGCAGATTTTACCAATTGATATATCCAAGGATATGGTAAGTAATTTGATGTCCGGATCAATGCCAGAAGCTGCACCTGAGCCAGCAGTGACTGCGCCACCAGTCATGCAGCAGCAAGTGCAGCTTCCGGTGCAGGAAACTTACGCAGCACCACCTCAACAGCAGCCAGCGCAGCAGCAAACTTATGCAACTGCGCCTATGCAGCAGCAGGCACGTGTGGCATCAAATATACCGGTTCAACCAGCACAATTTTCACCACTTTCCACAGAGCCGGTAACGGTTAATGATGCTAATATTGGACTTATTTTAGATGTACCACTTCAAGTTACGGTTGAATTAGGCCGAACTAAAAAACGAATTCGTGATATTTTAGAGCTGGCAAATGGTTCTATCATTGAACTTGATAAATTAGCTGGTGAACCGGTTGATATTTTGGTCAATGGTAAGTTATTAGCCAAAGGTGAAGTGGTCGTTATTGATGAAAACTTTGGTGTTCGCATTACTGATATCGTAAGCCCAATGGAAAGAGCACAAAATCTACAGTGAGCCAGTGTGAATTGTGTTGAGTAAATTGTATTGTTACTATATAATTGGTATAGATAGCCAATAGTTTCATTATGAAAACAAAATTAATTATGAGGAGAGATGCACGATGGCAATAAAAGTTTTAGTTGTAGATGATGCAGCATTCATGAGAATGATGGTAAAGGATATTTTAAGTAAGAACGGATATGAGGTAGTTGGTGAAGCAGAAAATGGCTTGAAAGCCTTGGAAAAGTACCAAGAGCTTAAACCAGATTTAACTACGATGGATATTACTATGCCTGAAATGGATGGTATTAGTGCAGTAAAAGAAATTAAAAAAATTGACCCCAATGCAAAAGTTATTATGTGCAGTGCTATGGGACAGCAAGCCATGGTTATTGAAGCAATACAGGCTGGAGCACGTGACTTTATTGTAAAACCATTCCAACCAGATCGTGTTTTAGAAGCAGTGCGTAAAGCTGTAGGGTAATGAATAAACAGAAATATAGGTGTTGCTTTTGTCTCTTGATTGCACTTCTTGTCTTTTGTGTAGAACCAACTTTTGCACAATCGATGCAGGAAGCCTCTTCGGGTAGTGGTGGTTATCTGTCGGCATATCAAGTCAATGATGCTAAGCCGACACCATCGTCTTGGTGGTCTACCATGGCATATCTGTTAAGTTTGATAGTGGTGTTTGCCTTTGTTTTAGGACTTGCTTATTTTGTTTCCCGATTTTTGGGTGGTAAATACGCAAAAATCGGGGTAGAAAGTGAAGGGAAAATTCTTGATAATTTGCCCTTAGGACCCAATCGAGCGGTTTGCGTAATTGAAATTGCGGGAAAAGTCATGGTGATGGGTGTAACAGATCATTCTATTACTTTATTGCAAGAAATTACGGATGAATTTGAAATTCAGCAACTGCACAGCAAAGCGGTTGATAAAAGAGTAAATAAAGAGCTGCAAACAATTTTCTCAGAGCAATTATCTTCACTTGAGCAAATATCGCGACGAATTCCTGCAATTTTTAAAGATAAAAGAGATCCTAGATAAGGGAAGAGGTTGTTTTGGTGTTCAAACAACAACATGTTGTTTTTATAGCAGGGGTTCTGCTTTTGATTTTATGTATACCGGAAGGCGCTTTTGCAGCGCCTTTAGTTCCAAATGTTAATATTGGTTTAGGCACATCTGATAATCCAAAAGATCTTGCCCTTACGCTGCAAATTATGGCGGGACTTACAATTTTAACAATTGCACCATCAATTTTGATTATGACGACGTCGTTTATTCGGATTGTTGTAGTTTTATCTTTTTTACGAAATGCCTTATCGACACAAAATGTTCCGTCGAATCAGATTATTATCGCACTATCGATGTTTATAACGTTTTATATTATGTCGCCGTATTGGAGCCAGGCGAATGATAATGGGCTTCAGCCTTATTTAGCTGGAACTATTACCCAGGAAGAGGCTCTGACTCAAGTGGTAAATCCCTTGCGGGATTTTATGTTTAAGCAGACTCGTGAATCCGATTTAGCGTTGTTTGTTAATCTATCTCAGGCAGAGCGCCCTGAAACACAAGAACAGGTTTCGACGTTCACATTGATTCCAGCTTATATTATAAGTGAGCTTAAAACAGCATTTCAGATTGGTTTTATGATTTATATTCCCTTTATTGTTATTGATATGATTGTAGCAAGTACACTGATGTCAATGGGGATGATGATGCTGCCGCCAGTTATGATTTCGCTGCCATTTAAGATTTTATTATTTGTCATGGTAGATGGCTGGCATCTTTTAATACATTCATTAATTGTAAGTTTTAAATAGGAGATGAGAAAATGTCTGGTGATCTTGTAATACAGATTGGGCAGGAAGCTTTGATGATGGTAATGCTGATTTCCGCACCGATGCTGGGCTTGGGCTTATTAGTTGGGTTACTAGTAAGTGTTTTTCAGGCGACAACTTCTATTCAGGAACAGACATTAGCCTTTATTCCAAAAATCGTAGCTGTATTTGTTGCTATTTTGGTATTTGGACCATGGATGCTTCGTTTAATGGTTGATTATGTGATAAATATCTTTTCAAATTTGCCCGCATATATTGGCTGATAAGGGGAAAATAAGTTGGATTTGTATGATATAATGCAAAATCATGTAGGTTTATTCTTCTTGATTTTGACAAGAATCAGCGGCGTATTTATGATCGCACCTTTCTTCGGCAGTATAAATATTCCTATTTATCTCCGAGTTGGTGCGAGTTTTGCTATTTCGTTAGTTTTATTTCCGATTGTTGATGCACAAAGTTCCCTGCAGATTCCAGAAACTTTATTGGGCTATGCCCTCGCTGTGATTACAGAATTGATTGTTGGCTGGCTCATTGGTTTCTCAGCGATGATTATTTTTTCTGCAATTAATATGGCTGGGAAATTATTGGATATGCAGGTTGGCTTTGCGATTGTAAATGTGGTGGATCCTACATCCGGTCAGCAAATACCGTTGATTGCAAGTTTTAAGTATAATTTAGGACTTATTATTTTTTTGGTAACGAATAGTCATCATTTAGTTTTGTCAGGGTTGTTTGAGAGCTTTAACTTAGTTCCTATTTTAGGTGCTACTTTTAATCTTAGTTTGACAGCTATCATTGTTGATTTAACATGGGGGATTTTCATAACCGGTATGAAGATTGCCTTACCAGTTTTGTTTGCGATTTTATTGACGGATGTTGGTTTGGGAGTGCTCGCACGGACCATGCCGCAAATGAATATTTATGTTGTAGGGATACCAGCCAAAATTATCATTGGTTTATTTGTCTTGTCGATGGCCTTGCCATTTTATATTTTGTTTTTGGGCGTGATGTTTAATGAAATGTATGCGAATATCTTCCTTGTTTTACGAGCTTTGCAATAAGCATTTCCCTGTAGCAAATAAATCCATAGATAAAAAATTTGATTTACAGCTTTTCGCTGGTGAAAAAACAGAAGATCCGACAGCTAAAAAACAATCCGATGCTAAAAACAAAGGGCAAGTCGGAAAAAGTCAGGAAATTAATTCAACATTTGTTATTTTGAGTGGATTTTTGGCCCTTAAAGTATTTGGCGGTTCGATTTATAATGAAATTGTTGGTTATATGATTTATATTTTTAGTCATCTTGATCAACCCGTAGATGTTGAATCTGTGATGCATTTATTTTTAGGAATGTTATTGGTTTTGGCAAAAACAGCTCTGCCGATTATGGCAGTTATTACAATCACAGGGCTTACTATAAATTATTTTCAAGTTGGCATTATATTTTCTACAGAGGCTATAGGATTCAAATTGGAAAAATTGAATCCTATTACTGGATTTGGCCGAATGTTTTCGAAACGATCACTGGTTGAATTAGCAAAGTCTATTCTAAAAATTCTTGTTGTTGGGTTTTTTATTTATAGATATTTAGCAAAAGAAATCACACAGCTGCCAAAATTAATTTATGCGGATCTTAACTCTGTTTTGCATTTAACCTCAGACCTCGTGTTTACGCTGGCTTTTCAAATTTGTGGTGTTATGTTTGTGCTAGCTGTTATTGATTATATGTATCAAAAATGGGAGCATCTGCAGGGACTGAAAATGAGTAAGCAAGATGTAAAAGATGAAAACAAACAGTCAGAAGGAGATCCTCAAATCAAAGGAAAAATCAAGCAGAAACAGCGCGAAATGGCGATGCAGCGAATGATGCAGGAAGTGCCTAAAGCAGATGTTATTATCACAAACCCTACACATTTTGCCGTAGCGCTTAAATATGAGCAAGGAATGACCGCACCAGTTATTGTGGCAAAAGGAAAAGATTTGATTGCTCAGAGAATCAAGGAAATTGCCAAAGAAGCCAGGGTTGTTATTGTAGAAAACAGACCACTGGCAAGAGCATTATATGCAACTGCTGATATAGGCGATGTTGTACCGCAAGATTTATATAAATCAGTGGCGGAAGTTTTAGCTTATGTATATCGTTTGAAAAATAAAAAATTGGCTTAAACATTTTTTGTAATCAGTAAAATAAGGAGCGTACAGGATGACAGTACAAACGTCTTCAATTGGAGGAGCTATAAAAAAGTACAGTGATATAGTAATTGCTTTAGCAATTATTATGATTGTAATCATGATGATTATTCCGTTGCCAACGATATTACTGGATTTATTATTATGTCTTAATATTACGTTAGCTTTGGTTGTTCTCATGGTTTCTGTTTATAATGTGGAGCCGTTGGATTTTTCCGTGTTTCCATCTTTATTGTTGGTTACAACATTATTTCGTTTAGCATTAAATGTATCATCGACTCGTTTGATTTTGTTAGAAGGCTATGCTGGTGAAGTCATCATGTCATTTGGTAATTTCGTTGTTGGTGGTAATGCTGTAATAGGGTTTATCATTTTTGTTATTTTAATTATTATTCAGTTTATCGTTATCACAAAAGGGGCCGAACGTGTGGCCGAAGTTTCGGCACGTTTTACTTTGGATGCAATGCCTGGTAAGCAGATGTCAATTGATGCAGATTTGAATCAAGGTGCCATCACGGATCTTGAAGCAAAAGATCGTCGTATTAAAATTCAGCGTGAAGCTGATTTTTATGGTGCCATGGATGGTGCCAGTAAATTTGTCAAGGGGGATGCGGTCGCCGCTATCATCATTATTATTATCAATATTCTTGGCGGATTTATTATTGGTATGGTTCAACGTAATTTAGATGTGACCCAAGCGTTGCAGACTTATACGTTATTGACGGTAGGCGAAGGACTGGTCAATCAAATCCCAGCCCTCTTGGTATCAACAGCTACTGGTATTATTGTTACACGTGCTGCGTCAGATGAAAACTTAGGGCATGACTTAGTTACACAGCTTTTTAAAAATTCTCGTATTTTCTTTATTATAGCTGGCGTTCTTACACTTATGGCAATTGTGCCAGGACTGCCTGGAATACCATTTTTTTCTTTAGCAGTTATTGCTGCTGTGATTGCTTATAATTTACGACAATCAGAGCAAGAATCAGTGGAAACGGAATCGGTGCAAAAAGAAGAACAGGAAAAAGAAGATATTAAAAAACCTGAAAACATTATTTCCCTTTTACAGGTTGATCCGATGGAGCTTGAAATCGGCTATAGTTTGATTCCTTTAGTAGACACAGGTCAAGGCGGAGATTTATTAGAACGTATTGTTATGATTCGTCGTCAATGTGCGCTGGAATTAGGACTTGTCGTTCCTACAATTCGCATCAGGGATAATATTCAAATAAAACCGAATGCATATATTATAAAATTAAAAGGAATTGAAATAGCTAAGGGAGAATTATTACTTGATCACTATTTAGCAATGAATTCAGGTACAGTCTTTGAAGAAGTTGCCGGAATTGATACCGTGGAGCCAGCATTTGGACTGCCGGCACTTTGGATACCAGAGGCCGAGCGTGAACAAGCAGAGCTTAATGGCTATACGGTTGTCGATGCGGTTTCAGTGTTGGCAACGCATTTGACAGAAGTGATCAAATCGCATGCGGATGAAATTTTGGGACGTCAGGAAACACAGAATTTGGTTGACAATGTTAAGAAAACAAGTGCTTCTGTCGTAGAAGAACTTGTTCCAGCTTTGATGTCGGTTGGGGAGATACAAAAAGTCTTGGCAAATTTACTCAGCGAAAGGGTTTCAATTCGTGATATGGCAACCATTTTAGAAGTTTTAGCTGATTATGCCAGAGCAACGAAAGACACTGACATTTTAACAGAATATGTGAGACATGCTTTGGCTCGTCAGATTACTCAGCAGAACCTCCAAAATAATGTTTTACCTTGTATTACGGTGGATCCTCAGGTGGAAAATATGATTGCCGCAGCTGTGCAACGGACAGAGCATGGTTCTTATGTGAACTTAGAACCAGACAGTATGAAGCGACTGCTGAATGCCCTTAATGAAGCATTGCAAAATTTAACAAGTATGGGCTATCAGGCGATTGTTTTAACAAGTCCAGCGGTACGCTTGTATTTTCGGAAACTAGTTGAAAGATCTGTCCCGGGTATTATCATATTGTCGCATGCAGAAATAGAACAAAGTGTAGAGATACAGGTTCTAGGGGTGGTGAAGATATAATTGCGAATTAAAGTGTTTAAGGCTGCTACAATACAGGCAGCAATGCTTCAAGTTAAATCAGAATTGGGAATAGATGCGGTAATTCTGCATACAAAAAAATATCATAAAGGTGGATTTTTGGGGTACAAAGGAAAAGAGGTTGTTGAGTTAACAGCAGCCGTTGATGATGTACCAAGGAAAGCATTACCGGAAAGAGAAAATAAAAATTTTGCAGGTAATGAAACGAATCAAGCTGATAGAGTTTTTAGCCAAGATCCAATTGTACCGCGCAATATTGTTACGCAATATAAATCAGCTGGTAATCTTGATCGAATGTCTGACAGCGAAACTGCACCGAGTACGAAGCTGCAAAAAGATACACGGCAAAATAGGTTTTTGCCTACAGTGAACGATGATTTGCAAGAGCAAAAAATCAAACAGTTAGAAGCAGAGTTAAGTCAGATTAAAATGATGCTGCAACAGACTCTGCCAGATCCGATAAATTCATCTCAATTTGTTTCCGTACCTGAAATTTTGGCCGAGCATGAAGTGGCTGATACGATTATTCATGATATATTAAAAGGCATTTCGGAAAAACAAATGTTACAAAACAAAGATGCACCTGAAGTTTTAGAACACCTAACGACATACTTTGATCATATAATGCATTCGGGCAACGATATTATCATAAAACCTCAAAAAACAAAAATTATTGCTTTGATCGGTGCAACCGGTGTTGGAAAAACGACGACTTTAGCAAAACTCGCTGCTCGTTTTGTATTAGAAAAAGAAATGAATGTTGCATTGATTACAGCAGATACATACCGCATTTCAGCGGTAGAACAATTAAAAACATATTCCGATATTATAGGTTTAACATTGGAGACCGTATATTCTCCTACTGATCTTAAAGCTGCTATAGACAAACATCGCGATAAACAGCTGATTTTAATTGATACAGCAGGGCGCAGTCAGCACAATGATTTCCAGCTCAATGAATTGCGTGAATTATTGGCTGTTGATCCAAATATTGAAAAACATCTTGTGCTTAGTGCCACTACAAAATATAAAGATGCAGTAGATATTATCCGAAAATTTTCTTTGTGTGCACCAGATCGAGTTTTGTTTACAAAAGTAGATGAAACGAGTAGTATTGGCACAGTAGTTAATTTAATTCATGAATATCCGATTACACTATCCTATTTTACGAATGGGCAAAGTGTACCAGATGATATAATTCCTGCTAGTTCTCGTGGTCTGGCAGAGTTATTGTTGAGGTAACTGCATGCATGATCAGGCAGCAATGCTCAGAAAATTAGTGGAGAGTAAACAGTCTTTTAATCAGCAGGCTATTTTTGAAAATATTCCAGAGCTGAATTTAAACGATCAAAAGACAAGGATTATCGCTGTTACAAGTGGCAAAGGCGGTGTTGGTAAAACCAATTTAACGGTCAATCTAGCGATTTCATTATCGATGATAGGAAAAAAAGTTTTAATTATTGACGCTGATCTTGGTATGGCAAATGTGGATGTTGTACTGGGGGCAGCCGCCAAATATAATTTAATGCATCTGCTTCGTGATGATATCACAATACGGGATGTTTTATCGGCGGGTCCATATGGTGTTAATTTTATTTCAGGTGGGTCCGGTATTGAGCAACTGACTAATTTGTCCGAAACAGATCGAAAAAAAATAATGGGGAAATTATATGACTGTGATAAATTTGCTGATATCATTTTAGTGGATACCGGTGCTGGACTGGGTCATAACGTTCTTGATTTTCTGGTGGCAGCGGATGAGGTTGTTTTGGTAACAACACCAGAACCTACAGCTATGACGGATGCATATGCAGTCATGAAAGCCTATAGTATTTACGCTGCTCAGCGGAATATAAAATTGGTTGTAAACCGTGTGTATGATGAATACGAAGGGAAAGATGTGATACTAAAACTTGTGAAAACAGCAAGACGATTTCTTAATTTAGAGGTTGAAGTTTTAGGGGAAATTTACGAAGATCGAAACATGATGAATGCAGTCAAGAGGCAAAATCCGCTGATGATTTCTTATCCTAATACCCTTGCAGCGAAATGTATTAGGGCGATTGCCATTAGTTTACTTCATGGCGGGACCATAACAATTGCTAGAGGCTGGAAAAATTTTTTACAAAAATTTATTGTTTTTCCCCGCTAGAAGTACTAGCAAATAAGATGTATTTTGGAGGTCTTTACTTGTGGGTGAAAATGATAAAATTAAATTAAATCAGGTATTGCTCATTGGCAAAAAAGTGGATTTGTTTGTGGGTGATGCGGAAATGTCCTATGTAAGCAGAATTGAAGATTTGGATGAAAAACATTTAATTTTAGCAATGCCAATGGACGAAAAGCGGCGACCCATTATTCCTCTTGCTGGAACTTCCATCTCAGGACGTGTTGCAGCAAAATACAGTATGTATAAATTTAATACTGTATATCAGGATAAAGCATCTGAGCCGATTCCCGTATGGATTGTTTCTATGCCGCAAAAAATTGAAAAACATCAAACGAGAGAATTTGTCAGGATTCCGATAACTTTTCCCCTGCAAGTTCAGGTGGAAGATGTTGAAAGTGGTGACTGGATGCCCCCATATCGTACAAAGAGTATCGATGTTAGTGGCAATGGAATTCGATTTTTTATGAATCGCCATATTTCGCAGGGAACAAAAGTCTTGATTAAAACGGAAGATTTGCCTATTGTAGGCTCTGTCCAAGCTTGCTGCGAAGTGGTACGTTCGGAAAAACCACGTTTTGATGAACCTGTTTTTTGGATAGCCAGTAAGTTCATATCATTGCCAAAAAAAACGCAGTTGAGTTTGATTCGCTTTATTTTTCAAAAACAACGAGAAATGATTGCAAAAGGTATAAGCGAGTAAATGGGGTGAGCAAATGATTAAAATGATAATTGCGGATGATTCGGCTTTTATGAGGAAGTTATTGTCGGATTTATTCACACAGCAAAAGGATTTTATGGTTATAGATACAGCTCGCAATGGTAAAGAAGCAATTGAAAAGATTCGTGAACTTAAACCTGATTTAGTTACGATGGATGTTAATATGCCGATAATGGATGGATTGGAAGCCCTTGAAATATTGATGAAAGAGTGCCGAATTCCAGTTGTTATGATTAGCAGCTTAACGAAGACAGGGACTGATGCAACAATTAAAGCTCTGTCACTTGGAGCCGTTGATTTTATAGAGAAAGTTTCCGGACCAATTTCGAGTATAACAAAGATTCAAACTGAGATTTTAGAAAAATGCAGAGCTGCAGTGACGGCAAATGTAAGAAATTATTTGCAAGCAAGCAGCTTACGTTTGTATCCTCCAGCTGCTGTACTAAAACCACCAAATCCAACTTATACTAAATTTCCGGTTGATGTAAATATATTTAAAAAGGGTGTTAATGGATTGGATGGTGAAAAAATAATTGCCATTGGTACTTCTACAGGAGGACCAAGAGCTTTGCAGCAGGTTATTACAAAATTACCTCGTGATTTACCTTGCGGGGTAGTGATTGTCCAGCATATGCCGGCTGGTTTTACAAAATCTTTAGCAGAGCGGCTTAATTCACTTTCAGATGTCGAAGTGAAAGAGGCAGAACATAATGATGTCGTTGCTCCGGGAAAAGTTTATATAGCACCGGGGAATTATCACATGACCGTTGAACTGCAAGGCAGGTCAAGGGTTATTGCTTTAAATCAAAACCCACCACTATCTAGTCATAGACCGGCTGTAGACATTTTGTTTGATTCTGTTGCGAAACTTGGCAATCGGGTTGTATCGGTTATTTTGACAGGGATGGGATCAGATGGTGCCAAAGGTATGACTAAGATAAAATCGACTGGCGGTTATATAATCGCTGAAGATGAAACAACGTCTGTAGTCTATGGGATGCCAAAAGCTGTTGTTGAACTTGGTATAGCGGATCAGGTATTACCAGTGGACCAAATTGCTGATGTGTTAGTCAATGTAGTGAAAAAATAATGAAGTAGAAAATAGGGGGAATAGAAATGGACACAAATCAGTACATGGAAATGTTTTTGGAAGAGTCTCGTGAACATTTACAATCACTGAATGACTGTCTGCTTGAGCTCGAGCATAACCCTGAGGATGCAGCGGTTTTAAATGAAATCTTTCGTAGTGCTCATACAATTAAAGGTATGTCGGCTACTATGGGTTTTACTGAAATTGCAGAGCTGACTCATGAGATGGAAAATGTTTTGGATTTGCTTCGTAAAGAGCAGTTGAAAGCCGATGAAGATATTGTAGATACTATTTTTAAATGTGTGGATACGCTGGAACAAATGATTGAAAATGTTGCTGGTGGAGAAAATGGTAAAGTTGATGTGTCTACTTTGGTTAACAAATTAAATGCAATAGCCAATGGAGAAGCAGCTCCTAAAGCAGCAACTGTATCACCAGCTGATTCAGCTGCATTTGCAGCTTCGGTCTTAGCACAAACTACAAGCAATCAAAATACGATCAGTTTAAATACAACGGATCTTGCTGTGATTAACAGTGCACATATATCTGGTCTACAGGCAGTCCATATTACAGTTACTTTAGCAGAAAGCTGTCTTTTGAAATCTGCCAGAGCTTATATGGTCATGAATGCGCTGGATGAAGTGGGCGAAGTCGTTAAATCGGTTCCCCCAGCTGATGATCTTGAACAAGAAAAATTTGAGCATAGCTTTGATATTGTCTTTTTAACTGGCATGGAGACAAAAAAAATTGAAGATATCTTATTATCTATTTCCGAAATTGAAACTGTTGCTACGGAAATTATCGAAGTTAATTCATCCACAGCGATAGATTCCGTCGATAAAGCCGTTACTGCTGTTCCGACACCCGAAAAGTTGGCTGCGAAAACGGTCGAAAAATCAACTGAAAAAAAGGTGACAGCAAATTCTTCTAATAATGGAGCTCATGATAAAAAATTAAAAAGTGGACAATCCGTACGGGTAGATATTGATAAACTTGACTCCTTAATGAATTTAGTTGGAGAACTGGTAATCAATAAAACCAGACTGGAACAAATTGGTAATACACATCGTATAACGGAATTGGTAGAAACAATTGAACAAATGGATCGTGTTACGACAGATTTGCAGTCCGTTGTTATGAAAGTTCGGATGGTTCCAGTAGGTCAGGTCTTTAATCGTTTTCCTCGGATGGTTCGTGATTTGGCTAAGGAATTAAATAAAGAAATTAATTTGACAATTGAGGGAGAAGAGACTGAGCTGGATCGGACTGTTATCGATGAAATTGGCGATCCGCTGGTTCATTTGATTCGTAATTCGCTCGATCATGGTGTTGAACATCCGGAAGACCGTCAAGCGAAAGGTAAACCAAAAGTTGGTGAAGTTGGGTTAGTTGCACGTCATGAAGGCAATAATGTTATTATAATGGTAACGGATGATGGTAAAGGGATTAATCCAACAGTCATTAAAAATAAAGCTGCTGAAAAAGGGTTGATTACACAAGAAGATGCGGATGCTATGGATGATGCAGAAGCTGTACGGCTTGTATTTTTAGCAGGTTTTTCAACGGCGGATGTTGTTACTGATGTATCAGGCCGTGGTGTCGGTATGGATGTTGTTAGAAGCAAAATTGAAGCTTTGGGTGGTTTAATTGATGTTGAAACAAAAATTGACGAAGGCAGTATTTTCAAAATAAAATTACCATTGACACTAGCAATCATCCAAGCACTGCTGGTCAAAGTACAAGAAGAAATTTATGCGATTCCACTTGGCTCTATTGATAGTACGATTAACATTACGCCAGATGATATTAAGACGGTACAAAATAAGGAAGTTATTTTGCTGCGTGGTCAA
Organism: Propionispira raffinosivorans DSM 20765; assembly: GCF_000381065.1. GTDB lineage: Bacteria > Bacillota > Negativicutes > Selenomonadales > Selenomonadaceae > Propionispira > Propionispira raffinosivorans. The sequence continues at coordinate 16,368 of NZ_KB905845.1, read as the reverse complement.
ATCATCCCGATTGTTCGGCTGGATAATGTATTAAATGTTCCTCAGACACAAGAAAAATCCGGAGAAGATTTATTTGTTGTTGTTGTTCATATGGGTGAACGTAAATCAGGGATTATTGTCGACAATCTGATTGGGCAGCAAGAAATTGTTATTAAGACTTTAGGTAAGCTTTTATCAGGTCTCAAAGTGATTTCGGGTGCAACTGTTTTAGGCAACGGACAAGTTGCATTGATTCTGGATGTTGGAACTTTAATGCAATAAGTTGAGGAGGGATGCTATTATGGAAAAAATGGAAAAAACAGATTCTGTGAATCAGGAAATCCAGATGGTTGCGTTTAAGTTAAAACGTGAAGAATATGGTGTAAGTATTTTAAATGTACAGGAAATCAAACGATTGACTGATATAACCCGTGTTCCATTCACGCCTGACTTTTTTAAAGGCGTCATGAATTTACGCGGCAGTGTTTTGCCAGTTATTGATCTAAAAAAACGCTTGGGTCTGCCCGAAGGGGACTATTCTGAAGATACGCGAATTATTATTGTTAAAGTTGAAGAAATTTCCATTGGGATGATTGTTGATGCGGTTACAGAAGTGTTGACGATTGGCATAGATCATATTGATGCACCAAAAACAGTCAGTGATAGCTCAGATAGTAAAGAAAATGGTAAATTTATTAGTGGTGTCGGTAATCTTGATAATCGGTTGGTAATCATGTTGAACTTGAATGAGATTGTTGGATTGACTGGAGAATCAAAATAGGATGAAATAAATGAGGTGTCAATAGTGTCAGAGGATGTATTGAAATTATCAGCGATGCAATTGGATGCACTCAGGGAAATTGGCAATGTAGGGGCCGGTAATTCGGCCACTGCGCTGTCCCAAATTATCAATCGTAAGATTGATATGAATGTGCCTAAAGTGGCTATATTACCACTTGGGGATGTGCCGGATGTTGTCGGTGGCGCTGATGCTATGGTCGTAGGTGTTTTTTTAAGAGTATATGGGAAAGCACCAGGAAGCGTTCTTTTTTTGCTTCCCAAGGATAGTGCATTTTATTTAGTCGATACGCTGATGGGAAAAGAACGCGGCGTTACCAAAACTTTGGATTTTATGGATGAATCTGCTTTGATGGAAATCGGGAATATTTTGGCGGGAGCGTATTTAAACGCGTTATCACATTTTACGAAGTTGACGCTTTTACCATCAATTCCTGCATTGGCAATGGATATGGCTGGGGCTATTTTGAGTGTTGTATTAGTACAGCTTGGACAAATGGGAGATCATGCACTGGTTATTGAAACTGAATTCTTATCAGAAGATGATGGCATAAAAGGGCATTTTTTCTTGGTCCCTGACCCTGGATCATTAGATACGATTTTGGGCGCGGTAGGAGTGAAATAAATATGTCAGAATTGATACGGGTAGGGATGGCTGATTATAAAGTTGGACGCGCGCCAGCATCGCTCATTAGTTATGGACTGGGGTCATGTGTAGGTGTTACGCTATATGATCCAGCCATGAAAGTCGGAGGACTTTTGCATATCATGCTTCCAGATAGTACACAGGCACGATCCAATGAAAATCCAGCTAAATTTGCTGATACTGGAATACCATTAATGCTTAAGGAAATTATAGCCTTAGGCGCTGTGCGCTCTCGGGTGATAGCTAAAATTGCCGGTGGCTCGCAAATGTTTAAATTTGCGAATGCGACGGATATTATGCGTGTGGGAGAACGAAATTCACAAGCAGTGAAAGTTGTATTGAAAGACTTAAATATTCGAATCATAGCCGATGATACTGGCGGTAACTATGGACGAACTGTTGAGCTCCAATTAGACACGGGTGTGTATCGAATTAAAACAATTGATAAAGGTGAAAAAGAAATTTAAGCAGGTGATCATGGTGTTTAAAATATGGCTTGCTGTGGGTCTTGCTTCCGTTACGGCCTTGATCGTAATATTTATGGGGATTTTGCATCAGGCTAGAATCGAAGTTATATTGTATCGTACTGCGATCACATTTTTTCTTATTGGGGTTTTATGGTATCTTGTGGAATCGTTTCTTATACTGTATGTTGTCCCTTATTTTTTCAAAAAAAACCAGGGGCAGCAGCAAGATGCTCAAGTAGAAAATAGTGATGCCTCCATTCAGCAAAATTTGGTTAATTCAGAAGAAGTAGTAAGTGAAGCTGTTTTGGATACAGATACGGTCAATGAATTTGCCCCCTTGACCAAAGAGGATTTAGATCAAGTTTCAACACCGCGAGGATAATTGGTAAGTGGAGGTATAGTTTATGTTGGGATCAAATGCAAAAAAAATTGCTGTAGATATAGATCTCTTATGGAATGCTTACCAAAAAAATAGAAGCCCTGAAATTCGGGAAAAGTTAGTAGAAAATTATTTGTCTTTGGTAAATACAATTGCCGGTCGTATTGCTATTAACTTACCGTCGCATGTAGATCGCGACGACTTGATTAGTAGTGGATTTTTTGGCTTGCTGGATGCAATTGAACGTTATGATCCGGTACGGGGCAATAAATTCGAAACGTATGCAGGCGTAAGGATTCGAGGATCTATATTGGATTATCTTCGGTCAAAAGACTGGATGCCGGTATCGCTTCGTCAAAAAATACGAAAATACGAACAAACAGTCAGTAGTTTGGAAGCAAAATTAGGCCGGGCAGCAAACGATCAAGAAATTGCAAGTTCATTGGAAATAACTGTCGCTGATTTGAGTAATTTATTAAGTAACTTGAATATTGCAACAGTCATTCCTTTAGAGGAATACGCTCAGTTTGAATCAATTTCTAATGGAATTCCTAGCCCTTCTGAAAACATTGAATATAAAGAAATGCAGCAATGTTTAGCAACGGCTATTGAAAAACTGCCAGAAAAAGAAAAATTAGTAATTTCTTTATATTATTATGAGGAATTAACATTGAAAGAAATTAGTTTAATTTTAAAATTGTCTGAGGCACGTATATCGCAGCTTCATACGAAGGCGGTTTTTCGTTTACGTGGATATTTATCTAGGATAAAATCTAGTTTATTATAATAAGAGCAGCTGGATTGCTATACTCTTAGTATGTATATTTATAAGAACAACAAAATATACAAAAGAATAATTTTACTAATGCGTAAAAGGTTAAAAAGGAGGTTATCCTCATGGACGAGAAAAATATGAATTTGCCGATGGCTTCCGTTGGTGGCAAAGAGAAGGGTTATTTATTTGAATTTTTTCCAATGGGTGTATTTTTCACAGTGTATCCATACTCGGATACACAGATTTTGTTTGAGCTTACAGATATTCAAAAATTATTAAAAGCATATGGTGTTAAAGTTTATGAAATAGAATTGTTGACAAAGACGATTCGTGAGGCTTTGAGTTTGCCAGTTAAAATAGCGGATCATTTTGATGAGCAGATGCTCATCAAAATGATCCGTGAAACAACTGGCCAAGAGTTGAATCTTCCTGAAGCTATTGTTGCAGCAGAAAAAGAAGATTTTGCAGACTCACAAGTCAAGCTTGATATCAGCAAGAATAAAATGGAAGCTTCTATGCGTATTGAAATGAAAGAAAATTCAAAGAAACCAGATAAAAATATGCTACTGGAACTAATCCAAAAGGCTGGTATTGTTTTTGGCATAAAGATGGAGGCACTTAATCAGCTTGTGCAGGGAACTCTAACCGATGCAATTGTAGCGGTAGGAAATCCACCAGTTAATGGCATCGATGCTGTGATTAAAAAGAAAAATAATATGGCAGACCGCGGTAAACCATCTGATCTGGAATACAGCCGGGTTGATTATAAAAATTTGCACTGGTTTATTGTTGTTAAAAAGGGAGATGTTTTGGCTGAACGAATTCCCCATACACACGGTATTCCGGGAATGGATATTCTGGGAGGGGTGGTTCCAGCAAAATCCGGTAAACCAAAACCACTGCCAAATGGGAAAAACACAAAAATTGTAGATGAAAATATCATTGTGGCTGATTTAGACGGGCAGCTTGTGGAAACTGGTAATAAAATCATGGTAGATCCGACAATTGAAGTTAAAGGCGACGTAGATTTATCAACAGGCAATATTGATTTTAATGGTAGTGTGCTTATTAAAGGTAGTGTACAAGCCGGTTTTGCAGTTCGTGCTGATGGTGATGTTGAAATTCGCGGCACGATTAGTGGTGGAAATGTAGAAGCTAAAAATATTACTGTATTTGGTGGAGTTCAAGGAATGAATCGCGGGGTTATAACAGCGCAGGAAGATATTCGGGCTACATTTGCCGAAAATGCAAAAATGATTGCTGGAAGAGATATTCATATTGGCGATGTAATATTACACTCAAACCTAAGTGCTGGTGGAAAAATTTTTGTAGAAGAGCATCGGGGCCTGATTAATGGCGGTTCTATTGCTGCTGGTGAAGAAATTAGGGCAAAATGTGTAGGGAATCCTATGAATACTGCCACCAAATTAGAAGTCGGTGTGAACCCTATGCTAAGGGAGAAATACCAAAAAGTTAAAATAGATATAAGCAATACAAAAAAACAACTGGATAAAGTGCAAAAAGCTCTAGCTGTTATGCAGCAAGTCGATAAGAGTAAATTGTCACAAGATAAAAAAGAAAAATTGGCACAATTGATTCAGTCACAATTTCCTTTGGCAGGAAAATTGCAGCGGTACGAAGAGGAACTTGTTACGATGCAAAATGCTTTTGAAGTTATGAAAAGCGGAAAAATCAGGATTTTGGATAAAATTTATCCTGGGGCAAAACTGGTCATGGGATCTTTGGTGAAAAATATTCAAAACGAAGCCCAGCACTGCGTGTTTTATGTAGATGAAGAAGATGCGACGATTAAGACCGGTGCTTATTGATTTTAAAAATTAAATTTTTTGGATGGTGAAAAAAATGAATATCACGCCGATGAATTTACAAATTGTTGTTCCAAAAACAACAGATGCTGCCCAAATTCAGCATAATAGGGATCGTCAGGAAGGTGTGCAGCAGGACATGGGAATGTTGCAAACAAAGCAGGAAGCAAATTTAAAACAAATGCAGGTTCAATCACGCGACAAAGCTGAAGGCGGCAAAATTAAAGAAGACGAAGAACATCAAAAAAGACAAGGACAAAATAGCCAAAAACAAGCAAAAACCCTCAGTGACTCAGCGGAAGACGAGGAAAATATTCCCTTAGCAATCGACACATTTCGTGGTCGCAAAATTGATATAAAATTGTAATAGTCTTAGATTTAACAGAGGTGTACTATGTTTACAGAATGGATAGGTTTTTTGATTATCATCGGTGTGATGATTGTCGTTATTATTCGTCGTCAGTTTTTTAATAAACAATTAGAAAAAAATGATTTTGGGACGGCCGCGACTCAGATGCAGCAACAGTTTGAAGAGACTGCTGATCAAATTATTGAGCGAATTGGCAGTCAAATTGATCGTTTGGAGTTTTTGATTCAGGCAGCGGATGATAAAATAATTCAATTGGATCAAAAACTCAAGGTCTTGGACTCTCAGCAAAACATGACAGCTACACAGCCGATAGAAAATCAAACGAAGAGTTTTGAAGAAGTTTTGCAAGAAAGCACACGCGATGGTGAAACGATTGCAGAAGATTCGGTACAAGAAGTCTTTCCTAAACAAGTTAAATTGAAAGTTTCTAAAACAAATAAAATAGTATTTGAAATGCTGGAACAGGGTGAGTCGATTGAATTGATTGCAAAAAAAACTGGAATTGGTAAAGGTGCAATTAATTTGATTAGAGAAATGTATAAATTGCAAAAAAAAGTCTAACTATAGAAAAATATTACATAGTATTGCTTAGCCGTTTCAAATTGTGGATGCATTTGTGCGGCTTATTTTGTTGTATGAATTTGGGTTCTATTTTAATCTTTATTTTTTATCGATCAGGAGCAATAGCAGATCTAATCGAATGGCCACTTAAAAAATCATTGTAATCATAAAACAAGTATGATATAATTTAAAACGGTGTAAAAAACGCACGCGTTTGGATGTTTGTACTGTGCCTATTATGGTGAAAACAAACGATGAGAAATGCGGAGGAATAAAAAACAGGAGGTGCACCAATATGGCAGTTATTTCAATGAAACAATTATTGGAAGCAGGTGTCCATTTCGGACATCAGACAAGAAGATGGAACCCTAAGATGGCTCCGTATATCTTTACAGAACGTAATGGTATCTATATTATCGATTTACAGAAAACAGTTAAAAAAGTGGATGAAGCTTATAATTTTCTTCGTTCTGTCGCTGAAGCAGGCGAAACTGTTCTTTTCGTAGGTACGAAAAAACAGGCGCAAGAAGCTGTAAAAGACGAAGCTCTCAAAGCTGATATGTATTTTGTTAATGAAAGATGGTTGGGCGGAATGCTCACAAACTTCCAGACAATCCAAAAACGTATTACTCGTTTGAAACAATTGGAAGCAATGGAAGAAGACGGTACATTTGAAGTTTTGACGAAAAAAGAAGTTTTGGCTCTTCGTCATGAAATGGAAAAATTACAGAAGTTTTTGGGTGGTATCAAAACTATGAGCAAGCTTCCTGGAGCTTTGTTTATCGTAGATCCACGTAAAGAAAGAATTGCTGTAGCAGAAGCTAAAAAATTAGGTATTCCAATTGTTGGCATCGTGGATACAAATTGTGATCCTGATGAAATCGATTATGTAATTCCTGGTAATGATGATGCAATTCGTGCAGTGAAACTTCTTACGGCTAGAATGGCTGATGCAGTTATTGAAGGTCGTCAAGGTGAAGCTGGCGAAGCAGAAGAAGCAGAAAAAGCTATCGCAGAAAAAACTGCTGAATAAATTATAATTTATTGGATAATTTTAAATAAGTAAAGAATGGTAAGGGATCTTTTTCCCTTACCATTCCTTTAGTCAATAGGAGGATTCATATGGCAAATATTACAGCTGCAATGGTAAAAGAGCTGCGTGAACTTACTGGCGCAGGTATGATGGATTGTAAAAAAGCGTTGACTCAAACCGATGGTGATAGAGATAAAGCAGTTGATTTCTTACGTGAAAAAGGGTTAGCAGCGGCGGCTAAAAAGGCAAGTCGTGTCGCAGCTGAAGGTACGGTTATTTCGTATATTCATGCTGGTGGAAGAATTGGTGTTCTTGTTGAAATCAATTGTGAAACTGACTTTGTCGCGAACACAGATGAATTTAAAGACTTTGCGCGTGATATTGCTATGCAGATTGCAGCGGCAAATCCACTTTGCATTCGTCGTGAAGAAGTTGATCAAGCCAATATCGAACATGAACGTGTTGTGTTAAGGGAACAGGCGTTGAACGAAGGTAAACCAGAAAAAATCGTTGAAAAAATGGTTGAAGGTCGTATTGAAAAATATTATAAAGAAGTTTGCTTAATGGAACAAGGCTTTATTAAAGACCCTGATCAGACGATTAGTGCTTTAGTAAATGCTAAAATTGCTAAAGTTGGTGAAAACATCTCCATTAGAAGATTCGTCAGATATCAATTAGGCGAAGGTATTGAGAAAAAAGCAGATGATTTTGCTGCCGAAGTAATGGCTGCAGCTAAATAATAGAGAGAACACTTTGTGTTCTCTTTTTTAAAAATATATAATGACAGGAATATTGATGTTCTTGTCGAACTATAGCAAAGTAGTACATAGTCTGGATGGAGGTTTTGTCTTTGGAAACAGCGAAGTATAAACGTGTGGTTTTGAAATTAAGTGGGGAGTCTCTCGCCGGCGATCAAGGATTTGGTATTAATCCAGCAGTGGTTGAATCAATTGCATTACAAATAAAAGCTGTTAGAGCGCAAAATATTGATGTTGCAGCAGTGGTTGGCGGTGGCAATATTTGGCGTGGTCTTGCTGGAAGCTCAAATGGTATGGATCGTGCTACGGCTGATTATATGGGAATGCTTGCAACGGTTATGAATGCACTGGCATTGCAGGATGCCTTAGAAAAACTGAATGTTGATACCAGAGTGCAAAGTGCTATTGAAATGAGACAGGTTGCAGAACCTTATATCAGACGTAAGGCAATTCGCCATTTGGAAAAAGGCAGAGTTGTTATTTTTGGAGCTGGAACGGGTAATCCATATTTTTCAACAGATACTACAGCTGCTCTTCGTGCCGCTGAAATCGAAGCTGATGTAATTTTAATGGCGAAAAAAAATACGGATGGAGTTTATGATTCAGATCCAAATCATAATCCAGATGCGAAGAAATTTGATACTTTGGAGTATATTGAAGTGTTGCAGCGTGGACTTGCTGTGATGGATTCAACAGCAACTAGTTTATGTATGGATAACCATATACCAATTGTTGTATTTAATATTGATGATCATAAAAACATTTTAAAAGTAGCACTTGGTGAGAATATTGGTACTACAGTAGGAGGTAAAGCATAATGGTAAAAGAAATTTTTGCTTCTCATACTGATCGTATGACTAAGTCGATGGAGTCATTGAAGCGTGAATATAGTTCGCTTCGTGCTGGACGTGCTACACCAGCGTTATTGGATCGTGTTATGGTTGATTATTATGGTACACCTACACCAGTAAATCAGGTGGCTAATGTGTCCGTACCAGAGCCTAGAATGATTGTGATTCAACCGTGGGAAAAAGCATTGCTGCATGATATCGAAAAGGCTATTATGAAGTCGGATCTTGGTCTTAATCCAAATAGTGATGGTACGGCAATTCGCCTGTCAATTCCGCAATTAACACAGGAAAGACGTGCAGACTTAGTGAAGTCTGTCAATAAAAAAGCCGAAGATGCTAAGATAGCTATTCGCAATATTCGCCGTGATGCAAATGAAGCCATTAAAAAATTAGAAAAAAGCAAGGAAATCACGGAAGATGAAAATAAAAAAGCTCAAGAAGATATGCAGAAATTGGTAGACCAATACATTAAAGATATTGATCGAATACGTGCAGCTAAAGAAACAGAAATCATGGAAGTATAACCAAATGAATGCTGTGGGACGCCGATTTGAGGTTGTAAAAAATGAATTAATAGCTGCAAACTGTCAATATACAGTTGAAAATACACTTCCTACGCGTGATTTTTTCAAGGTTGATGAAGATAATTTGTATGTAGTTCGTCAAAAAGAACTCGAAGACGGCTCATGGCAGTTTATTGTTGCAGCAAAAATGCGAAAGGAGGTGTCTTAATATGGCTTACACAATAAGTGAAGAATGTATTTCTTGTGGCTCTTGTGCTGGAACATGTCCAGTGGGTGCTATTTCTGAAGGCGATTCTCGTTATGAGATTTCAGCTGATGATTGTGTTGAATGTGGTGCTTGCGCAGCAGTGTGCCCGGTAGGTGCTATTTCAGCTCCTTGATTTAAGCCCCCTCTTGCTAGAAGAGGGGGTTTGTTTCTTATATTTTATAATTGGAGGTACGTTATGTGGAAAAAAATATTTGGTACCGTAAAAAAAGAAACTTCAACAGATTTATATGACCAAATTGATCAGAAGCGGCTACCAGCTCATATAGCGATTATCATGGATGGAAATGGCAGATGGGCTCAAAATAAAGGTCTCATGCGTACATTTGGTCATAAAGCTGGTGTGGATACTTTGAAAAAAATTTTGAAGGCGGCCATTAAGTTGAATGTGAAGGTTCTAACAGTATATGCTTTTTCTACAGAAAACTGGAAGAGACCTCATAAAGAAGTTGATTTTTTAATGGCGTTATTCGCGGAATACCTAGAACGCGAAATTAATGAAATGGATGAAGATAATGTAAAAATACAATTTTTGGGGAGACTTGATGAATTACCTACTACATTGTATGATCAGATTGAAAATGCTCAGACACGTACCAAGTCGAATACAGGAGTTCAATTTAATGTTGCTGTCAATTATGGCAGCCGCGATGAAATTACGCGTTCTGTTAAAATAATAGCGCAAAAAGTGCTTGATCAGAAGTTACCTATAACTGAGATTACAGAAGAAATAATTGATGATAATTTATATACGGGTGGACAGGTACCTGTTGACTTAGTGATTCGCACCAGCGGTGACTTGCGAATGAGCAATTTTTTGTTATGGCAGGCCGCTTATGCTGAGTTTTGGTTTACAAAGGTCAATTGGCCAGATTTTACACCAGACTGTTTTTTTCAAGCCGTGCTTGATTTTCAGAATCGTGATCGAAGATTTGGCGGTTTGTCAGAAAAATAATATAGCATAGTAGGTGGAGTATTGTTAGTTAAAAGAATCATTACCGGACTCATTGGCATGATTATGGCCGTGTATGTGATAAATTTTGGTGATTGGGTTTTTAGTGCAGCTATTGTGATTTTAGCATTGACTGCTTGGCATGAATATTATCGGGCATTTTCCTATATGGGAATGAAACTTACTTATTTTGGTGGTATGGCGGCGGTTTTCTTTACGCTTGCCTGTGCCTGGCAGGGGAATTCGGATGAATTATTGGCAGTAATAATGTTTGCTACCTTGCTCATTTTAAGTAAAGCTGTTTTATACCATGACAAATTTACGATACAGGAGGCTTGTATTTCCATTGCTGGAATTTGTTATGTTGCTTTATCTTTTTCACACTTAATCTTATTGCGTTTTACGGGTTCGGAAGTTTTCGTACATAGTACATTAGGGAATGTATCATTAGGTTGCTCTTTCATATGGTTGGCATTTATTGGCACGTGGGCAAGTGATACGTTTGCTTTTTTTGCGGGGTCACTTTTTGGAAAAACAAAATTGTGTCCGCAGATCAGCCCCGGAAAAACTGTGGAAGGCTTTATTGGGGGTGTTTTAGGGACATCTTTATCATTAATGGGGCTTGGCATGTTGTTTAATTTTTCACTTATTCATATGGCGATCTTAGGTGTTTTGATTGCATTGGTTGCTACAGTTGGCGACTTGGTAGAATCGTCTTTTAAACGGTTCACTGGTATTAAAGATTCTGGACAAATATTACCAGGGCATGGTGGCGTATTAGATCGGTTTGATAGTATAATGTTTACAGTTCCATTTGTTTATTATTATGTACAAATCTTTAAGATTTTTTAAGGGGCATCCGTAATGAAAAAAATAGCAATATTAGGGTCAACAGGATCTATTGGTACACAAACGCTTGCTGTGGTTGCAGCTAACCGTGACAAGTTTCAAGTTATGACATTAGCGGCAAATACGAATGATCAACTACTTGAACAACAAATTAAAGAATTTGAACCGGAACTTGCCGTGCTGGTTGATCTGGAAGCAGCAAAACGCTTGCAAAAACGTTTTGTCGGAAAAACAAAAATTTTGGCTGGGCAGGAGGGGCTGCTAGAGGCAGCAACCTATGAAGTCGTGGAGACCGTCGTTACATCGATGGTCGGTTTTGCTGGACTAGAACCAACGATTGCAGCTATTGAGGCTGGAAAAGATATTGCTTTAGCCAATAAGGAAACACTAGTTGTTGCTGGTGAACTGGTAATGAAACTTGCTAAAGAAAAGGGCGTATCCATCTTACCAGTCGACAGTGAGCACTGTGCAATATTTCAATGTTTGCAAGGTGAGGATAGACGTCAGGTTCATAAAATCCTACTGACAGCATCAGGAGGACCATTTCGTGGTAAAACACGCAAGGAGTTAGCGGCAGTTTCAATAAAAGACTGTCTTAACCATCCCACATGGTCTATGGGGAAGAAAATCAGTATTGATTCAGCATCCCTTGTCAATAAGGGACTTGAAGTGATTGAGGCAAAATGGCTTTATGGTGTTGACTATAATCAAATCAAAGTTGTTGTTCATCCGCAGAGTATTGTTCATTCAATGGTTGAATACATCGATGGTACTGTTATGGCACAGCTCGGATCAACCGATATGAGACTTCCTATTCAGTATGCTTTGACATATCCGCAGCGAATTGACGCAACCTTCCCTAAACTCGATTTTTGGAACTGTAAGGACTTAACTTTTTCAAAACCGGATATGGATACATTTTTGGGATTGAAAATGGCTTATGAAGCTGGTCGGATTGGTGGAACGATGCCGTGTGCATTTAACGCTGCCAATGAAATTGCTGTCGATGCATTTTTAAAGGAATCAATATCTTTTCTGCAGATTTATGATATAATTGAAAAAACAATGACGGCGCATCATGTGAAAATGAATCCGACATTACAAGACTTGTATGAAAATGATAGCTGGGCTCGATCCTATGCAGCTGATTTATTTAGTAAGTAAAAAATACAAAGTGTGGAGGTGAGCAGATGCTGCTTACAATTGTTTCAGCAGTTTTCGTTTTTGGGTTGTTGGTTTTATTTCATGAATTAGGTCATTTTATTACAGCAAAAATGACTGGTATGCGTGTAGATGAATTTGCAATTGGGTTTGGTCCGAAATTAGTCGGCATAAAATATGGTGAAACAAGTTATTCTCTTAGAGTTTTTCCTCTAGGAGGATTTAATAAAATTGCTGGTATGGACCCAGAAGACGAGCCTGATGAACGTTCTTATTCGAGTAAACCTGTTTGGGCTAGAATGATTGTAATATTGGCTGGATCTGTAATGAATTTCATTTTGCCAATTCTTTTATTTTTTGGCATATATTTTTTTTCTGGAATTCATACACCATCCGTTGATCCAACATTAGGTGAAGTGATGGCACATAAGCCAGCGGCAGAGGCTGGACTTAAGCAGGGTGATCGTATTTTAAAAATTGATGATCAGGCTATAGATTCGTGGCAGCAATTTGTTGAGATCGTGCAAGTAAGTGATGGAAAAGTTTTAAAGATAGATTTTAAGCGTGATGAAAATCAATTGGCAACAAGTTTAATTCCTGAATATGATGATACTGCAAAACGGGCTATGATCGGTGTTGTTTCTTCAGTTACGACATATCAGCCAGGATTTTTTGAAGCAGGTGTATTAGCTGTTAAGAATACTGGATTTGTGACTTACAAAATGATTGAAACACTTGGTTCGATCATTATGGGAAAGACGGCGGCTGATTTAGCAGGACCACTTGGCGTTGCACAAATGGCAGGTGAAGTTGCACAAATTGGTTTTGTTCCACTTTTGCAATTTGCAGCTTTTTTAAGCATAAATTTGGGGATTATTAATCTTTTTCCAATTCCAGCTCTTGATGGTGGTCATTTTATTACGTTACTGATAGAGGCCGTGCGTGGTAAACCCTTGCAGCCGAAAGCTATCCAGTATGCCCAAATCATTGGGTTTGCCTTATTAATGGCTTTGATGATTTTTGCAACGTTGAATGATATTACTCGATAGGGATAGGGAAATTTGCATTTGATTGTGGGGAATAAATAGATGGAACGAAAAAAAACACGGGCAATTAAGATTGGTTCCGTACAGATTGGTGCGGGTGCACCAATCGCTGTGCAGTCGATGACGAATACAAAAACGACAGACACCTTGGCGACCGTAGCCCAGATCCAAAGTTTGCAAGCTGCTGGGTGTGATATTGTTCGGCTGGCAGTTCCTGATATGGATGCAGCTAAAAATTTGGCAAATATTAAAAATGCGGTAAATATACCACTTGTGGCAGATATTCATTTTGATTATCGGTTAGCAATGGAAGCTATAGAGCAAGGAATCGATGGATTACGGTTAAATCCTGGGAACATCGGTGATGAAACGAAGGTTAAGATTGTTGTACAAGCAGCAAAGCAGCATCATATTCCAATCCGTATTGGGGTCAATGCAGGATCGCTTGACAAGGTTTTATTGGAAAAATATGGGCATGCTACGCCAGAGGCAATGGTGGAAAGCGCGATGCAGCATGTACGTATATTGGAAAAACTTGATTTTTATGATATGAAGATTTCTTTAAAAGCGCATGATGTACCACTTACGATTGCAGCCTATCAATTAATGTCACAAACGGTGGATTATCCTTTGCATTTGGGCATTACGGAGGCAGGAACAGTAAAGAGCGGCGTCATTAAATCAGCTGTAGGAATTGGTTCGCTTTTAACACAAGGCATAGGAGATACTTTCCGTATTTCACTTACGGGGGACCCTGTTGTTGAAGTTAAGGTTGCGAATGAAATATTGAAATCACTGGGGTTGAAAGAATATGGTCCAACGTTGATTTCGTGTCCGACTTGTGGACGTTGCAATATTAATTTAGCTGAAATTGCGAATCAGGTTGAAAAAAAACTCAGTGATGTCAAGCGTCCTATTCAGGTGGCTGTTATGGGCTGTGTGGTCAATGGCCCTGGCGAAGCTCGTGATGCTGATGTTGGCATTGCTGGAGGCAAAGGCGAAGGGCTTGTTTTCAGAAAAGGGCAGATTCTTCGTAAGGTACCAGAAGCTATTTTGGTCGAAGAATTATTTAAAGAGATTGATGACATTTTAGGGGAGGACAAGAATTAATGCGTACAACACAACTTTATGCGCCGACGCTGCGCGAAACGCCGGCTGAAGCGGAAGTAATGAGTCATCAGCTTTTGCTCAGGGCGGGTATGATTCGAAAAGCAGCTGGTGGTGTATATACTTATTTGCCACTTGCTTGGCGAGTGCTTAGAAAAATTGAAACGATTATCAGAGAAGAAATGGATGTTGCTGGTGGACAGGAACTGTCGATGCCCATAATTCAACCAGCTGAATTATGGCATGAAACAGGGCGTTGGGATATTTTTGGTGAAGAAATGTTTCGTTTGAAAGATCGGCATGATCGCAGTTTTTGTCTTGGACCAACACATGAAGAAATGATTACGTCTTTGATTCGAAATGAAGTGCGTTCTTATCGTCAATTGCCACTCATGCTCTATCAAATTCAAAATAAATATCGTGATGAAATCCGGCCTCGCTTTGGACTTATGCGTGGGCGCGAATTTATTATGAAAGACTTATATTCTTTTGATAAAGATGAAGCAGGGTTAGATGTTTCTTATAAAAAAATGTATGACGCCTATACTAATATCTTTACGCGTTGTGGGTTGATTTTTCGACCAGTCGAAGCAGATGGTGGATCTATCGGTGGTGGATTTACCCACGAATTTACAGTACTTGCAGATTCAGGTGAATCGGAAATTGTTTATTGCTCGAAATGTGATTATGCGGCGAATGTGGAAAAAGCCGAATTAAAAGCTAGTGTGCAGGAAAATATCGCAGCGGAGCTTCCTTTGAAATTGGTTGATACGCCAGACATGAAAACGATTGAAGCTGTGACAAACTTTATGGGGATGGACAGCACGCAAAGCATTAAGGCTGTGGCATTTCAAAATGAAAAAGATGAAGTGATTTTGGCTTTTGTACGTGGCGATCATGATGTTAATGATGTTAAGCTTCAAAATGCAGTGGGAGCCGTGACTCTTCGCATGGCCGATGAAACAGCAATTAAGGCTGTAGGCGGCGTTCCTGGTTTTATGAGCCCGATCGGTCTTACAAAAGATGCGAAAGTTGTTGTTGATTTATCTGTTATGGAAATGACAAATGCCATTGGCGGAGCCAATCAAATTGATAAACATTATTGTAATATGAATCCAAAACGTGATTTTACAGACTGTTTGGTCACTGACCTTCGTTTGATGTGCGAAGGCGACCCATGTCCGCATTGTGGTGCAGCTGTTAAAATGACTCGTGGCATAGAAGCCGGGCAGGTTTTTAAACTCGGTACGAAGTATAGTGAATCATTAAAAGCTACATTCCTTGATGAAAATGGTCGCGAAAAACCCCTCGTTATGGGCTGTTATGGTATCGGTGTAAGTCGTACTATGGCTGCAGCGATCGAACAGAACAATGATGAGTATGGTATTGTATGGCCAGCTGCGATTGCCCCATATCAAGTGGTAGTTGTACCTGTTAATGCAAAAAATACGGAACAGTTTAGTATTGCCGAAACTTTATATCAAGAACTTCAGGCGGCAAAAGTGGAAGTTGTTTTGGATGATCGCAAAGAACGTGCTGGTGTAAAGTTTAAAGATGCGGATCTTATTGGTTATCCAATTCGCATTACAGTTGGACCAAAATCTGTTGAAGAAGATTCGATTGAGATAAAAATAAGGCGTTCTGGTGAAGTCTTTACATATGGGAAAGTGGATTATCTCGAAAATGTTTTGAGTATGTTGAGAAATCTATAAAAAAATACGGCTGGGAGATTTAAGTCTCCCAGCCGTATTTTTTGATTTTATTTAACTGTTCGAAATAAACCACCGGCTTAGCCGGCGGAATCGACGGTTTTGACTTTAGTCGAAAAAAAATCCCTGTTACAATAAATGCAGGTCTAGCCAACCGCATAAAAAATAACAGGGAGGTCTTTATCATGCAAGATAAAGATATACAAAGTTTAGAACATACTAAGTGGAGATGTCAATATCATATTGTTTTTGCGCCTAAATATCGTCGGATGGAAATTTATGGAGAACTGAAAAAAGATATTGGTTGGATAT